>CAYNKA010000002.1:172961-443625 GCA_964397655.1 uncultured Spirochaetaceae bacterium | reverse complement strand
CGTCGAGCCAGAGAGGATCGGTCGGGCAGATGCGTCCGTTCTTGAGGACTCCGGGGTTCCGTTCCACGATCTCGTCGGGGAAGGTGATTTCCTTGACCTCGATCCAGACCTCGACCCTCTTCCTCGCCGCCCGCTTCAGGATGTCGCGGAGGTAGGCCATGTTGTTGTGGAGGGCGTTCTCGCCGCGGCGTGCCGGCGCCCCGTCCCAGGGGGCCCCGGGATCGAAGAATTCCGTCGGAAAGAAGAACTCCGTCATCATGTCCGACTCGTGGATCACGAGCGCCGTGAGATCGTAAGCGCGGACGAAATCCAGGGCCCGTTCGATCTTGGCGTGGTCCCAGAAGGATTTTCCGTGCAGTTCGAGTGCGCGAAAATTCATCATGATGCGTTCTCCCCGATGTGTTTTTTCAAGTCGGCCGCGAGTTCCCGGATCCGTTTCCGGTCCAGGAGCCAGGGAATGTGGTGAGGGTAATCCTTTTCCGCGAGCGCCGCGGCGATTTCCCCCTCGAAGGCCTCGAGGTCGGCTACGGCGGTCTCGACCTCCCTCCGGTCTCCGTCGTCCCTTCCCGTGCGGTATTTCTCCGCACGGAAGACGCCGCGGGCGCAGATCTCGAAGCCGCGGACGTAGAGCGTGAAGAGCCCGAGGAGGTCCTCGATTTCACGCTTGAAGCCTTCGGGCACTCCGATCCGGTCGAGGCCGAGCACTTCCGGGAGCCTCTCCGCCTCGCGCACTGCCTGCCGCTTCTCCTCGAGGATGACGGCGATGTTCGCCTCGGTGGGGGCGACCGCCCCGGACGCCCCCGGCTCCCAGTCGTCCCTGCCGTGGATGCGGACCATCATGTCGAAGGCCCTCCCGACCGAATTGCAGTACTGGTCGTCCTCGTTGAAGAGGTGGCCGCGCACGTACTGGGATTTCTCGATGACCTTCCAGCAGGCCCGCATGAAATCCCCGAGGCGCTTCCACGCGTCCGGGGCGGTCGGCCTGACCGGCTCCTGGTGCACGGAACCGCTCTTCATGGGCGAGAGGAGGCCCCGGGCGCACCAGACGCGGCAGACCTCGTCGAGGTCGGCGTCCGGGTCTTCGGCCAGGAACCCGGCCGCGAGGAGGTTGAGCATATTGAAGCTGTTGAAGGCGCTCGCCTCGGTGATGACTTCCCAGTCCGTACGCACGATGACACCGTCCGCGCCTTTCGCCGCGCAGCGCCGCATCCTCTCCTTGAGATCCTCGGCCACCCCGCAGGGGAAGATTCCCAGGCCGAAGAACTGGCCCCAGGCGTCGAATTCCACCCACTGCCTGTGTCCGCCGCAGTTGCCGATCGAGGGGTTGTCCGGGAAGGTCGGGTAGAAGTCGTGGGGCGTGTTCTTGAGCGAGACGACGATGTCTCCCGATACGGAACTTGCGGCATCGATCATGTTCCGCTGATTTCCTGCGGAATAGGAAAAGTCCCGGACCGCGAGGGTCTTTCCCCTTCTTCTCATGGGCTCGTACATCGCCTCGAGGAGTTTCGCGTACCATTCCGTCGCCGTCCTCCCCCTGCACTCGGGGCAGGAGCAGGCGTTCGCGGAGACCGAGACCCTGCTCTCGCGGGTCCCGGGGCTCACGACGACCCCGGCGATGTCCGGCAGGACCTCGAAGAGCTCCTCGTACTTCGCTCGGACGAATTCCCAGAAGAAGGGGTGGAAGGCGCAGTACTTTCCGCCTTCACGGAGGATCTCCGGATGGACCTCCGGCAGCAGATCGGGAAACCAGAGCTCCTTCACCTCCGCGTAGAATTTCATGTTCCGCCTCTTCAGCGCCGCGACGACCTTAGCGATGTAATGGCGGTTGTTGAAGATCGTGTGCATGCGGACCGGATTCCGTTTCCACATGAGTTCCTCGTCGAAATACGCGGACGGGAAGACCAGCTGGTCCGCGAGATCGTTCTGATGGAAGACGAGGGCGTTCATGCCGGTCTCCTCCATCACGTCCATGGCGCGCTCGACGCGGCTCCACTGCCACATTCCGGAGCTGTGCATCTCGAGCGCCCGCGTTTCGAAGCCTTTCATGCCTTCACCCCTTGAGCCCGGTCGTGGCTATGCCTTCCACGAAGTAGTTCTGCGCCGCGAAGAAGAGGATCGTCGGCGGAAGAATGGAGAGGATCGACATGGCCATGATGTTGTTCCAGTTGATCATGTCGGTGATGTCGATCGCCATCCTGAGGGCGAGCGACAGCGGGTACTTGTGCACGCTGTCGATGAAGATGAGCGGATTGAAGAAGTCGTTCCACCGCCAGACGAACTGGAAGATCGTCGCGGAGAAGATCACCGGCTTGGAGAGGGGAACGATGATCCCGGTGAGGATCGTGAAGCTGTTGCATCCGTCGATGACCGCCGATTCGTCCAGCTCCCTGGGGATTCCGCGAAGGAACTGGAGGATCATGAAGATGAAGAAGGGGTAGGTCGCGAACGCCGCCGGTACGATGATCGGGAGGTAGCTGTTGAGCCAGCCGAAATTGCTGAACATGATGTACCGCGGAATGACGACGAGCTCGTTCGGGAGCATGAGGGTCGCGAGCATGAGGACGAAGAGGAATTTCTTGAACCTGAATCGGAACCTCGCGAACCCGTAGGCCACGAGGAAGCTCGATACGACGGTTCCCGCGACGGTCGGGACGGTCATCCAGAAGGTGTTCAGGTAGAAGGTCGCGTAGGTGTACTGGCCCGTCCCCTTCCATCCGTTGACGAATCCGCTCAGGGTGAACTTCGTGGGAAGTATCCCGATGCCCGCGAAGATGTCCTCGTTCACCTTGAAGGACGAGCCGAGGAGCCAGAGAAGCGGGTAGATCATGAAGATTCCCAGCACGAAAAGGACCGCGAACGAGGCGATCTTCTCGATGTTTCTGATCTTGACGACCGTCATTTCACCTCACCCCCGTCCTCGTAATGGATCCAGTATTGCGACGATTTCAGCACCGAGAGGGTGAAGAAGATGATGATGAGGAAGAGCATCCAGGACTGGGCGGACGCGTAGCCCATCTTCAGGAATTTGAAGCCGTTCTCGTACAGCATGAGCCCGTAGAGGTACGTCGCCTTCATGGGGCCTCCCCCGGTGATCACGTAGGCCGAAGCGAACTGCTGGAGGGAAAAGATCGTCTGCATGATGAGGTTGAACAGGATCATGGGCGTGAGCAGGGGGATGGTTATCTTGAAGAAGCACTTGACCCTGCCGGCCCCGTCCACGCGGGCCGCCTCGTAGAGTTCGCCGGGGACCTGCTTGAGTCCCGCGAGGAAGATGACCATGGAGGAGCCGAACTGCCAGACCGTGAGCAGGCTCAGGGTGAAGAGAGCCCAGCGTTCGCCGCCCAGCCAGTCGACCGGCCCCAGCGATAGGTATCCGGTGAAGCGGTTCACCACGCCTTCCCGGTTGAACAGGAAGCGCCAGAGGATCGCTATGGCCACGCTTCCCCCCAGGATGGAGGGAAGGTAATAGATCGTCCGGAACAGGTTGATGCCCTTCAGCTTCATGTTCATGAGCACGGCGACCACGAGGGCGAAGACGAGCTTCATGGGCACCCCGATGATCGAGTAGACGACGGTTACGCGGACCGAATCGTAGTAATGGCGGTCCCGCGTGAACATGTCGACGTAATTCCGCAGGCCGACGAAACGAGGCGCGCGGGTCATGGAGAAATCGGTGAAGGAATAATAGAAGGACATGATGAACGGGTAGAGCTGAAAGATCAGGAACCCGAGGATCCAGGGAAGGATGTAGACGTAACCGATGTTGTTCGTATGCGGTGATTTCATAAGGTCTGCGCTCCGTCGAAGGCGTTCGGCCCCGGCCGGCGCGGGAATCCGCCCCGCGTCCCGAGGAGGCGCGGAGACCAGCTCCGCGCCCCGTGAAGGTCATTTTTTCCGTTTCAGGTCGTCCATGAGGTTCTTCAGGTCCTTGACGAATCCCTCGGCCGCCTCGTTCGGAGACAACTTCCTGTATCCGATCCGATGGATGTATTCGTCGATGAGCGAGACGACTTCCTGGTTCTGGGAGAGCGCGCCCTCGGGTCCCCCGCTGAAGGGGAGGGAACTCTCCACGAGCTTGACGATCTTCGGCTCCATGACGCCGTTCTTCATGAGGATGTCCCGCGCTTTCTTCACCGCGGGCAGGCCGCGTACGTCCTTGAGGATGGAGATGGCCTCGTCGTCGTTCAGGAACCAGTTCGTGAACTTGATCGCCTCGTCCAGGTTCGGGGACTTTTTGTTGAGGGTCATCATCATCGTCGGGGCGGTGATGAGGCCAGGATTCTTGCTGTTCTTGAAGATGGGGTATCGGGCTACGGCCAGCTCGAATTTGCTCGCCGCCTGGATCGTCGGGATGTGTGAGCTCGAGGTGAAGCTGATGGCGTATTTCTGGTTGAGCCAGTTGGGGGTCTGGTCCGCGAAGACGAGCTCGAAGGGAACGTGTTCCTCGAAGGGCGGCACCGTGCCCGAGTCCACGAGCTTCCTTATGTAGGCGAACACCTCCGCGACGTCGCCGACGCCGACGCCGAGCGAATAGTCGGGCAGGACGATGTCGTTCCCCGTCTTCTGCTTGAGCTGGACCTTGAAGAGGTACATGTAGAAGGGCTGGTTGAAGAAGACCGCGTTCTTGCTCTTGTCGAACTTCTTCATGGCCTCGCCGGCCTTGAGGACGTCGTCCCAATCCCAGTTGTCGTTGATCTGGATGCCGGCCTTCTTGGCGAGATCGACGTTGTACACGAGGCCGATCGCGTTGAGGCCGACGGGCAGCCCGATGAGGAAATTGTCCTTGGACGCCCAGCTCCTCGCGAAACCCATGTCGATCCCGCTCATGTCTATCCGGTTCTGGAGCGTGTTCATGTCCACGAACCAGTCCTTGTTCTGCGCGAGGAGGTCGAAGACCCACTTGAAGTCCACGAAGAACACGTCGGGGGCGGTGCCGCCGTTCAGCTGGGTTAGGAGTTTCTGGAAGAAGCTTCCGAAAGCTCCGTATTCTCCCTCGATCTTCACGTTCGGGTATTTCTTGTTGTAGGCTTCGAGCGCCTTCAGGGTCGCCTGATGCCGGACGTCGCCGCCCCACCAGGAGAACCTCATCTTGATCTCCTTCGGAGAGTCGGATTTCTTCGGTTCTTCTTTCGCGCCGCCGGCCGAAAGGACTCCGGCGCACGAAAGGACGAGGATTACGATGAACATCGACGTTTTTTTCATGCAAAGCCTCCTATGGTTTTCCCTCATTCTACCCCCCCGCTCCGCTCGTCCGAAAGCACGAATACTACCGTTTTTCTATCAGGGACGGCCCGGAACGCGTTCCGGCTCTATCACCTCTTCACAATTCCTATCACTTTTTCGTTCGACGGACCGCGGTACGGAAATCGGTGTATAATCCGCTCATGTACAAGCTCATCATCCTGGACGACGAGCCGGAGATCCGCCGGGGACTCGCGAACTATTTCCCCTGGGACGAGATCGGCTACGAAGTCGCGGGTTGTTTCGATTCTCCCCAGCCTGCCCTCGAATTCATGAGGGAAAACCGGGTCGACGTGATCCTGAGCGACATCAAGATGCCGAAGATGAGCGGCCTCGAATTCGCGAAGCGCCTGCGTGAATCCGGCAACACCGCCAGGATCGTATTCCTGAGCGGATACAAGGAATTCGATTTCCTCAAGGAGGCGATGGAGTACAAGGTGTTCGACTACCTCCTTAAGCCGGTCACCCCCGCGGAGATCCGGAAGACCTTCGGGTCTCTGCGCGACGAAATGGACAGGGTGGAGCCGAAGGGGGGGGAGGAGCGTCCCGCGGATTACGTGAGCAGCATCCAGGCGCTCAGAAACTACCTGGAGAGGAATTACTCCACCACGAGCCTGGAGGACGCCGCGGCCTTCATCCGCATGAATCCGAATTACCTCAGCAAATTCTTCAAGCAGAAGACCGGGGAGAATTTCTCGGATTACCTTCAGAAGCTGAAGATGCGCAAGGCGATCGAGCTCATGTCGCATCCCGAGCTCAAGACCTACCACATCAGCGAAATGGTCGGGTACAACAATCCCAACAACTTCACCAGGGCGTTCAAGCGGCTCTTCGGCAAATCGCCGAAGGAGTTCCGGAACAATTGAACATGATCGAGGAACCCCGCGCCCGGCCGCCGCTTTTCGTGAAGACGGTCCTCACCTTCCTCGCGCCGCTTCTCCTTTCCATCGTCGTGCTGGGCTTCTTCTCCGTCAAGAACACGCAATCCTATGTCCTGGAGAACATCCACAGGATCAACTCGAATATTCTGGGTCAGACCCGGGATATCGTCGAGTCGATGATGGACGAGCTCAACATCATCACCATGAATTTTTCGCTCAACACCAAGGCCCAGTACTCCCTGAGGCGGATCCTTCAGAAGGATTTCCTGGAATACGAGGATCTCAAGGAACTGGAAATCATCCAGAACATGCTCAGCATTTCCCATTATTCGCGGGCCTACATGCAGTCGATCTACGTGTACTTCAACAATTCCAAGGACAGGTTCATCACCTCCGAGATGGTCATAACCTCCGTGGACGCGTTTCCGGACCGGAGCTGGCACCGGAGCTACCTCGCCGCTTCCAACTCCAGGAACAGTTGGACCGAGCTGCGCACGATCAGGAGAAGCGGAATGTCCACCAGGGAGGTTTCAGTTCTGACCTTCTACAAGCTGATCTACAACAGCACGGCGGGCGGCTACAACGGCCTCGTCGTCTTCAACGTCTACGCGGATTACGTTCGCGACACCCTCGAAGCCCTTGAGACCTTCGAAGACATGAGCATTTTCGTCCTGGACGACTCGAACAAGCTTCTCGTACACAACAACGACCTGCACGATTTCCTGCTCCCTTCCATCCTCGCGCTCCCGCCCGACGTGACCGAGGTGAAGCGCGACGGCCGCGTCTACACGGTCGCTCGGAGCGGCTCCAAGTACGGGCTCACGTACGTCTCGGTGGTGCCGAACCGCACGCTTTACAGGCTTTCCGATTACCAGTTCAGGCTCTACATTTTCTACATCCTCGCTTCCCTGACGATCGGGATCGCGCTCTCGCTCTACCTTGCCAGGAAATCGAACAACCAGGTACGCACGATCATCGACATCATCGAGTCGGCAAAGCGGGGAAAGCTGGAGAATCCCGAAAGGTTCGTGGCCGTGCGGAACTCGTATCAATACATCCTCTACAACGTCATCAACACCTTCATCGAAAAGGACTACCTGAAGATCCAGCTCTCCGAGCGGCAGTACAAGAGCCGGGTCGACGAGCTCACGGCCCTCCAGTCTCAGATCAATCCCCATTTCCTGTTCAACACGCTCCAGACCATCAACATGAAGGCCATGAGCCTGGGCGGCGTGTCGAACGAGGTTTCCGACATGATCTCCCACCTTTCCCTCATCCTGCGCTACTCTCTGAGCGATCCCGGCGTCATCGTGAGCCTGGAGGAGGAGATCTCCCACGCGAAGAGCTATCTCGCCGTCCAGTCGATGCGCTACAAGGACATCCTGACGGTCCTCTGGGACTACGACGAGGAAGTCCTGCGCTACGGCACGATCAAGCTCCTCTTTCAGCCCTTCCTGGAGAACAGCATCTACCACGGAATCAAGGAGCGGGGCGGGCCGGGCGAGATCGCCGTCGGCATCGCCGCGGCGCCCGATACCCTGAACGTCACGATATCCGACACCGGCATCGGGATTCCGGCGGAGAAGCTCGGGGAGATCAGGAGGAAACTCGACGATGCGGACGAGCACTTCGAGCACATCGGGCTCTTCAACACGAACCGCAGGATCAAGCTCACGTTCGGGGATGATTACGGAATCGCGATCGAGAGCGAGGAGGGCGCGGGGACGAAGGTCCGGGTGACCCTCCCGAAAATTGCGCTCTAGGGGAGGGCGTTTCGGCTGGCGGCGCGGGGAACCGCCGCCGTCTTCCGCCTTCGGCACGTGAAAAGAAACCGCCCCTTCAGGAGCGGCCTTTTCCGTATGTGGCGGCTGGTTATTTGAGCAGTTTCGCTTCGACGACGTACTTCTGGAAGGCGAAGAGCATGCCCTTCAGCTCGGCGAAGAACATGTAGCTGGAGAAGGTGGAGCCGGTGTTGACGTCTACGTCGTTGTCGAAATTCCGCTTGTAATTCATGCCGATGAACCTGTTCTTCCAGGCGGGATCGTTCGCCTTCGGGTGCTTCTCGTTCGCGTCGATGAGCTTGAAGTCCTTCAGGGTGGCGTCGGCGTTGATGATCGCTATGAAATCCTCGCGGTGATTGTAGACCTTCACGTCCTGGGCCCAGGTCCCGTAGCCTATGACGTTGTTACCCTTGAGCAGTTTCACGTACTGATACGCGCCGTCGGACCTCTCCGCTACGATGATCTTCGGATCCGCCTTGTCGGCGCCGGAGAGGGCCATCAGCTCCTTCACGAAGTCGGCTGGCTTCCTAGGGGCCCTGGCCTGCTGCGCGGAAACGGCCGACGCGAAGAGGACCGCGAGGAGAAGCACACCCGTCACCGCTATGAGTTTCCTTTTCATGAGTACTCCTTGTAAAGTGAGAAATATATGACAAAAATAGTATACTAATATCCGAAAAAAAGGACAAGACGGGGAATCGGGGACAAGAGGCCGGCGTCGGGCCGTCGGATCAGGCGGGATTTTTCGCGAGTAGCGCGTTCACCGTTTCGATGAGTTTCTCCTTCTCGAACGGTTTCTGGATGATGTATTGCGCCTTGAACTGCTTGCAGAGATTCTGAAAAACCTCGGTCTCGGTGTCCACGATTCCGGTGATGAGGATCACCTTCGCTTCGATGTCGGAGCAGCTCATTTCGAGGAGCGTTTCGATGCCTCCCTTGTCGGGCATGACCACGTCCAGGATCGCGACGTCGATCTTCTTGTGCTGAAACACATCGAGGACCTCGTTCCCGTTGGACGCCTCGATGATCGTGTGCCCGTCTTTTTCGAGGAATTTGCGGATGATCTTGCGGAGAACTTCGTCGTCGTCGGCAATGAGAATCGTTGCCATTGTTCACCCCTCCCGGGTTCGGCATGCTAACAACCTCTTAGCATACTTCCGTTTTTTGTTCAATGAGCTGCCGTACTGAATGTGCCGTACGGAAGAGCCCGGGCGGACTCCGCCGAGTCTTCGTGCGTTTTCTCTTATCTATCCTGCGTTTTGCATGATAGGATGCGGCATGCCGGATGAATCGACTCCGCTTCGAAAAAGAATCAAGCGGCATCTCCTCTCCAAGGACCACGTGTTCCTCGCGGTCGTCCAACCGGCGTTGCGGGGCGTTTGTCGATTCGAACTCGAGAGGCAGGGATTCAAGACCCTCGGCGACACGGACGGGGGCGTGGAATTCGGCGGGCGGCTCGAGGAAGGTTGGAGGGCGAACCTCGTGCTCCGGACGCCGTCCCGCGTCTACTGCAGGCTGGCGGACTTCCGCGCGCGATCCCGCGAGGAATTGTTCGGGAAGGCCTCCTCCTTTCCCTGGGAACTCTGGCTGGATCCCGGCATGCCCAGGGAGGCGGAGGCCGTGATCCGGCGTTCCCGCCTTCGCCACGAGGGCGAGGCCGTCCTCACCCTCATGGAGGCCGTCGATCGACGGTTCCGGGACGCGGGCATCGCCCCGACGACGGCGACGGACGGAGAAGGGGGCCTTCGTCAGCGCATTCTCCTGCGGGCGGAGGAGAACCGCTGCCTGATCAGCCTGGACACCACGGGGGATGCGCTCTACGAACGAGGGTACAGGATCGAGCCGGCCGACGCCCCCATCCGCGAGACCCTGGCCGCGGCCCTCGTCCTGGAGTCGGGCTGGAAGGGAGACGTCCCCCTCGTGGACGGCATGACGGGATCCGGCACCTTGGCCGTGGAGGCCGCGATGATCGCGGCGGACCTTCCGCCCGGAAGGAACCGCTCCTTTCTTTTCCAGCGATGGCCCTCGTTCCGCGAGAACGCGTGGCGTGTCCTCGCCGCGAGGTCGGGCGCCTTCGGAGTCGGCGTCTCGGACGGATTCCCTTCCGTCGTGGCCGTGGAGATCGACGAGAGGACGCTGGAATCCGCGAAGCGCAACGCGGGGAGGGCGGGGGTCGCCCACCTCATCGACTTCCGGTCAGGCGATTTTTTCGAGTTCTCCGCGGAAGGAACGCGGGCCGGCGGAGGGCTCCTTCTCCTGAATCCGCCCTACGGGAAACGGCTCGGCGAGGGAGGCCCGGATTTCTACCGGAACCTCGGCTCGCATTGCCGAAGGGCCTTCCGGTCCTGGAAGGCCTGCGTGCTTTTTCCTTCCCGCGGCTGTGCGGAGGCATTCGGAGGCTCGCCCGAAAGGCAGCTCCGTTTCCGTCACGGCGGCATGGCGGTGACCGCCGGCTATTATTCCCTTGCGTGATTGCCGAGAGCGTCCCGAGGACGGTCAGACGGCCTCCGCCTTCCGGAACGCGTCCAGGACGTCCTCGGGAAGTTTCGCCTCGAGCAGTCGGAGAAGAAATGCGTCTTCGTGGAGAAACCGGGCGAGCTTGCTGAGGAGCTTCAGGTGCTCCCCCTTTTCGTCCTGAGGGCCCAGGATCAGGAAGAAAATCTTCACCGGCTTCGCGTCCGCCGCGTCGAAATCGACTCCGCGGACCTTTCTGCCGAACACGACGAGCGGCTTCTCCAAGCCCCTGAGCAGGCGGTGAGGTATGGCGACCCCCTTGCCGATGCCCGTGGATCCGGCCTTCTCGCGCTCCATGAGTTCCCGGACCGCCTCTTCCGAGTCGGGCAGTTCGCCGCAGATCTCGAGCGGCGCGACGAGTTCCTCGATGATCTCCCGTTTTCGTCTTCCTTTGAGGTCCAGAATGATGCAACGGGGATCGAGCAGACCGGAGAATTGGGGCACGACGGCGTCCTCCGCAACCGTATGATAGGCCCGCGGGGGAAGATTGGCAAGGGTGTTCCGATTCTTCTTGAACCATCGGGATTTTGCATCTATAATTTTCTTAGTCATGAAAAACGAAGTTTCGTTGACACCCAGCCTCGAGGATTACCTCGAAGCGATCTATCAGCTCGAAAAGAAGAACCGGGTGGCGAGGGTGAAGGACATCGCCGAATTGTTGAAGGTGCAGATGCCATCGGTGACCGGGGCCGTGAAGAACCTCAAGACGAAGAGCCTGGTGAATTACGAGAAGAACTCCTTCATCAGCCTGACCGACAAGGGACTCGTCATCGCGAAGTCGGTCCAGCGAAGGCATTCAGCGCTCCAGTCGTTCCTGGAGGAGATTCTCCTGCTTTCGCCGAAGGACGCCCTCGACCAGGCGTGCAGGATGGAGCATTCGATCAAACCCGAGACCGCTCAAAGGTTTCTCAACTGCCTGCAGTTCGTGAAGGACGAGCTGTTCGAGAAGAAGGTCGTGGATCCCGAAAGCTGGGAAAGGATCATCACTGCCCGATGACCGAGGCCAGGCTCGGCATTCTCTTGGGCAATACGAACCAGATCGACGTTTTCCCCTCCTCACCCGTGTCCAGCGCGATTTTCCCCCCGTGAAGCTCCGTGATGAGTTTGGCCGAATACGCCCCGAGGCCGGTTCCGTCCTTCTTGTTCCGCGTCACGAATTTCTCGAAGAAGACGTGCCGGATTTCCTCGGGGACCGATCCCGAATTGGTGATCCTGAGGTACACGACTTCTCCCCGGTCTTCGAACACGACGCCGATCGCGGCGTCCGCGGGGGAGGCCTCCGCCGCGTTCTTGAGGAGGTTCTCCAGGAGGAGGTACACGAGGTGCTCCTCGCCCCGGAGCGGAATCCCGCCCGCGGGTTTTCCGGGCTTCGCGTCGATCAGGTAGTCGATGCGGATCCTTTTCCCGACGAGGAGGTAGGCGAGGTCCCTTTCGATCGAATCGAAGACCGCGGCGAGGTCGAACTCCTGGGGGGACAGCCGGTAGGCCTTGCTTTCGATCTTCATGATGTTGTTCGAAAGGTTCAGTGCCTTGAGCATTCGGGAAACCGACTCCCGGACGAGGACGAGGAGCTTCTTTTCCTCCTCGGAGAGATGCGGATTCTCCAGCAGGAGGCTCGGGACGTTGAGGATGCCGGCCAGAGGCGTCTTCAGGTCGTGGCTCGTGATGTGCCGGAGGTCCTCCTTGAGCCGTTCCGTCCTCTTCCGGTCCTCGATGTTCCTGAACACGGCGAGGCCCCACCATTCCCTGCCCTTGCGGAATGTCACCAGGGAAAGCTCGGTTTCGATCGTCTTCCCGTCCCGTTTGAGGAACTCGATCTCCACGACCGCGTTCTCTTCGTGGCTTCTGTGCCGCTGGCCCCTCTCTTTGAAGAACCGACGAAAGGTTTCGGGATCTCCCGCCGGCCGGAGAATTTCGAAGACCGACTCTCCTATCGCTTCGTCCGCCGTCCTGCCGAACAACTTCTCGGCGCTTTCGTTCCAGACTGCGATCGTGCCTTTTCCGTCGAACACGATGATCGCCTCCGAAGCGGCGCTCGTCATGGCGCGGAAGAGCGCGTCGTTCTCCTTCATCGTTTCCTGGTCGCGCTTCCTCTGGAGAATCTGCCAGACCTGCCCGATGAACAGCTCTATCTGCTGAAGGTCGATCTCGTCGTACGGGTCGGCCTTGTTGGCGACGCCGATGACCGCGATCGTCTCCCTGTTCTCCCTGAAAGGCAGGATGATGTACCTTTCGATGGGGTGCTGCCTGCCGATCTCGTCCGAAAATTTCCGCCTTTCGTCCCGTTCGTTGACTATTTCCGGCTTTCCGCTCCTGATGCACCGGGCCCACATCGAATTCCCCGTGAGCGGGTGGGGGCCTGCGCCTTGGTGCTCCATGGACAGCGAAGCGGTTCTGGAAAACGCGTAGATCCCGGATTCGATTCCCGCATCGCCGGTTTTCAGGAAATCGAGGTATCCGAGCCGGCTCTCGGTGAGCTCGAGGGCCATTTCGAGCGAATAGGCGACGATTTCCTCCTCGGTCTTGTGGAGCACCTGGCTGAGAACGTAGAGGGCCCTCACGCGCGCATCCGTCATCCTCCTGACCCGCCGCGAGTTCTTCAGTTCGGTTATGTCCTCGAAAAGCCAGATGGTCCCCTCCTTCGGGGAATGCGGATCGAAGGTCTTTCCCTTGAGGCTGCACCAGATGACCGAACCGTCGATCCTCTTGAAACGCTCCTCGGTGACGACGGTGAGCCCCTGCTCGAGCACGGGATACCATCTCTGCCTGAACATCTGGTAACCGGTCGGGCCGGGGAAGAAGACCGAGACGTCCAGGTCCTCGAAGTCGCCGGCGTAGCCCGACATCTCGCGGAATCTCGCGTTCGCCCATTGGACCGTGTTGTTCTTCACGTAGAGGATGCCCACGGGGCTGTACGCGAGGATGAGTTCCTGCGTGCGGTTGACTTCCTCCAGCCGCGTCTCGAACTCCTTGCGTTCGGTAATGTCGCGCGCGGAGGCGACGATGCGGACCTCGCCCCGGGGATTCCGGTAGGACGTCCCCGCGACCTCCACCCAGGTCCATTTCCCGTCCTTCGCTCTGACCCTCGCCGATTCCCGCTCCGACCTCGATATCTCCGAAACGATCGCCAGGGTCTTTCTCCTGATGTTCTCGAGGTCCTCCGGGTGGAGAATGTCCGTGAACTTCATGCCGGCGAATTCCTCAGGCGAATAGCCGAGCAGGTCTACGGCCCGCTGGTTGGCGAAGAAGAACCTTCCCTCGGCATCGAGTTCCCAGACGAGGTCGTAACTGTTCGAGGTGATGAGTCTGAGACGCTCCTCCTTCTCGCGGATCTCCTCCTCCAGAAGCGTCGACTTCGTGATGTCCTCCGCGTTCTGGACGAAATGAGTGATCTCGCCGTTCTCGTCCCTCACCGGCGCGATCGACATCAGGCTCCAGTAAAGCTCGCCGTTCTTCTTCCGGTTCTGGATCTTTCTCTGCCAGACGTTTCCCGAAAGGATCGTCCTCCAGAGTTCCCGGTAGTAGTCCTCCGGCTGGTTCCCGGACCTGAGGATGTTGGGTTTCTTCCCGACGGCATCCTCGAATGAGAATCCGGTGACCTCGGTGAACCTGGGATTCACGTACTCGATCCTGCCCTCCCGGTCCGTAATGAGGATCATGGAGGGGCTGTTCTTCACGGCGGTGAGCAGCTTCTCGAAGTGATCGCCGGTTTTCCTCTTTTCGGTGATGTCGCTGGAGATGTTCGCGGTCGCGAAGATCTCGCCGTCATCGTCGAAAATAGGGAATTTTCTCGTGAGGAAGACCCGCGTTTCCCCGGAAGGGTAGTTGACGATCTCCTCTTTGACGAGCGATTCGCCCTTCCGAAGCTTCTGGGCGTGCCGCTCGTCCTCCATGAAGCTCTTCACCGGCTCCTCCTCGGGAGGATGCTCGAACAGTTCCGCGTCCGTCTTGCCGAGGATTTCGTCGATCGAACCGGCGCCGAGTTTTCTGAGGAAGGCCGAATTGGCCGCAAGGACCCGAAGTTCGAGGTCTTTGATGACCGCGACGTCCTCCGTGTTCTCCAGGATCGCTACGAGATATTTCTGCAGGGAGTCCTTGCGTGGCATATTCCGCATCATAGAATGGGAATCGGGGGTATGGCAAGGCGAGAGCGGCGGAACCTATCGGCCGGCCGGGCCGCCCCGAGGCGGGGGGGACGGAACGGGCCGCCTCTTGTTCTCGCTCCGCGTGCCGGGGTATAGTGGGGCGGTCATGAACGCCGTGTACCTCGATTGGGCAGCGACCTCCCCGATTTCGCGGGAGACCGCGGACTACTACCGTGACACGTCCCTCTCGGTCTTCGGCAACCCGTCCTCGATCCACAAGTGGGGCGACGAGGCGAAAAGGCTGCTCGAAGATTCCCGGAAGACGTGCGCATCCGTCCTCGGCTGCCGGCCCGAGAACGTCCGTTTCACGTCGGGCGGCAGCGAATCGAACAATCTCGTCGTCACCTCCCTGCTGCACCGGAAAAAACCCGGCCACGCCGTCGTCAGCGCAGTCGAGCATTCCTCGATGTACGAGCCGAGCCGCCTCCTCGAACGCTTCGGCTGGAGCGTGACCAGGGTCTCGGCGGACAAGAACGGCCGCCTGGATCCGGCAAAATTCGCCGAGGAAACGAGGGAGGACACGGCCTTCGCAGCCGTGATGCTCGTGAACAACGAGACCGGCGCCGTCCAGCCCGTACGGGAGATAGTCGACGCGGTACGCGGAAAGGCGCGGGGACGGGTTCTCTTCCATACGGACGCCGTGCAGGCCGTCGGCAAGTTCCCCGTGGACTTGGAGGTCCTCGGCGCGGACTCGCTTTCCGCGAGCGCCCATAAATTCCAGGGCCCCAGAGGCGTCGGCATCCTCGCGGTGAAGACGCCTGTGGAGCCCCTGTACACCGGCGGAGGGCAGGAAGGCAACCTCAGGCCCGGCACGGAGAATGTCGCCGGGATCGCAGCAGCCGCCTTCGCCCTGAAACGGGCCGCGGACCGCATGGACGAAGACTTCGTCCGAGCCCGGCGGGTCATGGACATCCTCCTCGAAAGCATTTCCCCCTGCGGCCAATGCCGCATCCTTCCCGAGGCAAGAGTCTCTCGTCCCGAATGGTTCTCTCCGTTCATCGCGAGCCTCTCCTTCCCTCCGATTCCCGGCGAGGTGCTCGTGCGGGTCATGAACGACCGGGGCTTCGGCATATCCACCGGATCCGCGTGCTCCTCCCGAAAGAAGCGGGACACCCGTGTGCTCGAAGGCATGGGCGTCCCGAAGGATCTCGCCTTCTCATCGCTCCGCGTTTCGATCGGCCCCGAGACGACGGAGGAGGACATGGGGCGTTTCGCGGCGGAACTGCTCGATGAAATCAAACTGCTTTTCAAGGTGACGCGATAGGTGAATGCGCTTTTTCTCATCAAGCCCGGCGAGCTGACCCTGAAGGGAAACAACCGGGCGTACTTCGAACGGGTCCTCAGGAGAAACATCAGGGCGAAACTCCGGTCCGTGCGGCATGTTCTGTCCGACAGGCACAGCAGGCTCTACGTCACGGTCGACGAGACCGACGCCGGAGTCGTCTCGGAAGCGTTGAGGAAGACGATGGGGATTTCGGGCTTCTGCAGGGCCTACACCTGCGGAAAGGCCGTCGACGAGATGGAGGAGCTGACCGCCTTCGTCGTGCGGGGACAGCTCGACGCCGGGAAAGGCGCCGCCTACAAGATCGACGTTCACCGGGAGGACAAGAACTTCCCCCTGGATTCCTACGGAATCGCCTGCGAGCTGGGGAAGAGGCTGGGAAGGCGCTTTCCCGAGCTCAAGGTCAGCCTCAAGGCGCCGGATTGGATCCTGCACGTCGAAGTGCGGGAGTCCGTATACTGCTACAGCTATTCCGAAGAGGGTGTAAGGGGCCTCCCCGTGGGGGTCGCGGGCAGGGGGCTCCTGCTCCTGTCCGGAGGCATCGATTCCCCGGTCGCCGGCTTTCTCATGGCGGCCCGCGGACTGCGTTTGGACGCCATCTATTTCCATTCCTACCCCTATACCGGCAGACAGGCCCAGGAGAAGGTGGAAACCCTCGCGCGCCTGCTCTCGGAATGGACGGGAAGGCTCAACCTCTACGTCGTACCCTTTACCGACATCCAGGTGAAGATCCGGGAAAAGGCCCCGGCCGCACAGACCACCCTGCTCTCGCGGGCCTGCATGATGAGGATAGCCACGTATCAGGCGTACCGGAGAAAGGCGAACAGCCTCGTTACGGGCGAAAGCCTGAGCCAGGTCGCGAGCCAGACGGCGGAGAGCATCAGGTTCACCGGACATTTCAGCGAGCTTCCCGTCTTCAGGCCGCTCGTGGGAATGGACAAGGAGTGGATCGTAGCGAAGGCGCGGGAGATCGGGACCTTCGAGACCTCCATCCTGCCGTACGAGGACTGCTGCGTCGTCTTCTCGCCCAAGCACCCCGTAATACGCCCGGATTTCGCTGAACTCAGGGACTCCTACGACTCCTTGGGGATAGAGGAAGACCTCCGGACTGCGGTCCGGACGGCTGAAGTGCTGAAATTCGGCTGAAGATATCCGGGGCGTCGTTCGAAAATCTCAGACGGCGAGTTTTTCCTTGCCGGATTTCGCTTCCGGTTTGGATTCCTTCTTGGTTTCCGCGGAACTCGTCTCGGACGATTTCTTCTCCGGAGCCTTGTCCTCCGAGGATTTGCCGCCGGACGTGAGCATGGACGATGACTTCTTGTTGTCGGTCACGTAGAAACCGCTTCCCTTGAAGATGATCCCCATTCCTCCGCCGATGAGCCTGCGGACGGATTTTCCGCATTTCGGACAGGATTTGAGCAGGGGATCCGACATGTTCTGGAACACTTCGAAGGTATAACCGCAGGATTTGCATTCATAATCGTAGTTCGGCATGTTCCCTATCTCCTGAAGGCGAAAAAGAGCCTTTATTATGTATTCTTTTGCGTAAATATACTACCACTTGCACCGGTTCGGCAAGGTGCCGATGAGTCAGTATCCGAGAAGTCAGTATCGGCGGATCCGCGCCGGCCGAGGACGATCCCCTCAGGCGGACACGTCGACGATTCGGCCCCGGTCGTCTTCACCTTCGAAAGGGCCCCAACCGCGGGAACGCGGCGGATTTTCGGTCGCTACCGGCCCGGTGCGCACGTCTGTCCCCGCGTTCCTGCGGGCGATTTCCGCCCGCGCCTCGGCCTCCATCCGATAGGCCGCGGCCGCAACCCGGAGGTCGGCCCCCGAGGAGGCTCCCGGGGCGAAGGCGGAAAGCTGGATCGCCTTGGCTTTACGGATGGTCTCCTCGGGATTGCCGGGCACGGGCGTCAGGTCGACCTTGATCGAACCTCCCACGGCGTACCGCGTGCCGTCCGCCGCCATGAGGTAATCGTAACGGATCGGGCCCGCGGCGTAGCCGCCGAGCACGGCCAGGTGGGCCTGCTCGTGAGCCTTCACCGACTGGTCGATTCCGGCGAGTTCCTTGCGGGCCCTGTCCGCACCCGAACGAAGGGCGTGCGGCGGCGCTCGAAGCCCATCTATCCTCATGCTTAAATAATAAGAAAAAAACCAGGGAAAATCACCTCGCGGGCGGTTCGGCGGCTACCACCACCCTTGGAGGAGGAACAGGAGGCATCGGCCGGAGTCCTATACGGGGCTGGAGGTCGCGCTGCCTCGGAAGAATTCGGCGAAGGCCTCGTGGGGAATGGGCTTGCTGTAGAGGAAGCCCTGGATGATCCTGCAGTCGATACCGTGGAGGAAGGAGAGCTGGGCCTCGGTGTCCACTCCCTCGGCGACGACTTCGAGGGACAGGCCCCGCGCCATGTCGGTGATGGCCTTCACCAGGGCGCAGTCCTGCCTGTCCTGGGGGAGCCCGATGATGAAGGACCGATCGATCTTGATGGCGTTCACCGGGAGTTTCTTCAGGTAGCTCAGGGAGGAGTAACCGGTCCCGAAATCGTCGATGGAGAACAGGCATCCGAGGGCCTTGATGGCGTTGAGGATCTTGAGGTTGCGGTCCAGGTTCTCCATGAGGGAGGATTCGGTGATCTCGATGTGGAGGTCCTTCGGCTGGAGCTCGTTCTTCCTCACCGCCTGCTCCACGGTCTGGAGAAGGTTCTTGTCCTTCATCTGCTGGGTGGACAGGTTCACGGACACGGGGACCGAGATTCCCGCGTCCTTCCAGAGCCTGGCCTGCGAGCAGGCCTGGTAGATCACCCAGCGGCCCAGGGGGATGATGAGGCCGGTCTCCTCCGCCAGGGGTATGAACTTCCCCGGGGGAATGAAGCCCCGCTCGGGATGTTTCCAGCGGATGAGGGCCTCGGTTCCCACGACCTCCTTCCTTTCGTCCAACTGCGGCTGGTAGTGGAGTTCGAATTCGTCGTTCTCGAGGGCGCGCCTGAGCTCGTGGAGCAGGTTGATCCTCTCGATCGCCTTCTGGTGGAGGGACGTCGTGTAGAAATGGTAGTCGGTCCCCTCGGTCTTCGCCTCCACGAGCGCCGTGCCCGCGTTGCGGAACAAGGTCGGTCCGTCCTCCGCGTCCTTGGGGTAGACGGCTATGCCGATCCTCGGCGTGAGGTAGAGCGTGTGGTTCCCGAACACGAAGGGCTTCCGGATCGTCTTGCAGATCTTCTCGGCCACGAAGACGCAGTCGGTTTCGGCCTTGATCCAGGTGAGGATCATGGCGAACTCGTCCGCGTCGGTGTGGAACAGGAGGTCGGATTTCCTCTTGAGCTTCTTGAGCCGCGCGGCGGCTTCGGCGATGAGCCAGTCGCCGATCTCGTGGCCGAGGCGGTCGCTCACGTCCTTGTATCCCTTGCAGTCGAAGACGAGGATGCCGCGGAGCTTCTCGTCCTCGGAGCGCTCTGCGATCGCGAGGGTCTCGTCGAGGCGTTCGGCGAAAGCCTTGCGGTTCCGCAGCCCCGTGAGGGGATCGTGATACACGAGGTAGGCGAGGTCCTTCTTCGACTTCGCCAGGGCGGCGAAGGCCTTCTCCGTCCGGTTGGACTCGTCGATGAACCGCTTGGTGAGGGCCGCCATGGAGAGGAGGATGAAGAGCGTGAGTCCGAGGGCGAAGCGCGAGTATTCCATTCCGGGGAAGAGACCGATATGGGAAAAGGTGTGGACGAAGACGATGTCGTCGGCGGCCTGGAACACCGCGATCGCGAATCCCGCGGCTACGGGAATCAGGGAGGGGATCTTTCGCCCCTTCCGGAGTTCGCGCACGACCATGACGACGCTGTACAGCACCACGGCGCCGAGGGCGGCGTCCCTCGCGAGGAAGAGCGGACCCGACGCCCCCCTCCCGTAGTCCCAGGCCAGTTCGAGCCAGCGGTCGTGGGGAACCGCGAGGGACACGAAGAGGTCGGGGCGGACGAAGGCGGCCGCGAGCGTCAGGGCGGAAAAGCCCAGGGCCGCCCGGACCACGACCGAGTTCAGCCTCCTCTCGGCGCCTTCAAGCCGGAGAAAATGGCCGACGAAGTAGGGGATCGCGGCGGTGAAGAGTATTCCGACAGCCTGTTCGATCTGATAGAGCCTGCGGGCGACGGGTTGATCGAAGCGGATGCCGCCGAAGTAGAGGATGGCGGCCTCCGCGAGGACGAATGCCGTGGCCGCGAAGTCGAGGAGCCACATGGAGAGGTGGAGGGGGTCGCGGCTGCGGAAGTACACATAGAGGAAATAGAGCGTCCCCGCGAGAAGCACGCCTCCGCAGATGAGAGGCAGGAAGAAGACCGAATACTCGAGGGGAGGGGGCGGAACGTTCACGGAAGGGGCCCCCTATGCGACTGAGCGCACCGGAATGCCGGCGGCCTCGAGGCTTTTCTTGATGTCCCGGATCGAATAGGTGCCGTAGTGCACCATGGACGCGACGAGGGCGGCGTCCGCCTTCCCCCGGGAGAGGACCGCCGCGAGGTGTTCGGGCCTGCCCGCCCCGCCGGAGGCCACCACCGGGATGTTCACGGCCTCCGAGATCATCCTGGTGACGGTGAGTTCGTAGCCTTCCTTGGTGCCGTCGGCGTCGATGGAATTGAGGACGATTTCCCCGGCCCCGAGCCGTTCGGCCTCCAAGGCCCAGTCGAGCGCGTCCTTGCCGGTCGGCGTCCTTCCGCCGTTGATGACCACGCGATAGCCCGAGGGCATGTCGGGATCCTTGAGCGCATCCATCCCGAGCACGATGCACTGCCTGCCGAAGAGGGACGCCCCTTCCTCGATGATCCCAGGATTCTTCACCGCCTGGGAATTCAGGCTCACCTTTTCGGCGCCGGCGAGCAGCGTGTCCCTCATGTCCTTTACCGACGCGAGGCCTCCGCCCACGCAGAAGGGAATGAAGATGTTCTCCGCGACCCTCTCCACCACGTCGAGGAAGACCCTTCTCCGTTCCGAGGACGCCGTTATATCGTAGAAGACGAGCTCGTCGACGCCCTGCCCGTAATAGGTCTTCGCCATTTCGACGGGATCGCCTATGTCCTCGTTCCCCTTGAATCGTATTCCCTTCGTGGTCTTGCCGTCCCTGACGTCCAGGCATACGATTATGCGTTTGAGAAGCATCGTTTTCCTCTTCGGCCTCAACTATAGCCGATAATCCCGCAATTTCCAATACGATTGAATATAAAATGACTTGATAATTCGGACGGCTTGTAATAAAATGTAATTATTATTACAAAAAGTTACATTTATTCGTAATATAATGTATGAGGTCGGGATGAGGACTGAGCGTCAAATCGAGATTCTCAATCTGCTCAGGACGAACGGCGTCGCGGAGATTTCCGTTCTCAGCGGGAGGTTCGCCGTTTCGCAGAACACCATCCGCCGGGACCTCCGGAGCCTCGCGGAGCAGGGACTCCTCACCCTCACGCACGGGGGGGCCGTCTACAACAGGAACATTCCGATGGGCATACCCTTGGGCGAGCGCGAGGACCGTTTCGCGGAGGAAAAGCTCCGGATCGGGAGGAAGGCCGCCGAGTTCATCGGAGACGGCGAGGCCGTCATTCTCGACGCCGGAACGACCACGGAACGGATCATCCCCTTCCTCGTGGACAAGAGGAACCTCACGGTCGTGACGAACGGGCTCAACATAGCGGAGTCCCTCATGGGGATTCCCGGAGTCACGTCCATCCTCGTGGGGGGCATCGTGAACGAAACCACCCGGTGTACGGCCGGTTTCCACGCTGAGGAATTCATACGGCAGTTCCACGTGTCGACCGCCTTCATCTCCGCAGGAGGCGTGGAGCGGAACGGGGTGACGAACACCAACGTCTTCGAAGTCGAGATCAAGCGGAGCATGATCCGTTCCGCCGCGAAGGTGGTTCTCGTGGCGACCCACGACAAGATCGGAACCGTATCGCTCGCGCCCTTCGCCGGCCTGGAGGAGGTGGACGCGCTCGTCACCGACGTCGAGGCGGACGAGAAGGCCCTGGCCCCCATAAGGGAACGGGGCGTGGAGGTGTATCTGTGCTGAAGGTGTTCGCCTTCGACCTCGGCAACACGCTCGTCGACGACGCGCGCCTCCTATCCCTCTCGATCGAGGCTACGGCCGCCTGGCTCGGGAAGCTCCTTCCGCCGGAAGCCTCGGGCCGATTCGCCGAGGTCTATCGCAGGGTGAACGAGGCCACGCGGCACCCCTTCATCAGCCACACCTACGGCGAGATCTCCTTCTTCGAGGCGGCCTTCCGCGAACTCGGAATAACGGAGATCTCGCCCGATCAGGCGCTTCGAGCCTATCGGGGCTTCCTCGACGGGCTCGTCGAGGTCGATCCGGAGCTCGCCCCGGCGCTCGCATACCTCAGGGAATCGGGCTACAGGCTCGCGATCATCTCCAACGAGCGGACGTTCCGGGTCGAATCCTTTCTCGAGACCACGGGCCTGCGCCCCTTCTTCGACGAGGTCGTCGTGTCCGAGGCCGTTGGCGCGGAGAAGCCGGACGCCCGGATCTTCCGCCATGCCTACGGGCTCTTCGGGATCCGGGGTGAGGAGCTCGCCTTTTTCGGAGACAACGAAATCGCGGACGGCGCATGCAGGGAATTCGGCAGCCCCTTCGTCCTGGTGACGAGGTACAAGAAGGCCGGCTGGGGCTGGGAGGAAGGCTCGCCTCATCCTCCGGACCACGTCATGCCGAGAATCGACCGGAAATCGCTCGAGGCCTTCCTCGACGATCGCCGCCGCGTCCCTTTCGAGAATCGAACGTCGCGATTGCGATGATGCGAAACCAAGGAGGTTGACGATGAAACGGATGCTTTGGGTCATCACGGGTATTCTCGCCCTCGGACTGCCGGTCTACGGAGGAGGAGCGAAGGAAGCGAAGGCCGAACCGATCGTCCTCACCGGCATGGTCAGGGACTACACGCTCCAGCAGGAGGCTCCCTGGAAAACCGCCATCAAGGTCTTTCAGGAAAAGCATCCCAACGTCACGATCAAGGTCGAAGGGCTTCCCTACGACGACCAGAGGATCAAGGCCCTGACCACGGTGGCCGCGGGGAAGGGCCCGGATATCGTCCAGACCGACTGCATCTGGCTCGGAGAATTCGCGAGCTCGAAGATCCTCATAGACCTGACGTCGAGGCTCGACGCCGACGCCGCCATCCGTGACGATTTTCTCCCGGTGTTCTACGAGGCCTCGAAATGGCGGGGAAGGGTCTACGGCCTGTGGCTCAATTCCGACGTCCGGATGCTCGCCTATCAGAAGGACCTCTTCAGGAAGGCGGGGCTCGATCCTGACAAGCCTCCGAAGACCTGGACCGAGCTCAGGGCCTACGCGAAGAAGCTCACCGATCCCGCGGCGGGGGTCTGGGGCTACGCCTTCAACGCGTTCTCCACGGACCATACGGCGGACCGCTGGTACCCCTTCCTCCACATGAAGGGGGGCGACATCCTTTCAGCGGATTACACCAAGGCCGTGTTCAACAGCCAGGCGGGAGTGGACGCCCTTCAGCTCCTCACGGACCTCATCAACACCGACAAGGCGAGCCCGCCCGATCTTCTGGGAACGAAGGAGTCGGACTTCAAGAAGGCCTTCCAGGCGAAGAAATACGCCATGATGATCCAGGTCGGAGATTTGTGGCCCGAATACAAGAAGAGCGGCGTGAGCCGCGAGGCCTACCAGGCCATGGTCGGCTTCGCGCCCCTCCCGATTCCCGAAGGCGGAAAGGCTGCGACCGGGTCCGGCGGCTGGATCCTGGGCATCACCCGCGATTCGAAGCAGGCCGACCTCGCCTACGAGTTCCTCAAGCTCGTCACGAGCCCGGACAACTCGCTGCCCTTCCTCACGGAGAGGGCTATGGTCCCCACGAGGAAGTCCCTCATGGCGAGGGAGAAGGAGTTCATGGAGCAGTCTCCCTTCTTCAAGGTGGTCCAGGAAGTGACGCCCACGACCTTCTTCCGGCCGCCGATCCCCGAATACACGAAGATCTCGGCCGAAATCGTGAACGCGATCCAGAAGGCCCTCACGCTCCAGGCGAGCCCCAAGGAGTCCCTGGACCAGGCGGCCGAGGCGGCGAACAAGATCCTCGCCCAGCGATCCTGGTGACGGAAGCGCCATGAAGCTCCGAAGCTCCTCCGCGGGATACGTCTACGTTTTTCCCCTCGTGCTGGGCGTGGCCCTCTTCACGCTCTATCCCGCGGTCCAGGTGTTCTGGATGAGTTTCCAGCGCATCGAACTCGCGGACATGATGAATTCACGGTTCGCGGGGTTCGCCAATTACGCCGCGGTTTTCACCGCCCGCAATCCCGATTTCGGGGGCATCCTGCGCATCACCCTGCTCTTCGTGTTCGGTTCCGTCTTCTTCCACGTGGTCCTGGGCCTCGCGATCGCCATCCTCATCGACGTTCCCTGGGTGAGGGGCCGGACCTTCTTCCGAAACGCCTACATGCTTCCGTGGATCGCCGCGGGGGTCATAGTAGGCTACACCTGGAGCTTCCTCTTCGAGCCGAGAACGGGCCTCCTCAACCTGTTCCTCGGCTTCTTCGGGGTCTCCCCCAGGGCCTGGACCTCGGACGTGAATCTCGCTCTGCCTTCGATCATCGTCGCGAACATCTGGAGGGGCATTCCCTACAGCATCATCATCCAGACCTCGGGGCTTCAGAGCATCAACCCCGAACTCTACGAGGCGGCCTACGTCGACGGGGCCAAACCCCTTCAGCGGCTCGCGTGGATCACGCTGCCCCTGATCAGGGAGTTCATCCTCTTGAATCTCATCCTGGATACGGGAATGACCTTCCACGTCTTCGACACGATCTTCGCCATGACCGCCGGAGGCCCCCTGTACCGGACCGAGACCTTCTCGATCTACATGTACCATCAGGGCTTCACCTTCGGCGACCTCGGGAAGGGGGCTGCGGTCGGCGTCATGCTTCTCCTCGTGAGCCTCGTCGTGGCGGTCGTTTATCTCCGCGGCGCGGGAGGAAGGAGGCGCCATGCCTAGCCTCTCGAAGGGCGATGCCTGGGCCAAGGCGGCGGTCTACTCCCTGCTCCTCGCCTACCTCTTCGTGACCTTCGCGCCCCTCTATTGGATCTTCTCCGCCACCTTCAAGACCCAGGCCGAGGCCCACCGTTTTCCTCCCACGCTCGTCCCCGAGACGTTCACGCTCGAGAATCTCGCGCGGGTCTTCACCGACTCGCGGGTCTTCGGGGCGAGGCCCTTCCTGAACAGCGTCGCGATAGCCCTGGGGACCGCCGGCCTGACCGCGGTTCTCGGCTTCCTCGCCGGATACGGTTTCGCCCGCCACGACTTTCCCGGGAAGGACGTCCTTCTCACCGGCATGCTCTTCATCAACCTGATTCCGCGCCTCGCCACGATCATTCCGATCTTCCGCATGTTCTCCTTCTACGGCCTCTACGACACGTACACGGGGCTCATTCTCCTTCACGGAATCACCGTGGCCCCCTTCGCGGCCTGGCTTCTCAAGGGCTACATCGACACGATCCCCGTGGAACTGGACGAGTCCGCCCTGATGGACGGCTGTTCCCGCCCGCGGGCCATGCTGAGCATCGTGCTTCCCCTGGCCGCGCCCGGCACCGCCGCCGTGGCGGTCTTCGGCTTCCGCGAGGCCTGGAACGACTTCACCTCGGCCCTGATCCTCACGACGAGCGCGGAGATCAGGCCCTACACCGTGGCCCTGTACCGATTCGTCGGGGAGCAGGGGCAGGTGGAGTGGAACCTCATCGCCGCGGCGACCTTCATCTCAATCGTGCCGGTGCTCGTCGCCTTCGGCGTGTTCCAGCGGTATTTCGTCTCCGGTCTCACCGGAGGGGCTTTGAAAGCCTAGGAGGCCTCATGAATCCCGTGCTCTTCCAGGCGCCGCTTCCCGGCCGTGAAATCTTTCCCCGGGAAATGCCGCGGTATCCGAACGTCTTCTTCTTCGTCGACGAGGGCCTCGTCCTCCGGGGCCAGTATTTCCGCGCCCTGCGGTTCCTGAACGGGCTTCTCGAGGAGAGGCTCGCCCTGCGGGATTCGTTCTGCGAGGACGTGGGCAACCTCGACCTCCGCTCCCTCGTCGGCGGACCGGGGGAGGGGAGCGACTGGCAGGCGAGGATCCGCGGGCTCCATCCTTATGTCGATCCCGTTGATCCCCAGTTGTCGCACTTCCACCAGCTCCATGCCCGGTTCTACGCGACGCCGGTCCTCTCGTCCGGTCTCGAACGGGTCGAAGCTTCTGTAGAACGAAGGAAACGCCGCAGTCTCCTCGTGCCGGCGAGCGTGCATTACGAGGTCGCCACCGAGGAAGCGGCCCATCCCTACGTCGACTCCTGCCCGCTCTGCGGACTCACCGGGGACTATGCCTTCGTCATAGAACGGGATTCCGAGGACTACTGCCTGAAGGTCCACGATCCTCTGGGAGCGGAACTCCTCCTGCACGGAACGGTGAGGGGGGAACGCGAGCCCGTGCCCGGTGCCGTCCGACACGCCTGCCTCGAAGACCTCCGACGCGATTACGAAGTCGTCTTCGAAGAGGCGTCCCCCGGACCGTACGGCTGCGAGCTGCTCGCGGGCGTGTACATCGGGCCGAAATGAAAGGGGCCGGGAAGATCTCCCGGCCCCTATGCGACGCCCGTTCTCAGGGCTTGATTCCGTACTTTCCGTAGCCCGTTTCCACGGTACCCAGGGAGGTGATCCCCGGGGGAAGCGAGTCCTTCGCGAGGGGCGAGGTGAGGAAGTAGACCGTTCCCGCCGCCTTGAAGGAGGCGATGCGCCAATTGTCGTCGGTCTTCGGCGTTATGGCCTTCTTCGCGTCGATGTACTTGAGGATCGCCTGGCGGTTCTCGTCGGGCGAGGCGAAGACTATCTTGGAAGGATTGACGTTCGGGAAGTTCCCGCCGCCGTTCGCCCGGTAGTTGTTCGTGGCTACGAGGAACTCCTGGTTCGGATCGATCGGCCTGCCCTTGAATTTCAGGCCCCTGATGCGCTCGGCGGCTGCGTCCTTCACGGTGCCGTCCTCGTTATATTTCGCCGGTTTCGTCACGTCGATCTCGTATTCCACGCCGTCGATCACGTCGAAGTTGTAGGTCGGGAATTTGTCGTTCACCAGGTACTGCTCCTCCTTGGACGCGGGATCGATCCGATTGAACTGGCCGGCGCTCATCTCGAGCCATTCCTTCACGTCCGAACCCTTCACCTTCACGACGACGATGGTGTTGGAATAGACGTAGAGATCCGCCACGTTCTTTATGGCGAGGGGGCCGGCGGGGATGTTGGTGTAGTACTTGGGGCCCTGCCTTCCTCCGCACTTGAAGGGCGCCGCGGCGGAAAGGATGGGGAGCTTCGCGTAGGCCGTGCCCTTCAGGGCGTTCTCCGCGTACATGGTCTGCGCCTCGTTGATGATCTGGACGGAGTAGTCGTCCTTCACCAGGGCGAAGTAGCTCGTGAGGGGCTGGGTGAGTCTGCCGGTCGAAGCGGGCCCGGAGCCGCCTTCGTCGCCGCCTATGGGCGAGCGGATGTAGGCGAGGACCGACTCGTGGGTCTTGGAAAGAAGGCCGACCAGGTCCTTGTCGGTCCCCATGAGGGGCGCCTTCTTCGCGGAGTCCCACACCGGGAGAAGGGCGGCCTTGGCGCCCGTCCTCGTCCATTTTCCTCCCTTCATCTCCATGGTGAGGTCGACGACTCCGAGGTTGTCCGCGAAGCTGCCGGGCATGACGACGGGGATCCCGTTGATCGTGCCGTTGTCCATGTCCGCACCCTTGGTCTTCGCGAAGGCCTTGCTCGGGAATTTCATGTGGGCGTGTCCGGTGACGATGACGTCCACCCCGGATACGGTCGTGAGGTAGTAGCCCGCGTTCTCCTCCTGGCCCTTCCTCGGAAAGTCCGAGATTCCCGTATGGGCGAGGCAGACGACGACGTCCGCTCCGGCCTTCTTCATCTCGGGGATGTAGGCCGCGGCCGCTTCGTAGATGTCACCGGTCTCCGCCTTCCCCTTGAGGTTCGCCGCGTCCCACATGGTGATCTGGGGAGGGGCGAAGCCGACGACGCCGACCTTGATCGTTCTCGACGTTCCCTTCTCGTCCTTGAAGCTCCTTTCCAGGATCGCATAGGGTTTGAAGTAGGGCGTCTTCGTTCCCGCCTTGAGCACGTTGGCGGAGACGACGGGGAACGTCATGCCCGCGAGGGTTTTCTGGAGGTAGTCCAGGCCGTAGTTGAATTCGTGATTCCCCAGGGTCATGGCGTCGTACCCGGCCTGGTTCATGAGCTTCGCGATGACGCCGGTTTCCCCGTTCTTGGGAGGGTTCTTCGCGAGCCATTCCCCGAGGGGGTTCCCCTGGATGTTGTCCCCGTTGTCGAAGAAAAGGACGTTGGGGTTCGAGGCGCGCTCCGCCTTGACGACCGACGCCACCTTCACGAGCCCGTATTGCTCGGTGGCCGAGTCCGTGAAGTAGTCGTAGTTGAGGTAGTTGTTGTGTATGTCGGATGTCGCGAAGATCCTGATTTTTACCGTCTGAGCCGTCGCCAGACCGCAGGTGACGACGAAACTCGACACGAGAAGGAACAGGGCGAGCTTGAAAGCCTTTTTGTTCATAGAGCCTCCTTGATCATGGGCTCATTATAAACGAAGGAGGCTCTCCGGGGGAAGCGGCGAACCGGACGGGTTCGGGCGGTTTACGCGGTCTCGCGGCGTTCTTCCCGTCCGCCGTCGAGGGATCCGTCGATCGCGAGGAGTTCGGCAATGATCGTCCGGGAGCAATCGAGGAGCTGGTCGTATTTCCGTTCCAGTTCGGTCCTCTCCGTTCGGCCGGCCGATCCGATGATGTCCCGCACGAGACCGTGGAGCTTTTCGTGGTCCTTTTCCAGCTTGCGGAACCCGTCCTGGTTCCGAAGGCGGTCCGGGGCCCCGTCCTTGATCCATTTCCCAAGGTGGCAGGCGGTATGATCGGTGATGGACGCCGCGTCGATGTCGAGCTTCTTGTCGATCACGCCCCTCGCCCGGATGACCCAGAGCAGGTGCTGCAGCATGATGGGGACGACGCTGAAGTCCTTCGAGTCCCTTCCTCCGCCGAATTCGAAGTCCTGGAAGGTCCTGATCCTGAGGACCGTCTCCTCGTACTTCAGGAAGGTCTCGGATATCTTCAGGAAGACCACGTTCAGGGCCTGGGCGACATCGGCTATCCTCGAAGTCTCGGCGCCGCTTTCCCTGCTGGCGTCGACGATCCTCTGGATCGAATTCCTGATCTCCTCCGAGCTCAGGGATATCTCCTTGGAGCCGTCCTTTATCGAGGTGGTCACGTTGATAAGGAGCTGGGTCGCCTTCACGATCTCGTTGCTCCCCTGGCTCAGCTCCGAGGTGGCCATGTTTATTTCCCGGAAGGCGTCCGCCATGAGCTTGGCCTCGCCGGTTATCCGTTCGTAGGAATCGAGATTCGTGGCGCTGAACTCCTTCACCGCCCTGATGTTCTCGATGATCGTCTTCAGGGTCTTGCCGATCAGTTTGGCGTTCGTTCCGGTGGACTCGGAGAGCTTTCTGATCTCGGCCGCCACGACGGCGAAGCCCTTGCCCGATTCTCCCGCGTGGGCTGCCTCGATGGCGGCGTTCATCGAAAGCAGGTTCGTCTGGGTGGCGATGTTGTTGATCACCTTGATGATCTCCTGGACGGAGTCGATGTTGCTGTTGATCGAGTCGATGACCTTGCTCATCTCGGTCATCTGGTTCCTGCCTTCTATTGTCCGCTCCACCAGGGCGGAGGAAGCCGTTCCCTTCTTCTCCGTGATGCCCCTGACGTTGTTGATGGAGGCGTCCATCTCCTCTATGGCCGCTGAGGTCTCCACGACGGAGCTGGACTGTTCGTCGATCTGGCGCCCGAAGGAAAGGATGGTCTGGGTTATCTCCTCGACCGCGGCCAGGCTGTTCAGGATGTCCTGGTTCAGGGCTTCGATCTTGTCGTGGATTGCGAGGACGCTGCCGTTGATCTTCGTCGTCGTGTAGACCGATTCCTTGAGGCTCTCGCTGAAATCGAGCGAGTTCTTCTTGTTGTCGCGGAGCAGCCTCTGCGTGTCGCTCCTCGCCCTCTGGCACGCGGTCATGTGGTTCTCCAGGATCGCCGCCGCCCCTTCCGCCGCCGCATCGCGGCCGCCCAGCCGGGCGAGCACGACCTTTTCGACCCGCTCGAACCTGCCTTTCAGGGTCCTCAGGACGTGACGGAGGAAAATGACGTCGATCGCCGCCGCGGCCGCGAGCATCGCGTAGGCAACGGGCCGCGGAAGGGCGAGGGTGACCGCCGCGGCCATCAGTCCTTTGGTCACGACCTGCTGAACGACGATCACGATGATTCCCGACTCGGGGTGCTTCATTGCGGTGTCCTCCTGGGTTCCGGATGAGAAATCCGCCGCCGCCCGGCTCGCGGGGTGGAACTTTTATTCCATCTATTAAAATTCATGGATGAGGTGGGATAGTCAAGAAGAAATCCGAGGAATTCCCGCTTTTTCCGCCGGGAAATGGAATCCGCGGGGCCCGTCGTCTTTGTCAATCCGGGGAAGATTTATTAGTATTATCGTATGATATGGGGAGAGCGGTTCAGCGCAGCCTCCTTCCCCCGAACTTTCGTCTATTACTTTCCTGAGCGGTGAAGGATGAAGCGAACGAAGAACGAAGCGTATTACGAGAAACTGTTCGAGATTTCACCGATTCCGAAGGTCGTCGTCGATGCGTCGTCTCTCGAGTTCACGGACTGCAATGACGCCGCGGTGAGGATCTTCGGCTGTTCCCGCCGGGAGGATCTCATCGGGAGGAAGCCGACGGACTTTTCGACGCCGACGCAGTACGACGGCGAGGCCTCGAGTCCCGCCTCCCTCAAGCGGGCGATGTCCGTGACGGAGGGGGACCGGCGGTGTTCGACTGGAGGTTGCTCCGGCCGAACGGAGAAGTCTGGGACGCGGAGGTCCATCTTTCGCCTTTCGGTTTCGGCGGAAGGGATCTGTTCCAGTTCATCATCCTCGACATGACCGAGCGGAAAAGAGCGGCTGAGCGGCTTCGTCTCGAACAGCTCTTCTCCAAGACGCTCATCGACAGTCTCCCGGGCATATTCTATCTATACAGCTACCCCGAACTCCGTCTCGTCCGATGGAACAAGAATCACGAGATCCTTCTCGGTTTCGGCCCGGGAGAGATCGATGGGCGCTACATCATGGAATGGCACGTGCCCGAGGCCGAAAACGCCGTGAGGGAGGCGATCGAGGTGGCCATGAAGACCGGGCTCAACTCGATCGAGGCTCCGCTCGTGGCAAAGGACGGAAGGCTCATCCACTTCCTCATGACCGGCGCCAAGCTGGAAAGCGGCGGCCGGCGTTATTTGATGGGATTCGGCATCGACGTGTCGGATCGGCGGAAGGTCGAGGAGGAGAACCGGGCCCTGTACGCGCAGATGGAAAACAGGGTGAAGGAACGGACGGTCCAGCTCTCCGAAGCGAACGAGGTCCTCGCGAAAACCCTCCGGGAACTCAGGGAAACCCAGGCCCAGGTGCTGGTCTCGGAAAAAATGGCAGCCTTGGGACAGCTCATCGCGGGCATCGCCCACGGTCTCAACAACCCCCTGGGCGCCATCCTTTCCGCGGCCGTCGCGGAAGGGAGGCTTACGAAGAGGCTGCCGAAGATCCTGTCCCAATATCGTTCCCTTGACGACGAAGAGGAGCGGGTTTTCCTCGATCTTCTGAAGAGGATGAAGATCCATCCGAACCAGGAGGGGAGCGAGGGCCTCCGTGAGTTGAAGAGGGCGTACAAAAAGGCCCTGGAAGAGCGCGGCGTCCGACATGCCGCTCTTCTCGCCGACCATCTTGTCGACTGCGGAATCATCCTGACAAGTGAGGAAATTTCGGCCTTGGCGGGAATGGAACGCATCTCCGGATTGATCGAGACGCTGTACCAGCTTTCCACCTACTACCGCTCGGACGAAATAATCCGGGAGGCGGCGGAAAAGTCCTTCAAGGTGGTGGACGCCCTTAATATCTACATCCAGCGCAACCCTCGGGATCGAAGGTCCCCGGTGAACGTCGAGTCGGGGCTCGAAGAGGTGCTCAGGCTTTTCCGCAATCAGACGAAACACGGAGTCGAAATCGTCCGCAGGTATCGGAATGTCTCCGAAGTCCCGGCGTTCGAGAACCAGCTCAAACAAGTCTGGATGAGTCTGATCAGCAACGCCCTCCAGGCGATGGGGTATCGCGGCCGCCTCGAACTGGAGCTCGAGGAGGACGAAGACGAAGTGAGGGTCGCGATAATCGACGACGGACCGGGCATACCGGAGGAGATACGCGGCAGGGTCTTCGAGCCGTTCTTCACCACGAAGATGCCGGGAGAAGGGACCGGCCTCGGATTGGACATCTGCAAGAGGGTTATGGAGAAGATAGGCGGCAGGATCGACTTCGAAAGCCGTCCCGGGAACACTCGATTCACGGTGCATTTGAGGAAGGAATCGGACCATGAAACCCGACAGGGCCATTCTCTGCGTCGATGACGAAGCCATCATCCTGCTCGCCATGAAACAGGAGCTGATGGGGGAGTTCGGGGACGAGTACGTGATCGAAACGGCTCTGAACGCGAAGGCCGCCCTTGAGATCATCGACGAGCTGTCCGGGGAAGGGGTCAGGATCATTCTCATCATTTCCGACTGGCTCATGCCGGAAACCAAGGGAGACGTGTTCCTCGCCCGGGTTAAGGCCGCCCGTCCGGACGTCAGATGCATCATCATCTCCGGCCACGCAGACGACGAGGCGATCGAGATCGCGAAGAGGGAAGTGAGGCTGGACGCCTTCATCAAGAAGCCCTGGAGCCACGAGGATCTCGTCAACGCCGTACGGACCTGCGTCGGCTGCCTCGATCGACCGCCCTAGAGCCTTTTCGCGAAATTCTCCACCATCCTGAGGCCGGGCGCCGCCGACTTCTCCGGGTGGAACTGGAGCGCCACGAGGCTGCCCTTGGCAAGAGCCGAGGCGAAGACGAGTCCGTATTCGGTGGAGGCGATCGCGTCCCGAGGGTCCTTCGGGACCGGATAGAAGGAGTGGACGAAATAGCAGGCAGAGTCCTCGGGTACGCCGTCGAAGATGGGGTGGGAGCCTCCGTGGTGCACCTGGTTCCAGCCCATGTGGGGGACCTTGAGGCCCGGCGTCTTCGGAAAACGCTTCACTTCCCCGGGTACGAGACCGAGGCACGAGGTGTCGCGCTCCTCTGACCGGTCCATGACGATCTGGCAGCCGATGCAGATGCCGAGGATGGGTTTTCCCCGCCCGAAGGCGGAGCGGATCACCTCGCCGAGGCCGGTTTCGTTCAGGACCGTCATGGCGGCGAGCGCCTCCCCGTCGCCGGGGATCACGAGCTTGTCGCATTTCTCGAGAACGTCCGGGTCTCCCGATACCGTGAAGGCGACGCCGAAGGACCTGAGCGCGGTCTCGACGCTCCTCAAGTTGCCCGCCTTGTAGTCCATCACGCCTATGGTCATGGGATCCTTCCTTTCTTGAGCAGGGCTACGAGGATGGCCGCGAGGTCGTCCTCGGGAAAGACGAAGCCGGAAAATGCGAGGATCGTTCCCCGATGCTCGATCCCGAGCCGCCTCCGCGTATTCTCCAGATCGAAGCCCTGCTGCGCCATCTTTTCCGCGAGGAAGAGCTTGAGCACCGAGGCCAGGGCCCTGCCGTCCCGCTCGTCCCGGACCGAAAGCCTGCCGGAGAGGTCGTAGGACGAGCTCCCCGCGTCCGCGAAGAGGTAGAGTCGGTCGAACGCCGGCGCGGAGGGACTCGCGAGGCCGATCACGGTCTCCGCCGGCGTCGGGAGAAAGGCCGCGGCCGCATGCGACTCGAATTCGGCGGCCGCCCCCCGTGGGAGTGCGTCAGCCGCGGGAACCGCGATCCGCTCGAGGCATTCCGCCGTGCTCCCGGCGGCGAGGATCATGAGACTGTCGTTCGGGACTGCGATCTCGAAGCCCGTGGCCTTCTCCCGGAATGCGCGGAACGAGCCCGTGCCGGTCCGGCGTTCCACGCCTTCCCAGCCCGATTCGAGCCGGATGCCGAATTCGACCAGGCTCTTGGAATATTCGCCCTCGGCGACGAGCACGAGGCCCGGCTCGCGGCCGGAGGCGATGGAAGCCGCGCCGTACACGAGGCGGGAATTCGCGATGAGGTAGTCGGAGCCCCGGGAGGCGAGGCCGCTTTCCCGGAAGAAACGTTCGAGGAAGGCCCGGTTCTTCGGCACCGAAAGGAAGAAGTAGAAGTCCCTGCCCTCGGGGAGGGCCCGGGAGGCGTGGGGCAGGACGACCGGGGGCGACGGGGTCCTGCAGGCCCCGAGGCCGAAGGCCAGAACGGCGGCGACGGCCAGAGCGAGGGCCGCCTTCAGGCGCCCTTCGCCTTCGAAAGCGCGATGCGGCATTTCATCCCTCCGCACTCGATGAGCCTCGATGAATCCTTCTTCTCCCAGGAGATCGAGGTCGACAGGGTCTCCGCGGCGAGGTAGTCCCGGTATTCCTCGACGGAATCCTCCACCTCGGGGTCCTCGGCGTCGAGGAAGAGGTCGATCCGGTCGGTGACGTCCAGACCCATGTCCTTTCTGAGGGTCTGCACCCCCCGGACGATGTCCCTGACCACGCCCTCGGCCTTGAGGTCCTCGGTGATCTCCGGGTCGAGCGCCACGGTGAGCGAGCCTTCGTTGAGGACCTTGAGGTTCTCCTTCTCGAAGCGCCGGACTTCGACGCTCTCCTTGGTGATCTCCAGGGTTCGGCCGTCGATGCCTATGTCGAGCGTGGCGCCGTCGAGCAGGTGCGAAATCTCGCGCATGGAGAGGGCCTCGATCTTTTCCGCGGCCGCCTTCATGTCCTTGCCGAGGCTTTTGCCGAGGACCCGGTAGTTGGGCTTCGCCTTGTACTCGACGAGGTCCTCCTCGTTCTCCCGGAAGACGACTTCCTTGACGTTGAGTTCCTCGCGGATTATGTCCTCCATCTCGATGAGGATGCGTTTCTCCTCGGGGTTCTTCGTCACGAGGTGAAGCGCCTTGAGGGGCTGGCGGGTCTTGATGGCGTGCATGCTGCGGATGGCGCGGCCCATGGAGACCGCCTTGCGCACCGTCGCCATCTTGAGCTCCAGGATGTGGTCGCGCTTGTCTTCGCGCGCCTCCGGGTAGTCCGCGAGATGGACGGAATCGGGCATGCCCTCGGTCTTGAGGTTGAGGTAGACGGCCTCGGAGACGAAGGGAAGAATGGGGGCCGCGACCTTGGAAAGGGTCACGAGGACGTGCCAGAGCGTCTCGTAGGCCTCCTTCTTGTCGAGGTCGCTTTCGCTCCTCCAGAAGCGCCTGCGCGATCTGCGGATGTACCAGTTGTTGAGCACGTCGATGTAGTCCACGATGGGCTCGATCGCCCGCACGAGGTCGTAGCGGTCGAGTTCCCGGGAGACCTCCGCGACGAGCCTTTCGGTCTCGGAGAGGATCCAGCGGTCGAGGGGATTCGCGGGACTCTCGGGCGCGGACGAGGGCGCGGCCTCGTCGATGTTCGCGTAGGTGACGTAGAAGCTGTAGGAGTTCCAGAGCGGGATGATGACGGTCTTGAGCGTCTCCTTGACGCCCTCGTCGTTGTACCGCGCCTCCTCGGCCTTGACGACCGCGGACCGCATGAGGAAGAGCCGGAGCGCCTCGGCGCCGTAGGTGTTGATGACGTCCACGGGATCGGTGTAATTCCTGGCGGACTTGGACATCTTCTTGCCGTCAGAGGCGAGGACGAGGCCGCTCGTGATGTTGTGCATGAACGCGGGCTTGTCGAAGAGGGCGGTCGCCAGGATGTGGAGCGTGTAGAACCAGCCCCTGGTCTGGTCGAGGCTCTCGCAGATGAAATCCGCGGGGTAATGCTCCTCGAAGTGCTTCTTGTTCTCGAAGGGGTAATGGTTCTGCGCATAGGGCATGGAGCCGGATTCGAACCAGCAGTCGAGGACCTCGGGGATCCTCTTCATCGTGCCGCCGCAGGAGCACTTCCAAGTCACGTCGTCGACGAAGTGCTTGTGGAGGTCCTCGAGGTCCCTCCCGGACTTCTCCTTGAGCTCGGCGCGCGAACCGATGCACTCCCGCCCGCCGCAGGAGTCGCATTTCCATATCGGGATCGGGTTGCCCCAGTAGCGGTTGCGCGAGATGGCCCATTCGCGGGCGCCCTCCAGCCATTTGCCGAACCTGCCGTCCTTGATGTGCTCGGGCATCCAGTAGATTTCCTGGTTCGCGGCCACCATCCGGTCCTTGATCTTCGCGATGTTCACGAACCAGGAGGAGACGGCGCGGTAGATGAGCGGGCTCTTGCAGCGCCAGCAGTGGGGGTAGGAGTGGAGGTACTGCTCGTGCTTGACGAGCTTCCTCTCGTCCTTGAGCCTCTTGATGATCGCCTTGTCGGCGTCCTTGACGAAGGTCTCAGCGTAGTCCGGCACCTCCTTGGTGAAGCGGCATTCCTCGTCCACGGGGCAGACCGTGGGCACGCCCGTGTCCTTCATGATCCGGTAGTCGTCCTCGCCGAAGCCCGGCGCGATGTGCACGATGCCGGTCCCGTCCTCGGTGGACACGAAGTCGCCGGTGAGGACGCGGAAGGCGTTCTTGGCCGCGAGGTCCTTGAAGTAGGGGAAGAGGGGCTCGTACACGAGGCCGGCGAGCTCCGCGCCTTTCTTCGTCCAGACGATCCTGCACGCGGCGGGATCCTTGTAGTAGGCCCCGAGTCGCTCCTTCGCGAGGATGTAACATTCCTCGTCGTCCTCGACCTTCACGTAGTCGATGTCCGCGCCGAGGGCGAGGCCCAGGTTCGAGGGCAGGGTCCATGGCGTGGTGGTCCAAGCGAGGATGAAGGTGTTCTTCTCGTCCTTCAGCTTGAATTTGACCGTGATCGCCGGGTCGTGGACGTCCTGGTAGCCTCCGAGATTGAGCTCGTGGTTCGAGAGCACGGTGGAGCAGCGCGGGCAGTAGGGGAGGATGTAGTAGCCCTCGTAGAGGAGACCCTTCTCCCAGAGCTGCTTCACGACCCACCAGATGGACTCCATGTAGTCCGGGTCCATCGTCTTGTAGTCGTCGTCGAAATCGACCCAGCGGCCCATGCGGGTGACGATGCGGCGCCATTCGCGAACATATCGGAGCACGATGGACCTGCAGGCCTCGTTGAATTTGGCGATGCCGAATTTCTCGATCTCCCGCTTGCCGGAGATGCCGAGTTCCTTCTCCATCTCGTACTCCACGGGGAGCCCGTGGCAGTCCCATCCGAAACGGCGCTCGACCATCTTGCCCTTCATGGTCTGGTAGCGGGGGATGATGTCCTTGATGGTGCCGGGAACGAAGTGGCCGAAGTGGGGAAGACCGGTGGCGAAGGGCGGGCCGTCGTAGAAGACGAATTCTTCGCCCCCCCTTCTTTGGGAAATCGAACGCTTGAATACGTCATTTTTCTCCCAGAATTCCAGGACTTCCTCTTCCAGCTTCGGGAAGCTCACTTTTGGATCGACCGGCTTGTACAACTCGTCCTCCTTGAGACGCAGGAACTTTCCGTGCCTAAACGAATTACCAATAGCGATGAGATCGGAAGGTCGTTCACCTCATGCCGATTTGACCTTTCTATAGTAATTAAAAGAACCTCCGGGGTCAATCGGAGGCGGTTTCGGAACCGCCGATGCGGAGGAAACGGGAATTTCTTTCTGGTTTTTACGTTCCTCCTGCCGAAAATTTAGGATGCCGGGTCATATCGAGCGAATTTTCGTGCCCGTCAGTTCATGAGGCTGAGGAATGGGATACCCTTTATAAAGGAGCCGCCGCGGAATGATCGATAACCTCAAGGAAATCCTGGATCGCAGCGAGATGTTCTCCGGCCTGAGCCGGGAATCGGTCGAGCGGATAGCCCGCCATTTCCGGAAAGTCGAATTCGAGCGAGGGAGCACCATCATCCGCGAGGGCGAGACCGGCGACAGCATGTTCGTCATCGTGAAGGGCTCGGTATCCGTCCTGCGCGACATGGGCTGGGGCGAGCGCGAGATCAACCGGATGGGCGTGAACGAAGCCTTCGGCGAGATGGCCCTCATCTCGAGGGAGGAGAGGTCCGCCACGATCAGGGCCCTCGTCCCGACCGAATGTCTCCAGCTCGATCACGGGGATTTCGCGGGAATCCTCGACCAGGACCCCGCCTTCGCCCAGCGGATCGCGAAGGTGCTGACGAAGCGGCTCTCCGCCCTGACCAAGAGGACGTCGAACGAACTCCTCGGCGCCTATCGGGCGCTCACCTTCGCCATCGCCGACCTCACCGATTCCCGCGACCCGGAGACCGGGGTCCACGTCGAGAGGACGCGCAACTACTGCGTCCTCCTCGCCGAGAAGCTCTCCGAGGATCCCCGCTACCGCTCGACCATAACCCACGGCTTCATCGAAAGCCTCTTCCACGCGGCGCCCCTCCACGACGTCGGAAAGGTAGCGGTCCCCGATGCGGTCCTCCTCAAGCCCGGGCGCCTCACCCCCGAGGAATACGAGATCATGAAGTCCCACGCGAAGGCGGGGGCCGACGTCTTCGACAAGGTCCTCCAGCAATGCGACACCGAGCTGTTCCGCGTCGCCTACAGGATCTGCATGCACCATCACGAGAAATGGGACGGCACCGGGTATCCGACGAGGCTGGCCGGCGAGGCGATACCGCTCGAGGCCCGCATCATGGCCTTCGCGGACGTGTACGACGCTCTCCTGTCCAAGCGCGTCTACAAGCCGCCTATGACGAAGGAGGAGACCCGCGAGGAGATAGGGCGCTCCTCTGGCACGTTCTTCGACCCCCGGATGACCGAGGTCATGCTCGAGAACATCCGGCTCTTCGAGGACATCCACGACAGGTTCAAGGATTGAAGGGGGCTCCTGTCATGAGACGCATCCCTGCCTTCCCGGCCTTCCTGCTCCTCCTCGTCGCCTCCGTCCCAGCTCCGCACGCGCAGGCGTCCAAGGGAGGGAGCGGCACGATCTACCGCGTCGCCGGCCTCGCTTCGTGCAGGGACGCGGACTTCTCGCGGATGACGGAGGCGGTCGTGACCCGCGTCGTCGACGGCGACACGATCGCGGTTACGGTTAAGAACCCGCCCGACGGGCTTTTCACGCGGGAACGCGTGCGGCTCGTCGGCGTCGACACCCCGGAGACGGTCCATCCCTCCAAGCCCGTCCAGTTCTTCGGCAAGGAGGCCTCGGCCTTCACGAAGGCGGCGCTCTCGAAGAAGACGGTCCGCCTCGCCTTCGACCGGACGCTCCGCGACCGCTACGGCAGGCTTCTCGCCTACGTCTACACGGAAAAGGGAAGGTGCTTCAACGCCGAGCTCGTGGAGAAGGGCTACGGGCACGCCTATACGGCCTTTCCCTTCCAGTTCCTCGAGGAATTCCGCGCCCTCCAGAAGAAGGCACGGGAGAGTAAGGCCGGCCTCTGGGGCGCCCGGTAGCAGGGCGGGCGGCCTCGCCGGATGCCCGCGTCGCCGCCCGGTTTTCGTGGTATACTTTGTTACGAACGAATCTAGGGGGGTTCCGATGAGGCATGTGATGCTTTCCGTTCTGTTCGCCTTCACGCTCCTTTCCCGACCGGTGGGCCTTCCCGCCCAGGCCGCGTCCGCGGACGGAGCGAAGGACGTTTTCGTCATCCTCGACGTCTCGGGGAGCATGAACGAGCAGGGAAAATTCGTCCAGATCAAGAAATACCTGGAGAAGGACGTGGTCGAGGGCCTTCTCGAGAACGGCGATTTCTTCGGTCTCATCCTCTTCGGCAACACCGCCAAGGAATTCTTCTCCCAACGGATCTCTGGTCCGCAGGACAAGGCCGCGATCCTCGCGAAGATCAGGGGCCTCAAGGCGGACGACGACTTCACCGACATCGGTACGGCGATGGAGAAGCTCTACGACATGCTTTCCAAACGGAACAGCACCTCCAAGCAGACGATCCTTTTCATCACGGACGGCAAGAACACGCCGCCCAAGACGAGCCCCTTCCACGGAAAGGACCTCGCCCTCGACGAGCGGTTCAAGGACATCGGGCGGAAGATCTCCAAGGCCGGCTGGTTCCTCTACGTCGTGGGCATAGGCAGCGAGACCGACGCGAAGAAAATCGCGGACTCCGTGGAGAATTCGGTGGTGAGGACCACCGACGCGAAGCTCTCCAAGGTGGACATCAAGGAGTACTACGAAAAGACCGAAACCGCCCGCAAGGAACTCGAAACGAAGAACGCCGCCGAAAAAGCGGCCAAGGAAGCAGCCGAGAAAGCGGCCCGCGAAGCCGAGGAGCGGAAGAAAGCCGGCATCTTCGGCGGCATCGCCTTCTCCCTGGGCATTTCTCCGGCCGTCGTGATCGCCGTCCTCGCCGGGCTCGCGCTCATCCTCGTCGTCCTCGCGATCTTCTTTCTCTACCGCGCCTTCCGGCCGATCAGGCTCTCCATCAGCGACAACGTCATGGGCAAGGCCGACACGCTCCAGCGGAGCATGAAGCCCTGGTCCTGGCTCCTCTTCAACTCGATCCAGGACAGCCTTCCCTCGATCGGCGACGAGACCAAGGCGGTCTTCCGCCTCGAGCGCGGCCTCTTCGGCCTCAGGGTGAGGATCGAGGACGAGGAAGCGGTGGCCGAGGGCTCGCCTTACCGGAAGAACGGCGTGCACAAGCTGGGCAAGGGCATCATCGAACTCGCGAACGGGAACAGGATCAGGATAGCGGTGACGAAATGAGGATGCGGGCTATCCGTTCCAGCGGGGAATGATTTTAGAGACGTTCACATATGATTACACACGTAAAATTGGGAAATTGGAAAAATTTTAAACAAGTTGACGTGAATTTGGGGAAACGCGTCTTCATAGTCGGGCCTAATGCGGCCGGTAAATCGAATCTTTTGGATGCCTTCAGGTTCCTTCGCGATATCGCCATGCCGGGAGGAGGTCTCCAAAAAGCTATCGCCGACCGTGGAGGTGTCTCATTGATTCGTTGTCTCGCCGCACGTCGAAATCCGGTTGTCGAACTGAAAGTCGATTTGCGATTGGGCGCCAGTGAGGATGATCGATGGGTTTATGAAATCGGGATCATTCAGGAAACACATGGCAACCGGAAACCTGTACTGAAATATGAAAGGGTATTCCAAGCAAATAATAAAATCCTTGATCGACCGGATTCTCATGACAAAGGCGACGGAGAAAGGCTGTACCAAACGGCACTCGAACAGACTACCGTAAATAAGGATTTCCGAGTGATCGCGAAATTTTTGGAAACGATCCAGTATTTTCATCTCGTGCCGCAATTGTTGAAATATCCTCAAGCTTTCTCAGGTCCCGATCTGCCGGGAGACCCCTTCGGCCGAGGATTTCTGGATAAATTGGCCAAAGCTAACGTAAAAACCCGATCGTCTTGGTTGCGGAGCATCGAAGGGGCTTTGCGCTCTGCCGTACCACAGCTTTCTTCATTGGAATTCATCGAAGAAAACGGAGGAAAGTACCATATCCAAGCTCTTTATAAACACTGGCGCCCCGACGCCGGCAAACAACATGAGGAGCAGTTCTCGGACGGCACTTTACGCCTGATAGGTCTGTCCTGGGCTATGCTGCAGAACGCCGGTCCTCTTCTTTTGGAAGAACCGGAGCTTTCTCTAAATTCTGCTATCGTTTCCAAGCTCCCGGCGTTATTGTACCGGATGCAGCGCAAGCGGGATCGGCAAGCGTTCATTTCTACGCACAGTGAGGCTTTGTTGTCGGACTCCGGAATTTCTCTGGATGAAATCATTCTCCTTAGACCAGAAACCGAAGGAACGACAGTCATGCAGGTTTCCGCCATCGAAGAAGCAGTGAGGCTTTTAAAGGAAGGCTTCACTCCTTCCGAAATCGTTCAACCGAAAATCGTCCCGACCGGGATTGAGCAATTCGATTTGGATTTCTGAATGATCAAGCGGCCTCTATCCCTCGTGTTCGAAGATTTTCTCAGTCTCAGCCTGATGGAACGTATCTTGGTCGATTACCGAGATGGATTTTCGGTACAGGAACGAATCCATGCCCGAGGCTTTGGCAAAATCAAGTCAAATATTAAAAAATACAATCGTGCATCCGTTTTCAAGCCGTTCTTCGTGTTGACCGACCTTGATCAGGTAAATTGCGCCCCTGAGCTTATTGATGCTTGGCTGACTGAAAAGAAAACGAGGAATTTGATTTTCCGTGTCGCGGTGCATGAAGTTGAATCTTGGATACTTGCTGACAGGCAAGCCTTTGCTTCGTTTCTTGGAATTTCCGTACAAATTCTTCCGCAAAATCCAGATGACCTGATCGATCCGAAACGCGAATTGTTTTCATTGGCGGCGAGATCCAGAAAAAAGGAAATAAAATCTGCTATTCTACCTCTTCCAAATGCGCTCAAAGGTCCTGATTATAATGGAGTTTTATCCGCTTTTGTAAGAGACCTGTGGAGTCCTGAATCAGCCGCAAAGAAAAGTCCCTCTTTGATGAAAACGATTGTTGCACTGGAAAGGTACCTGAGTGCGGAACGGAAAAAATAGAAAACTGCCGATTATATCCGGTTTTTTCTATTTCCGATCACAGGCCGATTTGAAATAGTTCCCGCATCCCCTCCAGCCCCATGAGCTTCCCGGCGAAACCGTCATCCATGTCGACGAACCTCATGAGGTTGTTCGGCCTGCCCGCGCCGGGACAGGGCCAGGGGGGCGGCGGCGCGAGGAACCGGCCCGAGGCGTCCCTCATGTGCGACCGGTCGCTCGCGAGGAGGGCCGTGTAGTCGGCGGCTGGGACGAGGCGGAAACGGGGAAGGAAGGCCTCGCCCGCGCCCGTGGGAAAGACCGCGTCGAGGTAGGCGCTGAGCGGGCAGGGCAGGGGGAGCCGGGTGTCGAAATCCCAGGCCAGCGCCCGGCCGCTCCCCGAGGAGACGGCGAAGACGTGGTAGTCCCAGACGACGAGGCCGTCGGGCCGGTTGGATGCTTTCTGTTCCAGGAGGGCTACGGAGCGACGGGCGTTGGAGACGAAGACCGCAAAGGCCTCGCACCTTTCGGCTCCGCCTCCGGACTGCGCCTCGGCGTCGGGCGGCGGGAATCCCGGGGAACGGCAGAGCCTGAGGACGTTTTCTTCGCAGTAGAAGGGGACGGGTACGAAGTCGAGGTTCAAATCACCATCAGCCTTTGGGCTGTTTTTCGATACAGGACCTCTTCCTTTTCGAAATCGAGCTTGATGCCCCACTTCCGCATGGTCGTCGCCCCGATGACGACCTCCTCGGAGATCTCGTCGAACACGACGAATTCGTCGGTGAAGCGTTGGGCGCTGTCGTCGAAATGGAAACTGAGCGTCACGCGGTCCTTAGCCCGGATGATGTATCCCTCCTGGGCGGTCTCGAACTCCCAGACCTCGTCCTCGGGAAGAGGAACCGGAATTTCGATCCTTTCCGCGATGTCCCTCCGTATGATCGAGTAGCTTGCGCCGGAATCGAAGAGCGCCTTTCTGCGCGTCCTCCCTTTCGAGCCGACGAATTGGAGTTCCTTCATGAGTATTCCCGTCATGTTCCTCCGATGGGGAATACAGCCGATTTTGTACCGCTGATTCATGACCTCATTGTACACCCGCGCGTCTCCCGGTCAAGGCATTGGAGTTCCGTGACAATTCCTAAACTCCCGGTTATACTGATGCCATGAAAATAAAAGTCGACCCGGAAGTCCTGAAAGCGCTCCTCGTTCTCGCCTCCATCATCGAAGGAAGAGATCCCTACACGGGCGGACATCCCTGGAGGATCAGCCGGTATTCGCTCATCCTGGGAAAACGTTACGGTCTGGACGAACATCACCTGTTCAGGCTCGAGATCGGCGCCATGGTCCACGACATGGGCAAGATCGGCATCACCGACTCGATGCTGACCAAGCAGGGCGCCTTGAGCGAATCGGAGACCTCGGTCATGCGCCAGCATCCTGTCGTCGGCGCCGAGATCGCGCGAAACCACCCCCTGGGCGTCCTCGTCAAGCAGGCGATCACCGAGCACCACGAACGCGTCGACGGCACGGGCTATCCCTGCAGGATCGACGGGGACGCCATCTCCGTGTGGGGCAAGATCATCGCGATCGCCGACGCCTTCGACGCCATGACGAGCGTGCGGCCCTACCGGAAGCCCGTCCTCGCTGAGGAAGCCTATTCGCGGATCGAGGCGGACAAGGGCCTGCACTTCGACTCGAGGCTCGCGGAGCAGTTCGTGGAGCTGGGAAGGGACGGCGCCTTCTCCGGAGTCATCGGGCACGCGGGCGACGACAGCCCCATGCTCGCCTGCGGCACGTGCGGCCCTGTCATGGCGCCGAGGTCCGACCTGCAGGACGGGGAGACCATCCAATGCCCGGTGTGCACGAGCAGGTACCGGGCCCACAAATCGGGCGACGGCTTCGTAGTGGAGCTGACGGGCGGGCCGTCCGGAATTCACGTTCCCCGGGCCGACGAGGCCGCGATCAGGAGGATCGTCGCCGCGGCCAAGCGGAAGGTGAGGATCTGACCGAGGAGCGATGACCCTGCTGACCCTGCGCGACCTCGAGAGGCGCTACAAGACGCCGAAGCGGTCCGCGATCCGCGACTACCTTTCCGCCCTGGACGCCGAGTATCCGCCCCTCGGCGGCTGGCACGTGTACGTCGGCCACGCGAATCCGGGGCCGAAGACGCTCTTTCTCGCGGCGTCCTTCCTCGAGGAGATCGGAATATCCTTCCGCATCGAGCCGACGGCCTTCCACGCGAAGGGGGCGGCCGAGGGCGAGGCAGGACGGAAAACCCTCGCCGTCATGGGCGAGATCTTCGGCAACTGCAGGGCCTACCTCTATCTCGCCCGGCACGGGGCCGACGTCTCGCCCTTCTTCGCCTGGCAGTGCGGCTTCTTCGAGGGGAACGGGAGGAGGGTCGGCGTCCTGCCCCTCCTCAGGCGGGATTCCGCGGACCTCGCCTTCAGGGGCGAGGGGCTTCTCGGGCTCTATCCGTTTGCGGGAACTGCGAGAACGATGCATAATAAGGAAACCCTGTGGCTCATGCACGATCCTGCGGACCCGGTCAACATCGAGTACTGGATCGCCCGGGGGATGCCCTGAAACCATGAAACGACGGAGGGATTAAGAATGAAACTGCTCACCTATCCCGAAAATCACGATGAAATCCTTTCCGTGATCTCGAAGCTCGACTACTCGGCGGCCCTTGTCCCCGACGCCACCGAGACGATGGTGAGGAAGGCCTGCTCCGAGGCCGTCCGGTACGGCTTCGCCGCGGTCGCGGTGTTCCCCTCATGGATACCGCTCGCCGCCGAATGCCTCGCGGGGTCCGAGGTGAACCCGCAGCTCACCGTGGGCTTCCCGAGCGGCGCGGTCATGACCGAGATCAAGCGGCGGGAGGCGGAACTCGGAGTCGAGGCCGGCGCCCGGGAATTCGACATGGTCATGAACGTGGGGCGGCTCGTCGGAGGGGACTACGCCTACGTGCGCAGGGACATCGAGGCGGTGGTGAAGGTCGCCTCCGCCGCGAAGATCGAGGTGAAGGTCATCCTCGAGGTCGGCTTTCTCAAGGACGAGGAAAAGAGGAAGGCCGTGGACATCGCGGCGGACGCCGGCGCCGCCTTCGTGAAGACCTGCACGGGTTTCGGACCCGGGCGGGCCACGGTGCACGACGTGGCCCTGCTCGTGCAGGCGGCCGCCGGAAGAATCAAGGTGAAGGCCTCGGGCGGAGTCCTCACCCTGGAGGACGGTCTCGCATTCGTCAGGCTCGGCGCGGAACGGGTGGCGGGGCGATCCTGCATCGTCGAGCAGCTCGAATCGCTCGGAATGAAGGGCCTCTGAGCCGAAGGTCGTCAGGCGGGCGCCCCGGGATTCGGGGCGCCTTTTTTTTCGCCGAGCTTGTCGGGGATGGTGAACCGGAAGACCGAGCCTTCGCCCGGCGTCGACTCGATCCAGATCCTTCCGCCGTGACGCTCCACGATGCGCTTGCAGACCGCGAGCCCGATGCCCGTCCCCTCGTACAAGTCCTTCGAATGGAGGCGCTGGAAGACCTCGAAGACCCGGTCGAAGTACACGGCCTCGATACCTATGCCGTTGTCCTTCACCGAGATCGTCCAGAACTCACCGGTCTTCTCCGAGCTTATCTCCACGATCGGCGGGATCCCCTCGCGCGAGTACTTGATGGCGTTGCCTACGAGGTTGAGGAAGAGCCTCGACATCTGCGACGGGTCCGCGAACACGCCGGGAAGAGGATGGACGGTTATGGTCGCCTTGGTCTGCTCGATGGCCTTGTGCAGGTCGTCGACCGCGCTCCGAACCGCCGCGTTCAGGTTCGTGGGGGAGAATCCGCTCCCCCTGCTGGAGACTCGTGAATAATCCAGGAGATCCTGGATCATGGCGGCGAGCCGCATAGCGGCCTTCACCGCCCGGTCGATGTACTCCCGCGCCTTGTCGTCCAGCTTGTCGCCGTAGCGTTTCTCCAGGAGCTGGAGGAAGCTCACGATGGACCTGAGCGGCTCTTGGAGGTCGTGGGAGCTTATGTAGGCGAATCGCTCGAGTTCCTGATTGCTGCGCTCGAGCTCCTCCGTGTACCGCTTCTTCTGCCGTTCGGCTTCCTTGAGGGCTGTGATGTCCCGGGCGAAGATGGCGCAGGCCGTCACGTTCCCTCCGTCGTCGAATACGGGATAGAAGACCATGTCGTTGACGTGACCGTGGATTTGGTCCTCGAACCTGACCGGCTCCTTCTTCTCTATCATCTCCATCGCCTTCGACGCACGGTAGGCGGACACGTCGGGCGGTGCGAAGTCCCTGATGTTCCTGCCGATGAGCTCGCGGAGATCGACGTTCAGCCGTTTCGCGATCGTCCGGTTCGCCTCGAGGATGGTACCGTCGGGACTCGTGAGGAAGGCCGCCTCGGTTATGGCGTTCAGGAGGGCCTCCATGCGACGTCCGCTCTCCTTGATGCGGGACCTGGCGTCCAACTGCGGCCTCGCGTCCCTGATGATCGTGCAGATCCTGTAGGGCCTGTCGGTCGCCTCGTCGTTCAGCAGGAAGACGTGGAGCAGGACCGGGATCTTCTCCCCGCTCGACAGGTCGTTGATGAATCCCTCTCCGTACCACTTGCCTTCGCGGAACAGGGCCGGCATGGTCTCGTCCCTGAACATCGAGGAGTCCCCGGGCGTGAAGTCCGAGATCGCGAGGTCTTCGCGGTCGCCTATGCCGGCGAGTTCCCGGCCCGCGCGGTTCACGTACAGTACCTTCCCTTCAAGGTCGGCCATGCCGATGAAGTCCCCCGAGTTCTCCACGAGCGAGGCGAACTGGGAGAGGCTCCTCGCCCTTTCCACCACGAGCCTCTCGAGGTGTTTCTTGTATTCCTCCTCCTGCGAGCGCATCCTCTCCTCCGCGGAGATCCTGCTCTCGTGCTCGATCTGCATCCGTTTCACGAACTCGTGGAAGAGGATGCTTCCCGTGAGGCAGATGCAGGTGACCAGCACTCTGCTGTAGAATTGGCCGGCGCTCGCGCCTCGGAGATACTCGAGAAAGCCCGTGTCGCGGCGGCCGCTCAGGAGAAAGAGGAGCCCGGCGTCCAGGATCCAATACGTGACCGCGGCCGCGGGGCCTATGAGCAAGGGAACCGACTTCTTGAAGCCTCCGGGTTCGGCCCTGCCTCCGAAAAGCCTCTTCACGACGGCGAGACGTGAAAGGTAATCGGCCACGAGGATCGCCGACATGCGGTTGAGGACTCCCTGCAGGAGGACGGTGGGAAGCCCCCATTGCAGCTCGGGTGGCGAGAACAGGTTCTTCGCGTCGCGGAAAAACTCGTGAGGCGAGAGGATCGGGAACAGCAGAACGACGATGAGGTTCATGGGGACGGATATGATGAGCTCTTTCAGGTAAGGGGAGAGTCCCGTCCGTTTCCTGAAGGGAAAAGCCGTTCCGTGCCAGGCCACCCAGAGGAGACGCACGAGGAGGTACAGGGGGACCGACAATCCGTATTCGCGGTAGATGGCCCAAGGATTCATCGCCGCCATCGCGACGGCCGAGGCGAGAACCGCCCAGCCGGGCCCGATCATGAAGCCGACGAGAACGGGAAATACGAGGACGGGGACGATCCCGACCTTGAAAAGGCCCGCCTCGAAAACGGGAAAGGAATGGAGGGAAAGGAGATACCCCGCGAATCCGCAGGCGACGGCGAGAGCCGAGGCCCTCCAGGTTCGAATTTCGTTCGATTTCATGAACGAACGGTAGTATAGACGGTTTGCCCCGTTTCCTCAAGAAAGGAGGGACTCATCCGCGGATCAGCCCGCCACGGGCGGCAGGGTGTCGGTTCCTCTTTTCGCCTTGAGCTTTCTCCGCCAGACTACCAAGAGCCTGAAGACGACGCCGGCGAGCACGAAGAGCAGGGCGGCGAGCAGGATCGTTCCCACTGCCCTGAGCGGCCGTTCGACCGTCGCACCGAGGTGATAGAAAAGCGTGAACATGATCGACGTGCTCAGGATGGCGGCCACGGTGTCGTAGAAGATGAAGTCGCGGTAGCGCATGTTCATGATGCCGGAGGTCATGAAGAGCGTGTTGCGGACTCCGAAGGGGATGAAGCGGCATACGATGTAGGTGAGCAGGCCGTACCTGTGGAGGTGCCTGCGGATGATTTCCATCTTCGATTGGTCGAGCATCTTCGAGATGAACTTGATCTTGAGCACGCCCTTGTGGATGAGTCTTCCCTCCCAGTACACCATGTGGTCGCTTATCACGACTCCCGAGAAGATGGCCACGTAGAGAGGTACGATCAGAGTCTTGTCGACCTGAGCCACGAGGGCGGACGTGATGATGGCGAGGTCTTCGGAGATCGGAATGTTGAGTCCGGCGAGGATGAGACCGATGAAGATCGCGAGCGGAAAATACGTGATGTACGCGCACAAGCTCGAAAAAATCCCCACCGACCCCTCCGTCCCGGGAAATATCTACTCATAACCCGGGAAATTCATTCCGTCAAGAGAATCTTGACGTCATACCGAAGTATTAACGCTTTTTAATGAAGAGAAATAGCGTGTACGCGTCCTTTTCGGTTATTTCTGCCCGGTCTTCTTGATGAGATGGTACCCGAACTGGGTGGACACCACGTCGCTGATCGATCCCACTCCAATCCGCTTAACCGCGTCCTCGAAGGGCTTAACCATCTTGCCTTCCCCGAACCAGCCGAGGTCCCCTCCCTTCGACTTGCTCGGGCAGGTGGAATGCTCCCTCGCCAGGGATTCGAAATTCGCTCCCTGCTTGATTTTTTTCAATAGTTCCTGGGCAAGGGCTCTGTCCTTCACCAGGATATGACTCGCTCTCCATTCCATGAGGGAAATGTACCCGAATTCGGGACCTTTTAGCAACAGGGAGGGAAGGGTTCGATTCCCCGGTTTTCTTTTCCGCGTTTTTTCCCTATATTATTCCAATGGAACATGCCGCTCAGCTCACCTTCCCGATTTCCTTCGCCATGAAGATCATCATGCAGGCGGAGTCCCGGGAAGGGGAGAACCGCTCGAGGCTCGTTTCCGTTTTGGACGGGCTCGCGGTGCGTCATGCGAATTGGAGCGAGAAGACGAGCGGGGCCGGGCGCTACGTCAGCTATTCCGTGCTGGTGACCGCGGAGAACCGCGAAGAGTTCCTCCTCGTCCACGAGAAAATCGCGAAGGTCCCCGGCGTGCGCTACGTTTTGTAACGATCGGAGAATTCAGTGGAAAAAACGTCCTCCTCGGATCCCGTCAGGCGGAACCGTGAATTTCACGTCGAGAACGGCTTCGAATACGACAGGACGACCCCACTCCGTTGGATCATGTCCCACGTGTTCCGCTATCCGTCCCTTCCCGTCCTCCTCGTCCTCGCATCCCTGGTGAACAACGTCGCGTACGGCAACATCCAAGTGACCGTGGGCAGATTCTTCGACAGGATCGTCCAGCTCGGCGGCGGCGCCGGGATCGGGGCTCTCGCGGGCCTCGCGGCGGTCATGGCGGGGTCGGCCCTGGTCCAGGGGCTGACCGGCCTGCTGCGCAACTACAGCGTGGAATTCCTGGCACAAAGGCTCGAGCGGGACTGCAGGGAGGAATACTACGCCTCTCTTCTCGAGAAAAGCCAGACTTTTCACGGCGGACAGCGGGTGGGGGACCTCATGTCGCGCGCGACCTTCGACGTGCATGCGCTGAACCTCATGTTCAGTCCCGGCGTCATGCTCGTCGTTGATTCCTTCCTCGCCTACGCGGTTCCCATGGTCATGATCGGACTGATCCATCCCGCCCTTCTTCTCGTTCCTACGGTCTTTTCGGTGTTTCTCCTTCTTACGGTCGTCGATTACAATCGAAGGCTGAAACCGGTGACCATGGCCCAGCAGGAGCAGCAGGGCAGGCTCACCGCGGACCTCGAGGAGACCCTCGCGGGGATCGCGACCGTCAAGTCCAACGTGCAGGAAAAGTACGAATGGCATAAATTCGTGTCGGACGCGGGCGCGTTCAGGGACTTCTTCGTCCAGCAGGGCATCATCCAGGCCAAGTACTGGCCTATGCTGGTCTTCTCCCTGTTCTGGGGGGCCGCGCTCTTCCACGGCCTCTACCTCTGGAAGGCCGGAACGGTGAGTCTGGGCCAGGTCGTGGGGTTCATGGCCCTGTTCAACACCTTCAGGTTCGTCACCTACATAAGCCTCTTCTCGTTCAACCTGATCCAGCACGGCCTCGCGAGCGCGAAACGGATCCTCTCGATCCTGACGACCGAGACCGACCTCGACCAGAACGTCGGCGGCGTCTCGCGGCCAATCCGAGGGAAGGTCGCGTTCGAATCGGTGTTCTTCAGCTACAACAAGACCATAGTGCTCAGGCACGTGAATTTCTCGATCGAGCCGGGCACCACCGTGGCCATCGTCGGCAGGACCGGTTCGGGCAAGACCTCGCTCGTCAGGCTCGTGAACCGCATCTTCGATCCGGACGTGGGAGCGGTCTTCGTCGACGACACGGACGTCCGCGACTGGAACCTGGAGAGCCTCAGGTCCCAGATCGCGGTCATCGAGCAGGACGTGTTTCTGTTTTCGCGCACCATACGCGAGAACATCGCCTTCGGCAGGCAGGACGCTTCGGAGGAGGATATCGTGCGTGCGGCCGAGGGGGCCCAGGCCCATGATTTCATCATGTCCTTCAAGGACGGCTACGACACCGTCGTCGGAGACCGCGGCGTGACGCTTTCCGGAGGCCAAAGGCAGAGGCTCGCCATCGCCAGGGCCTTCCTCACGGACCCGAGGATCCTCATCCTCGACGACTCCACGAGCGCGGTCGACAGCGGGACCGAGGACGAGATCCAGAAGGCGATGTTCGCCATCGCGAGGAACAGGACGACGTTCATCATCACCCACCGGCTCAGCCAGATCCGCTGGGCCGATCACATCATCGTCCTCCACGGAGGGGTCGTGGCGGACCAGGGCCGGCACGAGGAATTGCTCGCGAGATCTGCGGATTATCGGAGGATTTTTTCCGGCCTCGACGCCGGGAGGAGCGAACATGGGCTTCATTCTTGACGGCCTCGACACCGAATCCTACGATCGGGTCTACCCGGACCGGGAACTCGTTCGCCGCATCGTCCTGCTCTTCCGCCTGCACAGGCGGAAGATGATCCTCGTGGCCTCGGCGCTTTTCCTGAGCTCGCTCGTCGGGGCGGCGGCGCCCGTCCTCATCGCGAAGGTCATCGACTACGTGGGAAAGGACTCCGGCGGTTGGTCGATTCTCGGAGCCTCCGTCGGCGTCGGGGCGCTCGGAGTCTTCGGATGGATCTTCAATTACTTCCACGAGCGATACATAACCGAGGTCATCGGAGACGTAGTCTACATCGTCCGGAGCGAAGTCTTCGAGAAGACCCTCTCGCACGATCTCTCGTTCTTCGACGAGCACTCCTCGGGCAGGATCGTAAGCCGCATAGCCTCCGACACGCAGGACTTCTCCAACGTCGTCGTACTCGTCGCGGATCTCGCGAGCCAGGTCCTCATGATGGCGCTTCTCACGATCTGGCTTTTCACCATAAGTTGGCCGCTCACCCTCATGCTGCTCGCCATGGCCCCGCTCGCGGCGGGCATCGCGCTCGCTTTCAGGAAGGTCGCCCGCAGGGTGACCATGAACGCGAAGCGGGCCAACGCGGAGATCAACGCCCAGATCCAGGAATCGGTTTCCGGCATCATGATCGCCAAGACCTTCCGCAAGGAATCGGCGATCTTCGACGAGTTCCTCAAGAACAACACCCTCTCCTACCGTGTCGGGCTCCGCAGGGGAGTCGTCCTCAACACCATCTTCCCGGTCATCAGCTTCACGGCCGGGGCGGCGAACGGCATCCTCGCCCTGGGCGGCGGTTCGTTCGTCCTGGGCGGCTCCCTGAGCATGGGCGAATGGTATCTTTTCATGCAGGCCGTCGGGTTCTTCTGGTGGCCGCTGCTCAACATCTCGTCGTTCTGGAGCCAGTTCCAGGACGGGCTTTCGGCCGCGGAGAGGATCTTCTCCCTCATGGACAGGGAACCAAAGGTGAGGCAGCGGGGGGCCCTCGCGCTCCCGAAGATCGAAGGCAGGATAGAGTTCCGCGACCTGTCCTTCGCCTACGACGGGAAGGTACGGGTCCTCGATCGCTTCTCCCTGGTGATCGAGCCCGGGAAGACCACGGCGATCGTCGGACATACCGGGGCGGGAAAGACGAGCCTCGCCCGCCTCATCGCGCGCTACTACGAATTCCAGGCGGGCGAACTTCTCGTCGACGGACACGACGTCCGAGAGCTCGATCTCGAATCCTTCAGGCGGAACATCGGCTACGTCCCCCAGGAGCCCTTCCTGTTCCGGGGAACGGTGCGCGAGAACATCCGCTACGGCTTTCCCGAGGCTTCGGACGAACACGTGCAGGCCGCGGCCCTCCATCTCGGAAGGGGCGACTGGCTGGACGACCTCGCCGCTGGACTGGAAACCGAGGTCGGTGAACGCGGCGCGGGCATATCCTTCGGCCAGCGTCAGCTCATCGCCCTTGCGAGAGTCGTGCTGAAGAATCCGCGCGTCTTCATCCTGGACGAGGCCACGGCGAGCGTGGACCCCTTCACCGAGGCGCAGATCCAGGAGGGGCTCGCCACGCTCATCAGGGGGAGGACGACCCTGGTGATCGCTCACCGGCTCTCCACGGTGAAGGCTGCGGACCGCATCCTCGTTCTGGACAAGGGCCGGATCACCGAGGACGGAACCCACGAGGAACTCCTCGCGCGGAGCGAAGGCTATTCCGAGCTCTACCGGACGTACTTCCGCCACCAGTCCCTCGCGTACATCGAGGAGGCGAAGGCGGAGCGCTGAGCCGCCCCTGCGGCGCCGAAGGCGAGGGTGGCGGCCGGACCGGATCCCTCCCGGCGTCCTGTCCCGGTTTTTCCCGAAAATCCGCAAAAACCCCTCCGGTCGATTGAAAAAAATCCGTTCTTACACTAAAATTCATAAAGAATTAGCTTTTTCGGCCTTGAGCGGGAGGGATCTCCGAGGAGCGTTATGAAAAGGAATCATCGTGCAGGGATTCGGCCGGCGGCGGCCTTGGCGCTGTTCGTCGGATTGGCTTGGATGGGCTGTTATTTCCACGGGAGCGGCGACGGCGAGAGCGGTCCGCCCGCGAGCCTCGTCGTGAAGAGCGCGATGCCCGGGTACGCCGGCACCGTCAAGGTCTCGGGCGAGGGCATGAGCGACGTCATCGCCTCGATCGCCGGGGGCGGAGATGCGGTCACGCTCAAGGTCCCCTCCGGAAGGTCGAGGACCGTCGCCCTCTCTTTCGTGGGAGCTTCGGCCGTCCTCGCGGGTTCCGCCACCGTGGACATCAGCGCCGGGACCACCGTGAACGTGAAGATCCCGCTCCGACTCAAGAGTACCAAGATCCTCGTTCCCGATTTCGCGAACGGAAGGATAGTCCAGACGGACGACATCGCGGGAACGAACTGGAAGGCCAAGACGGGGACGGACTTCAACGCCTCCGCGGGAGAATTCGATTTCCTTCCCATGCTCATCGACTTCGACAACCGAGGACGCGTGTACATCATGAGCTACAGCATGGGCACCGTCCTTCCCGCGGGATTCATCCGCATCCCCGACATCGACAGGACGAGCGAGTTCGAAACCCTCGTCTCTTATGCGGGGCTGACGAAGGGGAGCAAGATCTCGAAAAGCGCCGTTCCGAAGGCGTCGAAATGGAAAAACTCGTCCCTGCCCGGGAAGGCGGCGGTCTCCCCGGGGCTCGTTCCCAAGGGGACGACGGAATTGGAGAGTCCTTCTTCGTTCGTCGTCGACAGGACGAACAACTACTTCTACTACGCGGTCAATTACGACATCATGGACGGTGAATCCCTCTCCAGCTACGGACGCGTGTATCGAGCCGACGTGTCCGGGTCGACGTTTTCACCCACCCTCGTTTACGACATCGCCCAGGAGTTCGCGGGCAGCCTTCCTCCGGACTTCATCATCGACAACATAGCGGTCGATACGCTCGGATTCCTCTACGCCATCTGCGATGTTTCCGCGGGAGAGGACAACGTCGTCGTGCTGCGCATCGACCCTTCCAAGCCGGTCGGTTCGAAGGCCACGATCTACACCGGAGAGTCGCTGCAGGGGATGCCGGAGAACGTCGGGCCGCCGATGGACATGAAGGTCAAGGGGAACGTCATGTACGTTTTCTGCGGCTCCAACGATCCCGAGATACCGAGCGGCGTAGCGATGATCGTCGTCGACATCGGCATGACCTACCTGGGCAACTTCGGAACCCTCTCATCGGGCCCCTCGCTTTCGACTCAGGGCGAATTCTTCGCGTCGTACAATCCGTATCGTTTCGTGCGGGGCGCGTTCGATTCTATCTACATCATCGACGACGATCCGGGGGGGATCGGGGGCGACAGGATCATCAAAATCGACGATATGAACGGGAACGGTTGGACGAGCTACGGATCGACCGGCAGCGGACAGGGGCAATTCCAGTTCATGTACCCCCTACCGTTCATGTGATGTGCGTCAGGCAGCCGGGCCGGCGAGCCGGATGAAATCGAATTATCGGCCGTGAGAAGGAGGATCGAATGGCGTGCAACGAAGGGGAGGGGAGGGGCTCGACGGCTCGTCGTTTCGTCCTTCCCCTGTTCATCTTGGTTCTGCTCTCCGCGTTTCCCCGGGAGAGTCACGCTCAATTCGCCGCGGACTGGGGCGGTTCGGCCTCCCTCGAGAGCGGCTGGGACTACGACGGAAACGAAGGGAATCCCGTCCTCGAGCAGATCGACACCCTGTGGGCGTCGCTCGATTACGCCAAGACGGCGTCCCTCTTTCTCCAGGGAAATTTCACGACGAACGTCGACCGGCCCTACCTTTTCGACATCGACATGGCGCGGCTGTCGTTCAGGATTCCCCGGTTTCCCCTCCTCGACTCCGAGATAGGCGTCGAGCTCGGAAGGTTCGTCTTCACGGATTTCAGCGGCTTTCTCCTCAACCACAAGGCCGACGGCGCCAGGCTCGCCCTCGATTTTTCCTATTCCTCGCTGTCCTTCGCGGCGGCCTACACCGGTTTTCTGTTGAAGCCCAACTCGACGATCGTCCTGTCCCGCTCGGATTCCTTCGAGGCGTCCGACGACGACGTGACCTACGCTCCTGCGCGCGCCCTCGGCGTTTTTCTCGCCAGGATCCCGGACTCGGTCTTCGATCAGGACGTCGTGCTTTCCTGCATCCTCCAGCAGGACCTGCGGCCGACTTCGGAGCTCGTCACGGGCGGATCGCGGGTGAACACCCAGTATCTGGGCCTCGGAACGGAGGGGCCGATCACGAACCGGCTGTTCCTTCATGTCTTCGGCTACGTCGGCATGGGGACGATCGGCAACGACACCATCATATTCTCCGACTTCGAGGGATTGGGGCTCCGCTTCTATTGGGAGGAGTTTTTTCATACCCGCGTGCAGTTCCGCGTGCTCCGCTCTTCTGGCGACAAGGGCACCTTCACCCTCTACGAGGAAAAGAAGGATCACAGCCGGGCCTTTCTGCCGATTTCGAAACAGGATACGGGAATCGTCTTTTCGCCGAGGATGGCGAACATCACCCTCGTGGATTTCGGCTATTCGCTGAAGCCCATAGACAGGCTCCAGACCGAACTCAGGACCATCCTCTTCTTCCGTACGGAAACCGGGGCCATATCCGAGGGCGGACTCGATTCGACGGATTCCGTCGACCATTTTCTCGGCCCGGAATTCGACCTGACCGCCAATTTCCGGCTGTACTCGGACTGCGGCCTGAGCCTGGGCATCGGATCCTTCTTCCCGGCTTCGGGGACGAAGGGAGCCTTCTACGACGACACTCCGAGGTACAAGGCAACGATAAAATTTTTCATGACGTTCTGACGAGAGAGGGATAGATTATAATCATGAAGAAAACGGTGATTCTTACGGTCGCGGGCGTCGTCGCGCTTGCGGGACTCTTCGCCCAGGAGAGCGGCTCCGTCAGGGAAGTGAGCGGAAAGGTGGAGATTCGCGCCTCGGGCGGCGCCTGGGAACCCGCGGTCAAGGGGGCCAAGGTCGATCTCGGCACGCAGATTTCCACGGGATTCAATTCCCGGGCGACCGTCGTCATCGCGAACTCGGAAATCCAGGTCCAGCCCCTCTCGCGCCTCACGCTCAGCGAGCTCATCAAGCGGCGTGACGAGCTTCAGACCCAGCTCGACCTCCGCGTCGGCAAGATTCGCGTGGAGGTGAAGAAGGACCCCGCCCTCAGGAACGATTTCACCGTGCGTTCGCCCGTCTCCACCGCCGCGATCCGCGGAACGATATTCACGTTCGACGGCCAACACCTGGACGTCAAGGACGGACGCGTGCGGCTCGCGAACAGGACCGGCCTGGGGAGGGTCTATTCCGCCGGCCAGCAGGGCTTCGTTCCGGCAGCCGGACGGCCGCTTACTCCGGAGGTCCAGATCAGCGAGAAGGCGACGGTGGCGCCCATTCAGACTCCTGCCGACGCCCCAGGAATCTCCACGCAGGCTCCTCCGGCGGCGCAGACGACCTCCACCACCGCGACCCTCGTCATCACCTGGTAGCGTCGTAACGGCGCCGGATGATCTCCGCGGCGATCGAGACCGCGATCTCCTGGGGTCGCGGTCCGCCCAAGGGGATGCCGATGGGCGACGACAGCCGGAGGATCTTCTCCCTGCCGTACCCTTCCTCCTCGAGTTCCTTCTTGAGCGCAGTTGCCTTGTTCGCGCTCGCTATGACCCCCAGGTAGGCCCAGTCCCTCTTCATGAAGAACCGCGCCAGGCGGAAGTCCGACGGATGGTTCCGGCTCGCGATCACCACGTAGGTCCTTTCGTCCGTCGCGAGTCTCTTTTCCAGCTCCCCTTCTTCGAAAGAGGGCACGATCGCGGCGTCGGGGAACCTTTCCCGGAGCGCCTTCTCCTCCCCCTCGTCTACGACGGTGATCGAGAAATCCATGTCCTTCATGATCCTGTAGACCGAGAGCCCGATGTGCCCTCCGCCGCAAATGACGAGCCTGTCCGCCGATTCGAGCGGCTCGACGAGGTAGCCGACCCTGCCGCCGCAGGCCATCCCGAGGTCGGCGGCGAGGTCTTTCACGTAATAGGCGGCGCCGGAACCCGACGCGAGGACCTCCGCCGCTTCGCAGGCGGCCCTGCGTTCGAGCTCGCCGCCGCCCACGGTCCCCGAGGTGAGTACGCCCCCCGGGGACGGGGCGACGAGCATCTTGGCCCCGGGGACCTGGGGGACGCTTCCCTCGGTCCAGACGACGGTCACGAAGGCGGATCTGATCCCCTCGGCCTTCAGCCTCAGGGCTTCACGGAGCAGTGGAACCATGGTATCCTCCCGTCGGGTCGAATTCTACTCGATGCTTCCCGAGACGGCAAGTTCTTCCTATTCGCCGCATTCCTAACGGCGCGTATCAGACGATCCGCCTCGCCTCGAAGCTGCTCCCAACAGACGACTTTCTCCACAACTCGGATCGTCCTTGTCACTCCGACTTGCCTGAAATACCCAAGATCATCCATACAACAGCCCAGTGTCCCCAAACCTGCAACTCCCACCCACCCTCGCCGCCTTTCCAAGCGGTGCCGCTCTTATTCCTGCGGCGCTCGCAGGAACCGCGCCGTATTTTAGGGCGCGGTTTCAAGCCGGCGAGCCTCCAAGCGTCGCTCTGTCGAAGCAAGAATCCGTTCGCGGGGCCTTGTGATTCACGCCGCGCTCTCGTCGTGTCCGCAGAATTAGCCGAAATGCAGGCTCCGGTCGACCTGTTCCCGAAAACGGATTCTTGACGTACCGCCTCTTTACACTTTCGGCGATTTCTGCTATTGTCCTCTTTGTATCTCCATCTTATTCGATCGAGGCAGGATGAAGTCATGTCACGAAAATGCGATATTTGCGGAAAACATACGGTTACCGGCAACAACATCAGCCATGCGAAGAACGCAACCAGGCGGGTTTGGCGACCGAACCTGGTGAAGATCAAGACCCTCGTCGGAGCGACCAAGACCACGATCAAGGTGTGCACCCGCTGCCTGAAGAGCAACAAGGTCGTCAAGGTCTGACGCGGCCCTCCGCGGTGAGGGACAGACCGTCGTAGGAAGGAGCTACCCCCGGGGGCAGCTCTTTTTTTATGCCCTCGTGGCCGAGCTCGTGACAGATGTGGGTGAGGAAGGCCCTCCGGGGCCGGATCTTCGTGATTTCGGCGAGGGCCTCCGCCACGCTGAAGTGGGTGGGGTGGGGTCTGTGCCTGAGCGCGCCTATGACGAGGACGTCCAGCCCTTCGAGCAGGGGATAGGAGGTCTCCGGTATCAGGCTCGTGTCGGTGAGGTAGGCGAAGCCGCCTATCCTGTAGCCCAGGATGTCGAGCTCGCCGTGCTTCACCGGGATCGGGGTCACCGGGACCCCGGCGGCCCTGAATTCCTCGTGCTTCACCGGGACGAGCCTCACCCTGGGCACTCCTCCGCCGATCTGGCGGGGCCTGAAGATGTAGCGGAACCTCTCCTCGAGCTCTTCCAGAGTGTCGGGAAGGCCGTAGAGCGGGATCGGCTCCCGCTCGCAGAGGGGGCGCACGTCGTCGAGTCCGTGGAGATGGTCGGCGTGGGCGTGCGTGTAGAGGACGGCGTCGAGCGAGACGAGCCCGGCCGCCACCGCCTGGAGGCGGAATTCGGTCGCCGTGTCCACGAGGATGTTCCTCCGTCCCTCGACGCCGGGAAAATCGGACCCGTCCGCAGTCACGAGGATCGAGGCCCTCGTGCGCCTGTCCTTCGGGTCCGACGACGTACAGGTCGGGCAGGAACAGCCGACGACGGGAATGCCGTGGGATGTGCCGGTTCCGAAGAACGTCAGCTTCACTGCTTCGACCGCCTGTCATCGACCGCCGGCACGCTTCCGAGCCCGGAGTGGATCTGGTACAGAGAGCGCGAAATCTCGAACGAGTGGTCGCCGATGTGCTCGACGTGCTTGAGGATGTCGATGAAGAGGAGTTCGTCCTTGACCCCGGTCGTCCTGTGCTTGAGCCGCTTCCTGGCGCCCTTCTTCATCGAGTCCCGGTTTTCGTCGATGGCGTTCTCGAAATTGAGCGCCTCCTCGAGCTGGGCCTGCGTCAGGTGTTCGGAGAGGTGGACGTTGTTGAAATCCAGGAAATTCTTCACCATGCCGAGAAAGGAGACGATCTGCTCGCTCCCCTGCTTGTCGAACTCGATCTTCTTGTCCGCCTTGTGGAGGGCGCAGTTCGCGAGCTTCCCGCAGGAGTCGGCGATGGAGTCGAGTTCGTTCACGATGCGCACGAGGAGATTGATCTTCTCCTGGCTCTTCTGCGTGAGGTTCTCCCTCGAGCTGTGGACGAGGAACTTGGTGATCTCGTCGTGCATCGCGGATATGAGTTCCTTCTTCGAAAGCGCCACCTCCGCCGTGGCCGCTGCCTTCTTGTACGGCCCCGAGACCGCCTCGCCCGCGAGGACGTAGATGTCCTCGACGAGCCCCGCGAGCTTCTTGATCTCGGCCTGGGCCTTGATGATGTTGATTTCCGGCGACTGCCTGCTCTCCGCAGCGGAGTAGACGAGGCGGTAGCGCAGGCTTTCCTCGCCCTTACGGGGCCTCACGAGAAAGGTCACGAGCCTCTCGTACGGTCCGACGAACCAGATGAAGAGGAAGGTGTTCGCGGCGTTGAACATGGTGTGGAACAGGGCGAGCCTTTCCGCGATCACGGTTCTGCTGCCCGGATCGTCGGGGATGAGTGCCGTGAGCAGGAAGAGGAAGGGCCGGAACGCGAATGCCATCCAGAAGACTCCGATCATATTGAACAGCGTGTGGGCCCGAGCCGCCCGGCGCGCCGTGACGTTCTGGTTCATGGCGGCGAGGTAGGCCGTGATGGTCGTGCCGATGTTCTCGCCCAGACAGAGACTCGCGGCGGTCGGAAGGTCGATCCATCCGGAATAGGCCATGGTGAGGGTGATGGCCATGGCCGCGCTCGACGACTGGATGACGATCGTCAGGATCGTCCCCGCGGCCACGAAGATGAGGTAGCTCAGCATTCCCAGGCCGGTGTAAGCCGTGAGGAATTGGAGCGCCTCCGGATGGTCCTTGATGTTCGGCACGTACGACTTGAGCAGGGAAAGTCCGAGAAAGAGGAGACCGAAGCCGAGAAGGAATTCCCCGAAATCCTTTTTCCGCAGCGAGCCGATGAAGAGGAAAGGGAGGGACAGGGCGATCGACGGGAGGGCGAAGGCCGCTATGTCCATGGAAAAGCCGATCAACGCGACGATCCAGGCCGTGACCGTCGTGCCGATGTTCGCCCCCATGATGACGCCGATCGCCTGTTTCAGCGAGAAGAGGCCGGCGTTCACGAGGCTGACGACCATGACCGTCGTGGCCGAGGACGATTGGATTATTCCCGTGACCACCGTGCCGGTGAGAACCGCGGTGAACCTGTTGATCGTCATGAAGTTGAGAACGGTTCGGAGGCGGTCTCCGGCAGTCTTCTGGATGCCGTCGCTCATGAGCTTCATCCCGTAGAGGAAGATGCCGAGAGCGCCGCCGATTTGCAGCAGTTGTAGGATCATCGGTCCCTACTGTATCAGAATTCTCGCGATCGTGAACAGCCGGACCGTAAAAAAGGCGGCCGCGATACGGTCACTTCGGCCAGAACCTGAGGTCCTTAAAGAAATCCTTGAATCCGAAGGCTTCGAGCGGCGGTTTGTACGGGCTGTTCCTCGCAGCCGTGCCGTTGATCTCCGCCACGCGGAACGCTGCGCCCCGCGACCTCCGGCCGAGGAACCTCGCGAGGGCCGAGAGGAGGTCGGGAATCCCCTCGTCTTGAGGAGGCACGAGGAATTCGAGCCGTTCGCCGTTGTTCTCCGAGACGAGAGCGAGCCTCCCGTCCCGGTAGACCGTGTCCGATCCCGCGACGCGCCTCGGGAGGCCCGGAAGGGGGAGCCCCAGCCCCGAGAGCGAGGCGGGATCCCGCGCGTTCAGGACGAAAACGCGGGCGAGCCCGAAACCCGATGTTCCCGCGGCGGTCGCCGCGGCCTCCCCCGAGGCGAATTGCGGCCCCTCGACGCCCTCGAAGAAGAGCCCGGAGAGGATCTCGCCGGAGAGGTCCATGAGCCTGAGCGCCGGGAACACGTCCTGCCACCTGAATCCCGGAAGCTCACGCTTGAGGAGGTCTCGGAACACCACGCCGTACCTGCCGAGCAGGACTCGGGCCCGTTCCTTCGACGCCTCCATGGCCTCGACAGGATCCGTCACCGCCTCGGGTCCGTTCCGGGCGAGCCTCCAGAGGCCTTCGCCGGGAAGGTTCCTCCGCAATGATGCACGATAGCCTCGAAGGCCCCGCCTCACGTCCCTGACGGTCCCGGGCGGCGGCTTCGCGTCCTTCCTCGAAAAGCCGTTCTCCAGCCCCCTGCGGACGGGTTCGTAGGAGTCCGAAAGGACGAGCCCCCGCCAGACCCCGCTCCAGAGGAGGCGGGCGGCGTCCGCCGAGGGGAGCCCGAGCCGTTCCTCGAGATCGCGGAAGGCGTACCTCCCCTTCGGGTCGACGAAGGCGCTCACCAGAGATTCGAGCGCCGGGGCCTCCGGTGAAAGGGCCTTCCGCTCGGAAGAGGCCGTTCCGTCCCTCGCGCCTCCGTCCCAAGCCGGGAAGGCGAAGAGCGCGGCCTCGCCGGCCGGCCTGAACGCGATGCGTTCCTCCCCTGCGCCGGCCCACTCGAGATCGGTGGTCGCGAGGAGTCCGTCCAGGACACGGGGGTCGTAATCGGGAATGCGCGCGGGGAGGATGCGGGTCTCCCAGTCCTCGGCCGGGGCGGGAAAGCCGAGGAGCTTTTCCATCGCCGGCTCGGGCTCGATCGGGGTCTCCCTGCCGACGCCCTGGATCGAGGCCAGGAAGGGGGCGAGGCTTTCGAGAGGGAGGGACGTCACGGACCTCCGTCTCTTCGCCCGCGCGAAGCGGAGGAGGCGCTCGAAATTGTCCTTGAGGGCGATCGCATCCTCCTCTCCGTCCTCGACGAGGCGGCCCTTCACCAGCCGTTCGTCCTCGAGGAGGCTATCGACGAGGGCCGCGATGCGTTCCTCGGGAAGGCCCCAGAGCTCGGCGCAGAACCGGGGCGTGACCGCGGCGTGGAAGGACAGCCACGAGGCGAAGAGGTCCTCGGGTGCGGGAAGGCCGCGGATCTCGGCCTCGGTCTCCGCCTCAGCGAGGCGGGCCCCGAGCTCCGGGGGAAGGCCCGCTTCGATGCGGAAGGTCCTCCGGAGGAGCGCGAGTGCCGGAATCGTAGCCCACGCGTCGATCGCGGCGCCGGGGAGGCGGAGGGCGAAGACCCTCGCGGCCACGTAGGAGGCTCCCTCCTCGTCGTCGAGGAATGAATTCCCGTCCTCGCGCACGCGGGCGGCGAGCGCTTCCCACTCGTCCGCTGACACGAGAACCCGGTCCCGCGTCCAGGAAACGAGCTCCTCCGCGGACTGGGGAGCGTAACCGGGGGCGGTACGGGCGAGGCGCGAGGCGAAGTCCCGCGCGTCCTCGGGTCGGGCCTCGGGACGGTCGTAGGGGTCGAGGAGGAGCCCCGCGAGCCCTTCGGCGCCGGTCCTTCCCGATGAGGCGGGAGCGTCGTCCTCGTACATGAGGACGTTCACCGACTTCCAGAGCACCCCCCGCGCGAAGGGCGAAGGACGCGGCGTCACGCATTCGTCGACCGAGACGGTCCCCTCCGCGATCTCGGCGAGCACGAGGGCGAGGTTCGGCAGGTCGAAGAGGTCCTCCATGCACTGCCTGAACGTTTCGGCCGCGACCGGAAAATCCTCCATGCCCCTGACGGCATCGAGGAGTTTCTTCGACTTCAGCCTGAGGAGCCAGAGCGGAATCCTCCTGCCGAAGCCCGCGTCCGGGAGGAGGAGGGCCCTGCCGGCGTTCTCCCTGAACCTCGCCCCGAAGAACCCGGAAGCGGGGAGCTCGGACATGACGAGCCTCCGGACGTCGCGCGTGGCGAGCTTCCGGAGCAGGCCTCCGAGGTCGGCGTCCTTCGCACGGGCGCCGGGGAGGAGGAAGACCGCCGTCGAGTCGTCGGCGAAGACTTCGGCCTCGAATCCTGCCTCGCGGAGCAGGGCCTTGATCGCGAGCGCGAGCGGCAGGTTTACGGCTCCGCCGAAGGGCGCGTGCAGCACGATTTCGCCGAGGTCTTCCCCCGCCCCGGGCGCCGTCGTCCTCTCGACGAGCACGCGGTGACGGTGAGGAAGTCCGGTTCCCGTGGCCTCCTTCTGGGAGCGGAGATAGGCCGCGAGCGCCGAGGCCGCCTCCTTCGTCGTACCCGGCATCGCGGCGATCCCGCCCTCTGCGGTCTGGCTCCCGACCTCGGCGTCGAGCCGTTCGAGGAAGAACGCTCTTCGTTCCGCGAAATGGAAGAAGGACGGATTCGCGTCGCCCTTGTAGAAGACGAAGATGTTCTCCGGACCCGACCAAGGGACGACCTCCACCGCCTGGCTGTCCATGCCCGTGATCTTCCAGCCCCTGCTTCCGAAATGGAACCGGTCCCCGATCCTCCTCTCCCAGACGAACTCCTCGTCCACCTCGCCGAGCACGGCCCCGGAATCCGCGACCTTGACCTTGAAGTATCCCCGCTCGGGGATGGCCCCGCCCTTGGCGTAGAGGGCGAGCCTCGCGCCCGGAAGGGCCCTGACCGTTCCCTCCTTCTCGTCGAGGGCTATCCTCGGGGAAAGCTCCTGGACCCGCGTCGAGGCGTAGCGGCCCGCGAGCATGTCCAGGACCCGCTCGAAGGCTGGCCGGGGGAGATCCCGATACGGGGCGATGCGGAGGATGAACGCGTAGAGCTCGTCCTTCCTCCAGACACGGTCCGTGGCGAGGGAAAGGACGACCTGGACGAGGATGTCGAGTGGATTCCGGGGGATCCTGACCGGCTCGATGTCACGGGCGAGGACGAGGGGCGCCATGGAGGCAGCCGCGGCGAGGTCGGCGCCGTGGAGCGGGAGGAAAATCCCCCTGCTCGTCTCTCCGACACGGTGGCCCGCCCTTCCGATCCTCTGCACCGCGGAGGAGACGGAAAACGGAGTCTCGACGAGCACGACCTGATCGAGTTCCCCGACGTCGATGCCGAGCTCCAGGGAACTCGTCGCGACGATGCCCCGGAGCCTGCCTCTCCTCAGCCTCGACTCCACCTCCGCGCGAATCTCCCGGGAGAGCGAGCCGTGGTGCGCATAGACGAGGGGCTCCGCTCCGTCGCGGTTGACGAGGTGGGCGAGGCGTTCCGCGGATCTCCTGTTGTTCACGAAGACGAGGGTCGAGCGGTGCGCGAGCACGATCTCCCTGAGCCTGTCGGCAACCGCCTCCCAGGGCGTGTCGCCTTCCCTCCGGTCGCCGGGCGGAAGGTAATCCAGGGAGAGCTCGATCCGCTTCGGGCTCGCCGCCTCCGCGACCGCCACGGGTCGGGGCTCGTAGGCCTCACCCCGCCGGACGAACCCTCCCACGAAGGCCGCTGCCTCGCGGGGATCGGCGAGGGTGGCGGAAAGCGCTATCCGCTGGAACTCCCCGGCGACGAGGGTGAGGTGCTCCAGCCCCGCGGCGAGCAGGGTGCCGCGTTTCTCCGGGAGCAGGGCATGGATCTCGTCGAGGATGACGCAGCGGAGGCCTCCGAACATCTCCCTCCCCGCGGGAGAGAGGAGAAGGATGGCGAGGCTCTCGGGCGTGGTGATGAGGATCTCGGGAGGGCGTTTCAGCATCCTCCGCCTCTCCTCCTGGGGCGTGTCGCCGCTCCGCGTCGCCGCGACGAGACGGGGAAATCCGAGCCCGCGGGAGGAGAACAGCTTCTCGAGTTCACCGAGAGGCCCCGTGAGGTTCTCCCTTATGTCGGTATTGAGGGCCTTGAGCGGGGATACGTAGAGGAGCCGGACGGCTCCGCGTTCCCAGCCGTCATCGCCCCGTATCATGCGGTCCAGGGCCCAGAGGAAGGCCGCGAGGGTCTTCCCGGTACCGGTCGGGGCGGTGACGAGGACGTTCTCGCCGCTCGCGATTTTCGGCCATGCCGCCTCCTGGGCCCTCGTGGGAGAACCGTACCTCGCCGCGAACCATTCGGCGACGAGGGGATGGAAAATCTCGAGTCCCTGCATGAAAAGGATTGTCGCACACTTCGATGCGCCGTTCAACGTCGAAGGACGACGCTTCGATCGGGTCCCGACGGACGGGAAGGTAGGGTAGGGCTGGATGGCAGGGGGGGGCAATGGCAGGGCTGGGGCACTTGAACAGCGGCCGCGATTGGTGTATCCTTCCGCGTCCGAGCAAGCAATCCTCAGTCAATCCGCTTCAGGGCATTTCACCGATGAAAGGATCTTTGTACAAGGTATGACCGTCTTCTTCAATTCTTTGACCGACGCGTATCTCGGGTTCGCCGCGATTTTCGCATGCATCGGTTTCGGCTTTCTCTTTTTCCGCAAGGCCGCAGGAGGCGAAGCCGGTCCCGGATTCTGGTCCGCGTGCTTTTTCCTGAACGGCGCCGGATTCCTGTTCTGGTCCGGATTGATCCCGCTCGAGCCTCTCCGATTCTTCCTCATCGGGGAGGTGATGCACGTCCTGGGTTTCTTCGCGCTGGTGGGCGGCGCCTACCGGTTCACGGGCTGCGAATTCCGGCGCTGGAACGTCGCGGCTCTCGCCGTCTGGACCGTCGTATGGCTGGGATCGCTGGCCTTGATCGGCACCCACACCTTCGCCGCCTCCTTTCTGCTCAAGGCGATCCGGGGCATCCTGTTCGTCTGGGCGGGACACATGATCCTCGTGCGCGTTTCCGTAAAAACCCTCGCGGGCCGCAGGCTTGCGGGATGGAGCCTCATCGTCTGGGGAGTGTACGTCATGACGTTCTCCGTGGTCAGGCTTGCACCGGGTACTTCGGCGGTCCACGTCGCCTACGGTTTCCTCGTCGGGTTCCAGATCCTGGCCGCCCTCGGCATGGTGGTCATGATCGTGGACAGGATGAGGCTCCGCGCCGAGGAGAGCGAACACCGCGTCGAACGGCTCGAGGGTCTCCTTCCCATCTGCTCGTACTGCAAGAGGATACGCGACGACGCCGGAGCGTGGCAGAACATGGAATCCTACATCAGCAGGCGTTCCGACGCGGAATTCAGCCACGGCATCTGCCCGGACTGCGCCAGGAAGCACTTCCCCGAATTCGAATCCTCGATCAAGGACTCGGCCGAGAAATCATAGATCGGAAGAGCCCTCCCCGTCCGTTTTTCCTTCGCGGCAGCGTGAGCGCGTACTTCCACGGAAACCTGCCGCAGCGCCGGAGGCTGCGCTTCTCCAGAAGGTCGTCCAGCGCTTCCGCGACCTCTTCGGTCGACCAGCCCCGGAGCCCGCCGAAGGCCGGAACGTCCCGGAGCGCGCCGGCGGTCTTCGCGTTCCTCGCGCCCGCGAGCACGAGGGCTGCCTCCTCCCGGCCGAACCTCCTCCGGTTCCTCGCTACGAAATCGAGGACGAGTTCCTCTCCCCAGGGCCTTTCGATCCTCGTCCCGTCGCAGACGTCGCAGCCCGAACAGTCGTCCGCCTCGCCCCCCAGCAGGGCGATGAGCTTCCGCCTCCTGCATGAGTCCGCCCCGGCGTAGTCCAGGAGCGAGCCGAAGCGCGAGGCCTCGTACGCCGACGCGCATCTCGCCCGCTTCTTCTCGTCCTCGCTCGACACGAGGAGTACCGCCTGCGAGGCCTTGCCGTCCCTGCCCGCACGGCCCGACTCCTGGAGATAGGCCTCCACGCTCCCCGGCACGTCGCGGTGGATCACGGTTCGCACGTTCGCCTTGTCCACTCCCATCCCGTAGGCGCAGGTTGCGGCCAGGATCCCGTCGTTCGATTTCATGAACCAGTCTTCGACCGCCTTCTTCTCGGCCCGCTCGAGGCCCGCGTGGTAGAAGAAGATTTCCTTCTCGCCGAGGCGCCTCCTGAGGAGCCGGGCCGTCTCTTCCGCCCCTCCCCGAGTGGCGCAGAAGACGACCGCCGGCCGCTCGAGGCTCTCCCCGCGTGAAGGATCGTCCCGCCGGACGGCCGTAGTCTGAGCTTCGCCCTCCCCGGCGGCCGCCTCCTGCGCCGGAGCGTCCGGCGGAAAACCGCCCGGTGAAGCCGCGGCCTCCGGCCCTTCCCGGCAGAGGAGCCGGACGAGGGCCTGTGCCTTGGACAGGACCGGAACGACCCGGTAGCGGATGTTCGGCCGGTCTGGGTTGCCCGCGATGAGGTGGGGGCGTTTTCCTTCGAAGAGGTGGAGGACGATGCGGTCGAGGACGGCGGGCGAGGCGGTCGCCGTGAAGGCCGTGGTGACGCGGACCCCGAGTTCCCGACGGAGCCCGCCGAGTGCGAGGTAGGCGGGACGGAAGGTCTCGCCCCATTCGGCGACGCAGTGAGCCTCGTCGATCACGAGGTGGAGGACGCCGAGGGCCTTGAGCCTCTCCCTCACCCCGGCGCCGGCTGCGACTTCGGGGTTCGCGATGAGGAATTTCACCCTGCCGTCGCCGAGGTCCCGCCAGATCTCTGAGCGTTCCTCCCTACTCTGACCGCCTCGGAGGATGCGGTTGGAAATGCCCGCCGCGGCGAGCCTCCTTTCCTGGTCGGCCATGAGGGAGAGGAGGGGGTAGATGACCAGGGTGGGGCCGGGAATGAGGGCGGCGGGAAGCTGGAAGCAGAGGGACTTACCCGCGCCCGTGGGGAGGATGACGAGCTGGTCGCCCGGAGCGGCCTCCGCCTCGGCTCCCCCGTAGATCCCCAGGCCGGAGAGGATGTTGTGGATCGCGAGCCTCTGGTAGGGAAAGAGGTAGCTCACCCCGAAGATCGCCTTTGCCTTTTCGAGGAGGGGATCCTGCTTCGATTCGCGTTCTCCGGGATCGCAGGGCGGTGTCTGCATGCCCTTCGATACGCGAGGATTCGTTCCCCCGCTTCGAGCCTCCCGGGAAACGTGACGGCCTCGATCCCGTACTTGACCTCGGTGTTCCCGCTTTTGAGTTCCCGCCGCGAAGACGAGGGCGTTCCCGTTCGCGTCGTAGGTTATCGTGCGGGACGTGTCGTCGCCCGCGCCCGGGGCGCGTTGTACAGGTATGCGCAGGAGAAAAGGCAGAAAGCGAGGACAGGAAGAAGAAGGGGGGGGCCGCGACCCCCCTTCAATTATCTGCGGTCACTGAATGAAGCCCGCGAGCCTGGGCACGAACAGAACAAGCTCCGGGATGTAGGTGATGAAGAGGAGGGCGACGATGTCCGCGGCGAGGAAGGGGAGAGCGCCGCGCGAAATCCGCTCGAGGCTTATTCCCGCGATCGGGGCCGCCGTGAAGAGGCAGACGCCTACCGGCGGCGTGCTCAGACCGATGTTGAGGTTCACGAGCATGACGAGGGCGAAATGGAGCGGATGGATCCCGAGCTTCAGGGCGACCGGCAGGAGGATGGGAGCGATGAGGATGACGCTCGCCCCGGTTTCCATGATCATGCCCATGAACAGCAGAAAGACGTTGACCAAGAGGAGGAAGACGTATTTGTTCGCGGTCAGGCTGAGGATGAAATTGGCTATCGTCGTGGGAACCCGTTCCAAGGCCATGACCTGAGCGAACAATGCCGCCATGGAAATGATGATGAGGATCACCGAAGAGGAGACGGCCGCCTTCGCGAAGCTGGCGAGGATGTCCTTCATCGTGAGGGTCCGGAGGAGGACCACGCCGGCGAACATCGCGTAAAAACAGGCGATCGATGCAGCTTCGGTGGGGGTGAAGCGCCCGGAGAAAATACCGCCGACCAGCACGACGGGGCAGAGAAGGGCCACGATCGACTTGCGGATCGTCGTCACCGTCTCCCGGAACGCGAGCTTTTCCGTTCTGCGGGGGTGGTTGTCCCGGACCGCGAAGTAGAGGGCGAGGGCCATCAGCGCGATGGCGACGGCCAGGCCGGGAATGAAGCCGGCGGCGAAGAGCGCGCCGACGGATTCGCCGGTCGTCATGCTGTAGATAACCATGACGATGCTCGGGGGTATTATCGGCCCTATCACCGAGGACGCGACCGTGACACCGGCCGCGTACTCGACCGAATACCCCTCCTTCTCCATCGCGGGTATCAGGACCGATCCGAGGGCCGCGGTGTCGGCGACGCCGGATCCGGTTATGCCGGCGAAAAATACGCTCGCCACGATGTTGACCTGGGCGAGGGACCCCGGGATCTTCCCCACGAGGATCTTGGAGAATTCGATGAGAGCGTCGGTTATTTTCGCCCGGTTCATGAGTTCGCCCGCCATGATGAAGAAGGGAATCGCGAGGAGAACGAAGCTGTCGCAGCCGGCGTAGAGCTTCTGTCCTATCATGTCCAGCGGGATTCGGCCAATGAAGATGTAATAGTACAGGGACGAGACCCCGAGGACGAAGGCTATCGGGATTCCGATCAACAAGGAGCCGATGAAAATGAAGGCAACGATGATCATGGCGTTCTTCCTTATGATCCGATCAGGACGTTTTTCACGTCCTTCGCGTCGACGAGCTCGATGAAACCGTTCAGCAAATGAACGATCATCATGAGCATCCCCAGGGGAATGCAGAATTTGACGTACATCATGGACAGCGGAATGATGTCTCCGGTGATATCCTTCGCTTCTATCGCCGCGGTCAGGCCGTAGAAGAACGACAAGCACAGGAGTATGAAGACGACGACGTAGGCGATCACCACGCCGGTCTTCGCTATTTTGAGCGGCAGGGCGGAGATGAGCATGTTGACGCCAACGTGTTGTTTCCTTTTCAAAGCCACGCTCGCTCCGATGAAGCACAGGCTGATGAGACCCCAGCGCGACAATTCTTCGGACATCGAAAAGCTGTTTCCGATGACACGCAGGATCACTCCGCTGAAGACAAGACAGAAGATGACGATGAGAAGAGCGGTGGATATCGCCGAACCGACCTTCTCCAGCAAGTTGCTCGATTTTTTTATCAAACCCATGGAAAACCCCTTCTTCGCGTGATCGATGCACGCCGGAACCAAGGAAAAGGGGTGTCCCGAAAACCCGACGTCATCGAAACACCCCCGGCATTCGTTTACGACGAAAAAGCGGCCGGTAAGGCCGTGCCGGCCGGCGGCATCAGTAGCCGAAGGCTCTTTCGGCTTCCTTCACGGCCGCGAGAAAATCGTCCATTACCTTGTTTCCGACCTGCTTGCGCAGCCAGTCGTACGTCGGCATTGCCGCCTGTTTGAACTGCTCGAGTTCGGCGGGAGTCGGGGCGTAGATCTCCATGCTGTTCTTCAGGGTGTCGAAGTCGAGAACGCGGGTCGCGAGGGCTTCGGAGGCTCGGTCCACGGTCTGGGCGTGATACGAGGCGATCTTTATCGCGTGCTGATAGGCCGCCGGCAGCTTGTTGAAGAACTTGGAATTGATGAGGACCATATTCTCGCTCCAGGTATGCCCGTCGAGGGTGATGTATTTCTGGACTTCGTACCACTTGTTCGCCGCGATGTTCCACACGGGATTCTCCTGACCGTCGACGACGCCGGTCTGGCAGGACGTGTAGATTTCAGCATGGGCGAGGGGTGTGGCGGACGCGCCGAGGGCCTGCACCATCGTCACGTAGATCGGCGACTGCATGACGCGGAATTTGAGGCCCTTCATGTCGGCGGGGGTGCGGATGGGGCGCCGGCTGTTGGTGAAGTGCCGTGTTCCGTTCTGGCCCATGGCGAGGATCTTCATGCCGTTCTTCTTTTCGAAATCGGCCGAGAGGTCCTTCCAGAATTTGCTCTGGTCAAAGACCCACCAGGCGATCTCGTCGGATTTGAACACGTAGGGCAGATTGATGACTTGGATCGCAGGATAGAGGCTGGCGACCGTGCCGGTCGTCGTCGCCATTTCTATGGTGCCGGACTTGCACATTTCCATCGAGGACTTGGCGTCGGCGAGCGACATTCCCGGATACAGTTCGACGGCGACTTTTCCGTTCGTGAGGGATTCGACCATGTTCTTGAAGACGACCGCGAAGGCGTGTTCGGCCTGAGGGACGACAGCCGCTTTGGGCCACGTGCTCGAGTCCGTGTAGGAAAATTTGATCTTGTAGTCGGGCGTGACCTTGGATTGGGCCGCTGCTTCTAAAACGGCGAAGACGAAGAATACCGCCGATACGAGAAGGACGATTTTCGATGTTTTCTTCATACTGTTCCTCCTTGAATTCCAACATTCTTGTATGTTGTGTTACAACTGATTTTCACATGCTTTCCGACAGCTGTCAATGAAATAGTTCAGTCGGTTTCGCGGAACGGTCGAGCGCCTTGCGGTTTTTCCGTGGAGGCGCTTGTTCTTTAGGAAGGAGAGCGATTCGATGGACCAAGGGATCCGTCCAGTACGCTATGGAGATGCTCGTGCATCTCGACTCTCAGGAGCTGCTCGACCTCTATCTGTGCATCCCCGTCGAATTCGACGACTCCCTCTGCCTGAGGCTTCCGCCTGCGGACCTGCCCCCCGATTGGGCGTCGGACCCGCCGCCGGATTCCGCGCGGCACCTGGGCAGCGCATGGCTGGACAAGGGGGAATCGGCGGTCTTAGCGGTCCCGAGCGCGATCGTCCCCCTGGAATCCAACTTTCTCATCAATCCCCTGCACAAGGATTTCGCCCGCATCCGAATCGGCGCCCCGGACGAATTCCGCTTCGACCCTCGGCTTATTGCACGAAGATGAGGCCGCGGCGGAGGGCCAGACGCGTCCGCCGGGTGGTTTCCGGGCTGTTCGATCATGTACTTGTTTTGCACGTGAGACGCTTGTCATGAGCACTATTTGATGTATAATGTACATGATGGGAAAGAAAGTTGAAACGGCCTACAACGAACTCCCGCTCCTGCCGCCTGCCGGAGATGTCGAGACGAAGCGGCTTCTGAAGAAAAGCCTTTCGGCGAGCAGAGAACTCGCTCAATTGAAAGGGTACTGCTCTTTGCTTCCGAACCAAAGCATTCTCCTCAATTCGATCGTTTTAAAGGAAGCAAAGGCAAGCTCCGAGATCGAGAACATCATCACGACGCACGATGAACTCTACAAAGCCTTGGTACTGAAAGAGTCGGATATCAGCCCCGCGACAAAGGAGGTATTGAACTACCGGGCCGCCATGAGCAGGGGAATTTCCTCCATGCGAAAACACGATCTCATTACCGTTCGAAGTATCGAGGAAATCCAGCAAGAACTGGAACGGAACACCGCGGGTATTCGCAGGCTTCCGGGGACGGTCCTCAAGAACGACGTCACGGGAGAGACGATCTACACTCCACCGGACGACGAGGAAGTCATTCGAAGACTCCTCAAGAACTACGAAGAATTCCTCAATCGCCGGGATTCGCTCGAACCGTTGATCAAAATGGCGATTCAGCATTACCAGTTCGAATCGATCCATCCTTTTTACGACGGGAACGGAAGGACAGGCAGGATCCTGAACGTGCTCTATCTCGTCAAAGAGGGACTGCTCGATTCGCCGATCCTGTATTTGAGCGGCTGGATCACCAAGAGGAAAAGCGACTATTACCGTTTATTGCAGGAAGTAAGGACGAAAGACAACTGGGAAGACTGGATCTATTTCATGCTTGACGCCGTCGAGGAAACGGCGAAAACCACTCTGGAAATCACGGTTTCGATAAAAAACCTCATGGACTCTCAGCGGGAAAAAGGAAAACAGGAATTGCCGAAGACGACCTATTCGAAGGAATTGATGGAGCTTCTTTTCATCCAGCCTTACACGAAAATAGATTTCATCGTGAAAGCGGGATTGGCCGAGCGGAGAACCGCCAGCAAGTACTTGAAAGAGCTGGAAGGCATTGGAATCCTGCGATCGTTCAAGGCCTGGAAGGAAACGATTTATGTCAACACCGAATTATTCGAGTTATTGAAAAGAGTTTGATATATCCGCACCGTTCGATCGAAGGACACCCTATAGGCCCAAGCGAGCTTCATGAGGCGAGGGGCCAGATGCGTCCGCCGGCGCCCTCTGCCCCTCACTTCAGGTACTGCACGAGCGCCGCGTTGGCTCCTCCGGAATAGGTCCCGGCCGCGGAGGCCTCGATGCCGTACTTGACCTCGGTGTCCTTGTTTTGAGTACCCGCCGCGAGAACAACGCCGTTCACGGAGGAGGCGACCGCAAAGAACTCGGTGTCGTTCGCGGCCGACGAAGGAGTCGCGGCCCAGAGCGAATTCCCCGAGGAGTCGTACTTCACAAGGACGGCGTTGGATACCGAATAAACGCCCGCGGCCGTGATGCCGTTGCCGTAGGAGAAGGAACCGGTACCGAGCTGCGAGCCTGACGCGTAGGCGTTCCCGGAGGTGTCCGCCGCGACGGAATTGAAGGCCGAAGAGTTCCCGCCGCTTGCGATCGCCGCCCAGAGCGCGTTTCCTGAAGCACCGTACTTGACGAGGACGGTGCTGTTTCCTGACGCATAGCCTCCCGAGGTCGTAACTCCGCCGTAGTCGAAGATCCCGTTTCCGTACTGATAGCCCGCGGCGTAGACATTCCCCGAGGAGTCCGCCGCGACGGACTTGAAAGCCGAACTGGCACTCCCTGATGAAACATTCGCCCACAGGGCGTTTCCCGAGGCGTCGTACTTCACGAGCACGGCATTGTTTCCTCCCGAACTACCTCCCGAAACCTTGACGTTGCCTGGATTGTAGGTGAATTCCCCGTTTCCGTACTGATAGCCCGCGGCATAGACGCTCCCGGAGCGGGCCGCCGCAACGGAATTGAACCTCGAGTAATTGTTCCCGTTCGAGACCCGGGCCCAGAGCGCGTTTCCCGAGGCGTCGTACTTCACGAGGACGGCGTTCTCGTTCGAGTAGCCACCCGAAACCTTGACGTTGCCCGGATTGTAGGTGAATTCCCCGGTTCCGTACTGATAGCCCGCCGCATACACGTTTCCCGAGGAGTCGGCGGAAAGCGCGTAGAAATACGATCTGTCGTCTCCGAACCCGACCGGGACCCGGACCCAAAGGGGCTTCCCCGAGGGATCGTACTTCACGAGGACGGCGTTGGCCGACGAGCTCGAACCAGTAACCGTAACACCGGGACCATAGACGAAGTCGCCGGTTCCTTGTTGAAATCCCGCGGCGTACACGTTCCCCGACGAGTCTGCCGCTGCGGCGAAGAACCCCGAAAAGGAGTTTCCCGACAACGGGACCGCGGCCCAGAGCGCCTTTCCCGCTGCGTCGTACTTCACGAGGACGGAGCAGTTTCCTCCCGAATAAATTCCCTTAACGGAAACGCCGGGACCGTAAGAGAAATAAGCGGTTCCGTTTTGCGTGCCTGCCGCGTACGCGTTCCCCGAGGAGTCCGAAGCGGCGGCGTTGAATTTCGACTGGTAGCTGTTGAGCGGGTCCTGCTGCGGAACTTGTGCCCAGACCGCGCTTCCCGGGGGAAGGGCCCATTTCGCGTAGAGGGTCAAGTTCCTCCTCCCCATGGCGAAGGCTCCGCCCGCGGGAAGGACGTCGCCGTTCCCGTTCGCGTACAGGGTCCAGCCCTTGAACGTATAGCCGGCTTTTACGAGGCCCCCCGTGTTCCCGAGCACGGTCACGATCGTGCCCGGCTTATAGGAGTTCGAGTCCACGGGAACGGTCCCCGAGAGGCTCCCGTTCGCGTTGTAGACGATCGCGTGAGGCGTGTCGTCGCCGCTTTCGCGGTCGCCGTTCAGGTCGGCGCAGGAAGAAAAACAGAGAGCGAGGGCAGGAAGAAGAACGAACCAGATGAAGCTCCGAGAGACCATACCATCTCCTTTTTTCGAAACACAAGCGGCCGGCCTGACCTTTGGAGCGAAAAGAAAAACCGCGCTTCGAATGAAATATAATCTATGATTTAGTGTTTTACCATGAGAAAATTCCAAGGTGAGCACGGGGCTATTCGCGCACCGAACTTCGTCTGCATGCACCAGCCGAACAGTCGCATACACGGTCTTTACCGGGAGGAGTGACCGGACGCGGTTCGGAGTATCTATACCGTGTGAAGATCATGAAAATCATCGCTGAATAGCATTCCGACGGCTGTCTTGCCTATCCGGTCGGCATAAAGGGTCTGGCGCTCGGTCAGGGAAACACGTACGAGGAGGCTCTTGCCGACCTGAAATCCGCGATAAAAGCTCACGTCGAAGCCTTCGGTCCTTTCCGTCCTCAAGGTTGAAGACCCTGCGAAGGAGCTTTTCCTCGCCGAGATCGGAATCTGATGCCGAAGTTTCGCGTCGGAAAGACGAGGCAGTTGATGGCTGGGGCGGTGGCGTCAAAAAGTTACGCTTTTCGGTTGGAAATTTCGCGGATCGGTTATAAGATACCGGCAGCGTTTCTATATGGATGTGCAAGGATGAACCGATCGGAAAACCTGCTCGAGAAAACCGAGATCGCGGAACAGCCTGGTGCCGAATGGCCGATCCGACTTTATGCCTTGGATGTTTCGCGGGGAATCGCGTCGCTGTCCGTGGTGCTGTGGCATTGGCAGCATTTTTTCTACGAGGGACCTGCGCTGCCGAAGGGCTTCCTCCCGGAAGCCCAGCCGCTCTTCGCCGTTTTCAAGCTGTTCTATCAAAAAGGATCGATGGGCGTCGATTACTTCTTTCTCCTTTCCGGTTTCATTTTCTTCTGGATCTATCGGGAACCCATTAGGAGAAAGGTCGTAGGCGGCCTGCAGTTCTTCATCCAGAGGTTTTCTCGGCTCTATCCCCTCCATGCCGCAACCTTAATCCTTGTGGCGGTTCTGCAATTCTTCTTCGCCGCTCAGAACGGCACCTCGTTCGTATATCCGCACAACGATGCCTATCACTTTCTGTTGAACCTGGGTTTCGCTTCGAAATGGGGTTTGGACAAGGGATGGTCCTTCAACGCTCCCGTGTGGTCGGTATCCATCGAGGTGCTTTTGTATGCGGTCTTCTTCGTCGCCGCATTTTTCGGCCGCGGAGGGCCGGTTTTCTCCTTGACGGTATCGCTCCTCGCGTACGGGCTCTTCCACGGGGCGAATTTCGGTCATCCCGTGTTCGAGGGGCTCGCCCTGTTCTTTTTCGGCGGCGTGGCATTTTACTTTACCTCCCGGATATCGCGGGGGCCTGTGTCCGTAAAGCGGATCGTGCTTCTTTCAGCCGCCCTTTCCTGGGCCTTGGTCTTCGTGTCCTTCTACGTCGTAGACCTGCGGGGCACGATCCGCCAGGCCGGTATGATCGGCAGAATCGCGTTGATCTGCTTCCCGGATTATTTCCTCTTCCCCCTCACGATATGCAGTCTCGCCCTGCTGGAGATCGACCGCGGGGCCTTCTTGAAGACGTTTGCCTGGATCGGCGACATAACGTATTCGTCGTACCTCCTTCATTTCCCTCTGCAGCTTCTCTTCATGCTCGCCGCCGGCTTCGGGCTGTTACCTCCGACGTTCCGCCTTTCCCCCGGATACCTCATCATGTTCTTCTCCATACTTCTGGCGATGTCCTGCCTGACGTACCGTTATTTCGAGATGCCCGCGCAAAGGCTAATCCGGGCGAGGTTCGCGCGGCAGGGGAGGTGAGCTTCTCCTCCCTTTGCCGCGCCCCGGTCCTTCCCGGGAGGTATACTCAAATTCCCCCTCCCGTGCTACCTTAGGGCCATGGACAGGATCGGAAGGCTCAAGGTCATCTTCGAAGACGACTGGCTCCTCGTGCTGGACAAACCCGCGGGGCTCCTCACGATTCCGGCCCCGGGCAAGGAGGGCCGGTCACTCGTCGAACTCCTGGACGCCTTCAGGCGCGAAAAGGATTTACCCTCCGCCTTCCATCCCTGCCACAGGCTCGACGAGGAGACCTCGGGCGTCATCCTCTTCGCCAAGGGCAAGGGAGCACAGAAACGGCTCATGGACGCGTTCCGGGAGCGGGAGATGCGCAAGACCTACCTCGCCCTCGTGAACGGCCGGCCTCCGAAGGACTCGGGCGTCATGACGAGGTCCATCGAGGGCGAAGCGGCGAAGACATCATACCGGGTCCTCGAAAAGCGGGAAGGCTACTCCCTCGTGGAGGCGAAGCCCCACACCGGGAGGACGAACCAGATCCGCATCCACTTCAAGCAGACGGGCAATCCCCTGATCGGGGAAACGCGGTTCGCGTTCAGGAGGGATTCGGCCTTCCGGGCGAAGCGGACCCTGCTCCACGCCGCGAAGCTCGCCTTCCGCCATCCCTGGACCGGTGTGGAGGTCGAGTTCGAGGCCCCGCTTCCCGAGGACATGAGGCGGTTCCTGGAAAAGCATCCATGAACGGGACCGTCTCGGAGCGTTCAGTCGAGCCGGCCTGGCCTCCCCGCGGCGGCGGGAAATCTATCGCGAGCCCGCGTCGTCGAACTCGGGCAGGTGCTTCCGGTAACGGCGGGGGACCAGCTTCGCCTGGAGCTCGGGGTTCCTCCGCTCGCGGATCTCGATCGCCCTGAAATAGAGCTTCCAGAGTTCCGTCACCGCCTTCTCGTTTCCGTCCGGCCGCGGTCCGGACGGTTCCAGCATTTCCCGCCCGTCCTCCGGCGCTTCGGCTAACCTGACCTCGACGAGGTCCCAGAATACCGCCTTCCCGCGGCGAAGGTCGCGGATGAGCCAGGGATCGCGGGGATGACGGCGCCTGAAGTGCGGGGCGAGGAGGTCGACGACGTCGTTGTCCGGCTCGATCTCGGCGTAGAGCCCGCCGCCTTCGATTTCCCTGAAGCGGACGAACCCTTCCAGTTTGCCGACCTCGTGGGAGATCCGCCGAAGGCTCGTGCGGAATTCCAGTACCCTCGGATCGGCGACGTCCTTCACGCCCCTGCCCTCGGCGAGCGCGCTGACGAAACCGAGAAGCAGGGCCTCGCGGTCTTCCGAGCCGGAGCGGAATCCGTACTCGAGGGAACGGAGCGCCTCCCTTCCCCATGCCCGGGCGGCGCGGGCGCGGAACCCGTCGGCGAGGAACCGGTCCGAGGCCACGGCCCGCGTTTCTTCGAAGAGGTCGGGCTCGCGGCTTCGTCGTGGAGGCAGGACGGCGGAGTCGATCCGGGCGCAGCCCGCGGGAGGGCCCTTCGGTCCGCAATCCGGAAACAGGACGCCGAGGCAGGTGAAGAATCCGTCGAGGGTGCCGTCGTAGGCGAGCCGAACCATGGGGATCGATCCTCTAGAAAAGCGAGAGCTGGAATTCGCCGGCGCCGCTTTCCGGGCGCCCGGAGGGCCGGGGCCCCGCACGGTTTCGGCCGCCGCCGCCCGGGCCTCGGGCGGGAAGGGCCCGCGTTACCCGGGACGGGCAGGCCCTGCCCCGGATCGTGACGAAGGGGGCCGCCCGCTTCAGGACCGCGCCCAGGCGTTTCAGCCCCTCGAACGTGAGCGTTCCCGTTTTCCGCGCGGAGACGATACGGGCGGCCGAGAGCCTTCCGATGCCCGGCACTCTGAGCAGGTCGTACTTGTCCGCGGCCGTGAGCTCCACGGGAAAGAACTCGGGATGGCGGACCGCCCAGGCCTCCTTGGGATCGATGTCCTGATCGAGGTTCGGTTCGGCCTCCCCGAGGAGCTCCTCGGTCCGGAATCCGTAGAAGCGGAGGAGCCAGTCCGCCTGGTAGAGCCGGTGCTCCCGGACCATGGGCGGGGACCCGAGTACGGGGAGCCGGGGATCTCGGTTCACGGGCACGAAGGCGGAGTAGTAGACCCTGCGGAGCCTCATTTTTCCGTACAGCCCCGAGGCGAGGCGGAGGATCGTGAAGTCGGTCTCGGGCGAGGCACCGACGATGAGCTGGGTGCTCTGCCCGGCGGGGACGAAGCTCGGAGCCCGGAGGCCTCGGCGCCTGTCCTCGTCCGTCTCGGCGGAGTCGTCGCGGATGCTCCGCATGGTTCCGAGGATGAGACCGCCCTTCTTTTCCGGCGCCAGGGCCGTGAGGCTCGCGTCGGTCGGGAGCTCGATGTTCGCGCTCAGGCGGTCCGCGTAGAGCCCCGCCTCCCGGACGAGCTTCAGCGAAGCGCCGGGGATGGCCTTGAGGTGGATGTAGCCGCCGAAACCCTCCTCGAGCCTGAGGGTCTTCACCACCTCGAGAAGCCGCTCCATCGTGTAGTCCGGGCCGCGCACGACGCCGCTGCTCAGGAAGAGGCCCTCGATGTAGTTCCTCCGGTAGAAGCCGATCGTGAGGTCGACGAGCTCGCGTACGGTGAAGGAGGCCCGGCGCCGGTCGTTGCTCCTGCGGTTGGCGCAGTAGGCGCAGTCGTAGACGCAGGCGTTGGTGAAGAGGACCTTGAGGAGGGATATGCACCGGCCGTCGCCGGCGAAGGAATGGCACACCCCGCCGAGGCTCGCGCTGCCGAGGCTCGCGGTCCCGCGCTGCGTACCGGCGAGCCGGTCGAAGCCTCCCTCCGAGCCGCTCGATGCGCACGAAGCGTCGTATTTCGCGGCGTCCGCGAGGATCGACAGTTTTTCCTCCAGGGTCATGGATGTATACTATACGCCCGTATAGTCGTTGTCAATCTGAGAATTTTTTTGATGCGAATCCGCATATTGCGTGTATACTATGGTAAAGGAAAAAACACGAAAGGCGGTGCGGAGCGATGGATCTGCTTCCGGAAATCGTAAGGCGCGTGAGCGTGAGGGAATTCGTCCCGAAACCGATCGAGGGGGAAGCCCTCGACAGGATCCTCGACGCGGGCCGGCTCGCGCCTTCCGCGAAGAATCGCCAGCCCTGGCGCTTCGTCGTGTTCCGCGACGCGGAGAAGAAGGCGAGGCTCCAGGAGGCGAGCTTCGGCCAGGAGCACGTGGGGGCCGCCGCGGCCGTGATCGCCTGCTGCTCGACGAACACCGAATACCGTATGCCGAACGGCCAGCCTGCCTATCCCATCGACATCAGCATGGCCGCTTCGTTCATGATGCTCCAGGCCGTGCGTGAAGGGCTCGGCACCTGCATCGTGACCACCTACGACGAGGCTCAAGTGCAGGACGTGGTGGCGGTGCCGTACTCGATGCGCGTGGTCCTCCTCCTGCTCCTCGGCTACCCTGCCGGGCCGGTATCGGAGCACCACGAGCGGTTTTCGGGCTCCAGGATCATCTCCTTCGATCACTGGTAGAGATAGGTTATCGACTGCCTGAGCGAATGCCGCTCCATGCCGAGCCTGAGGAGGCTCTCGAGGAGTTCGGGATAGAGAAGGCCGTCGTGCTCGCACATCTTCGGGAACATGCTGATGCTGGTGAAGCCGGGGATGGTGTTGATTTCGTTGAGATAGACGGTGCCGCTCTCCCGGTCCACGAAGAAATCCACCCTCGCCATGCCCTCGACCGCTGCGGCTTCGAAGGCCCTCACCGCGAGGGTCTTGATCGTTTCCAGCTGCTGGGCGTCGAGTCCGGCGGGAATGAGGAGCTGGGCCCCCCGCGGATCTAAGTATTTCGCCTCGTAATCGTAGAACTCGTGGGACGATACGATCTCTCCGGGAGTGAAGGCCCGCGGGGTCCTGTTGCCGAGCACCGAGCATTCGATTTCCCGAGCGTCGATCCCCTGTTCCACCAGGGCCTTCGTGTCGAATTTGAACGCGGTCTCCAGGGCCTTCTTCAGGGAGTCCCTGGATTTGACCTTGGTGATGCCGACGGACGAACCGACCGAGCAGGGCTTCACGAAGACGGGAAAGCCGAGCTTCTCCGTCTCCCTGAGGATGCGCTTCAATTCGTCGGACTTCTTCTGAAAGTCCTCTTTCCTGCACGCGACGTAGGGCACGACGGGAAGCCCTGCCGCGGCCCATACCTGCTTCGTCTTCTCCTTGTCCATGCTGAGCGAGCTCCCGAGGACCCCCGCCCCGACGTAGGGAAGTCCCGCGGTATCGAGGAGCCCCTGGATTGTGCCGTCCTCGCCGAAACTGCCGTGGAGCACCGGGAACACGACGTCGGCTTCGATGAGTTTCCCCTTCGCCGCGAACCCTTTCCCTGGAACGACGGAGACGAGGGCCGAGTCGTCCGCGACGATCTCGAGGGGGTCCGAATTCTCGCGGGCCTTCCGCACCGCATCCTCCGGCTGGAGGAACCAGAGTCCGTTCTTGTCGATTCCGGCAAGAGCGATCTTATAGGAGGATTTCAGGTTTCTCACGACCGAGGCCGCCGACCTGAGGGACACTTCGTGTTCGCCGGATTTGCCGCCGTAGAGGACCAGTATGTTCATCATGCGGGAATTATAGCCGAACGCGAGCCGCGGATGCAACATGAAGGAGGAAAAAGAAGCCTCCGGCGGAACGTACGGGAAGGACCCCGCCTGGAAAAATCCCGCTTGAGCCGGAAGGCGTCTTGAAGTATAGTGAGTTTCAAGGGATAGGATGAATTTTGAAAAGTCTGACCATATTATTCGCCAGTGACGAACGTGAAGAACACGCTGCCTTCGCCGAATTCGTGCGGGAAACCGGGCTTCCGTACCGGATCCTCTACCCCGATTCGGTTTCGAAGATCGACGCCATCATAGCGAACGAAAAAGTCGACCTCATCATCACCGACCTCCGCTTCCAGAACGGCGGCTTCGCTGACTGGCTTTTCCTCTGGCCCATGCCTTTCATCCTGCTCGCGGATTTCAAGGACGCGGCGAGAATCGACGAGATCATCAAGGACGAGGCCTGCGATTTTCTCATCCGCGAGGCCGAGGGAAGGCACCTGCCTCTGCTTCCGATCATGATCCGGAAGGTCCTCAACCAGCGGGAAAGCCTGAATCGGCAGAACATGCACCTCCAGATCTCGGAGCGGCGCTACCTCGACCTCGTCCAGGCCCTGCCGGACATCGTGTACACGGTGGACGACGCGGGCTATTTCACCTTCATCAACGACTCCGTCGAGAATCTCGGCTACAAGCCCATGGACCTCATCGGCAAGCACTTCAGCACGATCATCGATCCGGCGGACGTTCCGAAGGTGAGCAGGCGCTACGTGCTCAAGGACTACGAGGGAAAGCAGACGGGACCCGACAACGCTCCCAAGCTGTTCGACGAGCGCCGAACCGGCGATCGCAGGACCCGCGACCTCGAGGTGAAGCTCCGGCCGAACGATAAGCCCGTGCCGGGGCTCATGAAGATCGGTTCGATCATCTCCTACGGCGAGGTAAGTTCTGTGGGATTTTCGTCAGCGGGACTCGATCCGGAGAGCCTCGGATCCGCCGGCATCATCCGCGACGTCACCGCGAGGAAGCAGACCGAGAAATTCATCCGCGAATCCCTCCGCGAGAAGGAGATCCTCCTCAAGGAGATCCACCACCGCGTGAAGAACAACCTCCAGATCATATCCAGCCTTCTCAATCTCCAGAGCGACTACGTGAAGAACCCCGACGACCTCAAGCTCTTCATCGACAGCCAGATGCAGGTCCAGTCCATGGCCCTCGTCCACGAGCAGCTCTATCAGTCCGACCGTCTGAGCAGGATCGACATGGGCGGCTACCTCAAGGCGCTCTGCGACAAGCTCTACGACGTCTACCGGATATCTCCGCTGCGGATCGGGCTCGAGTTCGGGATCGACGACATACGTTTCGACGTGGACACCGCGATCCCCGTGGCTCTCCTCGTGAACGAGCTCGTTTCCAACAGCTTCAAGTACGCATTCCCGGGCGACGTCAAGGGCGTCGTTTCGATCGGCCTCCGTAAGGCGGACGGCGAGTACCGGCTCTCGGTGAAGGACGACGGCGTAGGCATACCGGGCGAGTTCAACATCGAGGAATCCGAGACCCTCGGCCACCAGCTCATCGCCTCCCTGACGTCGCAGCTCCGGGGCTCGATCGAGCGACTGGACGGTCCGGGAACGGGCTTCCTCATCGCCTTCAGGACGGAAGGCGAGGACGAGGCCGGCTAGGGTCCGTACCCCATCTCTGCGAGGATCTCCTTCGCCGTGTCGATCTCGTCCCAGGGAACGGGGCCGTCCTTGAGGATGATGCTCCCCTCGTGGCCCTTGCCGAGGAGAAGAACGGTATCCCCTGGTCCTGCGATGCCGAAAGCCTCGCGAATCGCCTCCCTGCGGTCCGGTATGAGGAGAAGGTCCCTGCCGCGGCGCATTTCGCCGCAGCCCGCGGCTATGTCCTCGAGCAGCTTCATCGGATCCTCGCCCCGCGGGTCCTCGTTCGAAAGAATCACGACGTCCGAATGCTCCGACGCTATCCTGCCCTGGATGGGCCTTTTCTCCGTGTCGCGCTCGCCTCCCGAACCGAAGACCGAAATGAGCCTTCCCTTCGTGTATCCGCGGGCCATGGGAAAAAGCCGCCGGAAGGCGCCTGGCGTGTGGGCGTAGTCGACGATCACCGAGAAGGGCTGACCCGCGCGGACGGGACTCATTCTTCCTTTCACGCCGCGGAGTCTCTCGATCGCGGGAATGAGGTCCGCGGCGTTGATGCCGAGGAGCCGGGCCGCCGCCCCGGCGGAGGCGAGTGCGTTCTCCACGTTGAAGACTCCGGGCAAGGGAAGGCGGACCCTTCCGGAGCCGGCCCCGTCGTGGAGCACGAAGGAGGTTCCCTCGATGTCGGGTTCGATCTCCGTCGCGTAGAGGTCCGTGTCGGCCCTGAGGACGCTGTAGGCGAGGAGGGGGGCGCTCGTCGCAGCCCTGACCAGGGGGTAGCTCCGGTCGTCAGCGTTGGCGAGGCCGAAGCAGGGTATGTCCTTCCCGGCGGTCCTCCCGGCGTCGAGGCTGCGGAACAGGTTGATCTTGTCGTCGCAGTATTTCTCCCAGGTGCCGTGGAACTCGAGGTGCTCGTGAGTAACGTTCGTGAGGACCGCCGCGTCGAACTCGACGTCGAGGAGCCGGGCGGTCCGCTCCGAGAGTCCGTGGGAGGTCGCCTCGACGACCGCGTATTCCTTGCCGTGAGCGAGCATCTCGGCGAGGATTCCGTGGATGAGCGGCGCCTCCGGCGTGGACTGCCTGAAGGGATTCTTCTCGAGTTCCCTGTCCTTCACGAAGGAGACCGTGGAGAGTAACCCGGCCTTCGCGCCGCGGCTCTCCAGGAGCTGGTGGATGAAATAGACCGTCGAGCTCTTGCCGTCCGTACCGGTGACGCCGATCGTCCTGAGCCTGCGCGAGGGCCGGTCGAAGAAGGCCGCCGAGATCGCGGACATGGCCTTCCTCGCGTCGGCCGCACGGAGATACGCCACGCCCTCGGGCGGGGGGAACGCGGGTTCCCGGGCGGAAACGACCGCGACGGCTCCGTTCTCCACTGCCGCCGCGATGAACCTGTTGCCGTCGGTGTGGACTCCGTCCAGGGCGAAAAACAGGAAGCCGGGCTCGACGTCGCGGGAGTCGTAGGCGAGGCCGGTGACGAGCGGGTCAGCCGGGCCCGAGGCCGTTCCGATAAGTGAAACGGCGCCCGGGGCCGCCGAGAGAATCTCGGAAAGTCGTTTCTGCGTCATGGAGGAATGGTAGCAAGGCCGACGGCCTTGGGCAAGGCCGGGCCCGTAGTCGTCCGCGCCCGAACGGCCTTCGTGTAGCTAGTTTTAGTCCGTAGCAGAATCCGCGGACCGGGTCCAGAATCGAAGGCAGGTAAAAAAGTTTCGACGCCGGTCTCCGCCGCGTCCCCATCGGACGGAGATCGGCTTTTCTTACAGGAGGACGATCATGACCGACCTTTCCCGGAATTCCCGCTGTCAGGGACGGAGCGCCTTCGTCGCACTCTGTGCGGCGTTCCTGGTTGTTTCGTTGTTCTCGGGCTGCGCCACGCTCAACGACCTCGTGAGGGACGACAACCGGACGGAATTCGCCAAGCGGATCTCCAAGGGAGAAAAGGTCGACACGATCGATCCGGACACCGGATACACCCCGCTCATGACCGCCGTCGAACGGAACCAGATGGCCTGGGCGAAGTACCTCATCGAAGACCTCGGAGCGGATCCGAATCTGGGGGCGAACGACTATAATTATCCCTCGCGCATCGCGGTGTATTGGGGATACCTCGACATGCTGAAATATCTCGCCTCGAAGGGGGCCAAGATGGACGTCGTGCTGTCGAAGTACAACAAGTGGAACCTGCTCCATGCGGGGGCGAACACGAGCGGGGGGGAGAAGACGGCGGCCTTTCTCATCGACAGCGGAGCGGACAAGAACGCCCGCGATTCCCAGGGCAAGACGCCCCTCAACCTGGCGGCCTATTGGGACTATGCGAAGACAATCAAAGTCCTCCTGGAGAAGGGCGCCGATCCGAACATAACGGACAACGACGGGTATTCCCCGCTCGGGACCGCGGCCAGGAGAGGGTACAAGGAATCCGTGCAGGTCCTGCTCGCGGCGAAGGCCGACGTCACGAAGGGGGGCGGGAAGGACGCGCCGAACGTCCTTTTCGCGGCTGCGGAATGCTCGGACGCTAAGAAACAGGCTGAGATCGTGGACCTCCTCGTCAAGGCCGGGGCGGACCTGGAAGCCGCGAACAATGCGGGGAAAAAGTGCTACCAGCTCGCCACGTGGAAGGGGCAGAAAAAACAGGATCCGCCGAAGACGGCTGAAGCCGGCCGCACCTCGGGAAAAACCGCGGAGACGGTAAAGAACGGCGGATTGAAAACAGTCCCGAAGGCGAAGGAGCCGACCGGCAAGGAACTCGAGGAATACAAGCAGTACGAGCGAATGAAGACCTCGATCACCGAAAGCGGGATAACCTATTCCCTTCCCGGCGATATTTTCTTCGCCGAACAAGCCGGCTATTCGGCTTACGTCGTCCGACGGCTTAAGGAACTCTCCGCCGGGGGCGACACGGCGGCGCAGGACCGGCTCGCCGGCTACCTCATCGCCGGCGCCGAAGGCGTCCCCAAGGACGAGAAGGAGGCCGTAGCGCTCTATAAGCGAGCGGCGGCGAAGGGTTATGCCCCGGCTGAATTCCGACTTGGTTACCTGTGCTACTCGGGACAAGGGGTCGTCGCCGATGCCGCCGAGGCGGTGAGGCTTTTCTCCCTCGCCGCCGACCGCGGCCATACGGACGCTCAGGCCTTTTTGGGGACTCTGTATCTCCAGGGAAAAGGCGTCGCGAAGGACGAGACGAAAGGCTTTTCCTTGTTGAAAAAGGCCGCCGACGGGAGAAGCGGCTTCGCGAGCTTCAACCTCGGATCGTGTTACTACAACGGTCTGGGGACGGAGAAGAACCTGGAAAAGGCGGCGGACGCATTTGCTGCCTCAATCAGCTACGGCTATGCGGAGGAAGTGAACGCTTTCAAGTACCTGAAGATGATCGCCGATACGCATCAGGTTCCGCGGGCACATCTTCATCTGGGTTCGATCTACGTTAACGGGTATTGTGGGGTGCAGAAGGACCCGAGGGAAGGCTTCCGACGCTGGAAGGCCGCAGCCGATGCGGGTGACGCCGAAGGTCTGTTCCGGCTCTATGAGGCCTACGGTGGCGGCATCGGGACGAACAAGAACGAGACCCTGTGTTTCAGATCGCTCCGTGAATCGGCTCGGATGGGTTTCACGGAAGCGGTCAAGCACATCGAGGTTCTGAAATCGCAGCACGGCTGCATCTTCTCGAATTATAAATACCAGGACGGCACGTACGAGTCCGCGCCTAACGAGGGGCCGAATTCGATAAGTTATCGATTCGTCCAGAAAAAGTGAATTTCGGGACACACAGGGAGGCGTCGTCGTTATGATGAAGAGGTTGATGTTGTTCGCGGCGCTTCTGACAGCCGCTGCCGTCCTGCCGGCCCAGTCCTCCGCAGATTTCTACGCCGAGGGCAGGAACCTCTACCGAAACGGCAGGATCGAGGAGGCCCGTGCGAAATTCGAGGCTTCGGCGAAGGCGGCCGAGAGCGAGGGGAACCGCAAGGCCCTCTGCGACGCCCATCTCGGCATCGCGATGATGGACCAGACCGTCTACGCCTACGAAAGCGCCCTCGGCCATTACCTCAAAGTGAAGGAGCTGGCGGAGGCCCTCGACTATCAAGGACCTCTTTCGAGCTATTACAACAACGTCGCGGTCATCTACAAATACCAGGGAAGGATCGACGACGCGATCGCGCTCTACAGGAAGTCCCTCGAAATCCGCATCGGACTGGCGGGGGCGGATTCACCGCTCGCTGCCGTCGTGCACAACAACCTCGGCGTCCTCTACGACGAGCGGAACGACAGGGAAAGCGCGAAGCGGCATCTCGACCTGGCGCTCAAGATCCGCGAGGAGCGGCTCGGTCCCATGGATCTCGACACGGCGATCACCTACATGAACTACGCGAGCTACCTCGAGAAGGACTCTTCAGGCTTGGAGCAGGCCTACGATTATTACCGCAAGGCGCTCAAGGCCTACATGAACCAGCTGCCTTCGGACCATCCCTCGATCGCCCGGGTCTACGAAGGCATCGCGGGCATCCTCGGCGGAATCACTCTGGGTTCCTCGCCGCTCGCGGGGAGGTCCCAAGAGGCGGAGGAATACTTCTACAAGACGCTCGCGATCTACAAGGCGAGGGGCTGGGACGACGGGTACCTCGCGGCGGCGATCTACAACAAGCTCGGCGACCTCCAGGCCCGGCGGGGGAATTACGCAGAGGCGGTGAAGCTCTGCGGGAAAGCGGTCGCCAACTTCGAAGCCTGCCGCGACAAAATCGGCCTCGATTCCAAGACCAAGGCCACGTACCTCGTGAGGATCGTGACCGCCTACAAGAGCCTCGCCGGTTACTTTCTCGAGCTGAAGGATCATGCTTCGGCCTTCTACTATCTCGAGCTCGCGAAGTCCCGAAGCCTCCTCGACGACCTTTCCAAGAACGCGGTTTTCTACAGCCCGGAAATCGGGCCGGCCCTGAAAAAGACATTCGAGGACCTCAAGCGGAAAGCCGGCGTCTACGAGCAGGCCATCGCTGAAAAACAGCGGATCGGAAAACCTTCGGCCGATGAGGACATGGAACTCGCGAAGATCGGCAGGGAATACGAAGCCCGGCTCAAGGACCTCTACGCCAAGTATCCGCGGTACAAATCCTTTCTAGAGCCGAAGATCCTCACGGCGAAGGAGGCGCAATGCCTCCTGGACGATTCGACCGTGTTGGTCGAATACGGGAAATCGGGAAACGGCCTTCTCATCTTTGTCCTCACCAAGACTGGGCTGGAGGCGAAACATGTGTCGGCCTGGGACCTTGAGGCTCAGGTGAAGGCCCTGAGGGACTGGGTGCTGAACGGGCCGGAAGCGCCGGAAGGAAGCCGGGGCATCACGATCGAAGGGCCGGGCAAGCCGGAAACGATGCCCGCGTCTCAAGCCAAGGAGGACCCGCGGCGGAGCCTGTACAAAATGCTCCTGGAACCTATAGCCGGATCGCTCAAGGGAGCGAAACGGGTCGTCATCGTTCCCGACGGCGAGCTCGCCTTCGTGCCCTTCGAACTGCTCAAGGACGAGAAGGGCAGATGCTTCATCGAGGAGCGGGACGTGGCCTACGTGCAGTCGGCCTCGCTCGCGGGACGTCTCGCGCGGCCCCTGGGGGTGAAGAAGTATCCCTTCGTGGCCTTCGGCGGGGCCCTGTATCAGGCCGCGGGCGGAGCCGACAAGTCCCGGGGCGCGAAGCCGTCGGCGGTCGCGGCTGAAAGCGCCCGGAAAAGCGTCTCCGGGGACCGGGGCATGTCGGTACTGGAGGACGCGAACCAGTCCTTAGGGGAGGTGTACGCGAACCTCGGGTACACGTTCAAGAACCTGCCCGGCACGAGCGTGGAAGTGAGGGCCGCGGGGGAACTGTTCTATCCGAAGGCCGATGAACGAAGCCAGCACCTGTACCTCGGGCCCGAGGTGAGGGAGGAGAGGATCAAGGAGCTGGGCAAGGGAGAAAAGCTTGCGGATTACCGGATCGTGCACTTTGCGACCCACGGGTTGGTGAACCCGGAATATCCCGCGCTCTCGGCACTGGTCGTGGGGCAGAAGGAGGCGCTCGCCGCTGCGGGGGTGAGGCAGACGAAGGAAGACGGGTATCTCAACATGGGGGAGATCGTGTCGCTCAAGCTGGAGGCGGACCTCGTGACGCTTTCGGCCTGCGAGACTGGGCTCGGGAAGCTCCTGGACGGGGAGGGGGTGGTGGGGCTGACGCAGAGCTTTCTCCTCGCCGGGGCGAAGAACGTGGCGGTGTCGCTGTGGAGCGTGAGCGACGAGGCGACGAAGGAGTTCATGATCCGGTTCTACGGGAAGGTGAAGCAGGGGAAGAGCTACGGGGCCGCTCTCTCCGAAGTGAAACGCGAGTTCCTGAAAGGAAGGTTCGACAAGCCTTTCTACTGGGCGCCCTTCGTCCTGTACGGGGCGTTGTAGATCGGGACGGAACGGCCGCGGCCTGAGGCGGCATCGAAGAAGCGAGCTTGCATGAGGGAAGATAACGGGCTATCCTTTTCGACGATGATCCACGTGGCAATCGTCGAAGACGATCCCAAGGCGGCGGACCTCCTCGCCGAATACATCGAGGACGGAGACATCGAAGTCGACGTTCTTTACGGCTCGGGGGAGGAAGCGCTCGAAAAAATCCCCGCTGCCTCCGACCTCCAGGTCGTGCTCATGGACGTGGGACTCCCGGGGATCTCGGGCATCGAGACCACGAGACTCCTCAAAGAGAGGCGCCCGGACCTCGAAATCGTCATCCAGACCGTGTTCGAGGACACGGACGTCATCCTCGATGCGATCAAGGCCGGAGCCAGCGGCTACATCCTGAAGGCTTCTCCCCGGGAGGATTTCCGGAAATCGCTCCGCGACGTGACGAACGGCGGGTCCTTCCTCTCGGGCAAGGTGGCGAGGAAGGTCCTTCGGGAGTTCTCGATGGGCCTCGACGGAAAACCCGATGCCGGCCCGTCAGGCGGACAGTATCGGCTCACCCCCCGCGAAGAGGAGATCATGAAGCTTCTTACGGACGGGGATTCCTACAAGCGGATCGCCGCGAAGCTCGGCGTGAGCGTCTTCACCGTGAACAACCACATACGAAAGATCTACGAGAAGCTCCGGGTGAATTCCCGCGGCGAGGCCGTCGCCAAGATCATCAGGCATTGAAGGGAAGGAAAATCTCGACCGCGGTCCCCTCCGAGGATGAAACGAATTCCACCGATCCTCGCAGCTCCTCGCAGCGTTTCCTGATGTTGCGCAGTCCGTAGCCTTTCCTGCGAGACGAGGACGCGTCGAATCCCCTTCCGTCGTCCGAGAATCGGAGGGCGAGCCCGCCGTCGCGCTGAACGAGGGAAAGCCGGATCTCGGAGGCTTCCGCGTGCTTGAGGACGTTGGCTGTGAGCTCCTGGACGATCCGGAGGAGGTTGAGGCGGAAGGCGGCCGGCAGCTTCATGGTCTCGTCCGTGAAACTCGTCTCCACGCTCGCCTTGAGGTCGGCCCCTTCGGCGGCCCTCCCGATCTTTTCCCTGATGAATACGGCGAGGTGCCCCAGCGAGTCCTCGTTCTCCTCGATGGTCCAGATGAGGTTTCTGAGATCCATGAAGCCCTCGACGAGGACGGCTTTGAGCCGGTCGAGCCGTTCGTCCGCGGCATGATCCCGGTCCCTGATCGCCATGTCCGCGAGCATGATGGCGGAGCTGAAGCTGCCGCCGATCCCGTCGTGGATCTCCCGTGAAAGACGTTCCCGTTCCTTGAGCGACTCGATTTCGCGCTTCTCGGCCTCCCGGCGGTTCATGATGCTTTCGAGCGAGAGCGAGAGTTGCCCTCCCAGAAGGGTGAGGAGTTTGAGGTCGTTGCTGTTGTAAAGGGAACCGGATTCCTTCTCCCCCAGGACGAGGACGCCCACGGGCGCCTTGCGGCCGAGGAGGGGGACGGCGACGCCGGGCAGGAACCCCTCGGGAAGCCGTTCCGTGGCATCAAGGACCGCGGGAAGGAGCGAAGCCACGTGACGAGGCGAGGTGAGGGAGGCGGCCGCGTTCCGGAAATGGACCGGACAATCGCCGCCTGGCTTCAACAAGAGGTACGAAGAGAGCTTGTCCGTGGGCATCTCCCGAAAGAACACTCCCCATACATACTTCGGTCGTAGAATGCCTTTCACGGTAGAAAGGTAATTGCCCACAGCCTCCTGCTCGTCGGCGGAGGCGAGGAGTTTCTTGCCGAATTCGAGGGAGACCTCGTTGAACTCGTAGTATTCGCGCTTGAACAGCCTCTTCACCATCCTGGTGACCTTGTCGCGGAGCGGGACGTAGAGCGCGAGAACGAACCAGAGGACGACGAGGGTCTGCACCGGCCAGACTATCCGGGCCTCCCTTATGTTGATGAACGTAAAGGCCGCGGAGATCGCCACGTCGAGGACGAAAAAGGCTGCAATGATGAGCACGTAAACGAAAGTAGTGTCGAAGAGGATGTCGATGTCCATGAGGCGGAAGCGCATGATCGCGAAAGCGAAGGAGACCGGGACCGCCAGGAAGAAGACGCTCGGAAGCACGTAGCTGTAGTAGTCGAGTGAATTGTAGAAGGAGAGCGAGTTGAGGATGATCGGCACGGTGTAGGTGAAGAACATGCCGAAGGAGAAGACTGCCGTACCCCAGAGTATCCACTTCATCTGCGCCCGCGCCAGGGCGGATTTCTGCGAGAAATAGCCGTGGATCATGGCTGCGATACTTCCGAGAAGTCCCCCTCCCCAGAGCATGTAGTAGCCGTAGAAAAAAAGTCGCGGAATGAAAAAGAGGCCGTCGATCGCGGGTATCGCATAGAGGATGACCGTGAATGCCTTTCGGTGCCGGAGTACGAATTTCTTTTCCGTCGGGAAGATCATGCAGAAATGGAAGAAGACGGCTGGAAAATAGGGAAAGGCGTAGAGGTTGTTGACGACCACGAGGAAGAGGAAGATTTTCCCGTCCATGGCGAGATCGCGGGACGACCACGACCCGAAGGTGAACAGGATGAGGCTCGTGGTGAACACGAGGAGGAAGAAGACCTTGGCGCGGAGGTCGTCCGGTTTCTTCATGACCACCGCGAGCCCGATCGCGAGGCAGACGACGGCGAGGCTGAAGAGGATGGAGACCCGCGCAACGACCTGGAGGATCGGCATGACCTCGGCCTTGGCGCGGACCGCCTCCTCCCTTCCAGAATCCGGCGATCTGAAGACGAAGTTCACGACGCTTCCAGGCCCTATGGTGTCGACGAATTCCTTCTGGGTGTCGGCGTAGCGTAGGAGGCTCCGTCTGTCCGGAATGACGTCGAAGTCGTCCATGAGATCGTATTTGCCGATCTCCCGATCGTTTATCCTTACCAGTCTCCAACCCTTATAGGCCTCGAAGGCCGCCGCCGGGCTGTCCCGATCGATCGAGGCGACGAACCAACCGTCGTCTCGAGGAGCGAATCGAAACCCGATGTAGGGCCCCGTTGCGAGGGCTCGGAAACCGAGGAAGGCCGTCATGAGGCAGAAGCCTGTCAGTGAAAAATACAGCTTCGTTTTGATGCGCTGATTATAGCCGGAAGAAGGACGGTATGCAACTTTTTCCAGCCGTCCGGACAGGACCTCCTCGGGACCGCGCCGGGACGAAAAAGGCCCCCTCGCGGGGGCCTCGGCGTTCTCGTTCGTTCGTATCGGGCGGTTTCATCGCCCGGACGGCGTGTAGAGATACTTGAAGTAGTTCATGTCCGTCGTGAGCGTCTTCTTGAAATTGGGCAGGGTCGCCCGGTAGGATTCGATCGAGCGCCAGAACTCGAAGAAATCCGGATCCGCGCTGTAGGTGTCGGAGTAGATCTTCGCGGCAGTGGCGTCCGCGGTTCCCTTGATCGTCTCGGCCTCGCTGTAGCCGCGGGACAGGATGGAACGCTTCTCGTTCTCGAGACGGCCGAGCCATTCCTTCTTCTTGCCTTCGCCGAAGGATCGGTAGGCCTGGGCTATCTGGTTCCGCTCCTTGATCATCCTGTTGTACACGCTTTCGGTGAGGTCGTCGGAGTAACGGATCTGGCGGATCACGATGTCGATCACCTCGATCCCGTAATCCGGTACCACCTTCTTCACTGAGTCGAGCATGGCGTCCGAGAGCTTCCGCCGGCCCTTTTGAATGGGTTCCTGTTTGCCCTGGCTCGCGGTGAACTGGGCGATCTCCTTGAACCCTTCGATGTTCTCGACCGAGGAATCGGTGATGGCTTCGGTCGGTTTCCGTTCGTTGATGATGTTGGAATTCCGGACCGCCTCCCTGAGATAGTTGTCCGCGATCGTGGTCCGGACTATGGAGTCGATGATGTCGTCGAGCCTCGCGTACGCCTGCTCCATGGTGGTCACGGACGCGTAGAACTTCGTGGGATCGGAGATCTTCCACCTCGCGGTGGTATCGACCCAGATGAACTGGTTCTCCTTGGTCGGCACGCGCTGAGGCTCGCCGTCCCACGACTGGATCTTCTTGGAGTACTTCACGACGTTGTCCACCATGGGCATCTTGAACTTGAGCCCCGCGGTGGTTTCCTGGTTCACGATCTGGCCGAACCGTGTGACCACGGCCTGCTCGCCTTCTTCGACGATGAAAAACGGACCCATGAGAAGGAGGACGCCGAGGATGATCGCCACGGTTACGAGTACGGTAACGGTCTTTTTCATCTCGCGCCTCCCTGGTTCGGGTCGAGGTTCTTGAGCGGGAGGAAGTTCTTGAGGTTCTTGTCGATCAGGTCGATGCCTTTTTCATTCTTGAATACGTCTTCCACCATTTCATAGTAGAGGCGCGTCCTCGTCGTGTTTCGGTCCTTCCGGTACTCGTTCAGCACGGACTGGAAGCGGGCCACGTCGCCCCTCGCCTTGTTGACGCGCTCCGCGGAGTATCCCTTGGCGATCTGGACGAGCTGCTCCGACTCTCCGTTCGCCTTGGGGATCTCCTTGTTGTAGGCCTCTCGGCCCTCGTTGATGAGGCGGTTCATGTCCTGTATCGCCTTGTTCACGTCCTCGAAGGCGTCCTGGACCTGGCCCTTGGGTGGAACGACGTTCTGGAGCTTCACGGTGGTGATCTTGATGCCGAAGTTGTAGCTTTGGAAGATGGAGTTCATCAAGTCCTGGCCTTGGACCTCTATCGCGGTCCTCTCGGGTCCGAGCACGTCCAGGATGGCTCGGTCTCCGACAAGAACGTTGATCACGGATTGGGATATGTCCCGGAGGGTCTTGGTATGGTTCTCGATGTTGAAGAGCCATGCCTTGGGATCGTTCACCCGATACTGGATGATCCATTCCACGTCGACGATGTTGAGGTCGCCGGTCAGCATCCTGGATTCGCCGCCGAAGTCCTTGTTCGAATAAACCGTGGAGACTCCCGGCTTATCCGTTCGGAAACCGAAGGTCATGTTCTGGATGACCTGGGTGGGAACGTTGTAGTTCTTCTCGATGTTGAAGGGCATCTTGAAATTCAGGCCGGGCCCGACCATACGGTGGAACTTCCCGAACCTGAGAACCACGGCTTCCTCGGTCTGATCGACGACGAAGAAGCTGCTCACCACCACCGAAATCGCGGCTACAACGAGAATCACCATGAGGATGAGTTTGGGCTGCAGCGTTATGGGCATTTTCGGCGGCGTTACGTCTCTTTCAGGCATATCGCCTCCTTGATTGGATTTGCATGCTTTGAAACTACCGACTATAGGGGGGGAAGTCAAGGGAAAGGGAAGGACAAGCTCGCCTCGTTCGTGTTGACAGGCCGGTGGAGTCTTTCTATAGTAACCCAATATGAAGAAACGATTGATCACTTCCGCGCTTCCCTACGTGAACAACATCCCCCATTTGGGGAACCTCATCCAGGTCCTTTCGGCGGACGTCTTTTCCCGCTACTGCCGCCTCGCGGGCTACGAGACGCTCTACGTCTGCGGCACCGACGAATACGGCACCGCGACCGAGACCAAGGCCCTGGAGGAGGGGACGAGCCCTCGGGAGCTCTGCGACCGTTACCACGCCGTCCACCGGGACATCTACTCCTGGTTCAACATCGCCTTCGACAAATTCGGTAGGACTTCGAGCCCGGAACAGACGAAGATAACCCAATCGATCTTTCTTTCCCTGGACAGGAACGGCTTCATCAAGGAACAGACCATCGAGCAGCTCTACTGCGGGTCCTGCAAGCTCTTTCTCGCGGACCGTTACGTCCGCGGCACCTGCCCCCACTGCGGCTACGCGGACGCGAGGGGAGACCAGTGCGAGAGTTGCGGGAAGCTTCTCGACCCGACCGAGCTCGTGACTCCGCGTTGCGGTGTCTGCGGCTCGACTCCCGAGGTGCGGGAGACGAGGCACCTCTACATCGACCTCCCGGCGATCCGGCCGAAGCTCGAAGCGTGGATCAAGGAGACCTCGGTCCGCGGCTTCTGGGCCAGAAACGCGGTCAAGATGACGGAGGCCTGGATCAGGGACGGTCTCAAGGAGCGTGCGATCACCCGCGACCTCAAGTGGGGCATTCCCGTGCCGAAGAAAGGCTTCGAGAACAAGGTCTTCTACGTCTGGTTCGACGCGCCGATCGGCTACATCTCCATCACCGCCTCCCACACGGAGGACTGGGAAAAGTGGTGGCGGAATCCCGAGGAGGTCGAGCTTTTCCAGTTCATCGGCAAGGACAACATCCCCTTCCACACGGTCATCTTCCCGTCCTCGCTTCTCGGCAGCGGGGAGAAATGGACGCTTCTCCATCACATGTCGTCCACCGAATACCTCAACTACGAGAGCGGCAAGTTCTCGAAGAGCAAGGGAATAGGCATCTTCGGAAACGACGTCGTGGACACGGGGATACCCGCGGACGTGTGGCGCTTCTACATCTTCTACAACCGGCCCGAGACTTCGGACTACCTCTTCACCTGGAAGGATTTCCAGGAGAAGGTGAACGCGGAGCTCATCGGAAACCTCGGCAACCTCGTGAACAGAACGCTCACCTTCGCAGCTCGCTACTACGACGGCAGGATTCCCGAGGCGCCGGACGACGCGGCCTTCATGAAGGAAGTCGCGGCCTACGAGGACCGGATCAGGGCCCACTACGAGCGCGCGGAACTCAAGGACGCGTTCCGGGAGACCCTCGCACTCTCGAGTTTCGGGAACAAGGCCTTCCAGGACGGCGAGCCGTGGAAGACGAGGACGAGCGATCCGGCCAGGGCGGCTTCGCTCCTCAGGAACCTCCTCTACCTCGTCCGGGATCTCGCAGTACTCGTCCGGCCCGTGATGCCCGCGACCTCAGACAAGCTGTCCTCCTTCTTCGGCGTCAAGGACCTCGGCTGGAAGGATCTGTCGAAACGGGAGGGCCCGACGCGCATAAGTCCGCCCGAAATCCTATTCCGCAGGCTGGAGGACGAGGAGATCGAAGCGCTCAGGGAAAGGTTCTCGGGAAGCCAGAAGGAAAGGATGGAAAAAGCGATGGCCGAACAGGACAACAAGGAAGTAAAAAGGCCGGCGGAGTCCGCGCCGTCCGATCGGGCTGCCGGTAAACCGGAGTCCCCGAAAGGCGAAACCGCGAGGACGGGCGCCCCGAAATCCGAGGTGGCCGAAAAACCGGCCGAGCCCGCGCTCACCTCGGAGCAGAGCGAAGCGCGCTTCCGCTCGGAGATCGACCTCAGGGTGGCGAAGATCGTCAAGATCGAGCGGCATCCGCAGGCGGAAAAGCTCTACATCGAGACCATCGATACGGGAAACGGCGAGCGCGTCATCGTCTCGGGCCTCGTCCCGCATTACAAGGAAGAGGAACTCCTCGGGAAGCACATCGTGCTCGTCTCGAACCTGAAGCCCGCGAAGCTCCGAGGCGTCGTGTCGAACGGCATGCTCCTCGCGGCCTCCCACGAAGGCGTCGTGGAGGTCCTCTTCGCCCCCCATGCCGCGCCCGGCAGCAGGGTGACGCTGGAAGGCGAAAGCGAGGCCGCGGCGGGGATTCCCGGCGAAATCACCATCGATCGGTTCTTCTCGGTCCCGATCCGCGCGGAGGCGGGCGCCGTCAAGGTGGGTAACAAGGTCCTCGCCGTCGGCGGCGTCGGGCTCGGCACCGAGCGCGTGAAGGACGGCGAGGTCGGCTAGGCGGGATCTTCCGCGGAAAGCTGATCCGATGAACGCCGTGAAGAAACCGCCGTTCGCCATAGATCTTGAACCCGTCCCGCCCGAGACCCTCGGGGCCCCGAACCTTTTGCAGAGCGGATTCTGGGCCGCCCTGAAGGGGGCTTTCGGCTGGGACGCCAGGGCCTTCGTAGTACACTGCTCGGGCGACGACGGTCACGACATGGACGTCCCCCTGCTCGTGCTGATTCGCGGCCTCGGGGCCGGGCGCTCTCTGGCCTACGTTCCCCACGGCCCCGAGCCCGGCGGGCCTCTTCCCGGCAAACCCTGCGACTGTCTCGGCCTCCTCTCGAAGAAGCTCGAAGCCCATCTCCCGAGGGGCTGCATCTTCGTCCGGTTCGATCCCCCCTGGGGGACCTGGGGCGAGGAGGCGGAGGCAGAAGCTATCTGCAGGCCCTTCCTCAAGGCGCCCATGGACATCCAGGTCCCCGACACCGTCATCGTCGACCTTTCCCTCGGCGAGGAGGAGATCCTCGCAGCGATGAAGCCCAAGACGCGGTACAACGTACGTCTCGCGGAAAAGAAGGGCGTCCGGGTCTTCGAAGGATCCGTCGAGGACCTCGGGCGCTGGTACGAACTCTACCGCGAAACCGGGGTCCGGGACGGCATCAGCATCCACGATTACGGCTATTACGAAAAGCTCTTCGAGCTCGCCTCCTCGTATCCGGGAGAGCGTCCGAAGCTCAGGCTCCTCCTCGCGGAGGCAGAGGGCAGGCTTCTCGCGGGCATCGTCACCGCGGTCTTCGGACGACGAGCGGTCTACCTCTACGGCGCGAGTTCGAACGAACTGCGCAACTACATGGCGAGTTACCTGCTCCAGTGGCGCGGAATGCTCGCGGCGAAGGCCGACGGAGCCCTCGCGTACGACTTCTTCGGCGTTCCGCCCCGGAACGATCCCGACCACGCGATGTACGGCCTCTATCGGTTCAAGACCGGCTTCGGCGGACGGATCCTGCACCGACCGGGCAGTTACGACTTTCCCCTGTCCTTTTTCGGGTACCGGGCGTACCGGATCGCCGAAGCCCTCCGCCGCTGGTACTTCAAGTCTTTCAGAAAGCGAGACGTCGTGAAGAAGCTCGGTTCCGGGAAGGAATGAGCCTGCCGCTTCGGGTGGCCGTTCAGCCGTACCTGGTGTATACTTTCTTCCATGATGAAATACCTTGAGTTCCTCGGCCAACTCGAAGACACCATCCGCACGGGACGACCCGTGTTCGCCTTCTTCTTCCGGGAGGAATCCGTCCAGTGCAGGATGATCGCCAATAAACTCGCCCGCCTGCTGAAGAAACACCCCGAAGTCTCCGCCTTCGCCGTGGATCTCGAGAAGCATCCGACCGCGGCCGGCGAATTCCTCGCGTACACGGTTCCTACGGTGTCGATCTTCGTCGGCGGGAAGCCGGTACTGAAGCGTTCCGAAGACATCATCCTGCCCGAGATCGACGCGAAGCTCCGGGCAGCGGCCGGCGTCTGAGAGGAGCCGGTATGCCGCGTCGCGTCCTTCCGTTCCTCGCCTGTTTCCTGATTTTTTCCTGCGCCGGAAGCCCTCCTGGGCGGGGGACTTCCGTCGGAGGTTCGTCCGGCAGACCGGAAAGCCAATCGATCGCCGGAACCGCCGGATCCGCCGCCGCGGCCCAGGCCGAACCAGGCCCCGGCTCCGTGGACAATGCCGCCTCGAAGACGGGACGGCTCTTCCCGGAGCCGTTTCGGCCTTCATTCGCGCTCGACGGCCTCGTCTTCGCCGTGGCTGATCCCGTGCTCAGGTGGGAGCCGCTTCCCGAAGGCTCGTCGCTCCGCATCCAGGTCTCGAAGGACGAGAGCTTTTCCGAGGCCGACATGCTCATCGACGCGGAGACGGGCGGGTCCTCCTACAGGCTCGGGAAGCCGCTCGAGGCGGAGAAGACCTTCTACGCCCGAGCGAGGAGAAAGGCCGCGGGAGGCTCGTGGGAGGCTTGGACGCCGGCGGCGCGCCTATCCTATCGCCCGCTCGTCGTCGACCTCCTCCCGATAATCGGATCCGGGAAAACCGCGACCTTCGTCATGGGCTGGAACCAGGGGACGGCGAGGGGCAGGCCCGAGCACAGGGTCGTCCTGACCCGTCCCTACGCCCTCGGCAGATTCGAAGTCACGAACGGGCTCTTCGCCGAAGTCGCGAACCGTTTCCTCGCGACCGGGGACCTCTCGATGAAGGACGGAAACCTCGCGGGTCCGGACGGCACCTCCTATCTGGGGCTCGGGGACCTCAACTACGGCAGGCAGATCGGCCTGGAGGCGAAGGACGGGAGGCTCTTCCCCCGCGAACGAAAGGAGGACCATCCGGTTTCCGGAGTCACCTGGCAGGGTGCGGTTGCTTTCTGCAACGGCCTTTCGGTCCTCTTCGGCCTCGATCCCGTGTACGATGCGAAGGGGAAGCCGGACTTCTCGGCCGGAGGCTTCAGGCTTCCCACGGAGGCCGAATGGGAATACGCGGCCCGCGGGGACCGCGGCTGGCTCTTTCCCCAGGGCAGCGGCCTGGACAACCGTGCCGCGAACTACTTCAAGAACTGGGACCCCTTCGAGCCCGTGGACGCCGACATGGCCGGACGGGGAGGACCGACCACCCCCGTCGGTTTCTTCGACGGCAGGATTAAGAACGGATTCCGGACCAGGGACGGAAGCGGACCTTTCGGCAACGCTGACATGCTGGGAAACGTTTGGGAGTGGTGCTGGGACGCGTTCGACGCCGGTTACTACGAGGCTTCGCCCCGGACCGACCCCGAGGGGCCGGCGGAGGGCGATACGAAGGTCGTCCGCGGCTGCGGTTGGAACACTCAGGCGGACGACGTTGTCCTCACCAACCGTGGGTTCTACAAACCCGACGGGAAAAGCTGGAGCATCGGCCTCAGGATCGCGCGCACCCTCATTCCTTGATTCCGTGCTTACGCTCGATCGATTCGTAGAAATTGATCACCTTGCGGACGTAGGCCCTCTTGTCCTGATAGGGCTGATAATAGAAGGATCGCTTGAAGCCGTAGACGATGATGTCTTTGAGCTGTCTTGGGCCGATGTCGAAATTGTCCACGGCGAGGCGAAGTTCCTTGCACACGGTGGTGTGGGAAACGAGCCGATTGTCCGTGCAGAAGGTCACCGAGAGCTTTTTCTCGAGCATCTGCTTCAACGAATGATCCTTTATCGATTCGAGGTGGGGCGAAGTCTGGAGGTTGCTCGTCAGGCAGACTTCGATGGTCGTCCGATTCTCCGCGATGTAGTTCACGAGGTCCTCGATGTAGCGTCTGCGGTCCTTCACCGATTCCTGCCGGATCATGTTCTCGTCGAAAAGGTGGAGCCCGTGGCCGATCCTGTCGGCGTGCAGTTTCGCCATGGCCTGGAAGATGGATTCCGGGCCGTAGGCCTCGCCCGCGTGCACGGTCTTGCGCATGAAATTACGGTGGACGTACTCGTAGGATTCCTCGTGGGCGCTCGCGGGGTAACCGTACTCGGCTCCCGCGAGGTCGAAGGCGACGATCTGGATGTCGGTCTCGTTCTGAAGCTTGACCGCGGCCTTGGCGAGCTCGAGGCTCGCCATCTGAATGATCTCCTGCTGGGTCGAATACGGATGAACCGCGGAGAAGTCCAGGTAATAGCGCGAGAAGCGCTCATTGAAGAAACGCATGGCGCAGACGATGATCCCGTAGTCGAAGGGAGGCTCGTCCTTCGGTATGGCGGCGTTGATCTCTGTTCTCGCCCTGCGCAGGCCCCGGTCAACCGCGGCCAAGACGTCCTCGAATCGGAAGTCCGGCCTCATGTGGAGCTGGGGAGCGAATCGGACTTCGACGTAGCGGACTCCCTCGGCGAAGTTGTCCGCGGCGAGCTCGTAGGAGACCCGCTCGAGGGCCTCCGCGTCCTGGAGCACCTTGCCGGTCCAGGCGAAGCCCGTGAGGTACTCGTCCAGGCTCCGGTAGGAGGACTTGAACACGAGCTCGTTGAGTCCTTCCTCGGTGAACGAGGGAAGCTCGATCCCCCGGCTCCTCGCGAGGTCGATGAGGGTCGAAAGACGGAGCGATCCGTCGAGGTGGACGTGAAGGTCCGTCTTGGGAATATCACGGATGAATTCGTCGGAAAACTTGTTCATGCCTGAAGTCTATACGCGAAGCGGGAAGGAATCAACCTTCGCCTTTTTCAGAGCATTCCCGGTTTCGTGATATTCTGCTTCTCGCTATTCATTGCCCTTTTTGTTTATTTTCGGGATCGTCCCCTCGGCCTGCATTTTCGAAATAGTTTCATCGAATCGGCTGGACAATAGCGAAAAATCTTTCATCCTGCCGAACGCGAGGCAACTGTTCTCGGTTTCGACGGGGGGAAGCAGCGCTATGTCTGTACTTCGCCATGTCCGAAAGGATGCCGCAGCTATTTCAACGATGCTTCCCTTGGCTTCATTATTCTCTTCGAAAATGAAAGGCGGATACTCGAGTGACGCGATCCGCAAAGTGCCGGCTTCGGAACAGGCGAATATCGGAATGATAACGATGAGCGATACGAAAAACCTCTCCATATCGTCGCCGGGAGAGCCCCTCCTCTGTCGAATTTACCAAAAGCGAGGACGGAAGGCCGAATTATTTCAAGATTCGATGAAGGATTCGGCGGGCGGATCGTGATGAGGGGGAGGCAGCCGGATGCGGATCGAACAAGCACATCCATCGTTTACAAAAGGTCTTCGTTCAGCGTGAGGTTTCGTCCAGCACCTTCTTCACGATATCCTTGAACCTCCTGCCCCGGTCGAACTCGTTGAGGAACATGCCGAAGGACGTACAGCCGGGCGAAAGGGCCACGACTTCTCCGGGCTCGGCCCGAGCGGCGGCTTCCCGGACGGCTGCTTCCAGGGATTCGAAGGGACCTCGATAGTCCCTGCCGTTCGCGTCCAACACCGCCTTCAGCTTGTCGGTTCCCGTTCCCGCGAGGAGGTAGATGCCCTTCGGCACGGCGGCTACCTCGGAGAAGACCGTGAAGTCCAGGCATTTATCCGTTCCGCCGGTTATGAGGTGGAGCGGCCGGTCGAAACTCTTCACCGCGGCCACCAGGGCCTGCGGAATGGTCGCGGCCGAATCGTTGTAGAACCGCACGCCCCGGGCCTCCCCGCAGAGCTCGATCCGGTGCTCGATGCCCGGGAAATCGGCCGCCGCGGACGCGACCTCCCCGGCATCCATGCCGAAGAGGGTGAGGCCGAGCCCGACCGCGAGGAGGTTCATTCTCTGGTGTTCCCCGAGCACCTTGAGGCTTTCCGGCACGACGAGCCGTTTTCCGGCGGGCGACGAGACCCATCCTCGGCCGTCTTCTATCCAGGCTCCCTCGGTCCCCGCGGGCAGGGGGAGGCGGGAAAAATATCGGGCCGCGGCCGGAGTCTCCTTTCCGAAGACCCTGCCGTAATCGTCGTCATGGTTGACGACGGTGAAGTCCGAAGGCCCCTGCTCCCGGTAGATGACTTTCTTGTCCGCCACGTAGGCTTCCATGCTTCCGTATCTGTCCTGGTGATCCGGGTGGATGTTGGTGATCACCGCGACCTTCGGCCTGAGCACGCCGCGGCCCGCGAGGTCGCCGAGCTGCCACGAGGAGAGTTCGAGCACGACCGGGGTCTTCTCCGAGAGCTCGTCGAGGAAGGTGAGCGGCGAGGTGGTGATGTTGCCCCCGAGACGTGCGCCGGGATACCTGCGGGCAAGGCCGAAATGGAGTGCCGAGGAGGTCGTCGACTTCCCCTTGCTCCCGGTGACCGCGAGCAGGGGGGCCGGACAGAGGGAGAGGAAAACCGAGATGTCGGTCTCCACGTCTTTCGACGCGAGGAGGTAGGGAGAATCGGGCCTGACCGCCGGATTCTTGATGACGAGGTCGGCGGAGCTGAAATCCTCCATATCGTGTCTGCCCAGGACGTAGCGGATGGGAAAGGACGCGAGTTCCTCCATTGAGGGACGGAGGATCTCCTCCTTGCGGAGGTCCGTGACGGTGACCTTCGCTCCGTGCCGCGCGAAGAACCGCGCCGATTCGAGGCCGCCGCCGTTGAGGCCGAGCCCCATGACGGTCACCTTGAGTCCTTCCAAGGCGTCACGCCTTATCTTCAAGCTGGTACTCCTTCATGTCCCTGTCGTTGAGATACATCCGCAGCCTGACCGAATCCCAGGCCGTGTCCCACTCGGGAGGGATCCTCGCCTTGAGGGATTTGAACGCGTCAAGATTCTCAGAAAAATCGTTCCCTTGCAAGGCCTCCTCGATGGTCCTCATGTGCGGTTCGAGGAAGGCCGAAGCCCGATGGAGTTTCGGTACCTCCTGCTTCCTGTTCTCGGCCTCGGGTCGAACGAGGGAAAGGCAGATGGCCCTGTGACGGCAGGTGAAGGGATAGTAGGGATACATGCGCTTGCCGGCGGGAATGAAGAGCTTGCTCAGGAATTTCGTGATCTCGCGGTCGATCCATATTCCCTGGACGAAATACCCCCGTCCCCGCTCTCCGATCCAGGTGGCGGAGATCGACTGCCTGACGCGGAAGCCCGAGATCTTGTCCCCTTCGGAATTCACCGCATCGAGCGGTATGAGTTCCGCTTCCAGGTACAGCCTGTCCGAAAGGTAGGAGGCGGTGAAATCGTTGCCGCCCCTCTCCAGGATTTCATATTCCTGCAGACGGGGGAGGAGATCGATCCTGAGGAGAAAAAGGTAGGAGCGTTCCGCGTACCGGTAGAGCTGGAAGAACTGTGGCCTGAGGATTTCCGCGGGATCGAATACGTAGGTGAGGCCGGACAATATTCCCGGGACGTACTCGGAGACCTCGTCGACGACCGCCCTGAGTTTGCCGATGTAATCCGTCGACGGCACGGGGACCCTCACGTCGTGATGGATGGCGAAGGAGGGCACCGTGAACGTTGTCGGCAGTTTAAGGAAGAACTCCTCGGTCTGGTTGTAATGGCGGGTGTATTCGACCGAGGGGGCGGATAGGCTTTTCAGCCGCTCGTTGATCCTGGAATCGGTCGATGCGATCCGTATTTCGTTCAGGAGCTGCTCCATAGCTTTCGCAAATGTACTATGCACGCATCATTCTTGCAACAACGGCCGGCGTGCGATACATTATAAACGTGAAACCGGCCAAGGATCATTTTTCGCTGTCGCTTCTGGTCTTGTGGAGCCTTCTTCTCGTCCCGCTTGCCGCGGAGGAAGGAGGTACGGCGGACAAGGCGTTCGGCCTCATCATCTACGCCCAGGGAAAGGAAGTGTCCATCTTCAGGAAAGGCGAATACATTTCCTACGACCTCGACAACGTCGACGTCACCGGCCTTCCGCTGCTCGCAGGGGACATGATCCAGACCGACAACGGGACCTTCGTCGAGATTCAGCTCCATCCCACGAAATCCGTTCTCAAGATCGCGGAAAATACCACGTTCACCGTCACGAACCTGGAAACGTCGGGCGGGGGCGGCTTCGATCTCGCATACGGCAGGGTCCGGGCGAAGGTGGACAAGCTCACCGGCCGGGATCCGTTCAGCATCCGCGGCCGAGGCGCGGTCGCCGGCGTCCGCGGGACCGACTTCGGCTTCGATTTCATCGCGGAGAAGGAGCCCGTCGGGCTCGCGGCGTCGACGAAGGTCTATTGTTTCGAGGGATCGGTGGCGGTCACCCGCGCCGAACCGGCCTCGGCAGCGAAGGCGGAACCTCCGGCGGCGGAGGCCAAGCCCGGAGAGAAGCCCGAATCGAAGACGGAAGCCGAGACCAAGGCCGAACCGCCTCCGAAGCCGGTCACGGCAGAAGCAGTCGTCATCAAGGCGAACGAGATGGTGACCATAAAGACGACGCCGCCCGCTCCTCCCGAGACCCCCGCGGGCGGGAAGTCTGCGGAGGAAAAAGCCGGAGCCGCGGAAGCGCCGGTTTTCGAGAAGGCCGTCATATCGGAGAACGTGGTCGCGTTCTGGGAAAAGAACGATTTTCAAGCGAAACCCGTGGAACCGACGAAGGTCGAAGAAATCTTTCCGGCCATCCAGGAGCTTCTCAAGAGCGAGTCCTTGGGGCCCGAGAAACTGAAGAAGGCGCAGCCGAAGGCGGAAACGAAGGTGAAGGACGAACTCGCGAGGCCCGCCGAGAAGGATGCCGGCAAGACCGTCACCCTTCCTGAAGTCCGGAAGACCGAGCCCGCGAAGCCCGTGACCGTGGAAAACGAGTGGGAACGGCAGATGAAGGACCTCAGGAAGTCGAGGCTGCGCGTCGGCGGCGGGGCCCTCGTCGGCCTCGGATTCCTCACCGCTGCCTTCGGAGGCCTGACCGGCTACAGCGACACCGTCTTCGGGAGCGACGAGCCCTGGATCGACCGTTCCACGTCAATGAAGATCATGACCGCGGGAGGGATCTTCGCCGTCACCGGCGCCGTTTTCATCCTTTCCACCGTCTTCGATTGAAACCCGCCGTTTCTCAGAGCGGTTTTTCCGAAATTCTCTCGATGCGTCCGATGACCCAATCCCCCTTGGAGCGGACCATCGTGACTTTTTCCCCGATAGCGATGCCCCTCGATTTGGGGGGCTGTTTCGAATCCGGCTCCGCGGGAACAGGGGCCCAATGCTCGAAGCTCACGAGATACTCGGGATTCTCCTCCGAACCGCCGGTCCTTTTCACGGCGAGATCGGCTATGCCGTACACGACTTTCCCCGCCGGCACTTCTGGGCGGCCTTTCCTGGTCCATTCCTCGGCGTCGACGAAACCGGTGCTCATCTCCGCCGAAAGCCTCATCCGGGAAACCACGAAGAGGTTCATCGCCTCGCCGATGTACGCCTTGCCGGCGTCGCCCAGGACGCAGTCCTCCATGACGACGTGATCGAAGGTGTTCATGCTGCGGTAGAAGGTGCGGACGACCTCCTCGGGAGGGAAGCCCTTCGTGGCCCTGGGCTTGAGGAGGTTCGAGGCGACCGACCATGCGATCGAGCCCGCGACCACGGCGACGACGGCCGCCGCGAGGAGCCCCGTCCTGTTCCTCTCCCAGAACCTCCTTCGGGCGGCCTTTCCCGCACGTTCGGCCTCGGCCCTGGCGGCCTCTCGCCTTCGGGCTTCGAGTTCCTCGTCGTCGGGTTCGAATTCCGCTCCCCGGGAAATCCAGGCCGAGAGCGCCTCGTCCCATTCGGCCAGGTTCGGCTTTTCCCCTTCCGAGAACGCGCGCATGATGAAAGCCGAAACCTCGTCCCGGATTCCAGGTTTTTTCAGGCGGGGAGGGAGGGGAAGACGCGACCTCATGGCGGTATGGAGTTCCTCCTCTCCGATTTCGTCCCAGGGGAGGACTCCGGTCACGATCCTGTAGGCGAGGCAGCCTAGGCTGAAGGACAACCCGGCTTCGCCCGCGAGATCGGGGTGATTGAACACTTCGTACTCCGCGGTACGGTTCTCGAGCGGGAGCACTGAAAGGGCCTTTTCCATGATCGAGTCGGGAAGGAAAAGGAATCCCTTCCGTTCGAGGAACAGGATTCCTCCCGGGTACAGCCTGGACGGGAGCCGACCCTCGGCGGCGAGCGTCCCGCAGGCCCGCACGAGTCCGCGGAGCGCCGCGATCGCTTCCGTCCCGGCGAGCTCGGCGAGCTTCTCGAGGAATCCCTCCGCCTCTACGGGATGGCCGTAGGCGTACAGACGTCCCCCGAGTTCCGTGATGCCCAGGATCTTCCATTCCCTCGCCGCGCCGTTTTCGACGACGAGGCCGGGACCGACGTCCGGTGGAAACATGCGGGCGAGCGCCCGTCTCCCGCCCGTGGGGCCGAGATCGATTCCGGAGCGGTTTTCTCCTGCGAGCGCGATTATCGTGTGTTTTTTCATGTTCGGTTCCATGCCGGAAATCACTCGTCCCGAGATTTTTCCGCGAATACGAGGGCTGTGAAGACGGAGATTTCCGCGTCGCTGCTTTTCCATGCGTCCGCGGGAAGACCTGCCTTGGCGCAGAGATGAGCGAGGAGCTCGTCGCGATCCCAGCCCTGTTCGGAAGCCACTTGAGGAAGAAAGATGCCGGAATTCGCACCCTTCCTGAGATAGACGCCATGGAGGCCGGGAACGATCGCCGAGACCGATTCGACCCTGGCGAGGGGCGTGAGCACGGAAATCTCGATTTCGATATCCTGCCAATCCTCCCGCTCGACGGGCTTGAAACGGAAGTCCTGGAACGCGCTCGACCTAGCCGTCTCGCGAATGCTTTCATCCAAGGGAGCCCTGCCGACTATGGTCCCGATGCAGCCGCGAAGGGAGCCGGACTTCGTCCTCAGGGTGACGAAGGCACCCGCCCTGGTTTTCAGGTTGGCTGTGGATGGGGGATAGGCCGGCTGCCTCCTTTCGAGGGCCGACTCTATGGACTCCCGCGCGTTTCGCAGGAGTATCGCCTTTTCGTTTTCGTCCAGCGTGAAATTCATGGCGTCCTTTACCATCATGCGAGGGACACTGCCGCGTACTCGACTACCCGATCCGAACCGGGATCGGGGACGGAGGATTTCTTCTCGATGACGCGGAACGACCGGTCGGGGAAGGGTATCGCGACGCAGGCTGCGATGCATCCGATTCCGCAGGATTGGAAGCGTTTTTCGACCTTCGCTTCAACCAACGTCTCCCAATCGCCCGTCTCCGCGAGGGAAAGGACTGAATCGATTTCCTTGGAACCGTCTTCGGCGTTCCGGAGGCCGGAAAAATTCGCGGAGACCACAAAAAGGGTCTTCGCGAGCGACGTGCCGAAAACCACGTACAGACCCTGGCTCAGGGACTTCACGTTCGCCTTCGTCGCCTTCCCGAGGAGTATGGGCACGATCGTCGATTTCGGGAAGAGCGTCCGAACGAAGGGAAGCTGCACCTCGATGCAGTGTTCTTCCAAGTGCGGAATGTCGTTCCTGATGAATTTGGTGCCGCATGAAAGGAGCGCTTCGACGCTGTCCTGGTCGACCTCGATGTCGCCCAATGCCGTGCGAAACCGTGCGGATTCCGGTAGGATGACCGAATCGGTTTCTTCACGATGAACCGGCCCGATCAGGACGACTCGTTCCGGGGTGCTGTTTTTCGCCGCTTTGAAGGCCGCGGCGATGACCGAACCGCAGCGTTCATAGCTTCCGTGAGGACTCGCGATCGCGTAGGCCTTCCCCGGGGCTTCGGGTCGCTCCGAAAGGAGGGATGCGACGGTTTTTTCGAGAACCGGCGCTTTTTCCGGATAGAAGAGGCCTTCTACGATAGGATCTCTCACCTTTTCATCGTTTCCCGCCTGCATGGTTATAGTATTATGAAAAATAGCCGGGCTTGCAACCGGTCGCGGAAAAAACAATCACCCCCGAAGTGTTTCAACAGGCGGGACGACGATTTGCCATATAAAAATTGCTTGCGCATTCCGCCGTGACGGGATTATAATGCATTCGTTCTCGGCCGCTTTCCCGTGTGGCGAAAGGGCCGAAAATTTCATGATGCGTACCATATGAAAAGGAGAAAAGCATGAAGAAATTCGCTCTCGTCCTAGGCGCATTCCTGTTGATCGCCGGCCTTGCATTCGCCGGAGGATCCGGGGAGAAATACCCGACCAAAGCCGTGACCGTCATCTGCCCCTGGTCTGCGGGCGGCGGAACCGATACCCTGCTCCGGGCCCTCGCCAAGGAAACCGAAAAGGCTCTCGGCCAGCCCATAACGGTCGTGAACAATACCGGAGGCGGCGGAGCGGTCGGACACAACGCCATCAGGACCGCGAAGCCCGACGGCTACACCTGGGGAATGATCACCTTCGAGCTCAATTCGCTTCCTCCTCAGGGCCTGATTCCGTTCACGTTCAAGGATTTCGACAACCTCATGCTGCTCAACGTCGACGCCCCGGCTCTGACGGTCAAGAAGGATTCTCCCTTCAACAGCGTGAAGGATTTCGTGGACTATGCGAAGGCCCATCCGGACGAAGTTTCCATCGGCAACTCGGGCCCGGGCTCGGTATGGCACATCGCCGCTGGCCTCATGGCCGAGAAGACCGGCATCAAGGTCAAATACATGCCCTTCGACGGCGCGGCTCCTGCGGTCACCGCCCTCGTAGGCGGACATCTCACCGCGGTTTCCGTGAGCGTCGCTGAAGTCCGGGGCCAAGTCCAGTCCGGCAATCTCAAGATCCTCGGCGTCATGGACACGAAGCGGACCGATCTCTTCCCCGACGTTCCCACGTTCCAGGAACAGGGCCTCGACGTCACGTTCGGCACCTGGCGCGGCATGGCCATCCCGAAGGGCGTCGATCCGAAAATCAAGGAGGTCATCACCTCCGCCCTCAAGAAGGGCTTCGATTCCCCGGATTTCCAGGCCACCGCGAAGAAGATGGGACTCAATCTCGTCTACAAGGACGAAGCGGGTTTCACCGAATTCCTCGCCAAGAACGCCGCCGACGTGGAAGCTGTCATGAAAAGCCTCGGATTGACGAAAAAATAAGAATCGTATTCCTCCGGGACGGAGCGGGAGTTTCCCGTTTGCCGTCCCGGAGCTTCTGCCCGCCTTCCGCGGGTCTTTTCCAAAACCCTCGAATATGCGTGGTTTCCCGTGAAGACTTATGATATCGTTTGCGGACTGATTTTCGCGGTGATAGCGGTGTCCGCGTACATTGTAGGCTTGTCGTTCCCGAAAGACAACGTGATGGCGATCGGGCCGAGTTATTTCCCGAATATTCTCGCCGGCGGTCTTTTCCTGTTCAGCGCCGTTCTCGTCGGCAGGGGAGCGTTCGGAAAGGCCACCGGATCGGGAAAAGGCCTGGGCTTCAGCCTGAAGGACAAGGGGACGCGGAGGCTCTTCGTTTCCGTCGTGATCGCTCTCCTCTTCGTCGCGACCCTGAAGACGATCGGCTTCATGCTGGACTGCACGCTCGTGGTCCTGCTCTACCTTCTGCTCCTGGGGGTGAAAAGGCCGCTCTATCTCGTTCTCGTGCCTCCGGCGGTGACCGTGGCCGTCTACCTTGTGTTCGAGAAATTCCTCTCGATCTCGCTTCCGATGGGTGTGCTGGGAGGCATTTTCTGACATGGAATGGGGACTACTTCTTCACAGTTTCGGCAATGTGCTGCATCCGAGCGTTCTCCTCGCGATCTTCATCGGCGTCACGATGGGAATCATCGTCGGTGCCCTGCCCGGGTTGACCGCGACGATGGGAGTTGCACTCCTCGTGCCGTTCACTTTCGGCCGGCCCGTGACTGAAAGCCTGGCGATGCTCCTCGGGCTGTACTGCGGGGGCATGTACGGCGGTTCGATCTCCGCCATCCTGATAAGGACCCCCGGCACGCCCGCCGCTGCGGCGACGGTCATCGAAGGTTATCCGCTCGGCCAGCAGGGACATGCCGGCAGGGCGCTCACCATGGCGCTTTTCGCGTCCTTTTCGGGCGGCATGATCGGCGCCCTTCTCATGACCTTCCTCTCTCCTCCCATCTCCGCGATGGCGCTCGAATTCAGCTACGTCGAGTATTTCTCGCTCGCGGTGTTCGGACTCTCGGTCATAATCTCGATCTCCGGAGACTCGGTGGTGAAGGGAGTCATTTCCGGCTTTTTCGGGCTGCTCATATCCTCAATCGGCTTCGATCCCATCTCCGGATACCCGAGATTCACCTTCGGCATCGTCGAAATGCTCGAAGGGCCGGCCTTCATCCCGACCCTCATCGGCCTTTTCGCGATTTCCGAATTCTTCGCGGGCGTGGAGAAGATGGGGACCATCGAACGGGTGAAGGCGACGATGGCGAAGGTGTTTCCCTCGAAAGCGGACTTGCTCCTCTCCTGGAAGAACATCATCAAGTCGAGCCTCATCGGGGTCTTCATCGGCGCTATTCCCGGTACGGGCGGCGACATCGCGGCCTTCGTGTCCTACGGGGAGGCGAAACGATCCTCGAAGTATCCGGAGCGGTTCGGTACGGGCGTCATCGAAGGGATGGCGGCGTGCGAGTCCGCGAACAACGCCTGTTCGGGAGGCGCGATGATTCCGCTTCTCTCCCTCGGGGTTCCGGGCGATTCGGTTACCGCGGTCATTCTGGGGGCCTTCATCATCCAGGGCCTTCAGCCGGGACCGCTTCTCTACAAGGAGCATCTCGACGTGGTCTACAACGTTTTTTCGTCCATGATCGTCGCGAACATCGCCATGCTCATCGTCGGCATCGTCGGCATCCGGTTCTTCGTGAAGGTCATCTCCATCGACAAAACCATCCTGCTCCCGATCATCTTCGTGCTTTCGGCAGTTGGATCCTACGCCATGCGCGGGAACATCTTCGACATTTGGCTCACCCTGACGTTCGGCTTGGTCGGATTCCTCCTGCAGCGCTACGGCTTCCCGCTCTCGCCGATCCTCCTCGCGCTCATCCTCGGTCCCATGGCCGAGAGCAACCTCCGGAGATCTCTCGTAATGTCCAACGGCCACTGGAGTATCATTGTCAGCCGTCCGATTTCGGTCGTGCTTCTCGTCCTCGCCCTGGTTTCCATCGGCATCTCGGTCTGGAACCATAAGAGAATCGAGGAGAAGTTGAAGCAGGGGTGACTGGTAATTCCTTTTACTCCACGGGGACGGAGGAAGCCGCATGCGGCAATTACGTCCGATCCTCCCTCTGAAAAAGCCATATTCGGCAATCGCGGCGGATTCTCCGCCGCTTTTTTTGCCGGCCATTTATTCGTGGGTCGATCGTTGATCGAACGATTTACGGCCAAATTGGGAGAAGATCATTCACTACAGAAACTGCATAATTTTAAGGTGACTGCCCGATGTGCCAGCTCGGCCTACTCTCGCCGCCGCGTTGACACCAGGTCGAAGCTCCCCGTATACTTCCATCATGGGCCGGCGCGAGAAAAAAACGACGAAGATCAACAGAGAGAAGATCCTTCTCACGGCGACGCGGTTGATCAAGGAACGGGGTGTCGCGAACATCAGCCTCGCCGACATTTCCAAGGCCGTCAAGATCAGCAAGGGCACCCTCTATTATTACTATCCCTCGAAAAGCGATCTCGTTTTCGACATCACCGAGCAGAGCATGAACCACATGACCCGGAAGATCATCGACTGGGTAGAGAAGAGCAGGGAAGCGAAGGCGCCGGAGGACATTCTCAAGGTGGTTTTCGACACGATTCTGAAGGCGCGGTCCCGCGGACAGATACACCTCTACATCATCCAGGAAGCGCTCATGGACGAGTCTTTGCGGAAACGTTTCTGCGAAGAGTATGCGAAGTGGCGAAGGATGATCGAGGAAGGGCTGAATCGGATACTCCCCGAGGGAAAGAACAATTCGGGTCTTGCACGTATCATCCTCGCGACGATCTACGGTCTTCTTCTTCAGACGCTCATCGGTGCCGAGAAGGCCCCGCTCGACGAGATAACCTCGTTCTTCGTCGACGCCGGACGCAAAGTGGAAGCTCCCGCCCCTAAGCAGGCGAACCTCACTTCACGTTCCGTGAATGACGCCTCCGCGGCGGCAACCGCGGAAGGCATTGCGTCCTCTTCGATTCCCGAAGCATGAATCTCATCCTGTTCGAACCCGAGGAAATAGACCAGCCGCTTCCGAAGCACGACCCGAGGGCCGTTCACATCCTCTCCATATTGAAGAGCGGGGAAGGAGACAGTCTGAGGGCGGGTGTCGTGAACGGAAGAAAGGGAAGACTTACGATCCTCTCCGCGGAAGGAGAAAGCCTCCGTTTCGACTTCGCCCCGGAGGATGAACCCGAGTCGCTTTACCCCGTCGAACTCGTCATCGGCGCACCGCGGCCCCTCGTGACCAAGCGTCTGCTCAAGGATTTGTCCTCATTGGGTTTGGGAAAGCTTCTTTTTACCCGGACGGACCTGAGCGAGAAATCCTACCTGGAGAGCGGTCTCTGGAAGAACGGTGAATATCGAAGGCATCTCTACGAGGGAGCGGAACAAGCGGTCTCCACGAGGATACCCGAGGTGAGGCTCTTCCCGAGGCTCGAAGCCTGCCTGGAGGCGCTGCAGCCCGCGACCAGGCGCTTCGTTCTCGATCCGACCCGAGGGAGGCTCAGGATCCAAGATGTCCCGCTGGATGCGCGGCATGTCGCGCTTGCGATCGGCCCGGAGCGGGGCTGGACGAATGGGGAACTCGATACGTTTTCGCGCTTCGGTTTCGAATACCTAAGGCTCGGAGATAGAATCCTCAGAACCGAGGCGGCCTGCCTCGCAGCCTCTTCGATCCTTCTTTCCAGGCTCGGTTACATGTAGGGAGGAAACGAGACATGGAAGTTCTTCGCGACATACCGTGGAAATTCGACGAGGCGAAATTCTTCAAGTCCGCCTTGATCGAGGAGGCCGGTCTCTTCGAGGAGGCTTCCGGAATCGTCGAGGCGGTGGTTCCGCTTCTCAAACCCAAGGCCGTGTTCGACGAACTCTTCGTGGACGAGCGCGGAGAGGACTGGGTGAAGCTCGGCGGCGTCACCTTCACCAGCGCGGTGCTGAAAAGGAATCTGGACGGTATCCACAAGGTCTTCCCCTTCATCGTAACCTGCGGGGCCGAAGCCGAGGGGATGGACCTGTCGGGCTTCGATTTCCTCGCCTCGTATTGGCTCGACAGGATCAAGGAGATGGCTCTCCGCGAGGCGTCCGCTCATCTCCGGGGATTGTTGGCCGAACGGTCGGGATTCCGGAACCTCGCCTCCATCAATCCTGGCTCGGGTGAAGCCGACCTCTGGCCCATCCGCCAGCAGACGAGACTCTTCTCGCTCTTTCCGGGCGTCACCGAGGCCATTGGCGTGAGGCTCACCGAAAGCTGCCTCATGGTGCCGAACAAGAGCGTATCCGGCATCCTCTTCCCCGCTGAGGTGGATTTCGTGAACTGTCAGTACTGCACGCGGGCCAACTGTCCGAACAGGAAGGCGCCGCGCCTGGAGTCCTTTTCCCTGCACTGAGCAGAATCGAAAAAAGGCCTCGAATCGCTTCGAGGCCTGCCCGGCGACCAAACAGGAATACTCAGTAGGAATACTTCATTGCGATTTGGACGAAATCGTTGTCCGTGAAGGAACCGAATTCACCGTCTCTGCTGCCGAAGAGGAGCAGACCGGACAGCTCTATCTTGAACTCGTCGAGGATCTTGTACTCGATCTTGGGATTGAGATAGTAGTCCCGTCGTTCGATCCCCCAGATGAAGGTGAGTTCCGGTTTGATCTTTTCGTGATTGAAGCTGTCGGAGAGCTTGAGCACGATCTTGTTGTTCGAATACCGGCCGTCCGTGTCGTAATCGACGTCAAGGGGCGACAGGATTTCGTCCTTCTTGAGGATGTAGGCGCCTATGGTCTGGATGTTGATGTTGAGGTTGCTCACCGGAAGGTCAACGTCGAAGCCGAAGAGCCAGGCGAGTCGGTTGTTCTTGACCGTTGGGTCGTCGCCGGCAATATCCTTGGTGAGGTAATAGGCAGCTTCCGCCCGGGTGTTGATCGGTCCCAGAACGGCGGCCCCTTCGAGCCCGAAGCTCTGCAGCACGTCGTAGGCCGTTTCGACGCTCGTCACCTGGGTTCCCGTGTAGCCGAAGGCGACTGAGGGAGTCTTGAACCTGCCCAGGTAATAGGAGGCGCCGATGTCCGCCGGGCCGACCGACCCGGTAATTCTGACGCCGTATTGACCGTAGTCCAGGGTGCCGGTGTCCGGCATGAAGGCCGAGGCGTCGGAATGGGCGCTGAGGTACGCGTTCGCGGCCAATACAGCAGCCGGATTCGTGCCGTTTCCGTAGAGCTGGGCATATCTATAACCGACGTACTGCTCGAGGATTTTCTTGACCGTCGAGGTCTGTGAGGCGATCCATCGCCCCTCCGTCGGCAGCCGGTCCGGAGTCATGGTCGGGGTCCAGACGAACTCCGCCCTCACGCCCGAAGGACCGTTCCAAGCGAGGTGGAACATCGGCTCCGCGATCCTTCGCTCGATGTAGTCCGGAATGATGAAGTCCGTGTAATCGTTGGCGTTGAAGAGGTCGAGGACATGGAGCTTGTCACCCTTTCCCCAGACGATTTTCATCTTGCCGCCTTCGAGTACGAAATCGCCCAGAAAGATCCTGGCGTAGGCTTCGTCTATGACGTCCTCCGGATGGTCTTTCAGACGGTCGGTATCGAGCCTTAGGTTCGCGGAGAGTTCCGTCGAGGCGCCCTTGTAGGAAAGGTCGAACCTCGCCGACGGATTGACGCGGGTCGTGTCTTCGTCGTCGGAATCGCTGCCTACGGCCCCGAGGGCTCCGCCTCCGAGGTAGGCGCGGGAGAGGAAATTCAGGGAGCCGTTAATACGGACCCTCTCGGCCTTCGCTCCCTCGTCGCCTGAGGCCGCGTCCTCCCCTCCGTTGCCGAAGAACGAGACGGAATCCCCCTCGGGGCCGCCGGCGGGCTGCTCGGATCTGTCGGCCTTGTCCTGCGCTCCTCCGATTCCCGCCGCCGTCAGAAAGAGGATCAAGGCGAGTACGCCTGCTCGGGCGTGCGCTTTCGTCTCTGAATCATGACGCGACATGTCGACCTCCTATTTCAGCCTTCCGGTGTTGAGGAAGTTCGTGGAGAAGAGCCGGTCGTCGATGGGTTTGTCGATCTCGATCTTGGTTATCGAGATCCTGGTGGAATGTCCGGTCTTCAGGTTCTTCATGACGGCGCTCATGGTGATCCAGTAGCCCTTGACGTTCTCGAGCTTTTCGACGTTCAGAACCTTGAGAAGGTCTCCGCCTTTTTTGTCGTACATCTCGATCATGACCGGCACCCAGGTCTTCTTGTCCACATAGTTGATCCGGTGGAGGTATTGCGAATCGGACGGATCCTTGGCCGTGGACTTCACGACGTAGCAGTCCCAGGATCCGACGCTCTTTTCGCCCATGAGTTCGTGGTTGTCCTTGTCGACGTCCCTGCTGCTCATGTCGTCGTAGGTCGCGTCCGTCCCCATGAAGGACTTGTCCCCTTCGGAACTCGCGATGCGACGCGTGGACCGGAGTGCGGGAAGATAGATCCACTTGTCGTCGTCACGGTCCTTGTTCTCGGCCTGCAGGAATCTGGTGTCCTTGACGGAAGCCGGGCTGTGGAAGGCCATGACGATCGTCTTGAGGTCGTTCTTGTCCTTACCCCATTCCTCCACCATGCGGGATTCGACGTCTCCGTTCTTTTCGATGAGATCCATCTTGACCGCCGAATGCGTGAACTGGGGCACCTTCACGTCGTGGGCGTTCTGCATGATCTGTCTCCCGTCGATGGCGAACAGCGGGATCGCTGCGAGGAGGATGACCGTCGAGATGAATCCGATTTTAGCTGTTTTCATTTCTATCTCCTTCTTGGGAAGCGGGCGTAAAGCCCGCGTCTATGGCGTCAGGCCTTCTTTCGCCGACCGAACCGGAAAGGTTCGAGGGGCTTCGAGATGAAGGCCGGTTTGAAGACGTTCAGGATGAGGGGCAGGAGCGTCATGGCAGGCACCGAGCTCGTCAGCATGATGATCGCCACGAGAAGGCCGATGTGCCGAAGGACGACGAAGTTCGAAAGCGTGAGCACGAGAAATCCGAGCCCTACGGAGAGGGCGTTCACGAGAATCGCTTTCCCGGAGACCTTCAGCGTCTCGATGGTCACCGTGTCCAGGTCCTCGAACCGCAGCCGTTCGAGGTGGTAGTTCTCGATGAAATGGATGGTGTAGTCGATGCCGATGCCGATGGCGATCGAGCTCACGAGGCTCGTCACCATGTCGAGGTCGATCTTGAGGAATCCCATGATCGCGAAGTTGATGAGGATGGAAATCGTGAGAGGAACCACTCCGATGATCCCCGCTATCAGGGAACGGTAGGAGATCATCATGATGATCACGACCGCGATCGCAGCGATCACGATGCTGGAAATCTGACTCGACACGATCATGTCGCTCAGGGCGACCTCGAGTTCCGCTATGCCAGAGGCCTCGATCGTGTATCCCGCGGGAAAATGTCCAGCCGCGAAGTCCTTCGCGTCCCGTATGATCGCGTCGGTCGTCCCGGTATTGTGGCTCTTCAACTGCACCATGATCCGGCTTTCAGAGGGACGGAGCGGATCGTTGATGAACTGGTCGAGCGAGCCGGAATACAGGAGAAGATACTGAGCTACGAGGTTCTTCAATTCCGACTTGTCCGCAACCGGATACTTGGCCGTGTCGACTGGTATCTCGTCGTAGGCGGCTCCGCCGTAGTTGAGTTTCCGCTCCAGGACCTCGACCATCCTGTCGGCGCTGATTTCCCGCGAGTCCAGGGAGGCCCTCGCGTCGGCCAGCAGGGCGAGGAACTCTGAGGCCGTGTAGGTCTTGCCGAGCTCGGCTGCGCCGGTCGCCGGAGTCCTTACCGCCGGTTTTCCCGCGGTCTTCGGAGCCGGTTTCGTCGTTTCCTTCGCAGCCGAGGCGGCCGGCGCCTCGTCGAAGAAGCTCGCGACGGCCTCGCCCGCGCCTTGGGAATCCCCGCCCGCATCGGGCGCGGCCTCGGGCTGGGGAACGTGCATGACCTTGTTCATCCTGCGGACGAAGTCGGGGAAGGAGATGGTCTTTCCGATCTCGGGGTGTCTCTCGATGAGGTAGGCGTCGAGCTCGTCCATTGCGGACAGGATCGCCGGGTCCGTGAGATCCCCCTTCTCCTTGCCCTTGACGATCAGGCTGAGGAGGTTCGTCCCGGCGAACCTGCCGTCGATGTAAGCGACGTCCTTCCGGAATTCGGAGTTTTCGTCGAAGAACTTGATCATGGAGGATTCGATGTTGAGCTTGGAGGCTCCCGTCAAGGCTGCCGCGACCACGAGGCTCGTGACGATGATGTGGGGTATCCGGTTCCTCCTGAGGGTCGAAAACGCCTTGGCGAAGGTCCGCACAGCCTCCGTCCCCGGTTCCTTCGGACCTTTCCCCTCTTTCCCGATTGAGATCGCGGTTTTTCCGACAGGTTTGACCATGAGTAGGGCGGGTATGAGAACGAGCGACATGACGAGGGCCATGGTGACGCCGATCGCGCTGAAGAGGGAGAAATCCTTGAGGGGGACGACGGGGCTCGTGAGGTTGGAGGCGAAACCTGCGACCGTGGTGACTCCGGCCAGGAACACCGGCTTCACGACCTTGCCGAGGGACTCCATGACGAGTTCCCGGTGCTTTTCAGGGGTGAGCTGCCCTGCGGTTTCCCTGAGGTCGTTGTAGTAATGGTTGACGACGTGAATGCCGTACGCCGAGCCGACCGCTATGAGGACGATGGGGATGCAGCTCGAGATGACGGTGAAATGGGCCCCGACCAGGGCCATGAGGCCCACGGTCCAGGTCGTGCTGACGATGACCGTGATGAGGGGCAGGACGGTTCCCTCCAGGTTCCGGAACGAGAAGAAGAGGCAGAGCAGAACCACGAGACTCACCAGGGGTACGAGCCGGATGAGGTCCGTTATCATGTACTCCCTCGTGAGCTCGAAGATGACGGGATCTCCGGCCATCCTGAATTTCAAAGGCTCTTTCTCGTATTTCTCGGTGAGATCGCGAATGGTGTGGAAGAGCTTCGTCACCTCGGGAGCGGGCAGATCCTTTTCCACCGAAACGACGATCTGCGTCCCCCGGAAATCGTCGGAAAGGATGAGTCCGCCGTACATGGACTTCCAGTCGATGGCCCGCTTCCGGAGATCCAGGAGGTTTTCGGGCGTAGCGACGAAATCCTTCGGAACGAGGGTCTCGGCGGAAAGTCCTCCGTCGATTCCGACGATGTAATCCGTGTTGGTGAGGGATTTCACCCGCTCGACGCCCTTCAGCCTCTCGAGTTCGTCGGTGAAGTCCCTCACCGTCTTGATCGCTGCTTCAGTGAAGATGGTCTTCTCCGAGGTCTGGATCGAGATGTCCATCATGGAAAGGCTGCCGTAGGTGGCTGCGACCTTTTCTTTGCGCAGATAGGACGGGTGCGATTTCGGGAAATAATTCTTGATGTCGTTGTCTATGATGATGCTCGGGATCACGGCCCCGAACGCGGCCGTAGCCAGGACGACAACAGTGATGATCAACTTGGGCCGTTTGAAAAGATGCTTCATTCCTTCACCTCGCTTCTCGACCGTCCGAATCCTTCATACTGTCCGATATCGCGTGGAAGATCGGAAGGGAGATGTTTCGGACGATTCTCCTGAGTTCGTCGATATTATTCCAATCATGGGCTATGACGTAGATGACGATCCTGCCGACTATGACGGTGAGGAATTCACGGATGTCGGCCATGACCTTCTCCGCATCGACCTCCTCCGCGAGCCCCTGCTTGCACGCGACCTCGAAGAGGAAGCTGCTCGCCCGCTGATGGTAGGCTCCGAATTTGCGGAAGATTTCGCCGAGCGTCTTTCCTTCCACGCTTTCAAGATTGCCGAAGAGGATGTCCTTCAGATATACGTACTCTCCGATGATCATCGTGAGGAATTCGTCGAGTTTCGAGTCGAATGGAATGGCAGGATCCGTAAAACGGGCCCGGTTCTCCGAACTCCAATTCTCGAGCCTCTCCTCGATGATGCGGAAGAGGATCTCGTCTTTGCTCTTGTAATAGAGATAGAGGGAGCCCTTCCCGAGGTTCGCGGCCCGGGCGATGTCTGCTACCGAAGTCTTCGAAAAGGAGAAACGATGAAACAATTCGAGGGCGCGTTCCTGGATGTTCTTTCTCGCTTCCTGAATTCTCGGATTCGTCGCGATTTCGCTCATCGCATCCTCCTCAACTACACTGACCAAAATGGAAAATGGTCAGTGTAGAATTATATGTATCGCTTTTTCGGCCTGTCGTCAAGCAAAGGGATGAAAGATTAATGATTTTTTAGGTGTCGTTCGGCGATAGCCGAGATCCCCGCTGGAAGGTCGATATTTTTTCCGGACCTTTGGAAAGGGCCGAAACTGGTATATATTAAAAGCTGTCGATTCACGGCAATGGTACAATGGAGTCGTTCCAGGCGGTAACGGATGAAGATCGAGCTGGTCGGAAGCGTCAATAATATTCTCATGGCTTCGCGCGAGATGAAAAAGATCTATGCCAGGGATTACGACACTATAGACGACGGGATTCTCGGCATTCGGGATTACGCCTTCATGGTGGAGAGAATCAGAAAGGCGGATACGAGGCCGGTATTCATGTGGCTCCTGGACGTCGTGCTCGACATCACGACGACCAATCATTTTTGGGATCAGATTGCCGAATCCATGAAGGAAATCAAGTGGGTCAGGAAGGAGGAGGATACCTCCGGGCCCGAGCGGAAACTGCAGGAGGCCGATTTCGAGGGTCCCGTTCCGCCGAAGCTCCTTGAACTCATCAACACCAACATCGCGAAAGGACGCCGGGACAAGGCGATCGAGCTCTTGCCCGACAATTTCATCAAGCGAGGGCTCGCGAAATGCGATTACAAAACCCTCCGAGATACCTACCACGACCGACGCCATTATCGGTTCGGCGACTGGAAAACCTTCTGCGATTTCATCGAGACGCTGCCCTATCAGGAACTTCTCATGGTTCAGGCGGAGAGGGACTTCTGGAAAAGCGGTCTCTGAGCGCGGATGTTGAATAAAATCCAATCGTGATCTATACTCAGCTTCGGGGGGGGAACTGAGTGGAGGTTCAGCATGCGGTTTCTCTCCGTTTTATCGAGTCTGTTTCTCTGCGCTTCGGTCTCCTGGAGCGATCCGATATCCCTTAAAAAAATCGATTTCAATCATGCCCGCGTAAGCCAATCCGGACCATATTCCCTGTACATTCGTTCCGTCGAGGCGGAAGGGGAGAAGTTTTCCTTCTATGCCGACATGGACCCCGAGACCGGGGGCTGGAGGGTCGGCAAGATCCTGCCTGAGGCGAAGAACGCCCTGCCGGACGATCTCATCCTGGATTTTGCGACGCTGAAGGCCGTGAACGAACGCGATCTCGAACTCGGAGGCATCCTTTACCGGGGAACGGTATACAAGGGAAGGGTGGGACTCGACGGAACCAACGGCATCTCACTCGTCCAGGACGTGGAAAGTGCCCCCCTTTCCGAGTCGTCGCTGCCCCGGGCCGTCGTCCTGAAAGAACTCCTCCGTCCCTACGAGGAGCAGATCGCCGGCCTCACGGCGAAGAACGCCGCTCTCGGCGAAGAGCTCCGCAAGGCGAGGGAAGGATCTGATTCCGACTCCGTCCGCGTCAAGGCGCTGGAAAAGCGGAACTCGGAGTTGGGAAACGAGGTCGGCTCGCTCAAGGCGAGGGTTGCGGAACTCGCAGCCAAGAACGAGGAACTCAAATTCCAGGCGGAGGCGCTCAAGGCTGAAAAGGAAAAGACCGGATCGGCCAAGGTCTGGCTCGAACCCGCGGAAACCCGACCGCCCAAGGACGCCCCGGCGGTGCCTGCCCCCGCAAAGGGGGCCGTCGAAACCAGAGTGAGCGACTTGGAATCGAAGGTCGCAGGCCTGGAAAAGGAGATCGCGTCCCTGCGCGGCAGGATGGAAACCGCGGCCGTCTCGGGCTTTTCCCGAGGAGAATATTCCCGGATCCTGCTCATGGGCTTCAAGGGAGCTTCGCCCCGTCTTGGTTCCTGGAAGGTCTCTTCCGATTCGGCCGAACAGACCGACGCGCGTCAGCATTTCGCCAAGCTCACGCTGCCCGTGAAGCAGGAGAACCGGCCGATCCTCTATTCCTTCAAAACGAAGTCCTCGGGCCGGAACTGGGTCGGTGTCGGCCTTCACATCTTCGTCGACGAAGTCAGGAAATCGAAGGGTTACGGCGAGGGCAAGTCCCTGCTCGTATGGCTTACGCGGGATCCCGTTTTTTACAAGAACGGAGCTTCGCATCTTCAGGTCTATCGATCCGACGACGACGTCAATATGGAACGCGTCCTGGACGCCACCATCGCCGAATCCTTGGACTCCTACGTAGACGTCGACGTCCTCTACGATCCGGTCGGTGAAAGCATCTCCCTATTCGTCGGGGGAAAGGAGAAGGTGAGGTACAAGACCTTCTTCGGCGTCGGATCCGGCGTCTCCGTGGCGCTCAGGACCCTGGGGGGCGGGGCCTCGTTCAAGGACCTCCGGGTTTCGACCCTGCCCTGACGGAAGGATCTTGAGAGCCCCCGGGGTACTGCCGAGAATCTAGCGAGGAAGTGACCCCCATGCGAAAAGTGAAATTTCAGGCGCTCCTGACGCTCCTTCTTATGTCGGGATGCGCGAATTCTCCGGTTCCCCTGCGTTCGGCGCCTGCGGGCCCCGAAGCCCCACTGGCCGCGCCGTCGTTTCTGGCATCGGCCGGTTTCCCGCTGGCGGAACCCTTCTTCCCGGCTAACGATCTCGCGCGGCTGCGGATCGGCATGTCGAAGGCGGAGGTGATGGCGCTGTTCTCCTCGCCGAAAGCGACGAAGCGGACCCCGAAGGACGAATATTGGGAATACTCCTGGTTCGAGCTGTATTTCCGCGAAGGCCGTCTCGTGAATTGGTTCACCCTCTGAGATTTCGGATTCCCGACTCCTTTCCGTGGCGAGCCTCCCCCCGGGAACGCCCTGGTATCGGGTACATGCCGTCCGATGTCTGAAACCCGTACGGCGATCGCGCCGAACACGAGCGGGCCGGCCGGAAGGATTTCGTGAAAAATCGAGCGTCGGCGTTCCGAGGGAAGTCCCGCACGTCGCGCTCCTTTGTTTCTTTACTGCCCGCGCGTACCGGCGTATAATATGACTCCACATGATCGCGCGATCACTGAAAAGCCTCTGGCGTTCCCTCTCCATCAAGAACAAGCAGCTCATTTTCTTCACCGGTCTTTTGACGCTGATCAGCATGATCAGCCTCTATTCCGTTTCCATCGTGTACCGGTACGTGGACGAATTCCAGGATACCCTCGCGAGCTATCACACCATCAATAAATACCTTCTCGGCATGAAATCCATACGCGCTGTCATGGGCAGGCAGATGAAGGACGGAACCGCGGACGGTCTTCTCGACTTCCTTTCGCTCCGGGAGGAACTCATCGGCCTGCTCGCCCGAGTGGATCGGGAATCCAACGTGAGCCTTTCGACCTACTTCCTCATCCGCGCCCTGCAGAACGGACAGGGTGTCTACTTCGAGAAGTGTCTGGCCGCGATCGACGGGAAACAGCAGGGGCAGGATTCCTACTACATCCCCTTCTATACGGCGGAAAGGATCGCCGATTACATGGAAAGCTATCTCTCCCAGCTCCTCAACATCCGGCTCGCGGAGGAGAATCGGTACTTCAGGCGGCTCGGGGAAAGGGTGTCCTTCGCCCGTCTCCTCACGATCGTCGGGCTCGTTTTCATCTGGCTGCTGTGCTTCGCCTTCGCCATCCTTTTCTCGAATTCGCTCACGAAGGCGATCCGCAAGCTCGCCGCCGCATCCATCAGAATGTCGAACGGAGACCTCGAGGCTCCGCCCATAACCGTCGAGTCGAAAGACGAGATCGGCATCCTGGCCCGGTCCTTCAACGTCATGAGCGGCGGAATAAAGAGCATGGTCGAGGACCTCAAGGAAAAGGCAGTGCTGGAGAAGAAGCTGCACGAGGAGGAACTCGCCAACGTCTCCATGCAGAAATCCCTCAAGGAGGCCCAATTCCTCAGCCTCCAGGCCCAGATCAACCCGCATTTTCTCTTCAACACCTTGAACACGATCGCCCGGAAAGCGTCTCTGGAACGCGCGGATGACACGGCCGCGCTCATCCGGTCGCTTTCCGATCTTTTCCGCTACAACCTCCACGGCTTCGGCAGGAGCGTCAAGCTCAGGGAAGAACTCGACGTCGTCAAGGAGTATCTCAGGATCCAGAAATTCCGGTTCGGGGACAGGATACGGACGGACATCCGCTGTTCAGTCGATCCCGACGCGGTGGACATTCCGAGCTTCACCCTTCAACCCCTGGTGGAGAACTCGATCCTTCACGGCATAGAGCCCAAGGAGGGCGGGGGGCGGCTCAGGATCAAGATAACCGAACACCGGGGCCGGATCAGGATCAGGATCACCGACACGGGGATCGGGATGGCGAAGGAGAGGATCGAAGAGATCCTTTCGCCTAACGACGATCTCTTTCAGCGGAACGGGAAAAGGATCGGCGTCCGCAATGTGGTCACGCGCCTGCGGCTTTTCTTCAACGGAGAGGAGGAGTTTCTGCTGCGCAGTAAAGCCGGAAGGGGAGCTTTCATCTGCATTTCCTTCCCGCGTCAAGGAGGCCATGCCGGTGTACAGCCTGCTCATAGCGGATGACGAGAGCCTGGAGCGGAGCTCGCTCCGCCTCATCATTAATAAAAGCTGTCCGGAGATTAGCCGCATCTGGGAGGCGGAGAACGGGAAGCAGGTTCTCAAGTCCTGCCGGGAACACAGGCCCGACATCGTATTCCTGGACATCCGGATGCCCGGACTCTCGGGACTCGAGGCGGCCCGCGGCCTTCGGGAGATCCTGCCGAACGTCAGGATCGTCTTTCTCACGGCCTACAACCATTTCGAGTACGCTCACGAGGCGATCAAGATCGGAGTCGACGACTTTCTCCTGAAGCCTGCATCGGACGATCGGATCAGGGAGGTCGTCGGGAAGATCGCCCGCATCCTCGACGGACTCAGGAGGCGGGAGGAGGACGACAGAAAGAACCGAGACAGGCTGGAAAAGGTCGCGGAATTCTTCACCAGCGAGATCCTCGAGTCCCTTCTCGTGCGGCCGGTTCCTTCGGGGACTCTCGCGAATTATTTCTCGATCATGGACGTCGTCTTCACGCGAGGGGTCGTGGCGGCCTTCAGGATCGATTACGGTTCCTACCCGGTCCGCATCGATTCCCGCGAGCAGGAACTGCTTCTCAAGCGGAGATGCCTACTCGCGATAAAGAACGAGTTCGAAGGGAGGATGATCCGCTTTCTCGTTCACGAGCTCAGGAACGTCTTCTATGTTCTCGTGCTTCCCGGCAAGGATGCAGCGGAGGAATACACCTTTCAGGTGGACATCCTGGATCTGTTTCAAAGCGTAACGGGAATGGTCCGAGAGGATATCGGCCTCAGCATTCACGTCGGGGTGTCCAGAAGCTTCACCGATCCCGACGGAATACATGCGGCCTTCCGGGAAGCGGGAGCGGCCCTCGACCGGACCGGCCCCGATGATACCGTCGTCGCCTGGCAGGAATCCTTTCTCGAAAAGGGAGGCCAGTCCGCTGCGGGGTTCTCTCCGCAGTCCCTCCAGCAGTCCCGTGGAGGCGCTCTGGTCAAGGAAGTCGTGGATTACATCGACGGCCATTACATGGAAAACATTTCCCTGGAATCTCTCTCCGCCCGCGTTCATCTATCGTGTTTCTACCTCAGCAAGGTTTTCAAGCATCACAAGAAGGTGACATTCATCGATTACCTCACCGATTTCCGGATCGGGAAGGCCAGGGAACTGCTCCGAAATCCGAAATCTAACGTCAAGGAAGTATGCTATGCAGTCGGATATTCCGATCCGAACTATTTCGCCAGGGTCTTCAAGCGTATCGTCGGCCTCACGCCCACGGAATTCCGCGACCGAACCTCCTAGGACGTAAACGGGGGGATCTTTTCCCGGAGAGAACAAAATACTTAAGAAAATGACAAAACTCTATTGTTGCGGCCCGCGAAACCGGGGTTTACAGTTAAACATCCAAATCTAGGAGGATCGTAATGAAAAAACTACTCGGCATTCTCATTCTCGCGCTCGTAGCATTCGGGCTGAACGCCGGCGGGGCGAAGGAGCCGGAAAAGGGCGGAGCGGCCGCCAAACCCGCTGCGAAACAGATCGTTATGCGGCTCGCAGAAACTCATCGCGCGGATTATCCGACCACCCGCGGCGACATGGAGTTCGCGAGGCTCGTCGGCGAGCGGAGCGGCGGCAGGATCAAGATCGACGTCTATCCTTCCAGCCAGCTCGGCGAAGAGAAGGCGGTCATCGAACAGGTCCAGTTCGGCGCGATCGATTTCACCCGCGTGAGCATTTCCCCGCTCGCCGCGTTCGCGAAGCAGTTCGACGCCCTGCAGATGCCCTACCTGTATCGGAACGCGGATCATATGTGGAAGGTCCTGAACGGACCCATCGGAGAGGAATTCCTCGCCAGCATCGAGAAGGCGAATTTCATCGGCCTCTGCTGGTACGATTCCGGCGCCCGCAACTTCTACAACTCCAAGAAGGAAATCAAGTCGGTCGCGGACCTCAAGGGAATGAAGATCCGCGTCCAGCAGAGCGAACTCATGATGGGTCTGGTCACGTCCCTCGGTGCGGTTCCGACGCCCATGCCCTTCGGCGAAGTATACTCCGCGCTCCAGACCGGCGTCGTCGAAGGTGCCGAGAACAACTGGCCGAGCTACATTTCCACGAGCCACTACGAGGTCGCGAAGTTCTTCACGGTGGACGAGCATACCCGGGTTCCCGAGATCACGATCGGCAGCAAGATCGTCCTGGACAAGCTCTCCAAGGAGGACCAGGCGCTCATCAAGAAGGCCGCGAAGGATTCCATGCCCTTCCAGATCGCCGAGTGGGCGAAGGAAGACAAGGCCGCGGAGCAGAAGGCCCGTTCGGCGGGCTGCAAGATCACCGTCCTCGAGAGCAACGCGGATTTCCAGGCCGCAATGAAACCCATGTACGACAAGCTCTCTCCCGAGCTGAAAGCGCTCGTAAAACGGATACAGGACGTCCAATAAACTCGCGGGATTCGTGAATTCCCCGGAGTCCTCCCTCCCACGGAGGACTCCGGTTTTTTCAAAAAGGATATCCTATGGATTTCATTCGCAAGTTTTTCAACGGGTTTTATCTCGTCATGGGATGGCTCGCAAAACTCATTGTCGTCGTCATGATCGTCATTATCATCGTCAATGTCACCCTGCGCTACGTTTTCAATTCCGGACTCCAGTGGTCCGAGGAGATCGCCCTCGTGCTCGTCGAATGGTTCACCTTCATGTCCTTCGCGATCGGAGTAAAGCAGAATCTCCACTTCAGTCTCAACATCCTTCCCGCGAGGCTTCCCGCATGGGCCGGATTTATCATGAAGAAGATCAACAGCGGGCTCACCTTCGGCCTCGCCCTCGTCATGCTCGTCTTCGGCTTCATTCTGACCAGGTTCACCATGCAGTCGATCCTGCCCGCGACGGGATTCCCCGCGGCCATGATGTACATCATCATGCCCGTTTCGTCGATTTTCATCCTTTACGATTCGCTCATGGATCTCCTGGGCCTGGATCGGAAGGACGAACATCTGGAACGACTGCTCGGAGGAGAGGAGGAAGGCGATGCCTGATGTGACTGTTGCTACAACCATCCTCTTGGGAGGATTCATCTTCTTCATCATCATCCGCATCCCCATCACGATCGCGCTCGCGGTTTCGTCGATCCTCACGGCCATCTACCTGAACATTCCCCTCATGGCCATCGTCCAGCGCATGGCGCAAGGCGTGAACAGCTTCTCCCTTCTCGCGATCCCGTTCTTCATCATCGCTGGCGAGATCATGGGCGAAGGCGGCATCTCCGACAGGATCATCGCCTTCGCGAATGTACTCGTGGGAAGAATCCGCGGCGGTCTCGGACTCGTCAACTGTCTGGACAGCATGTTCTTCGGCGGTATTTCGGGTTCGGCCGTTGCCGACGTGTCTTCCCTGGGTACCATCGTAATTCCGATGATGAAGCAAAAGGGATACGATGCGGATTTCTCGGTGGCGCTCACCGTGACCTCTGCGTGCCAAGGCATCATCATCCCCCCCAGCCACAACATGATCATCTATTCGCTCGCAGCCGGAGGAGTATCGGTGGGAAGACTGTTCCTCGGCGGATTCGTTCCCGGCATCCTGCTCGGCATCGCGCTCATGATAGTCACCTACATCATCGCGGTCAAAAGGAATTATCCCAAGGACAGGAAGTACTCGCTCAAGGAAGCGTTGGTCATAACGAGGGACGCCGTACTCGGCCTCGTAACCGCCGTTCTCATCATGGGCGGAGTGGTGTCCGGCGTGTTTACCGCGACCGAGTCTGCGGCGATCGCTGTGCTCTACGCCTTCATCATCACGTTCTTCGTCTACCGGGAAATCCCGATCAGCAGGATGAGCAAGATCCTCTACAACACGCTCAAAACCCTAGCCATGGTAATGGCTCTGATAGCGGCCGCGAGCGCCTTCGGATGGCTCCTCGCCTTCCTCAAGGTGCCGGCGATGGCGACGAACGCCCTTCTCGGCATAACCACCAATAAGGTGCTGTTGCTTCTCATGATCAACCTGCTGTTGCTCATCCTCGGCTGCATCATGGACATGGCTCCGCTCATCCTCATCACGACGCCTATCCTCTATCCCGTCGTCGTCAAGACGCTCGGAATGAGCCCCATCCAATTCGGGATCATCCTCATGCTCAACCTCGGCATCGGCCTCACGACGCCGCCCGTCGGATCCGCGCTCTTCGTTGGCTGTGCCATCGGGAAGATCAGCATCGAACAGGTAACGAAGGCCCTCATCCCGTTCTGGATCACCATGGTGGTCGTCCTCATGCTCGTCACGTTTATCCCCGAGATCACGATGTTCATTCCCGATCTCGTCATGCCGGATAAGTGAAGGCCCGTCGCCACGGACGATCGGTCGTCCGCCGCCCGCTGCGGCCGTTCTCCCTCTCCGGGGGAACGGCCTCCTTTTATTTTGCGGCTTTACGGTTCGAGCGACGGACCGCAGGACGCGAGGAACCTGCCGAATTCCTCGACGATTTCGGGGTCGAATTCCCTTCCGGAGCAGCGCCTGAGTTCGGCAAGCGCTTCCTCCCGCGTCAGGATGGTCCGGTAGGTCTTGTCCATCGTCATGGCGACGAAGGCGTCGACGATCTTCATGATCCGAGCCTCCCTGGGGATGCCTCTCTCGCCGGCGGCCGGAGGATAGCCTTCGCCGTTGTACCAGAAATGGTGGACGCGGATGAACTCGGCTACGCTGCGGAGTTCGGGAACAACCTGGGCGATGCGGTACCCAATTTCCGGATGGCGGCGAACCTCGCGGAATTCGTCGGGACTCAGGCGGTCCTTCTTGTTCGCTATGGAGAGGGGGATCCCCACGAAACCGATGTCGTGATACCGGGCGAGAAGGACCAGCTTATCGGCGTAGTCGTCGGGGTACCTGCAGAATTCGGCGAAATCTCTCATGATCCGTTCGCAATTGAGCATGTGCCCCTGTCGCAGGTTCTGGTGATTCGACAATTCTTTCATGAGGTATTCGACGAGATCGCTCCGATAGCAGTCCCTCTGCTTGTCCTTCATGATGTACATCGCGTCGTCAGCCTCCGCGACCATCTCGGCGAGCGGTCTCATTTTCGTGTCACCCCACGCGTAACCGAAGGCGAACGAGACCGGCATGCTTCCCGGCTCCGATTTTCCTTCCTTCGACGCCCGAACGAGGCGTTCCGCCGCGGCTTCCATGACTTCCCTCGTTGCCTTGGGGATGAGGATCGCGAATTCGTCTCCGCCGATCCTCGCGACGAAATCGCCTTTTCGGAAACAGCCCTGAATCGCCGAGGCCGCCTCTCGGAGCAGATTGTCTCCCGCGAGATGTCCGAGCGTGTCGTTGACGAGCTTGAGGCCGTTCACGTCGCAGATGAAGACCCCGACGGGATCGAACCTCCCCGTCGAGACGCGCTTCGCCTCCTCCTGGAAGTATTGGCGGTTGTACAGCGTCGTGGTCGCGTCGTGGAACCCCTGAAACGTGAGTTCGTCGCTTCTCTTTTTGACGGTTTCGATCATCGAATTGAGCTCGACGGCCATGTCCAGGAATTCGCCGGGGAATCCGGACAATCTCGCCGCGTCGATTTTCGAATAAGTCCCCTTCTGGATGCCCGCGATGCCGTCTCTGATCCCCCGGATCGACTGCTTTACGCCGCCGTAGCTCCCCATCGAGAGCAGGATCGCGGCGAGCAGGACGGATGCCGATGACATGAGAAGGACGAAACCGTTCTCCGCGAAGGGCTTGATGCGCTCTCCTTCTTCGATCTCCGCGATGATGAGGAAATTCCTTTTCGAGATCGGAATAGCGCTTCCGAGGACGGTTTCGTCCATACTGCCCTTGTAACGGTGAAGCCCCTCGTCGGCGAGCATTTCGAGCTGCTCTTCCGTGAATCGCCGCTTCGTATCGGTGTTGCCGGATTCGAAGGCGCTGCCTGTCCTGTCGACGATGTAGAAACGACCCGTTTCGCCGTAAGCGGCCGTCTCAACGAGTTTCACCATGGTGTCGAAGCGGACCGTGAAGAAGACGAGACCGTCGAATTCCCCGCGGCGGATCACTGGATGCGAGAAGACGACGACGGGTCTCCCGGAGACCCTGCTGGCGATTACGCCCGAAACATGGGAGCGGTGCTCTTTCGCCTCCAGGTAGTAAAGCCTGTCGGCGATGGTCACGAAGGGGGATTTTCTGATTCCGAAACTCGTATCCAGGATGATGTTCCCGTTCGCGTCCGCGTAGGCTACGGATTCGAAGGACCTGTTGCTTTCGACGACTCCCTGGAAATCGCGCAGCATCGAGACATTGTCGTTCCGGCCGACGGAGGTGAGCATGCTCAGTCCCGCGAGATTCTCGCTCGTCGTATCGAACCAGGAATTCAAGAACGACGCCTGAAGCCGAAGTATGGAGGAGAGCTCCTTCTCCACGGCCGACCGGGTTTCCTTGACCCGGTGATATCCTATCATGAAAAGTGCGGTAAGAACGACTGCCGTAATGAGGGTCACGTAGGCAAGAAGCAGCCCTTTTATGCTTTTTAACTTTATTCCATGCATGACGATAGCATAAATCTAAGGCATAATCGGCCGAGATGCAAGGTTGACCGCTTCCTGTACGTGAATGCGGCCGCCTTTCGGGCGGCCGTTCGTCATTTCTCCATTTTCTCCTTGAGGAATTCCCTGACGTTCTCCACCTCGAACGTCGATCCCGGCTTGTGAGCCCAATCCCTGAGGGTTCCGTCCCACTCTTTTTCCGTAAGCTTGAATTTTTCCATGAAGGCTTCCTTCGGGACTCCCGAAACCTTCGACACCGCCTTGAAGGTGTCGGAACCCTTGATGTCGGCGGGATTGAAGACGCCTTTTTCCTCCGCATGCCGCTCTATGCTTTTCACGGTCCAGGAAAAGTCACCCGTCACGGTCGTGATTCCCACGACGAGGGCGAAGATTCCCAGTACTGCCAGCAGCATCCGGACAGGAGGCAGCACGCCCTTGCCCCGTCCCTGTTGGTTCAGGGTGTCCTTGACGGGACAGGATGTGACGCAGAGATTGCAGCTTATGCATTCCGCGGTTTTGACTTCGGTCAGGTCCGCGACGGGAATCCCGACGGGACAGGCCTTGGTGCAGGCAGAACAATCGATGCAGGTTTTCTCGTTCCGCTTCACCCGGAAATATCCGATCTTGCTCAGGATGCCGAGGAAGGCGCCCATGGGGCAGAGATACTTGCAGAAGACTCGCTCGAATACGGCGGAACCGACCAGGGAGAGGACGAGGACCGCGAGCCCTACGCCGAATTCCGCGATGACCTCGTCTGAAGAAAGATGCTGCCAGGCGACCCAAGGGTCGTAAGGCCGAATCACGAGTTTTCCGAGGGCGACGGAGAAAGCCACGACAGCGAAGAGAACCACGTATTTCAGCCAGCGGGCCGGCCGGTCGACCGCAGCCGGGACCGCGAGCTTCCTGGGAACGAACACCCTGCCGACCATTCTCGAAAGATCTTGGAGCGTCCCGAGGGGGCAGATGTAGCCGCAGAAACCCCGCCTGAACACCAGCGCCGTGATTACGCCGGCCGCGAGAAGGATGAAGCTGCTCAAAGCGATCCTCTCCAGCATCTTGCCGGTCAGGAACACGGTCACGAGGGACTCAACTCCTCCGAAGGGGCAGAGCGCGTCCACGCCGACGGGCCTCCAACTCGGTGCTATCTGATGCAGGATGCCGGAGGCCGTTATCACGAGGAGGATCGTCACCAGGACGGCCGCCCGCGCAGCATTGTGGAGGCTTCTTTTTTTCTTCTGTTTCGGTTCAGTCATGTTCATCTCCGTTGTTCGTCGTTTCTTACAGTTTCACACTTTTCACGCGAAATTGCCACTTTTCGGCTCTCCGAAACACTATTCGCGGATGCGCTTCATCATGTCTCGGTATTCATCCGCGGAGATTTCCCCCCGGGCGAATCGTTCCTTGACGATGCTCTCCGCATCGTTTCCGGGCTCGCCTTTTTTCGCGTTCTTTACGACGAAGAAGACGGCGGCTACCGCAACCGCGACGATCAGGATGAACATCATCGAACCTCCTCCGAGGCTTCCCAAGCCTGTCCAACAGCCATTTCCGAAACCATACATGGTTTCCTCCTTGCACGAATGAAGTCGATTAATTAAAGCAAGTTACGTGCCAAAAACGAGAATGAATTCGGCCTTTTTTCGGGAAGAATTTTCTCAATGCGGAGGAGACGGGAAGATAGTTCCCATCCTCGGCGCGGGAATGATAGAGTGGAAAGCGACAGGCCCGCCAGGAGGGAGCGCTTGGGTTTCTTTTCCTTCTTGTCCGAAGCACGCCGCAGGAGGCTTCTTGCACGCAACCCCATCCCCGAGGACCTGTGGATCTGGGCCCTCGAGGAGCATCCCATCCTGCACGGGCTCGCGGACCAGGAACGGTCCCGACTCAAGGAGCTCGCCACGCTTTTCCTCGCGGAGAAGGAATTCCTCCATCCCGCCGATCTCGAGGTGTCCGAATCTACGACGCTTTCCATCGCTGTCCAGGCCTGTCTTCCCATCCTGAATCTCGGCATCGGCTGGTACGACGATTGGAGTACCGTGATCCTCACCCCGGAGGGGTACAAGATCAGGAAACGCGAGGTGGACGAGGCGGGAGTCGTCCGGGAGTTCGACGACGAAGTGGGGGGCGAGGTCCTGGAACTCGGTCCCGTGGTCTTTTCACTTCGCGATGTAGAGGACTCCGGCTGGGGTGAAGGGTACAACGTCGTCATTCACGAGATGGCCCACAAGATCGACGGAAGGGCGGGGACCATCGACGGCTGTCCTCCGCTCCCTGGGGGACTGGATCCCCGGATATGGAAGAAATCGTTTTCGGAGGCCTACGAGAAATTCAAGGGCTCGATCGACCGTCCGGGGAAGAGCAGCCTCCTGAAGCGCATCGACACCTACGCCGCCGAGCATCCGTCGGAGTTCTTCGCCGTTGCCTGCGAATATTTCTTCGAACGTCCCCATCTTCTCGGAAGCGCATTCCCCGAAGTGTACGGACTGCTCGTCCGCTTCTTCTTCCAGGACCCGGCGGCGAGAAAACGCCGCCCGGACCGACGAACTCGGAGTTCCCCGCGCAACGGTTCCTGAACCGCGCCGGCGTCACTTCCGTTTGGACGATTCCTCCAGGACGCGAAGGATCTCCGGAAGGAGCTGTTTCTTGCGCGAAAGGACGCCGGGCAGGGCGTAGAGGTTCGGCTCGATGCGCCGGTAGATCAGGGAGGATTCCCTGCCGGGGCTGTCGGTCGTGAGCAGGAGGCTGAATTCCTCGACGACGTCGGTCACGAGCATCATGGCCCAGTCCAAAGCCTGCTCCGCCCTCACGCCTTCGAGGGCGGCGAGAAGCCCTGCCTTCGCCTCGCTGAAATTCTCGAGCGTCGCCACTTCGGCCTGCCCGATTCCGAACCTGCACCCGAACTCCCGGTAGGATTTGAAGTCGGCCGCCACCGCCTCGCGGGGATCCGCCTTCGTGATGTCCTGAGCCTGGGAAAGGAGGTCCTCCGCGAAGGCCGGAATATCCAGTCCTGCCAGCGAAGCGAGCGCCTTCGCGGCCGCCTCGTCCTCCTCGGTCGTCGTCGGCGACTTCAGGGCGACCGTGTCCGATAGGATTCCGGCGAGAAGGAGGAGCCCGATCTGCCTCGGGATGGGCAATCCCGAGAGCACGAAGTGCTGATGGACCAGGGTGCAGGTGCTTCCCACGGGTTTAGCGTACACGTAGATGGGGTGTCTGGTCTTCTCCATCCCTATTCTATGGTGGTCGAGGATCTCCTTTATCTCGGCGGTTTCCGCCCCGGGGACGCTGTGCGAGGCCTCGTTGTGGTCGACGAGGATGAGTTCCTTCCTCGGCCGCTCGATGAAGCAACGCCGCGAAACGATGCCGAAGAACTCCTCGCCGTCGAACACCGGCAGCCCCCTGTAACGGGAATTTACGAGGACGTCCCGAGCCTCCTCGAAAAGCGCGGTCTTCTGGATGCGGGGCGGTTCGCGGTTCATGATGTGCTTGACCGGGGAGGAAAGCCGGAGAAGCCGCACCGTCTCCGCGGTGTCACGGTCCGATTGATACACCCAGCCGCAGTAGCCTGAAAAATCGACGTCCGGGCGTTCTCCGGGATCGATGCCGGTGAGGATGAGGGCCGGAAAATTCTCCCGTATCGCATGCCTGATAATGTCCTTCCTGAGTCCCGCGACGAGCACCGGTTTCTTGGGAAGGATAGCCTGAAGTCTCCTTATGCTCGTTTCCAGCGGCATGGCGCCTATCATCGTGAACGTCGAGAATTCCTCCTCCATGCCCCGGTGAAGGAATCGGCCGGGAAGTACGCTCTCGAAATTGCTCGGCCTGAACAGGTATTCGGGACGGGCCCCGATCGTCTCCGCGATGAAGTACTGGGAAATCTCGTGGATCGAGAGGAGTCCGCGGAATACCCCGTCGCCGTCCCGTATGGGCAGGACGCTGATGTTGTGTTCGTCGAGCTTCCTGATGGCCGTGAATATGGCCTCGTTCTCCTCGAGCGACACGATGTTCGTCCTCGCGATGTCCATGGCGCGGGGATGGATGTCCGCGACGAGGACGGGAGGATTCTCGCCCGCGAGGCCGAAGACGTATTTCGTCTGCCTGTTCAAGGCCCCGCACCGGATCGCCCGGTACTCGCTGCCGGAAGAGATAGCATTTTTATAATGAGCGTAGCAGTGAGCCGCGCAGATGGAATCCATGTCCGGATTCCTGTGTCCCGTCACGTATATCATGATGTCGATGAGGAGCATACCATGTCCCGCGTTCGTCTTCAATTCCGGGACGCTCCGTTTTTTACGAAATAAATGTATCAAATTGACACTCCAAGGAAAATGTAATGACCCATGTGAAAAATAATGACTCACTTTTTCGGAGGGCTTGGGTGTGCGATCACCCTTCAATCCCGTTTCCGAGATGCGGGATTTCCCGGGGTGAATATATTAAATATTTGTGCTGTATATAATTGATGAAGGTTGTAGGAAGGTAGACCCGGATGCCTCCATAGGAAAACAAGGTAGATGCTCTTGGCATGGAAAATGCAATACTGATTATGAAATAATAAACTTTCTTTTAGGAGGGTTGGTATGAATCTGTTGAAATGGAAACGAAACGATGTCTTCGATCCTGTCTCCGACTTCGACAGGTTGCAGGAGGAGATCAACCGGCTCTTCGAATTCGACCGGTACGCTCCGATGCACGGCATCTTCGACCGAGTTTCCTCGCCTTCGATCGACGTGGTCGAAAACGAGAACGACTTCACGGTCGCCTGCGATCTTCCCGGCGTGGACATCAAGGACATCGAGCTCTCCATCGCGGACAACATCCTCACCCTGAAGGGGGAGAAGAAGGAAGAGAAGTCCGCGAAGGAAACCAAGGTCTATCGGAAGGAGGCATGGTCCGGATCGTTCCAGAGGACGCTCAATCTGCCGAACACCGTCGATCCGAACAAGATCGAGGCGGTCATGAAGAACGGAGTGCTCGTAATCACGCTTCCCAAGAAGGAAGAAGTGAAGCCGAAACAGATCACCGTGAAGGTGTCGTAATCACAGGAGGACATCATGAACCAGGAATTGGAAACGAGGAAGAGACGCACCGTGGTGCCCCCGGCCGACGTGTACGAAGAGGGCGGAAAGGTCCACCTCCGGCTGGAGATGCCCGGAGTGGCGAAGGATTCCCTCGAAGTCCGGATCGAGAACGACGAACTCGTCATACAGGGAAGGAGGCAGGACATGGAACCGAAGGGAACCTACCTCATCCGCGAGCGTCGTTCCGAGGATTACCTGAAGCGCTATACGCTTGACGACACGATAGACCGGGACAAGGTCGAGGCCGAGATGAAGAACGGACTGCTCTTCCTCTCTCTCGGGATCAAGGAATCCTCAAAGCCGAAAAGGATAGCGATCAAGGTCGACTGAGACCGGTCGAATCACGGAACGAGCCGTCTCTCCCGGAGAGGGACGGCTTTTTTATCGTCCCCGGATTATCGTCAGCCATTCCTCCGGAATCATGGAGACGGGGGTTATGTAGCCGATCCTGCCTCCTCCGTTCCCCACGATCTCGGTCGGCAGCCCTATGAGTTCGAACTTCTGGTTCACCGCCGCCCCGCCCGAGTTGCCCTCGTTGATCTGGCCGTCGGTTTTCATGTACATTCCCGCTTCGGTCCGGTCGAAGCCGCTCAGGACGCCGCGGCTGTAGGTGATCGTGACCCTCGAACCCGTGCCCCCTATGGAGGGGTATCCGAAAAAGCCGAGGGCATCGCCGATCGAAAGCAAGGAAACGTCCCCCAGCTGAACGGCCGGAAATCTGTAGTTCCGCGGCAGAGGCTGGTCGTAGAGCCCCGACGTTATCTTGAGGAGAGCCAGATCGCGCTTCGCGTCGAATCTCACGACTTCCGCCTTGAAGAGCTCGAGGGGCGGCAGATCGTCGCGGACGTTCACCGCGATCACGGGTCTCGATCCGGGGGCGGATTCCGCGTCTCCCACGACATGCAGGTTCGTGAGGACGTAACCGGAGGCGGAAAGAAGGCAGCCGGAGCCGCCGGCGTCACCGCTGTGGATTTCCACCGTGGACCTGAGGACGTTTTCCATGGGCGTTTTCGGCTCGGGCAGGGCGGGGATGTCGAGGAGCATGGCGGGGGCGGCCGCGGAGTACGAGGCGACGACGGAAAAGGTGTCGGTCCTGTTGTTCTGAGAGGGCTCGATGACGGTCAGGAAACAGCGTCCCGGCTTGAGGGCGGCTCCGCCGTCGCCGATGAGGATGGTCTCCCTGGAAAGGGTGGACTCGCTCCGGTATTCGGCCGCCTGGGCCTCGATGGGCTGCTCCTTCCTCGAAGCCCAGAGATCGAGATCGCCGGTCGAGTCGAAGAGGTCGAATCTGAGGTATCGCGTTCCTTCCGGGACATCGATCTCGAAACCTTGGCATTTTTCGCCGGCCTTGAGGGTCGCGGCTCGGGGAATTCCGGGAACGAGCGGGAGCGTACCCGGGGAGAAGACCGAATACGAAAGTTTGAACGACGCCGACGCCACGGCCTTACCGCGTTCGAGAGGGGGAAAGGAAAAAGGATATTTGACCTCTACGGTGTACCTGCCGGAGCGGAGGGGGGGATCCGAAAGACGCGTGAAGAGGATCTCCTCGTTTCGGTCGGCCGTTTCGCGCGAGGCCACGGTTTCGTCCTTGCGTTTGAGGACGAGATCGAGGTCTGCCGACGCCTGTGAAAGGACGAGCTTGATCGCGAAGGCCGTCTCCGGGACGCCGATCTCGAAGGAGGCGCTCCCCCGGTCGAACCTGATCGAGCCCGAAACGGTCTGTCCGGGTTTGATCTGGACGGGGGTTTTCCTTTTTTCCTGCCCGGCGGCCCCGAGGGCGGCCAGGAGCAGGATCTGGAACGCGATGAGGGATCTTCGGAATATCATCGAACGTTTCTATTTCTTGAAGAATTTCTCTTCTTCGTTCTTCGAATCGTCCTGTTGAGGCGACTCTTCGGAAATTCCGTCGAAGGGAGTGGAACCGTCGTTCCGGTTCGCGAACAGTTTCATGGAATAGCGGACGATGTTCATGCGTTCCCGGAGATCCACCGACTCGTTCCTGAATTTCGTGAAAAACTGCTCCGCCGAATAACCGTTGCCGAGGGCGCCCCTGCCGAAGCCCTGTTTCTGGTAATCCTCCAATTCGAGGAGGCGGTAGTAGATTTTCTCGAAGAGGAAATTCACGCGACGGAGGTTTCTGAGCGGTTCCAGGAGGGCCTTCTTCTCCTTCATGATCTCGAGCTTTCCGCCCATCGTCTTCCTGGCGTCCTCCTTGAACCATTTGTCCAGGACGTTCCGCTGGGCGAGAAGGCTCTTGTAGGCGTCGTCGAACTGCTTTTTCATCTCCATGTAGCGGTCGGAGTAGTAACGGAGGGCCTTCATCGGATTCGCTTTGAAAGCCTCTATCCTTTCCGTGTGCCAATTCTTCCTGAAACCTTCGATGTCCGAAACCCTGATGGGGATGTTCCTGAAATCGACGCCGGGGACCTTCTCGACCACCATGCCTGGTTCCGCGAAGAGCACCTTTCCGTCCTCGTCCTTGCATTCGACCCTGCCGGTATCGCAGGTGACGAGCATCTCCCCTCCGACTTCGGTCGACACCTCGAAGGATGTGCCGCGGACGCCCATCGTGGCGCCTTGGGTTCTGACTTCGAGGTTCGAATTCCCGGACAGCTTCTTGACGGTCAGAGCGACGGAACCGGCGAGAAGCTCGATGCCGCCCTTCTGCTCGCTCTTCATAGCCGAAATGTCCAGGTACATGCTCGTGCCCGGCTTCACCTTGATGGAGCCCTGAATTCCGGTCTTGGCGTCGATGCCGATTTCGGCGATGCCCCGCTTCGTCGTCGTCACGCAGTCGAAATCCTCGATTCCCGATCCGAAATCCGCCTCCAGGGTCTTTCCGCCCCTGACGATTTCCGCCTTGTCCTGCAGATAGGTGATCTCTCCGACCTCGTCGGCGAACGCCGCGGCGGCGAAGGATGCGAGGAATACGAGCCAGAAGGTCTTCTTTACGGTCATTTCTCCTCCCTTCACAATTTCGGGAACGAATCCGTCTTCCCCGCTCCCAGAGTTCCTCTAAATATAGCACGAAGAGCGGGATTTTTCATCGGCACGGAACCCATCGTTCCCCGCCAGACGTCCGCGCTTTCCATGCAAAGATAGACCGGCGATCCGAGAACCGTGTCGAGCCTTTCCTTCAGGAAGGAATACATCCTTTTGCGCTTCCTCTGGAGATAGCGGAATTTCCCGTCGCGGCAGGGCACGAATTCGCCGCGGAGATACGGCCGGTCTTCCATCCTGTCCTTAAGCGCCGGGGGATAACGGAAAGTGCCGATACTGATCCACGCCACCCTGTCCCCGGGAAACCGCGCGAGCCTGTCGACGACGCCGGAGTAGGCGGTTTCCCAGTCCGGGATGTCGATGACGGGATCGAAGTGGAATGCGAGGAGGTAGCCTGCATCGAGCGCCCGTGCGGCAGCATCGAGCCGTTCGTCGGGCGTCGCCGCGAATCCCTCCTCGTCCCTGAAGACCGCTTCCGGGTTGAGCGAAAATCCGATCACCGCGTTGCCCTTGTCCGGGATCGACAGAAGATGGTCCACCTGGTCGGTTTTCGTCTTCGACTCGAACCAGACGTTGGAAAGGTCCGAAAGGCCCCGGATGAAATCAGCGGAGAGTTCGAAGATCGGGTCGAGGAGCAGGGAGTCTCCGGTTTCCCCGCTTCCCACGCGGACCATGGCGCCTGGATTCAGGGACGCGATCTCACGTATCCTCGCTATGGACGGATCGGGGTCCGCGTACACGGTAACGGGTTCGAAGTTGAGGTAGCTCTTCATGATGCAGTAGGAGCAGCCGAGCGTGCAGCCCAGGTAGAGGTCTACGGTGAGGTAATTGCAGCAGACATGGCCCCTGGTGCCCGGGCAGTAACCCACGGTCTCTCCCCGGGGCAGGGTCACGAAGAGCGTACCCCGGTTGCGGTGTTCCGCCGGGATGTCCTCCTTCGCCGCGACCTCTCGGACCTCGAGTCCGGCGAGACGAGGAAGCGCCCTCTTCACCGCCGGTAGATCGCGGACCCCGGGACCGAGGTAGAGCCGGGAGAACTCAGAGGAGGGAGAATAATTCATCCCCGTCCTCCTCCGCGAGCTTTTTGAGCAAATCCGCCTTCTTCGCGAGCTGGGCCGGACTGGCGAATTCGAAGGAGACCGAGAAGCGGGAGCCTTCGAAAAAGGGAGGAGGCTTCAGGCTGATGCCGCTGCCCTTGAGTCGCTTCGCCGATACCGCCCGCAGTCTCTCCTCGAGGCCGGCGAGTTCGGGGTACCGGATCGCGCGGAGTTTTTCGAGCGGCCGCTCGGACCCTAGCAGCGTTTCCGCGAGGGCCGCCTCTCTGTTCGCCCCTCCTCCGTCGCGTTTCAGGACTTCGTCCAGTGACTTGAGGAAGATTCTCCGCTCGGAGAAGCTCGCGGCTTCCAAGATGGGCGCGAGGCTCTTAAGGAGGCCCTCGGGGAGGGAGCTGACCGATTCGGCGGTCTTGAGGTCGATCGAGTCCCGTGCCGCCAGGTCGCCGAGCAGCCGGGGTAGGGCGAGCCGACGTCTCGCCGCCTTCAGGCAGCCCTCCGCTCCGACGCGTGCCTCGGTTTCCTCATCGTCGGCTCCCAGCCTCTCGGCCTCGGCCGCGATTCTGTCCAGTTCCCGCCGAGAAAAACGGCCCTTTCTGTTCTCCATGGCCAGAGCGACGAGGAAGGCTTCCTTCCGTGAAAGCTCGCCGGGACCGTAGATCGCGGCCTCGACCTCCTTCCGGCCGCGCGCTTTCGCCGCCTCGATCGCCGTTTTCCCCCATGCGAGAAAGCGCCCCTCCTCCGAGACGAGTACGGGAAGCGGTGGAAGGAGTCCCCGTTCCGCGAGATCTCCCGAAGGAGGATCCGACTCGTCGAACAGGTCGAAAAGGAGAGGGTAGGATTCGATTTCCTCGATCGGCAGTTTCATGGTGGAAAGAGGGTACACGATCCCGGGGGATTTTTCCAGGGAGTGCTTCGATTATGCGGGGAATCGAAGCGGTCGAATACCGCCCGTCTTTGACGGGGATCACGCGAAGAAGCGGTCTTGGAGGGACTCGGAGAGCCCCGAAACGGCCGTAATTTCCGTGCCGCCGTCCCGCTTTTTCACGGTATGGATGCGTCTCGTGGCTCGGATGGTTTCGCGCAGTTCCCGCCATGGGGCCGGAGGATCCTTCCTTTTCTCGAGGTTGACGAAACGGGCGAGCCGGAAGGCGGTGACGAGCTCGGAGGTCGAGAGGGTTCCGTTCCAGGGGAAGGCGAAGGATCCTCGCGCGAGGCCGGGATGCAGGAGGAGGCTCTGAGGAGGGGGGTCGAAGCCGGCTATTCCGGGAACGGGATAGAAGAGGGAGATTCCCGCGAGGGTGGGCAGCCCCGCGAGCAGACGGAGGTGGTCCGCGGTCGAGTCCGGCGTGTCGGTGTCGAGCCCCGCGATGAAGTAGGTCGTTGAGGCGACCCCTCGCCGTCCGACGGCATCGAGTACGCCGAGATAGCGATCCAGGTCGAATTTTCGGTTCTGTCGTACCGCGCCCTTCGCCTCGGCCGTGCCCAGGGACAGATTGAACCGGTCGAAGCCCGAGGAGACGAGTTCGTCGGCGATCTCCGGATCGAGGAGCCGGTAATCGAGCCCGTTTTCCGCCGAGAACGAGGCACCGGGAAACCGTTTGCGGACGAGGCGCAGGACTTCGCGGAAATAGGGGAGGTCGAAGAGGAGGTTGTCGTCCTCGAAGTCTACGTGGAGCCGTTTGTTCGCGGGAAGGAGGGAAAGGCCCTTTTCGACTTCTTCCATCGGAACGGTCCTGAAGGCCGTTCCGTGGCAGAGCCGGTTCGAGCAGAATCCGCAGGCGAAAGGGCAGCCCCTCGTGAGCGAAACGGCGGCCCTCGTCTCGGTTCCCGATTCCTCAGTTACCGCGAAGACGCAGGTCGGCTCGCCTGCCGGATCCCGACCCCGGGCCTCGATGATCATGGGCGAACCGATGCGGCCGCCCCGTCCGTCGAGCATCGCGAGGATCTCGGCAAGCACGGGCTCGGCCTCCCCCGTGACGACGAGATCGAAGCTCCTGCCGTGCCTCGAAGCGACGTAGGTGTCCGGCTCGGCGCTCGGGCCGCCGCCGCCGGCCGCGAGCGGAACTCCCGGAAGTCTCGAGCGGAGGGCCGCGGCCAGGTCCAGGGCGTCCTCCGCGTAAGCGTAGGCGAACGAGGAGACGAACACCGCGTCCGGCCTCCACGCGGCGATGATCTCCGCACAGTCTCCGAAGTCCGGACCGAATCGTCCGAACGACGTGAAGAACGAGGTCGGCCCGCGTTCGCCGGCCACGAGATGAGGCGCGAGATGACCCGCCTCGAGGGGCAGGGGGAGCGCTGCGCGGCCGCCTTCGAGAGGGAAATTGAAGATTTTCGCGTCGTGTCCCGCCTTCCCGCAGAGAAAGGCCACCGCACGGGCTCCCAGCGCGCTCATTCGATGCGGGGTCAGGTAGAAGTCCCGCACCGGCGGCTGGACTACGGCGATGCGCATGCGCGGAGTATATCACGCACGTATCGCGATGCCCAGCGAAAGGGAAGGATCGATTCGGCCGGTCGATCTTCCCACGATCGTCCGTTCCTGCTATTGTTTCCGCATCGCGCGAAAAACGGGACGACATGAAACGTGACAAGACGGGCTATCTGTATCTCCTCACGACGCTCCTGCTCTTCAGCACCTACGAGGTGGTGAGCAAGACGCTGATTGGGATCGTCGACCCCTACCAGGTCAATTTCATCAGGTTTCTGGTGGGCGGGGGCTTCCTTTTCGCGGTTCTCGCGTCGAGGAGGGACGTGATGATTTCGCGTCGGGACCTCGGCGTCGCGGCCGTTGCCGGCGTCCTGAACGTGGTCGTGAGCATGAGCCTGACGCAGCTCGCCCTCTACGCTCCGGGGGCCAAGGCCTCGGTCGTGGCGGTCATCTTCAGCAGCAACCCGATCTTCGTGATGGCCTTCTCGGCCCTCATCGACAAGGAACGGGTCCGGGCGCCCAAAATCGCCGGGCTGTTGTTGGGCGTTGCGGGAATCCTGGTGATTTTCATGGAGAAGATCGACCTCAATTTCGAGAGCTACGAGTGCCCGCTGCTCGCTTTGGCTTCGGCTGCATTCTTCGGTCTCTACACCGTGGTGGGGGGAAGGAGCTCGAGGAAGATCGGGAGCCTGAAGATGAACGCCTACTCGTTCACCGTGGGCAGCCTAGCTCTCCTTCCCGTCCTCCTCCTGTCCGGCGTGGATCCCCTGCATTTCGAGGCGGCCGCCCTGCCTCGGATCGCCTATCTCTCGATTTTCGTCACCGGCATCGCCTACTTCACGTTCTTCATGGGGCTTTCCCTCACCGGCACCGTCTCCGGATCGTTCGTGTTCTTCGGAAAACCGGTTCTCGCGAACCTCTTCGCCGTCCTCTTCCTGGGCGAGAAGTTCACGGCGAATCTCGCCGCCGGAACCTTCCTCATCCTCGCCGGCATCGCGGGCGTCCTCTACTGGGAAGCGCTCTTCGCCCGGTTTCGGAGAAGGTCGGGTCGAAAGCCCGCCTAGGACTTCGTCACGGTCCGCACGAGGCTCTCGATCGCGGACATGGGATCTTCCTCCCGGTTGAGGATGCGGTATACGGTTTCGGTGATGGGGAGCTTCAGTCCGCGGTTCAACACGAGTGCATGGACCGCCTTGCTCGCAACGGCGCCTTCAGGGAGGTAGCCGATTTCGGCGATCCTGGAAATTAGGTCGTCGATGTCCTCATACCCTGCGATGATCTTGTTCAGGATGATTTCCCTTCCGAATCGGCGGTTCCTTCCGTACTGGCTCCGGCACGTCACGTCCAGGTCGCCGACGCCGGCTATCGAGGAGAAGGTCTCCGGGTGGGTGGCGCCCTCCGCGAGTCCGAGGGTCTGGATCTCGTTGAGTCCCGCGGCGAGCAGCAGGCTTTCCGTGTTGTCTCCCACGATCGACGACAGGTCCTTGAGCGCGTCGAGCATGCCGAACGCGATCGCGATGATGTTCTTCACCGCGGCGCAGACTTGGACGCCCACGACGTCGAGGGAGCTGAAGACCATGAGCGTGGGGGAGGAGAGAAGCTCGCGGAAGCGGATCGAGTTCTTCGCGTTGGCCGAGGCGCTTATGAGGCCCGTGAGCTTGCCTCGGGAGACCTCTTCGGCGTGGCTCGGCCCGGAGATGTACACGAGGTTGTTCTTGTAGAATCCCGGCAGGTAGTCCTCGAGCGCGCTCACGATGAGGCGCGGGCCCGCGTCCGTCGTTATGAATCCCTTGGTCACCACGCCGATGAGGGATTTTCCTTCCATGACGTCCGGCACCGTGAGGATTTTCTTCACGTTCGGGAGGATGAAGAGGGAGGGTATCGCGATGATGAGGAATTCCCTGCCGGTCGCCGCCTCTGCGATGTCCGTGGTGACCGAAATCCCGCTCGGGAGTTCGACCCCGGGGAGATACTTTTCGTTTCGGCGGTTGACCGTAATGTCCTCGGCGACGTCGCGCTCGAAGCTCCACATCTGGACCGAAAGCCCCTTGTTCTTGAGGACTTTCGCGATCGCCGTCCCCCAGGCTCCCGCTCCCAAGATAGCTACGGTGTTTTTCATCTACAGCATCTCCTCGAATTCCTTGACGTACCGCTCGATGTCGGCGATTCCCGACCGCCAGAATTCCCGCGATTCGATGTCGAATCCGGCCTTGCGGGTTACTTCGTTGGCCGAACCTCTTCCGGTCGACACGAGGATCTTTCGATACGCTTCCGTGAAGGCCGGGCCTTCCCTCCGGTAGCGCGAGAAGAGGGCGAGACCGAAGAGCTGGCCGAAGGCGTACGGAAAGTTGTAGAAGGCCAGATCCTGGCGATAATAATGCCCCTTGACCGCCCACATGTAGGGGTGGAGGAATTCGGGATCCAAGGCGTCGCCGTAGGTCTCCTTCTGAGCCTCGATCATGAGCGCGGAAAGCTCCTCCGGGGTGAGCTCTCCCTCCTCGCGACGTTCCATGAGCCGCTTCTCGAACAGGAACCGGGACAGGATGTCGACGATGACCTGAGTCGCGTCCTGGAGAAAATTCTCCACGAGGGTGAGCTTTTCGTCCCTTCCGGCGTTTTCGATTGCGCCGGCGAAGGCTACGGTCTCGGAAAAGATCGACGCGGTTTCCGCGAGCGTCATGGGGTAGGAACGGTGGATCGACGGCGCGTCCTTGAGCACTTCGTGATGAAAGGCGTGGCCCAGCTCGTGGGCGAGCGTCGTGACCGAGCCGATCGATCCCTCGAAATTGCTGAAGACCCTGCTCTCGCCGAGAAGCGGAAGGGCTATGCAGTAGGCCCCGCCGACCTTTCCTTCCCTCGGCTCGGCGTCGATCCAGCCTTCGTCGAAAGCCTTCCGGGCGAAGGCCCCGAGATCGGGAGAGAAGCGGGCGAATTTATCCACGATGAAATCGGCCGCCTCGTCGAAACTCCATCGCCTGGAGGCTCGTCCCACTGGCGCGAACAGGTCGTAGAAGGCGAGGCTCCTCTCGCCCAAGGCCTTGGCCTTCGCCCGGAGATACCTGCGGAACAGGGGAAGGGCGGCCGTCATTTCCGCGACGAGTGCGTCCAGCGTCTTCGGCGTGATCCTGGCCTGGAGGACGGATCGCTCCAGCGTGCTCCTGAATCCTCGGCGGTCGTTCAGAGAGGCGGAGAAGCCCTTCACCCCGTTGATCGCGAAGGCCAGCGGCACCTCCACGCTCTTCCAGGCAGCGAGTTCGGCTTCGTAAGCCTTCCGCCGGATCTTCCGGTCAGGATCGAAGGCGAGGGCCCTGAGCTCCACCACGGTCTTCCTGTCAGCGCCCTCCCATGGAACGACGAGAGTCGAGCTCAGGGACTGGTGGAGGCGTTCCCAAGCGTCGCCTCCCGATCTGGAAAGATCGGCCGCGAGTTCTTCGAGTTCGGGCTTCATCTGCCGCTTCTGGAGCTTGAGCTGTTCCTTGAGGAAGTATCTGTAGGGAACGAGGTCGCGGCTCTTCCAGATCGGGTGGTCGGGACCCGGCCCGAGATCCGCGAGACGATTGCGGAAATTCACCTCGGCGGTCTTCAGCGGAACGCCGAGATTCTCCAGAGCCGATATCTCCCGCGATGCGAGCGCGTTTCGCGTGTCCGTGCTGTAGATCATGTACGCGTAGGAGAAAAGCGTTTCGAAGAGGTCGGCCGTGCGGTTGTACCGTTCAATATAGTCGGCGATCCAGATTTCGGCTCTTTTCTTTTTCGCGGGACCGTCGAGGAGTTTCCCTATTCCCCGGATCTCGAGCTTGAGAAGCTTCTTTCCAGATTGGAATTCCCGCGAGTCCAGGGAGGGATAGATCGAGGCGAGGTTCCAGCGGGGCAGGGCGCTTTCAGGCGATCCAGGGGTCATTGCCGTCCTCCCAGGGAAGAATTTCCTCCTTCGTGAAGAAGAGCCCGATTTCTCGACCGGCGCTTTCCGCCGAATCCGAAGCATGGATGACGTTCTTTCTCGTAATCAGGCCGAAATCTCCCCTGATGGTTCCCGGGGGAGCTTTGTCCGGGGACGTCGGGCCCGCGAGGGTCCGGAGAACGGAGACTGCGCTTTCGCCGGCCAGAACCATGACGATCACGGGTCCCGAGGTCATGTACTTCACCAGGTCCCGGAAGAAGGGCTTGTCGCGATGTTCCTCGTAATGCTTCTCGCACAGATCCAGGGGGATCGTCATCATCTTGAGGGCGATCATCTTGAGCCCTTTCCTTTCCAGCCGGGACAGGATTCGTCCCACGATCTTTCTCTGAAGTACGCCGGGTTTCAGCATTGCAAAGGTATATTCGTTGGCCATGGAGGGTAGTTTCTCCGATATCGGCCTTTCTTTCAAGAGGAGTCGTTTTTCACTCCGAGATTGACCACGGGTGCCGAATGGCGTACAGTTCGGCTGGGGGAACTCATGACCGCTCTTATCGTCTTGACCGCGCTCGCGGTCTATTGCTTTTTCTACTTCACGTACGGCAGAGGCATTCAAAACCGATTGTTCCGATCCCACGAGGCCCCCGACACTCCGTCGAAACGGCTTTCCGACGGTTTCGATTACGTCCCTACGAGCAAATACGTCCTTTTCGGCCATCATTTCGCCTCCATCGCAGGTGCCGGGCCGATCATAGGCCCCGCGATGGCCCTGGCCTGGGGATGGCTCCCCTGCCTGCTCTGGATTTGGATCGGCAATATCTTCATCGGCGCCACCCACGATTACCTGGCGCTGACCGCGTCGGTCAGATACGACGGAAGGTCCGTTCAGTTCATCGCGCAGGACCTGATCGGACACTCGGCCGGCAAGGCGTTCGGCTGGTTCGTTCTTTTCCTCTGCGTGCTCATCGTCGCGGCCTTCGGCGACATCGTCGCACAGGAATTCGCGAGAGGGCAGGGGGAGGTCGCCTCGACATTCTTTCTCTTCTGCATCTCGGCGATCGTCTTCGGCTTTTTCCTCTATCACACCCGTCTGGGGCTGGCATTGAGCACCCTCATCGGTCTCGTCCTCATCGTTCTTTCGTTTTTCCTGGGGAGCACCTACGGCATCGAGGCGAGCAAGAACGTATGGTACGTAGTGATCCTCGTCTACATCGTCATAGCCTCGGGCTTGCCGGTGAACATCCTGCTTCAACCGAGGGATTACCTCAATTCGTTCTTTCTGTACTTCGGGATCTTCATAGGAGCCCTTGCGGCCGTCATCGCCTGCCAGGACTTCGCCGCCGTGCCCGCGGTCGTGAGCTTGAACGCTCCCGTGATCGCGGATAGAGCCTCCCCCTTTTGGCCGACCGTCCCCCTCGTGGTGGCGTGCGGCGCCCTGTCGGGGTTCCACGGCCTCGTTTCCTCCGGAACGAGCTCGAAGCAGCTCAAGGAAGAAAGGGACGGGCTCTTCGTGGGATACGGCGCGATGCTCACGGAAGGCTTTCTCGGCACCATTGTGGTCATAGCCATCGCCGGTTTCGGCGGGGATTCCTTCGGGCGCGATCTTCTCGAAGCGCCGGCGCTGGACCGGTTCGTGGCCTCGTACGGCTCCATGGTCAACTCCGCCTTCCCGTTCTGCTCCAAGGAATTCATGAGCCTCTTCGCCTCGATCTGGGTTTCGTCGTTCGCTCTGACCACGTTGGACACGACCAACCGCCTCGGCCGGTATATCGTCTCCGAGATGGCGCTCCCCTTGAAGCACGGAACGGCGATGAGCTACCGGATTTTCGCGAATCGCTGGACTTCTTCCATTTTCATCGCGTTGCTCGGGATCGTCCTGGCCTGGGGGGGCGATTACACGATCTTCTGGCCGCTTTTTTCCGGCGCCAACCAGCTGATCGCATCCATCTTCATGCTCATCGCCGCCTTGTGGGTCAAGAAGAAGCTCGAAAGTCGTTTTCTCGCCCTCATCCTCGTTCCGGCGGTTCTGCTCTGGCTCACCATCACTTCAGGCCTTGTCTGGTTCGAGGTGAAGGTCATCCCTGCGTATTTCTTCATGGCGAGGGGCATGTCCGGGATGAACTATTGGAAATTCCAGATCTCCGGCCTGGTCATGGGATTGATTACCTTGGCGATGCTCATCATCAACGCGCAGATGCTCATTCAAATCCGAAAGCATTTCTTCGAGAAGACCGTCGAAATCGAGGAATGAGCAGCAGCCCCGGCTATCGTGGGGCCGCGTGCTGTGCCGGTGCCCGGTCGAAGAAGGGATTCTTCCCTCCCACGCTCAGCGGGATGCCGAATGCCTGGGCTGCGTCGGGGAGGGTCCCCAAGGCAAGCGCCGCTTTTCCGAAGGAGAACATGATGCGGGTGTCCACCCTGAGATCGGCCGCGGTCGCGACCGCGGAGCCGAGCGCGATGCCGAGATCGTGGGAACAGAGGGCGCAGACGCCGCCCCGGGCCTTGTTTTCCGCACAGTCCGCGTAGCCGCAGTACCCGCAGTCGGGAACCCCGCGCTGTCTGTTCCTGGTCGCCACGAGCACCACGGCCGGGCACGAGCGGACGTTCAGCGAGTCTCGGATGAAAAAGCCGATGTTCTTCGATTCTCCGATTCTCTTCATTTCATCAGCCACGAGGTCCTTTTCCTCGCCGGTCAGAACGATCGTCTCGATCTCGTCCGTTCCCCGAGCCTTCGGCGCAGTCCTCGCCGCGATGCAGATGCGCCGGGCTGCTTCCAGGAGTCCCTCGTTTTCCATTTGTTCCGATTCGTAGCGCATGGGAGGAGCATAAGGCGGGCGGGGGGTCTTGTCAAACGATTTCGGCGGCTCCGCGGATGAAACGACGCTCGAAGCGGGTGCTTGCGGTCGGGTACTATCCGGACATCCCGATTCCGCCTTCGAGGTCAGTGCATGCCGGAATTCCTCTTCGCGGTCCCCTTCCTGGGAAGGACCTTTCTCGCCCTTGTCGTGATACTCGCGGTGCAAAAACTCACGAAGAGCCTCGAATGGGCTCTGCTCACGGGCATCGCGGTCATTACCGTGTACGGTCTCATCTTCGTCTTTCTGCCCGAGGTCGGACGTTACGGCAAATACCTCTCCATGGTCGTAGGCGTGTTCTGCGCCCTCGGAGTGCTCCAGCTCCAGCGGCCTTCCTCGGCCCGGACCTGGCGGACGACCGTCCTCTCCTCGCGCACGTTCGGCCTCGCGGTCATCGTCATGCTCAGCAGGGTCTACGGCGCCTTCATCGAGGCGAAGCTTCCGGGGGGCTCTTCCTCATGGACCGGATCCGGGACGAGCTTCATACCTACGGAATCCCCTTTCTCGCCCTCGTCGTTTTCATTCCTTTCGTGAGCGGGCTCACGAAGGGAATCACGGTGGGATACATCGGGGCGAGCTTTCCCGTCGTCGTCCGACTTCTGGGGGCCGACCCGGACACCGGGACGCTCCTTTCCACGGTGGTCATGGCGTACGCGAGCGGATTCTGCGGAATGATGCTTTCGCCGATCCATGTTTGCCTCATTGTCACGAACGAGTATTTCAAGACGAATCCGATGTCGAGCCTAGCGGGCCTGCTGAAGCCGACGGCTCTCGTGCTGTGCCTGGCCGCGGGCTACGCGTTCCTTCTGCCCTCGTTTTTCTGAGAATTCCGACGAATCCGTTCAGGTTTTTCTTGACGGGCGATTGTTCCTGCACTAAAATGGAAGCGGTTACAATATGGATCATGGACTTGATGGAAAGAAAATAACCATCGACGACGTCGCGGCGCGCTGCGGCTTCTCCAAGGCAACGGTTTCCCGAGTCATCAACCAGGACGGGAGCGTGAAGCCGGCGACCGCCGAAAAGGTGGAACTCGCCATCCGCGATCTCGGTTACATACCTAACCTCATGGCAAGAGCGTTGTCCGGCGGCAAGACGAGGACGATCTCCATCGTGGTCCCCGACATCGTGAACGAGTACTACACGGGTCTGCTCGCGGGAGCGGACGCCGCTGCGGAGGAGAAGGGCTACCACATCCTCATCAAGACGCGGAACACGCGGAAGGCCCTTCTCGACCTCGTCGAGGGGGGGAGGGTGGACGCCTTCATCATCAGGAACGCCGGCCTTCCGGTCCTCGATCGGGACGTCCTCGTACGCATCGAGCGCCGCGAACTGCCCTTCCTCTTCATCGGAAAGCCGCCGGCCGACGAGACTCCGGCGGTTCTCGTGGACAACGTCGGCGGCGCCCGTCTCATGGCGCATCATTACGCGGAACACGGGTACCGGAAAATTCTCTTCATCTCCGGGCCGAAAGGCAGCAACGACTCGAACGACAGGCTCTACGGTTTCAAGATCGGCCTCAGCGAGAGGGGGCTGGATTCCGACGAACTCACGCTGGTCGAGGGGGATTTCACCAAGGAATCGGGGTACGCGGCGGCGGCCGGGCATCTGCTCGAATCGAAGGCCGAGGCCGTGTTCGCGTCGAACGACCAGATGGCCCTGGGCGTGCTCTGCTTCTGCAGGGATCGAGGCATACGGGTCCCGGAGGACGTCGCGGTCACGGGGTTCGACGACACGTTTTTCGCCGCCTATCTGCAGCCGGCGCTCACGACGGTTCAGCAGCCGATGTACGAGATAGGGGCGACAGCCGTCGAAAGCATAGTGAGAATGCTGGAAGGCTCGAGGGAGAGGGGCTCGAGGATCATTCTGCCGACCAGGTTGCGCATCAGGAGATCCTGCGGATGCGCGGAATGATCGGCGGATTTTTCCGGAAATTTCATCGAAAACGAATGTTCCTTTGACATAGCCCGGCGCACAGGAGCTCGTCTCGGCAAGAGCCGGGCGACCGAAAGAGAAAAGATCCTGATTAAGGATTTGAGGAGGCGAAACATGAAACGGTTACTGTTGGTTGGTCTTGCCGTGTTCATCATTGCAAACGTTTACGGCAAGGGTCAGGAGGAGAAGGTCGACAAGACGGTCGTCGTTTACGCCGCTCTCGACGAAAAGACCTGCGCGGACCTGGCGGCGGCGTTCAAGGAGGCGACGGGCATGACGGCGGAAATCGCACTGCAGATCGAGCAGGCGGGGACCGTCGCGGCGAGGATAAAGACCGAATCCTCGAATCCCCGGGCCGACGTCTTCATCGGGGGCAACTCGAATTTCCACTCCGAACTGGCGTCCGGCGGATTCCTCGACAAGTATTCCTCTCCCGTCATCAAGGAAGCGGGGATCGATCCGAAGCTCATGGATTCCGAAGGGTATTGGACCGGCTGGTACCTGGGCGCCCTCTGCATGCTCTACAACGAAAAACTCTACAACGAAAGAATCAAGCCTCAGGGCATCAATCCCCCCGCGACCTGGGACGATCTTCTCAACCCGGCCTACAAGGGCCAGGTGATTGCGTCGAATCCTGCGACTACGGGCGGAGCTTATCTCATGATGGCGGCTCAGATCTTCCGGCTCGGCGGCGAACAGGCGGGTTTCGACTACATCCGGAAACTCCACCCGAACGTAGCCCAATACACGAAGGGCGCGAACGGCTCCATACCTCTCGTCGCCCAAGGGGAGGCCATCGTGGGATTCGCCTGGGGACACGACACCCTCAAGCAGAAGGCACAAGGGAACCTGCCCATAGTCGTCGTGTTCCCGAAGGACACGGGATTCGAGATCGGCGCCGCTTCCATCCTGAAGGGAGCCCCGCACGCTCAGGGCGCTCGTAAATTCATCGATTTCCTGCTTTCTCCCGCTGCCGGCAAGATCAACGCGAGAAACGGTTACCGGTATCCGGTCCGCGGCGGGGTCGAACTTCCCGCGGGCATCCCCCCCTTCGAGCAGCTCAAACTCGCGCCTTGGGACCTCAAGAAGGCGGCGGACAACGTGGACAAATGGAAGAAGGAATGGGCGGCGATCACCGGCATGTGATGCCGAGGAAAGGCACGGTCCGGTCCGTGCGCATCGAAGCCCGACGTTTCCGGGGCCGGCCTCGGCCCCGGTGATTTTCTATCACAGGTGAGACCATGAAGAAAAAGATCGGCGAGCCTCTGCTTTTCGTCGTCACGCTCGGCATCATCGCGAGTCTGTTCATCTTCGTCCTGTACCCGATCGCGCGGGTTTTCCTCTACCCGAGCATCTCCGACTTCGTCACCGTGGCGACGAACCCGCGTTACATGAAGGCGATTCTGAACAGCCTGTTCATGGTCGTGCTCGCGACGGGATCGTCCTCGTTCGTCGGCTTCGTTTTCGCCTATGCGGTGGCCCGCACCGACGTTCCCTGCCGCAAAGTCTTCAAGCTCGTCAGCCTGTTGCCCCTGTTCTCGCCCCCCTTCATGGTGGCCTTCAGCTACATCATGATGTTCGGGAAGAACGGCCTCGTTACCGCGAGCCTCCTGGGCCTCAAGGTGAACATCTTCGGCTGGCACGGGCTCTGGCTCGCTCAGACGATCGCGTTCTTTCCGGTGGCCTCCCTCGTCATGGAGGGCGTCCTCCGGTCCATTTCGCCGAGCCTCGAATACGCGGGCAGGAACCTGGGCGCTACGGGATTCGTCCTGTTCCGGACCGTGACCCTGCCCCTCGCGAGACCCGGCGTGGCGGGGGCGGCACTGCTCGTCTCCATCCAGGTCCTCGCGGACTTCGGCAATCCCATCATGATCTCGGGCGATTTTTCGGTCGTCGCTACCGAGGCGTGGATGCGGGTGGAAGGCTGGGCCGACGTTTCCGGGGCCGCCGTGCTCTCGCTCTTTCTCCTGCTTCCCTCGCTCGGCATCTTCCTCTTCCAGCGTTACTGGGTCGGGCGAAAATCCTACGTCACGGTCACCGGCAAGATAGCGCAGATCGACATCCAGAAAACGGGCACGTTCGTCAAGCTGTTCCTCTTCGTCTTCTGTTCGGCGATCTGCATCCTCATCCTGCTCGTCTACGTCGCGCTTTTCATGGGAGCCTTCGTGAAAGGCTGGGGCTTCGACTGGACACCGACGACGCGCTACGTGAACGAGATCTTTTCGAGGTCCCCGGAACTCGCGAACAGCCTTACCTATTCCCTCGCGGCCGGTTCGGGAAGCGCGCTTTTCGCGATGACGGCCGCTTACCTCGTCTCGAGGAAGCGGTTCCCCTTCAGGCGATTCGTCGATTTCACGAGCATCCTGCCCGCTGCCCTTCCCGGCATCTTCTTCGGGATAGGATATTCGATAGCTTTCACCAGGCCTCCCTTCGATCTCTACGGGACCGCGGCGATCATAGTTCTCAGCATGATCTTCTGGAACATATCCATGGGCTATCAGACGGGCATCGGGGCCTTCCAGCAGATCTCCCCCTCCTTCAGCGAGGCTGCGAGCAACCTCGGCGCTGGGAGCTTGCGGATCTTCAGGGAGATCGAAATTCCGCTCATCAAGGGCCCCTTCTTTTCGGCTTTCGTAGTCTCCTTCATCCGTGCGGTGACGACGCTCAGCGTCATCGTCTTCATTTCCACATCCAAGAACGTCGTCGCGACGTTCAGCATCATGAATCTCGTGAGCGACGGTTTCTACGGAAAGGCGGCGGCCCTCACCTGCGCGCTTCTCGCCGCGACCTTTCTGGTCCTGGGGCTGGCGAAACTCGGGATGGGCAAGCGGATGGATCTCTTCAAGGTTTAGGACGGCGAGGTGAAGTTATGGAAACGACTCATGTGAGCATCAAGGGAGTGAGCAAGAGCTTCGGGAGAATGAAGGCCCTGAACGACGTCTCGCTCGACATCCCCCGCGGAAGCTTTACGACCTTCCTGGGACCGAGCGGCTGCGGAAAGACGACCCTGCTCAGGACCATCGCGGGATTCTATCGTCTCGAAGAGGGCATGATCCGTATCGGGGATCGCGTGATCAACGATGTGCCCTCCCATCTCAGGAACGCCGTCATGGTTTTCCAGGACTATGCGCTCTTCCCCCACATGACAATCCGGGACAACATCACCTACGGTCTCAGAATCAAGAAGACACCGGCGGATGAGGTCGAAAGGAGACTCGGAAGGACCGTCGAGTACCTCGGGATCGGCGGCCTCCTCGACCGGAGCCCCGGCCAGATCTCCGGCGGCCAGCAGCAACGGGCGGCCCTCGCGAGGGCCCTCGTCATGGAACCCGAGGTGCTTCTCCTGGACGAGCCGCTCTCCAACCTGGACGCGAAGCTCAGGGTGAACATCCGCGCCGAGCTCCGTCAGCTCCAGCAGCGGCTCAAGATCACGACCGTCTACGTCACGCACGACCAGGCCGAGGCATTGTCCCTCTCCGATCATATAGCGGTGATGAACGAGGGAAGGATCGTCCAATACGGGACTCCGGGGGAGGTCTACTACCGCCCGGTATCGCCTTTCGTCGCGTCCTTCGTGGGGACCGTGAATTTCGTGGACGGAACCGTCGAGGAAACGAATCGGAATTCCGAAGGAATGCTTTCCGTGAAGGTCAGGGCCGGAAGCGATCTCATCGTCCTCGAGGACGCGGTTCCTCGAAGAACGCTCGTCCGAGGAGATTCCGTGACCCTCTGCATCCGGCCCGAGACGGTGCGTCTCGCCGGACCGAGGGATCTGCCGGACGCCGCGCGTTTCCGGGGCAGGGTGAGGAATTTCATCTTCGAAGGAGCGAGCATCCGCTATTGGATCGAATGGCAGGGAAGGGACCTCGTCGTGGACGTGTTCGACCCGGGAGAAGGGGATCTCTGCGGGAAGGAAGTGGATTTCGTCCTGAACCCCAAGAGGATCCACATCCTTGCCGCCGACAAAGGGGCTCTGAATGGGTAAATTCGACATCGCATTCATCGGCCAGTACACGAAGGACACGATCGTGAGCCCGAAAGGCACCGAGGTGAGGGACGGAGGAGCCTACTTCTTCGGCGCGAATGCGGCGGCGAGAACCGGCCTCAGGACCGCGGCGGTCACCAGGCTCGCCAAGGAGGACTTCGCGGCGCCAGAATCGCTCCGCGCTCTGGGCGTAGAAGTGCGCGTCCGGGAATCACCCGCGTCGACCTGCCTCCGGCTCGAGTACCCGACGTCCGACCTCGACAACCGAATCCTCACCGTCACGAGCGTCGCCGAACCTTTCGGGCCGGAGGACGCGGCGGGAATCGAGTCGTCGGTCTGGTCCGTGGGAGCGTCGATCCGCGGCGAGGTCGGGATCGAAGTCCTCAGGGCCATCAAGGCTACGGGGGCCAGGCTCGGCCTCGACGTCCAGGGCTACGTCAGGATCCTGCGGGGAGGGACCATCGTTCACGATTCCTGGCAGGGAAAGGAAGAGGTGCTCAGTCTCGTGGACGTGCTCAAGGCCGACATCGTGGAGGCGGGGATCCTCACGGGGAGGAATCTATCGGGGACTGAGGACCTCAGGAAGGCCGCCCGCGAGCTGGAAGGGTTCGGGCCGGAAGAGTTCGTGCTCACGCACGGCGACGGCGTTCTCGTCTATGCCGGGGGCCGATTCCACGAAGCTCCCTTTCTCCCGAAGCGGATTCTGGGAAGGAGCGGCCGGGGGGACACCTGTCTCGCCGCCTATCTGTCCAGACGAATTTCCCGGGGCCCTGAGGAATCGACCGTTTGGGCCGCGGCGCTCACGAGCATCAAGCTCGAAACGGCCGGCCCGTTTTCCGGGACCGCGGAAGACGTCGAACGGAGAATCAGGAGCGATTATTGAAAAAAAGGCCGCGGATCGTTCCGCGGCCCGTCTTCGTAGGTCACGAGATGCTTTCATGCCTTGCCGAACATCGACTTCAGTTTGAACCTCGCCAGATTGAGGGTCTTCTTGAACCAGACTGCCCTGCTCAGCACGATGAAGACCGTGAGGAGGAAGAGTCCGACGCAGATCGGCCTCGTGAAGAAAGGCGTTATGTCGCCGTTCGAGAGCACGAGGGCCCTTCGGAGGTTCTTGTCCAGGATGTCTCCCAGGATGATGCCGAGCACGAGGGGCGCCATGGGATACTCCATCTCGCGCAGGACGAAGCCGAGAAGGCCGAACACCACCATGACCCACACGTCGAAGAGGCGCGACTGGATGGCGAAGGAACCGACTACGCAGAGCACGAAGATGATGGGCATGAGCTTCTGCCTGGGCACCATGAGCACCTTGACGAGGCTTTTCACCATGGAGAGTCCGAGGATGAACATGGCGAAGGTGGAGATGAGCACCATCGCGACCACCTCGTAGATGAAGGTGGGGAATTCCATCAGGATGAGGGGACCGGGCCTGACGCCGTGGATGAGCATGGCGCCGAGGAGGACCGCAGCCGGGGCCGAGCCGGGGATGGCCAGGGTGAGGACCGGGATGATGGCTCCTGGAACGCAGGCGTTGTTCCCCGTTTCAGCGGCGAGGAGTCCTTCGACCGAGCCCTTGCCGAACTGTTCCCTGTCGGCGGGCTTCGCCCCGCGTTTCGCGAGGTCGTAGGAGACCCAGGCCGCTATGTCCTCGCCGACTCCGGGAATCGCGCCGATGATGGTCCCGACGAGACCGGAACGGATGATCGTTTTCCAGTACTTCGCGATTTCTCCGATTTTCGGGATGACCTTGTCGATCTTGGTCTTGACTACCTCGAAACGGGTGTACCTCATGACCGTGATGATCTCCGCGAGACCGAATGCTCCCACCATCGCCGGGATGAGGGAGATGCCGCCGGAAAGGTCGGTGCTGCCGAAGGAGTAGCGCACATAGGAATAGATCCCTTCCATCCCGATCATCGCAACGAAGAGCCCGAGGAAGCCGGAGATCCAGCCCTTGAGAGGGTCCTTGGGCGCGGTGAGGTTGCCGCAGATCACGATCCCGAAGATGGAGAACCAGAAGAATTCATAGGACTGGAAGGACAGAGCCACGCTTCCGATGAGGGGAGTGAAGAGGGCCATGGCGATCATTCCGATGACCGATCCCAGGAAGGATCCCGTCGTCGCGATTCCGATGGCCTTGCCCGCCTTGCCCTGGAGCGCGAGGGGGTAGCCGTCCACCGTGGTGGCCGCGTTGGCCGGCGTTCCCGGGATGTTCAGGAGGATCGCGCTTCTGCTGCCTCCGTAGATCGACCCGATGTACATGCAGATGAGGATCAGGATGGCCGAGTTGGCGTCCATCTTGTAGGTGAGGGTCGTAAGGAGGGCGACGCCCATGGTCGCCGTGAGGCCCGGGAGCATGCCGATGATGATGCCGAGCTGGGTCGCCCAGAGCGCGTCGAATATGCTCTTGACGTTGAGGAACCCCAGGATGGCGTTACCGAATAAAGACAGACCTTCGAACATAAGGGGCTCCTATGGAAGATTCACGAGGAAGAGATATTGGAACACTCCGGTGACCGCAGCCGAGGCTACCGCCCCGAGGACACCGGCCCATATGATTTTCTTCTTTTGTGCGCCGAGGGGAGCTTTCACTTCGTACTCGAAGCAGATGACGAAGACGAAGATGAAAAGAAAGGTGGCGAGCGTGAAGTTGATCCGGCCGAGCGAGAAACCGTAGAGCACGGCGAGAAGGATGGTGAGGCCCATCCGCCGTGTCCCGACTTCCTGAAGGAAGCGGCCCCGGCCTTGCCCGGAGACGACCGCCTTGTGGCCTTTCCGGATGATCGAACGGATCAGCATCGCGGCGCCGAGGATCGTGATTATGATGCCCAGAAAGCCCGGCACGAGCCCTGGGGCGGCGTACGGTCCCTGTCCTTTTTCGGCCAGGGTCGGCATCTGAAAGGCCATCACGGTCACGGCGATGCCGAAAGCCGTGAGGATCATCGACGTCAAGAAATCCGCCTTCGGCATGGTTTTTTCGTCCATTGTCGTTCTCCAGATAATCGGGGAAATAAAAAGGCAGGGTGCGTACGGCGCACCCTGCCATTCGGTTGTAAGATTAGGGTTTGGGGATCCCGACGGTGTCCGGGGATACCTTCGCCTTTCCGGCTTCGAAATAGAGCCAGGCTACCGGCTGATAGTAGGCGAACGCCTTGTTCTGGGCATCCTCTCCGAAGGAGGGGGCGAAGAACGCGCCGCGGCTCGAAGCGTAGTCCTTGACCTTCTGGGAATTGCCGATGACGTCGGACCACAGTTTGCTCACGGTGTCGACGACTTCCTGGGGCACTCCCTTGGGGATGAAGATCCCGAAGTAGTTCGGGCCGGCCTTGAAGTCCTTGATCCAATTGGTCACGGGCGGAATTTCTTCCTTATAGCCCTGCAGGGTGAGGGCCTTGTCGGAGAGTACCGCGAGGGGGCGCAGCTTTCCGCCGCGGATCATGTCCGCTTCCTCGACCGCGAGCTGGGGAACGACTTCAGCCTCTCCGGAAACGGTCGCGATGACCGCCGGGTTGCCGCCGTCGTAGGTGACGTGCTTGTAGTTGATGCCGGTATACTTCTTGATGAGCTCGATGGAGATGTGGCCGGCGGAACTCTGTCCGGCGGTGGCCACGGGGATCTGGCCGGGTTTGTCCTTGAAGGCCTTGAGCAGGTCCTCGAACGTCTTGTAGGGAGTGTTCGGGTTGACGGACACGACCGCGACGTTTGCGACGCTGAGGAAGATGTGCCAGTCGTTCTTGATGTTCGTGTCGAGCATGCCGAGCACCTTGTAGGTGGCGAGGTCGGCGGCGGCTCCGGCGGTCCAGGTGTAGCCGTCCTTCGCGGCGTCCATGGCGTTCTTCGTGCCTACGGAGCCCGAAGCGCCGGGCTGGTTGACGATGACGATTTTCTGGCCGAGGGCGGTTTCCAGCTCGCCGGCACATACGCGGGTGATCTGGTCGGTCGAGCCGCCGGCGCCCCAAGGCACGATGATCGTTATGGGCTTGGTCGGTTTCCACATGCCTGATTTAGCTTCGCTTTTCCCGCCGGCGCTGATGCCGAGGGTCACCGCGACGAACATCGCCGCGAAGATAAGCGCTTTCAGTGTCGTTTTCTTCATTTCCTGACTCCTTTACTAGGATTACACGGTCACATGTCTAACGCCCTAGTATATGGGGTAGCCGAAATTGTTGTCAAGCTGGACAAAATACCGAGCTGGACAAAATACCGAGACTGCGGTCATCGATGCTCCGAGGCCGGCGGATCCGCCTCTCCGCGTTTCACCCGGCGCATGATCATGGCCGCCGCGAACATACAGAGAGCGCCGAAAAGGAAAATGCTCCTGAATCCGGCGACATCGATGAGGGTTCCCGTGACGGGGGGGGAGAGGATTGCCGCCGCCTGGGAAAACGTGTAGTACAGGCCTGTGTAAATGCCCATGGTTTCGTAGGTGGCCATCTGCCAGAGCATGGGGAAGGAATTCGTGACCACCGCCACCCAGAACGCCCCCATCGCGAAGAGGAGTCCCCAGAAACTCGCGAGTGCCGCGTTCCTTCCGAAACCGAGCAGCTTGGATGCCGGCTCGTGCGCGAAGAGAAGAAGACAGACGACCGAGATGACGAGGAGCGAGAACCTGATGGTCCTTCCGCGGCCCGCCCTGTGCGCTACGATGCCCGAGGGGATCGCGAAGATCGCGTAAGAGACGGCGAACATGCCGGGGGAAAGTCCCGCGGTGCCTTCCGAGACGCCGAGAAAGTCCCGCGTATACATAGTGAGGAAGGGAAGGATCCCCTGATAGCCGAAGAACCAGAACAGAAGGGCCGGAAGGATGAAGATCGCGCTCTCGTCGCCTCCGGTCAATACCGCGCGTATCGATTTCAAGACGGGCTCACGCCGCTCGCTTCCCCCGTCCCTGCTCTTTTCCTTGATGAAGACGAAGAGGAGAACCGTGGCGATCACGACCAGGACGCCGGCGAGAAGGAAGGGCAGGCGGCGAGAAGTATTCCCGACGAGGGGAAGGACGATCGAGACGTCCATGAGCTTGGAGAGCCCTACCGTGCCGACGATGGCGGCGATTCCGGCCATCGTGTTGATGACTCCGTTCGCCTCGGACCTGAGTTCCCCGGGGATCGTGTCGGGCATGAGCGCGACCACGGGGCCCCGGGCAGCCTGTTTGAAGACGTTGAGCAGGAAGAGCGAGGCTATCAGCGCCGCGAGTGAAATCCCCGCGGCGAAGGGTACCGTGGCGAAGAAGATGGCCGTCAGGGGCAGTGTCACGACGATCCACGGCATTCTTCGGCCTATGGACGTTCGGGTCCGGTCCGAGAGAGCGGAGACGAAGGGGATGAGAAAAAGTGCGAATAGGTTGTCCAGGGTCATGATGGTCCCGATGAGGCCCTTGGATCCGATGTAGTCCCCGAGAAAGAGGGGAACGAAGGAATCGTAGAGGGGATCCATGAGCCCCATGGTGAAGAAGCCGAGCCCTATGAGCCCCGCGGTCACGTAGAAACCTTGCATGGGGTGGAGTATATCCGTCCGCAGAGCTTGCGGGAAGGGTTCTCCTCGGACATACTTAGGGTAGAAGGAGTTTATATGGACCTCAAGCTCAAGGACAAGGTTGTATTGGTGGCCGCTTCCTCCGAAGGGCTCGGATATTCGATCGCCGAACAGGCCTTGAAGGAAGGCGCGAGGGTTTTCATCGGGAGCAGGAGCGAGGAGAAGGTACGGAACGCCCTGACCTCGCTCCGAGCGTCGGGCCGCGTCGCCGGAGAGGTCCTCGACATGGCGAAGGCCGCTTCCATCGAGAAATGGGTCGACACGGCGCTCGCCGCCTTCGGCACTGCCGACGGTCTCGTCGTGAACGCCGGAGGGCCTCCGCCCGGCGGTTTCGAGGCGTTCTCCGACGAAGACTGGCAGAAGGCCTTCGAACTGACCCTCATGTCGGCGGTGCGCCTCGTGCGCGCCGTGCTTCCGGCCATGAAAAAGAAGGGTTCCGGCTCCATCCTGGCCCTGACCTCGATCACCGTCAAGGAGCCTTGGCCGCGGCTCCTGCTTTCCGGCATCATGAGGGCGGGCGTCGTGAGCCTCGTGAAATCGCTGTCGCAGGAGTACGGGCCCCTCGGCATTCGCGTGAACAACCTGGCTCCCGGCCGCATCTACACGAACCGCCTCCGGAAACTCGACGAGGCCGAGGCAGAAAAGAACGGCGTCGGATTCGAAGAACAACGCCGCAGGAACGACGCCGACATTGCTCTGAAACGGGCGGGAGTGCCCGAGGAATTCGGCCGCGCGGCGGTCTTTCTGCTTTCCGACGCGGCTTCCTACATCAACGGCGTCACGCTCATGGCGGACGGAGGGCTGTCGAAGACGTTGTGGTGATCTATTTCCCGGTAGAAGTCGGCTGCTCAGCGGAGGATCGGAAAATGCCTTATAAACGATCGGTCGTGGTGGGCGCGTCGGAAGACCGCCTCGAGAAACTCATCAGGGAGCGTCTTGCTTCCGGAGCGGACAAGGAACTCATCGACGGGAGGATCTGGGATCTCTTCGGCGAAGAGTGGGCGATCATGTTCACGGATTTGTCGGGCTTTTCCCGGAGAGTGGCGAAGTTCGGCATCATCCACTTCCTCCAGACCATCTACGAATCGGAGCGCATCCTCATCCCCGTGATCGAGGATAACGATGGGATTCTTCTCAAAGAGGAGGGAGACAGTTTCCTCGTCATCTTCCGGAACGTGAAGAAGGCCCTGCAGTGCTCCATCGCGATGCAACGCGTGCTCGAGCAGTACAATGCCGCAAAGGCTCCCGAGGAGAAGATCCTGCTCTGCGTCGGGCTCGGCTTCGGCCGTGTGCTCAGGATCGGGGACGTGGACGTCTTCGGGGAGGAGGTCAACTCCGCGAGCAAGCTGGGGGAAGATACCGCCAAGGCGGGTGAGATCCTCGTGACCAAGGCGGTCATGGATAAGGCGAAGGACTATCCGGGAGTCGGCTTCTCCCGGCTCGAGGAATCGGACGCTCCCTTCACGGGCTACAAGGTGGAGTACTGAGGTGAGGAACCTGACCGAAATTCTCTTGCCTTTCGTCATGCTTCTCGCGGCCTCGAATCCTCTCCCGGCTGGAGGGAGCAGGGAGAGCGGACGGGAGGCTACGGTCGAAGGCGTCGTGAGGCTCGTGGGCAACGAGCCGTTCACGAGGCTCGTCGTCACCGCGAAGGACGGGAAGACGTATCTCTTCGAAGCGGAAAAGAAAAAGACCTTTGCCCGCTTCATCGGCCTTCTCGTCACGGTCCGGGGCACGGTCGAGGAGAAGGAACTCAAGTCCGCCGACGGCAGGGTGCTCGGCGTCGAGTATCTCCTCAAGAACGCCGACGTAAAGGACGCCGGGCCGAGGGACCCTCCGAAATGAAGTCTTCTGCCTGCATCCGCACTGGGCGGGATTCGGCCCAGGCGTCCTCGTTTCGACTGCGTTCATCTTCCGGATCGACAAGAGGCAATTCATGACGCTGCTGCTGTTCGCCTTGCTACTTCTCCTCGGGGCCTTTGCCACAAAGATAACGGTCCGTCTCGGCCTCCCCGTTCTCCTGGTATTCCTGGGCATCGGCATGCTGGTGGGAAGCGACTTTCTCAATCTCATCTATTTTGAGGATGCGGTACTGGCCCAGAAGATCGCGAACATCGCCCTTATTTTCGTCCTTTTCGAGAGCGGTTTCTATACGAAACGGACCTCGCTTCGTTCCGCGGCCGGACCTTCGCTCAGTCTCGCGACGATCGGAGTCCTCCTGACAGCGGCGGCCCTGGGATTAGCGGTCCATTATTTCATGAAGCTGGATCTCGCCTATTCCTTCCTGATCGGATCGATCATTTCCTCGACCGACGCCGCAGCCGTCATCATGCTCATGCGGCAGAAGCCCGTTCAGCCTCGGGTGTCCACCACGCTCGAGGTGGAATCCGCGGCCAACGATCCCATGGCCATCCTCCTCACCACCCTGATGATCGAGATCGTCGCGGGCAGGACCGGCGATCTTCCGCAGTTCGTCCTGAAATTCTCCTGGCAGCTCGGCGGAGGCATCCTCATCGGGTGGGTGATGAGCAGGGCCGGTCGCCTGCTCTTCAATCACCTGGGCTCGGAGAATCGGGGGTATTATTACGTCCTGGTCCTCGGTTTCGCCCTGGCCGTCTTCGGCGTCGCCGACGTCCTCATGTCCTCGGGCATCATCGCGGTCTTCTTCTGCGGCTATTGGTTCGGGAATTCCGAGTTCGTCTACAAGCGCGGCGCGAGCCATTTCATCGACGGCCTTTCGACGATCTCGAACATGGTGATCTTCCTCCTCCTCGGTCTCCTCGTCTTTCCCAAGACCATGTTCGACATGTGGAAGGAAGGGCTGATCCTCGCCGTACTCATCATCTTCGTGGCCCGGCCGCTCGCGGTGCTGATCTGCACCCTGCCGTTCAGATTCTCCGCCCGGGAAAGACTGTTCGTCATCTGGGGCGGGATCAAGGGCGCGGTGCCTATCGTCCTTGCGACCTATCCCGCGGCCTACGGCCTCGCGAACAATGAATACGTCTTCAACGTCGTCTTCTTCGCGGTTCTGCTTTCGTGCCTCGTCCAGGGCATGAGCATCAATCGGGTCGCGGATCGACTCGGCCTCGCGATTCCGCGGAAGCCGAAGGCCCTCTATTCGGTGGAACTCCTCACCCTGAACAGGACCGAAACGGATATGCTCGAAGTGCCGATCGAGCCGAAAGGCCGGGCGCGGGGAAAGACGCTGCAGGACCTGAATCTGCCGAGGGAAATCGTGGTGTCCTCCATAGTCCGAGGGGAGGAAATCGTCGTACCGCGGGGAAGCACCCGCTTCGAGGCCGGAGACATCGTATTCGTGCTCAGCCCGGCGAAAATGGCGGACAAGGTCGAGGAACTGCTCAACGGCGCGGAAACCTGAACCGTCGAGAATTCGCCCCGGATCCCGGGACCAGTCGGGCGGTTCGCCCCGCTTTTCTCGTCCATCGAAAATTGATAGAATGGACGGGATCTCTTCAATCCCGAAAGGATGACTGCGTCTCGTGCGAACGGAGGAAGAATTTTCATGAAAGCGGTGGAACTGGAGAAAACCTACAACCCCAAGGACTTCGAGGACAGGATCTACGACTTCTGGCTCGAGAACGGATACTTCAAACCGAAGGACGCGCCGGGCAGGGATCCCTACGTCATCGTCATTCCGCCGCCGAACGTCACCGGCGTGCTCCACATGGGCCACGGTCTCAACAATTCCCTCCAGGACATCGTCATCCGTTATCACCGGATGCTCGGCGAGCCGACGCTCTGGGTTCCGGGCACCGACCACGCCGGCATAGCGACCCAGAACGTGGTGGAAAAGAAGCTCAAGGCCAAGGGTATATCCCGCAGGGATCTGGGCCGCGAGAAATTCACGGAGGAGACCTGGAAGGTCGCCCTCGAACACAAGGCGACCATCTGCAGGCAGCTCCAGAAGATCGGCTCGTCCTGCGACTGGAGCCGCGAGCGCTTCACCTTGGACGAGGGCCTTTCCAGGGCCGTCCGCGAGGTCTTCGTGACGCTCTACGAGCGGGGCCTCGTATATAAAGGAAACTACCTCGTGAACTGGTGCTCCTCCTGCGGCACCGCCCTCTCGGACGACGAGGTCGAGCACCAGGAGATCCACGGCAAGATGTACCACATCCGCTACCCCCTGGAGGACGGCTCAGGCTTCGTGGAGATCGCCACGACCAGGCCCGAAACCATGCTCGGCGACACCGCGGTCGCGGTGAATCCTGCGGACGAGCGCTACCGGCACCTCAAGGGTAAGCGGGTCGTCCTTCCGCTCGCGGAAAAGCCCATCCCGGTGATCGAGGACTCCTATGTGGACATGGCCTTCGGCACCGGCGTGGTGAAGATCACTCCGGCCCACGACCCGAACGACTGGGAGATCGGCAAGCGGCACAACCTGGAAAAGGTCAACATCCTCACCCCTGACGGAAAACTCTCGGACGCGGTTCCCGAAGCCTACCGGGGCCTGGACGTGAAGACCGCCCGGAAAAAGGTCGTGGAGGACCTCAAGGAAAGGGGGCTCTTCGTCGCCGACAGGGACCACGTCCACCAGGTCGGCCATTGTTACCGCTGCAACACCGTCATCGAACCCTTCCTCTCCGAGCAGTGGTTCGTCAGGATGCGCGGCATGGCCGACAAGGCCCTCGACGCCTGGCGCAAGGGCAAGATCATCTTCTTCCCGCGCAAATGGGAAAACACCTACACGCACTGGCTCGAGAACATCCGGGACTGGTGCATCTCCCGGCAGCTCTGGTGGGGGCATCGCATTCCCGTCTGGTACTGCAAGGACTGCGGCGAGATGATGGTGCTCCGCGAGGCGCCCGCGAAGTGCTCGAAATGCGGAAGCTCGGACCTCCGTCAGGAGGAGGACGTGCTCGACACCTGGTTTTCCTCATGGCTGTGGCCGTTCTCCACGCTCGGCTGGCCGGAGAAGACCTCCGACCTCGCGAAATTCTATCCCACGACGGCCCTCGTCACGGGTTACGACATCATCTTCTTCTGGGTGAGCCGCATGATCATGGCGGGCCTCGAGTTCATGGGCGAGGCCCCCTTCCGCGACATCTACATCACCGGCCTCGTCCGGGATCTGCACGGAAGGAAGATGTCCAAGTCCCTCGGGAACGGCATCGATCCCCTCGAGATCGTGGACGAGTACGGGGCGGACGCCATGCGCTTCACCTTCGCCTTCCTCGCGGCCCAGGGCCAGGACGTGCTCATCGGCAAGGAGAGCTTCGGCGTCGGGTCCCGGTTCGCCAACAAGATCTGGAACGCCTCGCGCTACCTTCTCATGAACCTCGAGGGCAGGAACCTCCTCGATTTCGACGCGATCGAGAAGAACGACGTGGACAGGTGGATCCTCCACCGTCTCGGCGAGACCGCGATGGCGGTCCGCGACGCCTTCACGAACTACCGATTCAACGACGCCGCCTCGGCCTGCTACGAGTTCTTCTGGAACGAGTTCTGCGACTGGTACCTGGAGTCCACGAAGCTCTCCCTGCACTCGGACGACGAGAAGGAGAAGGACCGCGCGGTAACCATGCTCATGGCCGTGCTCGAGGAGTCCCTCAGGCTCCTGCACCCGCTCCTCCCGTACATCACCGAGGAGATCTACCAGAAGCTGCCGAAGCGTGACGAGTCCTGCATATCCGCATCCTATCCCGAAGGAGGGGAGGGCCGGAGCTTCCCCGAGGAGGCCGCGGCCTACGCCTCGCTCCAGGAACTCGTCCGTCTCGTGCGCACGCTCAGGAGCGAGTTCACCATCCCGCCCGACCGGAAGATCAAGGTCGCGGTGAAGGTGGAGAAGGGTTTCTTCGCGGCTGATTACTTCCGACGGCACGAGGACCTCGCCCGACTTCTCATGGGCGCTCAGGAGGTGTCCGTGAGCGAGAGCCAGGCGAGGAAGACGGGGAGCATCGCGGTCGTCGGCACCGGGTTCGAAGCCTTCGCCTTCATCCGCGACGCTATCGACGTGCCGAAGGAAGCCGAGAGGCTCAGGAAGGAGATCAGGAAGACCGAGGACTACGTGGCCCAGACCGAGAAGAAACTCTCGAACCAGGGATTCCTCGACAAGGCCAAGCCCGAGGTCGTGGCCGAGCAGCGCGCCAAGAAGGAGGAATCCATCCGCAAGATCACGAAGATGAAGGACTACCTCAAGGAACTCTCCTGATCCCGGCGGCACCGCACGCGACGAAGGGCTGTCTCTCCGAGGAGGCAGCCCTTTTTTCGTGACGGCTCCGTTGAAGAAAAGAGGGCGTTTCTCGCGACTCTATACGAAGACGCCGGGCAGGGCGAGGAAGAGAACGAGGTAGAGCGGAAGGATGAAAATGTAGGCTATGTAGGTCACCAAAAGACTGAAACCGACGTGATCTTCGTTGTGCTTCGCCCTTGCCGCGAGCACGGAGAGGCTGGTCGCGGGCGGGAGCACCATCTGGAGGAAGAGGACCCAGTCGTGGGTCGGACTCAAGCCCAGGGGCCTGAACACGAGGAAGAAGCAGGCGAAGAAGAGGCCGGGCACGACGAGGAACCTGATCGTCGATACGTGGATCGACATTTTCACGAGTTCCCGGATGTTCTCCCTTCTCATGTCCTTCAAGTTCGCTATCGTCGCCCCCAGACAGAGGAGGAGAAGCGAGGCCATGACGCTTCCGAGCCTGTCCACGGCGGTGTAGACGTGAAAGAAGGGCAGCTTCGGGTCCAGGATGAAGGGCTGGAGCCCCGAAACGGTGACGAGCAGTCCCGCGAGGATGCCGAAAACCGGAGGGCTCAGGAGATTGCGCAGCCTGGGTCTTCCCGGTATTCCCGCGCAGAAATAGTTTCCGCCCCCCCAGAGCACGGGGCTGCCCACGAGCATATAGGTGCCGAGATAGAGAAGGCTCGTCGTAGTCCTGAAATGCTCGCCGAAGGAGGGAATCGTCGCCGGAAAGAGTTCAGCGAAGAACAGCGGCAGGAAACCCGCGTTCCCGAAGCTCGCGAGCGCGATTCCCGTATTGCGAAGGCTTCCCTTGTATCCCGCGGCGCTGAAGTACGCCCATGAGAGCGAGATGGTCACGGCCGCAATCGCGGCGGCCGCGACGGGAAAGAACAGGCTCGATACGACGTCGCTCAGGTTGGTCCGCGCCACCTTCGAGAAGTAATAGAGCGGAATCGCGATTCTGGCGAGGAATTCGTTGAGCTGGTTGAAGAACTCGGTCGAGAGGCGGTTCCTCGCTCTGAGTACGTACCCTATGAACGTGAGGGTCACGAGCTGAATGACGGCGTAGAGAACCGGGATGAAGTACGCGGTGACCCTCATGAAATATTCATTTCCTCCATAACCGGCGGACGCGATCCGCGAGGTTCTCGGCTTCTTCGGGCGTCCCGAGGACCGACTGTATCATGAGCCCGTCCGGGGAAAGATTCCTTTCGATGAACCGGAAGTCATCCGCCGTGAGCGGCCCGCGCAGATAGATCCTGCGGCCCGCCTCCTGGATGGTTTTAAGGTAGGGAAGCATCTCCGGCAGGCCCATCTCACCGACGTCGCGGTTGATCTGGAATACCCCGATTTCCCCGATGCTCAGGAACTCCTTGAGCAGGAAGAGGGAGGAGACGTGGAGGTGGAGCAGGCTGTAAGGGAAGGAGCGGGCGATCATGCGGTCCGCATCGAGAATGTTGTCCGCGTAGAGGCGGGGGGAATAGACGGCGGTGGCGTCCTCCTGCATGCGGACGAGGGGGCCGGGGGCCCAGAGCGAGTATTGCTCGATGAAGAAGCCTCCCATGAAGGAGCCCGCGACGGCGTGATGGGCCTTCGTGACCTTGATCGTTGCTTCGGCGCATCTTCGGGCGAGGCCGCGGATCTTCTCGGGATTTTCGATGTTGTCGATGAGGGCGTCGCTCGCTCCGCGCAATACGCCGATCAGGTCCGTGACGCCACGGAGGATCGGCAGTCCGACCGGATACCTTCCTTCGGCCTGCTCGGTCAGGACGCGGACGAAAGAGAGATATGTTCCGAACCAGGGATTCGAATCGTCGATCCCGATGTCGGCGAGCTCCTCCAGGGACGATTTCCGCTCTTCCGCCCAGACGCTCTCGCCGTTTCGGACAAGCCTGCAGCTCAGCATCGCCTCCATCCACGGGATGGCGGAGATCGGGCACACTCCTTTGATGTAATCGTCCTCCACCTTGGAGGACGCTTCCATGAACGCCCGGTAATCTTCCCCACAGCTCCGGGGATCGATCATCCCGGGCCCTATGATGCCGCGGTCTTCGATCCTCTTCAGGTCGGAAAACCGTCGGAAGGGAAACCATCCGCCGACGTCGAAGCCTATGATGGGCCGCGGCACGGTTCTGTCGTCCCAGAACTCACGGTACCGCGCGAGTTTTTCCTCGATGGATTTCATGACGCTCTCCGGATGAAAGAAAGAGGGCCCCCGGAATCGGGAGCCCATAGCGGGCGATGCGCTTATTTCTTCAAGTTGGAAAGATACTTCTTGTACTTCGCTTCTTCCTGGGTGAGGAAGGTCACGGTGTCCTGCGGATTCATGTAGGCTGCGTTGACGAGAAGGGTGTTGAACGCGTCCTTCTGGTAATCGGGGTTGCTCGTGACCTTCTTGACCGCCGCGGAGAAAGCGTCGACGACATCCTTCGGGGTTCCTTTCGGGAAGGAATAGAAAAAGAACTTCGTGAAGGAAACGTCGTAGCCGAGTTCCTTGAAAGTCGGCACGTCCGGGAAGGCCTGGTTCCTCTTGTCGGAAAGTACGCCGACGGCCTTGAAGTCTCCCTTTTTGATGTAATCCTTAACGAGGCCGTACTGGGTTCCGATGATGTCGATCTGGCCGCCCTTGAGAGCCGCGGTCTTCGCGGCCGCTCCGCCGACGTCCACGATGTTCATCTCCACGCCGGCAGCGTCCTGGAAGGCGAGGGCGTGAAGATGGGTGAAGCTTCCGATTTCCGTGGCGAACGAAACCGACTTGGGTTTCTCCTTGAGGATCTTGACGAGTTCGGCGACGTTGTTGAACTTAGCGTTGGCGTTGGCCGCGAAGATGTTCGTCTCGTCCAGCACCGCGTTCGCCGCGACCTCGTAATCAGGGAAAGAGTAGTCTACGAGGCCGAGGACCTTGTTCAGGAGCATCCCGGGATGAAAGAACAGGGCCGTGTACCCGTCGGGCTGGGCGTCCTTGACCTTCTTGGTCCCCAGGGAGCCGCCTGCTCCTCCGACGTTCACGGTGACGATCGATTGTCCGAGTTCCTTCTCCAGGTATTTCCCCAGAAGGCGGCAGTTCAGGTCGGTGTCTCCGCCGGCTCCGGCCGGTACGACGACCTGAATCGGTTTCGTCGGATAAGCGGCTTTCGCCTTCTCGGCGCTTCCGCCGGCATACAAGAGGGATACGGATGTCGCGAGAGAAAGCAGGATCGCAAGAAATTTTTTCATTGATTCCTCCTCTAGGCTTTATAAATAGAATACTACAATTTCAATGCCAAGGTAAGGCGTTTTCGGAGTATGGACGCCGTTTTTTTTCTAACTCAGGAACAACATTTCAATTTTATACCCGGTAAACAGATACTTCTTCGCTCTTCAACCCCCTTGGAACGGGGGAGTCGGCTTCCGAATTGCGAGGACGTAACGAAAGGGTCGCGAGTGTTTCAATTTCTCCCATTAATGAAACGCCTGGACATGGGACGATCCCGAAGGTATGATGATGTCCATGATTACCCTTCTGCTGATCGCTCCTTACAAGGAATTCGCGGATCAATTCGTCGAAATCTTCCATGAACACAATCGGCTCTGCTCCAAAGCGGATTACGACGACGGCGACTACGTTCTGAAGACCATGGTGGCGCCGGCGCTCCCGGACATCCCGGAAAGCGGCTTGAACGCGGAAGTCGTCATCTCCCGGGGGTTCATTTCCGAGGATTTGAAGCGGCTTTCATATTTCGTGCCGGTCGTGGAAATACCGGTGGCGGCGAGCGATCTCGTCCAGTGCGTCGCGCGGGCCGTGAGGAAGTTTCCGTGCCGGACCATAGCGGTGGTCGGAGCCTCGAACATGGTCATGGGGGTCGAGAAGCTCGAAGAGATTTTCGGTGTTCCGATTCGGAGCTTCCTGCTGGAATCTACGGAGGACATTCCCGCGGCCGTTACGCGGATCAAGGAACTCGGAATCGATACGATTTTAGGCGGCGTCGTGACCTGTCAATGCGCGCAAAGCATGGGACTCGACAACATGCTGCTGGAGTCGGGCAGGGAATCGATCTGGCACAGCATCTCGGAGGCGAAGAGGCTCGCTTACGTCATCCGCAGGGAAGAGAAGAAGTCGGAAAGCCTGAAGGCGATCCTCAACCAGTCCTTCGACGGCGTGATCGCGCTCGACCAGAACGAACGAATCCAGATATTCAACAATGCGGCCGCGAAGATTCTTGGCCATCTCGCGGAAAATGCGCTCGGGAGGACCCTGGCGCAGGTCATGCCGTCTCTGAACGGACGGAAGCTTCCCGGATCCGAAGACGGGCTCCGGCCCGAAATCGTCAGGCATGCGGACAAACTCATAAGCGTCTGCGGCACCGCCATTTCCGTGCGAGGAGACAGCATCGGCAAGGTTTACACTCTGCAGGAGGTCTCCCGTATCCAGGAACTTGAAAGCAGGATCAGGGAAAAGATCTACGTCAGGGGGCACGTCGCGAAGCATTGCTTCACGGACATCCTCGGTGAGAGCGAGAGCATTCGGGAGACCATCCGGACCGCGGAGAAGTACAGCCTCGTCGACTCCAACATTCTCATCACGGGGAGGACTGGGACGGGCAAGGAGTTGTTCGCCCAGAGCATCCACAACAACAGTCCGAGGCGAAAAGGCCCCTTCGTCGCGGTCAACTGCGCTGCGCTATCGGAGAGCCTCCTCGAGAGCGAACTTTTCGGTTACGTAGAGGGAGCCTTCACCGGGGCCTCGAAGGGAGGAAAACCCGGGCTTTTCGAGCTCGCGCATTGCGGGACGCTGTTCCTGGACGAAATCTCGGAAATTCCGCCCCGGCTGCAGGGAAGACTGCTTCGGGCGATACAGGAAAAGGAGATCATGAGGCTCGGCCACGATCGGGTGATTCCCGTGGACGTGAGGATCATCTCCGCGACGAACAAGAACCTCCTGGACCTCGTTTCCCGGGGGAGCTTCCGGGAGGACCTCTACTACCGCCTCGATATCCTCAAACTCCTCATCCCTGATCTGTCCGAGCGGAAGGAGGACATTCCCCTGCTCGCGACACATTGGATCAATCGTTTCGGCAACAGGAGCGGCGCCGATGAGTTCGTCGTGACGGAAAAGGCGAAACATCTGCTCATGGAAAGCGACTGGCCCGGAAACGTCCGTCAGGTCCGCAACGTATGCGAACGTCTTGCGGTATTGAGCCAGAACGACACGATCGACGCGGACGACGTCGCTGCGGCTATGAAGGAATCCTTTCATCCCGACACGAATGTGCACAAGGCTGATACCCGAGGAGCATACCAGGCGGAAATACAGCATTACGAGAAAAGCATGGTCCTGAGGGCGTTGAAACAGACGGGCTACGACAAGGTGAAGACCGCCAAGTTGCTCGGCGTAAGCCGGACGACGCTGTGGCGAAGGATGAAGGAGCTGGAACTGGTTTGAAACGCGTGTAACATCTTTGGAACGCGGATGAGGCGAGACTCCGGGAACGATCCTCGAGTCTTGGGATTCCGGAAGGGCTTTCCCTCCACGGAGGGAGGCGAAGCGCCCCCCGAATTTTCTGGAGAGGCGAACTTTTCGGCAGATCGTGATAGAATGCAAGCAATTAACACTCTTCCCCGGAGAGAGGATTTCGTTTCCGGCGGTCGTGCCGGCCGGGATTCTCCGCCGATCCGGAAGAGAGGTTTCGGGAAATCGGATTTTTCATATCCGGTTTCTGGAGCAGAGTAGGCATGGTTTTTGCAATTTCCATAAGTGCTCGATGTCGTTCAAGAGTGAGGAGGCCAGCGTGCAGAAAGAGAACAAGAAGGACCTAATCACAGGCGTCGTATTTCTGGGAATTTCCCTAGGGATATTCGCGGCGTCTTTCAGCATTAAGAAGCTCGTGGTATCCTTCATAGGTTCGTCCTTCGTTCCGCAGGTGACGGCCCTGCTTCTGGCCGGATTGAGCGTGCTTCTCATCATCCAGAGCCTGAGCGATGCCGGAGCCGGCCGCACGGCGAGGGCTGATGGAGTTCCGCCTCCCGATACGGGCAGAAAGGCGCGATTTTCCACCATCGCGACCTTCGTCCTGTTGTTCTGCTACCTTTTCTTCCTTGAATCGGTGGGCTTTCTCATCACGACCGCCGTCTACCTTTTCGCCCAATTCTGGGTATTGAGCAAGAAGAAGCCGAACCTTCTCATGTATGCGCTCATCGCGGTGCTATCCTCGGTGATCATCTACTATATCTTCGTGAAGATTTTCATCCTGATGCTTCCGGCCGGCATCTTCGGCTGACAGGAGTACGATATGTTCGACATGTTCGTCATCGGTTTCAGCCAGGTCCTCGCGATCAAGCCCCTCGTCCTCATCGTTCTCGGGGTCGCCGTCGGAATCATCTTCGGCGCGATTCCGGGCTTGACGGCGACCATGGCGGTCGCGCTCTGCCTCCCGCTCACCTTCGGTATGGATCCGGTCGCGGGATTCTCCCTTCTCATCGGCCTCTACATCGGGGGGGTGTCCGGGGGCCTCATATCCGCCATCCTCATCAAGATCCCCGGTACCCCGTCCAGCATAGCCACGACCTTCGACGGTTATCCCCTGGCGCAGAAGGGGGAGGCTGGCAAGGCCCTCGGCGTAGGTCTCTTCTATTCTTTCATCGGCGGCTTCTTCAGTTTCCTGGTCCTCTTCTTCATTTCCCCCCCTCTCGCGGAGATCGCCCTGAAATTCGGACCTCCCGAATATTTCGCCATCGCGGTGTTCTCCCTGACGCTGATCGCGAGCCTCAGCACCGGATCGACGATCAAGGGGCTCATGAGCGGCCTCGTCGGGGTCATCCTGTCCTGCGTCGGCACGGCCCCCATCGACGCCTTCCCTCGATTCACGTTCGGATTCTCCGGCCTCGACGGCGGGTTCAATCTTCTTCCCGCGCTGGTCGGTCTCTTCGCGATATCCGAGATCCTCAAGACCGCAGCTGAGGACGTCGAGATCCGCACGCAGGACATCCAGTCGTACTCGATCAAGGGTCTCGGCTTCACCTTCAGGGAATTCAGAGAACAATTCTGGAATTTCATCCTCGCGAGCCTCATAGGCACCGGCATCGGCATCCTGCCCGGAATCGGAGGCGGGACGTCCAACATTCTTTCCTACATCGCGATCAAGAAGGTGTCGAAGCACCCCGAGAAATTCGGAACGGGGGTCATAGACGGGATCGTGGCTTCTGAAACGGCGAACAACGCCTCCATCGGCGGGGCCCTCGTTCCACTTCTCGCCATGGGCATTCCCGGCGACACCGTGACCGCCATGCTGCTCGGAGGCCTGATGATCCACGGACTTTCCCCGGGACCGCTCCTCTTCACGACCTCGGCGAACATCGTCTATGGAATCTTCGCGGCGCTCGTGGTCGCGAACATCGTGATGTTCGTCATGGAATATTTCGGCATGAGGCTTTTCGTCAGACTTCTGCGGATACCGAAGCACATCCTTCTGCCGGTCATCATCGCCCTGTGCGTGGTCGGAGCTTTCGGGCTGAACAACCGGGTTTTCGACGCCTGGTCGCTCTTCTTCTTCGGCCTCCTGGGCTACGGCCTGGAGAAGTTCAAATTCCCCCTGTCGCCGCTCATCCTCGGTTTCATCCTCGGCCCCATAGCGGAAACGAACTTAAGGCGCGGTCTCATGATGACGCAGGGCAGCTTTATTCCCTTCCTCACGAAGCCGGTCGCCGGAGTGTTCCTGCTCATCGCTTTCGTGTCGGTCGTATGGTCGATCTACAAGGAAAGGCAGAAAGCCGCCGGGAAATGATCCCCGGCAGGCGGCGTGAAGCACCGACCGGCCCGGCTTTGCCCGGGCCGGTTTTTTTCGTCAGCCGCAACAGGGACCGCCGTCCCCGCATTCCGGACCGCATTGCGGCGCCCGTTTCCGGAACATGCTACCGATGATCGCGGCAGCGCAGCCGACGCCGGAACTCACCTCGATCGCTCGGGCCGGGCAGTTCTTTTTGCACGCGCCGCATTCCATGCACGCCCCGGCGTTCACGATCTCCGCCCGGGCCCGGGCACGGAGGGCGCCCGCTGCCGATTTCAGGGTAAAGACGCCGTGCGGGCAGACTTCGACGCAACGCCCGCAGCCCGTACACGACTTTTCGTCCACCTTCAGAGCGACCGCGGTCGGTCCGTGAAAATAGGTCAAATTCGTCATATTCGTCTCCTTTGCCGCGTCAGCGGATCAAGCCCGCGGCGATGAGCGCGATCCCGAGGAACACGGCCCCTCCCTGCACCGGAAGCCCGCGTCTCACCTCGAGGGTCGCTCCGGACTGCGAGGTATAGGTGGAGGCGCCGGTGAAGTTCATGGTGATGAACGACGAGATCGCGGTGACGACGAGGGTGAGACCCCAGAGCAGGACGGCAGGGCCCGGAAGAAAAGGAACGATCGCGGCGGACCAGAGCAGACCGGCGACCATGCCCTTGAGGGCGAATGCACGGAACCTGATGTACGGGAGGAGCAGGGGACCGAGGACCGCTCCCGCGAACACCGAGCCCACGAACGCTCCTATGTACGCGAGCGAAGCCGACGTCGGCCTCCCGTTCAGGAGAAGATCCGTGAGGAAGCCCGCGGCCGCGAGGATGAGATAGAGGAATTTCGCCGCGGTGAGCTCCATGGGAACGAGGACGAGCCTGTCGTAGAAGGTGAAGGGAACGCGGCTCATCGCCTGGGTCTTCCTGCAGCCCGCCGCGAGATAGGCCGGGACGTCCTTGGCGAGGACCGGACCGTACACCACGGCGAACCCCGATCTCGCCTTCACCTCGTGGGCGGCCACACCGACGGCTCCCAGTTGAGGAAGGATGAGCTTCCGGTGCCTGACGACTTCGGCGAGTCCGGTCTCCTCGATCCGCCGGACGAGTTCCGATGTGCCGAAGGTTCCCTTGCCGGCGGCGCACCACACGTTCACTCCCATCGTGTCCAGGACCAATATCCAGGCGTCGATTCCCCCGAGGCGGCGGCGCAACGCGTCGAGCGTGAGCTTGTAGTTCGCGGTCACGAGGACGGGCGATTCGTCCGTGGGGTTACCGACTCCGTACAGGCCGGGCTCGATCGAGTACCTCATCCTCTTCCAGCCCCAGCGTACCTTGAATGCACCGAGCCGATCGTCCATGGTGAGCTCCGTCCGGATCCTCGGAACGGATCGCTTTCCGACGGTCACGTATCCGTCGATCCAGGCCTCCTTCCGTTCGCCCGGACTCGGTTCGATCTTTTCTTTTACGCTTCCGCAGCGGCAACTCATGTGCACGTCTCCTTTTTCGCGTCGCCCTGTCCCGCCCGGATGCAGCAGGCCGCGTCCCCGCTCGTCCTCATCTCGCGCAGTACGGACCCGAGAATCTCGACCGATTCGAGGACCGTCGCATGCTTCTTTTCCGGGATTCTCCTGAAGAGTTCCCGGTAGAATCCGTTGCAGGCCGCGTCGATGAAAAGGACCTTCGAACCGCCCGTCTTCGTCAGCTCTATCCTGACGTATCGCCGGTCCTTCTTGTCCTGCTCACGCACGACCAGGCCGTCGCGGACGAGTGCTTCGACCGTCCTGCTGAGGGCCGCCTTGTCCGCGTAGAGCCTATCCTCGAGGTCCTTGAGGGACAGCGCCCCCGCCGCCGCGAGCTCGAGCAGGATGTGGCACTGCATGAGGTTGACTCCGCAGCATCCGGATTCGGAGAGCATTTGACGCTCGATCTCGCGTTCGAGGACGCGGAGGCTCGCTCTGAATTTCGTGAGATCCATGAAGGAAGTGTATCGTTAATAGTTGTAAAAGTCAATAGTTGAATAATACAATCGATATTCGAAAAAATCGGGAATCGGTCATCTCCCCCTGTCCCGGAGATGGTTCGCTATCGACCGGTCGTAGGTCCTTTCGGCGGCTGCGGAGAAATAACATGCCGGGAGTTCGCCGATGTCCCGGTGATAGGCGATGCATTCGCAGCAGACTCCCTTCCGCGGGCAGGGATAGGTACAATTGCAGGATTCGGCGTTTCGTTGGATCGAACAGGGTTTCATGGCGGCTTCTCCTTTCCGGAACCCAGTCTATCCCGGCCGGGCGCGAAGGGCAACGCTCGCTACGGGGCCTTGTCCCGGACCTTTCCCCCGGACTATCCTTCCTGCGGAGGATGCAATGAATTCGTTCGCGGAAGGCGATTACGTCGAGAACCTCGAAAGGAGTCGAAGGAACGCCGGATATCTGGGGGTCCGCGAGCTGCTTGGGCTCGTAGACCGGGGCATTTCCGTCTTCGATCCGTTTTCAACCTTGATCTCGGTCCGGGCTGTCCTGGGGAGAAACAGCGTATTCTATCCGCAGACGATCGTCGAGATCGTCTCCGACGGCGTGACGGAAATCGGCGAAGGGAACGTGTTCTGGCCGGGAACGATCCTCCGCGCCGCAGGGGGCAGGATCGCGATCGGCGACGGCTGCGAATTCGGCCCCGGCGGAGCCGTCCTGACCGCGGGTCCCGGAGAGACGATCGAGATCGGCGACCGCTGCTTGCTGAATTCCGGGGCAACGGTCCGGGGGAAGAACGCCCTCGGCACCGGGGCCCAGGTTCTGGGGGCCGTCACGCTCAGGAATTGCATTCTCATGGCCGGGGAGGACCACCGCTTTCCCGACCCCGACCTGCGCGGAGGCGTCCTCAAGGGCTCGGGCTTCGCCGAAAACCTTTCCATCGGGAGAGGCGAGGTGATAAACGGAAGGAACCAACTGCTTCCGTCGATGACGGAAAGACAGCGGCGCTACCATCCCGGCGCGCCGCGGAGCGACGGACGAGACGCGGGATGAAGGTCCCTATACCGCCGTCCTGAGCTGATGGGCCACGCCCCTGCGGGCTTCGACCGCCTCCCATGCCTTTTCCCGGTAGAGCTTGGCTGCCGCGACCGGGTCCTCCGCCCCGTAGATTCCCCGACCCACGATCACAAGGTCGGCTCCTCCGGCGATCGCCTCGTCGAGGCTCATGTAGCGCTGGCCGAGGGCGTCCTTTCCCGGCTTGAGCTGAACCCCCGGCATGAGAAGAAGCTGCCCCTGGGGGAGCTTTTCCCGGAAACGCCGGAGGTCTTCGACGTTCTCGCCGTGGCCGATGTATCCCGCCACGCAGCCGGGATTCGCCCGACCGGCCTCTATGACCTTGCGGGTGTAGCCGTCGTTTATGAGGTTGCCCTTGGAGGACATCCTGGCGAGGAGGAAGGCGTTTCCCATGTTTCCGTTCATCGATCCGTCATCTTCCTCGAAAAGGCCCTTGAGTATTCCGTCGCCCGAGATCATGTGGACCGTCACGGAATCCGCCCAATCCGCGATTTTATACATGCCCCCGCGATACTGCATCCGTGCGGTGTTCCCGATGTCCGCGAACTTCCGATCCGCGAGGATGAGAAAATCGTGCCGAGCGGCCAGCGCTTCGAGGCGGGGCGCGAACGAGGAGTCGAAGTCCTCGATGATGTCCACATGCACCTTCACCATTGCGATATCGTCGGCAGCCGCCTCGAGGAGGCGGAAGAAGTCCTTCTGGTTCACGGCGTCGAGACTCAGGATGAGGTTGGTCCTTTTTCTCTCCATGAGGGCTGAGAGTTTCTTGGCGAAGGGATTCTCCACGCCCCGGTCGCAACAGCCGACGTCGAGGCTCCGGGTGAAGATCCTCGCCTGTTCGACCTGCTCTCCCGTGATCTTCTTTTTCGCCTCGAGCGTCGTGAGTATCGTATCAAGGTCCACGAGGCTGTGGAGCTTGTACCCCTTGGCCGCAAGGTCCTCGGCTCCCCGGCGGCTCCGGTCGATGAAGACCACGAAGTCCTTGATCCTGAGCCCCGCGGCCTCGAAGGATTCCGCTATCTCGATCTTGCTTTCGCCGGTCGTGATGAGGTCGTCGATTACGAGGCATCTGTCGCCGGGCTTGAAGCTGCCGACGATGTTGCCGCCGAGACCGTAGCATTTTTCTTCCTTTCGCTGATAGATGAGCGGCTTGCCGAGCGCCTGTGCTATCACCGCTGCGTAGGGAAGCGCCGTGTAGGGGATTCCCGTCACGACATCGAAGTCCAACCCCTTGATTCTCTCGAGAAGAAGCTCGTTCATGTTCCTGAACAGCTCGGGTTTCGACACCACGTCGCGAAGGTCGATGTAAAACGGAGAAACCTTTCCGCTTTTCAGCACGAAACTTCCGAAGCGGACGGCTCCCGAGCCTTCGAGGTCGAGAATGAATTCGCGTATGGTCATATCGTTCTCCTTTTCGAGGTGTATGGATTTCCGGACATAAAAAAAGAGGAGCCGTCATTGGCTCCTCTCGAATATCCCACAAAAAAGGCGTTCCGCCGAAGGAAAAATTCCCCGACGGAAACAGCATCCCCCGGATGTCGGTCCGTCGTCTTTTTTCGCCGCAGAGCGGCGGGAATCGTTCGCTTCATGAAACTCCACTCGATAAATTTTCGTGACTATACACGACGGGAGAGCGGTTGTCAAGAGGGGAAAATGCGGCGAAGCATGGTTTGCGGGGGCGGTCAACCGGAGCAGGCGACGAGGCTCGCCGTGCGGATGCGGCGAGGGGTGGGGAGGAAAGCTGGCGACACTTTTCGCTTGACAATCCTGAAATCAGGATTTACCCTGATTCTATATCAATGATCTTTGATCAAAAACCAGAATCTTCCAAAATAGTTTTACAGGGTTTGCAATCCGGAAAGAGGAGGCGTGAATGTGAGAAAGCTTCTGGACGCGGTCATGGTATTGAATAAAAAAATCCTTGTCGTTCTTCTCAGCGTTTTTACGCTGATCGTAGTCTTGCAGGTCGTTGCGCGTTACATTTTCCATTCACCCCTGACGTGGTCCGAGCAGGTCGCGAGATATTTATTTATCTGGATGATCATGTTGGGGACCCCTCTTGCAATGAGGATGAACGTTCACATCGCCTTCGACATGGTCCTGAAATGGATGCCTCTTCGTCTGCAAAAAGGTTTGAAAATCATGAATCTTGCGCTCATTGCCGCATTTGGCAGCTACTGGTGCATGAAGAGCTTGGATCTCGTTTTCCGGTCTACCGAAACGATTGCAGCGGGAATCGAAATCCCGATGAATTACATCTATTCAGCGCAACCCGTAGGAGCGGCCTTGCTCGTACTCGTCTCCTTAGAGGCGTTGTTCGGCAATAGAGACAGGAAATCGACGGAGAAGGAGGCCGGAAAGCCATGATCGCGATCGTATTGATAACCTTCGGCATTCTTCTCATTCTGGGAACGCCGATCGCCTTTGGGATGGGCGTCTCCTCCATGTTCGCAATCCTCAGCAATTCGAATCTTCCGGGGCTGGTATTGGCGCAAAAAATATTCACGACCGTGGATTCGTTTTCCTTGATGGCCATTCCCTTCTTCATGCTTGCCGGACACCTCATGAATGAGGCAGGCATCACGAAAATTCTCGTTGATTTCTCGAAAACGCTGGTTGGTCATATTAAAGGGGGGCTTGCTCAAAGCACGGTCCTCGCGGGAATGTTGATGGCTGGAATCTCCGGATCAGCGAATGCCGATGCGTCGGCCATCGGCGGGCTTATGGTCAGAACTCTGAAGGAAGACGGGTATGACGAGGGTTTCGCCGTTTCGCTTGTCGCATCCACGGCGGCCCTTGGACCTATCATTCCTCCGAGCATCATGATGATAATCTATTCGAGCATCACGAATATCTCGGTAGCGAAACTGTTCCTCGGAGGAATAGTACCCGGTATCCTGTCCGGTCTCGGATTCATGATTTTAAGTTACCTGTACGCTCGCAGGCACGGCTTCCCATCGACGCCTCGAGCCCGTGTTCGTGAGGTCGCCGCCGGCTTCAAGGGGGCTTTCTGGGCACTGCTCATGCCCATTATTATCATGGGCGGAATTCTTTCCGGCGTCTTCACGGCGACCGAGGCGGGCGTCATCGCAGTCGTCTACGGATTGATCTACGGATTCATGAAGAAAAAGATTAACTGGAAATCACTTGAAGGAATACTCCTGAACGCGGTCATTTCGACCGTTGTTCCCATGCTGATTATCGCGATGGCCGCCATGGTAAGCTATATCCTGGCCCGTGAGAACCTTCCCACCGTTGTTTTGTCCCTGCTTGAGGCTGCATCGAGCAATCCCTACGTGATTCTCCTCATCATCATAGCCGTCCTGTTCATCGTAGGGATGTTCATCGATCCGACTGCGGCGATGCTCATGCTTGTCCCGGTATTCGCCCCCCTGATTGGGAAATACGGCTTCGATCCTCTTCATTTCGCCCTGGTCATCGTCATTACGCTAGTCCTCGGCGGACTGACTCCGCCGGTCGGAATGCTCCTGTACATCGTCTCAAGCGTGGACAATACACCGTTCGAAAAAGTGGTGGTGACGATCTGGCCATTCATCTGGATCATCCTCGGGATAATTCTCGTGGCGGTTTTTATCCCGGAGATATTTACCTTGGTTCCAAGGTATTTCTTGAAATAAACGCTTTAGGAGGTAAGCCATGAAAAGAGTTCTGTGTGTTTTGACGGTTGCGCTTTTCACCGTTTCGCTTTACGCAGGCGGAAGCAAGGAAAGCCCGAGTCCCGCGAAAGCGGCTTCCGACAAACCGGTCGTCCTGAAATACGGTCATCAGAACGCGGTCGATCATCTCGTCCACGTCTATTCCGTGAAGTGGGCAGATGATGTCGGTAAGAAGACCAACGGCAGGATCAAGATCGAGGTCTATCCCGCCAATCAGCTCGGAAACCTGAGAGAGATGATGGAAGCTGTCCAACTCGACGTCCTTCAGATCACCCTCGGCGATACGTCCATGATGAGCACGGTTCTTCCCGAATTCGGGCTTCTCGCTCTTCCCTTCATTTTTCAAGGCTATGAACATGCAGAGAAGGTCATCGACGGTGAAGTCGGGAAAGGCCTCGGAGATAAGCTCGCCGCCGCCAAGAACATGAGGCCACTCGGGTGGTTCTGGAACGGTTTCAGGAATTTCGCGACGAAAACTTCCATCACGAAAGTCGCCGATTGCAAGAACATCAAGATGCGTTCCCCCGAGGCGAAGATCTACATGGACACCTTCAAGACCCTGGGCATGAACCCGACCCCGATTCCGTGGGGCGACGTGTATACCGCGCTTTCCTCGGGGGTCGTCGACGCAATGGAATCCGGGCCCGAGGCCATCTATAAACAGGATTTCTACAAGATCGCGAAATACGTCTGCGACTCGAAGCACATTTTCTCCGTGGTGGGGCCGACGATCAGCGAAAGGACCTGGAAAGCCTTCTCCAAGGAAGATCAGGTCGTCATGGCGGATTCTTTGAAGGCCATCGTCGCCGAACAACGCGCGAAGGCGATCGCGCAGGACAAGGAATTATACGACAAGCTCAAGCTCGCCGGTGCGGTCCTCACGAAATTCGAGAACCCGCAGGAGGTTATCGATCTGTTCACGCCGTATTGGACCGACTACGCCAAAGGCGCAAAGGTCGAGAACGAATTGAAGAAGATCATCGCGTTGGGCAAATGAGGTCGGCGGGGCGGCCAAAGGCCGCCCTGTATTTCCGGGGAAAAGGAAATCGGTAAATGTTCGATTTGAAGGGAAAGACCGCTCTCGTGACGGGAGCCTCCCGGGGGCTGGGGAAGGGGATAGCCCTTTGCCTCGCGGCAGCCGGAGCCGACATCGCGGTTAATTATCTGGGATCCGAAGAAAAGGCGTTGTCGACTGTTGAGAAAATCCGAAAGCTGGGGAGAAAAGCCTCGGTGATCCAGGGTGATGTCGGGAGTGAAGAGGACGTCAAAGGAATATTCGCCGTGGTCCGGAAAGAGTTCGGCGGACTCGATATCCTGGTAAACAACGCGGGAATCAACAGCGATCAAGACATCACTACGCTGTCCGTCGAAGAATGGGAACGTATCATCCGCAGCAATCTCACCGGCAATTTCCTCTGCGCGAAGTACGCGGCGGAAATCATGAAGGAGAGGAAGTACGGCAGGATCATTCAAATTTCCTCGGTCGTGGGCGAGCAGGGGGCCTTGTACGGACAGGTCCACTACGCCGCGACGAAGGGAGGGCAGCTCGGATTCACGAAAACGCTCGCACGATCCCTCGCTCCCTATGGTATCACGGTGAACGCAATCGCTCCCGGGGTTCATATGACGGATCAGGTTGAAGGGATTCTCGGTGCAACCGGTTCCTCCCGGTTGGAACGCGTCCTGAAGAGCATACCCATCGGGGCACTCGGTTCGGTTGAAGACATCGGTTGGGCGGTCGTTTTCCTCGCGAGCGGGGAAGCGGGGTACATCACGGGAGCAACGCTCGACGTGAACGGCGGACTTTACATGCGTTGACGGAGGGAACGACTTGAAGATCACCTGGCTCGGTCAGGGGGGATTCCTCTTCGAAGGAAGGGATTGCTCTCTGATGATCGATCCTTATCTATCCGACTCGCTGAGGGCTTCGAGGGGAGATGCCTTTAGACGACTCGTTCCGGTCGAACGGCGGTTTCTTTCCGCGGCCCCGGACGTGCTCGCGCTCACCCATGCCCACACCGATCACGCGGACAAGGAAACGCTCGCCGCCCTCCTCTCGGGAAGTAGCGGCACGGACGTTCTCAGCCCTTCTTCCGTTTATTACGATTTGAGGATGGATTACTCCGAGTTCCACAATTTGGTTCTTTTCGACCGCGGCACGGAATGGACGACGAAGGGAGTCCGCATCAAGGCCGTGAAGGCGATTCATTCGGATCCGAGCCCGATCGGCGTGCTGTTCGATATGGACGGCGTCAGGATCTACGTCAGCGGGGATACCCTCTACGGCGAGGATATCTTCGGCGACGTGGACCTCCCGGTCGATCTGCTTTTCGTCTGCGTGAACGGCAAGGGAAACAATATGAACGGCGAGGAAGCCGCCCGGTTCGCGAGAAGAGTGAACCCGAAGGTAGCAATCCCCATGCATTGGGGTATGTTCGCCGGGAGCTTCGACCCCGGTTCGTTCCTCGATACCATGAATAATGATGCAATCAAGGTCCGTATGCTTGAGTATTGCAGGCCGTTGGACTGCGGAGAACTCCTTTCATGAAAATCACCGGATTGAAAACCTATCATGTGAAGCCGCGCTGGCTTTTTCTCAAGATGACGACCGACGAGGGAGTCGTCGGTTACGGAGAACCCGTCGTCGAAGGACGGTCGAGGACCGTCGCGGCCGCGGTGGATGAATTTGCGGATTACCTCGTCGGCAAAGACCCGTTCACGATCGAGCATCACTGGCAGGTCATGTACAAGAACTCGTATTATCGCGGGGGGCCGATCCTCATGAGCGCGATAAGCGGGATCGAGCAGGCGCTCTGGGACATCAAGGGAAAGTTTTTCGGACTACCGGTTTATGAAATGCTCGGCGGGAAATGCCGAGACAGGATCCGCATGTACACCCATATCAAACCCTCCGCGATCAAGGGCGGCAACACCGTCGAGGAAATGATCGACCTCGCGAAAAAAAGGGCCGGAGAAGGGTATACGGCGCTGAAATATTCGATAATCCCCCCGATTGGTTTCATCGAGACCAAGGCGGCGGTTGACGCGCACGTGGAACGCTTCGCCCGCGTCCGGGAGGCGATCGGAGCGGGAGTCGATCTGGCCATCGATTTCCACGGGCGGGTGAGCCCCGCCATGGCGGCGCGGTTCGCCAAGGAACTGGAGCCTTATTACCCTATGTTCATCGAAGAACCCTGTCCGCCCGAAAACCTCGAGGGGCTCAAAAAGCTTTCGCTTTCCACGAGCATTCCCCTCGCCACCGGCGAAAGATCCTTCACGAAGTGGGGCTTCCGGGACATTCTCGCCGCGAACGCGGTTTCGGTGATCCAGCCCGACGCCTGCCATGCCGGCGGAATCCTCGAGATTCTGAAAATCGCCTCGATGGCGGAAGCCTGCGGCGTCGTGCTGGCCCCTCACAATCCTCTGGGGCCGATTTCTCTTGCAGCCTGCCTTCAGATCGACGCCGCGAGCCCGAATTTCCTGATCCAGGAACATCCCGTGACCGCGGACCTGAGCGACCTGGGGCAAGGGCTCCTGAAAACGCCCTTTTCGGTGAAGGACGGCTTCATCGACGTGCCACGGGCTCCGGGACTGGGGATCGAAGTGGATGAAAGGGAAATGCTGGAAAGGTCCTATGCGGGTGATTGGTCGACGCCGATCGTGTACCACGAGGACGGTTCGGTGGCGGATTGGTGACATGAACCCGACGATCGAAGAGAGAAGCTATCTCGACACCACCGGCATCGCCTTCTCGAATTCGTTCTATGAGGCCGTGGTCCTGCCCGAACGGGGATCGAATCTCATCCGACTCCGGCACAAGCCTCGAGACGTCCGCATCCTGCGGGAACCGGAATCCGCAAAAGAATTCAAATCGAAACGATTCGAGTTCGGTACTCCGGTGCTCTTTTTCCCGAACCGGATAGAGGACGGAAGCTTCGTCTTCGAAGGCAGGACCTACCGGTTTCCCATTACCGACGCCAAAACGAATTGCCATATGCACGGGTTTCTCCACGACAGGGTATGGAAGGTGGATTCCACGTCCGCGGAAGGCGACGAGCGTGCACGGATCGCTTTGAGCCTTGCTTGGGGACGGAGGAAGGATGAACTCGGGCTTTTCCCTCATTTCTGTCTTTTTCGCCTCGATTTCCTGCTAACGGAAATCGGCGTGCGCCAGGAGTTCAGCGTCGAAAACCAGGGACAGGCCCCGATGCCGATGGGGTTCGGGTATCATACCTCGTTCCTTACGCCGAAAAGCGAGGATTACGTGCTCGAAGTTCCGCCGGGGAAAGAATGGCTTATGAACGGCAGGTTCTTCCCTACCGGGGAACTCGTTGAACGAGGGGTCCGTACTTTTTCCTTGAATCGTACTACCGGAAGGATTTTTCGCCATTTCTCGCTCGAGAGGAAAGCCGCGGAGGGCGGGGGAATGTTTGAAGCGGGCCTGAGGAACCTCCGCGGCGGTTTTCGTATCGTCTATCGATTCGAAGGGGCCTTCGGCCATCTCGTGTTATGGAACAAGCAAGGGGAGGACGGCTTCACCTGCGTGGAGCCGCAGACCTGCGCAGTCAACGCCTTCAATATGGACCTGCCGGCCGCGACGTCCGGCAGGATGGGCTTGGAAGGGGGCGGGGTTTTTCGAGCGGTCACTACGTTGGGACTCGAGGAAGTGCGGGAGGAGGGAAAGACATGAACGGAAAGGCTGCGCTCGTTACGGGAGCGGGAAGGGGCATCGGAAGCGCGATCGCCCTTGCCCTCGCGGAGGCCGGCTGGGATGTCGGGGTGAACTACCGCACAAGCGAGGGGCCCGCCCGGGAGGTATGCGGAGCGATCGAAGCGAAAGGCCGGACGGCGCTTCTCCTGAAGGCCGACGTGGGCAGGCTCGAGGATCTCGCCTCTATGTTCGATGCCTTCATCGGGAAATTCGGGAAAATAGACCTCCTCGTCAACAATGCGGGGATCACGAAGTACAAACCCATCCTTGAAACGCCGCCCGAACTGTGGGAGGAAATCACGAACACCGATTGGAAAGGGGCTTACTTCTGTACCCAGCTCGCGGCGAAGGACATGATAAAAAAGGGAGTGAAGGGCGCGATAATCAACATTACCAGCGTCCATCAGGTGTTCAATTTCCCGATGGCGAGCGTCTACGGACCCACGAAGGCGGCGCTCTTCAAGTTCACCCAGCACGCCGCATTGGAATTCGCGCCGTACGGGATACGGGTCAATTCGGTCGCTCCGGGATACATCAAGGTCACCGACCCCGCCGTCGTTTCCGAACGGGAAAGGATGATGGTGTCCAGGATTCCCGCTCAAAGGGTGGGGAATACGAGTGAGATCGCGGATGCCGTGTGTTTTCTCGCTTCGGACCAGGCCTCGTACATTACGGGCTCGAACCTGACGGTGGACGGAGGCGCCCTTCTTCCCGCGGTTCTCGACAATGTCTATTGCGCGCAAAAAGCCTGAGATTCGGCGGATGCCTGATCCCGGAGATATATTGTATAATGGGGCGAATCCATGACTACGGAGCTGCGAAGATGAAGATCGGTGTACCGGCGTACAGCCAACTGCGTGATATTCTAAGGGAAGAAATCATCACCGGCGCGATACCGGCAGGGTCCCGGCTCACCATCGCCGAAGTTGCGGAACGGTACAAGGTCAGTCATATGCCGGTTCGAGAAGCCTTTCAATGGCTCCAGGGCGAAGGTCTCATCGAGATCATCCCGAACAAAGGCGCCCGGGTTCTGTCCCTCAGCATCGAGTTCATCGCGAGCATCTACGACATCAGGGCGGCGATCGAAGGATTGCTTGCCCGGTCGAGCGTGACGCATTTCACCGAGGAGAACCTCCTCCGGATGAAAGCGCATTACGACAATTTCCGCGATTCGATCGACAACATGGACATCGACAACATCTATTCGAACGACAGGAAATTCCACCTCTCGCTGTATGAAAAGACGGTAAACAAACCGGCCCTCGAAATCTACAACAAGTATTCGGCCTTATTGCTCACGCTCAGAAAGAAGTACGGGTTCAACGAAGAGCGCGTCCATACCATGGCAAAGGAGCACAAGGAAATTCTGGATGCGGTGAAAGCCTCCGACGCGGACGGACTTGAAAAAATCGTGAGGCGCCATGCCGAAGGCGGGAAGAACGACCTGCTCGGAAGAATGAGGCACGAATAGCGGTCCGTGACTTCGTCCGCCTCGGTTTGGCCGGCTCAAAAATTCTTGAAATAGAATTCGGTGTTTGTGCCCGCCGGCCGTATGTCCGTCAGGTCGCCTCGGTAATGTCTCAAGGATTTCCTGCTGAATGGGTGTTTTACCGCTTCGATTTCCACGATATCGAGGCCCAGCCCCGGTTTGTCGGGGATTCGAATGCACCCGTCCTCGTATTCGAGGCTTTCGGTCGTAACGTCCTTTCTCCAGGTGACGTCGTTGATCATGATCTCCAGGATGAAAAAATTCGGTACACAGGCCGCGAGCTGGAGCGTCGCTGCCGCGGCTACGGGGCCCGAGGGATTGTGGGGGGCGAAGGGGATGTAACACGCTTCTGCCATCGCGGCGATCTTCTTGAGTTCCATGATGCCTCCCGCGTGGCTGACGTCGGGCTGGATGAAATCGACCGCCCTTTTATCCAAGATTTCCTTGAAGGCGTATTTCATGTATGCTCTTTCTCCGGCTGCGATCGGGACGGGAGATTTCGACCGTACTTCCGCGAGGGCGTCGATATTTTCGGGGGGGACGGGTTCCTCGAAGAACATCGGACGGAAGGGAGCGATTTCCTTCGCTATCCTGATCGAGGACGAAACATCGAACCTTCCGTGCGCTTCGATCAGCAGGTCGACGCCGGAACCGACGGCTTCCCTGACCCGAGCGATGCACGCAATCGCGGCGTCGAGCTCTTTATTCGAGATCGTGAGATATGAGCTTCCGAACGGATCCCATTTGAGGGCGGTGACTCCCCGGCTCGCCGTTTCCTTCGCCTTGACTGCGAATTCTTCGGGCAGTTTCGACCCGGCGAACCAGCCGTTCGCGTAGAACCTGATTTTCTCGCGCATCTTCCCGCCGAGTAGTCGGTAGACGGGGACATCGAGAGCCTTGCTCGATATATCCCAAAGCGCGATTTCGATACCGCTTATCGCTGAAACGAGAACGGCGTCCATTCTCCAATACGAATCGCGGTACATTTTATAGAAATGCTCTTCGATCGTTAAAGGATCTTTTCCGAGAAGGTAGGGTTTGAGGTCTTCGATGGCGCCTAGGAGCGAATCTTCCTTGTATTCGAGCGTGGATTCGCCTATGCCGTTCAACCCCTCGTCAGTGTACACTTTGACGAAGACCCAATTGGTTCTGTAGCAATCGACGACAAAGGTTTTGATGTCGGTAATTTTCATGGATCTGCCCTTATATTTTTGATCAAAGATCAATGATATTTATAGTAAGCCGATTTCCTGCCCATTGTCAACTTTTTTCCGCATCTCCCATCGTACTTTCCTTTTCTCGACGATAAGGCTTCACGCTTTGCTTGACAAATGGAATTTCAGGTGATACAGTTTTAGTAACAAATGGTAATTCAAGATTCACAATTGTGAATATCGAGGTCCGCCGAATGATCGACTTGGAAAAAGAAGAACTTCTCCTGCGCATCTGCAGGATGTACTACGAGCAGAACGTGAGTCAGGACGTGATCGCCAAGAAATTCCATTTCTCGCGGTCGTACATATCGAAGCTTTTGAAGGAGGCCATGAGCCTGGGGCTCGTCGAGATCCGGATCAAGGACTCCATGAATTCGGAAACCGAGATCGAGGGAAAAATCAGAAGCCTCTTCGGGCTGAAGAAGGTCATCGTAGTCCCGGTCGCGACCGCCCTGTTCGAGAAAAAGCTCGAGGTCATCGGCTCCATGGTGGGCCGTTACCTCAACAGCATCCTGAGCGACGACGACGTGATCGGCGTGTCCTGGGGCCTCACGCTGGCAGCCTGCGCCGACAAGCTGATAAGGAAGGAGCTGAAGAACGTGAAGGTCACGCAGCTCAAGGGCGGGCTCCCGCATCTCGACGAAGTGAGCAGGGCGAACGAAATCGTGCGGAAATTCGCGGAAGCCTACGGGGCCGAAACGGTTTTCCTCCCGTTGCCGCTCATCGTGGACAGCGTGAAGATAAAGAACGCCATCATCCAGGACAGAAGCATCCAGAACGTCCTCAAGCTCGGTCTCGAAGCCAACATCGTTCTTTTCGCGGTAGGTGAGTTCGGTTCGAACTCGGCCCTCGTGAGGGCGGGATATTTCTCCGAGCCCGAGGTCGAGGACCTCAAGGCGAGGGGAGTCGTGGGCGACGCCTGCGGCCGGCTCATCGACCTCCACGGCAACATCGTCTCGAACGAGTTCGACGAGAGGACCATCGGGATTCCGCTCGCGAAATTGCGCGAGAAGGAGTACTCGATCCTCATCACGGCGGAGTCGAACAGCGTGAAGGGCGTATACGGAGTGCTCAAGGGCCGGTATGCGAACGTATTCATCACCGATGAAATAAGCGCCAAGGAAATACTGAACCTCGCCGCGAAATACGGCGATTCGGGGGCGGCGGCGCAACATGGCTGACGGCATCAAGCGTTACGGGAGGTTCACTCCCTACATCATGCTGTTCCCCGCGTTCGCCGGACTGGCCGTCTTCGTCGTTTACCCCCTGTGGTACCTCGTTTCCACCGGGTTCACCGACAGGTCGATGCTGAATCCCAATCCGAAGAACGTCGGCCTCGCGAACTACCGGGAGCTCTTTTCCTCGGGCGAATTCCTTTCGGTTATCGGGAATTCCTTCGCCTACACGGCGCTTTTCGTCGCCGCATCCCTCGCGACCGCTCTCGTTCTCGCGGTATGGCTCAACAAGCCCAAGAGGATCTACAGTTTCGCTCAGTCCGCGGTCTTCGTGCCGTACATCGTATCCTTCGTCACGGTGTCTCTCGTATGGCTCTGGCTCATGGATCCCCAGACGGGCCTTCTCAATTCCGTCCTGGCTTTCTTCGGCATCGCGCCCTTCCCCTGGCTTTCCGACATCCATACGGTGGTTCCTTCCCTCGTGCTCGTATCCGTTTGGAAGTACGTGGGCTACTACATGCTGCTCCTCATCGCGGCCCTCCAGAACATCCCGCGGGACATTTACGAGGCGGCCCGCATAGACGGGGCGAAGGGCTGCAGGGTTTTTTTCCGCATTACCTTTCCGCTCATATCCCCGAGCCTTTTCTTCATCCTCGTCATCTCCACGTCCGAGGCGCTCAGGATCTTCGATCCGATCAACATCATGACCCAGGGAGGCCCCATCAATTCCTCGAGCGTCTTCGTGTACTTCATCTACGAATATGCGTTCAAGTATTTCCGGATCGGGTTCGCTTCCGCGGGCGGAGTCGTCCTCTTCCTCGTCATCAGCGTCCTCGTCGCGGTGTACTTCAATATGCTGGGCAAGAAGGTCCATTACCAATGAAATATTCCTGGAAGAGGCTCCTTTCGAGCCCAACGGCCCTTTTTAGACTTCTCCTGCTCGCTGCAGTCATCGGGGCGTTCATCTTCCCCTTCTTCTGGATCCTGTCCAATTCGCTCAAGACCTTCGACGAGACGATGCAGTTTCCGCCGAGGATTCTTCCGGAGCGTCTTATAATCGAGAATTATCCGTCCGCGCTTTCGAAATTCCCCTTCCTCCGGTTCTTCGGCAACAGTCTCGTCGTGAACGCTCTCGTTCTCTGCTGTCAGTTCGCGGTCATCATCCCGGCGGCCTACGCCTTCGCCATGTACCGGTTCAGGGGTAAGACGGTCCTTTTTACCTTCGTGCTTTTCGGCTTCATGCTGCCTCAGCAGCTCACCTTCGTCCCCGTGTATCTCCTGTTCAGCCGCCTCGGGATACTCAACACCTACGCCTCGCTCGTGTTGCCGTTCGCGGCGAGTTCCTTCGGCATCTTCCTGCTCCGGCAGTATTTCATGGGAATCCCTTCGGAGGTCGTCGAAGCGGGCTACCTCGACGGGATGAACAACTGGCAGATCATGATCTACATCATGATGCCCATGGCGAAGTCCGCTCTGGCGTCCATCGCGCTCATCAGCTTCATTACGCATTGGAACGATTATTTCTGGCCGCTCGTCATGACGAACACCGTGACGGTGAGGACCCTCCCGCTCGGAGTCGCCGCCCTGAGGGTGACGGATGGAACCACGGAATGGAACATTCTCATGGCCGCGAACATGCTGCTCATCCTGCCGATCCTCGTCGTCTTCTTCTTCGCGCATGGGAAGATCAAGGACGCCCTCATCCATTCCGGGATCAAGTAGGGCCGGTCTCGTTCGTGCCGGACCGCTTCGGGAAAGTACCGGCACTTCAAGATAATTTCACGAACCAGGAGGTTGAAAGTGAAAAGACTGCTCATCATCGCATCGGCGCTCTTCTTGCTCGCGTCGGCGTCGGCGTTCGCCGGAGGCGGCAAGGAAAAGGCCCAGGAAGGTCCCGTCAAGGTGGATTTCTGGTATTCCATGGGAGGCGGACACAGCGAAACCATCCAGGGAATGATCAAGGACTTCAACGAGAAGAACAAGGACGTGGTGGTGACCGGGACGTATCAGGGCAACTACTACGACACCTCGGCCAAGATCCAGGCCGCGGTGGCATCCAACACGACGCCCCAGGTTTCCATGGTCGTGGACATGCACAACGCCATGTTCGCGAGCGCCGGAGTCCTCGCCGATCTCGGTCCCTACATGAAGAGGGACAATGTCGACGTAAACGACTTCATCCCCGGCCTGCTCGACTGGTCCTACTACGACAACAAGCTCATTTCCCTCCCCTTCAACCGGAGCACCCCGCTCTTCTACTTCAACAAGAACCAGCTCAAGGCCGCGGGCCTGAGCGAGAAGGGCCCCCAGACCTGGGACGAGCTCCGCGACTTCGCCCGCAAGCTCACCGTCAAGGGAGAGCGCTGGGGATTCTCCTGCCCGGTGGACATCTGGTTCTATCTCGGCATGGTATTCCAGAACGGCGGGGAAGTCCTCGCGGCCGACGGCAAGCACATAGGGTTCAACAACGAGATCGGCGTGAAGCCCATCATGTTCTGGCGCGAGATGATCGACGAAGGCATCATGAAGATGCCCCCCGGAAAAGAGTACAACTCCTGGGAAGTCGCCATGCAGGACTTCATGAACGGAAAGGTTTCCATGATCATGACGAGCACCGGCTATCTCTACGGCATCCTGAACGGCACCAAGGACAAGTTCGAGGTCGGCACCTGCTATCTGCCCAAGGCCAAGCAGTTCGGAACACCGACCGGCGGCGCCAACATCGCCGTCATCCAGAAGAAGAACGAGAAGGAAGTGGAGGCGGGCTGGAAGTTCGTGAAGTACATGGAAGACGTGCCCCAGGTCATCTACTTCAGCAAGAAGAGCGGCTACATGCCGAGCCGTAAGTCCGCGGTCTCCAGTCCCGAGATGCAGGCCTATTTCAAGGAAAAGCCCCAGTTCAAGACCGCCATCGACCAGCTCTACGAGGCGGCCAAGAAGCGGCCGGCGCATCCGAACTATCCGCAGCTCGACAAGATCATCATGGACGAGGTGCAGAAAGCCGTCATCGACCGGAGCTATTCTCCCGAGCAGATGCTCAAGACGATCGACGCCGCGGCCCAGCGCCTTTTCTAAATTCCGACCCATAGAATAACACGCGATTGCCGCCGGAGGATCTCCGGCGGTTTTTTTACCTAGGAAATTCCACGGTCCTCGGACCCGAATGTGAAAAATGTTGACAGGGAATACATTGGGGTGCAATATATAACCGAACGTTTGGTTATATATGGAGGCGATGGTTTGCCGCGAACCGGAGGGAAAGAGACGAGAAGGAGGATACTGGATGCCGCGGAGAATCTGTTCTCGCAAAGCGGATTCGACGGGACGAGCATCGACCGCATCGCACGGGTCGCGGGAGTCAACAAGGCGACCATTTATTATCATTTTCGCGACAAGGCGGAACTGATGGAGACGCTTTTCCGGAACATCGTCGACGAGGTCGAAACCGCGGCGAGAGAAAGCGGCAATATCCGCGAAGGAGCGTCGCCCGGCGCATCGGATGATGAAACGGAGGCGATTCGCCGCGAACTCGACTTTCTCGCGGGAAAGCGGAAGATCCTCGTCATCCTGTTCACGGAGGCATTGAAGGAGGGCTCGGACGGTTCGGTCCTGTTCCGCTGCGCTGAGAAGGTCCTTCGGCGGGAGCACCCCGACCTCGATGACCTGACGAAGGAGTTCTTCACTGGTTTCGTCCCCCTTTTCGTCTTCGTGCTGATGCGGGGAAAATTCGCCCGCCACTTCGGGATACGCGATGAGGACCTCTCCGACGGTTTCCTCGAGGCTTTCCGCGAATCCCATCTGGAGGGAAGGACGTGAAAAGCGTGCGGCCCCTCCGTTTCTCGAGACGGGGTTTCCGCCTTGCCTCGGCGCCGGGTCTTCTCATCGCCGCAGCCCTCGTTTTCCTCTCCTGCGGAACGCTGCCGCGCAGGCCCGAAACCGACCACTGGGACGGAAGCGTCTTTCGAAATCCGAACTCCGGTTCGGACCATTCCTGGGGCGACATGGTGAAATGGATCTGGGAGATGGATACGGTGGATTGGCCTGACTGGATCGTTGACGAGAGCCTGCCGAAACCCGAACCCTCGGTAGCGCCCCGCAGGATCAAGGCGACGTACGTCAATCACGCGACCGTGCTCATTCAGGCTGCGGGCATCAACGTGCTTACGGATCCCGTCTGGTCGTACCGGGTCGGCCCGTTGTCCTGGCTGGGATCGAAAAGGATCAGGGCTCCGGGCGTCGCTTTCGAGGACCTCCCGCCGATCGATCTCGTCCTCGTCAGCCACGACCATTACGACCATCTGGACCTTCCTACCCTGAAGACGCTCCGAGCTCGGGGGAATCCTCTCGTCGTCACGGGCCTCGGCGTCGGGGCCCTCGTCAGAGAAGCGGGCTTCGACAGGGTCGTCGAACTCGACTGGTGGGAGACGGTCAGGATGGAAGGCCGCGGCTTCGAGATCGTCTTCGTTCCGGCCCTGCACAACTCCGGCCGCGGCCCCTTCTCGAAGAACGGGAGCCTCTGGGGAGGATTCGTGCTCAGGTGGTCGGGCGGTTCCGTGTATTTCGCGGGCGACACGGGCTTCGGGGAATTCCTCTCCGAACTCGGCGAAAGATATCTCGGACCCGACCTCGCGATCCTACCGGTGGGAAATTACGAGAAGCGCTGGTTCATGAAAAACCAGCACATGAGTCCCGACGACGCGGTGAAGGCATTGCTTCTCCTCCGCGCGGGGCAGGGCATGGGCATGCACTTCGCCACCTTCCTCGAGCATCCCGAGCAGGCGGTCGACGCCCACGAGAAAGACCTTGCCGAGGCGCTCAAGGCCCGCGGCGTTTCCGCGGACCGCTTCTGGCTGCTGAAATTCGGGGAGGGACGTTATGTCGAAGCGAAGTAGAGGCGCTCCCCTTCGTGCCTTTCTTTTCGGATTGTGCCTTGCCGCGGTGTCGATGCCGGCGGCCTTGCCCGCCTCGGGTGCGGAAATCGCAGAAGCCGAAACTCCGTTCACGGGCATCGGCGGCAACTTGCTCGAGAGCGTTTCGGGATGGAATTCGCTTTACTGGCTCTCGGGAGCGGCCCTGACCGCGGTTTTTTCCGCCTCGGGGATCGACCGACGGGTGCACGAAATCTTCGCCGAGAACGACGGTCATGAAACCTTCGCGGCCCCGGTACCGTGGGTCGGATACGGTATGCCTGTTCTGCTCGGCGCGGGGCTTTTTCTCACCGGGCTCTCGGCGGATGCGGATAAACCTTACGCCGCGGGCTGCGCCGTGCTGCAGGCGAGTCTCCTCGCGGTCGTGTCGACGAGCGCGCTCAAGGCCGTGACAGGACGGCCGAATCCTTCTTCCGACGAGGACAACAGCCGGGACTTCCGCTTCGGGTTCCTTCGCGGAGGGATTCACTGGGGCTGGCCGTCGGGGCACATGGCGGCGAACACCGCGGCAGTCGTGAGTCTCCTCGAAGTCTACGACGACGGCATGGTGATGAAGGCGTTCGGCGGACTGTACCTCGGCTGGCTCTTTTTCGGCGTGATATCCCACGAAGGCGGTACGATGCACTGGTTCTCCGACGCGGTCGCCGGTACCCTCGCCGGCTACGCGATCGGGACCGCGGTCGGGGCGGACTTCCGCCGGAGGTCGTCGGGCTTTAAGAAAAAAGAAGGGACCCCGAATTTGAGGCCCCTGATTTCCTTTGATTATTTCGGGGTCGCTGTCGCCTATTGACCTCGCGTCGAGCGGTTCCTCACTTCCTGAAGGCGAGTCCCTTCTCGTCGATGTAGGCGCGGAGCCGGTCCGGAAAGTCGGCGCCTATGGACGCGAAGCCCATGGGGACGAGCCGATCCATGACGTCGCGGGTGTTCGCGTTCCAGGTGCTCGCCGAGAGTCCCGCGGCCTGCACTGCTGCTACATGGTCCTTGGTCCAGTACTGCCAGCCGGGACGGAGCGAATCCGCGCCGACCGTCTTCGCGAGCCCGATCGGGTCGACGATCTCGGCCACGTACAGGAGTCCGGTCTTGATGCGGGGCTCGATTTCCTTGAACCGCTTCAGGCAGGAATGGTGGAAGGCGATCACCATGGTCTCCTCGACGAGCTTGAAATCCTTCAGGATCCCGACGAGCTTTTCCTCGACGCCGGGGGTGGGAAAGGGATCGCCCTTGATTTCCACGACCACGGGGATGCGTCCCTTGGTGTAATCGAAGACCTCCTTCAGCGTCGGCACCCGCTCTCCCGAAAACCTCGGATCGAATTTGACCCCCGCGTCGAGTTTCTTGATTTCCGCGAGCGTCATGCTCTCGATGGGGCCGCTCCCGTTCGTCGTCCGCACCACGTCGGAGTCGTGCATCACGACGACTTCCCCGTCGCTGCTCACGTGGATGTCGAGTTCGAGCATGTCGGAGCCGCACTCGATGCCCTTCTTGAAGGAAACCATCGTGTTCTCGGGGGCGTGGCCCGCGGCCCCCCGGTGCCCGAGCACGAGGGTCTTGCCCCGTTTGATCGCTTCGAATTCCAGCATGTTTTTCTCCTTATTTTATCGTCATATTCCGCAGAGATTCACTTCGATGCCGAGTTCGTCGAGCATCGCGGCCTTGACCGCGAGGGCCTTGTCGGCGGCCCCGGCGTCGTCGGCGTAGGTCACGATGACGTGATTTGCCCGGTGCTTCGCCATGAACTGGTCGCGGCTCACGCCGTAGAGGATGGCGTTCATGATGGGCCACTGGGAGGTGGTCGCCTTCCATCGGCGTTCGGTCTCCTCGCGCGGCAGGTCGGCAACGCGGCCGCGGCCGAGATCGGCATGGAGCGTGCCGTCTTCGATGTAGATCCTGCTCCACACGATCTCGCCGGGCTTGCTTATGCCCTTCAAGGTGCCGCCTCCCATGCGGAAGGAAACCGGGGGCTGGCGCTCGCTCACTGCCTCGGCGTAGCCGCGGGCGAAGTGGGACGCGGGTACCGCGCCCGAGATGAGGAAGACCCAGACGAAGTCGTCGAGGCCGTTCCCCGTGTACCGTTCGCCCCAGCGTACGTCGTGAAGCGTCGTGGAGGGATCCATCCCCATCGCGGTCCAGATCCTGTCGTTCACGAGCTGGTCGATCGCGGCAGCCTCGTCGGCCTCGTTGAAGTGGGGAAGGGCCCTGCCTTCGTAGAGCGTCCTGCCGGTCTCGGCGTGCCGGACCGGAGGCCGGTCCGGATTGTTCATGAGCCCTTCGGCGAGGTCCGAGGCAGCGGTCATGTCCTTGAGCCCGGAGGAATACTGGATGCCTATGGCGGCGCAGCCGAACTCGTCCGCCATCCGAACCGCCGCGACGTACATCCTGCACTGCTCGAGGATTTGTTCCTCGGTGAGGTCCTTCGTCGGATCCGGGCCGGTGACGAATCTCATTCCCCGTTCGTCCAGCCAGGTCTTCACCTCCCGCGCCTCCTTCTCCGTCACGAGCCGCATGGCTGCCACGAGGGCCGACTGGCTGAGGCGCTCCTTGTAGATCCCGAGAGGATGGAGGAGTTCGTCGTCCACGATGGCGTTGTACATGCCCATGCAGCCCTCGTCGAAGACGCCGATGACGGCCTTCTCCCGCCGCAGCTCGCGCGCCAAGGCCCTGCCCAGCTTCGCCTCCTCCTGCGGAAGCGCGGCCCCGTCCAGAGGGCGGACGTGGCTCGTGTCGTGGTCTATCCTTCCCTCGCGGAGCCACTGCCTGAGCCCGCGCAGGAAGAACTCGTCGTCGAAGTTCTCGCTCCAGATGGTCGAGAATTTCACTTTTGCCTTGACGAGGGATGCGTTCAGGTTGAGGAGGCCCACGAGGCCCGGCCATTTCCCCGACCAGTTCGCTGCGGTGAGGATCGGCCCCCGATGATTCCGGAGGCCCGGCAGGATGTGCTGGCTGAACTGCCAGATTCCCGCCGCCACGACGAGCTTCGCGTCGGGGTCGATGGAGTTGAAGACGTCCATGCCCATCCTCTGGTTCCAGATGAGTCCGTGGCCGAGCGCGGGATCGACGGCATGGCCTCGGATCACCGTATATCCCTCCGCCGCGAAGGCCCTGACGAGCTTTCCCTCCATCTCGGCCTGCGCCGGCCAGCCGGCCTTGTTGGTGTGCTGCTTGAGGTTCCCGTTCGCCACGAGAACGATCTCGCGTTCTCCCCGTCGCGGGACTAAGGGCGCGGGCTTCGGAAAGACGTATCGTTTCATGATGTCGCTCGTTGAATCCGGAGTGAGTCACAAATGTGACTATTAGATAATCAAATGCTACTATCAATGTAGCATCAGACTTTGAGAGTTGTCAAGGCTAAGTAGAAATGCTTCGGAGTAAAACGCCTTGGCCGCTAAGGGGAAAAATTTCTAGGGCGGAACGCGGGCAAGCTAAGTAGTTTAATAGAATGTTGAACGCTTGGCCGCTAAGGGGAAAAATTCCTCGGGGAAAACGCGGGCAAGGCTAAGTAGAAATGCTTCGGAGTAAAACGCCTTGGCCGCTAAGGGGAAAAATTTCTAGGGCGGAACGCGGGCAAGCTAAGTAGTTTAATAGAATGTTGAACGCTTGGCCGCTAAGGGGAAAAATTCCTCGGGGAAAACGCGGGCAAGGTTGAGAAGTTGTGAAAAACTTTGGTAATAGCGCGAACTCCGGATTATGATGGTTTCACCGGGGGAAGCGCGACGCCTGAAGGTCGTGCGTAAGTTGCCGGTTCGGGAAACGAAAGCGGTGGTCGAAAAAAAAACGCATTTTTTCATCAACCTTGTTCTCGCGGTGTTCTGCCTCGGTGTCTTCACGAGGTCGGGAAATGTCTTCGCCGAGGAATCGGGACCTGCCGATTCAGGTGGGACCGGCCTGTTTTCGGACACCGGGGAAAACTCCCTCGGGAGTTTTACGGGATGCAATTCCCTTTTTTGGCTGTCCGCGATCGCCGCCACCTTCGTTTTTTCCTCCCAGGGATTCGATCGGAACGTTCACGACTATTTCGCGGGAGGCGACGAACACGAGACCTTTATCTCCGCGGCGCCCGCGGTCGGCTTCTTCATGCCGATTCTCCTCGGGGCGGGGCTCTATTTCTCGGGATCCGCCGAGGAGGAATCGAAGCCTTACGTCGCGGGCTGCGCGGTACTGCAGGCGAGTTTTCTCGCGCTCGTCTCCACGAGCGCGCTCAAGGCCGTAACCGGCAGGCCGCCTCCTTCACCCGACGAGGACCGGAGCCGGGAATTCCGCTTCGGCCTGTTCCGCGGGGGCATCTTCTGGGGCTGGCCGTCGGGTCACATGGCGACGAACACCGCGGCGGTCACGAGCCTTCTCGAAGTGTACGACGACAGCACCGGTCTCAAGGCCCTGGGAGGCCTCTACCTCGCCTGGCTTTTTTTCGGCGTCGTCTCGCACGGCGGAGGCACCATGCACTGGTTCTCCGACGCGATCGCAGGGACGCTCGTCGGCTATGCGATAGGCTCCACGGTCGGCGAGAGCTTCGGCCGACGGAAAGGCGCGGGGAAGAAGACCGTCGGCCCCGAGGTGAAGCCGCTTTTCTCGCCCCTGTATGTGGGGATGAGCGTCGCCTACTGAACTCATCGGGCGCCTAATGGTCCTGGTGAAGAAACGGGGACAATGGTCAGGCGGTTTCGACTCGATCGAGGATCTCGAGGAGATCCCGAAGGGTTATGCCGGATGCATCTGGACGGAGAGGATAGACAGGATCGGAAAGGCGTACCGGAGAGGAGTCCGGTGACAGTCGGGAATTCGCCGTCGAGTCGTTCCCTGTGTTGCTTTCCGTTTCGCCTGCGGCTATCATGGAGAAAGCGAGGCCGGCCGAATGGAAGAACGTGTCCTTTCCGACAAAGATCAATTTCCCACCGAAGAAATCATTCTCTCCCATATCGGGAAAAACGCGGCGCTGTGGCGGAAGTTATTCGAGCATCTCGGCGCGAAGCATCCCGACATCGAGACCTCCTGGAGGTACTACAACGACGGGAAAAGCTGGCTCATGAAGGCAGTGTATAAAAAGAAGACGGTCTTCTGGCTTTCCCTCGTCGAGGGGACGTTCAGGACGACGTTCTACTTCACGGCGAAGGCCGGAGACGCGATCGGAGCGAGCGGGCTTTCGGAAGGCCTGAAGGCGAGGTTCGCGGACCCGGCGAACGGCGGAAAGCTCAAGAACCTCACCGTAGTCCATCGCGGGGCGAAGGACCTCGATGACGCCGTGATCCTCGTCGAGCTGAAGGCGGCCGGCGCATGAGCGCGATCATCGCCGTCGTCTTCGATTTCGACGACACGCTCGCCAGGGATTCGACTACGGATTTTCTCGCGTCGCTCGGCGTCGACACCGGAAGTTTCTGGGGGACGGAGAACGCCCGGCTGATCGAGGCCGGCTGGGACCCGGTGCCGGCTTACATGTACGGGATGATCGAATGGTCGAGGAGGCAGCCCGAGACAGCGAGGATCACGCGCCGGAAAATCGAGGACTTCGGCGGCAGGGTGAGGCTCTTCGACGGGGTGCAAAAACTCTTCGGGAGGCTGCGGGCCCACGTCGCCGATCTCGACCCGGACTTCGACCTCGAGTTCTATGTGGTTTCGAGCGGGATCGGCGACCTCATAAGGGGTTCGAAGATCGCCGGGCATTTCACGGACGTCTTCGCCTCGGATTTCCACTACGGCGAAGGGGGAGAGATCCTCTTTCCCAAGCGCATCGTGAGCTTCACGGACAAGACCCGCTACATCTTCCAGATTTCGAAGGGGCTCGTCGGCGACGCCTACAGGAACAGGCCCTTCGAGGTGAACAGGAGATTCGACGCCGGTCGTCTTCGCATCCCCATGAACCGCATGATCTTCATCGGAGACGGGTTCACCGACGTCCCCTGCTTCTCCCTCCTGAACAAGAACGGCGGGACCTCCTTCGCGGTCTACGACAAGGAGAACCGGGAGAAGAAAAGGAGGGCCTGGGGCTTCATCGAGGACGGAAGGGTGAAGACCCTGCATTCGGCGAACTACTCGAAGAACTCTGACCTCGTCGGCGCCATCGAAATGTCCCTGGGCAGCATCGTCTCCAGGGTGAAGGCGGAGAATCCCGTCTGATTCCGGGCCTTTCCGGGGCCTGCGGGGGAAGGTTAGAACCTTTCTTTTACCTTACCGAATTAGTATTATATACTCATGAAAAACGCCATGATTCGAGGAGTGCTTATGTTCGCGATAACCCTTCCTTCGCTCGCCGCTCCCGGAGATTCGACGGTCGAAAAAAAGGCCGCGTCCATCGTCCTGGGCGGAGGATGCTTCTGGTGCCTGGAAGCGGTGTACGAACGCGTGGACGGCGTCGTCTCGGCGGTCTCGGGCTATGCGGGAGGAACGACCGTGAAGCCGACCTACGAACAGGTCTGCACCGGGGAGACCGGACACGCCGAGGTCGTGAGGATCGAGTACGATCCCGGGAAGATTTCCCTCGAGGAGATCCTGGAGATCTTCTGGAAGGCCCATGACCCGACGACGCCGAACCGCCAGGGCGCCGACGTCGGGACCCAATACCGCTCCGCCATTTTCTACGCGAACGACCGCGAACGGACCGCGGCGGAGAAGTCCAGGGACTCCGAGCAAAAGCGCTTCGACTCCCCGATCGTCACCGAGATCGCGCCGCTCGCGGACTTCTACGAGGCCGAGGCCTACCACCAGGACTATTATGCGAAGAATCCCCTCGCGGGCTACTGCGTCTTCGTCATCCGACCGAAACTCGAGAAGCTGGGTTTCTGAGTGCCCCGGCCGGATTGAAAAACGGCGGCCTTCTCCGTATGATGGAGCGGACTTCGACAGGGGGAGAGCATGGTAACCGAAGGAACCGCTTACATCCACGACATCTGGACCAAGGCCGCCGGTTTCTACGGCGGGACCGATCCCGTCTCGCTCGCCGAAAAGTACGGCACGCCGCTCTACGTCTACAGCGAGAAGGTCCTCCGCGCCCGCTGCAGGGAGCTCGTCGGCCTCGTCGATCGCGCCGATTTCAAGGTGAACTACTCCGCGAAGGCCAACACCAATCCCGCCATTCTCCGCATCGTCCGCGAGGAGGGCCTGCTCGTCGACGCCATGTCGCCGGGAGAGATGTTCCTCGAGATGAAGGCGGGCTTCAAGCCCGAGGAGATCCTCTTCGTCTGCAACAACGTGTCGGACGAGGAGCTCAGGTTCGCCGTCGAGGCCGGCGTCCTCGTGAGCACGGACTCCGTCTCCCAGCTCGACCGCTACGGCAGGCTGAACCGGGGAGGTCGGGTCGCGGTCCGGATCAACCCGGGAGTCGGGGCGGGTCATCACGAGAAGGTCGTGACCGGCGGGAAGAAGACCAAGTTCGGCGTAGATCCCGTCTTCACCGACGAACTCAAGTCCGTCCTCGCCCGCCACGACCTGCGCCTCGCGGGTCTCAATCAGCACATCGGCTCGCTCTTCATGACGCCGGACTCCTACATGGAGGCCGTCTCCTTCCTGCTCGGCTACGCCGAAAGCTTCCCTGACGTCGAATTCGTCGATTTCGGCGGAGGCTTCGGCATCCCTTACCGCAAGGAAGCGGGTGAGGCCAGGCTCGACCTCGGGCTCCTTGGAGGGAAGCTCCGTGACGAGATCGAGGCTTGGACGAAGCGGACGGGGAGGAGGCTGACCGTGAAGATCGAGCCCGGACGGTACGTCGTGGCCGAATGCGGCGTGCTTCTCGGACGGGTCCATGCCGTAAAGGAAAATTCCGGCAGAAAATACGCGGGAACGGACATCGGCTTCAACGTCCTCATGAGGCCGATCATGTACGACTCCCACCACGACGTGGAGATCTACGCCTCCTCTCCGAGGGCCCCCGCCGCCCGCGAGGAGGTGACGATCGTGGGAAACATCTGCGAGACCGGCGACGTGCTCGCCAAGGGCCGGCTGCTGCCTCCCCTTGCCGAGGGTGACGTCGTCGGCGTCCTGGACGCGGGGGCGTACGGCATGGCGATGAGCTCGAACTACAACTGCCGCCTCAGGCCCGCCGAGGTCCTCATCGGCGAGGACGGCAGGGACCGCCTCATCCGACGACGCGATACCCTCGAGGACCTCTTCGCGCCGTTCGCGGGGATATGAGCCGTGATCCTCTCCGAGATGTCGCGGGCGGAACTCGGTCGTCTCTTTCCCGTATCGATTTCCGAGTCCGATCCCGAATGGCCCGTCTTGTTCGAAGCGGAGAAGGCGGTGCTCGCCGACTCTCTCGGAGCGGAGATCGCCGGACGGATCGAGCACGTCGGCAGCACCGCTGTTCCGGGGCTCGTCGCGAAACCCGTGATCGACGTCCTGCTCGAGATCGCGCAGGACGCGGACCTTTCGCTCCTCCGGGAAAGGATGGGGGCCCTGGGCTACGAGGTGAACGAGCGGCCGGAGAATCCTCCTCCCTGCCTCATGTTCGTGAAGGGATACACTCCCGAGGGCTACAGGGGTCAGGCCTACCACGTCCACGTACGCTATCCGGGCGACTGGGACGAGATCGTCTTCCGCGACTTCCTTCGGTCGCATCCGAAGGACGCGCGGAGCTACGCCGAGCTCAAGCTCGCTCTCGCCGAACTGCACCGGAACGACCGCGAGGCCTACACCGAGGCGAAGACGGATTTCGTCAGGGACGCCGTGAGGCGTGCGAGGGAAGGATCGTGAAGGAGGGAATGGCGTCATGAACATCTGCGTATTCGGCGGCGATCTCCGAAACCTCCGCCTCGCCGAGGAACTCGCGGCCGCGGGCCGTCCGAACGACGCCTACGCCCTCGGGCCCGGCCCCGCGGACACGGGCGTCCTCGCTGCCTACGACGTCGTCGTTGGGCCCGTGCCGTTCTCGCGCGACGGGACGAACCTCTTCACGCCCCTCGCGGAGGAGAAGATCCCCGTCGCGGCCTTTCTCGGAGCCCTGAAGAAGGGGGCGGTGCTCCTGGCGGGGACACTCCCCGCGGGAACCGCCGTGGGAGGTTTCCGTCACGTCGATTTCACGAAGGACGCGGAGCTCTACGAGAGGAACCTCGTCCCGACCTGCGAGGGCATAGTCCATATCCTGCTCGGAAGGATAGACTTCACCCTTCACGGTTCGCGGCTCCTCGTCGTCGGGTACGGCAGGCTCGCCCGAAGGCTGGCCCCGCTCCTCCGAGCCCTGGGGACGGAGGTATTCATCCACTCCGCGGTCGAGGCCGAACGGGATGCGTTTCGTCCGGATTACCGGTCCGGCGACATCGCGGACCTCTCCTCCTACGATCTCGTCGTGAATACGGTCCCGGCGGTTCTCCTGGGAAGGAAGGAACTCTCGACCCTCAGGAAGGGGGTTTTCGTCCTCGACGTTGCGTCCGCGCCGGGCGGCGTCGATCCTTCGGCAGCGGCTGAACTCGGGATCGACTTTCTCGCCGCGGGAGGAATCCCCGGGGCGAAGGCTCCGCGAACTGTCGCAAGGGACATGCTTGAGGTCGTGATCGCGAATCTTCCGCGGTGACGGAGAACCCGTCCGGAGAACCCGTCCGGTATTGAGTTTGTTCCCGCCCCGGCTTATCATGTGGAAACCATGGAGAAAAGAGCGACCGCGAGCCGGGCCGCCGTGTGGGCGGGGATGCTCGGCATCTATTTCATCTGGGGATCAACCTACATCGCGATCCAGGTTTCGGTTCAGACGATTCCTCCGTTCCTCATGACCGGCATCCGGAACCTTCTGGCGGGATTCATCCTCTACTCGATGAGGAGGCTTTCCGGGGAGGCCCGGCCGACGAAGGAGGAATGGAGGAAGGCCTTCGTCGTCGGCATCCTCATGATCGCGGGAGGCTCGGGCCTCGTCGTCTGGTCCCAGAAGACCGTTCCCTCGGGGATAGCGGCGCTCACGGTGGGTTCCGCTCCGCTCTGGTTCGCGCTCCTGGACTTCATGGGGGGAGCGGGGACCCGGCACCACCGGCCGCGGCCCATGGCGGTCGCGGGACTCGTAGTCGGCTTTTTCGGGATCGTTCTCCTGGTCGGACCGTCGAAACTCACGGGAATCCAGGGCGACATCGACCCCGCGGGGGCGGCGGCCCTGCTTTTCGGCGCCTTTTTCTGGGCTTTCGGCTCGCTCCGGAGCAGGAACGCCGTCGCTCCGAACGCTTCGCTCATGGGTCCGGCTCTTCAGATGATCTGCGGCGGAGCGGGCCTCGTGCTCGCAGGGCTCTCGGTAGGGGAGGTCTCCGACTTCGATCCGGCTCGCGTGACCGGATTGGCGGCGTTCGGCTTCGTCTACCTCGTGCTGATAGGCTCGCTCGTCGGCTTTTCGATCTATTCCTGGCTTCTCCGGTCGGCTCCCACGACCCTCGTCTCGACCTATGCCTACGTCAATCCCATCGTGGCCATCGCCCTCGGCGTCCTCCTCCTCGACGAGACGCTCAACGCGAGAGTTCTCGTCTCCTCCGCGACCATCCTCGTTTCCGTCGCGGCCGTCACCATGAGCGGGAAGAGGCGGGAGAAGGCTTGAAGCCCTTCCCCCGACGGAGTCCTCACCGCCGGAGGCCCGGTTCCCCGTCCATCGGGTTTCGGTCTGCGCCGGGCCGACCGGAGCCCGGTCAGCGGACGGGTTCCCTCGAGGACATGTAAAGCGCGAGATCGACGAGCCGTTTCGAGAAGGCCCATTCGTTGTCGTACCATGCGAGGACCTTGACCATCCGCCCGCCGGCCACGAGGGTGGACAGCGAGTCGACGATCGAAGACCGGTCGTCGCCCCGGTAGTCGGCCGACACGAGGGGTTCTTCGCTGTAGCCGAGGATGCCCTTCATCGGGCCTTCGGACGCCGCCTTGAACGCCTCGTTCACCTCGGCGGCGGTAACGTCCCGTTCGACGTTGACGGTGAGATCGACGACCGACACCACCGGGACCGGCACTCGGAGCGAGTATCCGGAAAGCCTCCCGTCGAGACTCGGTATCACCTTGCCGATCGCCTTCGCGGCGCCCGTGGAGTAGGGGATGATCGAGAGGGTCGCCGCCCTCGCCGCCCTGAGATCCACGAGCGGCTGGTCGTGGAGGACCTGGCTGTTCGTGTAGGCGTGAGTCGTCACCATGAGGCCGTGGCTGATGCCGAAGGAATCATGGAGGACCTTCGCCACGGGGGCGAGGCCGTTCGTCGTGCAGGAGCCGTTCGATACGACGAAGTGCTTCGCCGGGTCGTAGCTTTCGTGGTTGACTCCCATCACCGCGGTGAGGTCGTCGCCCTTGGCCGGGGCCGAGATGATGACGCGTTTCGCTCCTCCTCGGCTGATGTGGACCTCGGCCTTCGCCTTCTCGGTGAAGAAGCCCGTGGCCTCCACGACGATGTCCGCGCCCTTCCACGGGATGTTCGCCGGATCGCGCTCGGAGAAGACCCTGACCGCCTTCCCGTCCACGAAGAGGTTTTTTTCGTCATAGCCGACCTCGGCGGGAAAGCGTCCCAGGACGGAGTCGTGCTTGAGAAGGTGCGCGAGCGTCTTCGGGTCGGTGAGATCGTTCACCGCGACGATCTCGACGTCCTTGCTTCCCAGAGCGGCCCTGTAGAGGTTCCGCCCGATCCTGCCGAATCCGTTGATCCCTATGCGTGTCATCCTATCCTCCTATGCGCGGGCTTCCACCGGCGATTTCGACGTCTTGAAGCGCGCTCGGTATTCCTGGGGGCTCACCCTGAGCCTCCGGCCGAAGATCCTCCGCATCGTGGCGGAGGTTCCGAATCCGCAATCAGCGGCTATCCTTTCCACGGTTTCGTCGCCGTCCACGAGCCTTTGCCGGGCCGCATCCAGTCGGAGCTCCTCCACGAAACGGGCGGGGGTAATTCCGACCTCGTTACGGAATACGCGGGCGAAGTTGCGCGGGCTCATTGCCGCTTCGGAAGCGAGTCTCTCCACGCGGAGGTCCTCGCCCAGGTGATCGAGCACCCAGGCCTGGATCGTGCCGATGGGACCTGTTTCGGAGATTTGACGCCTCAAGGCCGAGCTGAACTGGGACTGGCTCCCGGGCCGCTTCAGGTAGAGGATCATGGAGCGCGCGATCTCGAGCGCCACGTCCCTTCCTAGATCGTTTTCGACGAAGGCGAGGGCGAGATCGAGGCCCGAGTTGACTCCGGCCGAGGTGAAGATCTTGCCGTCCTGGACGAAGATGGGATCGGGATCCACCTCGACGTCGGGATAGAGCCGCCTGAAGAAGGCCGAACATTTCCAGTGCGTGGTCGCCTTCCTTCCGGCGAGGATGCCAGCCTCCGCGAGGATGAAGACCCCCGAGCAGACCGAGGCGACGCGGCCCGCCCTCCTGTAGGCGATCTTGACCCAGTCGATGAGGGCCTTCTCCTCGAGCAGTTCTTCGGGCTCTCCACCGGTCACCAGGACCGTGCCGAAGGGCGTGCGCGGATCGAGGTCCCCGACGTATGCGTCGGCGAGGATCCTGAGACCCGAGCGGCAGCGGATGATCTTGTCCTTCTGCGAGCTCGCGACGAGGTATTCGTACCTCGGAAGGACCGCCTGCCCGGGGACGAGCTCGTTGGCCCGATCGAGAACCTCGATGAGTCCCGCGACTTCGAGGCTGACCGTATTCGCCGGCGTGAGGATCGCGACGCGGTGAATCCGCCCGGATCTTCCCTTCGGCCCGCTGAGCCTTTCGACCTGTTTCATGATTCAAATATAGAGAGGACGGGCTTTGGCATCAATGACAACAATCGAACAAAAACTGCCAATTTCGACGAGCTGTGCCCCCCCCGGATCGAACCCCCGGATCGAACCGGTTGACCAACGGGCGTTCCGATCGGAAAATGGGCGGTGCCGGAAGAATAGGGGAGCAGGTCACGTGAACGTTCGGGAAGTCGTCAACTCGAAATACAAGCGGAGGCTCTACCTCAGATACCTGGGAGTGTCGCTTTTCCCCTTCCTTTTTTTCGTCCTCCTGGGATCGGGCTCGATCTTTTTTTCCCAGAGGTACGTGTCGGAAGAACTCTCCCTCCTGAGCTTCAGGAACCTGAACCAGGTGAGGGACACGTTCGAGCTCGTCCTGAGCGAAACGGACGCCTTCGCCTTGAGCCTGGCGACGGATCCCGGTTTCAACCAGAACGCCCGGCAGCTCCTGGAAAAGGAGGTCAAGACGCTCGAGGATTCCAAGCTCTACAAGAACTTCATGGACGGCCTCATCACCGCCACCAACGTCAGACGCTATCTGCATTCGCTGTACATATTCAACAAATACGTGCCCGGCAAGCTGATCACCAATTCCGAGAGCATCCTCGACGTCTCCAGGTTCTACGATACCGGGTGGCTGTCCGAGCTGAAGGACAGGAAGGACGAGATGCGGTTCTGGCTGAGCCGAAGGTCGGTCCTTCTCTTCACCTCCTCTCCGGTCTCCCGCGAGGTCATCACGCTGTATCGCAACATCCTGGAGCCCTACGCCCTGGAGAGTCAGGGGATCATCGTGGTCAACATCAAGCTCGAGTATCTGGAGTCGCTGCTTCGTTCGATCTCGAACACCGGGGACCAGGATTTCATCGTGTACCACCCCTCCATCGGCCCCCTCGTCGATACGAGTGCGGGAGGGAAACTCCCGAAGGACGTCCTCGACGTCTTCACGCGCCGCGCGGAAACGGGGAAGGCGGTGGGGAGCGTGTTCTTCATGACGAAGGACGGAAGGCAGTTCGCTGTCTCCTGTCTGGAATCGAGCCGTTACCCCCTCTTCTATTTTTCCATGGTCCCGAAGGACACCTACTATCATCTGTCCTACAAGCTGCTCGGGCTCACCGTCGCGTTCTCCTTCTTCGCCCTTGTTCTGGGCATCGTTACCATGGTGTATTTCACCCGCAGGAGCTTCGGCAACATCGAATACATCTGCGACACGATCGAGGCGGCGGAGAAGGGCTTGAGCGTCTCGTCGGTGCAGAAGGAGGCCGCGGAGGACAGTTTTTACGAGCTCACGCATGAAATCGTGAGGACCTTCCTGGAGAGGAACTACCTCAAGCTGAGAGAGAAGACCCTCGAGCTGCAGGCCCTTCAGGCCCAGATGAATCCGCATTTCCTCTTCAATACGCTGACAGCGATTTCGCTCAGGGCCATGGGATACACCGGAGGCCCCAACGACGTCACGAAAATAGTGGATCTTCTTTCCCGCATCCTCGACTATTCCCTCGAGACACAGCGGAAGGATGTGACGTTCAAGGACGAGGTGCAATTCACGCGCTATTACCTGGAGATCCAGTCGTTCCGGTATCCGGGCCGCTTCCGGACCCGGTGGGAGGTGGAACGGGAGGCCATGGACTGCAAGGTCATCAAACTCCTCCTTCAGCCGCTCGTGGAGAACTCCGTCCAACACGGCGTCGATCCGGAATCGAAGAAAACTCTTTCCATCGTCGTGCGGGGGGAAAGGAAGGACGGCTTCCTCCTCATTTCGATCGAGGACGACGGCGCGGGCATGACCGATGAGCGACTTGCGGAGGTGCTCAAAATGATCGAGGAGGCCCCCTCCGCGGACCATATCGGTCTGGTGAACACCGTACGCAGGCTCAGGCTTCTTTTCGGGGACCAGGTGGGCCTGGAGATCAGGAGCGCGAAAGGAAAGGGGACGACGGTGGCTCTGAAGATCCCTAGTCCGGAGCGGAAGGCTCCCGCCGCGGAACGTCCCGGGGGATGATCTTCCCCTTTCGGAGAGCGTTGGGAGGACAGCCGAAGTACGCTCGGAAGGCCCTGGTGAAGTTCTTGACGTTCGCGTAGCCCACGATGCCGCTCACTCTCTGAACGGAATAACGCGGATCGAGCAGAAGGTTCCGGGCCTTCTTCATCCTCTGCTCCATGATGTATTCGGAGAAGGAGACGCCGAATCTGTCTTTGAAGTAGGTGCTCAGGTAGTTCGGATTCATCTGCACGAGCTTCGCGGCGTTGTGGAGCGATGCGTGTTCCAGATTTCCCTTCACGTATGAGCTTACGGTCCTGACGACGGGGTCTTCGGGTCCTTCCTGAACGGTTCCGCCCGAGCCGGACTTTTCCTCCGCCTCCAGGTCGAGTTCCTTCCTGACCCGCTTCAGGCTGTCCATGAGTTCGGGGAAGTCCGGGGGCTTCAGGAGATAGTCCCTGATCCCGTAGCGGAAAGCTTCCTTCGCGTATTCGAATTTTCGGTAGGCGCTGAGGAAGACGATGCGGGCGGAATACCCTTTTTCCTTGACGGTCTTCGCGAATTCGAGGCCCGAGATGCCCGGCATTCTGATGTCGCAGAGGACGGCGTCGATGTGCTGTTGTTTCAGGATTTGGAGGGCCTCGGATCCCGTCTCGGCTTGGCCGACGACGACGAAACCCGATTCCTCCCACGGAAAATAGGTCGCGAGGTTGACGAGAATGTCCCGCTCGTCGTCGACGAGGAGAAGACTGTACATGGGAGAAGTATAGGGGCGTGACGAAAGAGCTGTCAAATTCTGAGAAAATGATACCAATTCTGACCAGTTCATTCCTTACGGTTTCGATCGAAGGGACGTAGAATGAAGCGGAATTCCGAAAAAAGGAGGATTGTCGTATGAAGCGAAAGTTGAGCTTGGTTCTGCTCATGTTGACGATCGCCGGAACTCTGGCGATCGCCGGCGGAAAGCCGGAAACGCAGCAGGCGAAGCCGGCTGCGAAGCCGGAGATAAAGATCATCTGGTGGGGGTCCCAGACACGGCACGAAGGCACGATCAAAGTGATCGACCTGTATAAAAAGCAGAACCCGAATGTGGGGATAACCTACGAGTTTTCCAGCTGGGCCGATTACTGGACGAAGACGACGACGATGGCGGCCGGCGGCCAGCTTCCGGACGTCATGCAGCAGGACTATGCGAGGATCGCGGAATGGGTGAAGCGCGGCCTGCACGTCCAGCTGGACGATTACCTGGCGAAGAAAGTCATCGATCCGACCGACATCCAGCCGGCTCTCATCGATACGGGAAGGATCGACGGCAAGCTCTGGGCGATCAACCTGGGGGCCAACTCCCACGCGATGATCATCGACAAGGATTTGTTCGCGAAGGCAGGGGTGCCGATGCCATCCAAGGAATGGACCTGGGAGGACTTCGAGAAGGCTGCGAGTCAAGTCCACGAAAAATTGGGCATCTACGGATACGGCGTGCACATGTGGAACGATCAGATCTGGAAGGCTATCTACATCTCCCGCGGCGAATGGATCTATTCCGCGGACAACAAGGGCCTCGGATACACGGACGACGGTCCCTTCATCCAGTACATGGACATGTTGAAGCGGATGGTGAAGGCCGGGGTCCTGACGCCGAGGCAGGAGGAGATTTCCCAGTATGCCGGCGGTACGCAGCCGGAACAGACCCCGATCATCTTCGGAAAGGCCGCCATGCAGCACCAGTGGAGCAACCAGCTCAGCGCGGTCGACAAGGCCTCCGGCGGCAAGCGGAATTTCGCGCTGTATCCGCTTCCCCGCATGAAGGGAGGTAAATCCGCCAACTACATCAAGGCTTCCCAGTATTTCTCGGTTTCCTCGCAGTCGAAATTCCCGGACGAGGCGGCCAAATTCATCAACTTCTTCACCAACGACGTCGAGGCGAACAGGATCCTGATGGCGGAGCGCGGAGTCCCCATTTCATCCAAGGTCCAGCAGGCGATCCTTCCCCAGCTTCCCGCGGTGCAGAAGGAGGTTTTCGCCTTCGTGGACTTCATCTCCAAGACGGGGAGTCCCTGTCCTCCTCCCGATGCTCCGCGTCACGGCGACCTCATCAACAACCTGTATCAGCCGGAAATCGTGGACAAGGTGATGTTCGGCGTCATGGATTCCGCGGCCGCCGCGAAGGTTCTGCGGGAACGGGGCAGCGCGATACTCTCCAAGAACTGAACGTTCCGCGGATCGGGGCATTCCGTGACGAGGGAGGCCGGGGGTCCGGCCGGCTTCCCCGTCATGCATCCCCGAAATCGCATCGTGAAAAGGCGTTATCAGGGTACCGTATGAAAGCATCCTTATCGAAGGCTCGAAAGCTCCGGCAGACTCTGGACGGGTACGCCTTCATTTCCCTCTGGCTGTTCGGGTTTTTCTCGTTGACGTTGATCCCCCTGTTGTTTTCCTTCTATCTCTCCTTCACGGACTATGAATTGCTGTCCCCTCCCGTCTGGTCCGGCATCAGCAACTTCGTCACCATGTTCACCGAGGATCCCCGGTATTGGAAATCGGTCTTCGCGACGTTCTATTACGCCGTGGCCGCCGTTCCCCTGCGCCTCGTGGTGGCCCTTGCCGTCGCGATGATCCTGAACTCGGAACGGAGGGGAGTCTCCCTGTACCGGGCGCTCTTCTATGCGCCTTCGATCGTGGGGAGCAGCGTGGCGGTGGCGGTCATGTGGCGGCAGTACTTCGGGACCGAGGGCATCCTGAACGCCCTGCTGCTGGCGGTCGGCGTACCCTCCAACATATCCTGGACCGGCGATCCCCGCTTCGCGATCTGGACCCTCATCCTGCTCGCGGCGTGGCAGTTCGGCTCGCCCATGCTCGTGTTCCTGTCCGGCCTGAAGCAGATTCCGGGCGAGCTCTACGAGTCGGCGTCGATCGACGGAGCGTCCGGAGCGAGGAAATTCCTCGGAATCACCCTGCCGCTCCTCTCGCCGGTCATCCTGTTCAACCTCATCATGCAGATGATCCACGGGCTCATCGTCTTCACCCCGGCACTTATCATTACCGGAGGCCAACCCCTGGACACGACGAATTTCTACGCCCTGTACCTCTACCGGCGCGGTTTCGAGACCTTCCAGATGGGGTACGCTTCGGGCATGGCCTGGGTTCTGCTCGTCGTCATAGCCGCGTTCACCGGCCTGATCTTCAAGACCTCCTCGGGCTGGGTATTCTACGAATCCGGAAAGGGGCGCTGAATGGCTTACGCGACCACTCCATTGCGAAGGGCGACTCGTACGTTCCTGTTCCATTTTCTCGTCGCCGCATCGGCCTTCGTCATGATCTATCCGATCCTCTGGCTCGCCGCCAGCTCCTTGAAGCCGGCTGGAGAAATCTGGACGAAGGTCCTGTCTCTCGTCCCGGACGAGCCGACCTTCGTCAACTACGTCAACGGATGGCAGGGCTTCGGCGGACTCACCTTCGGCACCTTCTTCAAGAACTCGATCGTCATCTCGGTCACGGGAACCGTGTTCGTCATCATGTCCTCCACGGTCATCGCCTACGGCTTCGCGAGGATCGATTTCCCCGGGAAGAACGTCTGGTTCTCCTGCATGCTGGCCACGCTCATGCTTCCGGTGCAGATCAAGATCATTCCCCAGTACGTTTTTTTCGGTTACCTGGGATGGATCAACACCTTTCTCCCGCTGATCGTGCCGCAGCTCTTCGGCGAGGCCTTCTACATCTTCATGCTCATGCAGTTCATCCGGGGAATCCCGAAGGAATTGGACGAGGCGGCGGAGATGGACGGCTGCGGTAGGCTGTACACCTTCAGCCGCATCCTTCTTCCCCTGCTCAAGCCGCCCATGTTCACCGCGGCCATCTTCAGTTTCTACTGGACCTGGGGCGACTTCCTGACCCCCCTGATCTACCTGAACAACCCCAAGCTCTACACGCTGTCGGTCGCCCTGCGCTCCTTCGCGGATCCCGGCGGCATGACGGACTGGGGGGCCATCTTCGCTATGTCCTTCCTTTCCCTCGTCCCCGTCCTGGCCCTGTTCGTGAGCTTCCAGCGTTACCTCACGCAGGGCATAGCCTCGACAGGCCTGAAGGGATAGGTCGGTTCCGCCTCATTCGAACGCCGGGCCGGGAGAGTAGAAGAGCTTCTCCGAAACGTAGTGAAGCCTTTCCTTCCATGCTCCGGCGACCGCCTCGGCGCGGACTACCTCTCCGAAGACGACCGACACGGAACCCTCCGCGACCGTCCGGAGGAGGCGGCATTCGAGCCAGGCCGCAACTCCTTCCGGGACGAGGGCGTCGACCGTTTTCGCCCGAAAGGCCGGGATCGAGAATTCGGCGTACTTGTCCCTGTCCTTTCCGGATACGGAGCCCGTCTTCCGCACGAGGTCGACCTGGGCCGGCGTCGGAAGGGCGACTGCGAAGGCCCGGTTCGCGAGAAGGTTCTCGTGCGTCGCGTGAGACGGATCGCAGACGAAGAGGATGCGGGATACCGGCTCGTAATCGAGGGGGCAGCTCCAGGCGAGCGGGGCGAGGTCGTAGCGCGATGCCCGCGATTTCGTGCAGACCAGGATCACCCCTCCGCAGTTGAGCAGTTCGTAGGCCTTTTCCGGCCCGACTTCCGCATATTTCATGAGGGAACCTCCTTGCGGCCGGGAACGCCCGGCTTCATGCCGGATTATGGGCAGGGGGAGGGGCTGGGGTCAAGGAGGGACGAGGCCGAGGGCGGCGAGCTTCGGCTTCCAGGCGGATTCTTCGAACCCGAAGACGAAGTCCTCCCCGGGCAGTTCCAGCATGGGGAACACGAGGTTGGACTGGTAGCGGTACGACAGCTGCTTCTTGATCATGATGCGGAGTTCGGGCGGCAGGAGGTCGACGTGAAGGTAACGATAGGGTATTCCCAGGCCGTCGAGGAAGGCCATGGCCTGTCTGCAATGTCCGCAGTCGGAAAGCGCATAGAGCTTCAGTCCTGCCGGTTTGTTCCCTTCTCCGGGGCCCTTGAATGGAAGATCGTCGAACATTGCAGGCCTCTTTATATAGTAATAATACTATATTAATGAAGATCTACATTCTGGTCAAGCGGTGCTAGGGACGGCTCCGCCTCCCTGCCGCATCGAGGATGATGTCCGGCCTGTCCGTGATGAGCCCGTCGACTCCGTTTTCGATGAGCAGCTTCGCGTCCTCAGGCTCGTTCACCGTCCAGACGTTGACGACGCGGCCGGCGGCGTGTTCCGCCTCGACCGTCCCGCGGGTCGCGAGCTTGTAGTGCGGATGATAGGCCTCGTGGGGGATGGCCGCCATGAGGGAGGGGGTATCGACGGGGACGTCTTTCGCGTAGAGGAAGGCGACGGGGACCGAGGGAAGCGCGGCGCGAAACCGTTTCAGGGTGAGCGGATTGAAGGAGGAGACGATGACGCGGTTCTCCATTCCCGCCGCGAGCACGCATTGGGCCACCGCCCGCTCAACGCCGTCGGTCGACTCGGTATCCGTGCCCTCCTGGAAGGGGGCCTTGATCTCGACGTTCACGAGTGCGGTTCCGCCCATGAGGGCGAATACCTCTTCGAGGGTCGGGATCCGGGTGCCGCGGTACTTTTCGTCGAAGCGGATTCCCGCGTCGAGCCTGCGGATCTCGTCGAAGAAGAAGTCCTTCACCGCCCCCTTCCCGTCGGTCGTGCCGTCGACCGTGAAGTCGTGGATGACGACGAGCCTTCCGTCCTTCGTCAGCTGGACGTCGAGTTCGACGCCGTCGGCCCCCTGCTCGAGGGCGAGCTCGAAGGAGGGGAGGGTGTTCATGGGCGCGTAGGCCCGCGCCCCGCGATGACCGAACACCAGGGGACGTACGGAATACCATGCCGGGAACGGCGCTTTCATGCGAACCACCTCCTTCCCTAGATGCTGAACCTGATGTGCAGGATGTCGCCGTCCTTCACGACGTACTCCTTTCCCTCGAGGCGGAAAAGACCCTTGTCCTTCACCGCCTTCTCGGAGCCGAGCGAGAGCACGTCCTCGGCGGTGAAACACTCGGCGCGGATGAAGCCCTTCGCGAGGTCGGAATGAATCGTGCCCGCGGCCTCGACGGCGGTCTCGCCCCTGCGGATCGTCCAGGCCCGGACCTCGTCCTCGCCCACCGTGAAGAAGCTGAGGTAGCCGAGCATCTCGTAGGCGAATTTCGTGAGCCGAGCCCTGGCCGATTCGGTGATTCCCATGTCCGCCATGAAGGCGGCCCGGTCCGCATCGTCCAGTCCCGAGAGTTCCATCTCGAAGTTGCCCGCGAATTCTATGACACCGTGTTTCTTGCCGAGGGCCTCGACCAGGGGGCCGTTCTTTCCGTAGTTCGCCTCGCCCGAATTGAGGATGATCATGACCTGCTTGGCGGTGAGGAAGCGGTAGCCTTGGATGAGCTTGAGCTCGTCGGGAATAAATTCGAGTTCGCGGATGGGCCTGCCTTCGTTCAGGGCCGCGGCGATCCGCGTGATGACCTTCTCCTCGGCCTGGGAGAGCGGGGTCTTCTTTCCCCTCGCATGGTCGGCCTGGATCTTCTCGATCCGCTTCTCGGCCACGACGAGGTCGGCGAGGAGGAGTTCCGAGTCGATCGTGTCCGCATCCTTCAGGGGATCGGGTGCTCCGTAGACCTCGTCGAGGGTCGGGGAGGAGAAATTGCGGAGCACCACGAAGAGCGCGTCCGCCGTCTTGATCATCGACATGCCCTCGCCGGAGAAGAGCCCTCCCTTGGCGGCCCCCTGGCTCACTCCCACGAAATCGATGAACTCGATGACCGCGTGGATGGTCTTTTTCGGGTTGTACATGGCCGAGAGCCGGTCGATCCTGTCGTCCGAAACCGTGACGACGCCGACGTTCGGCTCCACCTTTCCGGTGCCGTACTCCGCGACTTCCGCGGTCTGGCCCGTAAGGGCGTTGAATATGGTGGTTTTGCCCGACTTGGGCATTCCGATGAGTCCTATGTTCATGTTCGCTCCGGCCCCCAGTATGGCAGAAATCCGGGAAGAGGACAACCTGAGTCGAAGATGCGCGGGAGCGGTTCCCGGCCCGAACCACCTCAGCCGATCGATTCGCGGTACTCCGAAGGGCTCTTTCCGCAGGTCTTCCTGAAGGCGATGTAGAAGTTGCTGACCGAGCCGAAGCCCGACTCGAGGGCGACGTCGATCACCTTCTTGTCGGTCGTGATGAGGAGCCGTTGGGCCTCGTAGATGCGGAGCATCGTGAGGAACTCGAGAATGCCTATTCCGCATTTGGAACGGAAAAGGGTCGTCGCGTAATTGGGATTTATGCCGAGCTTTCCCGCGATCTCCTCGACGCTCGCCTGTTTCTTGTAGGAATCGACGATGAGCTCGTAGAGTCTGTGGAAGACGTTCTTGTCCCGAACGAGAGGCGCGCGGATCTCCGGGAGACTCTCGCCCCTTCCCTTCTCCTGGGTGTGGATGAACTGCCGGATGCGGGCCTCGATCATGAGGTTGAGGATTCGCCTCATCTCCGGATCGCCTGATCGGAAATTGCGTTCCCAATAACCGAAATTCCAGAGGTCGTTCCTCGATTCGGCGGGAGAAGCGTCGTGAAGAGCCTCTCCGTTCAGAATCCTCTGGACCGGTTCGCGGGGCAGCTCCCAGCCGATGAACAGGTTGATCGGTATGGTGAGCCAATAATGCACGTTGCCGTCGCCGGTTTCGACCAGCTGATGCGGTATGGCCCCCCAGAAAAGGACCGGCTCCTCGGGCGGGACCTCGAAGTATCTGCCTCCGAAGCGATAGATCACGGGTCCCTTCTCGAAGAAACAGAATTCGAGTTCGTTGTGGCGATGGAAACAGTCCCAAGGCCTCACTTCTTCGATCTTGCAGAAAAATCCGAAGGATAAATTCAAAATATCAGGAATTTTTACCATTAATCTGAGAATATTGGATAAACCTACGGAATTTCAAGAGGATAGTCGAAAAATTCCATATTACCGTTTTTCCATGACGTGGAAAAGCCTGATGCTTGAAAAACTGCGCGGAGGACTCGTCGGAAGGCCGCTCTTCGTTCCGCGCCTGGACATCTGGTACCATGCGAACAGGGCCAAAGGAACCCTACCCGCGGAGCTTTCGGGACTGTCCCTGCGGGAAACGGTGCGGTTCCTCGGTTTGGGATTCCACTCGGTCGTGCCTGACTTCGTGCGTACGGGCGACGAGAGCGACATCGTGCATCGGGGGCTCGGTTTTTACAACAATCCGGATTTTCCCTATTTCGTCGATTTCGGCGGCGTCGATTACTCCGTCGATAGATCGGCCTCGGAACTGAAGGTGGTCTATCGGCTCCCTAAGGGCGAAATCACCACCAGGATCGAGTACGGAGAAAATTTTCTGAAGTCGGGAATGTCCATCCCCGCCATCCTCGAACATCCGATAAAGAAGGAGGGGGATTACGCGCTCCTGGAGGAGCTTTTCTCCAAAGTGCGGATAGAGCCTCGCCGGCAAGGTTACGAGGTCTATCGGAACCGAGTGGGAGACGACGGATTGGCCGTGTGCTTCGTCTCTCTGGCTTGCGGACCGTTCGGGCACATCCAGCGCGATCTCCGAAGGATGGACGAGTTCTTCTACGATTATTACGATTTCCCCCGGAAGATCGAAGGCCTTGCGGAGGTTCTGGGCGGGCTGTACGAAAAGATGATCGCGTCCGCGGCGGCGACCGACGCGGAGGCGGCGATCTTCGGTGCGAACTACGACGAGATGATCACGATCAGGCCGATGTTCGACAAGCATTTTCTGCCCTGGCTGCGAAAGGCGGGGGACGTCCTCCGCGCGGCGGGCAAGCTGGTCCTGACCCACACCGACGGGGAAAACGAAGACCTCATCGAGAGCTTTCTCTCGGGAGGCTTCGACATCGCGGACTCCGTCACTCCCGCGCCGATGACGAAACTGACGCTCGGGCAGTACCGGGAACGCTTCGCCGGAAAGATCGCGATTTGGGGAGGAATCCCGTCCGTCCTCATGCTCGAGGACAGCATGGGATACGGGGAATTCAAGGCCTTCGTCGAGAGGCTCATAGGGGAATGCAGGCCGCACGACAAGCTCGTTTACAGCATCGCCGATACCTGTCCCCCGCAGGCTTCGTACGACAGGCTCGAGTATCTGTGCGAAAGGTTGAATCCATAGACCTTTTCGATATCAAGGAGGTTTTCCATGAAAGGAAAAAAGGTGGTTTCCCTCGGGGCGGCGCTCCTGGTCTCGTTCGCGTTGGCACTCTCCGCCCAGCCGGGAAGGGAGGGCAAGAAGCCCGGCGAAGAGAAAAAAACGACGCTCAGGATCGGAGGCATCCAGTCGGTCGAGGACGCCGCGAGCGAGGGCATGGCCTTGATGGCCAAGATCGCGGCCGAGAAGAGCAAGGGTTCCCTCGAAGTCCAGGTTTTCCCCGCTTCCCAGCTCGGAAACGCCATCAGTCAGATCGAGGCCGTTTCGATCGGATCGCAGGACATGTTCGTAGACGCGAGCGGTTTCCTCGCGCAGTTCGTGCCGGACAAGAACGTGGAAACGCTCTTCTTCACCTTCCAGAGCGAGGATCACTTCCGGAAGTACCTGGGAAGCGATCTCAACAAGCGGATGGAGGAAGACTTCCTGCAGAAAAAAGGCGTCAGGATCATTTCCAACAATTGGCTTCGGGCCTCGAGGGTCTTCGCTTCCAAAAGGGACATCCGGAAGGCGGAGGACATGCAGGGCCTGAAGACGCGGGTCCCCGAGATCAAGGGCTATCTCGAATCGGTCGCCGCACTCGGGGCAAAACCGACCCAGATCGCCTGGGGCGAGGTGTACTTGGCGCTCACCCAGGGCGTCGTCGACGCCTGCGAAGGTCCGCAGGACAGCATGTACACCATGAAATTCTTCGAGCCGACGAAACGGATCATCCTCACGAACCACATCCGCGACAATCTCGTAGTTCTGGTCAACGAGAGGAGGTTCAAGGGGCTCTCCGACGCGCAGCGCGACGCCCTGACCGCGGCCGCCGCGGAAGCCGGCGATTGGTACACGAAGACGATCAAGGAAAGGGTGAAGGGTTTCTTCGACAAGATGAGGGCGGCGGGAACCGACATCCACGACATCGACACGACGGGTATGCGGGAGAGAATGAGGGAAGCCGCTGCCAAGCTCGAAGGCGCCGGCATGTGGAAGTCCGGCCTTTACCGGGCGATCCAGGCCCTCGCGAAATGAATCGGGAGATGAAGATGCTCGCACTTTTGAAGAAAGCGGTGCACTGGGGACAGCGATTGTTCGCTGTCCTCGGAGTATGCGCCCTCGCGGTCATCATCGTGACCGTGAGCGCCGGAATCGTCAGCCGGTACGTTTTCGGATCTCCTTTCTCCTGGACGGAGGAACTCGCGACCTTCCTCTTCATCTGGCTTTCCTTTCTCGGCGCCGGCGTCGCCGCGGCGAGGAGGAAGCACGTGCTCGTGGACTACATTTCCTGCCGATTCACCGTCAAGCAGCTCGTCACGGTCAGGATCGTCACGTACTCGATGATCCTGCTTTTCCTCGCTCTCCTCGCGGCCGGAGCGGTACTCCTGCAGCCGCAGACGACGGGGCATTCCAGCGTCGCGTTGAACATTCCCAAGAATTACTACTATCTCCCCGTGCTCGTCGTATCGGTCTACCTGTTTCTCGTCTACCTCGACGAGCTCATCGAGATCGTGAGAAACCCAAATTCCTGCAAAGGATGAAGGAGCTGTACGAATGGTGTTCAACATTTTCCTCATAGTAGCGCTTTTTCTCGTTCTTCTCCTTGCGGGCGTTCCCGTCGCGTTCGCCCTGGGCCTGCCGGCTATGGTCTACTATTTCCTGAATCCGGAAACGCTACCGCTCGAGTTCATCCCGCATTCGATGACGTCTCCGCTCTTCACCTTCGTCCTGATCGCGCTTCCCGCCTTTCTTCTCTCCGGAAGGATGATGAACAGCTCCGGAGTCACGAACCGGCTCTTCGATCTCGCCATCGCGATCGTCGGAAGGTTCCGCGGCGGACTCGCACACGCGAACGTTCTCGCGAGCATGTTCTTCGCCTCGATGTCCGGCACCGCGGTGGGGGACACCGGCGGGCTCGGCCAGGTCGAGATGCAGATGATGAAGCAGGCGGGGTATCGGGTGGATTTCGCCGCAGGGGTCACGGCGGCCTCGAGCGTCCTCGGCCCCATCATTCCTCCGAGCGTCGCGATGGTGATCCTGGGGGCCACGGCCGAAATTTCGATCGGACGGCTTTTCCTCGGCGGAATCGTTCCGGGCATCATCATGGGAGTGAGCCTCATCCTCTACATCGCCTTCCGGGCGCATTTCACGGAGGAAGGACGCACCTGGCCCGTGACCAAGGTTCCCTTGAGACAGGTGCCGAATGCCGTCGGCAAGGCCCTCCTGCCCATGCTGTCGCCCGTGATCATCCTCGGGGGGATCACCCTGGGAGTCGTCACCCCGACGGAGGCCGCGGTGCTTGCCATCGATTACGCGATCGTCCTCGGCATATTCTACCGCGAACTCACGTGGAAGATCCTGTGGGAGACTTTGGAGGAGACCGTCTGCACGACCGGAGTCTTCATGTTCATCATCGCGATCGCGGGCTTTTTCACCTGGATCCTCACCAGGGAAGGCCTGCCTCAACTGCTCGGAACCATGCTCCGCTTCCTGAGCGGCGGGAACACGACGGTCATCATGCTGCTGTTGGGCGTCTTTCTCCTGATCGTAGGCTGTTTCCTCGACACGACCGCCGCCATCCTGCTCGTGACCCCGCCGCTCATGCCGATCGTCAGGCAGGCCGGGATCGATCCCGTCTATTTCGGCGTAGTGATGACCATAGCCCTGATAATCGGCGTCATAACTCCGCCGTTCGGGATCTGCATATTCGTCATGAACGAGGTCGCCGGTATTTCCGTTTCGCGGATCACCAAGGAGCTGGTGAAGTATCTGCCCGCGATGATGATCACCCTCCTGCTCGTCATCGCTTTCCCGCCCCTGATCACCTGGATACCGAGTCTCGTTTTCGAGTAGGGAGGCGGAATCCTTGAACTTCGCGTCTCGAGCGGGTACATTACACCAAGGAGGCCGAGATGAAGCGCTTCTGTCTCATTCTCGCCGTGATCCTGGGCTCCTGCTCCATGGGCGGCCCGGACTACGATCTCGTGGAGGCGATGAAGACCGGACCGCAGGAGGACCCCGCGGCTGCCGAATCCTCGGATTCCGTATCCGCGACCGACGGCGGTTCCTCCGCGGTCGCCGGCTCGCGATCCGACGAAGCTATCCTTGTTCGGAGATGAGGCGGCAGTGCTCAGGCGGCAGCCTGACCTTGACCTCGGTCCCCGTCGGGAGCTGCCCGCTCCCGTTCGTCTGGACCCGGATCTCCCAACCGCCGGGAAGCTCGATTCGATAATCGACGCTGTCTCCGAGGTAGGTGATCTTCCGCACCCTCGCGTCGAAGACATTCTCCCCCGCGTCGGCGCCGGCGGGGAGGAGTTCCACGCTGTTCGGCCGGATGAAGAGCATGGCCTTCTGTCCTACCTGGAACCGGCCCCCGCTCCGTGCGTGGACCCGAAGTCCCTTCACCGCGACGACGATGTCTTCGCCCTCGACGGCTTCCACGCCGCCTTCCATGAAATCCGAAAGCCCGATGAAATCCGCGACGAAGAGAGTGTTCGGCTGTTCGTAGATCTCTCTCGGCGTCCCGATCTGCCGGATTCGGCCGGCCTGCATGACCGCGATCCGGTCCGACAACGCCAGGGCCTCCCCCTGATCGTGCGTCACGTAGACGGAGGTCATCTCGAGCTTCGTGACGAGTTCCTTGATTTCGAAACGCATGTCCTCGCGGAGTTTCGCGTCGAGATTCGAGAGCGGTTCGTCGAGGAGGAGGACCCGCGGACGGTAGACCAGGGCCCTGGCGAGGCCGACCCGCTGTTGCTGACCGCCGGAGAGCTGCCGAGGGTAACGGTCCCCGAGGTTGTCCATCCGCACCAGGCGAAGGGCTTCGCCGACCCTTTCCCGGCGCTCCGTTTTCGGGAGGTTCCGGATCATCAGGGGGAAGTCGACGTTTTCACTGACCGTCATGTGCGGGAAGAGCGCGAAATTCTGGAAGACCATCCCGAGATCCCGTTTGTGGGTGGGCAGATCGGTCACGTCCTCGCCGTTGATGAACACGCGTCCTTCGTCCGGGCGCTGGTGCCCGGTGATGCAGCGCATCGCAGTCGTCTTGCCGCAGCCGCTCGGTCCGAGCAGGGTGAGAAGCTCGCCGCGCCGGACCTTGAGGCTCAACCTGTCGTTGGCGACGAGGTTTCCGTATCGCTTGGTTGTCTCGAGTAGCTCGATCATCCATTCACTCATAATCCTTTGAAACCTCCCACCAGCTGTTCGGGCTTGATCTGCCGCTGGATGAAATAGAGGATGAGCAGCGAGGGAAGAACCATGATGACCGACATGGCGCTGGTAACCTCCCAGTACCCGTCGCCTACCGCGAGATAGGTCCGGACGGGAAGCGTGATGGTATCGGGGCCGTAGGTCATCAGGGTCAGGGTGAACTCGTTGTACGAGGTCGTGAAGGTGAAGATCATGGACGACAGTATGCCGGGCATGATCGTAGGCAGGGTGACGTGGAAGAAGGTACGGAGCGGGTTCGCCCCGCAGACCGAGGCCGCTTCCAGCATCCGGTCGTCCAGGCCCTCGAAGGTCGCCGAAAGGACGAGAATGGCGTAGGGCGCGCACAGGGCCACGTGCGATAGGGCGATGCCGAAATGGGTGTTGACGAGGTTCAGGCCGTAGAATATCCGCGCGATGCCGAGGGCGTAGGTGATCGATGGAATCATGCGGGGCAGGAGGATCATCGCCATGAGCGCTTCCTTGCCCGGCAGCCTTCGGCGCCCGAAGGCCCAACCGGTGAAGATTCCGATGATCGTGCTCATCGCGACGGCGAAGAAGGCCACGATGAAGGTGTTCTTCAGGACTTCGGGAAGAAGCGCCACGTCGATCGCCCACTTGTACCAGTCCAGGGTGAGCGTAGGGGGGAACCAGACCTTCCCGAACCAGTCCTTGCCGAAGGACTTGATCAGGATGAGGCAGAAGGGCGAGAGAATGAAGAAGGCGAGGCTCGCGAGGAGCGTGTAGGAGAGGACCCTTCGGCCGTTGCGGATCCCCTGGGTGTAGGTGTTCAGGATCATGATCGACGGGCCCTCTTGCCGCGCAGGACTCTCATGTAGAAAGTGAGGAAGATCACCTGCATCAGCCCCATCAGCACGGCGATGGCGCTCGCCTGGGACCATCGCGCCGGAATGAAGATCTCGATCTGCTTGTAGACGTCGACCGAAAGGGGCCGGTGATTTCCTCCCGCCACGAGCGGTATGCTGAACGCGCCGAAGGCGTTCATGAACGTAAGCACCGAGCCGGAAAGGATCCCCGGCGTGAGCAGAGGCAACAGGATATGGCGCAGCACCTTCCAGTTGTCGGCGCCCGACACCTGCGCCGCCTCTTCGATGCAGGGATCGAGCCCCTCGATGGCGGAAAGGGTCGTCATGAGGGTGTAGGGGAAGTAGAGCCAGACGTAGAACAACGTCAGGCCGTACATGGTGTAGTTGACCGCGATCGGTCCCTGCACGAACGGGAGGAAATCCCGGACGAACAGGTTGAACCATCCGCGGTTGCCGAAGAAGAGCATGAGTCCCAGCGCTCCGATGAGTCCGGGCACCACGAGGGGTATCAGGGTCATCACGCGGAAGAAGCGGTGCCCGGCAAGTTTTCTGCGAAGGATGAGGGCGAGGGGGACGCTCACGAGGACGGAAAATATCGTCGTCGCGATCGCAAGGAAGAAGGTGAGTCCGATGACCTCTCGTCCGTGCTCGCTCGCGATGAATCGAACGTAGTGGGCGAGCGTCCATCCCGTGTCCTGGCCCTCGGGCCTGAAACTCAGGACGAGGGTGATGATGAAAGGGTAGAGGAAGAGACCGAAAAAGGTCGCCATGCCCGGCAGCAGAAGAGCCAGCGTGACGAGCCCTTCACGACGGCCTGCGAATATGCGTCTCATCGTCGCTTCCCGTCCCCGCCGCGTCACTTAGGTATGATCTCGAGCGAATGCTGTTTGATCCATTCGATGGCTTCCGAACTGACCCTGTTCGTGGGGATAGCGGCCTTTTTCGCGACTTCCACCTGCGGTATCTGCTCCCAGACGATGCTCGGTATCTTGCTCTTTTCGATGATGGTGCTGTTGTACTGCCACATGGTACTGATCATGCGGATCTGCTGGTCGTCGGAGAGCAGATAATTGACGAGTTTGTACGCGGCCTGTTTGTCCGCTTCGGGGATGTTCGAAGGAACGAGCAGGTAGGATTGTCCGCCGGCATCGACCCCTTCCTCCAGGAACATGGCCTTCGTGGTCGGCGGCATGGTTCCCTGTCGCGCGGACCAGAGCGAATAGTCCATCGCGTAGAGAGTGATCCAGGTGTCCCCGGCGTTGAAGCTCTCGAACACGTTCGTCGGCTCCGCGGACAGCGGCAGGGTCGAATAGGTGTAGAAATCCTTGAGCTTCGCCCACGCGTCCCGGAAATCACTCGAATTCGGATCGAATTTCTTGGAAAAATCACAGAAGGCGTTCAGGAAGGCGAACGGCTGGCGCCAGCCGGCGCTCGATTTGGCGTCCGGTCGCATGAAACCGATGTGTCCCTTGAATTCCCCTCTCCGGTCGTAGAACTCTTTCCAGGATTTCGGAGGATTCTTCACGTACTGTGAATTGTAGATGAGGGCGTAGGTCGTATAGAAATAGGCGAGGGCCTTGTTGTTGATCGCGATTCCTTCGGTCGAGACCTGGAGGGCAGGATCGATCTTCGTCATGTTCGGCACCTTGTCCGGGGAGAAGACCTCGACGGGAATCTTCCCTTCCTTGATGATCGTCGCCGTGGATTTCGGATACAGAACCGCGATGTCGCCTTTTCCTTCCTTCCACGCCTTCATGCGCTCGAAGATCTCCGAATCCTTGCCCACGACGTACTTGATTTTAATGCCCAAGGCTTCCTGGGCCGCCGGCAACGCTATGGTCTGGAACCACTGCTGGAAATTGGCGCCGGATTGGGTATCCATGAATACGATTTCCTTGGGAGCATCGGTTCCCTTCTTCGCCGTGGATTCCTGACCGCCCGTGGCGGAGGCGAGCGTCGCGGCGAAAGCAAGAACCAAGAGGACGATAAGAATTTTTCTCATAGCTTTCCTTCCTTTTTTTTCAAGTTTGCGGCCTTTCGGGGCCGCGGCTGCCCGATCGTTATGGATGAAAACCTATTCGGCCTGGAATGATTATATTTCATATGTAATTTGCAGTCAAATATTATTTTTAATACAATTATTAATACTGCAAATTGCACCGAAAGTAAGGAGAAAAAAGATTTGCAACGATAAATATATAAAATGTAAATAAATATATCGTATAATGTCCTGTTCTACAAAGAAATCTTGAATATAAACGAAAAGGAAACCCTCACACTCGTTTTAATTCTTTCGGCTATTATGGGAATTCCGTGCTCATTGAGAGGTTGGCCGCAGTAAAATGGAAATTTATATTGACAAAATAGCGTTATTATAATTATGATAATTGCGTTAATAAAAAGAGAAAATTACATGAAAAGGATCGAAAAATTTTACTGATCCGGAAAATCTTGAGGAGGGACGACTATGGCGGGACCTGGTGCATTCATGATCGGAGAGGATGAGCGGAGAGAAGTCGAAGAAGTTCTCGAGAGCGGGCATCTTTCGCGATACGGAAAGGAGGATGATCCCCGTTTCAAGAGGAAGGTACTCACCCTGGAGCGCGAGTTCGCGAAGAGGATGGGGGTGAAATACGCCCTGGCGACCAACGGCGGGACGAGTTCCATCATGTGCGCGCTCGTGGCTCTCGGCGTCGGCAGGGGGACGGAGGTCGTGGTTCCCGGCTATACGTTCGTGGCTTCCATATCGGCGGTAATAGCCGTGGGGGGAACTCCCATTCTCGCCGAGATCGACGAGTCCCTGAACCTCGATCCCGCGGACATCGAGAACCGGCTGAGCGCGAAGACCAGGGCGGTCATGCCTGTCCACATGCTCGGGAATCCCTGCGACATGGACAGAATCTTGGCGGTGTGCGGCAAGCATTCGATCCCCGTGGCGGAGGACGCCTGTCAAGCGGTCGGAGCGAGCTACAAGTCCCGGATGACGGGCACCTTCGGCGCGATCAACGCCTATTCGCTCAACATCAACAAGACCATAACCACGGGGGACGGAGGTATGGTCGTGACGGACGACCAGGACCTGTATGAAAGGGCCTTCGGTTTTCACGATCAGGGACACAAGCCGTTACGGAGCGGACTCGAGATCGGAAATCGTTCGCTCGTCGGCATAAATCTCCGCATCAACGAGCTCACCGGAGCCTTCGGCCTGGCTCAGCTCCGCAAGCTCGACACGATCGTGGCGCTCCTTCGTGAAAAGAAGCGGAAATTCAAAGACGCGATCCGGGCCGGCGGCATCAGGAACATGAAATACCGCACGATCAACGACCCGGGAGAATGCTGCACCATGCTGACCGTCATGTTCGAGGATCAGAAGGTCGCCGACCGGGTGGCGAAGGCCCTGGGATCGAAGACGGTCGCCGAGAGCGGCTGGCACGTCTACAACAACATGGAACAGATCCTTTCCTGGGCGGACGAGAACGGAAGAAGGCCGAACGCGAAGAATATGCTGAAGAAGACCGACGCCATCCTCGGACGATCCGTCAATCTGAGCGTCGGAGTGGTGGATCCGGGAATAGGAGCGAGCTTCGGCATCAACATTCTTTCGAGCGACGACGAAATCGCCAGGAAGGCGGAGGAATTCGTCCGCACGGTGAAGCCGATCGCGGGATGAGAAGACGGCACGGCGTCGTAGCCGAATAGACGAGGAGGTGAGCATGTTAGCGGCTGTATTCGAGGGAAACGGGCGGCTGGTCCTGAAGGAACGGCCCGAGCCGAAGATCGTGAAACCGACGGACGTTCTGCTCAAGGTGCAGGGCGTAGGCATCTGCGGCACCGATCTCCATATCCTGCAGGTCCCGCCGGCCCATCCGGCAAGGCTCGGAATAATTCAAGGTCATGAATTCACCGGAGAGGTCCTGGAGACCGGTTCCGCCGTGACGGAATTTCGAAGCGGCGACCAGGTTCTGGTGGATCCGCATCCCGGATGCGGGCAATGCGCGAAATGCAGGAACGGTTATCCGGATCAGTGCACGACTCTCATCGCCTCCTCGGGCGAACCGGGGCACCCGGGAACGATCGGGATCTTTTCCGACGGAGGCATGGCGAGCCGTGCGATCGTCCCGTTCTACGGCCTCTATAAACTCGGGAAGCCGGTGCCTCCCCATCTCGCGGCCCTCGCCGAACCGCTCGCCTGCGTCTGCCACGCCCTCGGCAAGCTGCATATCCGGCCGGGGGATTCGGTGGTCGTTCTCGGTGCGGGACCCATCGGATGCCTGTTCACCGCCCTTATCGCGGCTTCCGGGGCTTCTAAGATCATCGTTTCCGAGCCTTCGGCCTTTCGCAGGCAGCGCGCCGCGGAATGCGGGGCGACCCGCCTCGTCGATCCCGGCGTCGAGGACCTAGGCGAGGTGGTCGCTGAGGAGACGGGCGAAGGGGCGGATTTCGTGGTGGAGGCGGTAGGACCCATGATCGTGACCGCGCTTCGGCTGGCGCGCTTCGGCGGCACCGTCCTGCAGTTCGGGCACGACGAACTCGCGGAACCCAAGGTCCCGATGAAGGAAATCATCAAGAAGGAACTCACGATCCGGGGCGGCTTCATCGGCCGGTACAGTTTCCGGCGGGTGGCGAGCATCCTGGAGAGCGGCGAGCTTCCCTTGGAGACGATCGTGACGCATCAATTGCCGCTTTCCGAAGTGCACGAGGGACTGGATCTGCTGCGGAAACAGCTCGCCCTCAAGATCGTGCTTCGGCCTTGACCCCCCCCTCGTCGGTTCGGCGAGGGGACTTTTCCCTGAACGAACCACCGCCGCCCGATCAAACGAATCCGAGGCCGCCCGAACGACCGGGCAGCCTCTCCTTATTCACGGAATGTCCTTCAGCTTCACCGGCATCCCGGTTCTCATCGATTCCCTGGCCGCGGTCGCGATCCTGATCCCCGTGAGCCCGTCCCGCCCCGTGACCGGAGGTTCGCGGCCTTCCGCCACGGCCTCGACGAAGCGGCGGATCTCCTCGGCATAGGAGGCCCGGTAGCGCTCCGCGAAGAAATGGAGCAGCGGGGGAGTCCTCCGTCCCTCTTCGCTCCAGACCGCCGTCGTGTCGGGAAGGGGATTGGAGGCCGAGATCATTCCTTTTTCGCCGAAAACCTCGACCCGCTGATCGTATCCGAACACCGATCTGCAGGAGTTCGAGATCGAACCGACCGCTCCCCGGGAGAATTTCAGGATGACGGCGATGGTGTCGGCGTCGCCGTGATCGGCGAGCCACGGCGCGATGAGCGTCGATCCCGCGACGTAGACTTCGACGACTTCGTCGCCGACGAGATGGCGGGCGAGATCGAAATCGTGGATCGTCATGTCAAGGAGGATTCCGCCGGAGAGGAGGTAGTATTCCCTTCCGGGCGGTTCGGGATCCCTGCTCACGATGTGGACGCTCTGCGGCATGCCGAGCCTTCCGGATTCGACGTACTCCTTGAGACGCATGAAGTTCGAGTCGAATCTTCGGTTGAATCCGACTTGCAGTTTGATCCCCGCCGCCTCGACGTGCTTCAATGCCAGTTTCGCCTGTTCCGGGTCCAAGCCGAGCGGTTTCTCGCAGAAGATGTCCTTTCCCGCCGCGGCCGCCCGGGTCACGATTTCAGCATGGCTCTCCGGTGTGGTGCAGACGAGCACCGCTCCCACTTCCCGATCCGAAAGCAGCTCCTCGGTCCGCGCGTACCACCGCGGCACGCGGAGCGACCTGGCCAAATTCTCCGCTTTCCCCGGCTGTATGTCGGCGACCGCAACCAGTTCCGCGCCGGGTACTTCCTTTACGATGTTGTTCGCGTGCACGGTCCCGATCTCGCCCGTTCCGATGATTCCGATTCCGATCTTCTTCATGCCGCTCCCTCCTTCCCCCACCCGGAAGCTCTGAGCAGTTCCACGGCTCTTTGATGCGCTTCGCCCGCTACGGCGGCGACGTTCCTCTTGGCGTATTTCGGATGGAACACTTCCACCGACATCCCCCCGCGATACCCGGTATGACGGATGGCTTCCATGATCTCCACAAGGGGCAGCCCCCCTTCGCCGGGAAGGACGCGATCCGCGTCGACGAGTTCCTCGTAACGTTTCCCTTCGGTCAGGGCGTCGGTGATGTGGACCACGCCGATCGTCTCCCTGGGAAGACGAGCGACGTCCTTCGGAGCCGCTCCGGCGGCCAGGCAATGGAACGTATCGATGACGAGTTTGATGCCGCATGCTTCGGCCAGACGAAGCGAATCCGCGAATGAATTGAAAGGTCTTCCGGGGAAGCAGAGCATTTCGAAATGAAGCGAGACCCGGTGGCTCCGGGCGAGTTCCGCGAGCCGCTTTACGACGGCGACTCCTTCGGTGAAGGAGACGGTCTCCTTCTTGAACGCAGGAATGAGGGTGACCGCCTCGATCGAAAGGCGTTGTGCGAGGGAAAAAATCTCCTTGGCTCTTTCGATTCCGAGATCGCCGAACACTTCCAATTCGTTCAGCGGTAAAAACTTCATGCCGAGCGTTTTTCGAACCGTGATCGCCTCCTCGATCTGAAACGAGGTGCAGGCTTCCACCCGGACTACCTCCGGTTCGTACGCATTGAATCCGGCCGCAGCAGCGGCGCGGAGACCTTCCAACAGAGTCGCTTGGGGAACCGTTCCGCCGTGCAACCCGAGCTCGATGCCGTCCACGAGATCCCTCCTTGATGGTGATGTACAGCCCCTAAAGGTTGATGTGCACTATATCATATGCAATTTACGTTGTCAAATATGCAAAATTTGAGTTAAAAATAAGAGAAAAAACACAATAAACTATTTCTTATCAAAATAAAAAAGACTATATTATTTACAGAATCATAGCGTGCAAATTGCACGACGGCCAAAGGCGGATTTCGAGAGGGGCGGGCGCGAAAACCGTTGCGGAAAGCGGTCCTCGTGTATATAATCATTTCGAGTTTTAGGGCACGGATGCGGGTCTCAGGGCGGGATTCCGTATCGAAATCCTCTAAAACCGCGACGAGATCGACCGAAAGTAGAAGACGTGAATGCGCCCGAGGGATCCGATACCCGGCCGGAAAGCATCGAGGTTATGCGAAGGGCGGGCTTCCGAGCGGACGGCGCGATGAAGGGGCACAATGGCCGTAACAATGAACGAAATCGCCAGAAAGCTGAACGTGAGCGTGGCCACGGTATCACGGGTGCTTTCCGGATCTTTCGACGGCGTGTCGGCGGAGACTCGGCGGCAGATAACCGAGGCAGCAGAACAGTACGGTTATCAGCGGCGGAAAAAAGTCGGACGCACCATCGTATTCATCATAGAAAAGGAACTGTTCAACCTTTCTAGTCTGTTTTATACGAGCATCATCTCCAGCGCGGAGAAAATCGTCACGGCTCACAAGTATTTCTTCCAATTGAGGGTCGCCGAGAAGAACGAAACCGCGTTCGACGAAGCCAATCTGAAATTCCGCGATCTCGCCGGAACGATTCTCACCGGCATCTTCGACCGCGAGTTCACGAATCGCCTCCAGGCCATGCACATTCCCGTCGTGCTGGTCGATTACTCCGTGCCGACCGAGAACATCGACACCATCCTCGTGGACAACCTCGACGGGATCATGCGTTCCGGCAAGCATCTCTCCGAACTCGGTCACCGTCGCGTCGCCTACATCTCCTCCGGCCTCATCACGGACAACATAACGTCGAGGGAACGGCGTTTCGGGTTCCTGCGGGCGCAGGAGGCCTATGGTTTCCAGAAGGTCGAGGGACTCGTGGACGAATGCCCCGAATCGATCTCCGGCGGCTTCGACGCGATGAGCCGAATCCTCGACCGCTTCCCCTCCGACCCTCCGACGGCGGTCATAGCCTACAACGACATGGTGGCCATCGGCGCGATGGATGCGATCAAACGGCGGGGGCTTTCCATTCCGGAGGACATGAGTCTCGTCGGTTTCGACGACATTTCCCTCGCGGCGGAGGTACTTCCGCAGCTGACCACCGTCCGGGTCGAGAAGGAACTCATGGGGACGATAGCCGTCGAAACCCTGTTCCAGAGGATAGCCGGCAAGACCCACCTCGTCAGGAAGATACTTCTGCCCACGAGCGTGGTGGTTCGGGAATCGACCGCCGCGCCGAAGCGATGAAGAGGCCGAAGTGTCGACAGCTTCCGATCGATCGTCGACTGTTCATAGAATCACGACGGTGCTCGGCGCCGCCGCGCTGATCGGCGGCTCGCTCCTCCTCGCGTCCTGTTCCACCGTGAAGATGGCTCCGTCGAATCCCGTTTCGGTTGCCGGCGACGCCTTCGGCTTCTGCCATGCCGGGCAAAGATCCTCGCCGAAAGAATACCGGCTCCTCGACGAGTTCGGCGCGGTCTGGATGCGGAACACCTTCCGGTGGGACAAGATCCAGACGGCATCCAAACGTTGGGACTTCGCACGGTTCGATCACTACGTAGCCGGAGCCGAGGCGGCGGGAAAGAAGATCCTCGCGGTCCTCGCCTACGACGTGGGATGGATCTACGGCGAGACCGAAGCGAGAAGGAACATCGTACCCGGGAAATTGCCGTATTTCCTCCAATACGTGGAAGGAGTCGTCGCGCGGTATCGCGGCAAGGTCGACGCCTACGAGATCTGGAACGAGCCGAACTGGATGTTCTGGAAGGGATCCGAGGAGGATTTCATCGTTCTCACCGAGGCCGCTATCCGAAAAATCAAGGAAGTAGATCCCGCCGCGAAGGTCGTCGCCGGATCCTTCTTCAGGGTTCCTGCGAAATTCCTTCGAAAGATGCTCGAAGCAGGAGCCTTGAAGGAGGCCGACGCGGTCTCCTTCCACCCCTATGCGCTCTCGCCTCTCGGGGTCGCGGAGCAGTGCGACGAATTGAGGGCGATCCTCGACGAATTCGGATTCAAGGGGGAGATATGGGTCACGGAGATCGGCTTTCCCTCCGAAGGATGGTATCTCTCCAGGTTTTCGGACGAGGACAAGCCGGGAGTGGTGCTCAAGACCCTCGCCGCGCTCACGGCCAGAGGCGTCCGGGTCGTCTTCTGGTACGAGCTCTTCGATCAATACTCGAAGAAAAAGGATTCCTCGACGCTCGATTCCGAACTCTTCTTCGGCCTCGCCGGACGCGATTATCGGAAAAAGGCGGGAGCCGTAGCCTATTCGCTCTTCGCGATGGGTACCGCAGGATCGGATTACCGGCCGGACCTTCTCAGCGCAGGGAAGGGGGTCGAGGCATTCCTGTACCGAAGGAAGGACGGCAGGGGCATCCTCCTGCTGTTCCGGAACGACGCCGACGCACGGGAGGTCTCGATCGAATTTTCGGGGACCGGGGCGATCGCCGACATCGTGACCGGAAAGCGGACTCCCATCGTTTCTGGATCGACGCTGAAGCTCACCTCCGTTCCCGCGTTCGTTGAATTCGCGGGACTCGAAGCCGAAACTCGGGTCCGCGTGGTCGAACGCTAGGCCGCCGTCCCGCCTGAGGCGGATTCCCGCGACGATCCGCGCGGCTTCCCGTTGACAAGGCCCGGCTACCGTTGTAGTGTTTGCATGCAACTAAAATAGTTGCATGCAACTGCGTCGAGCTGTCGTCTCGAACGCGCCGTGAAGGAGAGTCACCCGTGAACTATCCCCTGTTGTTTTCACCCCTCGAATTGGGCGGGAAGACCGCCCGCAACCGCTTCGTGTCCCAGGCGATGGAAGGAAACGACGGAGGACCCGGCGGCGTCGTCTCGGAGCGCACGCTCAGGCGCTACCTCAGGCTCGCCGAGGGAGGCTGGGGCGTCACGGTGGTCGAGGCCGTTTCCGTCACGCCGTCGTCGCTCGCCAGGAAGAACGGGCTCGTCATGTCGCCGCCGAATCTCGACGGTTTCAAGCGGCTCGTCGAGGGTTTCAAGAAGATCTTCCCGGACGGCATCCTGCTTTTCCAGATCACCCATTCGGGCCGACATTCGGGGCCGTTCTCGAAGCGTACCTGCCTCTATCCCGAGGGAGCGGACGGAGCCCACCTCCTCACGACCGAGGAAATCGAGGATATCCGGAAGGCCTTCGTCGATGCGGCGCTCCTCGCCGAGCGGGCGGGAGCGGACGGAATCGACTTCAAGCTCTGCCACGGTTATTTCGGGGCGGAAATGCTCAGGCCCGGCAACGTGAGGGACGACCGCTGGGGCGGGAGCTTCGAGAACCGCACGAGATTCATCAGGGAGACCGTGGAGGAGATCCGGTCCCGGCAAACGACGAAGGATTTCATACTCGGCTCGAGAATATCCATGTACGAGGCCGTCCGCGGCGGATGCGGCACGGCAGGCCCGCAGGAAATCATCGAGGACCTGACGGAGATGAAGAGGCTCGTCCTCCTTCTGGAGGAGATGGGCATGAACTACGTCAACGTTTCCGCCGGCATTCCGGCCATCACCGCCGAAGTGACGCGCCCGACGAATCCTTCCAAGTATCTCTATCTCCACCACTTCCGATACGCCCGCGCGGTCAAGGAACTCGCATCGAAGCTGCGGGTGATCGGCTCCGCCTATACGATCCTCAAGGAGAAGGCGGCGGAACACGGCGAGGAGAACGTGCGGAAAGGCTACGTCGATTTCATCGGTTTCGGCAGGCAGAGCTTCGCGGACCCGCTTTTCCCGAGAAAGCTCGAGTCGGGGGACAGGATCGACTACTGCGTATCCTGCTCGGGCTGCTCGAAGCTCATGGTGAGCCAGGAGAACGACGGCTGCATCGTCTACGACGATTACTACAAGGAACTGTTCAAGAAGCTCGGCAAGTGAGCTGACCCGTGAGATCCGGAGGGAGCGAGGGGGCGTTGAAAAGGACGACGGTTTACGACGTGGCGAAGGCCCTCGGTATTTCCACGAGCACGGTTTCCCGCGTCCTCAACAATTCCATCCTCATCGGCGACGAGAAGAGGACCCTCATCCTCGAGACCGCGAGGAGGCTCGGCTACGAGAAACGGCCGATCAAGAAGCAGTCGAGGCGGGCCATCCTCAACATCAAGCTCTTTCTCCCCGTCCAGAGCGGCATGTATTCGCACCTTTTCTACAATCCCGCCGAACTCATCGCGGGCCTCTACGACGGATTCGGCGGAGTCAAAGTGAACATCATAACGAAGCTCGCGGGCCTCGACGACGAGCTTTTCCGGTCGAAGAAACTCGGCGACATCGACGGCTGCGTGTTCGCTTTTTGCGAGCCGGACGAGACGGCATACGCCCGGATCGAGGAACGGGGAATCCCCGTGGTGGAACTCAACCGGATCAATCGAAGGCGGAATTACGTGTCCTGCGACAACCGTCTCGGGATGGAGACCCTCCTCGCGGAGGCCGTCAAGCGGCGCGGAGGCCCGATCAGGGCCTGCTACCTCGGATTCTCGAAGATCCCGGCGATAGACCTCCAGAGGAGGGGCGGTTTCCTCGATGCCGCGGACCGGCTCGGCCTTTCCTCCGGCGAGAAGGACGTCTTCACCGTCGACTCCCTGAAGACCGTAGACTCCGCCTTTCTCGCGATGCTCAGGAGACGGAAATACGATACGGTACTCTGTTTCAACGACGTCATGGCGGTGTATTTCTACCAGGCCGCCCTCGCCGAGGGGATGAGGATCCCGGGCGATTTCTCGCTCACCGGATTCGACGACTCGCCGGTGCTCGACCTCGTCGGAAAGCGCATCGACACGGTGAGCCTCTCGGTGCGGCTCCTCGGCGGAGAGGCGGCCACCTGGCTCAAGGAAAGGATCATCGACCGGGAAACGTCGGGCATTCAGCGTCTCATCGCCGGGAAGTACGTGCCCGGCGCCACCATCGGCTGAGGGGGAGGAGGAACCATGAACGAAGTCCTGAGCGTCGCGGGAAAGGAAGTGCCCGTGACCCGCGTGCACACCCTGGTGATCGGAAGCGGGGCCGCCTCGCTCAACGCCGCGGACAGGCTGCACGAATTCGGCGTTACCGACCTCGCGATCGTGACCGAGGACCTGGACGGGGGGACCTCCCGGAACACCGGAAGCGACAAGCAGACCTATTACAAGCTCGCCACTGCCTCGAAGGCCCCGGATTCGCCCTACGAGATGGCGAAGGCCCTCTTTTCGGGCGGCAGCATGCACGGAGACCTCGCCCTCGTCGAATCGGTCCTGTCGGTGGAGGCCTTCTATCATCTCCTGTCCATCGGGGTCCCGTTTCCGGAAAACCGCTACGGCGGCGTCGTCGGGTACAAGACGGACCACGATCCCAAGGACCGGGGCACGTCCATAGGACCGTATACATCCAAGAGCATGGTCGAATGCCTCCTCCGGGAAGTGCGACGCAGAGGGATAAGGATCTACGACGGACACGACGTCGTGTGCCTGCTCGCGGAGAAGGGAAGGGCGGTCGGCGCCCTCGCGATGGACAAGGCGAGGCTCGACGACGGGAAGTTCGGCCTCGTCCTCTTCATGGCGGACAACGTCGTCTTCGGCGTAGGAGGGCCGGGCGGGCTCTACGAAGCCTCGGTCTATCCGCCCGTGCACACGGGGGCTATCGGCCTCGCCCTGGAAGCCGGGGCGGAAGCGGTGAACCTGACCGAGTCCCAGTACGGGCTCGCCTCGGTGAAATTCCGCTGGAACCTGTCCGGAACCTACCAGCAGGTCATCCCCAGGTACGTGTCCACGGACCTGAACGGCGGAGACGAGCGCGAGTTTCTCGCCCCCTTCTTCGACTCGCCGGGAAGGATGAACACGGCGGTCTTCCTCAAGGGCTACCAATGGCCCTTCGACCCGCGGAAGATCAAGGACCAGGGTTCCTCCCTCGTCGACATCCTCGTCTACCGGGAGCGTGTGCTCCTGGGGAGGAAGGTCTTCCTCGATTTCAGAAGCAACCCCGGAAAGGACTTCCGCTTCGAGGACCTCTCCGAGGAGGCATACTCCTACCTGAAGAACTCGGAGGCCCTCTTCGGGAAACCGATCGACCGCCTCGCGAAGATGAATCCCCTCGCGATCGAGCTCTACAGGACGAACGGCATCGACCTCGGTTCCGAACTGCTCGAGATCGCGGTGTGCGCCCAGCACAACAACGGCGGGCTCTCCGCCGACCCGTGGTGGGAATCCGTAAACGTCGACCGGCTTTTTCCCGTCGGCGAGGTGAACGGCACGCACGGAGTCTACAGGCCGGGCGGGTCGGCCCTCAACTCGGGTCAGGTGGGCTCGCTCAGGGCCGCGCGGAAGATATCCGAGGCCTATGCCGCGGCGGACCTCTCCTTCGAGGATTTTTCCTCCGCTGCCCGCAGGGATACGGAACGCGTCCTCGGCCTCATCGGGACGATTCTCGACCCGGAGAACGGGAGCGACCTCGCCTGCGTGGAATTCAGGAGGAAGTTCCAGAGGAGGATGACCGAATACGGCGCCCACATCCGCAGGCGGGACGGGGCCGCGCGGGCCGCTGCGGAGGCCCTCGCCCAGAACGCCGCCTTCCCGAGCATGAAGATAAGGAGTCGGGCCCAGCTTCCCTATGCGCTCAGGAACCGTCACCTCGTCCTCGCCCACGCGGCCTACCTCTCGGCGATCGAGGCCTACCTGGAGGCGGGCGGCGGGAGCCGGGGATCCTGCCTCGTCATGGACGAAGCGGGGGAGGACATCCATCCCGGCCTCGAACGAGAGTGGCGCTTCAAGCCCGAGGTCCCCGAATTCCGGGAGAAGCTCCAGTTGACCAGATACGAGAACGGACGCTTCGTCCACCGCTTCACGGACCGGCGCCCCGTTCCCGACGAGGACTTCTGGTTCGAGAAGGCCTGGCGGGACCATAGGGAGAAGAAGTATTTCAGGGAGAGGAACCGCGATTACGAGACCTGAAGACTTCTTTTTGGAAATCTTTCTCTCAAACCGCGGTTCCGCCTCTGGCGTCGGCCATCTTCCGGATTATTTCCGCCGCTCGGACGGGATTGAACACTCCGCAGATGCAGCACCGGGCGAGCTCTCTGCCGGCGTCTTCCGCGCTCATCCCGCCTTTCTTCACCTTGTCGACGAGGGAGAGAATGAGGTTGATCGAAACGAGATGATGCCCGCACATGGTGGCTATTTCGAGGGTCCTCGGCGGCGGAAGCATTTCCTTCCGTCCCCGGACCCCGAGGGACTGGACGATCGTGTGGGGCGTGAGGCCGGCTTTTTTGCAGCAACCCTCGATGCGGTCGACGAGACCTCCGACGGTGACCGAGAGTCCGAGATCCGCCTTCTTCAATTCGGCGAGTACGCCTATGAGCTGTTCCTCGGACCTGTAGACCGCATGCACGAGCTCGTTCTCCACGAGAACGTCCTTCACCGCCTGGTCGCTTCCGAGCGAGAAACGGCTTCCGTTCTTGGAGTCTCCGATGTTGACGGGATCGTACTTCAGCATGATCTCGAGCGCCTTCGCGAGTTTGGGTCTGGACCCGGCCGAGTTGAGGCCGCTCGAGGGCATCGCAAGGATGGTATAGTCTCGGGCGAGGGACTCTTCATCGCCCTGGCGGTGTAAGGTATGCGTCATATCGGTATTCCTTTCTTTTCCCCGATCAAAGCCTTCCGAGGCCGACGTTGATTTTCGCGTTCGGCCGGTAATAGACGCCGGCCTCGGACAGGATGGACTCGCCCTCCCATCCGCCGTTTTCGTCCGGCAGGCTCGCCACGTCGACGCTGAAGACCGTATCGACGGTTTCCGCGGTCTCTTCGATGAGCTTCAACATTTCGAGAAGCCGGTCCTTCGGTACGGTGAATTCGATGATGGCGGAGAGGACCTTTTCATCCAGGATTTCGGGAGGAAGTTTCCCCGTCTTCCCGTCGATCAGGTTGGTAAGGGGATTCTTGGGTTCGAATTCCACGCCGGCCTCTGCCAGCGCAACGGACATCTTCTCCAACTCCCTGAGCCGGGATCCGACGGCGGGGCGGCCCATCTCGACGGCGATGCCGATCCGTCCTTTCTTGAATCTGCCGGTGACGTCGTTGGTTTTTATCTCTTCGGTTCCGCGTCCGGCGAGTCCCGTCTCCTTGTGCACGTTGAGCGGGTCGCTGTAGACGGAGCGCACGCTTCGAGGCCATTCGAGAGGCTGCCGGCGGAAGGCCTTCGCCGGACATACCGCGATGCGGAAACAGACTCCGCATTCGACGCATTCATCCGGATCGATCGATGCTTTTTTTCCTGCGACGGAAATCGCGTTCGCCGGGCAGTACGGAACGCATTTACCGCACCCGATGCATTTCCCCTTGTCGATGAGCATGCTTTTCTCCTGGTACCCGATGAAGACATCGGTCTCGCGCCATATTACCATGAAAATCGGTTTCGGGGGGAAGGAGAAAATGCGGAAGGAGATGATTTTGGTGAATGGAGCCGAGACGGACCATCCGTCCCGGCATTTGGAAGGGCCCGGCCCTCGGGTTTCTCTCCCGCTCTATTGAAATTTCGGGGAAACCCCGGGATGCTGTGTTCGGAATTTCTCCATATAGTCTTCCCGGCGGGGCGAGAAGAGGTCGATCACCCTGCAGTCCGTTTCGCGGACGATGGCACCGTGGAGAATGTTGGGGGGGAGGTAGATCGCGTCTCCTTTTTCCAGCCGGTACATCTTGTCCTCCACCACTTCGTCGCAATACCCTTCCAGAACGATCATGAACTGTTCCTGGGGATGGGTATGGAGATCGAAGATTTCGTTCGCCTTCATCGTGAGGAAGCTGACCGTCATGCCTTCCGTGGAGACGAGACGGCTGTCGCAGCCTTTCAGCAGCTCCGTCACGGGAACCTCATCGTAGGGGCGCACGACGTATTTCGATCTCTCCTCCGGCTTTGCGCGCTTCAAGGCAGCCTCGTTCATTTTCATTTGGAAGCCTCCCTTTCTTTTGTATCGTTCTTGGTCCGTAAATTGGTGAGGAACGGCTTCAACAAGGGAAACAGCCAGATGGCCACGGTGAGGACGCCCAGGAACAGACTGACGGGTCGCACGAAGAAGAGCGTGAGATCCCATTCGGACTTGATCATGCTTTGCATGAAGTTCTGCTCCAGGATCGGACCCAGGACCAGGCCGAGGACCACCGGTGCAACCGGATAGCCGTTTTTTTCCATGAAGAACCCGATGACGCCGAGGATGGCCAGGATGATGACGTCGAAGACGTCGTTGTTGATGGCGAAGGTTCCGGTAATGGAAAACAGCAGGATCGCCGGAATCAGGATGTTCTTGGGCACGCGCAGCATCTGGGCGCTCGACTTGATCGCTGCCCAGCCCAGGGGGAGAAGGAGAAGGTTCGCCAGGATGAAGGCGATGTAGACCGCATAGAGAAGCTGGGGCTGGGTCTCGAAGATCATCGGGCCGGGACGGAGTCCCTTCATGAAGAGCACCCCGATGACGACGGCCGTGATCGAGTCCCCCGGTATTCCGAACACGAGGGCCGGCACCCATGCCCCGCCCAGGCAGGCGTTGTTCGCGGTGCTCGAGTCGACGATGGCCTCGATTGCCCCCTTCCCGTAGAGCTCGGGCTCCTTGGAGCATTTCTTGGATATCGCGTAGGCGATCCATGCGGCGATGTCGGAACCCGCTCCGGGGAGAATGCCGATGAAGGTCCCCAGAGGCGCGGAACGGATCATATTCACCTTGTATTTGTAGAGGGTCTTGCTGATGCCCGAGAAGATCTTGTTGGCCTGCACGCGGACGCTGATCGTATAGCCTTTGTTGTTCCCGCCCCGCATCACGTCGCGCATGACCTCGGAAATGCCGAACACGCCGATCATCGCCGGAATGAAGGAGATGCCGTTCAGGAGATTGACGTTTCCGAAGGTGAAACGGGGATATCCCAGGGTGATGTCGACCCCGATCGTGGCGAGAAAGAGGCCGAGGCACATGGCCAGGGCGCCCTTGATCTGGGAGCCGCTCGAGACCATGACGGTGGCGCTGAGACCCAGGGCCGCGAGCCAGAAATACTCGAAGGTCGAAAAACTCATGGCGACTTCCGCCAGGAGAGGGGCCGTGGTCATCAGTACGATTCCCCCGAAAAGCCCGCCGAGCATGGAACAGACGACTCCCGTCCCGAGCACCAGTTCCCCTTTTCCCTTCTGCGTCAGGGAGAAGGAATCCTGTGTATATGCCGCCGAGGAGGGCGTGCCCGGAATCCGGATCAGGGCGGACGGAATGTCGCCCGCGAATATCGCCATTGCTTCCATGGACACGATGGAGGCTACGGCCGGTATGGGGTCCATGAAGAAGGTGAAAGGTATCAGCAAGGAGGCCGCCAGGGTGGCGGTCAACCCGGGAACCGCGCCTACGAATAAGCCGAAAACCGAACTGGCGCAGATGACCATCAAGGTATGAGGCGTGAAGATGAGACTGAACCCTTGAATTATCGGATCCATGGTTTTACCGTCCTATGTTGTGTTCTTACCAGCCCAAAAGGCCCCGCGGCAGCGGTACTCTCATGACCGTGACGAACATGAAGTAGACGAAGCAGCAGAGGGCGGCCGAGATGACGAAGCTTTTTCGGAGCAGGACCCCCAGTTTCGTCATGAGGATGGTGAGGATCGCCGTTCCCGTGACGAGAAAACCCATCTTGGGAGTGAGAAAGACGAAGGCGAGTGTCAGGACGACGACCAGTGCGGGATTGAAATAGTTGGGCTTGACGGCCGCAGCGTCGTCCGAAGGACCCGGCTCGCCCGCGCGGGATCGAGCGGATTGTAAAATGAGGATGCTCCCGAAAAGAATGAAGAGGCTGGCCAGGACCCGAGGGAAAAGCGAGGGGCCCGGATGCCGTATATTCCCGTCAGTCAGGGACGGGAAGCGGAACGTGAGCATCCAGACGACGATGCCGAGCGTCGTGAAGATTCCGCCTCCGATGTAATCCTTTTTTCCCATGAACGTGGATCTCCTCGTTGTATCTCGAGAGAAACTCGGTCGGGAATTCTCCCGACCGACGATACAGGCCGCGGCCGATCTATTTGATCAGTCCGGCTCCCCGCATGACTTTTTCCTTGCTCGCGTCTTCCGACGCCATGAATTTGTCGAATTCCGCCGCGGGTTTCCACCAGATGCCCAAGCCGCTTTTGTCCATGAATTCCTTGAACTTCGGGCTTTTCACGGAGTTTTCCAGGGATTTTTCCAGGATGGCGACGATGGCGTCCGGCGTCGTCTTGGGAACTATGACGCCTCTCCATACGCCTTCGCTCCAGTTGATCCCCTGTTCCTTGAGCGTGGGTACGTCGGGGAAGAGGTCCATCCTCTTGTCCGCCATGATGGAGAGCGACTTGACTTTCTTCGCGTCGATGAGGGACCGTGCTTCCGCTATGCTGCAGGGCACGACCTGAATTCCGCCTGCGAGGAGTTCCTGAAGCGAGGGGGCCGCTCCGGTGCTGGGGACCCATGGAATGGAATCGACCGGGAGTCCGACCGTCATGAGCCATCCGGCGCGGGCCAAGTCCCAGCATCCGCCTTTGCCCGTTCCCGAAGCCTTGAGTTTCCCGGGATTGGCCTTCGCGTATTCCTGAAGCTCGAAGACGGTCTTCCAGGGAGCGTCTGCCCTCACGTTGATCGACGACGCGTCGAAATTGACGAGTCCGACGCCCTTCAGGTCCTTGTAGGTCACTTCCGCGACGCCCATCCAATGAAGCATGACGACGTCCGAGGTGGCGAGCGTCAGAGTGTATCCGTCGGGTGCGGCCGTGGCCCCGGCGGTATGGCCTACCGCGCCGCCGCCGCCCGGCTTGTTCACGACGGTGACCGGCTGCTTGAGATCCTGTTCCATGAGAGATGCCACCATCCTCGCCACGGCGTCGGTGCCGCCGCCCGCGGCGAAGGGACATATCATGGTGATGGGATGGGTGGGAAATTTCACCTCCGCGGCTTTCGATGAGCTTTCTCCCGATCCGCCGGCGAAGACGGCTGCGGAGAGGCCCAGGATAGCGAGACTTACCGCGATCGTTCTTCTCATTTTTTCCTCCGTGCTTGAGTGGTCGGAACGGTATCAGCTCCGAGCTGACCGTTCCAACCTTCTAACAGCATTTTCCGTACCATCTCTTTGTCGTCGGAGACGAAAAATATCTCGTTGTAATCGAAAGGATTAAATTTAAGGTTTGAGTTTTTTGGAAAAGGCGGCCGTTCGAGCGGGTGCTGCCGAGGCAGAATCACAAAATGATCTTGCGGAAATGCAAGCTATTTGTCGCTGATTCCGAGCTTTTTCATTTTTCTCCACAGGGTGGAATTGTCGATGCCGAGAAGGTCCGCGGCTTTCTTCTTATTTCCGGCGGTCTCGTCGAGAGCGGCAAGGATGACCTTCCGCTCTCCGTCCTCGAACCTTTTTCCGTCGATTCCCGGCGCCGCTGAGGGCCTCTCGTATTTTTCGTCCGAGACCGTCGGTTCGTCCCGGTCAAGAACCTTCTCCACGGATTCCTGATCGATCTCGTCCGCTTCGGTTAGGATGGACAGCCTCTCGCAGATGTTCACGAGCTCCCTGATGTTCCCCGGCCATTCGTACTTCACGAGCGTACGAAGCGCATCGGGACGAAAGCCCTGCAAGGTTTTTCCGAATTGACGGTTGTTCTGCCGGATGAAGTGGTCGAGCAGGACGGGGATGTCCGTCTTCCGCATGCGGAGAGGGGGGATCGCGATTCGCAGAACGTCGATTCTGTAGAGAAGGTCCTTTCTGAAGGCCCCTTCCTTGACCAGGTCTTTCAGCTGCCTGTTCGAAGCTGCTATCACCCTGACGTCGACGGGCATGAGACGATCGTCGCCGAGTCTCATGATCTCCTTTTCCTGAAGGACCCGGAGAAGCCTCGCCTGGAGGGCGAGAGGCAGTTCCGAGATCTCGTCGAGGAAGATCGTTCCCAGATGGGCGAGTTCGAAAAGTCCCGGTTTCCCCGCCTTGGCGGCGCCCGTGAAGGCTCCCTCCACATAGCCGAACAATTCGCTTTCGAGCAGGTTCTCCGGGATGGCCGCGCAGTTGACGGCGACGAAGGGACCGTTCCTCCTCCCGCTGGCGTTGTGAATGCTCTGGGCGAAGAGCTCTTTGCCGGTCCCCGTTTCCCCGGAGATCAGGATGTTGGAATCGGCCGAACTGTATTTCTTCGCCGTCGCTATCGCTTCGAGTATGGCGGGGCTCGTTCCCATGATGTCCGAAAAAGCGTATTTCGCCCTCAGGCCTTTCTTGTGCATTTTTTTGCGTATATTTTCCTCGACGGCCTGGATTCGCGAGATCTTCTGAAACGTGGCTACCGCCCCGACGATCTCGGAACCGATGCGGACCGGAATCTGATTCGTCGAAACCATGGTGTTCCTGAGCGTGCGGAGGGCTTCGAGTTCCTCCTTGCCGCTCCTGAGGATCTGCGACAATCCGATGTCGGGCAGGAATTTTTCTATATCGCGGCCGATGAGGTCGTCATCTTCCGCGTTTATGATGTCCTGGGCCGTTTTATTGAACAGCGATATTCTCCCCTTCTCGTCGATCGCGATTATCCCTTCGTACGAATAATCCATGATCGTGCGGAATCGTTCGACCCTGGTGCGCTCCGCCCGGGTTATCTCCACGACGCGGATGGCCTCGCTGAGGGCCTGCCGGATCGATTCGTAGCCGGATTCGATCATGACCGCCGGGAAGCCTCCGGCCCGGGCGATTTTCGTGACCATGAGGCCGCCTACGATCGCTTCGGCCCCCGAGTTGCGGGCCTTTTCGACGAGCCGCTCTCCCTCGTCCTCGTCGGAGATCGGGTAGCACTCGAGCTCCACCTGCATCGCCTCGCGGACGCATCCCGCGCCGTACATGGCTTCCTTCGATCCGATGCATGCGATTCTTCTCGCGGAATACGTCTCCTTGCAGCGATGAATAGCCTGGATTATGTCGTAGCCGGTTATCGAAAGCTCTATGACGGGAATCGAAATGTCCGAATGCCTGATCACGTTGGCGGCTATTCCCCGGGCGACGATCACGTCGCCTGCGAATTCATAGCCCCTGACGTCCTTCACCTCCATGGGGATCACGTTTTTCTTTATTCGATCGCAGAAGGGAGGTTCCTTCAGCACTTGATGGACGGTGCCCAGCATCGATTCATAGGGCACGCAGAAGGTCAGCTCGATCATCGGGTTCCTCTGCTTCGACTTGGCAATTCTCCAAGGATTCTTGCATGATTGCAAGTATTGTACAAGGGAATTCACGGAATTTTCGATGGATGTCCGGCGGGACGGGGCTCTTCGTGTTCGCGATTCTGCGTATCGTCGATTTTGAAAATCCCTATGATATATGGATTTGAGCTGTAGTCCGTACGGAATCCGTGGTTCTCGGAAACGCATAGGCAAAATGAAAACAAAACCGAATGGGCATGGTATGAAGATTGCAAGATAACTTCAATGAGTAGAACCGTGAAAATTTTAGCAGTCGACGTCGGCACGACTTCGATGAAGATGGGCGTTTTCACCGGCTCGGGGAACGAACTCGTCCTACACCGGGAATTCTCCCGTTCCTACGACATCAACGTCTACAACGGCGGAATCTTCGGTGACATCGAACAGGAAAAATGGAAGCGGGCATTTCTCGAAGGCTGCAGCGAGCTCCGGGAGTCGATTCCCGACGTCGACGCGGTGGCTTTTTCCGGCACGACTCCTGGCCTGAGCGCCATGGACGAGGACGGTCTCGCCCTCTACCCCGCGATCCTCATGTTGGACCAACGGTCCAGGAAGCAGGCGGCGGAGATAATCGAAACCGTCGGCCTCGAAACGATCTTGGCGGAAACGGCCAACATGCCGGTGGCGGGTGGATGCTCGCTCGCGAGCATCCTGTGGCTCAAGGAAAACGAACCCGAGGTTTTCCGGAAAACCGCCTGTTTCGGCCATTCGAACACGTACATGGCGAAATGGCTTTCCGGGAACTTCGCGATCGATCCTTCCTCCGCCTCGCTTTCGGCCTTGTACAATACGGTGAAGAACGACCTCACCTGGAACGAGAAGATCGCCTCGACCTTCGGGCTCTCCGTCGAAAGGCTTCCCCGCCTCATCCCCTCGTTCGAGAGCGCGGGTACCGTGCTTCCGAATCTCGCCAAGGCCCTGGGCTTCGGGAAGTGCCCGGAGGTTATCGTCGGCGGCAACGACGCGGTCCTCGCGGCCTACGACGCAGGAGTCAGGGAGCCGGGCGAGGCCATCAACGTGAACGGAACCTGTGAGATCACCCTCGTCTGTCTTCCGAGATGCTGTCCTTCCGTGGAATACAACATCAGGGCCCACGTCGTACCCGACCGCTGGCTTACGCTCTACGTCATGAACGCGGGCGGAAAGGCCTTCGAGTGGTTCCAGTCCGTTTTCTGCACGGAAATGCAGGCGGAATCCTTCTGGAACGACTTCGTCCCGAAGGCGGTCGATCGGTGGGTGAACCGTGAAAGCACGGTCCGCTACGTCCCCTTTCTCATGGGCTCGCGTTATTCCCTCGAACCGCTCAAGGCGAGTTTCACCGGCATGACCCACGAAACCACGAGGGAGGAACTCCTCGCGGCCTTGGTCCGGGGGCTCTACGAGTATCAGCGGGCTCATCTTCGGGAGATTTCCCTGGAGGTTCCCCTGAAGCGCGAAATCTTCGTGACGGGAGGGGCCGTGAACCCCGTCCTTCTCCGGGCGAAGGAGAAATGGATGCGCGGCTGCCGCTACATTCCCCGCGAACAGTCGTCGCTCAGGGGCGCCGCTCTCCTGGCCGCGAAGTATTTCGAAAAGGAAACCTCCTAGGGTCGGAATCCGTGAGCCGTTTCAGGGCCCGGCCCCTGGGTAGAGGGCTCGGTAGGCATTCAGGGTCTTTTCGTCCAGCTCGCCCTTGCCGAAGGACTCGTTCGCGCTCGAAAGGTGCCTCATGACGCTTTCGTCGTCCTCGATGTGGTCGAGGCCGATCATGTGGCCGATTTCGTGGGCGAGGACTCCCTCGATGTAGTAGGAGTCGGGCTTTTTCGTGCGGAGGGTCGTGAACTTGGCGATGGCCATGTTGAAGATGATGTCCGACTCGACGATGTTTCCGTCGCGGTCGTACCAGTTCCTGCAGTAGGCGACCTTGCCGATCGGGATTTCGGGCGGCCACTTCAGGAGGAAGGACACGGTGTTCTTTCCGTCCTTCTCGAGTCCGGCCCGGTTCCGTCCCTTGTACACGAATTCGAAACGTGACGCCTTCCCCCAGCGTTCGAAGGTTTCCCGGACAGTCACCTCGGTGAGGTCGTTCGCCTCCGTGTTGAGGTAGTACTCGACGCGGGACTCCTTCCTGAGATGAGGCCCTGCCGCTGCGCCGCCGCCCGATCCTCCTTCCCTGCCGCACGAGCCGAGTGCCGCCGTCGCGAGGAAGGCCGCCGCGAGGAGAAGCGAAGATGCGACGGTCGAAGCGCGAAGATGACTTTTCATTCAGGAAGCCTCCGGGTATTCCGTGAGGAGTTCCTCGACGGTTCGAGAGGTTTCCAGGAGAAGCAGGAATTCGTTTATCCTGTCCCACGGGAGGGTTTCTCCGTCCAAGGCGCGGCTCATAAATTAATTATTCGTCCCGATCCGGCCTCGGTCAAGAGAAATCGCCTCCCGTTCCGGAAATGGTCCCGGCGTCTATTTCAACCAATAGAGAGGAGTGATCATGACGCTCATGTTCGTATCCCAGGCGCTGCTGCCCGAGCCCAGCCAGCCTTTCACCCCCGTGAGTCCGGCGTAGAGCTTCGTGACGCCGCATAATTGATACAGCGTCCCGTGGTCCAGGCTGATCTTGGTGCTCCAGTACGTACCGTTTCCCGCCGTATTGTCCGCGGAGAAGTGTACTTCGATGGTTTTCGCAACGCCCGAGTTGTTCATCACCGTTACCTGGTAGATGGCGCCGCTGAAGCCGGAGGGAGCGTTATAAGAATCCGTCCCGTTCGCGTAGCCGAGGCCGGTTACGTAGTTGTTCGCGACCGGCTCGGTCACGACCCGAACCTGCTCGAGCGCGGCGAGTTTCGTTTCGATCTCGGATTTCGTGTAGTACAGATGCGCGTCGAAGTCCGCACCCGCACCGCCGGAGTCGCTTCCTCCCAGGGAAGAATCGCACTGCACGAGGACCAGGACGCTCGCCGCAAGGACGGTCAGAAACCATGCACACCTTCTCATGTTCCATCTCCTTTTTTGGTTTTGAGAAAATTATAGCGCAAAAACTGCGTGATTCACACATGAGGGAAAATTCGGAGGCGGAGATCGGCCGGGCCCTGCTGTCGGCAAAGTCGAGATATTCGGCGCGGCGAGATTGTCTCTTCCCGCGCCTTCGCGCCGCCTCGGGCCGTTACTGGATATAGAGTTCCTGGGTCACCCAGAAGAGAGGATGAATGTTGATGGTGACTCCCGCAGGAAGGCTATCCGTCCATGGATAGACCGAATAGGGGGTTGTCGAGCCGAACGGGATGACCACCATCCGGTCTTCATACGAGCCGGGGAATAAAAGATAGTCATGGCCCGGATCGCTGCCCGTTCCCGTGGATCCGACCCGCACCGAGCACGTCATGTTGATGCCGTTGCCGTTGTACATTCACAGTACGAAAACCCCGTATCGCGTGTCGGCCGGCGCCGACCAGGGCGTCAAGCCGTTCGAGGCGCCGGACATCGTTATCGCGCGGGTTTCACCTTTTTCCTTGAAGCTGACGGTCCCGAAACTCTGCAGTTTCGCGTCCACCTCGGCCTTGGAGTAGGTTTCCGTATTGAGGTAATACAGGGTCGAATCGAAGTCCGCCCCGTCGCCTCCCGCGTCGTCGCTCGTCACGGCCTTGCACTGAAGCGGAAAGAGAAAAGCACCCGCCAGAACGATGAAGCGAAAAAAAGCCCCCCGGTTTCCCGGAGGGCTTCGTAATCCAGTAAAGCGAGGAGTTAGAACGGCCTCAGAAGGGCCGATCTGCGAGGTACTTGTACGCGGCGAACTGGGCCTTGGCGTTCGCCCTTGCCTGCTCCAGGAAGACCTGGGCCTGTTCGGGCTTGGCCTGCTTGAGCGACCGGTAGCGGATCTCGTTGTACATGTAGTCGGCCGGGTCGGTGGTCGCTTCCTTGGAATCGAGCTGGAAGGGGTTCTTCCCTTCGGCGCCGAGGCCGGGGTTGTACCGGTACAGCGGCCAGATTCCGGAGGTGACGGCGGCCTTCTGCTGGTCCATGCCCTTCATCATGTCGATGCCGTGGGCGATGCAGTGCGAGTAGGCGATGATGATGGAAGGGCCGTTGTAGGCTTCCGCCTCGAGGAAGGCCTTGATCGTCTGGATTCGGTTGTAGCCCATGGCCACGCGGGCCACGTAGACGTAGCCGTAGCTCATGGCGATCATGCCGAGGTCCTTCTTCCTGATGGCCTTGCCGCCGGCCGCGAACTTCGCGATGGCGCCGATCGGAGTGGCCTTGGACATCTGACCGCCGGTGTTGGAGTAGACTTCCGTGTCCATGACGAGGATGTTGATGTTCTTGCCGGATGCGAGGACGTGGTCGAGACCGCCGAAGCCGATGTCGTAGGCCCAGCCGTCGCCGCCGAAGATCCAGACGGACCGCTTGATGAGATGGTCGGTGAGGGATGCGAGTTCCTTGGCGGCCGCGCTCTTGCCCGCGGAGATCTGCTTCTTGAGGTCGGCGACGTAGCCGCGCTGGGCCTCGATCTCCTCGTAATTCGACTGTTTGTTCTCCTTGATCTTCCGGAGAAGCTCGGGCTGAACTCCGGAGGCGGAGTCGGCGAGGAGGGCGTCCACGAGTTCCATGGCGTACTCCGCGAGCTTGTCGCTCGTGAGCCTCATGCCCATGCCGAATTCAGCGGCGTCCTCGAAGAGGGAGTTGGACCAGGCCGGTCCGCGGCCGTCGGGCCGCTTGCAGTAGGGCGTGGTCGGAAGGTTGCCGCCGTATATGGAGGAGCAGCCCGTGGCGTTGGCGATGATCGCCCGGTCGCCGAAAAGCTGGCTCATGAGCTTGACGTAGGGAGTCTCGCCGCAGCCCGCGCACGCGCCGGAGAACTCGAAGAGGGGCTGCTTGAGCTGGGTGCCCTTGGTCGTGGTGAGGTTGAGGAGCTTGGGATCCGTGTTCGGGATCTCGAGGAAGAACTTCCAGTTGTCGTTCTCTGCGTCGCGAAGCGGCGGCTGGGCCTCGAGGTTGATGGCCTTCCTGTCGGTCTTGGCTCCGTCTATCTTCTTGTACGCGGGGCAGATGTTCACGCAGGCGCCGCATCCGGTGCAGTCGTCCGGGGATACCTGGATGGTGAACTTGAGGCCGGCGAATTCCTTGCCCTTCGCCTCGGTGCTCTTCCAGGTCTTGGGGGCCTTGGCGAGGTACTTGGGATCGTATGCCTTGAGCCGGATGACGGCGTGGGGGCAGACCGCGGAGCAGTCGCCGCACTGGATGCAGGTTTCGGGGTCCCAGACCGGGATGTATTCGGCGATGGACCGCTTCTCGTACTGGGTGGTTGCGGAGGGGTAGGTCCCGTCGTCGGGGAGCTTGGAGACCGGAATCTTGTCGCCGCGGCCGGCGATGATCTCGCCCGTGACTTCCTTCACGAACTTGGGGGCGTCGGCCGGAACGGGCGAGAGCATGTGGGTCTTGCTCGTTACCTGTGCGGGAACGTCCACCTTTTCGACTCCTGCGAGGGCCGCGTCGATGGTGGAAATGTTCGCGTCCACGATGTCCTTGCCCTTCTTGGAGTAGGTCTTGATGATGGACTTCTTGATGAGGTCCACGGCCTCGGCCTCGGGAAGGACGCCGGAAATCTTGAAGAACGCGGTCTGCATGATGACGTTGATGCGTCCGCCCATGCCCTTGTCCTCGGCGATCTTCATGGCGTTGATCACGTAGAACTTGATCTTCTTGTCGATGAGCTGCTTCTGTACCTCGATCGGGAGCTTGTCCCAGATCTCGTTCTTGCCGTAGGGCGAGGCGAGGAGGAAGGTGGCGCCGGGGGCCGCCGAAGCGAGCATCTCTACCCGGTCGATGAAGGAGTACTTGTGGCAGGCCACGAAGTTCGCTTTCGGGATGAGGTAGGTGCTCTTGATGGGTTTCTTGCCGAAACGGAGATGGGAGACCGTGGTGCTTCCCGACTTCTTGGAGTCGTACACGAAATAGCCCTGGGCGAAGTTCTCGGTCGCCCCTCCGATGATCTGGATGGAGTTCTTGTTCGCGCCGACCGTTCCGTCGGAGCCGAGCCCGTAGAAGAGGGCGGTGTGCACTCCTTCCTGGGGAAGGGCGAAGCCTTCGTCCCACGTGAGGCTCGTGAAGGTGACGTCGTCGTAGATGCCGACCGTGAAATGGTTCTTGGGATCGGCTTCCTTGAGGTTGTCGAGGACGGCCTTCGCCATGCCGGGAGTGAACTCGGCGGAGCCCATGCCGTAGCGGCCGCCGACGGTCTTCGGATAGTTCTTGAACTTGGAGTCGCCGGCGCCCATCACTTCGCCGATGGCAGTGCGGACGTCTTCGTACATCGGTTCGCCGAGGGCGCCCGGCTCCTTGGTCCGGTCGAGGACGGCTATGGCCTTGACCGTGGAGGGAAGCGCGTCGACGAAGGCCTTCGCGTCGAAGGGGCGGAAGAGCCGGACCTTGAGGAGGCCGACCTTTTCGCCCTTGGAGCGGAGGTATTCGACGGTCTCTTCCATGCACTCGGCCGCGGATCCCATGATGATCGCGACGCGCTCGGCGTCCGGGGCCCCGACGTACTCGAAGAGCCTGTACTGCCGGCCCGTGAGCTTGGCGTACTTGTCCATGACCTCCTGGACGATCTTCGGGGCGGCGGCGTAGTACTTGTTGCAGGTCTCTCGGCCGGCGAAGAAGACGTCGGGGTTCTGGCTGGTCCCGCGGATAACGGGATTCTCGGGAGTGAGGCCGCGGGCGCGGTTTTCATGGACGAGCTTTTCGGAGATCATCTCCTTGATGATTTCGTAGGGGACTTCCTCGACCTTCTGCTCCTCGTGGGAGGTTCGGAAGCCGTCGAAGAAGTGCAGGAAGGGAACGCGGGTCCGCAGGGTCGATTCCTGAGCGATGATTGCCATGTCCATGACTTCCTGGACGTTGTTCGAGCAGATCATGGCGAAGCCGGTGGACCGCGCCGCCATGACGTCGGAATGGTCGCCGAAGATGTTGAGGGCCTGGGCGGAAACGGCCCGGGCGGCGATGTGGAAAACCGTCGGGATGAGCTCTCCGGCGATCTTGTACATGTTCGGGATCATGAGGAGGAGGCCCTGGGATGCGGTGAAGGTGGTGGTGAGGGCTCCGGTCGTCAGGGCTCCGTGAACCGCGCCCGCCGCTCCGGCTTCGCTCTGCATTTCGATGACGTGGGGGATGGTTCCCCAGATGTTCTTCCGGCCCTGGGCGGAATACATATCCGCGAGCTCGCCCATGGGGGAGGAGGGGGTGATGGGGTAAATCGCGATTACCTCGTTCGTCGCATGAGCGACGTACGCGGCAGCCGTGTTTCCGTCGATCGTGACCATTTTCTTGGCTGACATGGTATATCCTCTTATAAATTGGAGTTTTTGGTGCGAAAATTTGTCGTCTCACTATACCCCGTATTCCCGGTGAATGCAAGCCTAAGTTGCCTTCGGACTTGATTGACGAGGACGAGTCGGCCGACTATGATCGATTTCCTATGGATCTCGCTACCCTCATCGGCATTTCACTCGGCCTCTCGATGGATGCATTCGCCGTTTCCGTGACGAACGGATTCATGATCAAGAACCTGAAAAAACGGCAGGCCTTCAGGATCGCCTTCTTCTTCGGAGGATTCCAGGCCCTCATGCCGGTCCTCGGCTGGGCCGCGGGCCTGAGCTTTTCCCGGTATATCGAAGGCTTCGACCACTGGATCGCCTTCGGCCTGCTCGCGTTCATCGGCGGCAAGATGATCCTGGAATCGAGGCGGGCGACGGAGCCGGGCTGCGAGGACGACGGGAAAAAGGACTGCTCCCATTTCCCCACGCTCCTCATCATGTCCCTCGCGACGAGCATAGACGCCCTCGCCGTTGGTCTCAGCTTCGCCTTCCTCAGGATCCACATCTTCGTTCCCGTCCTCGTCATCGGAGGAGTGACCTTCGCGGTCTGTCTCGCGGGCGTCTTCGTGGGGGAGAAAATCGGCTGTTTCTTCGAGAACAGGCTGGAACTGACGGGAGGCCTCGTCCTGATCGGGATCGGCCTCAAGATCCTCCTGGAGCACCTTCTCCGGACGTCCACCTGAGGATCTCGTCGCGGTTTTTCGTGAGGATGCCGATGAGCTCGTCGAGCTGGTCCCCGTGAACGGTGATGCCCTTGGTCGTGGGCTTCCATTCCCCGTCTTTTTCGTAGAATTTCCTGATGTCGAGGTAACGAGAGTTCTTGAACCTCGATAGATTGACGAAAATGGGCTCGCGGACCGACGCGTTCCCCGTTTCGTCGATCCCTATCGTTCCGATCTGCCTGGATTCGTCCGCCATGGTCCCTCCGTTCGTTTTCGATACGTCATAAAGCGCCCGCCAGCTTCAAAACAAGTAGCGCGATGAAGATCCAGATCCCGAGGGTCATGAGGAGCCCGATGCGCCTGAACGCCGGATCGTCGAAGCTCTTCTCGCGCGCCTCGGCCCTGTGCCGCGCGTAGGTTTCCTTGGGGATGAGGCGGATGACGAGCAGGATTCCCAGGGGAAGGAGGATGAGGTCGTCGAGGTAGCCGACGACGGGGATGAAGTCGGGAATGAGGTCGATCGGGCTCACCGCGTAGGCGAGAACGAGAAGGATGAGCGCCTTCGCGAGCCGGGGCACCCCGGGGTCCTTCCAGCAGAGATAGATCGCGTAGAGTTCGTGTTTCAGGACTTCGACCTTGGCCTTTACGCTTTCGACGAGCCGCATGCTCCCTCCGACGACACGACGATAGCCGAAATTCCGCCGCGCTTCAAGCTCGAACGATCCCTCGGGAAAGAGGCCGCGAAGGCATGAAAAGGAGAAGGGACGGTTCACCTCGTGAGGAGCGTGAACCCCTGTTCCGTGAAGTGAGAATCGAAAGCGAAGACGGAACGGGTCCCCGAGTCGCGCATGACCTCGAAGCTCGCGCAATCCGTGAGGCTGAGTCCCCGCCGATCCGTCATGAGGAGGGCACTCAAGGCGCGGGCATGCGTTTCAGGGCCGATCCACGTGACGGAGACGAGAGGGGAGACATCGTAGAGGAAGGCGCGGACCGCGTCCATACCGAGCCTCTTTTGGATGATAGCGATGCTTTCGAGCAGGACGTAATTATGCGTGAGTAAGGGCTCTGCGGTGTCGAGGAGCCGGAACCAGATGGCGCGGGCCGCGTCGTGGTTCGTATCGTCGCGGTCCAGCACCGCATACAACGCTGAAGTATCGATGAAGGTGCTCATGGGAGAACCGTTGAAGCGAAATGATCGTCGTGCCGGGCCGAACCGTCCGAGGACCCCGAAGCGAACCTGCCTGCCGCCGATTTCGCCCGTGCGATGCGCTGCGCGTCGTTTCCCTGATTGCCTTCGGACGATAGCCTGTCGACGGCCTCCCGAACAAGTTCCGCCGTGGACACTCGGCGCGAACCGGCCATTTTTTTGAGGCGTTCCATCTGTTCTTCGGTGAGTTGAATCTGCGTACGGATCATGCTGTTACCTCATGTCTACATACTCTACCATCATGATATCAAATTTCCGGCTTGAATTCAAATCCGGAAAAGGAGAAGCCGCGAAGGCAGGAAAAGGAACACGAGTCGACCGTCGATCTGATGGAGGTTTTGGGGCGTTTCGAGAAAGACGGAAAGGACGTACTCCTTGTCGCGCGTAGACTCCGGAGCACGCCGATGAAGATTATCCCTTTTTCGTATGATGATTCGATCAAGGTTGCTTCTTTACGATCTTCAACGGACAAGTTCGGCCTTTCCTTGGGGGACAGAGCCTGTCTTTCCCTCGCTTTGACACGGGAACTGCCCGCAATCACCGCAGACAAGGATTTGGAAGAGAGTCGATCTACCCATCGAGATCCGATTGATACGGTGAAGCATCGTGCGTCACGAAGGCACGATAGGTTTAAGGCGAGAGGATTTCCAGTTTCGGGAAATAGGTTCGGTAACGTTCGGCGTCCCTCGTCAGGAGAGGAATCCCGAGCACCGAGGCATGGGCGCCGATAAAAAAATCCGGCAGCGGCGAACGGCGCGTTCCGCCGTGTTTCTTATAGGAGAGAAAGGCCTTTCCCGCCAGGAAGGCTGCTTCCCAGGGGAGCGGGAGGCGCAGGAAAAGGGAGGAGGGAAAGGCGTGTTCGACCTCTTCGATTCGTCGGAAACCGACCGAGATTTCACTGAAAATGACGGGATTGATCGCGAGTTCGTGGGTTTCCGCATATGCTTCAAGCCTGCGCGTCGACCACTCCGCCCAAACCGGATCGTCGGTGACGATGTCGAGAAGAACGTTCGAATCGACGAGGATCATTCGCCCTCGTCCCTGGTGAGGGATAGGATTTCCTCGGTGGAGAGCTTCACCGTCGCGCTGCCGCGGATCCTTTCGAGATGCTCTCCCGCTCGGGTCTTTGTTTCCGAGCGCGACTTCTTGAGAAGAACTCCGTCCGCACGGAGTTCGAAGGCAATTTCCGTTTCCGGAAGAAGGCCCAGTTTTCGGCGGTATTCGCTCGGAATCGTGATCTGCCCTTTCGACGTGATGCGCATGGAGGCTCCTTTTCTTACTTCTAAAAGTAATACACCGGACGAGAACCGTCAAGCGCTGATGGTTATTAAGGAAGAGACCACGAAGGCAGTAAAAGGAAAACGAAAGGCGAGAAGGGGAAGAAACCGCTGGATGGCCACTTCCATTCAGGTACTAAGACATGGACTTATAAAAGTTTGAATTCTTGCTCGGAAATTTTTGCGTGTCGCAATATAGATTTCAATGTACCGGAAGGGACGTCGCCGGGATGCATGGCGACATAGGTCTGTCTTCCGTCAGGATGCCGCAAAACTCTATGAGATCCGGAACTACGGGTTTCCACGAATCCCGCTTTTATCAACTTCCGCATTACTTCAGCGGACTTGTAAGGCATCCTGTATCTCTATCTGTGAAAAAAATACCGTCGATTCTTGAGGAGGTTCTTCGCCGTGAGCCTGTTTCTCCGCACACCAGAGGGTAAGAAGATCGACGGCGGCTTTTTGTGCCCCATCAAGTCCTTCTCCATGGGTTGTAAGACCTATAGACGGAATATGGGCATAATACCAGCCGCTCGGGAAACCGGGCTCATGAATTTCCTGAAAAAGTACTGAATATCGATACATCGAAATAAATGTAGCCTCAATCCGGTAAATCGTCAACGCAGCCGCGGGGCCTTGTGAAAATTCAAACTGGAACCCTGCCCTGAAACAATGACGGAAACAGGAAGACCGGCCGGGCATACAAAGAAAAGATAGCACGAATAGTACACGAAAGGAGGGTGGGTTGTTAAGGAAGAGGTCACGAAGGCACGAAAGGGAACACGAAAGGAAGAGGGAAGATCGGATGGTTTTGCTTCTGCTGGATAAAGCGTCGAAAAGGGATTATCTTTCGGACATGAAGAGAAAAAACCCGAAGATCCGGTTCCCAGCGTTCGTAGCCGCGGCAGCGGTTCTCGCCCTCGTTCTGGCCCTCCCGGGCTGCGACATCTCAGGCGGCGGTTCTTCCACGGTGACGGACGGGGAAACGCGCGCCTTCTACGCCGCGAACGTCGAATCCGGGTACTACGAATCCGTGACCGCGGTGAAGCGGTTCACCGGGACCCATTCCATCATCTACGTGGAACAGAGCAGATCCGCCAGCCTGAGCGACGCGCTCGTCCAGGACATTGCTTCCGAATTCGACGTCAAGATCTACGCGATGGTCCATTCCTACTTCGCGGACACCTCGACCGCGGAGGACGTGGACAAGAACGGCAAGGTCATCATCCTCCTCCTGGACGTCCAGGACGGCTACGTCGACGGAAGCGGGGGCGGCTACGTCGCGGGCTTTTTCGATTCGACGCACATGTTTTTGAAGACCACGTACTCGGTCTCGAACCAGGCGGACATGCTCTTCATGGACATCTACCCGGGGCTCCTCACCTCGAGCGGAACGGTAGACACGGGGGCGTACCAGGACTTCAAGGTGACCATGGCCCACGAGTTCCAGCACCTCGTGGACTTCAGCGAAAAGCGGTTGGTCCAAGGGAAGCCCGACGGCAACGACACGTGGATCGACGAGGGCCTTTCGTCGGCAGCCGAGTACCTCTACCAGGGCAGCCACGTGGGCTGGAAGGTGGATTACTACAATTACTCTACCTACTCGACGACCGATAAATATGGAATCGTTCACCCGGAATTGTACAATCCCGTCGACGACGCGAACCTCTGGGGGCAGAATTTCCTTTCGTGGGGCGTCTGGGGCGACCAGCTCGTGAACTATTCCACGGTCTATCTTTTCTTCCAGTGGCTCAGGCTCCAGTCCGATCCTTCGATCTACAAGGCGATTCTTTCGAATACGAACACGGACTACCAGGCGGTGCTCGCCTCCGCCTCCGGAAAGTCCATCGGATCGACGTGGAAAGGGATAATTCAATCCTGGTTCGCGGCGAACTACCACAACCATTCCACATCGCTCTACGGCTACAAGAACGACCTCACGGACGGCAAGGGAAACAAGGCCTACCTTAAACCTCGATATTTCACGGCGATCAAGACCGGGGATCTCACGGAGGTTAACAGTACCTATACAACGAATCTCGGTGAGTCGAGATTGACGACCGGCGGCGTCGTCAATCTCTGGCCGGGGGATGCGGTCTATCTCAAGCCCGCGAGCACGCAGACCGTGGCAGACTCGGGAAATGTGGCGTACCAGTCCGTAAATCCCGCGGACCAGGCTACCGTGGACACGGACGGAAACTATGCGCCCTCGGATATCCTCATCGCGATGAATGTCGACGGCAATCCTCCGTCTATTCTGGCCGACCTTGCCAGCACGAGCGCGATCGCCTCCGGACTCATCGCTTCCGGCAACACGACCACCGCCCTGGTCAGCACCCTCGCGCCGCCGGCCGGCTCTCTCGTCCTCAAGTCGACGAGCGCCGCTGCGGGATCGAAGCGGACTCGCTTCCCCATCGACGCGGTGATCGGGCGGGACTCGGACGGCACGATGAGGAGTTCGCTTTCGCCGGGAAGAAAGGGCGGCGCAGCGCTCAAGCGCTGACGGACCTTCGGCCGGGGGAGCAGGATTTTCCGCCTGCGGAAAGGCCTCCGTCGGGTTCCTGACGTAAATTGTAGAAAGCCCTCGATCCGTGGTATGGTGCAGGCGGGGAGTATGGAAACACTCATCGCCAGATTATACTTCGTGCATTTCCTCGCGTTTCTCGTGTCGCTCTCCATGACCGTCCTCGTGGCGCGGAGGAGGCCGGCGCTCGTCAACCGAGTCGCCGCCCTTTTGTTCTTTCTGATCGCCCTTTGGGACCTCTCCCTCGTCTTCCGGCACAGCCCCCTCGAGCATGCGGGCGTCGTCCGGTTCTTCCTGACCCTGGGATCGATCGGATGGATCGGCATGCCCGTGACCTTTTTCTGGTTCGCCGGCGTCCTTTCGGGCAACCGGACGCTGCAGACCCGGAAAGCGGCGTTCTTCTATCTGCCGTCCGTCGTCCTGTTCGCGGCCCAGGTGTCGGGCAGGTACATCATGGAGGTTTCCGAGAACGCGAAGGCCGCCTACGGCTGGGTCATCGTGTACAAGAGCCCGTTCTGGATCGACGCCTACTACATCTACCTCGCCTCCTATCTCGCCGCAGGCCTCCTCCTGCTCGCCCGGAGATACTCGGCGAGTTCCTCGGTGAAGGAAATCCGGAGGATCATGCTGGTCCTGCTCACGGGGGTCGTTTCCTGCGTCGCGGGCCTCGTCACCGACGTCGTCCTCCCCCTCATGGGGATTATGAGCGTTCCCGGCCTCGGCGACGTTTTCGCCCTCGTCTGGGCCGCGGGCATGTATCGCGGGATAACCAAGTACGGGCTCGGCGAGATGACGCCCGAGGTTGCCGCGGACCGCGTCATCGAGACCATGAGCCACTCGCTCTTCCTCACGGACCCGGACGGCAGGGTGAAATTCGTCAATCCCGCGGCCGTGGAGCTCTCGGGCAGGAGCCGCGACGAGCTCGTCGGCGTTCCGTTCTCGGACATTTTCTCCTTCCCCGAAGGCCGCGGCTGCGATGAGGAGAAGTCCTCCTCGGTCGAAGGAAACCTCAGGAACGCCCGAGGCGAGACTCCCGTGATGATCACCAGGTCCTGCATGAAGGACGGGACCGGGGAGGCGATCGGCAGGGTGTGCATCGTGAAGGACATTTCGGAGATCCGGTCCTTCGAGAACGAGCTCAAGCTCATGCTTCGGGAAAACGTGGCGGCCAAGGCGGAGATCCAGAAGCTGCTCGACGAGAAGGACCTACTCCTTCACGAGGTCCATCACCGGAACAAGAACAACATGAACGTCATCTCGAGCCTTCTTTCCCTCCAGGCCTCGTCCATGACCGATTCCGCCGCGGCCGAGGCCCTCAACGTCGCCCGCTCCAGGGTGAGGAGCATGATGATCATGTACGACAAGCTCTACCGCTCCGGCGGCGATTTCCGCACCGTTTCGTCGGCCGGATACTTCTCGGATCTCGTCGACGACATCGCCTCGACCTACGCCGAGTCCTCCTCGGTCTCGGTCGAGAAGCGGATCGAGGACGTTCCCCTGGAGTCGAAGGTGGTCTTTCCTGTGGGCATCGTCATCAACGAGCTCATCACGAACGCGTTCAAGTACGCCTTTCCCGGCGGCAGGGAGGGACGCGTCGTCGTTTCGTTCACGAAGAGCGGAGAGTCGGCCGTGCTCAGGATCGAGGACGACGGCGTAGGGCTTCCGGATCGAGCGATCTCCGGGGAATCCCCGGGCTTCGGCCTCAACCTCGTGCGGGCCATGACGACCCAGATAGGCGGGAGTCTCGACCTCCGCGGCGGAATCGGGACCGGCGTGACCCTATCCTTCCCTCTATGAACGCTCGCGGGTCGTTTCGCCCTTGAAGACGCGGAAGAAGAGGTAGACGAGGGCGGCCGGCCAGAAGACGACCAGGAGCACGATGAAGAGCGGCAGGGAGAATCGCTTCCCGGCGAAAAGGCCCGGCTTCCGCTCCCCGCCCTCGTCGAGACGGCGCATCGCCTCGAGCTTCCACGCGTTCCAGGCGTCGACGTTGAACGGGGTGCCGCATGCCGGACAGGACGGGATTTCGGCGAGATCGAGGGAGTACCTTTGCCCGACCGTCTTGCCGCATGAGGGGCAGGTGTCCGCGAACACCATCCTGCGCTTCAGCCTCCCGTCCACGATCGTGTCGCCCTCGCGGTTCCAAAGATAGAAGCCGAGTCCCCGTTCGTTGATCGCCCGCAGGGCCGTCTCGACGTCGTTCCGGGTGAAACCCGTGGCGTCGAGAAACTCCGGGACGGACACTTCGTGGGCGAGTTCCAGGGAGTTGAGGAGAGCGAGGGCCTTCCGTTCCTTCCTCCTGAACCTGGAGCCAGCCGCCAGCATGGCGACGCCGCCCGCGAGGAAGAAAGCGCCTCCGACGACGTCGCCGGTCGACGCGGACTTCTTCTTCTCCTCGTCCGAGAGCGAGGCGAGGAAGGCTATCGCGGCGACGAGGACGAACAGCTTGCCGAAAAGAAGCAGATAATTGTCGATCTTGTAGATATTCGGTTTCTTTCGGCCCCACACCTTCCACCTCCCGCCGGCGCGCACCTTCACCATACCTCAATCGGCGCGAGGCGGCAAGGCGGACGAGCGGGGCGGCTTCAGGGCGAGAATCTCAGTTTGAGACGCACGATCTCCGACCTGCTCCCGATGCGCACGGGAGGCCCCCAAGTCCCGTAACCGGAGGAAACGACGACGTTCAGGGATCCCTTCTTCTTGTAGCCGTAGTCGAGCTCGAAGATCTTCCGCGTCACGAGGTTGTTGGGGAAGAGCTGCCCCCGGTGGGTGTGGCCGGAAAGCTGGAGGTCGATGCCCGCCTTTTCCGCCTGGCCGAGATCGAAGGGCTGATGGTCCATGAGGACGAGGGGGAGGGACGGATCGAGTTCCGCGACGAGTTCGGAGAGGGGCTTCCTGGGCGAGCCTTTCATCCTCGCGCCCGAGAGATCGTCCCGCCCGACGATATGGAAGGCCCCCGCCACCGTGACCGTGCGGTCGATGAGGACCTTTACCCCCGCGTCCTCGAGGTACGAGGCGAACTCGGCCAGGTGGCCCCCTATGTATTCGTGGTTTCCGGGGATCGCGTAGACGCCGAGCGGGGCGGCGAGCTTTTTCATGACCTCGGACATGCCCTGGTCCACGAAGGGCCCGACGTCCTCGTCCAGGACGTCGCCCGCGAGGAAGACGACGTCGGGCCCGAGCGCGTTGATCCGCGCCACGAGGCTTTCGAGCCGTTTCCTGTTCACGATGGTGCCGAGGTGGATGTCGGAGACGAGGACCGCGTCGAGTTCCCGGAGGTTGCCCGCCCGTTTCGGGACGTCGATCTCGTAGGTCGTCACGACGGGGCTGACCGCGTTCCTGCTGCCCCAGGCGAGGAGGGAGAGAACGACGACGCCTATCGCGATTCCAGTCGCCGCGGTCGATCGCGGCCCGTGGAGCCACGAGGATGGGAGGAACCGGAAGGCCAGGTCGAGGAGCCGCACGAGGTCGATCGCCAGGAGGATGAGGAAGAGGTACATCATCGCCGCGAGCCAGTAGGCCCCGATGAAATGGGAGGCCTCGTAGACCGCGTCCGGAAGGTGATGGTTCACGGCCCGCGAGAGCAGATAGAGGGAGGCGAGGAGCCAGAAGAGGGGCCAGTACACCCATCCGTGGGCGACGATTCCCATGCTTCTGAAGAAGCGCCAGCCGTGAAAACCGATGTAGAAGTTCACGAGCCCGTAGATCGACAAAAAGACCGCGAGAAACACGGCAAAGCCCGAGCGCACCATCACTCCTTTCGCGGGCAGAAGGCATCACGCCGCGATGCACACAGTACTCTTGATAGATACTCAAGCTCGAAGGGAAAATCAAGCGGATTCGGCGCGGACGGTTTCCTTCGTCTCCGCCGACGGACCGAACTGGCTCACGACCATGCCGGCGAGCATGAGGATGCAGCCCGTGACCTGAACGGCGTCGAAGCGCTCCCCGAGGAGGAGGAAGCCTCCCACGGCCGCGAACAGGCTCTCGAGGCTGAGGATGATGGCGGCATGGGTGGGATGCGCGTTCTTCTGCGCCACGATCTGGAGCGAGTAGGCGATGCCTACGGAAAAGACGCCGCCGTACGCGATGGGGAGCCAGGCCCCGAGCACCGAGGCGGCTTCGACCTTTTCCGCTGCGATCGCGATGGCGAGGTTCAGCAGGGAGCAGACCGCGTACTGGATCACGGAGAGCTTCACGGGGTCGAAGCGGGGCGCTATCCGAGCGATGAGGAGCACGTGCGCCGCGAAGAAGAAGGCCGATGCGAAAACCAGGACGTCCCCCTTCGCGACGGTGAAGCCTTTTTCCACGCTGAGGAGGTAGAGCCCGACCGCCGCTGCGACGGCCCCGAGCCAGCGGAAGAGTCCGCTTCTGGTTCCCATGGCCGCTCCGATGAGGGGTACGAGCACGACGTAGAGGCCCGTGATGAAGCCCGCCTTGGCTGCGGTGGTGGAGACGATGCCGACCTGCTGGAGCGTCGCTCCTCCGAAGAGTACGATTCCCGCGATGCCTCCCCATGCGAAGAGCGTCCTTCCTTCTTCGCGTCCTCCTGCATCCCGGCCGTCCGAGGGCCCCCTGACCTCCTCGGCGCCGTCCGCACGCTCGGACTCGAGGCCGCGGCGGCGTGCCGCCATGAGCAGGGGCGCCAGGGAAAGCGCGCCGAGGGCGAACCGCACTCCGTTGTAGGTGAAGGGCCCGACGAGGTCCATGCCGGCCCGCTGGGCGACGAAGGCGAAGCCCCAGATGCACGCGGTGAGGAGAAGCAGGAGATCGTTCTTCATGGACCTACAATAGTGGGCCGGCCCGGGATCGTCAATCGGGGGCCGGTCCCGGGGCGTTCAATTCCGCAGCTCGATCGCGTCGATGTAGGCATTTTCGGCATACCAGCCGACGCTGATGTAGAGACGGGTGAAGGACGAGACGGAATGGTAGAAAGGTACGCCTGTCGTCACCGGGACGCCGTCCACGTAGAAATCGAAGTTCTGCGCCGCGAAGTCGATGTTCCGGAACTCCACGAGGTGGAACGAGTCGTGGGTCGCGTATACGCTTCCGCCGCCTTCCACCGCCATGTCGGTGCCCGAGTCCAATTCCTTTCCCCAGGTGTAGTAGACGGCACCGCCGTCGCTCGCGGTCGTATCGCCGCCGAGGTTGATCCTATGACGGGGACTCTGGTCCCAGTCCTTTCGGATGGAAAACTTGACATAGGTGGGCTGCACGCCTCCCGCGAATTCGTAATGGAGGCCGTCCCAGTAGTTCCAGTTGTCGCCGTCGTCGGCGATCCCGAGGCTCCGCGTTCCCGAGGCGGCGTACGTCGCGGTTACGGTGATGGGGTCCGTGTTCGGGTCCGCGATCCAGGTGTCGTTCCATACGCCGTCCTCCCAGTCCTCGGAGAAGCTCACGGTCCCGGTCTTCGTCGCGGAGGCGGCCGTCCCGTAGGGTCCGCTCGCGCTCGTGGAGGCATAGGCCTGCACCCGGTACCAGTTCACCGATTGGGCGAAGGCCCCGGCATGATCGTAGGACGTTCCCGTTACGGTGGCGATCCTCGTGTAGGCGGCGGGGCTTCCGCCTGAGTCCTTCGCCCGTTCGACGTAATAGCCGGCGGCGTTCGCCACCGGATTCCACTGGACTCTGATGAAGCTCGCGTTGTCAGCAGCGACCGTGCCCGCCGGGGCCGCGAGCCAGAAAGCGTGAAGGGTGACGGCGGCCGAGCCCATAACGAAAGACTGTCCAGGCGAGTACGCGGTCCCGCTCCCGTCTGACGCGGTGTTCCAGCCCGCGAATCCGTGACCTGTTCTCACGAGGCTTCCCGTATTCTCGAGGACCGTCAAGGTCTGGCCCGTCTCGTAGTTCGTCGTATCGACGGGCGGCGTGCCGCCGGTGGCTCCATTGGCGGCGTAGGTCACGGTGAAGGTCGGATTCGTCGTCCACCGGGCGTAGAGTCTCACGCTCGAACCGCCCATCTCCATGGTCTGGCCCTGCGTGTAGGTGATGCCCTTGCCGTCCTTCGCGGTGTTCCAGCCCGCGTAGCTGTAACCGGTCTTCGCGAGACCTCCCGTGTTTCCGAGGATTTTCGCGGCCTGTCCGTCGGTATATCGCGTTCCGTCCGACGGCGGCGTTCCGGATGTGGCTCCGTTCGCGTCGTATACGATCGAAAACGCCTCGGATTCGTCGCTCGAATCCCCGAATCCTCCCCCGCACGTCGATAGAACGGACATGATCAAGGCGAGACGACTTATGAAAACGATCATCGATCCTTTCATTTTCCACCTCCCGAACCTAAATCGATTTTTCCTATGGTGCCGATGTCGCGGTGGGAATTTCTCGGAGGAAAAGCCTTCTTCCTGTAATTATACACCAAGAGAGGATTTCTTCCCCGAAGCGTCGCGAGCCGTTTATCCGATGATATGTTCTTGACAACTATTATACTTGTGGTATAGTAAAAGTAGAATAGATAGGAGGTCGTAACGATGTCTCTTCCTCACGCGATCCTCGGTCTTCTGAACTACATGCCCATGTCGGGCTACGAACTCAAGCGATTTTTCGACGATTCGATCAACTTCTTCTGGTCGGCGCAGACGAGCCAGATCTACCGCGAACTCAAGCGTCTCGAGATGGATGGCCGCGTCGAGTCGAGGGAGGAAAGCAGTACGAAGGGCCCGAACAAGCGGATCTACCGCATCACGGATAAGGGCGTTTCGCATTTGAAGGAGTGGCTCACGGACGTGCCGGAGAAGATCGACGAGGACAACAGGAACGCGTTTCTCCTGCGGGTCATGCTCCTGTCGAATCTCGGCGTCGAGGAACTTGCAGCCCAGATCGAGGAGAGGCTGAAAAAATACCGGAAGGACCTCGCGTCGCTCCGGGCAGTGGAGGGAAGGCTGCAGGATTACCTGCGGATGACCGGAAGGAGCGAAGCTCTCGTGTTCTGGAGGATCACCCTGAGTCGGGGTTTTCACGACATAAGTTCGCACATCGCCTGGGCGGAGGAGTCGCTCCGCGAATTGAAGGCCGAAGCGAAAGGGCTGTCATGAAACGATTCGTCGTCACGCTTCTTCTCCTGCAGGGCATGTTCCGGGCCGCGGAGGCTCAGGAAGTCCCGGCGGACCGGCCGGCCGGCGAAGGGAGGAAGCCGGACGTCTGGGGAATCGGATGGCATCCGGTCATCGGCTACGACGACAAGGTCAAGCTCACCCTGGGAGCGGCGTGCGTGCTCTATTTCGAGCCGGAAACGAGAGGCCGGGAACTGGACGAGGTGGAGCTGCACGCGACCTACAACTGGGGAAGGCAGTACGACTTCATGGCGAATTACTCCGTCTACCTGGCCGATGACGCGATCCGGCTCGAAGGGGAGGTCGGCTACCAGAATTATCCCGACGAGTTCCGGGGAAGGGAATACGAGGCGGAATACGTGCCCCTGAGCCTCGGGGCCGCTTTCAGGATCACCGACCGGGTGTTCGCGGGTCCGATCCTCGAATGCAGGTTTTCCCGAACCGGCTTCGAGGACGAAGGACAGGGAGCCGTCCCGGCTGACGTCGAAGGGGCGGGCTCGATGCTGTCGTGCGGGATCGGAGCGGAGATTTCCTACAAGGACACGCCGAAGGGCCGCCTCTACCACAGGAGCGGAAGCATCGCCAAGTTGTCCGGCACGTATCACCCGGCGATCTTTCGGGGTTCTCCAGAATTCTTCGGCCTCGGCGCGGACTACCGGCATTACATCCCCGTTTTCGACTCGTGCGTTCTCGCGTTCCAGGCGGCAGGCAAGGCCTCTTTGGGAGACGTGCCGTTTTTCGATTTGCCCGCATTGGAAAACAAGGGCATCCTTCGCGGAGGCGGCGACGGGTCGGGCAGGTATTTCCTGGCCGCTCAGGCGGAATTCCGATTCCCCGTTTCCTGGAGGATCGGGGCGGTCGTATTCCTCGGGGTCGGCGAAGTGCAGGATAGAATCAGGGATTTCGGCACGGACGGGAGAATCGCCGGCGGGGCGGGTCTCAGGATCGCGCTCAACAGGGACAAGAACATCAATCTCAGACTCGACCTCGCGTTCAACGATGCGGGCGACTCGAGCAGGTACGTGAAGATCAAGGAAGCCTTCTAAGGACGAAAGACGGAACAAGGAGATAGCGGATGGCGAAAAAATCCAAACTCGCGGTTGTCTCGGCGCTCGTCGCCGCGTTCACGACCCTCGCGGCGGCGGTCGTCTTCTTCAGCATCCCTTCGGTCCCGGAGATGTTCAGGATGAACAAACAGCTCCAGGAGGAAGGCTATTACATGGCCGAATTCGAGTTCAAGATGGTGGGACTCACCTACTGGCTCGACAGGGGGCGGTATTGGACTGCGTTCACCAAGATGCGGGAGCTGAACGATAAATTGAAGACCCGGAAGGGCCTCGTCAAGCTCCCGAAGTTCCGGGACAAGAACGAGGAGACGGAATTCTACCTGAACCTGCAGAATCCGCGGACGGGCGCGTTCATGGACGATTCCTATCCGCTGTGCACGTTCACGGGGCCCACGGGGAACGTGCTCAACCTTCTGGACGAACTGGCAAGGGAGACGGGCCGGCCTGTCAAGCTGAAACACCCCTTGAAATATCTGGACGGGATCAATACCCCGGAGAAACTGAAGGCGTATCTCGACGACGCGGCCACGGTGGGGTGGATCGGGCTCAAGTTCCCGCAGACCAGCTTCCATTTCACGCGATGCCTCCTCAGCATGTTCCACGAAGACAGCGTAGTCGAAAAATACGGCCTGTACGATGTTTCCCCCGAATGGAAGAGGGCTCTGCTGGAGTGGTTTTTCCTGAACCAGGACCCTGCGACCGGGGTCTGGGGGCCGAAGGGGAAGGACGGGAGGCTGGCCAAGAAGGACACGCAGAACACCTCGTCGATCCTCAAGGCCTTCGTGGACGAGGAGGGCAGGGACCTTCATCGCGACTTTCCTCTCCGATACAGGAACGAACTCGCCCGGACGATCCTCGAGGAAGTCGACCCCGTCCCGAAGGACGACGCCCTTCATGAATGGCACGAATGGAACCTCAAGACGGCGAAGTCCCTCAGAACGCTCGTGCGGTACCTCTGGAGCGGTCTCTCGGAAGATACGAAGGCGAAGGCCAAGGAATTGAACGAGCGGTTCGTCGGAGTCAAGTTCGAAAAATTCTACGTCGAGAAGGACGGGGCCTTCAGCTATTACCCGGGCTCGGACCGAGCGACCCTCGACGGCACGAGCGGAATGATAGGAATGATCAAGGACCTCGGCTGCTTCTCTCCGGAAAGGCTCCTCCGCCTGTGGGGTCCGCCCGAGAAGTACTGCGTCGATCTGGGCGGCTTCATGGTTCCGGAAATCACCGAAGCGGATTTTCGGGAAAAGACCGGCCGGCAGGGCGCGAATTCCTTTCGAGTCTACGCGATGGAACCCCGGGCAGGCGCCTATTCGGAAAACGTGCTCGGCGTGTTCTATCCCTGTCCCGTGAAAACCGCGGTGCCGGACGTGATGGAACTCGTCCCGAGGATGCAGGCGTGGATCAGGACCACGGACCAGAGCATGGGGAACTGGACGTCGAGAGAGGACCTTGCACGGAATTTGGTGGAGATGAAAGCGACCTCCGTGCCGGTGTGGAAGGACGGGTTCCCCGGCAAGGAACTCGGCGAAGCCCTGAAGCAATACGGCGGATTGACCGTCTTCGGCTTCGATGTCCTGCAGGCTCCGAAATTCAGGATCGCGTATTCGTTGCGCCGGTGACCGAAGCGCCGGCGGCCGCGATCGCGGATCTCAGACGGGCAAGAAGGTTTTTTCGTACGCCGGATGCGTGCGGAAGGAATGAACGGCAACTTCTCGGAGGTGATCCGCTCTCGCGTGACGAGCAGGCGGATCATCGTTGGCATGCGCGGGATCGAAGATGGACGGATGAACCGGGGAAAAAACCTGCGGCGTTTCCCGAAATCGCCGACCTTCTCATCGAAGGACGACTCCGGAAGAACGCCGCATGGTTGAAGAAATTCTGAAAGAGACTCGCTCTCAGGCCTTGGCTTTGGGGGCCGGCTTCTTCGCGGCCGGTTTCTTCGCCGGAGCGCTCTTGACGCCGAGGTATTTCGCCAGGGCTTCTTTTTCCTTGCCGGAAAGCTGGTTGACGAGATTCTTTACTTGAGCGAAGGAAAGGTCTAATTTTACGGCCATGATGCCTCCTTTTCTATTCCTTACATAATACACCATCGTAGACAAGAATGCACGAAAAAAATGAAGATTACCGTCGCAAGTTCCGACAAGGCGAACCGCTGTTCAGAATGAAGGATGTGGCGTATCATGGATTCTCGGGTGCGGGTACATGCAACGAAGGGAAAAGAACGAAACATGAAAGAAGCCGAATTCAAATCCGGAACTTTTTGGTGGTTCGCGATCGTCGCCGCGTCGACCGGCATGGGAGCGACGTTCGGTTTTCTGGGTCTCCCCGGCGGCTGGCTCATCGGAGCGCTCCTGGGCGCCCTCGCGCTGAGCGTACCCTACCGCCGGCATCCGACGATCCCCCATACGGCGAGGCTCGCGTCCCAAGCTGTCGTCGGCAGCTTTCTCGCGTCCCGATTCGAACTCGCTTCTTTCGCCGAGTTCGGCGTCGCTCTGCTTCCGATGTTCCTCGTCGTTCTCGCCACGCTCTCCCTGAGCGTTGCGCTGGCCTTCCTTTTTTCCCGGGTGACGAAGGTGAACGTGGAAACCTCGATTCTCGGCCTGTTCCCCGGAGGGGCGGCCGCCATGGTCGCGATGAGCCTCGAGTCCGAGACGGCGGACGCCCGCCTCGTCTCCCTCATGCAGTACATCAGGCTCTGCATCGTGGTCCTGGCCACCGGAGTACTCTCTCATTATGTCCTGGAAGTCAAAAACGGCGCTTCCGCCGGCTCGCCCTTGGGCCCCGTACCGGATTTCGGAAGTCAGTGGGACGACGTCGCGCTCACGCCTCTCGTCACGCTCGCGGGCGCTTGGCTGGGACAGAAGTTCCGAGTCCCCGCTGGCACGATGATCGGTCCCATGGCCCTCTGCCTCGTCGCCAAGGTGACGGGACTCATGGAACCCGTGTGGCTTCCCGGTTCCCTTCCCGCCGCTTACGTCCTCATCGGCCTGTACGTCGGCACGCTGTTCAGCAAGGAATCGCTCGTCTATGCCGGGAAGATCGCGCCTTTCATGTTCGTCTCCACCTTCCTCCTGATCGGGACCTCGGCGGCGTTGGGGGGTCTGCTCGGTCTGCTCACGGGAGAAACCCAGCTCTCCGCCTACCTCGCCACGACCCCTGGCGGCATCGATACCGTGGCGGCCATCGCTCTTTCGACCGGCGGCGCGAACCTGTCGTTCGTCGTGACGGTGCAGATGATGCGCCTGCTCACGATTCTGATGTTCGGCCCCGTGCTCGCGAGGTTCGCCCTGCACCGCCGGAGAATGAAGCAAGACGATGACGGAACTCTCCGGTCGTAAGTCTCCGGAGATTCGATCTCGGAAATCAGCCTGAGATTTTTTCCTTTACCACCCAAATGCCGAAGGCGCGGGCGGAGTGGCTGCCGTCTCCCGCGAGATCGGTTCGTACCCCGTCAACCCAGAAACAAGGAGTCTCGAGAGTACCGTTGTAATAATTGCCTGCGGCGTACACCTTGTTCTCGAAAACACAAATCGAATTCACCGCCGCCGTGCCCGTGGTGGAAGCGGGCAGTTCCACCCGGACGCCGTTTCTCCAAAAGCACGGGACGGAATATGTCCATGCGTTCATCCCGTAATATCCCGCGCAATATACGACATCCCCGGCCACGGTTATATCCGAGACGTACCCGGATGCACCTCCCGATACCGGCATGGGAAGATCGGTTTTGACGCCGTCTTTCCAATAGCAGGGAATCAGATCGGTCCCGTTGCTGTAATAGCCTCCGACATACACGGAACCGGCGACGACGGCTATCGAACGGACGTAACCATAGGTATAGCTTCCGATCGGAAGCTCGACCCGTTCAGACCCTTTCCAGTAACAGGGCGTATTGCCCATCCCGCCTTCATAGTACCCGCCGGTGTATACGACGCCCTCATACACCGTAATGCCGCGGATGAAGGTCGAAGCCCCCGCCTCGGGAACGGGAAGGTCCGTTCTCGTCGTTCCCGCCCAATAACAGGGTTTCGCGTCGTTGTCCCAGGAACCTGCGCTGTAAACGGTCCCTCCCGATACGCAGACGGCAGAAGCGTAACTTCCCGACCCGCCGGAAGGGTTGAGGTCGGTCCGGGTCAGGTTTGTCCACAGCGCTGCGTGAATGTCCGATCCTTCCCTGGTATAACCCACGGTATACACGGTACCGGAATCCACCGCGATGTCGCAGGCATAACCGCTTCCAGGAAGACTGTTGCGGGCCGTTCCCGTCCAATAAACGGGGTAGGTATCGGTTGCCCCCGTAGATGTGCTGTATATGCCGGCGGTATAAACCGTCGTCGTGTACTGAGGGGTATCGGTGCTATCCTTCTTAACGACGCTGAATTGATCGCAGGTAACGATGAGGAGTACCGCCGGAACGATGAAGAGACCGAAAGAAAACTTTCTTTTCATACGAACCTTCTGACTATGGAATCCGGTAGGTGGATCAACCTGTCGTATTTTCCGCTGCCGGTTCGCTTCTACTCAAGGAATCCTTCAGAACAAAGCGGCAAGCGTCCGCCAGAAGCGCTTCAACAGTGCACTCCGCCGGGAGCACTGCATTGGATGCCATTTTTACCTTTTTCGCAACAATTTTCACTTTTTTTCCCAACGACGCTATGCAAATATTTTACACCATTACAGGAATTTTTTCCAAATTGTTCTCTTTTCCGACCCGGACTGCAGTTCGGCTCTTCTCTAGTAAATCCTCCTTGCGTAAAAGCATCTCTGCATGAGGGAAATTTCAAAATCGTCCGACTTTTGACTCACCAAGAGGTGCTTTTCTTCAGCGTTGCATGCTCCGGTCAACTTGATGCGATTCAGGTTGCCGCCCCCTGCGGTTCTCACTATGTCCGATGGTAGTCGACTTTCTTCTCAATCCTCCTTGCGTAAAAGCATCTCTGCATGAGGGAAATTTCAAAATCGTCCGAC
>CAYNKA010000002.1:0-172861 GCA_964397655.1 uncultured Spirochaetaceae bacterium | reverse complement strand
TTTTGACTCACCAAGAGGTGCTTTTCTTCAGCGTTGCATGCTCCGGTCAACCGGAGGACGATTTTGAAATTTCCCGTATTTGTACTTTTATCCGGTTTCTGCTACAGTAATACCGTGCCGGATACGAAGCATATCGAAGACAACCTGAGCCGGATCTCGAACTGGCAGTTCGTTTCCTTCAAACAGGATTTTCTCGCGAATCTCGAGGCGAGGCTCGACGAGGGTGAGGAAATTCTCGAGGTCCTGGAAGGTTTCTTCCTCGGGGATTCCGTTCGCGGATCGGGATCCGGTGCGGCGGGTCTCCTCTGCCTCACGGGCAAGAGGCTGCTCTTTTTCCTCTCGGGCGCGAAGAATTCCTATCCCGAAATCATTCCCCTCGGCACCGTCGCCTCGGTCACGGAGAAGCGTTTTTCGGCGTACTCGCAGCTCCTGTTCAACCGCAAGGGAGGGAGCGCCGTCCTCACCGTGAGCGGGAGAAATTTCAACATCAGGAATTTCCTCGAGACGATGAAGTCGCTCGCGGGCATGTTCGAGACGCCGGCGGCGGACGTCCCGGGCAGGGGAAACGAAGGGCGGGAGCCTGCGGACGGCGGAAAGGTCCCGCCAGCTGAGCCGAAGGAAGCCGGCAGCGCGGCGGCGACCGACGAGATTCCCGCTCCTGTCTGGACCGAGGAGGACAGGAAACGGAACGTCGGATTCCTCCTCCAGGAGGCCAGGAACCTCAACGGCACGCTCTCGGATTACGCGAGATTCAACAACGAGCCGGGCTTCCTCCTCAAGATGATCGACGACCTGCTCTATCTCACCTACGCCTGCCTCGGTTACGATTATGCGGTCTCCGAGGAGACCAAGCTCTTCATCATCATGTGCTTCCTCCCGCTCAAGCAGAACCTCGCGAAGGACCGGAGCATGATCGTGAACCTCTTCAAGTACGACACGGTCTCCGACCACAGGAGGGCCTCGCTCCTCGAGCACTGGAAGATCTTCAGCAACGAGATCTACAAGGTTGGCGGGGGAAAGCCGAGGACCTCCCTCAGGTCCCTCCGATACCTCGCCCAATACGACGTGAAGAACGGATCCGCCAACTTCGACAGGATGGCGGCAGCCTATTACGCCTACGCCCAACTCGTCATGAAGGCGGACGGCACCGTGGACAAGGCGAAGGCGAAACGGCTCATGAAGATCCGCTCCCTCATCTACGGCGAATCTGCGTCATCCGCGCAGGAAGAGGCTGCGGCTTCGGCTGTGAAACCGGACGAGGCCGCGGTCGACGAGACCGAGACCCTCGAAGAGGTGATGGAGAAGATCAACGGCCTCATAGGCATGGAGAAGGTGAAGGAGCAGATATCCACCTTCATCAACGTCATCCGGGTGCACAAGGAGAGGGAGAAGAGGGGGCTTCCCACGACGGCATTCACCCTCCATGCCGTGTTCTACGGGCCTCCCGGCACGGGCAAGACGACCATGGCGCGATATCTCGGAAAGGTTTACCGCTGCCTGGGCCTTCTCAAGAAGGGCCATCTCGTGGAGACCGACCGCGCCGGCCTCGTGGCGGGCTTCGTCGGGCAGACCGCGATCAGGACCGACCAGGTGTTTCAGAGCGCCATGGACGGCGTCCTCTTCGTCGACGAGGCTTACTCGCTCACCTCGAAGGAGGGGGGCAAGGACTTCGGCCAGGAGGCGGTCGACACGCTCCTCAAACGGATGGACGACCACCGGGACCGGATAGCGGTCATCGTGGCGGGGTATCCGGACGAGATGAAGGATTTCATAGACTCCAACCCTGGCCTCAGGAGCAGGTTCAACAGGTTCTTCTATTTCGATCATTATACGCCGCAGGAACTCCTTGCGATCTTCGAGGTCTTCATGGAGAACGCCAGATTCACGGCGACTCCGGGGGCCAAGAAGGGGCTGCTCGCCTACATAACGTATTTCTACGAGAAACGGGAGAGGAGCTTCGGCAACGGTCGCTTCGTCCGGAACCTCTTCGAACGCATCGTGGAGCGTCAGGCGAACCGCGTGGCGGAAACCTCGCCCCTCACCGACGAGATCCTCTGTACGATGACGAAACGCGACATTCCCGAGATCGGCGAAATCGACGAGATGCTCGGGGGGCCTCCGTCTTCGGGATTCAAGGATTCGGACGGACATGAGGTCTGACTCCGCAGGCCGCTTTATTTCTTCGCGTGAAAAATTTATATTGAACGAAGCCGGCCCGAATTCGGTGAATGAAGGAGTATCGCCGTGAACGTCGGGAAGCAGAAATCGATACTCGTGATCGAAGGTGACGACACCCTCGCCGAATTACGTCGGATACCGGATTTCGGATGGAAGGTCGTCAAGGCGGCGTCACGCGACGACCTGATCGGGATCGCGGCGGGCGACTCCGACATCGATCTCGTTTTCCTCGACATGAAAGGAGACGGAAGCGGTCCCGCGATCGCCCGCGGAATCCTCGAGAAAAGGGACCTTCCGTTCGTGTTCCTCGCGAGCGCGGAGGATTCGGAATCGGCCTCGACCGCCGCTGACCTGCCCCGGGTCTGGTTCGCGATGAAGGGCTCGGAGCCTCGGGTCCTCAGATTCACCCTGGAAACTGCATCGGAGCTTTTCGAGGCGAGGAAAAAGCGGCCTGAATCCGTATGCCACGCCGGGCGGCCCGGAACCGCGACGCCTGAATACGGAAGCGACAGGGAGCGTATCGAGTCCGCCCTCAGGGAAAGCGAGGAGATGTTCCGTTCCATCACCGAGTATTCCGCGGACTTCATTGCCCTCACCGACGACGAGGGGGTCATCACCTATGCATCTCCGTCGTCCAGGTCCGTCTTCGGCTACGAACCGGAAGAGATGATCGGTCGGTGCTTCATCGAGTTTCTCGACGAAACGCTCGTACAACCGGCTCTCGAGGCATTCGGCGAATCGATGAGATCGGACAAGAAGGTTATCGGCCTCCCCCTATCCATGCGGAGGAAGGACGGGTCTCCCATGATAGGTGAGGTGAACGGCCAGCGGTTCGTCAGCGAATCGAGGGAGGGGACCCTCGTCGTCATTCGCGACATCACGGAACGAATACGAAGCGAGGAGAGGATCATGTCCCTCCTTGCCGAAAAGGAACTCCTCCTCAAGGAAGTGAACCATCGCATCAAGAACAACATGGTCACGATCAAGAGCCTGCTCTCTCTCCATGCGGGCAACCTGAAGGACCCCGAGGCGGCGGACGCCCTCCAGGACGCGGCCGGCCGCGTTCGGAGCATCATGGTTCTCTACGAAATTCTGTACCAATCGGCGGACTTCGACAAACTCTCCGTGAGGGAATACCTGACGCCTCTCGTCGACGCGATCATGAGCAGCTTTCCGTACGGAAAAAGGGTGAAGGTGGAGACGTTCATGGACGACTTCGCCCTCGACACGTCGCGCCTGCAGTCGATCGGCATCGTCGTCAACGAGCTTCTCACGAATTGCATGAAATACGCCTTCAAGGGGAGGGATTCGGGCTCCATCACGATCCTCGTTTCGCTCCGGGACCAGGACGTCGTCCTCGAGATCGAGGACGACGGTGTCGGCATTCCCGAGAACGTCGACTTCAGGAATTCGACGGGCTTCGGGCTCGCTCTCGTGCGGATGCTCGCGGAGAACATCCAGGGCACCGTCAATCTTTTCCGGGGGAAGGGCACGAGGATCCGCCTCGAGTTCAAGCTGTGAGCGGCCGAGACGTTCCGCCGTCCGAACATCGCCCCCCGAGATCGTGGCCGTTTTCTCTTCATCTTGATATAATTCTCCGTATCAGACACCGATAGATCGGAGGGGACGGAACATGCCGTCGAACGACGCACCATTGTTCGAAGCTCTCGAGAAACGGGATTTCACGGAAATGAAAAAGGCCCTTAAGGGCTCCTTGTTCCGCAAGGGCGTCGACGTGAATGCGCCGGATGAAAAAGGCCGGCCAGCGCTCTGCATCGCCGCGGACCGCGGCGATCTCGAAATGATACAGTTTCTTCTCGACGAAGGCGCCGACATCGAGGCGAAGTACGACGGCTTCACCGCGCTCATGCTCGCGACCCGAAAGGGTTCCGCGGACATCGTCAAACTCCTCCTCGAACGGGGGGCGGATCCGAACGAACCCGGCCTGGCCTCGTCGAGGGCCCTGCATTTCGCCCTGGGGACGGGGACGGGGACGGAGGAGATCGTCGAGCTGCTTCTCTCCCACGGGGCCGAGGTCGACTGTAGGGACTCTATGGACGTCACGCCCCTTCTGGACGCGGCGTCGAGAGGATACGATGGGATCATCCCGCTTCTTCTCGCCCGAGGAGCGGACATGAACGCGAGAACCCAAGGCGGAAGGACGCCTCTCATGCTCGCCGCGTCGAACGGGCATGAGGAAACGTGCGCCCTGCTTGTGTCGAAGGGCGGCGACGTGAACGCGAAGGACGATCAAGGGATGACAGCCCTCTCCCTCGCCTACAAGTACGGCCACAACAAGGCCGCAAAGACGCTTCGGGATGGGAAAGCCGCGGGCGGGCCCGCCGTCAACGACGAGCTGTACGCGGCATGCGGCCCGTCCGGCGATCCTGAAATCGTCGGAAAGCTCCTGAACGAAGGGGCCTCCCCCGATTCCGTGAACGGCGAGAAAAGCTCGTGCCTCTATCATGCCGCGCGGAGGGGAAACATCGCTGCCGCCCGTCTCCTTCTTGAGAAGGGGGCTGACGTCGATTTTTGCGAGGACGGCCTCACACCCCTCGTCGCCGCGATCGAGCGCGGCAGTCTCGAACTCGCCGTCCTTCTCCTGGAGCGCGGGGCCTGCGCGTACAAGGGGGACTTCGACTCGCGGACCTTCAAGACGGTCCGTACGCCCCTCGGGGCCGCGCTCGGCAGACTCGATCTCGAAATCGCCGAACTCCTCGTCTCCAAGGGGGCCGAACTCGACTTCGACGCGACGATCGAGGCTCTCGCGCCGGTCCCCTTCCTCGCGGGCACGATGGACCCGCCCGACGGCCGACTGAGTTCCTTCTTCGGCCGTTACAATTCCCGCGTGGGTTCGCTCTCGCCTTCGCTGTATGCGGAAGCCGTGAAGTTCCTGGTGCGAAACAAGGCGGATTTCGGCATGCTCGGATACAGCACGAAGATTCCGAACGCGATGCGGGACAGGATCGCTTCGTCGCGGAACATCATCGATGCGGAACGAACAGGTACGGCGCTGCTGGATATGCTGAAGAAGGCCCTGGAGAGGAAGGCTTAGCGCAGACGCTCATATACGTCGCCGAACAGCCGCTTCGCCTGTTCCGCGAAGGCTTCCGGGAGCGGCGCCTTCACCGTGAGGACCGGCTTGAAGGGCGGCGCCTCGCCTTCGAGGAGGGTGAACTCGGCCGCATGGAGGTGGTAGCCGCCCGGGAAGGGCCTGCCGCCGTACTTCGCGTCTCCGGCTAAAGGGTAGCCATGGGCCGCGGCCTGGGACCTGATCTGGTGGGTCCGTCCGGTCGAGATGGCGATGCGGACGAGGCTGTAGCCCTTCGCCCGGGCGAGGGGCCAGACCTCGGTGAAGGCAGCGCGGCTTCTGCCGCCTGCCAGCGGGTTTTTACTGCCGCCTCCGGCGGCTGCAGCCTCCTCGCTCCGGGGACGGAGGACGGCCGTTTTCTTGGTCGTGTCGTCCCGGACGAGTTCGTCGCTCCAAAAATCGTGCTTCTCTAGCTCCCCTTCGACGATCGCGAGGTACAGTTTCGAGCTCCGTCCCTCCCTGAGCGCCTCGGTGAAGCGCCGCGCGCCCGCTATGGACTTGGAGAAGAAGATGACTCCCGTCGTATTGCGGTCGAGACGGTGGAGGGGGCCGGGCGAGAAGGCGAGGGACGGAGGCAGCCTGTCCGCGAGATGGAGCTTCACCGCCTCGTCCAGGGAACCTTCGCCGTGGACGAGGAGGCCTCTCGGCTTGTCGAGGACGAGGAAATCCCCGTCTTCGTGGAGGACGGGCGGGATTTGGGGGACGGAGGACGGTTTTTGGGGGACGGAGGACGATTCGGCCGGCAAAAGGGCCTGCGCGATCTCTATCCTGTCGCCGGGAACCACGCGGTAGTCCGGCTTCGATCGCTTCCCGTTCACGCGGATTCCGCCGCGCCGGAGCGCTCCGAACACGGCGGAGAGGCCTTGGCCGGGAAGGATGGTACGCACGACCCTGTCGAGCCGCTTGCCCCCGTCGTTGCCTCCGACCGTGAACTCCCGGAAGCCGCCTTCCGCGGCAGGGCCCTTCATTTCCCGCCGTCCGCCTCGAGGATCATGGATCTGTGCCAGGCGAGGAGGTAATCCTTGAGAGCCGCGTCCTCTCCTTCCAGGTCCACGAGGATGCGGAACACTGGCTCGGTGCCCGAGCCGCGCATCCAGATAAAGGCCTTGGTCTCGCCGCTTCCGTCCTTGAGGAGCAGGCTGAGACCGCCGCGTTGGGCGCCTGTCCTGAAGGCCTTGCCCATGCCGCTCCTGGCAGTGATCCCCTCGTAGTTGATCTCCTCCCAGGACACGAGGCCGAAGCTGTTTGCGAGTTCAAGTTTTCGCTTTTCCCATTCCCCGAGGAATATCGCCTCGTACCGTTCCTTGAGGAGACCGTGGTCCTGGGTCCGGATCCTGAGGAGGGCGTCGGGTTCGTAGGCGCTCAAAGTGGAGAACCGGGGGAGGGTGGCGATGATCTCCGCAAGGCCGGGCCGCGAGCCGACGAGGTCCCGCCTGCCGATCCTGTCCAGCCAGACGTCGAGGGGCGAGGGCCTGCCTCGGTCCGCCTCGAGGTAGAGGAGCTTGAGCAGGGCGAAGAGGGTGTTCAGGGGATCGCGCACCTCGGCGGGGTGGGTGATGTTGCCGCCGTTCGAGCCTTCGCCGAGGATGCGGACGAGCCAGCCCTCGGAACGGAGTTTCATCGCGAGGGAGACGACGTTCGCCTCGCCGACCTCGGCCCTGAATACCTTGGCGCCGAAGACCCGGGCGATCCGGTCGATCCTGAGGGACGTGGGGTCGTTCACCGCGATCGCGCACTTCGTCTCAGGCTCGCCGTCCGCATCGTAGGCGAGGACGCCTTCGGCCGCGAGATGGGAGAGCTCGGCGACGCAGGCGAGGGCGAAGACTTCCTGGGCCTCGAGGATGCGCGCTTTTCCCGCCGCCTCGTCGAAGCAGACGATGTTGCCGCGGTCTCCGTCGTTGTCCGGGACGTAGCCGAACGCGAAAGCGGGATCGGTTGCGCGGGCCTTTTCGAGCTCCGCCCTGCACTGGTCGAGGGAAGGGCCCTCGGGCACGATGCGGTGGACGATTTCGCGGGGCCTGCCGTTCACCACCTCGAGGCGGACGCCGACGCCTTCGAGGACTCTGCGGTCGATGCCGAGGGTGCGCGCGCTGCCGTTGAGCTCCGCCACGATTCCGCAGCCCCTCGCCCGGATGGACTTCCCGAGGCGGGAAAATAGCTCGTCCCTGGCCGCGGCGTCCTCCCTGCCCGAGACCACGAGGCGGGTGAAGTCCTCGTAGGCGGCCTCCGAATCACGTTTCCATGACGCGGCCCGTTCGTAGACCTCGCGGACGAGGTCGGGAGGGACCTTCCCTACGTCGCGCACGAGTTCGGTCATGGCTTCCTGGTCCGCGACGAGCGACTTGAAGGCCGTGATGAGGTCCGCGGATTCTTCGCCGCCCGCGACGCCGCCCTTCCGGCCGAATTTGACGCCGTTGTGCCCCACGGGGTTGTGGCTCGCGGAGACGTAGGCGAAGCCGTCGACTCCGGGAGCGCTCTTCGCGTAGGCCATGATCTCGGGAGCGGGCAGGATGAAGTGGTAGCGCACCGCGAGCCCTTTCGCGAGGAACGAGCGGACCATGACGTCCGCGATCGCGGGGCCGGTCGGTCTGCAGTCGAGACCCACGACGACGCAGGGAGAGGCTTTCCCGCTCCGCTCGACGAGGAAGTCGGCGAAGACGCGCCCCATGGCGGCCGCGATTTCCCTGTCCGCGAGGCCCACCTCTTCGGTGAAGCTCTCCTCGTTCGCGTCCGCGGCGAAGACCTTCCTCCAACCCGAGGCCGAGAGAATGAGGCCTTCCATGGCCCGCGCTCGACCTTCCGGCGAAGGAACGTATCCCTCGGGAAAGGGCGGGGCCTCCGGATCGCCGACGAGAAAACCGGTTCCCGCGTGTCGTACCATTGCCATCGAATGCCTCCTCGTTACGGCCACTGTAGCTGAATTCGCCGAAGATGGGTATACTCGGAGTATGAAACGAGAGCTGATCGCCCTGCTCGCCCTGCTTCTCGGGACGTCCTTCGCTTCGGCGGAAAAGGTCCGGGAAGGCTGGCTGTTCGGAACCTCGCTCGCCGGCTCGATCAACCCCCTGGGAGCGGACCTGGGGACCAAGGTCTCCTATCTCGTTCCCTTGAGCCGCGCCGGGTCCGGTCCCCTTTGGGACTCATCGGCAATCGAAGCGGGCCTGCAGAACAGTCTCACGCCCGCTTACGAGCAGATTTCGGCTTTCTTCCGGTACGAGCCCGTCGCGGTCTTCGACGTGACCGTCCAGGCGGGCTTCCGCTACGCGTACGACGCCCTCGGATTCGGCTTCACGAGGATGGCCGATTACGAAGCCGCCTACGATTCCTCGACGCGCCGTGATCTTTCGAGGACCTCGGGGCCGGGGCTGCGCTGTTCTCTGAGCCCGACCCTGAAGGCCGCCTTCGGCGGTTTCGCGTTCGTGTCCTCGTTCGCCTTCACGCTCTACGACATGCGGGGAACGCAGAAGAGCGGGTATTTCTACGAACCCTCCTCGGACAAGGTGCTGAAGGTAGTGGACGGAACGATCTCGAACGATACGCTCGCGGCCTTCGAGGTCGCCCGGGGCGTCTACGTCGGGATCCTCCACACCATCCTCATAGCCCCCGGCTCGGGCGAGGCGTCGGACAGGATAGCGGCGGCGGGCTCGTTCTCGATCCGCCTGGCAGGGGAGAGGGTCTTTTCCTTCGGCCTGGTCGCGGGGACGTACCTCGCGGACGAGCACTACTCGTTCCGGGACGGGAAGGTCTATCTCGCAGCGAAAGCCGGCTTCACGACGCCCCTGTCTTCATCGAATTGATGAAGAGTTCGAACATGTAGTTCATGAGCTCCTCGGGGGTGAATCCCTGGCCGCGGAGCACGAGATCCCTGCCCTGGGAAAGCCTGAGCATGTAGACTATCACGAGATTGCCGAAGGTGAGGGCGGCCTTCCGGGGTTCGAGATCGGGCCTGATGGATCCGTCTCTCATCCCGGTCTCCGCCGCCTCCACGAGGATGTCGAGGATCCCCTCGATCGATTCGTAGGACCGGCTGGAAAGGCTCTTTTCGGCGTTGGGCTGGAAATAATACTCGAAGACCCGGTTGAGGTAGAAATGATTGGCGTTCTTTCCCCCGAGCGGCATTCGGAAGTGCTCGCGATAGAACCGGAGGTAGGCCTGGAAGATCGCCCTGATCTTGTCCAGCCCGACCGCGCGGGAGGAGGAGGCTTCCGCGATCATGGTCTTGAGGATCGAAATGTTCTTCTGGAAGATCGCGAAGGCGAGTTCCTCCTTCCCGGCGAAATACAGGTAGAGGGTACCCTTGCTGAGTTCGGCTTCCTCGGCGATGTCCGCCATCACCGTGGCCTCGAAGCCTTTTTCCGCGAAAATTCTTTCGGCCGTATCGAGGATTGCGAGCCTTCGCTGTTCCTTTTCCCGTCGTCGTCGTTCCTGCGTGCTCATGATAGGTTTCCGATTTCCCGTTGAAATGATAAACGATGGCCCGCTTTCTGACAAGAAACCGAAACGTTCCTTCCGGTCGTCCGATCGTTGTCGTTCGCTCGCGACACGGTTTATACTAGGACGACATGAATGCGAACGAGAAAGAACGCCGGATCGCAGTCGAGTCCGCCCCGCTCCATCCCGACGAGGCTCTCCGTCTGGTCTCGGAGGGGCTCCCCTCCTGCGAGGAGGAGAATGTTCCGCTCGACGCGGCTCTCGGCAGGGCGCTCTCCCGCGCCCTCGTCGCCTCATTCGATGATCCTCCCTTCGACAAGTCCGCCATGGACGGCTTCGCCTTCGGAGAGGCCGGTCCTGACGGTCCCTCCCTTTGGAAGGTGACCGCGAGCGTCCCTGCCGGCTCCGATCCGGCGGCCGGCCTGGGGCCGGGAGAGTGCGCGCGCGTCATGACCGGAGCGCCGCTTCCTCCCGGATCGAGAGCTGTCCAGCGCCTGGAATGGTCCGAGCCGGAAGAGGGATCGGGCGGTCCCGGCGACCGGGTGAGGTTCCTGCGCAGGGAAACCTCGTCGAACGTCATCCTCCGGGGAGCCAACCGGAGAAAGGGCGATCTTCTGCTTTCGCCCAGGATCCTCCGTCCCCAGGACATCGGCATCCTCGCGTCGGCGGGCCTCGCGGAAGCTCCTGCTGCGAGACGGCCCCTCGTGGGCATCGTTTCCACGGGAAACGAGCTCGTGCCTCCGGGCCGGTCCCTCGGGAGAGCGGGGATCTACGATTCGAACGGGGCCCAGCTCGCTGCCCAGGCCGCTGCCGCGGGATGCCTCCCCGTCTTCAGGGGTACGGCGCGGGACGACGAAGCGGAGCTCCGCTGCGTCCTGGAGGAGGCGCTCGAAGCATCCGACGTCCTCCTCGTATCCGGCGCCGTCTCGGTAGGAGATCACGATCACGTGCCCGGGATCCTCGCCGCGCTCGGCGTCGAGGCCGTTTTTCATTCCCTGCTCCTCAAGCCGGGAAAGCATCTTGTATACGGCCGCAGGGGAGAGAAGTCCGTGTTCGGACTGCCGGGCAATCCGGTGTCCGCGTTCGTGTGCTTCGAGATCCTCGTGAGGCCGCATCTCGCCCGGCGCATGGGACTCGCGTACGAGCCCGTCCGTGCGAGGGTCCGGCTCGCTTCGGAGCTGTCCCGCCGCGAGACGGACCGGGTCGAATTCCTCCCGGCGAGGATCGAGCAGGACGGGGCGGAGGGTCCCGCGGCGAGGCCGGTGCGCTACCTCGGGTCGTCCATGCTCGCCGCCTACGCGGAGGCGGACTGTCTCCTCAGGATGGAGATCGGGGAGGCGAGAATCGAAGCCGGGAGGTGGGTGGATGCTCGACTCGTTCGGACGTGAGATCCGCTACCTCAGGATCTCGGTGACCGACCGCTGCAATCTCCGCTGCGTGTACTGCGTGCCGGCCGGGGGAGTGCGGCTTCTCCGCCGCGAGGACATCCTCGGCTACGAGGAGATCGCGAGGATCGCGGAAGCCGCGGTCCGTCTGGGATTCGACAAGTTCAGGTTCACGGGCGGGGAACCTCTCGTCCGGAAGGACTTCCCCCGGCTCGTCTCGCTGCTCGCCGGGATCCCCGGAATCGGAGCCCTGTGCATGACCACGAACGGAACCCTGCTCGCGCCCTTGGCCGCGGACTTGAAGAGGCGGGGGATGAGTTCGGTCAACGTTTCCCTGGACACCCTGGATCCCGTGCGTTATCGGGAACTCACGCGGGGCGGCAGGCTCCGCGACGTCCTGGACGGAATCGAGGCCGCAACGGCCGCGGGGCTGCCCGTCAAGCTCAACGTGGTAGCGGTTGATTCCGGCTCCGGCAGGGACGTCGCGGAGGTGAGCGCCTACGCGGAGAGGATCGGGGCCGGAGTCCAGACCATAGCCCGCTACAGCCTGCGGGAGCTCAAGGCGGACGGGAGCGGCTTCGACCGTCCGCCCCGCTGCGCCGCCTGCGACCGGATCAGGCTCCTCGCGGACGGAACCCTCAGGCCCTGCCTCCATTCCTCCTTCGGGGTGAAGGCCGACCCGAAGGACCCGGAACGGAGCATCCGCGAGGCAGTGGCGGCGAAGCCGGAGAGGGGGCTCTCCTGCGAGGAGACCGCGGTGAGCGGGATCGGAGGTTGACTTTGAAGAAACTGACTCACGTCGACGGAAGGGGCGCCGCGCGCATGGTGGACGTTTCGGCGAAGGCTCGGGTGCGGAGGACCGCCCGGGCGGCGGGAAGGATCGACCTCGCGCCGGAGACGGTGGAACTCGTCCGCGCGAACGCGCTGGAGAAGGGCGACGTCCTCGCCGCTGCGAGGCTCGCGGGGATCATGGCGGCCAAGAGGACAGCGGATCTCGTCCCGCTCTGCCACAACATCGAGATCGAGCACGTCGCCGTGGACCTCGAACTCACGGCCGACGGGATCGAAATCGAGGCCTCCGCCGCCTGCACCGACAAGACCGGAATCGAGATGGAAGTCCTCACCGCGGTGTCGGTGGCCGCCCTCACGATCTGGGACATGTGCAAGGCGGTGGACGACGGAATGCGCATCCGGGACATCAGGCTGACGGGGAAGACGAAGGAGGAACTCAGGTGAATGCGAACCGCGGGGACTTCGAGATCGTGTCGTTCAACGTTTCCGAGAAGACCGGGACGAGGAAACGCCCCGTCCCCCGCGTCGAGTTCGTGGCGGGTGCGGGGATTTCGGGCGACGCCCACGCCGGGCTCCTCGATGATCGTCAGGTCTCCCTGCTCGCGGCGGAGGAAATCGAGGCGGCCTCCGAAGCGGCCAGGGCGGCCGGCGGCCGCCTCCCCGAGGGAAGGCGCTTCGGTCCCGGCGATTTCGCGGAGAACGTCACCACCAGGGGAGTCGTCCTCCACGAGCTTCCGATAGGAACGAAGATCGAGATAGGGGACGCCCTCCTCGAAATTTCGAAGATCGGGAAGGAATGCCACGCGGCCTGCGAGATCAGGCGCCTCACCGGGGACTGCGTGATGCCCCGGCGCGGCGTGTTCGCGCGGGTCCTCGAGTCGGGGGAGGCGGGCCGTGAGGATCGCGGTCATTACCGTTTCTGACCGGGCCTCGGCCGGAGAGTACGAGGACCGTTCCGGCCCCGCGGTCGAGGAGACCCTCCGGAGGCTCCTTCCCGGCGCCGAGGTTTCCCGGGCCCTGGTTCCGGACGATCGGGAGGCGATCGTCGCCGCGATGGAGGGCTTCGCGGACCGGGACTGGATCGTCACCACGGGAGGCACCGGCCCCTCGCCCAGGGACGTCACCCCCGAGGCCACGCGCCGCTTCTGCGACCGCGAAGTGCCGGGCATAGCCGAGTACCTGCGCTCGAAATCCCTGGAGGAAACCCCGAACGCGGTGTTTTCCCGCGCCTCGGCCGGCATGAGGGGCAGGCTCTTCGTGGTCAACCTTCCCGGCAGCGAACGGGCCGCCGGGTTCTGCGCCGGACTCCTCGCGCCTCTCATGGAGCACGGAACCGCGATGGCGGACGGAGCCGGGCATTGAGCGGGAGCGGTTCCGCCTCCCGGTCTCCGGCTTCCCGCCGTCTTTTATTCCTTGAAAAATCGCCGTTTACCCTATATAAAGATAGTGGAGGTAATAAAGTCCGCCATGAAAAAGATTTTGGTCATCGATGAATCCCCTCTCCTCCGCAATTTCCTCAAGCAGAAACTCGAAGAACTCGGTTTCGAAGTCGTTCTCGCGACGAACGGCCTGGAAGGCTCTCTGAAGATCCGCAATTCCCTTCCCGACCTCATCATCATGGACTATTACCTTTCCCGGAAAAGCTGCCTCGAACTGCTCCGGGAGAAGAAGGAAAACCCGAACAGCGCCAACGTCCCCGTCATCATGGCATCGACGAAGATCGACCGGGACCGGCTCGTCGAAATAGCGAAATTCGGCGTGAAGAAATTCTTCTCCAAGCCCATCAAGGTCGACGCCCTGCTCAAGACGATTTCCGAACTCCTGCAGGTGAGCCTCAACCTCGACAGCACCCCCTGCATCATCGAAGCCCACTTCAACGACGAGATCCTCTTCATCGAGATCGCCATGGGCCTGAACAGCGAGAAGATCGAACTCCTCAAGTACAAGATCACCGAACTCCTCGATCTCTACGAGGTCCAGAATCCGAAGGTCCTCGTCATGATGTCGAGCCTCGACATAACTCAGGCCGATTCGCTGAAGCTCAGCGCCCTTCTTTCGGTCATCCTGGAATTCTCCCGGGCCAAGACCCGTTACGTCAAGATCCTCACGAATTCCGACTATGTGAAGAAATACGTCGAGGGGAGGAGCGATTTCCAGGGCATCGAGGTGACCAAGAGCCTGGAACGGGCGATGGACGGTCTCCTCGGAAGGAAGGCGGGCGCCTACATGGACGGCGAGACGAACGTCGTGCACGAGGAATTCCTCTCCGCGGCGGCTCCGAAGAAGGAAAAGGACGAGACGATCCATCTCAGGTTCGAAGGCGAGCGGGCCCCGGCGGAGGATCTCTCGTCCCTGGGAGAAAAGCTCCGCTTCGCGGTCGTGGACGACGACTTCGTGATCCAGGAGCTCATCAAGACCGCGTTCGCGGACACGGATTTCCGGATAGACACCTACGAAAACGGCAAGCTCTTCATTGACAAGGTGGAGCCGGAGGCCTACGATCTCGTTTTCCTCGACCTCATGATGCCGGTCATGGACGGATTCGAGACCCTGCAGAAGATCAACGAGATGAAGATCGAGATCCCCATCATCGTGCTTTCCGCGTTGTCCCAGCGCGAGACGGTCATCAAGGCCCTCAAATTCGGCGTGAAGAGCTACCTCATCAAGCCCCTCAAGCCGGAGTGGATCAGGAAAAAGGCGACCGAGATACTGAGACTGAATTTCTAGCGGACCGTACCGGGATGTTCCAGTGACGTTCGGCAAGCATTTTCAGATCATCTTCGAGCACTCTCCCCTCGGTATGATGATCCTCGATTCCACCGGCAGGATCATCCTGAGCAACCGTACCGTCAACGCCATGTTCGAGCGGTCGAAGGAGGAACTCCACGGCAGGACTCTCCAGGATCTGCTCCACGAGGAAGAGATCGGCGAATTCGAATACCGCTTCTTCCGCCTCGCCGAGCATCCGAACGGGAGCTTCGAGTCGGAGTTCCGCTTCCTGAAGGGCTCCGAGGTGCGTTGGTGCAAGCTGACGATGAACAACGTGGCGACGGGGAATTTCTCCCCCTTCATCTACGGGATCGCGGAAGACATCACGGTCCGGAAGAGCGGCGTGGAGAGGCTGCTCAAGGAGAAGGAGGTCGCGGAACGGGCGACTCAGACGAAGAGCGCGTTTCTCGCCAACATGAGCCACGAGATCAGGACTCCCATCCATACGATCACGGGCATGACCGAGCTTCTTCAGGAAACGAAGCTCGACGCCGAGCAGAAGGAATACTCCGACCAGATAAGGTTCTCCGCCGAGGTCCTGCTCGGGCTCATCAACGACATCCTCGACTTCTCGAAAATCGAGGCGGGAAAGCTCTCGCTCGAAATCCTGGACTGCGATTTCATCTCCCTCGTGGAGGAGGCCGTGGACATGGTGAGCCTCCTCGCGCACAAGAAGAACCTGGAGGTCCTCATCGACATGGGACGGGGAGTTCCCCGGTGGGTGAAGGGGGATCCTGTCCGGATCAGGCAGATAATCATCAACCTCTTCAACAACGCCGTCAAATTCACCTCCCAGGGCGAAATCCTCGTCAGAACCGGCCTCGTCGGGGAGGATCGCGGGGTTCCCGAGGTGAAGGTCGAAGTGATCGACACCGGAATCGGGATTCCCGAGGAGAAGCTCGCCATGCTCTTCCATGCCTTCACGCAGGTGGATTCCTCCACGACGAGGAAATTCGGCGGAACCGGTCTCGGGCTTTCCATCTCCAAGAGCCTGGTGAAGATGATGGACGGGACCATAGACGTCCGGAGCGCCAAGGGGCAGGGCTCGACCTTCTGGTTCACGCTCCCCCTGAAGCCCGTGCCGGAGCGCGAGGAGGACGCGGAACCGGTGTTCGAGGAGAATTTCCTCGGCAGCAGGGTCCTCATCGTGGACGACAACCGATCCTCCCGCGGAATTCTCTCGGCGCTCACGTCGGACTGGTTCAGGAGGGTCGAGACCGCTGAAAACGGCAGGGATGCCCTCGAGAAGCTCGCCCGGGCCGCCGAGGAGGGCGATCCCTTCGGACTCGCCCTCGTGGACCTTCTCATGCCGGGCATGGACGGATGGCAGCTCGCGAGCGAAATCCACAACGACGCGAGGATCAACTCCTGCCGGCTCATCCTCATGAGTCCCACGGGCAGCGGAACCGAGGCCAAGATGAAGCTCCTCGGCTGGTTCGACGGTTACGTGAACAAGCCGGTCAAGCGACGGGATCTTCTCGAATGCCTCGCATCCGTCGCCGCGCCGTCCTCCGCGGCGGAGGACCTCAGGGAGGAGGAGCCCGAGGAGGTGGAGGAACTCGCGGATGAGTCCTGCAACAAGCGGTATTCGATCCTCGTCGCGGAGGACCACCTCGTGAACCAGCAGCTTTTCCAGACCATCCTGGAGAAGATGGGATATACCGTGTTTCTCGCCGCGAACGGACTCGAAGCCGTGGAACGGGCGGAGAAGGAGAAGATCGACCTCGTCTTCATGGACATGCAGATGCCGGAGATGAACGGATACGAGGCTTCGCAGCGCCTCCGGGAACTCGGATACGAAATGCCCATCGTGGCGGTGACCGCCAACGCCCTCAAGGGTGAGCGCGAGATCTGCATCGAGGCGGGCATGAACGACTACCTCACGAAGCCGTTCAAGAGCAGGGATCTCCTTCCCTACCTGGAACGCTGGCTGCCCGCTTCCGAGAAGACCCGGGAAAGGCGATCGGAGCCCGCCGAGCCCGCGGTCGAATCCGAGGCCGAGCCGGAGCGGACCGTATTCGACCTGACCGAGGCCCTGGACTCGTTCATGGGCAAGAAGGACGTCGTGACGCGGGTCGTGAAGACCTTCATGGAGAAGCTGGACGCCCAGACCGAGTCCATGAAGGCGGCCCTCATCGCGGGCGACTGGGAGAGCCTGAGGATCGAGTCCCACGGGATCAAGGGGGGATCCTGGAACCTTTCCGCCAAGCGGCTCGGCGATGCGGCCGCCGAGCTTGAACAGGCGGCCAAGGACCGGAACGCGAGGACCGCCGCGGAACATCTCATGACGGTCGAAAGGGAAATAAAGGTGTTCAAGGACTATGTCGGCGAAATGCCGGAATTCGGGAACGGGTGAGGTCATGAAAGGAAAACTTTCCGCGGCGGCCAGGCGGCTCGCCTCTCGGCTCGGTGATCCGAAACTCCGGCCGTTCTACTGGCTCTTCTCGCTCATCCTCGCGACGTCGTTCGCCATGGTGTTGGTCGAACGGGGGACGAACGATCAGTTCACGGATTTTTTCGACGGGATCTGGTGGTCGGTGATCACCTTCAGCACGACGGGATACGGAGACAAGGTCCCGAGCACGATCGGAGGCAAGATTCTCGGCATCCTGACCGTGTTCTTCGGCATCGGGGCGACCACGCTTCTCTCCGGTACCTTGGCCTCATTCTTGGTGGCCCGGAACTCGCGGGCCAGGAGCGGACTCATGGAACTCAACCGTATCAGGAACCACCTCATAATCTGCGGCTGGAAGAACAACATGGAGGAGATCCTCCTGGACATCATCCGGGTTTCGAAGGACGTATCCGCGGACAGGCTCGTGGTGGTCTCCAACATCGAGCCGGAAAGGATCGACGCCCTCAGGGACCTGGAGGACCTGAAGGACCTGCAGTACGTGCGGGGCGATTATTCCTCGGAAGCGGCCCTCGTCAGGGCGAACGTGAAGCACGCGAACAAGGTGCTCATCCTCGCGGACGTGCTCGACAGGGGCACCCCCTCCGAGGTCGACTCCAAGACCGTCATGACGGTGCTCACGGCCCGCTCTCTCAGCAAGGACGTCTACATCTGCGCCGAAGTCCTGGACAAGAAATACGAGAGCTATCTCAAGCACGCGCAGTGCGACGAGATCCTCTTCAGCCGCGTGTTCTCCCGTCGTATGCTGGCGAACACCTCCGCGACGAACGGCATGTCGCACATCATCTTCGAGCTGCTTTCACAGGAGAACAGCTCGTCTCGGCTCGGCACGGCGGAGATACCCGCGGATTACCTGGGGAGGCAATACGGGGACTACCGAACGACCTTCGCGGGAGCCTCGAAGAAAATTCTCCTCGGCATCCTCGAGAACACCGGATCGCCCAACCACATGAAACTCGAGTCCCTCAGGGAGGCGCAGAAGACCTCCGACGTCTCCCAGCTCATCGTGAATCTGCAGAAGGTGAAGGGGCTCGAAGTCAACAAACCCGTGCTGCTTCCGGACGACGATTATCTGATCCAGAAGAATTCCCTGGCGATCGTGTTGGAGAAGGTGTGATCATGGAAAACGAAGTGCTCGAAAGGCTCAAGAACATCGCCATCTTCGACGAGATAAAGGACCAGCCCGCTGCCCTCGACAAGTTCCAGGGCATCTGCAGGATCAAACGCTTCGCCCGCGACGATACCATTTTCCGGGAGGGCGAGGTCGGCTCGGAGATGTTCATCGTCTACAGAGGCGGCGTGGAGATCCGGAAGCGGACCAGGGCGGGAGATTCCTACACGGTGGTCAAGCTCAGGGCCGAGCACAACGTCTTTTTCGGCGAGCTCGCCCTCGTGGACGACGACAGCAGGTCGGCCACGGTGATCGCGGTCGAGGATTCCGAGTTCATCGTCATCACGAAGGAGGACTTCATCTCCCTCGGCAGGTCGAATCCGGAGATCGTCCTTCCCATCACCCGATCGATCGCGAAGATCCTCGCCGGGAGGCTGCGGAAGACGACCCAGGACATGCTCACCATCTTCGACGCCCTGGTGAACGAGATTCAGACCTGACGGAATTAACGCAATTCTCATTTTTCGAGAAGATACTACCGCCGTATGAAGAAGGCATATATCTTCGACTACCTTCGGGACCTGCTTCGCCGCTCGCCGTCCCGGACGATAGGAGACGACGACAGGATAGTCGTATTCAGCGACCTCCACATGGGAAACGGCGGCAGTAACGACGATTTCCTGGGAAACGCGGACCTGTTCTCCTCCGCGGTATCGCGGTATTACGGTCCGAAGGGCTACTCCCTCGTCCTGAACGGCGACATCGAGGACCTGCAGAAATTCCCCGGTCGGAGCATCGGGAAGGCATGGGAGGGCGTCCGCAGCCTCTTCGATCGATTCAGGAATGAAGGCCGTCTCGTCAGAATTTGGGGCAACCATGACGAACCGTTCCAGCTGAAACCTGATTCCGTCCGCGGTGACGCGATCGAAGCCTTCCGGCTGAACTATAAAGGGAACACGATTTTCCTTTTTCACGGCCATCAAGCCTCATCCGCGTTCGCGAGGTACAACAAGTACCTGGGAATCCTCGTCCGATACCTCACCCGCCCCCTCGGCGTCATGAACGACTCGGTGGCCCACGATTCGAGGCGGAAATACAAGATTGAAAAACGGGTGTACAAGTTTTCGAGCTCCGAAAAGATCCTCTCCGTCATCGGCCATACGCACAGGCCTCTTTTCGAGTCGTTGTCGAAGGTTGATGCCCTGAAATTCCGAATCGAGGAGCTCTGCCGCAGCTATCCCGAGCAGGGGGAGGAGGAGAAGATCGCCATCGCCTCGGAAATCGAGGGGATAAAGTCCGAACTGCGGAGGCTCCTCGCGAGGGATGGGAAGGATGTCCTGCCCGGCAGCCTCTACGAGCGGCATTTCGCGATACCCTGCATCTTCAACTCCGGCTGCGTCACCGGTAAAAGGGGCATGACCTGCATCGAGATCGCGGACGGGATGATCCGTCTCGTCCATTGGTTCGATTTCGCGGTCTCCGACCGCTACCGCGAGGCGGAGGACCTCCCCGGAACGAGCTACAGGAGAGCCGTCATCAAGGAGGACACGCTGGACTACATCTTCACGCGAATCAGTCTGCTGGCTTGACGGCGCGGACGATCTCGTTCCAATCGTACACCGGGTTGATCGCTTGGCCGGGCTCGAGGACGAGGAAATCCGCGGGATCCCAGGCGCCGTCGACGAGGTTGCGGATTATGCGGATGTCGCCTTCCAGTAGGACGAAGTCCTTTCCAGCCTCCTCGGCCTCCTTCCTGCACAGGTCCGCATGGCCCGTGAACGAAGTCTCCGGAACGTCGATGAAGACGAGTTCCTTGCCGTCACCTTCCTCCCTGGCCGGAGCGAGGGTCTCCATGATGTATCGCGCGTTCTCCTCCCCGTAGAGGCCGACGTATTCCTCGTAGCTCTTGTCGAGACCCAGGAACCGTCCGGTTCCCGACGTATTGAGCCTCGAGGCTCCCCGCTCCCGGTAGCCTGAGCTCGTGAAAGGACGGGAAGGATTGTCGCGGAAGTGCTCGCGGAACCTTTCCTTGGAGCCGAGGAAGACTGTGCAGCAGTCGTGGGCCCTGGGGATCACCAGGGGGAATTTCCCGCTCCTGATTCCCGCGAGAGAATTTCCGCACAGCCCGTAGCCGAGAAGCAGAGCGTCGTAGGCCTTCCCCGATTTTTCGGATTCCGCGATCCTTTCTTCGATGATCGACCTCAGTCTGCTCGGGTCCTCGTGATCCCCCTTTTCGGTGAAGCAGAGGTCGAGAACATGGGGGCTCCGTGCGGCGCAGAGGCAGATTTCCCGGAAAAAGACGTTGCAGGCGATGATTCCGTAATACATGGCGATACCCTCGTTCGGCGGGTCAGAAAATGGTGTCGAGGCAGACGAGTTTGAGCTTGTTTATTTCGTCGGAAAGGGTCTGGAAATCCTTCCATTCGATATCCTTCCAATCCTTGCCGTTGCATTTCCAAACTACGTAGGCCAGCTTGATCGTGTTGAGGTAGTCCCTGAAGGGCTTCGCGTTCAGCCTTATCCAACGTATCTTTTCGTCGACGTCGTCCTGCGAGAATCCGTTTCTGAGCAGATGGTTCCGGATCTCGCCGGCTTGAATCTCGTTGTCGAGGTCGAAACAGCTGCCCTCGTGTCTTTCGAGGTATTCGACGTATTTCTTGAAATATTCGAAGGTCTTCTGATCTCCATCCAGCAGGCAAAACGACATGACCTCGTTCCTCCTGATTTAATTATACCCACAATCCCGGAAACCTCCAAATCCCGCGACTCCGTTCTTCTTCGCCTCCGTTCTCCGTTGCAGCTCTCGGCGTTTTCGGATAGGATGCACCTGCGTCTCCGAAGAAGGAGGCGCGGCGGTCGCGGATACCCGCCATAAAAAACAAGGAGTCGATCATGTCTTCCAATCGCGAAACCCCGGTCTCCCCGACTGCGGTCGTTTTCCTTTCCCTCTACACGGCGGCACAGATGGTGGCCAACGTGGCGAGCCTGAAGATCGGCGTGGTCGCGGGGCTTGCCGTGGACATGGGGACCTTCATCTATCCCGTCACCTTCACCCTCAGGGATCTCGTGCACAAGACCGTGGGAAGGAAGAACGCACGGGTTCTCGTAGTCGTCGCCGGGCTCGTCAACCTCTTCATGGCGGCCTATCTCCTTTTCGCCTCGATGGTCCCGGACGACTCCTCGTGGGGCCTCGGGGAGCAGTTCAGGGCGATCTTCAGTCCGGTATGGAGGCTCGTCATCGCCTCGATAGGGGCCCAGATCGCGAGCGAACTCGCGGATACCGAAGTCTACCATTGGTTCGTCACGAAGGTGACGAAGCGCATGAAATGGCTCAGGGTCCTCGTGAGCAACTCGGTGAGCGTACCGCTGGACACCGCGGTGTTCTCCCTCGGCGCTTTCGCCTTCGCCCTTTCCTGGGGCGCGGTTCTCGACATCTTCCTCATGAATTTCTTCGTGAAATTCGGGATCACCCTGCTGAGTCTGCCGCTCATCTACATCGGCCGTGACAAGGACTTGGATTGACGGAACCGGGCTTCGCCGCTACTATGTTTCCGGTATGAGCGAAACGACCAAGAATCCCGAGCAGTATTGGGCCAACCTCGAGAGGGAGATCGGAGAAAAGATTCTCTTCTATACCCTCGGGCAGAGCCTGACGCCGATGGGAGAGAAGCAACCCGTGCCGATCTGGGGTCTCTTCTACATAACGCAGACCAGGCTTTTCTTCCGCCATTTCCCCAAGAGCGGAAAGCTGTCCGTCTTCGGGTTCGGCGGATCGCCGACCGTGGACGATCCGGAGACTTTTTCGGTGCCGAGGGACACGTTCGTGAGGGTGGAGATCCTCGCGAAGAAGAAATGGTGGCTGAGGCTTTTTTCCTCCTCCATGCCGGCCGTCGTCGTCGAATACAGGACCGAGGGGGGCGGGACAGCCGAATTCCGCTTCATCCTGGAACGAAAGCACGATGAATTCCTCGATCTCCTCAGGCTCCAGTAGGGAAGGCGTCGCGGATTTCCTCCGCGCGGTGTACGCGCGGTTCCACAAGCCCGAATACATCGACCCCGATCCTCTCCTGCCCGTGAGACGTTACGACAGGACGGAGGACCGGGAAATAGCGGCGCTCGTCTGTTCGAGCCTCGCCCTGGGAAGGGTGGCCTCCATCCTCGACGCCTGCGAGCGGGTCCTCGGGGCCTTCGGCCCCCGTCCGGGCGAGGAACTCCTCTCCCTGCGCCCGGGCGAGTTGGGGAAGAGGTTTTACGGCTTCAGGTACCGGTTTTTCGACGCCGGGAAGCTCGCCTCGTTCCTCGAAGCCGCGGCTGCCGTCGTCCGGGACTACGGTTCCCTCGAGGCCTGCTTCGCGAGCGGGCTCCGCGACGGGCAGGAGACCGTGCTCCCCGCGCTCCGTTCGTTCTTCGAAGCCTTCGAGCGGAGGTCCCCGGCCGATACCGGAATCCTCCTTTCCGATCCCGGCAGGGGAGGGGCTGCCAAACGGCTCAACCTCTTTCTCCGCTGGATGGTGAGGAAGGATTCGGTCGATCCCGGAGGCTGGACCGCCGTTGACCCCGGCATGCTGATCGTTCCCCTCGATACGCACATGCACGCCTTCGCCCTGGAGCTCGGCCTCATCGGGCGAAAGCAAGCGGATCTCAGGGCCGCGGTCGAACTCACCGCAGCCTTCCGGGAGATCGATCCGCGGGATCCCGTACGGTTCGATTTTTCATTGAGCCGGCTCGGACTCCATCCTGAGGGAAAATACCTCCGAAAATCGCTCTCAGCGCATGGAAATTTATCCGATCTTTTGCGATAATACAGGAAGACCGAGGTTTTTCAAAACAATCGTTCGAAGCCGGGCGATTTCCGCGTGAAAAGACGAGCCCGGGACGCGACGGCGTTCATTGAAAACCCCTCCGTCTAAACCGTAACAATGGAAGGAGTCCACTATGAAAAGTCTTAAGGGTTCGAAGACCGAACGGAACATCCTTACTGCCTTCGCGGGTGAATCCCAGGCGCGGAACAGGTACACCTATTTCGCCAGCAAAGCCCGAGAGGAGGGATATATCCAGGTGTCCAGGGTGTTCGAAGAAACCGCGGACCAGGAAAAGGAGCACGCCAAACGGCTGTTCAAGTTCCTCGAGGGCGGGGAAGTCGAAATCTCCGCGGCCTTTCCGGCCGGAGTCATCGCTTCCACCTCCGAGAACCTGAAGGCCGGTGCCGCCGGCGAGTACTACGAATGGACGGACATGTATCCGTCTTTCGCGAAGACCGCAAGGGAAGAAGGCTACGAGGCCATCGCGACCGTGTTCGAATCGATCGCCGTCGCCGAGAAACAGCACGAGAAGCGCTTCAACGGCCTGAAGGCGAACATCGACAAGGGACAGGCCTTCAAGAAGGACAAGAAGGTGGTATGGCGCTGCCTCAACTGCGGCTACATCATGGAAGCCGTCGAGGCCCCGAAAGCCTGCCCCGCCTGCGCTCATCCCCAGGCCTATTTCGAGCTTCTCGGCGAGAATTGGTGAGAGAAAAGGGAGGACTGTCATGACGAAAGTGACTCAGGTTTACAAGTGCGAACTCTGCGGCAACATCGTCGAGGTGCTGCATGCGGGGGAAGGGGAACTCGTCTGCTGCGGCAAACCCATGAAACTCATGGACGAGAAAAGTGCGGACAAGACGACCGAGAAGCACGTTCCGGTCGTGGAAAAAACCGCGAACGGGTACAAGGTCACGGTCGGGTCCACCCTCCATCCCATGGCGGACAACCACTACATCGAGTGGATCGAGCTTTCGGCCGACGGAGTACGGTACAAGAAATACTTGAAACCCGGCGATCAGCCCCAGGCGGAATTCTGCGTCAGCGCTTCGAAGGTCTCGGCGCGGGAATATTGCAATGTCCACGGTCTCTGGAAAGACTGAGGTGTAAGGAGTCGATCATGAAGAAATACGTTTGCGACGTGTGCGGCTACATCTACGACCCGGCAGAGGGCGATCCCGACAACGGCGTGAAGCCGGGAACCCCCTTCGAATCCCTTCCCGAAGACTGGGTGTGTCCCATGTGCGGGGCGGCGAAGAGCGACTTTTCTCCGATGAACTGATCCGCGTCGCCGAGCGACCGCCGACCGGCCGGGAAGGGCTTCCCGGCCGGTTTTTTTTAACCCGACCCGGAGCCGCGCCCGGTCCCCTATGCGCGGAGCGCCGCCTGGCGCTTGTAATGATCCTCCACGACGATCGCAGCCATGGCTTCCACGACGGGGACGATGCGCGGGCAGATGCAGGCGTCGTGGCGGCCCTCGGTCCGGATCGTGCGTTCGCGCCCCTCCGTGTCCACGGTTCTCTGCGGCTTCGCTATCGAGGACGTCGGCTTGACGGCGATTCGGAAGAGGATCTCCTCGCCCGTGGAGATGCCGCCCAGGATTCCCCCCGCGTTGTTGGAAAGAAAGCCGGAAGCGTCCATTGGATCGTTGTGCTCGGAACCGGTCATGTCTGCGGCCCGGAAACCTGCGCCGAATTCGATGCCCTTCACCGCACCTATGGAGAGCATTGCGTGGGCGAGTTCGGCGTCGAGTTTGTCGAACACCGGTTCCCCGAGGCCCGCGGGGACTCCCGTGATGCGGCATTCCACGATTCCTCCGACGCTGTCCTCCTCGGTCTTCCTCTGCGCGACGCGCCGCACCATCTCCTCCGCCGCGGCCGAGTCGCAGGCGCGGAGCGGATTCTTTTCGATTACGGCGCGGTCGAAGTTCCTGCACTGGACCCCCGCGGCCCTGAGCGTGTAGGCGACGACGTCGATCCCTCGGCTCCGGAGTATCTTCTTGGCGACCGCCCCGGCAGCGACCCTCGCGGCGGTTTCCCTGCCCGAGGCCCGCCCCGATCCCCGCCAGTCGCGGATGCCGTATTTCTTGAGAAAGGTGTAATCCGCGTGTCCCGGCCTGAAGAGGTCCTTGATGTCCAGATAGGCTTCGGGGCGGGCGTCGGAATTATAGAGCACCATCATGAGCGAGGTGCCCGTGGTCTTGCCCTCGAACACGCCGGAAAGGAAGGAAACCTTGTCGTCCTCCTTCCTGGGTGTTCCTACCTCCGACTGGCCCGGTTTCCGGCGGTCGAGTTCGACCTGGACGTCGCGTTCCGACAGCTCGAGGCCGGGCGGCACGCCGTCCACGACGACGCCGACCGCTCCGCCGTGGGATTCTCCGTAGGTGGTGACGCGATAGAGAAGGCCGAAGCTGTTGCCGCCCATGGTCAGTTCTCCCTCAATTTTTCGAGTATCGCCCCGACTCCCTCTTCGGGGGTGAGTCCGTGCACGGGAACCACGATGTCGGCGCGAGCCCTGTACAGGGCGGTCCGTTCAGCGTACAGGAGGCGAAAAGCCTCCTCGGGATCGTCTCCCTGAAGGAAGGGCGGCAGACCCCCGGCGAGAATTCGCCGGAACAGAGTCCCTTCCTCCTCCTCAAGATATATGAACACGCCGCTGTCCGCAAGGGCGGCGAGTCCGTCGGAATTCTCGATGGTGCCTCCGCCGAGGGCGAGTACGAAGGACGTCTTCTCCGTCTCGATGCCGCTCGCGATCTTCTCGAGGGCCCGGCGCTCGAGATCTCGGAAGCCGTCCTTGCCGAGCCTTCGGTAAAGGTCCCTGACTGCTGTCCTCCGTCCCTCGGCCGTCGCGGCCGCAGCCTCGACGTGGTCGTCGAGATCGAGGAAGGGAATCCCGAGACTCGCTGCGAGAAGGGTGCCCAAGGTCGTTTTCCCGCAATGCTTCATGCCCATGAGTACGGGTATTTTTTCCTTCGTTGGGCTGCACTGACTTTTCATGCTTCGGACTATTCCCATGTGGCCTTTCAAATTGGAGAAAATGGATATATTATATCAATTGACAACTTACATGGCCCATGATACCATCTCGAAAATACCGTAAGGAGTCTCGAGAGTGAACGAACGCTTGTACCGCTTCGGTTATTCGGCCAAGGCATTCATCCTTCGAACCGTACTGGTGTCAAGCGCTTACGGTCTCGTACTCCTCGCTCCGCTCATATTCCCGCCCTTCCGGAGCTACTACCTGCTTCCCATCGTCGCAGTCATCCTGTCGGCCGTCTTCTTCGGCGTAGTCGGCGGACTGGCGCTCTCGCTGGTGAATGGTATGCTTTTTTTCGTCATGATGCAATATTCCCGAATTCCTTCGGATTGGCTGTCCTACTCCTTGGATCAAGCGGTCATCTTCTTCTGCGCCTTGATCGTCGGAGCTTTGTCCGACCGGTGGTATGCGCTCATGAAGCTGCTGTTCAGCCATCCGTATGGAGAAGGCTCCGACACCTGTCCGGTCGAGCCGGTCGACCGGCGCGAATTCGTACCGAGCGCGAGACTCATCGAGGAAACCTTGAACGCGAGAAGGGAAACGGAGCGTCAGATCAGGATAACCGGGAAGATCTTCGAGAATTCGACCGAAGGCGTAATGGTGACCAACGAGAATTTCGAGATACAGATGGTGAATCCCGCCTTCAATTCCATCACCGGCTATTCACAGCCGGAGGTCGTCGGAAAGACGCCGAAAATCCTCCATTCGGGGAAACATGGACCGGATTTCTACGCCGAAATGCGCGACAGCCTCGACCGGCAGGGGAGGTGGCAGGGGGAAATCTGGAACAGGCGAAAGAACGGGGACATTTACCCGGAATGGCTCACGATCAGCACGGTTCGAGACGAAGAGGCGAGGAGAGGCTATTACATCGGAATCTTCCGCGACATTGGGGCGCTGAAACAGAAGGAGGCGCAGATCGAGCACAACGCATATTACGATCAGCTCACCGATCTGCCGAACAGGCTCCTGTTCAACGACCGGCTCAACCTCGCGGTTACCCAGGCCGGGCGGAAATCGCGGAGGCTCGGCATCATGCTCATCGATCTCGACGACTTCAAGAAGGTCAACGACACGCTCGGGCACGCGGCGGGGGACCTCCTCCTGAAGGACGCGGGAAGGCGTCTCCTCGAGGTCATCAGGGCGGGCGACACGCTCGCGAGGACGGGAGGGGACGAGTTCACCCTCCTCCTGCCGGACATCCAGAAGCCGGACGACGTGACGGAGGTGGCAGGCCGCGTCCTGCAGAGTTTCAGGCGCGGTTTCTACATCGACGGCAACGCGGTGTACGTCACCCCCAGCATGGGGATAAGCCTCTTTCCCGACGACGGAACCGATGCCAAGACTCTCCTCAAGTGCGTGGACCTCGCCCTGCTTCAGGCGAAGGAGAAGGACAAGAACACCTATCAATTCTTCACGTCCGACCTGAACGAGCGCGCGGTCAGGCGTCTCACCCTGGAGAACGTGCTGCGCGAAGCCCTTTCGTCGAACTGGCTCCACGTGCACTATCAGCCGATCGTGGAACTCGCGACGGGGAAGGTGGTTTCCAGCGAGGCCCTGGTGAGGCTGAAGGATCCGGTACGCGGCCTGATCCCGCCGGTCCAGTTCATCTCCCTGGCCGAGGAGACCGGCCTGATCTATCCCCTCGGCGAATGGGTCTTCAGGACCGCGTGCAGGCAGAACAGGACATGGAACGACGGCGTGCGCGGCGAAGGGCTGCGCGTGGCGATAAACCTCTCGGCCAAGCAGTTCCTCCAGCCCGACCTGCTCGATCGCCTCAAGGTCATCTTCCGTGAAACCCAAATAGATCCTCATCTCGTGACCGTTGAGATAACGGAGAACAGCATCATAAAGAACATCGATGCCTCCATCGGCATCCTGAACCAGCTCAAGAACCTGGGGGTGAACATCAGCATCGACGATTTCGGCACGGGCTATTCCTCCCTGACCTATCTCAAGAAGCTCCCCATAGACATCCTCAAGATCGATCAATCCTTCGTTCAGGACCTTCTCGAGGACCCGAACGACGCTTCCATCGTGAACGCCATCATATCGATGGCCCACAGCCTCAACCTCAAGGTCGTCGCGGAAGGTGTTGAAAACGAAGGCCAGCTCGAGGCTCTCAAGGAGCAGGGCTGCAACTACGGCCAGGGCTTCCTGTTCAGCCGTCCCGTCGCGGTCGAAGAATTCCTGCCCCTCCTCACGCGATGACCGCTTATCTTCCGTCTGTCGGGGGGGGCCTCGGGCCCGTTCCGGAATCCTCCTCCTTCGTGAAGGCCTTCGCCGCCGTGGCGGCGGCCTGCGTCTGCGCTCTCCGAACGAGGGGGCTGCTTGCGGAGGCGCAGGCCGCCGCGCGGCTCTCCGATTGCGAGAAGTTCTACCTGAAAGGCCGCACGGCTCCCTCGCCCGCACTCCCCCTGGAGGCCTGGGCCGACGATTTTTTCGCGGCACACGCGGATAAGGACGGACATCTCCGGGCCGTCTTCTCACGGCGCAGAATACTCGCGGCGGCAGGCGACCTTGCGGCCGTGGCGGACCTGGAGGTCTTGGCTTCGGTGCTTCGAGGTTCGATATTCGCCGCACGCCGGCGAGCCGACTCTGCGGAAGAGGAGAGGCTGCTCCGCTTCAGGGACCGTATCGGGGATTTCTCGGTCGTGCTCAAGGTACTTCCGCTCGAGGAGGACGCCGTTTTCCCGCTCGCTTCGATCGTTGGACTGCCGCTTCGTCCGGACGCAGGGAGCTTCGACGTTCGGGCATTCGGGGCGCTGCATGCGGGAATCGCCCGCATCGCCCTCGCGGAGCTTGAGGCTCGGGGCCGCACGGAGGGCGGCATGGACGGAGACGGGTTTTCAGCGGAGGACGGAGGGATCGGGGAGGCGATAGCGCTCTCGCTCACGGCAGTGGGCCGCGTCATCGACCTTCTTTCGGGACGTTCGCAGGGAGAACCAGGGGCTCGGGCTTCGAGATCGAGTAGCCTTGGCCGTAATCGACTCCCATTTCCCTGAGAAGCCTGAGTATCTCGTCGCTCTGCACGAATTCCGCAATGGTCTTCATGCCCATGGCGTGGCCGATATTGTTCACCGATTCCACGAGGGTGTGGTCTATCGGATCCTGGACGATGTCCTTGACGTAGGAGCCGTCGATCTTCAGGAAGTCCACCGGCAGGCTCTTGAGATAAGCGAAGGAGGAGAAGCCGTTCCCGAAGTCGTCCAGCGCGAAAGTGCTGCCGAGTTGTTTCAATCGCTTGATGAAGGTGATGGCGAAGGATAGGTTCTCGATTGCCGTGCTTTCCGTGATTTCGAAGCACAGGAGCTTGGGATCGACGCCGGTTTGGTCGAACACTCCCGACAGGTTGTCGAAGAGGGTCTCGTCGGCGATAGAGGCGCCGGAGACGTTGATGCAGTAGATGACTCCCGGTTTTGAGCCGGCTTCGGTCGATTTCCGGATGTATTCGGCCACCTCGCGGATGACCCACCGGTCGATCGCGGGCATGAAGTTGTACCTCTCCGCGGCGGGGATGAAATCCGACGGGGGGACGAGGTTGCCTTCGGAGTCCTTGAGGCGGAGAAGGATTTCCGCCTTGTCCCCGTAGCCTTTGGAGGGATCGAGTGCGAGGATGGTCTGGCTGAAGAGCACGAAGCGGTTTTCCTCGAGCGCCGCCGTGAGATGCGATATCCACTTCATCTCGCCGCGACGCTTGAGGAACTGGTAGTTCGTGGTGTCGTAGTGCTTGATCCTGTTGCCTCCCTCCTGCTTCGCGAAATAGCAGGCGTCGTCCGCGGCCGCGAGGATGTTGTAGAAATCCCTGCTTTCCGCGTCGATGGGAACGACGCCTATGCTCGCGGTGATCTTGAAGCTGCTTTTCTGCCAGAGGAAGGTCCGCTGGACGGTCTGCAGGAGCTTCTGGGAGATCTTTTCCGCGTCCTTCATGCTTATGTCGTCGATGAGTATCCCGAACTCGTCCGCGCCGAGCCTGCCGATGGTCTTCCCCTCCGGCACCACGGCCTTGATGTCCTCGGTCACCTGCCGCAGGAGTTCGTCGCCTGCGATGTGGCCGCACAGGTCGTTGACCACGTGGAACTTGTCGAGGTCGAGAAAGATGAAGCCGTGCTTCATCTCGGAACCTTTGACCTGGCCGAGGGCGTTCTCGAGCTTGACGAAGAACTCCTCCCGATTGATGAGGCCGGTGAGCGAGTCGTGGCTTGCCTGGTAGGTGATGGTCTCCGACATTCGCTGGATGTCCGTCACGTCCTGGAACACGAATACCTGTCCGATGATGTTCTTGTCGGGCTCGAGGATCTGGGCCACGCTCCCCTCGATGTGGATCTTGGCTCCCTGCTTGTTGACGATGTGAACGGAGTCGAAAAAGAGCGGGAATTCGCTTCTCGTGTCGGGGACCTTGGGTATCTCGATGGAGAGCGACGTCTTGTCGTCGAAGAGCTTCAGGATCTCCTTGATGTTGGCGTTCTGTACGTCCTTTTCCTTCCAACCCGTGAGGATCTCCGCGACCGGGTTCATGAACCTGATGAAGTTGTTCCTGTCCGTGGCGATGATCCCGTCTCCGGCGCTTTCCAGGATGGCCGAGAACCACCGCTCCTGTTGATAGAGCTTCCGGTCGATCGAATGCTTGTAGAGGGCTATGTCGATGGTGGTGTAGAGCTCGCGTTCCTTGAACGGCTTCAGGATGTAACCGAAGGGCTCCGCCTGCTTCGCGCGTTCCAGGGTGTTCTCGTCGGCATAGGCGGTGAGGAAGATGACGGGGATCTTGCAGTTTTCCTTGATGCGCGTCGCCGCCTCGATTCCGTCGATCTTTCCGGCCAGCATGATGTCCATGAGGATGATGTCCGGCCTCGTCTCCCAGGCCACGGCGACGGCCTTTTCGCCCGTGGATACGAGGTCGACGACCGTATAGCCGAATTTCTCCAGGCGGCGTTGGAGGTCGAGTCCGATGATCTTTTCGTCTTCGACGATGAGAATCCGTTCGCTGGCCAATCCTGTCTCCCACTTACCGGATCAATTCCCGAGTACCTGCTTGATGTCTTCCGGTTCTAGCCGGAAAGGGGATCCTTTCCCCTGGAGGAAATGGTGGACCTCCATGAGGTGGAGGGAAAGGTCCGAAAAGTAGATCCTCCTTCCGCCGTCGACGAGCTCGACCGTCGCGTTCGTCTTGCGGCTGACGCCGTCCTCGAAGGGGCAGGCGAGGACCCCCCGGGCCTCGGAGACCTGGACCCTCCATTTCCCCTCGACGGTGATGGGCTCCCCGAGCCCCTTGCGACCTTCGTTCATGAGACGCCTGAGCGACTCCGCTGCCTTCGAGAAATCCAGCCCGAGCTTCTGGAACGCCTCCTCGTCTCGCGCGATGATGTCAGCGAGGAGCCGGTCGTCGTCGCCGAGAAATCCGGCGGAACTGAGGACCCCGGGCTGCATATTTGCCTGTGCTTTGACGAACAACGGCGGCATCTTCATGCTCTTTCCTCCCTGTCAGGCGAATTTGTCGTAATAGATTTTTTCCGGCGAAATGCCGTCCTTCTTCATGACCGCGATGCACGCGTCGAGCATGCCGGGGCTCCCGCAGAGGTATCCCTCCTTCGGGACGGCTTTGTCGATGACCGTGTTCAAGTACCGGTCGAGTACCGCGGTGATGAGGCCGCTTTCGCCCTTCCAATCCCCTCCCTGGGGTTCGGAAAGCGCGGCTATGAAATGGAAGCGGCTCCACTGCTTCGCGAGTTCCTCGAGCTCCTCGACGTAGAAGAGGTCCTTCTGGGTCCTTGCGCCGAAGAAGAACCAGACGTCCCGGTCCGCTTTTCCCTTCTCCCGCATGTCCCAGAGGATGGACTTGAAGGGCGCCATGCCCGAGCCCCCGGCCACGCAGATCATGGCGGCCTCGGTATCGCGTACCATGAATTCGCCGAAGGGACCGGTCAATACGACGCGCTCGCCTTCCTTCATGAGAGTGTGCACGTAGGTCGTGACGATGCCGCCGGGCACGAGCCGTATCAAGAGCTCCACGTGGTTCCTGTCGCTCGGCCTGGAGGACATGGAATAGGCTCTCTGGGTCGGTTCCTTGATCTTTCCGTAAGGCGGGACCATGAGCTGGACGTACTGGCCGGAGGTATACGCGATTTCGTTCGGCTCGTCCAGGCGGACGTAGACTTCCTTGATGTCGTGCGTGACGTTCCTGATCCTTTCCACGGTGCCCGTGTACCTGCGGATGTTGAAGAGGGCCTCGGGGATTTCGACCTCTATGTTTTTCTTGAGCTTGATCTGGCAGGCGAGCCTGACGTTCTGGTCCATCTCGTTCTTGGTGAGGTACGGCGTCTCGGTCGGGAGATGGGGTCCTACGTCCGAGAGCACCCGCGTCTTGCAGGCCCCGCAGCTTCCGCGCCCTCCGCAGGCCGATGGGACGAACACGCCCTGCTCGGCGAGGGAAAGGAGGAGGGGCGCCCCGCCTTTCACCTTCAATTGGCGTTTGCCCTTGTTGATGTCTATGACGACTTCGCCGTAATTGTTGACGACCCTGTCGAGGACCGCTATGAGAAGTGCGAGGATCGCGCTCAAGCCTCCGAGCGCCGCAGGTGCAAGTATGATCGCATAACTCACGTCTTTCCTCCTCACTGAACGTTGAGCATGCCGGAGAACCCGATGAAGGCCATGGCCATGAACCCTATGGTGATCAGGGTTATGCCCGGCCCTTTGAGCCCGGCCGGCACCGGTCCGTTGTCGATTTTCTTCCGGATGGCGGCCAGGGACATGATGGCGAGCCACCAGCCGAGGCCGGAACCCGTGCCGAACACGAGGGACTGCAGGAATCCGTACCTCCTGATGTCGATGAAAAGGACGACTCCGAGGATCGCGCAGTTCACCGTGATCAGCGGAAGGAAGATCCCCAGCGCCATGTACAGGGCGGGCGATACGCGATCGATGAGCATCTCGAGCATCTGCACCACCGCGGCTATGACGACGATGAAGACGATGAACCTGAGATATTCGAGCCCGAGCGGGATGAGGAAGTAGTGGAGGACCGCCCAGTTGACGACGCTCGTGATCGCGAGAACCACGGTCACCGCGAGGCCGAGGCCGTTCGACGACTTCAGGTCCTTGGAGATCGAGATGAACGAGCACATTCCGAGAAAGTTCGCCAGGAGGATGTTGCTCGTGAAGATGGAGGCGAAGAAGAGGGTGAGGGGGGCGATGTCGGGGGCGTTCATGCCTTACCTCCCTGGGGTTTTTTCGCTCTGCTCTGGATGGTTTTCGCTGCCCAGAGGAGCAGGCTCACCATGAAGAAGGCGCTGGGCGCCATGACCATGATGGTCCATGTCACGAAGCCCTGCGGCGCGACGCGGACGCCGAAGAGCGTCCCGAAGCCGAGGAATTCCCGGAAAAAGGCGATCGTCATGAGCACCCACATGTAGCCCAGCCCCGAGGTGAGGCCGTCCCAGAAGGAGGCGAGGGGCGGATTGCTCTGTGCGTAGCCTTCCGCGCGGCCCATGAGGATGCAGTTCGTAATGATGAGGCCCACGTAGGGACCCAGGCTCTTGGAGATTTCCGGAAGATAGGCCCGGAGCAGGATGTCGAGGATGATGACGTAGAAGGACATGACGAGTACCTGGGCGATCATCCTCACCTTCCTCGGGATGAGCTCCTTCAGGAGGGATACCGTGAGGCTGGAGAAGGCGGTGGCGAAGGTCACTCCCAGGGTCATGATGAGGGTGTTCGTGAGTACGTTCGTGACCGCCAGCGTGGAACAGATGCCGAGGATCTGGATGAAGATCGGATTGTTGAACCAGAGGTTCTGTTTCGCAATATTCTTCGCTTCTTTGGAATTCATTTTTTCGCTCCGACGAGTGCCTTGAGTTCGGCTATGTCCTGGTTCACGAGAGTCCCCATGGCCTGGCTCGTCCTCGAAGCTCCGGTGATCCCGTCGAGCATGCCGTCTTCGGGATCCTTCTTGAGGGTTCCCGCCTCGGCTCCTGAGGTCACGACGATCTTTCCGTTCCTGATCGCCTCGCCCTTGAACTGGTCCTTGAACCAGGCCTCGTCGATCCTGCCGCCGAGACCGGGGGTCTCGTTGTGGCTCAGGATCTGAAGGCCTACGGTCCTCGTTATGTCGTCGTTCACGGCGAGGATGCCGGTGATCGTGCCCCAGAGCCCGCTCCCCGAAAACTGCTTCGCGTACACGGTCTTGCCGCCCTTTTCCAAGGTGTAGTACCGGCTTCCGTCCTTGTCGACCGTCTTCACGTCCTTGAAGAATTTCGCGGCTTCCTCGTCGCTCGCGAATTTGACGTCCATGGCGGCGAGGATGGCCTTTTGGCGCGCGATCTCCTGGTTCCCGGCGACGATGCCCTTGGTACCCTCGTTCGCGAGCGCGAGGAAGAACACGAAGACGAAGGTGATGACGAACGCGAAACCGATGGTGTAGCCGATTCCTTCCTTGTTCACGAGGCGACCTCCTTTTTCCGCATGCCTGCGAGTTCGTCGATCAGGCAGGCGAAGGTGTTGCCTATGAGCACGGCGAAACTCGTGCCTTCGGGAAAGGCGGAGTACAGTCTGAGAAGGATCGCGACGGTGCCGATCACGATGCCGTAGACCCATTGCGAGACGGGTTTCTTGGGAGCGGAGACCGGATCCGTGGCCATGAAGACCGCGATGAAGAGCACGCTACCGCTCATCATGGACGCGAGGGCCGGAAAGGCGCCCTTCACGCCGAAGAAGTCGAGGACGAACGAGAAGAGGGCCGCACTTCCGACGGTGGAGAATACGATCCTCCAGCTCGCGGTCTTCGTCGCGAGGAGGTAGACCGCGGCGAGGAGGATGAGGGCGATCGAGCTTTCCCCCAGGGCGCCTCCGCGCAGGCCCGTGAACAGGTCGAGGAGATCGAGTTCCGATCCTTTGCCCTGCCGGAGAAGCGCGAGCGGAGTCGCCGTGCTCACCGCGTCGGCGTGCGCCCCGAAGCCGCCGGGAACCATCCACGACGCAGAGAGCAGGGTGGCGAAGGTTATGTACACGAAAAGTCGGCCGGTGATGGCCGGATTGAAGACGTTCCTGCCGAATCCGCCGTAGACCTCCTTGCCGAAGAAGACCGCGAACACGATGCCGACTCCGACGACCCAGAGCGGCGTTTTCGGAGGCAGCGAAAGTGCATAGAGAACGCAGGTTACGAGGACCGCTTCGCTCACCGGCTTCTTCCTGGTTCGCTCCATGAAGTACTCGGTCATGGTGCCGAGAATGATCGACGTCGCGGTCACTGCAAGGCTCCTCCAGCCGTAGAGGTAGACCGAAAACAAGAAGATCGGTGCCAGCGAGTAGAGGACCCGCCTCATCATGATCTGTTTCTGGAACACGACTCCTCCTCCGCCCGAGGTGATTTCAACGCGTATCCTTACAAGATTACTTCACTTGGGTGATTCCTGCAAGTGTCCTGCATCCGAATAGCCTTCTATTGAAAGAAAATACGGCCGTTCGGCCCTACCGGCCGCGGACCGCGTCCTCCATGGAGGCGAGGGGGCCTCTCTCGAGAATGCCGGCGAGATGGAAGGCCACCTTTTCCTCGAATCCCGGGAGCGACGTGAGATCCGCGTCCCAGAAGCGCCGACAGGAGAGAACCTCCCGTGCGAGTTTTTTCGGATCGGACGAGCCCTTCCAGAGGCCGCGGAAGATCTCGAGCACGTCGGCGTCGTCCTTGATCGGGTATTCCTCGCCGCCGCGATGCCCGATCAGGGCCCCGTCGCGGATCTCCGTGCCGCGATAGAAGGCGATGAGAGCGGCCATGGACCAGGAGAGGGCGTCGGGGGCTCCGCCGAATTTCGCCTCGTATTCCTGGATCGTGGGGAGAACGCGGGCCTTGTACTTGGCAACGGAATTGAGGGCGATGGATAGAAGATAATGCTTGATGAAGGGGTTCGCGAACCGCTCGAGGACCTCTTCCGCGAATTTCTCGAGTTCCTTCCTCGGCAGCGTAAGGACCGGGATGATCTCCTCGAAAATGCCCTTTCGGAGGTAGGCCTTGATCGTCTCGTCCTCGAGGCAGTCCCTCACCGTTTCCTTTCCGGCGAGATAGGCGCCGAGGACCGTCATCGTGTGGGGACCGTTCAGGATGCGTACCTTGCGGGTCCTGTAGGGGCCCATGTCGTCGGTCCACACCACCTCCATCTCCGCGCGGTGGAGGGGGAATTCGTCCTGCACGATCGCCGGCGCCTCGATGACCCAGAGCCTGAAGAGCTCTCCGGTGTCGAAGAGCCTGTCTTCGTATCCTGCCTTGGCCTGGAGTTCTGCGATCTCCTCCTTCGGGAAGCCGGTCATGATGCCGTCCACGAGGGTGTTGCAGAAGACGTTCGCCTTCTCCACCCAGGCGCGGAAGCCTTCCTCGAGACCCCATTCCTCGGCGAGACGGAGGACGATCCTCCGGAGATTGTCGCCGTTCCGGTCGATGAGTTCGCAGGGGAGAAAGACGAAACCCTTCTTTGGATCGCCGCCGCACCAGGAATAGCGTTCAAAAAGGAACCGGGCGACCTTGCCCGGAAAGGAGGCGGGCGGCTCGTCCCGGAAGCTTTCTCCGTCGCGATAGGCGATCCCGGCCTCCGTGGTGTTGGAAACGATGAAGCGGAGGTCGGGGTTCCTCGCGCACGCGAGGAAGGCTCCGAAATCCGAGTACGGATCCAGTCCGCGGCTGATCGAGGAGACGACCTCGATGTCTTCTTCCTCCTTCCCGTCCCGGATTCCGCGCCTGAGCAGGGTATAGAGGCCTTGCTGCTCGTTGAGCAGGGACACCGTGCCCTGAGCTATGGGCTGGACGACGACCACGCTGCCGTTGAAGATCCCCCGCCCGTTCATGCGGTGGATCATCCAGTCGACGAAGCCGCGGAGAAAGCCGCCTTCGCCGAATTGGAGCACCTTCTCGGGATAGGCTTTTCCCGCGATGCCGGCCGGATCGAGCTCGGCGGAGCGGGAAAGCACGAGTTTCCTGTTCAATCGTTCCATATCTGGTCACCTTTAACGAGAAAAGGTCTCCGGAATGATAAGCCGATCGGGGACGGTCTGGCAAGCGTGCCTGAATCGAAACTTCGAAAAAAAAAGCCCCCCGAAAAGGGAGGCATGCAGTGCCGCCGGTCAGAATTGAACTGACGACACACGGATTTTCAGTCCGTTGCTCTACCGACTGAGCTACAGCGGCAGCACGCCGTACTTTATATAGAATGCAGGAAGAAATGTCAATGGGGATGGCAAAAATCCGTTTGCGGGTCCCGTTGACCATGGCCTTCATTTGGCTCTTCGTGCGGACACGAAGAGGACGTTGCTCGAGTCAAATGGCCCCGCAAACGGATTTTTGCGTGGGGAAGGGGGCGCAACAAGGCTCGAATTGACACAATAGAGACACACAACGCGCTTGTCGTAATCCCTTTCTTCAGGTCAAGGAGTCCAACAAAAAAGAAAAAAGCAGATGTATACATAAGCAAAATTGTCGTAATCCCTTTCTTCAGGTCAAGGAGTCCAACATGTCATGAGTAGACAGGGTTATGATCTGAGAGTCAAAGCGTCGTAATCCCTTTCTTCAGGTCAAGGAGTCCAACGCCGACCGCCGACGAGAAGTTTTTCGACCGCGTGTATGTCGTAATCCCTTTCTTCAGGTCAAGGAGTCCAACTTGAAATGCGTAGGGAGGTATAAAATGGAACTATTCCAGGTCGTAATCCCTTTCTTCAGGTCAAGGAGTCCAACACGACGGGTCGATCAAGATCGTCCGCGTATACATCGGGTCGTAATCCCTTTCTTCAGGTCAAGGAGTCCAACTGAGCTTTTCGAGGAGCAATTCGAGGTCACGGCACGGTGTCGTAATCCCTTTCTTCAGGTCAAGGAGTCCAACGCTGGAAAATACGACGAAATCCCGGCCGACTGCTTCGCGTCGTAATCCCTTTCTTCAGGTCAAGGAGTCCAACCGTGGAAAATGACTTTGGCAATTTGCGGCCGGTTGATCAGGTCGTAATCCCTTTCTTCAGGTCAAGGAGTCCAACGATAAAACCGAGCGCGAAATCTATGACGAGAAAGGGGTCGTAATCCCTTTCTTCAGGTCAAGGAGTCCAACAGATACGCAGCGGTTGCCGATGAGTTAATTACTCTTCAGTCGTAATCCCTTTCTTCAGGTCAAGGAGTCCAACCCGAAACCGTCGCCGAAATCACCATTCACGGCGATTGCATGTCGTAATCCCTTTCTTCAGGTCAAGGAGTCCAACGCGGAGATTGCGCGCGCGGATAAAGCATCTAAGATAAAGAGTCGTAATCCCTTTCTTCAGGTCAAGGAGTCCAACTTCCAGGCGAGCATCGTCGGTAAAGCCATGCGCAAGTACAGTCGTAATCCCTTTCTTCAGGTCAAGGAGTCCAACAAGAAAATCTTTATTGAGTTGCTTTCAAATTAAGAATCGTCGTAATCCCTTTCTTCAGGTCAAGGAGTCCAACGCGGAGATTGCGCGCGCGGATAAAGCATCTAAGATAAAGAGTCGTAATCCCTTTCTTCAGGTCAAGGAGTCCAACTATCCTCTTTATGATATAAATAATATCTCAAAAGACCCTGTCGTAATCCCTTTCTTCAGGTCAAGGAGTCCAACGATGGACGCGCAGGGCAATATCACGATAAGTAAGATTCAAGTCGTAATCCCTTTCTTCAGGTCAAGGAGTCCAACTCGATGGGAAAATGAGAAAGCATTGGGCGGAAAAGCGTCGTAATCCCTTTCTTCAGGTCAAGGAGTCCAACCCTTACTAGGGAGCAGGCTATCGAGATGGCCGGGATCGAGGTCGTAATCCCTTTCTTCAGGTCAAGGAGTCCAACACCATGCCGATTTTATCGATCCCGCCGACGTGCGAAGGGTCGTAATCCCTTTCTTCAGGTCAAGGAGTCCAACGCTACCCGCCTCAAGGAACTCGACGCATTCGCGGAACGTCGTAATCCCTTTCTTCAGGTCAAGGAGTCCAACTCGTCGTTGCGGTCGGGAAACCGATACCGCCGAGTACCCGTCGTAATCCCTTTCTTCAGGTCAAGGAGTCCAACTACTCAGCCGAGGCGGTAGAAACGGAAACTCCGTCTCTGGTCGTAATCCCTTTCTTCAGGTCAAGGAGTCCAACGGCGGATCAGTTCGGGAATTACTCGTGGCTCTTGCGGTCGTAATCCCTTTCTTCAGGTCAAGGAGTCCAACCCACGAGTACCAAGCGGTCATGGAGTATCTGGCGGGTCGTAATCCCTTTCTTCAGGTCAAGGAGTCCAACTTGGGAACTCAAGAGAGCGATAAACGATTGCGAGTCCTGTCGTAATCCCTTTCTTCAGGTCAAGGAGTCCAACAAGGAGAAAAAAAGATGAAAACGAAGGCTTACGAAGACAAGTCGTAATCCCTTTCTTCAGGTCAAGGAGTCCAACGGTAAGTGGTCGTTGATCGATATAAGCCTAGGTGCAAAGTCGTAATCCCTTTCTTCAGGTCAAGGAGTCCAACGTGAGAAAGCAATGAATAAAACCGATAAAACAGCCAATGAAAGTCGTAATCCCTTTCTTCAGGTCAAGGAGTCCAACAAGTCCGAACTGCTTAAGAAAATAGAAGAAATGAGAGTCGTAATCCCTTTCTTCAGGTCAAGGAGTCCAACGCTCGGCGCCTCACGGCCTACTACTACACCGACGAGGGTCGTAATCCCTTTCTTCAGGTCAAGGAGTCCAACGCGAGCAATCGCCCTTAATGCACAGCCTGGTGGCAAGTGTCGTAATCCCTTTCTTCAGGTCAAGGAGTCCAACGCGACGGATCAGCGATCGATTGGATGGTCTCTGGTTAGTCGTAATCCCTTTCTTCAGGTCAAGGAGTCCAACTGATTGAGGAGATTGATGATGAAGTTCGAACTGCTTAAGAGTCGTAATCCCTTTCTTCAGGTCAAGGAGTCCAACCATGATTAAACCCTCTTTGATCAAACCACAAAAAATCAGTCGTAATCCCTTTCTTCAGGTCAAGGAGTCCAACATCCGGCGTACAAACGGTAATCAACGTACTGAAAAGCTGGTCGTAATCCCTTTCTTCAGGTCAAGGAGTCCAACAAGATGAACGGAATGATTCAAATAAGGCTTGAGCGCAGTCGTAATCCCTTTCTTCAGGTCAAGGAGTCCAACACCTCGACGCCGATCCGATGTTTGGGTCGTCCTCCGAGTGGTCGTAATCCCTTTCTTCAGGTCAAGGAGTCCAACGTGCGCGAGAACGGGAAGAAGGGCGGCCGCCCCGCAGAACGTCGTAATCCCTTTCTTCAGGTCAAGGAGTCCAACCTTGCTCGCCGTTTTTTCTTTCTCGATTTCGTCGCTCAAGTCGTAATCCCTTTCTTCAGGTCAAGGAGTCCAACGATAAAACTTGGAGGCCCATCGACACATGAGGAGGGTCGTAATCCCTTTCTTCAGGTCAAGGAGTCCAACGATATAAGCGACAAAAAAGCTTATCAATTGGCATTAATCAGTCGTAATCCCTTTCTTCAGGTCAAGGAGTCCAACATTGCCGATGATCTTATAATAGTGAGAGGTTGAGCGCAGTCGTAATCCCTTTCTTCAGGTCAAGGAGTCCAACATTTGGTCACCGCTTATATATACAGCGACGAAATAAAGGTCGTAATCCCTTTCTTCAGGTCAAGGAGTCCAACAGGTGTTCTTTTTGATGATTATGAAAAACGTCTTAAAGGTCGTAATCCCTTTCTTCAGGTCAAGGAGTCCAACGGAATAAACGCATACATATTCCCGGTCGCAGAATGTCCGAGTCGTAATCCCTTTCTTCAGGTCAAGGAGTCCAACTTGACGCCGAGGCCCCGGAGTTTGTCGCGATCGGAAAAGTCGTAATCCCTTTCTTCAGGTCAAGGAGTCCAACCGAAGGCTTGTCCGCGTCCGGGCTTGAGGTTAAGAGTCGTAATCCCTTTCTTCAGGTCAAGGAGTCCAACTACCGATGAAATCCCGCAAATTCTTACGGTCTATTACAAGTCGTAATCCCTTTCTTCAGGTCAAGGAGTCCAACACAAAGCCTCATGGCCGAGGTTATGAAAGAAGGCGAGCATTGTCGTAATCCCTTTCTTCAGGTCAAGGAGTCCAACAAGTCCTTGACGACCTCAAGCCCGAGAATGTCAAAGATTGTCGTAATCCCTTTCTTCAGGTCAAGGAGTCCAACTGACGCCGAGGCCCCGGAATTTATCGCGATCGGCCTTGAGTCGTAATCCCTTTCTTCAGGTCAAGGAGTCCAACTCGTGATACATGCGGTGCAATTCATTCCGAAAAAGAGAGTCGTAATCCCTTTCTTCAGGTCAAGGAGTCCAACATAGAGTGAGCCGCAACGGACAGATAAAGGGGGCCTAGTCGTAATCCCTTTCTTCAGGTCAAGGAGTCCAACAAAGTGGCAAGAAGTTAACAAGCGGCTCATGGCGATCAGGTCGTAATCCCTTTCTTCAGGTCAAGGAGTCCAACGCAAAAACCCCAAAAACAGGAGCTTTTGACGCCAAAAGAGGTCGTAATCCCTTTCTTCAGGTCAAGGAGTCCAACGAGGAGGACGAGATGACAAAACAGGAAGCGATGGGAAAGGGTCGTAATCCCTTTCTTCAGGTCAAGGAGTCCAACGCGACATTTTTGACGAAAACGGGAATCAAAAGCTTGGTCGTAATCCCTTTCTTCAGGTCAAGGAGTCCAACTAACCTGGACGGAAAGGACATCGGGGAAAAGTTGGATATCGTCGTAATCCCTTTCTTCAGGTCAAGGAGTCCAACTACTCACTAAGGTTGAATATAAAGGAAAGATTATAGATTCAGGTCGTAATCCCTTTCTTCAGGTCAAGGAGTCCAACACAAGTACGCGATAGAGTTTACCTCTTATCGAGAGGATGGTCGTAATCCCTTTCTTCAGGTCAAGGAGTCCAACAAGTATTTCTGAATGACATATCGGAAAATGAAATAGAGTCGTAATCCCTTTCTTCAGGTCAAGGAGTCCAACTAGAACCAACATGAGATCTAATCATGACGGAAGCAAATGGGTCGTAATCCCTTTCTTCAGGTCAAGGAGTCCAACGATAGTGACATAATATCTATTGTGAAAGGGTAAAAAAAGTCGTAATCCCTTTCTTCAGGTCAAGGAGTCCAACAATACATCGATATATCCTTTCTATTCTTAATGAATAACTGTCGTAATCCCTTTCTTCAGGTCAAGGAGTCCAACAGCACTCTCTGTAACTATAATGCGAGAAAGATTTTAATAGGGTTTTTCTGCAGACATCTACAAAGATCCTCATGATTCTCGTAAATTTCATGTATCGGCACCTCCCACCTAATATTATCTGAATAACCTGTAAGAATTTATTTTTTCCGCCAACCTATGCCGAATTCGAGGCTCTTTTACTAAATTCGAGGTTGGCGGAAGCCATTTCAAAGATCCTGCATGCCTCACAGAATGCTGTACGGCTTGTCTTCGGCCTCCTTGAACCTGGAAGGGCCGTATTTCATCCTTTTCTGCCAATCGCGTTCACACACCTCGAAGTATACTACATAATCCTCCGGGTCCAAAATGTAGTGAACCTGTTTCCGAAGAAGTACGATTATCTTGCGTTCTGCCTCCATTTCGAAAACGGATTTCTGGACCCTTACCGCGAAGTTAACCATGATTTTAGCGATGTTAGAAAGTCTTTTCGGGTTTCGGATATCGTAGATGATCAACCAGTGTTTCATAGAATTTCGAAACTTTCCAAACGGATCAACGAACCGGTTCCGTCCTGAATCGCCTTTTGGCTGCAGTCTTCACAGAGTGGATAGATATAGAAGGAATCGTTTTTCGTCTTTATTTTCTGGAGTACTTTCTTCTTCATATCTTCCATTCGTGTTTCCTCCATATCGCATTGAAAAAAAGATTTCTGGATCCTCAATCCGAAATTTTCCAGAATCTTCGCTACGTGGCATAGGCGTTTGGGATCCGCAATGTCATAGCACACTAGATACAGCATGGTTACTTGATCACCAGCGGTTTATAATCGCGTTCTTCGCCGTTTACGACTCTGCGGAAATGCTTGATCTGCTCGCGGATTACCATTTTATAGCTCATCTGTCTTGCCTGAGGCAGATAAAATATCTGCGTATCGATTTTTTTCTCGAATTGGCTGATCACCTTCCTGAGTCCTTCCTTTGTGAGAAGAATGCCTTTCTTCGCCTGATATAGAGTATTGTTCGAAGTGGAGTCGTCGGCTTCTTCTTGGGCGAGGGGATAGTCGTCTGATTCCGACGAAAACACGACCTCATGAAAATCTTCTTTCGCAAGAATACCGAGATTGAAAAGTGCGTAGCAGAGTGTGTCCGCCAGGGGAGTTCTGAATTCTTCAACGAGATCGAAGGAGAGTGTTCTTTTCCCGTAATCAAGTTCATGAAAATAGCCGACATAGGCGTCCAACCCTTCCTCCTCGATAGCCGCATCCACGCAGTACAACAGAAGAGTATAGAGAAAGCTCAAAACGGCGTTAACATTGTCTTCCGGAGGGTGCATGCTTCGGCCTTTGAACACGGCCCAGTCCTGTTTTATGTTTTCCCTGAAAACTGAGAAGAAATATCGGGCCCCCATTCCTTCATACCCTCGAAGCGTAGAAAGGTCCTGAGCCTCCTGTGCTTTTTGGATATTGCGTTTCATGTTCTCGATCGTCTGTTGGACCTGATTTTCCGTTTCCCTTCGCCTGTTGATCCGCTGCATGAACGAGAGTTGGTTCTTCAGTTTTCCATCTACCGTCTCCTTAGCAAAACGAAGACGAAAATCAGTGTCGTCCAGGAGTTTGAACTGTTTTTGTCGGAGAAAGACATTTTTGCTATCCTGAAACGCGAGCTTTCCGTTGTACTTTCCGTTGGTGCCGAGGAAGATCGTATCGATATTATGGTGCATGAGGAGGCGGAAAGCCCTTCCGGTTATCTCGACGCTTCCAAGTATGACGAGTTGTTCGGTCTTATACGGAAAAATTGTAGTGATCGTCCCGTCGTGATGAGCGAGCTGGAGCGTCTCGCCTTTTTTTTGAAGTATCCCGTTGTCGGAAACTATGTAGATGGTGGACATCGGAAGTTACCTTAGAATTTCGTACTTTAGAAGCCCATCGATCACGGAGTGTAGTTGATTGTAAAACTTAGGCGCTTCTTCGATGATAGTCACGTCGAAACCGTTCCATTGGGTCCACGCATGATCCAGGCCGTTGCGGTATTTCGTTAAATTGGAAACGAATCCCCGAAGTTGTTGCTCGATACCCAATTCCTTCATTTTTTCATAATATGGGATTAATTCCCGGGCATGCTTCTCATCAGCGGGATTGTATTTGTCGTGTACTTTCTCGAAAAAATACCATTTTTCTTCCGCCCACTGGAACATATTGATAAAGATCTCAGCATATTTCCGACGCAGCTGTCTTCCGTCTTTATTATTGAATCTGGCTTTAGGAATCTGTATCAGACCAATCGAGCCGACGAGCTCTCTCATGGCAGTGAAAGATTGCATATAAAGTCTGTGTTCGTTGAATAGTCTTATTAAGTTGAGTTGGATCTCGAAGTATTTTTTGTCGTATGAGCCTGTGAGTGCAGCGTCTCCGGCAAGTTCGATGAATTGTTTGAAAACAAAATCAAGCATGAGTTTTTCAACTGGGGAGGATGAGGAACGCTTTTGAACTACAAAATCGATCACTTTTAATGCACTTTGATTGACATAGTTTACATCTACGCTTCTGATTCTGTTCGTGAGATCCGAAAGAGCATCAATGAAATGCTTGTCGTTGATCTGTGAAATCTGATACTCTGGTACACGATCGGAAAGTTCCGCGAGCTTCCTCGCATCGGCATCTTCGGTCAATCGTTCTATTGCATCGGCCCAGATGTTTATTGAGTAGAAATCTTTCATATCCACGATGGGAACACTTGATCGGTTTTGCTCGAACGCTCCATAGAAAACATGCGACAACCTTATTCGTTTTGCTCTTTGGAGAAAATTGATGGCTGTTGAAAAGATGATGGGAATGGACCGGTATCCGTGCGTCAAGTCGACGGTAATTTCATCGTCGTTTTGTATAACATCAAGTATTTGCTCGAACCACTTCCATTGCCCTTGGGTGGACATGTCTTCGGAAAGAATGATGATGGCAGGCTCTTGGTATCCCACTTTCTGTATTTCTGTTTTTAGCGCAGTAAAATGAGTATCGGCAGCTATTTGTGTCGTAAAGATAATGACTTTGTCGAAAACTACCGGTTTCAGAAGTTCAAGTTCCGCGGCTTGAACGAATGGGGATGTTCTCGATTGCACACTACCTAAAGAATAGGCTGCCGGTGTATAAATATATTTTTCCGTTCCCGGTTCCTTCGTCCCTAAACCCAAGAAACTTAAAAAAACTTTTGCCATCGAGTCCTCCTGCCCTGCGCTTTTATTTCATGATCTCGTCGAATATATCTTTTCTCACTCGGAAGTTTATCGCCAAGAGATTTTTATGGAATTCATCCAGGGCCTTCCCCAGGAAGCCAAGGCGGTAGAGAAAAACAAGGGGAGATGTGTTGAAAACCGCCTTCATGAGGTCACCAATGTTTTTTCCATGAGGATATCGGTCTCATCTAAATACGAGTAGTGAATCTTCATGAAGGAAAGGGGTTCTAGAAAAGATTCCCTGTTCAGGTTCAGCGATTCCGCTCCCGTGGAAAAGCTGATGAACCTACCCATAACCTCCCTGAGCTCGACGAGAATGCGTACTTTTTCTTCAGTCGTCGAGAATGAAGGGACTTGCATGATCAGGCTTGGCGCTATCATAAATTTCCTTTTTATCTATGATAATACAGTTTTTTCGTACTTCCGGTAACGCCGAAAGTTCACATGAGAAAAAATTAGTTTACGTTCAACCGTACCGTCGCCGTTCCTGCTTTCCATGCTGTCTCGTGGCGAAGCTGCGTATATCGGTATGAATCCCGTCGCGAAACAGTAGTCTACGAGGTAAAAAGTCGCACCGAATTCGCCTTGAATAAGGACGTAATCTCCAACCTCGGCGTCTTCGTCGATCCATTCGGTGAAGCGCTCGAGCATTGAGGTATCGAGTTCTCCGTTTACCGGGATTCGGGACCAGATCTCATGAAGGAGCGGGGGGAGACGGCGGATTGTCTCGATTTTAAAGCTGCTCTTCGCTTCTTCCAGCTGCATTTCGGTGAGATCGTGATTGAGAAGAACGAAAAGGGCTGGCATAGGGATCAGGAGCCTCCTTCGATGCGGGCTTGGATTTTCTCTTGACGTTCTTTCATCTTTTGAAAACTCTTTCCCGGTTCCGGCTTCAACTCGCCCAGCTCATCGAGCTTTTCTTTGAGCCTGATGAATACTTCTTTCGAAAACTGTCCTTCAAGGGTTTTCTTGACGAAATCTCCGATCATGCTGCGGTCTTTAATCAATTTCTTTATTTCTTCGATTCTCTTCTCATCCGGCGACAGCGATTCAAAGCGCAGCTTCTCTTTCCTTTCTTCCTCATGTTTTTGTTTTTTCAGTTTTTCTTCTTCGAGGTGATTCGATTCTTTTTCAATCATCTCCGACTCGCCTTGTTTGCCGTCGAATCGTCCAAAACCTATCGATGTCTTTGCTCCCAAACCATTCCCGAATGCGTCGAGAAAAACCTGTTCCGCTCTTTTCCGGATTTCTTCATTTTTCTCGAATACGCAGCGGAAGCAGAATTCTGTTCCACTTTCCACAGCCAGAAATTTGACGGGGACCGGATTGTGATGATCGTCAGGATAGTCAGTTTTATCGTTTGGATCGAAATAATTCCCATAGTGTGGATTGATTATTTCAGTGATCATTTTAGGCGCTTTAATGGGGTAGGCATCCAGGAAGACGACCTCACCCTTAGCGGCGATACCACCGAACATGGAGAGTGTTAGGCTATCGTCCTCGTCATTGAAGGAGTCCTTACCGGAGAATTCCTTCAAACCGGCAAGGCGAACAGCATTGGAGAATCTGACTGCACCCTTGAGGCTCGAGGCCGGTATGTAGGGGATGCCGAGAGTATGGTCGAAGCACATCCCGATCTCATTGGGATGAGACTGACCTATTCCCGTGATGAAGCGGGAGATGAGTTTTGCATGGAAGACCACAGAGTCATAGCCCTTGTTTTTCATGAAATCGCAGTATTGTTTTTGCGCGAGATGTTTTTTCAGGATGCTCTCTTTCAGAATATCATTATTGCCGTATGTTTCGTTCGCTTGACGGGCATAATACGTCACAGCTTCTGCTGTGTTACCGGTTCCATCGCAGGTCTTCCATCGCTTTTTTAAATCTCCGTTAATTACGATAGGTACGTACTTGTTGAATATGAGTCCGAAGTTGCCTTTGGAAATCTTTTTTATCGCATCCGCAGTTGTACTCGGCATGGGAAAAAACGCAGTGATTGGGACATGTACTGGGCCCGGCATATCATTCCTCCGTGAAAGCTGCGGCATATCGCTTAATCCATTCGAGAATTTTTACAGCCTCGTCTTGTACAGCCAGGTATTCCCGCTGCTCCATTTTGTTGAGGGCTTGTATGAAGACCTCCTCCCCTATATTTTCCTGGGTGAAGAGACCTTTTGTCAGTTCACATTTCTTTGTTACCCATTCTTTGACTGCCTTGTAAACTTCCTTGTACTTTTCGTCACGCTTAGCCAGGAGAAAGGCCATGGAAAGACCGAAACCATTTTGTAAAATCATCGCCGGCGTTCCTGCCGCAAAGCTCTTGAACTCCTTTTTCATTTCTTTACTTTTATTATTAGTAAATGATTTTAGAACAATCTCAAGAGCGAAATCGGCCCGTTTCTGGGATAAAGATTTCATTGCTGTCCTCCTTCGAGCCAACTAGTTTTACAGATCCCCCGTCCCAGGGTTTGATCGCCTCCCATTTGGACAAAACCTGCTATAGCCTTCATGACGGCATTCTTTACTTCCGAGACTTGGAGTTGTTTTATATTACTCTCTTCGGACGGCATCGCTGATGCACTGAAATAGACTATTGAGTAGAGAACGCTGTCGGAAGGGAGCAGTTCTTGATACCGAAGTGCCCCATCTTGAGCGGTTCCGGTTGAGCTGGATATCTTTATCTGAGTCTGGATTTCCGTGCAATTCCCGACCAAGTAGTTATAAAGTTCGTCGGAAATGAGGATAAGACGATCCAACTCTGGGAAAATGCCTGAGAGCAAGGGAGATTCCATCTGATTTTTTATTTCGACGACTGCGTCTTCGAGGAGTACTTTGTTATCTGCTGTGCCCTGAAAAGGACTGATGCTGATAGCCGTGTCTCCTATTAACTCCGATTTTTTTCCGAGTTCCTTTTCTCCGTTTCCAAGAAACTGTAAATCTCGCCCCAGGCGATTCAAGACCGCAGGGCAGGTAACCCAGACGAAAGGAGCGACGTTCGATCTCACAGGGAAAGCGAACAGTCTCGCGTCGGATACGGAAATGGCGCCTGGCAGGTCTTTGTTTCCTATGGCGTATTTATCGTTGTCTCCGTCGGAACCGAAGACGAGATTGATATACTGTACATCGTCCCCGGCATGGTTGCGGAAATGACTCCGGAGTGCTCCCTTCACTGCACTCGCTTGCACGTGCGGCCAGTTTGTATGCCGTTCTCGCTGGATGGGAAGGTCTATCGCACTTATGCTTGCACCGCTTCCGGCATGAATCGGGGATACGGCATAAAACGTCAACATAGCTGATAATTCGTTCTTATTCATGGTCAATCCTCCTCCTTATTTACAGGCAGTTCGATACACTGGTCGCTTATTTTCCGAGAGAAGACGCTTCCCGAGGGAAAATATCCTTTCATTGGCTTGTGGAAACCGATGTGAAGGTCCCATCCTCCGATATAGAGAATTTTACCTGTTGCGAGTACCGCTTTGTTCGACTCCTCATTCGCTTCGACAGGCGAAAGAGCGAGATACTCATTAGAATTCGTACAGTCTCTGAATTTTGGCCCGTCTATTTTTTTATAGAAGGCGAATCTTCGTTCTGCTCCGATAAACAACGTTCCTGTGCAGCTGAGACCAACTTCCTTGTCGATGCCGATTACTATTGAAACGTCTTCCAGGAGTCTCATATGCTCGAAGGTATATAAGTGTCCTCTCCGTGCCATTCCTGATTGGTCTCGTGCTATTCCGGTTCTTTTTTCTACTACAAAAAAATGATCTGGTGACAGAATAGGCATCCTTTGGCCGTTGTTTTGGAAAAGATCTTTTGCACGTAACCAGTTTCCCCCGAGTGATTTTAGTTCCTTCTCGGGCGCCTTTACCCAGCGAAGCGGTTTGCTCGATTTGATGCCGTCGAAAGAACATATCTTGGAAAAAAGTACTGTAGGCAGTTCAGGTGGCTGTTTATTGTCGTCTTGATACCAACTATAGGGAGCTGGAAGGAAGTATTCGCCGTTTTTTCGGAAAAGCGGTCCGATGATCGAAAAAGGAAGTACTTCCGCGTCCGATTGGCCGATCAATTCCGTGATTTCCGCCGGAGCCTTTCCGTTGTTGAAATCTTGAAATGCGACTCCTCTTTGGCGCAATACTGTAGTCCTGATAGCACCCCGAAAAACCGATAGAGGAGGAGGAAAAAGGGAAGAGGCACTATGATCGCTTCCCATGTCCATGGATTCCGCGCCACGAAAATAAAATGTATCGGATGGTGTGATTTCGTACCAGATCATTTCTTTTCCTCCTTCCCCGCGAGGAATGCGGCTATAACGAGGCCTTCCGTTCCGATAGGATTTTGTTTATTGCTTTTATTCCAGATGAGTTTCACTATGCTCTTCGCTAACTCTGTCCTGTCCGCCGTTTTTACTGCCGATCGTTCGATTTGGGCGGCTATGAATTGCTCCAGGCGTATTTCCGGCCTTTCTTTTGTGTTAATTATTGCTGTCAATGCTGGGGCGTATTCGGATAGATTGTAAATGAGAGAACGAGAAAGTTTTTGAGGATTTTCTATGGCATTCAGAGCATCATGTACCATACCGAAGGCCTTCCACCCTGCATCCTCGTCGTCCCATTTTCGATAGAATATTCGCGAGCCGCCCGATCGTTTGAAGAGTTCCACCGCGAGACAGTCGCGGCCTCCTTGTTTTTTTGCTGTTTCATTAAGCAGATCATGCGCTCTTGTGAGCATGCTTTTCAGGCCTTCTTTATGATGACAAAGAAGGATCGCTCCGGAAATTGATATGCCGTCTGAGATTCCTAAGCCGATTGATATTTTCCCTTGTTCGCCACCCCATTCTTCGATCGCCTTTCCTGTCCCTTTTTCACCCACTAATTGAAAGGCCTGATGGTAGTATGCGCGAATTTCACGAGCCGCCACAATTGCGTTGTCGATGGGAAGTACGGCGCAAACATCGTCGCCTCCCGCATAGATAAGTTTTCCTTCGTACTTGTCGATGATCGGCGCTACTCCGTACAGAGCGAAGTCCCCCAAGGACTCGGATATCGCTGAATGGATGGCGGGAGTGAGAAGACGTTTGCTCTTTTTATCGAAGAGTTTTTTCCAACATGAATGATATTTTGTCTCGAAATTGGGACTCTTCAATCTGTCGACAAGAGGTTTTTGCAATACTGATTCCCATTCCGCTCCGATGGTGGCTCCACCGACGAGTTTTCCCATTTTATCTCCGTCCATGTATAAAATGGCATAGTAATGATCCCTAATGTCGGTATCGCCTTCTTCGCCTTCGTAGATATTTTGTGCTTTTTTTCTCTTTACATCGGACAAAGTAATGTTGTTTCTTTTGAAAAAAGAATACAAAGATAATTCTGTCGTCGAAGGGAAACGGTCCTGTCCCGCGAATGTTGAATAAAGAATGTGATTTTCATCCGCTTCCACCACTTTATATGCTACTCGCTTGATAAAACAGTTAGCACAGAGGCGCTCGTTTCCTTCTCCGCGAAAGTCGAGCTCGTTGGGCCAGGAATACCTCAGCGTGCGCCAAAACGATCGGATCTCCTCCGTGTAGTCTCGGGCTTTCATGTGCTCATGTTGGGAATTCAAATGAAGCACTTCGAATTCTCCGCACTGGATGCATTTCTCTCCCTGTTCGTTTGGTCGATTGTTCCGTTTTATTCCTTTGGCGGCAGATAGGGCTACCTGGGATAGAGAGTGTGTGGGACCATACAGCAATCCCATTCCGGACTTCGGATCGTTCTGGAATGAGGCTACATCGGAAAAAATGCTTATCGTCTCATAGTACGCTTTGTATCGAGCTTCTGGGAGCAGTTCCACTACGCTTTTGTGGTCAGTTTCTTTCAACAATCGTACCGCCGCCCAGTCGTGATTCCAAAATCCTTCGGTTTGCTTCTCGAATTGTTTGGTTAGAAATTCTATTGATTCTTTGTCGAGTTTTTCATTCATAATCTTAGATAAATAGGAGCTGGTATTTTGTGATAGAGCCTTCCATTGAGAATCTATGTGTTTTTTTAGTTCCGATGCGATTTTCTCAGCATGTTCGAATGGTATGAGACAGACGAACTTATTTGGAAAAGAAGCGATCGTTTCCGCTGCCGAGTACGGATAGGGGGATGAGCCTGCTCCGAAAAATTGATACTTTTTTTCCAGGTATCGGCGTACGAGAGGCTGATCTATCAGGGAAGGATAGAGTATGTGATCGGGTCCGAGGTTTTCCATGACACATGCGAGTCCTTCGAAAGCGAGCCAGGATAGAATAACGGAGCCGGTCCAATAGTCTCGTAGCCTTCTCGCGCAGTTTATATAGGATTGAACGGGTGTAATGGTGTATGTCATCAGCGCGACATCTTCGAGCCCTTTACTCAAATCGGCACTTGAACTGAGGGCAGCGGTGAGTGCGTTGTGCTGCCAGATCGAGTGATCCGGTATGCGAGTATCCGCGGGAATTCTATGCCAGAAAGCGCCGAGACCACAGATGTTTTCCGATGATAGCTTGAAACGAAGAACTAAATGGATAAAGAAAAACAAACGTTTTGCATACGATTCCTCTCCGTGTTTCAATCCTGGCTCATTTTCCAGAGCTTTTTTCATGAATTCTATGAGACCTGCGGAAACTTTTTCTGCGGCGTCTTTCGATGCGGTCTCATCGTTCGAATGAGGAACGCCTTCGGGAAAACTCAATCGAAGGGGCTGCATCTTCGAAATCGGATGGGTTAAGAATGGGCATTCAAGCAGAGAAATCGCACCATTCTTATTAGCGTTTTTCGAGTGGGAAGGCAAATAGCCCCTTTCGAAACCTGAAGCGACCGCATCGGCGATTTTATAAGATTCAGAATTCGGTTTTTGCAGGCCGAGAGCGTCAAGCAGTTTCCCGGCTCGTTCTTCATGGCCTGGTATCCAGAAGATCTTGTCTGGTGAGTCATGAAGGTAGGCGATTACTTTATTTTCCCAGTAGATCCGCTCATCACATCCGAAAATCATTTGTCGCCCCCTTGATTCATGGAAAACAAGCTGGAAAGCTTATCATTCATATCCATGCAAGCTCTAAAATAAGATTCTCGTTGCTCTTTTTCATGGTATTCATAGGGTAGGAATAAAATCTGTCCTCTATACTTATTATCCGCGAGTTTGATTACATGGAGAAAATACGGTTTAGAATGTCTTCCGTTTCTTATTCTACTATCGTTTGCTGTTACTATAGGTTTTCCTATGAGGCTCCTTCGATAATATGAGTGAGGCTTCTCAAGGCTTTGCCTTGCTTTGTAATATTTTATACCTATATCAGATAAGGCTTTGTCCCAGGATGAAAAGGTCTCGTTTGTCTGAAACAGTTTCGCTTCCCTTGATATTGCCGTGTATTTTTTCAAGTCGTCATGGAATTCAATTTTGGCTTTCTGAGCGTTTTTATTCTGTAAACAGCCGAAACCATTTCTGCTTTTTGAACCTATGCCATGCAAATTAAAAAAGTAATCCAGACTGGTTCGTATGTTTTCGACTTCTGTTTCTGGAGATGTGATAGTCAATGAAAAACTACTTCCTGATTCAATGAAGTTCCGCTTCCAGACCCCAATGCTCAGGTACTTGAGAATGTCGCCTTGTTTCTGTCCCCCATTATGATTTGCAATATATTGATCACCCGGAGGAAGCCTGCTTCCAGTTTTAATTTCTGATGGATGGACCGATATCGAAAGTTTCGATTTTTCCTTCGTCGATCCGAATATTTCTGTCTCCCGTTTCTTAATGTCATCAATACAGTTGCTACCATAGAGGGCTCTCCACCAAAAACGGAGTATGCCTTTGAAAGGGGCTGCGCGGAGCTCTGGATTATCAGGGTCCGCTCCTCCTAGAAAAAGAGGAGTCACGACTTCAATGGTGTATGTAATCTCTGCTTTGCTTTTAAATCTTGTGGTATAGAATTCCATTAAGCTATCCTCCTATCCCTTCCACCCTTATCTTGCCCAGCCCGAATGCCGCGTTTTTTCCTATGTGAAACAATTCGCCGAACCGTAGGAGAGCAAGTTCCTTGCCGCTGAATCGACCCTCGGTTTCGATTTCCCCCACGAGCCCCCCGAACTTGAGGAGCTCTCTTTGCCGGGAAGAGTAATAATCCAGGTCGACCCATTTGAGGTTCTTGGCGAAAATTCTCACTTCGGTTGAATGGCACGGCTGAAGGACGGTTCCCGCATCCTCGCCGAAAAGTGATGTAAGGATGTCGACCCGTCTTTGGAGAGCATGGAGTAAATCTTCGAATTGGAAATCCAGGACGTATTCTCCATGAATCTTGAGACGAAGCGGAGTAAGAATGCTTATCCTTTTTCTCCCTAAGAATCCCGATTCTTCCAGATGTGAGTCCCAGATCTTTATCCCTCGTTCTGTGTCAATTCCGTTCTCGCCGAGCAGTATGGATTTCCCTTCCGATAGAATGTCGGTTATGTCGAATGGAATTCTCTCTTTAAATATTCCTGCCTTTCCAGCACGGACCAACGCATAATAGAGGTAGGGGAGGTAGTCGATCCCTTTGCCGATGAGCGTAAGTGTAGCTGTAAGGTTCTTTGTCCTGTCGCCGAGGTTTGCATGTGTTGAAAGCAGAAAAGGATGGCTCGCCCTGTCTCGTCCTGCGAGCGCTGCTGTGTTCTTGTCAATCAGCGTTTCGAATATCCAGGAGTAGGCACACGTATGCTTCAAGCTGCAATCGGTGCATCTTCGATCACGGAAAAGACAAACCAGGTGGTGGAGTTCTTTTCCTAATACAGTCCGCAGAATGAAAACGGGAGGGATGGAAAAAGTAACGTATCGTTTGAACGATATGAGTAAATCGACTTTTCTGTATTTCAGTCTCATGTTTTCTTTCCCCTATGTGGAATTTTCGTTGCCGCTTGCCTTCAAAATGGTTCGCGGAACCGATGGTTATTTTTGCTTTTTATTCAATGGATTTAATTCTTTTATCTCTTGATAAAACCTCGATGCAGAATTATTTCTTTCATTTTCTCCTCCTTGTTTCGAAATTGCAAGAAATTTCTTCGCTCTTTCTTCCGCAAATGGTGTGCCAATATTTTTTGAAAATAATTAAGTTTTGATTTGGATTGAAGATAGAAATAATGAGGGGGAATTATCCTAATTGAAAAAACAAAAATGTAACTGAAATCGCTTTATCTGCGTAACCATAGTTACGTTTTAAAAATAAAAAGCGTAGAATTTAATTACATGTCTTCCACTGAATTTTCCAATCCCCTATATCTTCTGAACCACCTGGTCCAGCCGAAGGCGAGGAGAGGCCTCATTCCGGGGACGCAGGAAAGGGCGAGGATCGCATAGTCCGCGAGCCGAAAAAGGGCAAGGCCGAGGAAGACCGAAAGGGGGACCCAGACGATCTTCGGCACGAGGCCGGGCAGAGGCCGCAGCGCGGAGTCGAGGAACGGCCGCAGCGCACCGACCACCTCGAAGACTGCTGCCATGACCGCGATGCGGACGATCGAAGCCTGGATCGCCTTTCGGGGACATCGGTTTATGCAGCGCTCGCAGCATTCGCAGTCCCAGGTCCAACGGGGTCTTCCGTGGACCATCGCGATCGCCCCGGCGGGGCAGCGATCGGCGCAAAGCGAGCAGCCGTCGCAGCGGCCGTCGGCGGCGAAGAGGAGGGCGAGGAACCTTCGGCCGACGACGGAGAAAACCCAGCCCACCGCGGCGCCGAGGACGCGGAAGACGGGCCTGCAGGGCCTGAGCCTGCGGTTCCCGGAGGCGAGATCCTCCGCCGCCGATTCGATTCGGGGCCGGGTCGCCGAGAGAATGGCGGTCCGGCGATCGTCGGCCTGGGGCGGTATCAGGTTGGTGATGCTCTGCGGATAATCGAAGGTCTCCCGCATGACGACGTCCCAGCCGAGCCGCCTCAGGAGGCGGTCGGCCCCGAAGAGGGCAGCTCCCTCGTGGCCGTCGCGGAATTTCGCGCTGATCCGCCCGTTCGTCGTGAGGACCGCCGCCCCGGGTTTCGGCCCGCCGGGAAGAGGAGTCTGCGCTCCCAAGGCGCGCAGGTATCGCTTCACGATACGGGGAACGGAGAGCGCGTAGACCGGGAAGACGAAGGCGTCGATGTCTTCGGCGGATCTTGCAGCCGGAGCCGCCGGTTCCCGATCGTGCTTTCCTATCTCGACGAATTCCGTCCTGCACCCCAGCGTTTCGAGACGGGCCGCCAAGCTTCTCGCCAAGTGCAGGCTGTTTCCCGTTCCTGAAAAAACGCGGAATCGTATCGTTTTCACGGAGGGCTCCTTTCTTCGATTCGGTCCGATCGATTTCCTCTTGCATGTTTCCGACCTGGGAGATGGAGTCGCGGATCCTACGACGCGTCAGACCCTGTGCTTGTAGGTTTCTTCCAGCTTTTTCATGCAATCCGGACAGATGCCGTGGGTGAACACGACCTCCGAATGGCTCGCGATGTAGTTCTCAACGCCCTGCCAATATCCCCTGTCGTCGCGGATCTTCTTGCAGGAGGAACAGATGGGAAGGAGTCCGCTGAGCGTTTTCACCTGAGCCGCGGCTTCCTTGAGCTCGCCGACGAGTTTTTCGCGTTCCAACTCGAGCTTTTTCCTCGCCGTGATGTCGCGGAACACGAAAAGACCGCCGTATTCCGTGCCCTTCGACAGGCACAGCGCCGTTCTTTCGACGTCGTAGTAGGCGGTTCCGCCTTCGCCCGTGACTTCGAATGTTCCCTCGTTCAACGCCTCCAGGATCATCGGCCAACGATCCAGCGCGGTCTTCGCCACCCTGCCGATCGCGCTCTCGTCGATGCCGGGAAGAATCGTCTTCATCGGCGGATTGATGTCGAGGATCACCCCCCGCGAGTCCAGGACCAGAACGCCGTCGCCCATGGTTTCCACGAGCAGGTTTCTCGCCACGGGCACGAGGTCGAAAATCCGGAAGCGCAGCACGGCGAAGGAAGCGATGCCGCAGGAAAGGGAGAAAAAGATCGGCGTCCAGTCCATTCCGGGAAGCGGATTCCTTTCGAGGACGTACATGGCGTTTCCCACGAACGGAAGGAGGAGGGAAAAGAAGATCAGGAAGGCGCGGTTGCGGTAGTATTTGGGAAGGCCCGCGATGGAGAGAAAATAGGCCAGGAGTCCAACGAAAATGAGGAGGTAGGAATAGACGATGAAGACCCAATACCAGGCCCCGTGGCTGTAGAGCGCTATGTACGAACCGGGAATGAAATCGATGTCCGTCCAGACGAGGCGGTGCCTCATGTTGGTGAACGCGAGAAGGAGGGTGACCGCCGGAACGATGCAGACGAGCAGCCGGTACGCGGGCTTGAAGAAGCGTTCCGCGTCCGCCTCGGTGACTGAATAGGCGAAGAGGAGGACCGGGGCCGTAGTCGCTCCGACGTAGGAAATCTGGGCCCAGAAGAGTTTCCCCACGACGGTCAGCGCCGCGGTTTCGAAGACGTAGGCGAAGGCCCATTCCGCGACCGCTACGCAGAGAAAGGCGAGATATTTCGTCGAGGGGGTACTTCGCCAATGGCGGCGGAGGAGCAGGAACATGCCGAGCCCGGCGAAGGTCGAAAAGAGGAATATCCAGCTGAAGATTCCGAAGTAATAATTCGATTCCATCGCGATCAGGTTTCTTTCCCGGATTCTTCGTCTTTATGCTTTTCGGTGAGTTTCTTCAGGCATTCCGGACAGAGTCCGTGGGTGAACTCGACGCCGGAAAGTCTCCCGATGTAGGCCTCGACCCCGTGCCAGTATCCCTTGTCGTCCCTGATCTTCTTGCACGAGGCGCAGATGGGCAGGAGCCCGCGGAGGGTCGAAACCTGGTTGGAGGCCTCCCTGAGGTCCCGGATGAGTTTCTCCCTCTCGTTCTCGAGCCTTTTCCTCTTGGTGATGTCCCTGAGCACGATGAGCTTGCCGGTCATTTTCCTGGAGGCCGAGAGAAACAGGGTGGTAATTCTCATGTCGAAGTACAGAACGTCGTCCCCCATGACATGGGCGATCTCGGAAAAGCCCTCGGCCGGATCGTCCAGTCTGTCGAGTATTTCGGGCCAGGCCGAGAACACGACGGACGCATTGACGCCCATCCGAATCTCCCTCGTGCCGCCGAGTATGTTTATCATCGAGGGATTGAGGTCGAGCACCCGGTCCTGCTCGTCGAGGACGATGAGCCCGTCCCCCATCGTTTCCACGAGCAGGGATCTCGCCACGGGTACGACGTCGAAGATGCGGAAGCGGAGGATCCCGATCGCGAAGAGAACGCAGGAGACGAGGAAGAATACGGGGCCCCAGTCCATGCCGGGAAGGGGATTCAGCTCGAGGATGTACATCGCGTTGCCGACGAGCGGGAGGAGGAACCCTGCGGTGAAGATGATGTTGCGGAGACGGTAGTACCGCGGGTAGCGGATCATCGGGATCACGTAGATCGCGAGGGAAGCCGACATGAGGAGGTAGACGTAGATGATGAAGATCCAGAACCAGGGTCCGTGGCCGTAGATGGCTATGTAGGACCGCGGTTGAATGTGGATGTAGGTCCACAGCAGGTTGTGAAGCTCGTTCGTGAATGCCATGATCAGCGTGGCCGCCGGGACGAGGGAGACGAGGACCAGGTTCCGAACCGTCAGGTGACGTTCCTTCCCGGTCGTGCCGAGCGCGAACATGAAAGCGAAGACGGGAGCCGAGACGATCCCGACATAGGAGATCTGCGACCAGAGCAGCTTGAGCTCGTAGGTCATTCCCGCGTTTTCGAAGAGATTCGCGAGGGCCCACTCGCCTACCGCGAGGCTGAAGAAGGACAGGCATTTCGCTTCATGGGCGTTTCGCCAGGCCTGGCGGAGCAGGAAGAAGAGCCAGATGCCCGCCGTGGAGGATGCGAGGAGGATCCAGCTGAAAATGTTGAAATGGTAGTATCCTTCCATCCTGATTCAATTCTACCCCATCTCGATGCCTCTTGCCATGCCGATTGACCGCGGAAACGGGGCGAAGTAGTATGTTTCCGTATGGCTAACACGAAACGGGGAATCGACGCCTATCGCAGGACCATGCAGGGCGCGACGGAGGACGGCCGGAAGGAAAAGGACCCGCCCGAGGGTTCCTCGGAAACGAAGGTCGAGGGTCTCATCAGGACCTCCGGGGAGAATCCCTACCGGAAAGCGGCGAAATTCCTCCTGCTCATCGGCAAGGAGGAGGCGGGCAAGATCCTCAGGCATTTCACCGAGCAGGAGGTGGAGGCCATCAGCCGCGAGATCGCGAAGATCAAGCGCATCGAGCCCGCCGAAGCGGAGCGACTCCTCGCAGAAGTCGGCTTCCTCAAGGAGGCCCGCAGGTTCCCGTCGGGAGGGGTGGAGACCGCCCGCAGGATGCTCGTCGACGCCTTCGGGGAGGAGAAGGGCAGGGCCATTCTTTCCCGAAGCGTTCCTCCCGAGCAGAAGAAGCTCTTCGATTTTCTCGGCGAGCTCGAGCCGAATCAGGCCTTCGCCCTGCTCCGCGAGGAGACCCCCGCGGTCCTTTCCGTTATCGTCCCCCATCTTCCGGCGGAAAAGGCCTCCCGCCTCTTCGAGCTGTTCGACGCCGACTTCCGCAAGGACCTCGTCAAGCGGATGGCGAAGAAGCAGAAGATCAATCTCGACGTGCTCGTGAAGGTCGAAGAGGCGCTGAGGGAGAAGATGAGGCGCCAGGCCGCGCCCGTGTCTACGGTCGAAGTCGACGGCAAATCGGTGCTCGCCGAGATCCTCAAATACGTGGATCTCTCGAAGGAGGAGGAAATCCTGGGCCGTCTCGGCGAGGAGGCCCCCGAGGTCGCCGAGGAGATCAGGGACCGGCTTTTCAGCATCGACGTTCTCGAAGGCATCGAAGACCGTGACCTCCAGAAGGTGCTCGCGGACATCGAGAACCGCGAAATCGCCCTCGTCCTCAAGGGCAAGACGGACCGGATCAGGGCGAAGGTCCTCGGCTGCCTGTCGGAAAGGCGGAGGAGCTTCGTCGCGGACGAGTACCGCTTCATCGGCCCGGTGCCCCGGAAGGAAGTGGACGCGGCGACCAAGGATTTCCTCGGCACCCTGAAACGGCTCGAGGAAGAAGGCAAGCTCGTGATCCGCCGCGAAGCCGACAAGATGGTGGATTGACAGGCCGGCCTTCCCCCCGTACTATCCTTTCATCATGACGGCAAACGAACTGCGAGAAAAATACATCAGATTCTTTATCTCCAAAGGACATAAGGAAATATCGGGAAAATCCCTCATACCGGAGAACGATCCGACGGTACTCTTCACCACGGCGGGCATGCACCCCCTCGTTCCCTATATCCTGGGCGAAAAGCACCCCGCGGGAACGCGGCTCGTGAACTACCAGAAGTGCATCAGGACCGGGGACATCGACGCGGTCGGCGACCCGAGCCACCTCACCTTCTTCGAGATGCTCGGGAACTGGTCCCTCGGCGACTACTTCAAGAAAGAAGCCATTTCCATGAGCTACGAATTCCTCACCTCGAAGGAATGGCTCGGCTTCGACCCGGCCAAGCTCTCGGTCACCGTGTTCAAGGGCGACGGGAACGTGCCGGCGGACGAGGAGTCCGCGGCGGTGTGGCGCAGCCTCGGCATCCCGGATTCGCGGATCTACTTCCTCCCGCGCGAGGACAACTGGTGGGGCCCCGCGGGCGAGACCGGTCCCTGCGGCCCGGACTCCGAGATGTTCATCGACACGGGAAAGCCCGCCTGCTCGCCCGAGTGCAGGCCCGGTTGCCACTGCGGCAAGTACTTCGAGGTCTGGAACGACGTCTTCATGCAGTACAACAAGACCGCCTCCGGGACTTACGAGAAGCTCGCCCGCCAGTGCGTGGACACGGGCATGGGCATCGAGCGGACCTCGGCCATGATCCAGGGCAAGAAGTCGGTCTACGAAACCGAGGTCTTCGCGCCCATCATCGGCGCCATCGAGAAGGTCACGGGCGCGAAGTACGGCGCGGACCCGGACAAGGACCGCTCGATCCGCATCATTTCTGATCACGTAAGGACCGCCACCTTCATCCTCGGCGACGAGAAGGGCATGAAGCCCTCCAACGTCGGTCAGGGCTACATCCTGCGCCGCCTCATCCGCAGGGCGAGCAGGCACGGCCGCAAGCTCGGCAAGGAGGAGGCCTTCCTCGCCTCGGTGTCAGCGGTCGTGGTCGACGCCTACGAGAAGTACTATCCCTGCTTCGCGGGGAAGAAGGCCGCGATCCTCGAGGACCTCACCCGCGAGGAGGAGAAGTTCCTCCTCACCCTGCAGAAGGGCGAGCACGAGTTCGAGAAGCTCCTCCCCAACCTCATGAAGAACCCCCAGAAGGTCATCCCCGGCAGGGTCGCCTTCCGGCTCTACGACACCTACGGTTTCCCCATCGAGCTCACCGAGGAGCTCGCCTCCGAGCACGGCATGAGCGTGGACAGGAAGGGCTTCGAGGAGGCTTTCTCCAAGCACCAGGAGCTCTCCAAGCAGGGCGCGGAGAAGACCTTCAAGGGCGGCCTCGCGGACAACAGCGAGATGACGACGGCCCTCCACACCGCGACCCACCTCCTCCACAAGGCCCTCCACATGGTCCTGGGCGACCACGTCAAGCAGATGGGCAGCAACATCACCGCCGAGCGGCTCCGCTTCGACTTCTCCCATCACTCGCCCATGAGCGACGAGGAGATCAAGCGGGTGGGCGAGATCGTGAACGACGCGATCAAGCGGGACCTCCCGGTCTCCATGGAGATCATGAGCCTCGACGAGGCGAGGAAGGGCGGGGCATTCGCCTTCTTCGGCGACCGGTACGAGGAGAAGGTGAAGGTCTACTCGATCGGCGACTTCTCCAAGGAAGTCTGCGGCGGGCCTCACGTGGAACGCACCGGCGGCATGGGGAAATTCGTCATCCAGAAGGAGCAGTCCTCGTCCGCGGGCGTCCGCCGCATCCGGGCGGTCCTGGAGCGCTAGACGCTGTAATCGAAGGGCGCCGCGAATCAAGGCGCCTTGAACGAATGAGCCGCCCGGCCCGTCGCCGGAGCGGCTTTTTTTGCATTGAATTTCAAACCGAGCCGAGTTGTCCGCAGGCACCGCAGACCGAGGCGCCGCGGGGGAAGCGCCTGACCGCGGGTATCCCGGCCGCGACGAGTTCCCGGTAATAGAGCTGTACCGCCGCGTCGGAGGCAGGGGAGAAGTCGAGGCCCGGGACCGGGTTCCAGGGAAGGAGGTTGACGATCGCGTCGAGGCCGGTGAGGAAGGTTTTGAGCTTTTCGACGTCCGCAGGGCGGTCGTTGACGCCCCGGAGCAGGACGATCTCGACCGTGAGCCGCTTCCGGGTTCTTCCCCGGTGGAAACGCAGGGCCGCTTTCAGCTCCTCGAGGCCCCACCGCCTCGTTCCGGGCATGAGGGCCCTCCGTTCCTCCTCGTCCGCGGTGACGAGGGAGACGGCGAGGCCGAGGGATGGATGGCTCTCCGCGAGGCCGACGATGCCCGGCACCGTGCCGCTCGTCGAGACCGTGAGGTGCCGCGGGGCGAGGCCTAATCCCCTGGGATCGACGAAGCGGTCGACGCTTTCCCTGAGGGCCGCCAGGTTCTCGAGCGGTTCCCCCATGCCCATGAACACGACGTTCCCGACCGGGCCGTAGGCCGCGTTCAGGTGGAGGTATTGCTCGAGGATTTCCTGGGTCGTGAGATTTCGCTTGAATCCGAGACGGCCGGTCGCGCAGAAGAGGCAGCCCTGGCCGCACCCGGCCTGAGAGGAGAGACAGGCGGTCCTGCGCCCGCCCCGGTCCCGGAGGAGGACGCATTCAACGACGGCCCCGTCGGAGAGGCCGATGCGGAGCTTCGTCGTGCCGTCGGGATCGAGAAAGGAATCGAGGATTCTCGTCGAGAGGTCGCGGCCGGAGCTGGCCTTCATGACTGCTGGAAGTCTCTCCTGAGCTTCTCGAACATTTCGTTGACGTAGGAGTTGCGGAGGCCGAGGCTCATGAAGGCCGAAAGCGTTTCATAGGCCTTCCGTTTCTGGCCGAGCCTGACGTGGCATTCGGCTATCTCGAGATAGAGCCGGGCGTTCTTCTGGTCGTTCTTGAGGAGTCCCGAAAGGGACTCGATCGCCTCTGCGTATTTGCCTTTCTGCTTGTTGATGAGGGCGAGGCCGAGGATGGCGTAGGCGTCGAATTCGATGTTGAGCGCCTTCTTGTAGTTCTCCTCCGCCTCGTCGAATGCCCCCATGGAGCGGTAGGCGTCGCCGGCGCGCGTGAGGATCACCTTGTTCTCCGGGTTGATCGCGAGGATCCTGTTCCAATATCCGAGCGACTCCCGGTGAAGGTTGAGTCCCCGGTAACAGTCCGCCATCCCGAAGAGGGCGTAGAAGTTGTTCGGCTCCGCTTCCAGGGCCTTGTTGAAGTATTCGATTCCCTTCTTGAAGGTCTTCAGCTTCCGATGACAGTTGCCGACCGAGGTGAGGACCCGGATGTCCACGCTGTTGCCGTGGACCTGTATCATCCGTTCCCAGTAGAAGAGGGCCTTTTCGTATTCCTTGAAGTCGTAGAACAGGTGGCCGAGTCCTATCAGGGCATAGGGATTGTCCCGTTCCATGGTTAGGACCCGCTGATAGATGTCGCGGGAACGGATCAGGTTGCGGACCTTCCTGTAGGCGTCCGCGATCCTGGTGAGGACGGTGATGTTCTTGTCGTCATGGACGAGGTATTGCTCCCAGATCTCGATCGCCTTGGCGTAACGCTGAAGGGCCTTGTAGCAGTCCGCGAGCCCGAAGAGAGCGTAGTTGTTTCCGGGATGGAATTGCAGGCACTTGTCGTAAAAACCGATGGCGTTCTGGAATTTCCCCTGTTTCCGGGCTGCGTCCCCGAGGCCGACGAGGGCGTAGTTGTTTTCCGGCTCGATTTCGATGATCTGCCTGAAACAGGCCTCCGCGTCCTCGATGCGGTTTTCCTTCAAATAGAGATAACCTTTTTGGGAGAGATCGGATATTTCCGGTTTCCCCTCTTCGTGAACTGGGGCTTGAAGATCGAATTCCCTTTTCTCGTCCAAGCCTTCATGCATTTCCGGTTTTTCCATTTTGCGGTCCGTAATCCTGATTCTGTCCTTCGACGTCCGACGAGAGCCACGCTTGAATTACGGCGGCCATCTTCTCAATGAGCTTGTCCGATCTCGACTTGTCTTTCGCGAGCCAATACATGCGAAAGGCGTTCATCGGCCGCCGCTTCTTGTAGTAGTAATCTCCCATCCGGATGAGGCCGTCGCCGTATCCCGACGTGATGTAGATGCGCTCCGCGGTCGCCACGTCCCCCTTGTTGAATAGCTCGTTACCTTTTCTTATGAGGGCAATTCGCTGTTCGTTCGAGAGGGCAGGAGCTTTATTTCCGCTGCCAAGGAGAAATCCCGCCTCGGATTTTCCTTTGAATATATCATGAATGTCCATAAAATGAAATACCCGAACCACATTTTGGAAAACGCGGCATGCTAGAGCGAACCCTTCGTCGACATTCCCTCTCTTTTCGTCCCTTTCGGCGCGTATGCCTGGCCCAGGGCCTTTCCCATCGCCTTGAACAGGGATTCCGCCATGTGATGGCTGTTCTCGCCGTACCTGCAGACGAGATGCAGATTGATCCTGGCCCGGTTCGTGAAAGCGAGAAAGAACTCCCTCAGAAGGGAGACATCGAAACCGCCCACGATGCTCTGGGGATAATCCGCTCGGTACGAGAGATAGGGGCGGTCGCAGACGTCCACGATCGCCTCCGAAAGCGCGTCGTCCATGGGGATGGCCATGAAGCCGAAGCGGGCGACTCCGCCTCGTCGTTCGAGCAGAATGTGGAACGCGTCGCCGAGGACGAGGCCCACGTCCTCCACGAGATGGTGGGGATCCACGTCCAGGTCCCCGGTCGCCCGGATCTCCAGGCCGAATCCGCCGTGGAAGGCCATCGACGTGAGGAGATGCCCGAAGAAGGGGACTCCCGCCGCGATCTTCACCTCGGCCCCTGGGACGGGAACGAGGACGAGGTCGATGTCGGTTTCTTTCGTCTTTCGGGATACGGCGATGCGTTCGTCCTTCATGGGGTTTCCTTCAAGAAAGCCGTGAATTCGTCGATCTGGCTATAATGTACTTTATAATACGCCGGATTAGCAATAAGAAACACCTTTACCGCCTCGAGTTCCTCGAGGACCTTGAGGTCGTTCGCCGCTAGGGTCGAGCCGGTTTCCACGAGATCCACGATGTAGGGGGCGAGCCCCAGCACCGGGGCGAGTTCCACGGAACCGTTCAGTTTGATGATCTCGACCGGAATGCCCTTGGCGTGGAAATAGTCGCGGGTGAACCTGGGGTACTTCGTGGCGACCTTGAGGCGCTTCGCCTCGTCCTCCCGCTCGTGATTCCCGCGGGAGGCGAGACACATCCTCGTCCCCCCGAAGGGGAAGTCCATGAGGCGGATGAAGGTGTGCCCCGACTCGTAGATCACGTCCGAGCCGCAGATGCCGAGACCGGCGATGCCGTGGGTCACGTACACCGGGAGGTCGGAGTTCTTCACCAGGAAGATGCGGAGCCTGCCGGCCTCGTCGGAGGCGACGAGCTTCCTGTCCTCCACCTTGACGTAGAGTCCTCGGGCGGAGAGGTGTTCGAGGACCTGATCGAAGAGACGGCCCTTCGGGAGGGCGAGGGTGAGGGGCTTGGCGTCAGGCATGGGGCTCTCCTTCGATACGTGCGACCCGGCCGCTCCTTCTGGCCCGTTCCGCTGCTTCGAAGGCCTCGGCGAAGCTCTTTCCCGCGGCCTCGAAGGGTTCCTCGGCCGCGGCGTCTCTCCCGTCGGCGACGAGGGACTCGATCTTCCTGAGCATGATGGAGAAGCCGGCCGAGGGCGCGTTCACGCCGTAGCGGGCGAGAAGCTCGTCGTACCTGCCTCCCGAGGCGAAGGCCGAGTCGACGCCCTCCTTGAAGGCCTGGAAGACGAGGCCGGTGTAGTACGGCTGCCCGCCCACCTCGGATAGGTCAATGCGGAAAAGGCCGGAGACGCCGGTCTTCACGAGTTCCTCCCAGATCGACGAGAGGTAGGAGACCGAGGCGATGACGTCCTTCGAGAGATGGCCTTGCTTCGCGCCCTCCCCGCTGAGCGCCGCGAGACCGTCGGCGTCCCCGATGTACCGGAAGAAGCGGAGCAGGAAGTCCGCAACCTTCGGGCCGACCCCGATGTCGCGGAAGACGTTTCCGACCGCGGCTCCGTCCCTGAGGCCGATGGCCCCGAGCAGGGCCTTCTTGCGCTCCTCGGAAATGCCTGCGAAGCAGCGGTCGAAGATTTCACGCGATCCCAGATGGATGTAATAGTCCTTCAATCCCGCCTTCTCGAGCGATTTCACGAGCATCATGAGAACCTCGAGGTCCGCGTAGGCGCCCTTCTTCCCGATGAGTTCGGCCCCTACCTGGAAGAACTCGTTCTTGGATATGTCCTCGGCGTCCTGATGCCGGAGGATCGTGTCTGCGTACCAGAGCCGGAGGGGGAGGTCCTCGCCCGAGAGGATGGTGCCCATCTGCTTCGCGAGGAAGAGCGTGACGTCGGATCGGAGCATGAGGAGGTCGCCCTCGCGGTCGATGAGGCGGTAGATCTTCTCCTTCGCGCCGGCGTCGAGGAGGGGGCGGTAGATGTCGTAAAAATCGAAAACCGGGGTCTTCACGGGCAGATAACCCCAGGAATAATACAATCCCCTGAGTTCCTCGAGTATCTCTTCGTGCCGCTGGGCCTCATCGAGGTAAAAACTTTCCGCGCCCTGGGGCAGCTGGAGGAACGCTCGGGTTTTAAGATTCACGGAAGGAGGACTCCTTGTATTCCTATCTGTTCGGTCAATAATAACAGCAAGCCGTGAGCCGTGCAAGGTCGGAGCGGTGAAGATTGGGCGGAGCGAGGGCGCTATCGGAATAACGCATAGAACCTCACGATGGAACGTCCGTATTTCCTGAGATCCGTCATGCGGAGCCTGCCGACGATCTCCGGGAGCTCGTCCTCGCGGGGCGAGTGGATCATCGCAATGCCTGTTTCCGCGAGCAGGGAGGACGCTTCGAGCATCTCGAGGAGTTCCCTCTTGAACCGGTAGGGGAAGGGGGGATCAATGAACACGAAGTCGAAGGGGCCTTCCTTGCCGTATTTCAGGTAACGCTCGACCGGCATGATGCGGACCTTCGCGTGCCCCTCCGCGAGTTCCGCGTTCCCGAGGAGCGTCCTCCGTTTCGCCGGGTCCTTCTCCACGAGGACCACTTCCGACGCACCCCTCGAATAGGCCTCGATTCCCACGATGCCCGATCCGCTGAAGAGGTCGAGGAAGGTCGCCCCCCCCAGGGTTCCTCCGAGGATCGCGAAGACCGATTCCCGCATCATGTCCATCGCGGGCCGTATTTCCAGGTCCCCCTTGGCGACCGCGATCGTTCTTCCGCCGAGGGATCCTCCGGTGATTCTCATGGTTTCTTCCTTCCTTCGGCCGTCGGTTCCGCCCCGAGTCCTGCGTGTTCGGGCGCGATCAGCCCGGGGTCCCTTTCGATGATCGCGTAGGCTTCCTTCCTCGCCTCGAGCATGAGGTCCTCGTCGCCGGGCAGTCGGGCGGTGCGGAAGTCGAGGAGCCCCGACTGCCTGACGCCGAGCATTTCGCCGGGGCCGCGGAGCAGGAGGTCCTCCTCCGCGATGCGGAAGCCGTCGGTCGTGTTCTTCATGACGAGGAGTCGCTTCTTCCCGATTTCCGTGAGGCCGGGCTCGAAGATCAGGAAGGCGTAGGCCTGATCCGGACCTCTGCCGACCCTTCCGCGGAGCTGATGCAGGGCCGAAAGGCCGAAGCGCTCGGCGTGTTCCACGACCATGCAGGTCGCGTTCGGTACGTCCACGCCGACTTCCACCACGCTCGTCGCGGCGAGGACCTTGATCGCGCCCCTCGAAAAATCCTCCATGACCTTCCGCTTCTCCTCCTCGGGGATGCGCGAATGTATGAGGCCGACCGGAAAATCCGGGAAGATCTCGGCCTTGAGCCGTCCGTACATGGTCTCCGCATCCTTGAGGTCCCGCTTCTCGGTCCCCTCGATGAGAGGGTAGACGAAGTACGCCTGACGTCCCGCCTCGAGTTCCTTCCTGACCCAGTCGTAGACCTTGCGTTCCTTGCCTTCGGCGGCGAGGTGCGTTACGACGGGTTTCCTTCCCGGCGGCATCGTTCGGAGGGTGGAGACGTCCAGGTCGCCGAAAGCGGAGAGCGCGAGGGTGCGGGGGATGGGCGTGGCGCTCATGACGAGGACGTCGGGGTGGAGTCCCTTCGCGGTGAGACGGTTGCGCTGGGATACGCCGAAGCGGTGCTGCTCGTCGATGACGACGAGTCCCAGGTCCCGGTATTCGACGTCGTCCGAGAAGAGAGCGTGGGTGCCGACGATGAGGTCGATCTCGCCGGCCGCGAGCGCGTCGAGGAGGGGCCGCCTCGCCCGCGACGGGACGGAGCCTGAGTAGTAGGCGAGACGGATTCCGAGAGGGGCGAGGAGGCGTGCGGCGTTGTCCGCGTGCTGGCGTGCGAGGAGCTCGGTCGGCGCCATGAGGGCTGTCTGCCTTCCGGCCTCTGCGAAGGGGAGGGAGGACAGGAAGGCCACCAGGGTCTTCCCTGATCCTACGTCGCCCTGGAGGAGCCTCGCCATGGGATGGTCCCGCGACACGTCGGCGGCTATCTCGTCGACGCAGGTCCTCTGATCGGGGGTGAGCTCGAAGGGGAGGCCCCGGATGAGCCTGTCCCTGAGCCCCGTACCGTAGGACCTCGCGGGCCTGACCGCGGTTCTCCTGTCCCAGGCCCGGCGCGCGATCGAGAGCTGGAGGGAGAAGAGTTCCCGAAACGCGAGGCTCCGTCTGCCCGCCTCGGCGTCGGCAGGCTTTTCCGGAAAATGTACGGCCCCGAGGGCTTCCCGAAGGGGAAGAAGGCCGAGTCGCGACGCCAGGGGCGCGGGAAGCCCGTCCTCCAGGTGAACGGCGAATTTCTCGTAGGTCTGGCGGACGAGCTTGCGGAGGGTCTTCTGGGAGAGCCTGCCCGACAGCGGGTAGATCGGAAGCACCGAAGAGAACCTGCCTTCGTCGTCGCCGTATTCCTCGATGTCGAAGGACGAGCTCTGGAGTCTTCCGAACCGTCTCTGGAAGAAGCCCGCCAGGCGCACCTTCATGCCCGGAGGATAGGCCTGGGCCAGGAAATTCCTTCCGAAGCAGACGAGTTCCGCCTTGGCCGTCTCGTCCCTGACGAGGATCTTGAGGGTGCGTTTCGGCCCGGGCGGGCCGAAGTATTCGTGGCCCTCGACGAAGGCGACGGTGTTGACGTTGCCCTCGGGAGACGCCCCCACGAGGGGGCGTTTCTCGGAGCGGTCCTCGTAATCTCGGGGAAGGTGGAGGAGCAGGTCGGCCGCGGTCGAGATCCCGAGGCCCGCGAGGTCCCTCTGGACGGCGGGCCCGACGCCCTTGAGCTTCTGGATCGGAATCGTGAGCTCGCCGAGATGCATGGCGTCAGAAGGGAAGCCGCTCGAGAATCGCCGTGATTCGGTCTACGATGAAGCCGCCCAGGATCCTGAGGCCCAGGAAGGCGGCGCCGCCGATGAGGAGTCCCTTCAGGTACGTGGTGGTTTTCCCGCCCATGAAGAATTTCGACACCGGAATGAGGACCGGATTCAGGATGAGGTCCAGCGTGCGCCAGAGCGGGCTCGTGTAATTCGCTCCCGCGAGCATCCCGACGATCCTCGCGACGATCAGAACGAGGAACAGGACGAGGAAGAAGGCGATCGCGGACCAGACCATCGAAACGAGCAGGGCGAGGATGATGCCGATGGTGATCTTCCCGTACAGGGCGAGGGACTGGAGGACGTTGCTCACCATGGAAAGCAGGATGAGGGCCGCAACGGGCGAGAAGTCGAATTGGCCGATGCGGAGGAAGGTGAACCTCTTGAAATAGTTGAGATAGGGATCCGTGATCCTCGTGAGATGGTAAAGCGGCCTGCCCTGCGGATAGGGCCCCTGGAACCACGTCAGGATGATGCGGACGAAGATGGCGAGGATGTACAGCAGGATCATCGTGCTCAAGAGTCGTAATACGAAGCTCATCATGCGATTTCCTCTCTTTTCATTGCTTCCAAACCTCCACGACGAAGGGGTACTCGAGGATCCGTTTCAGGATTTCGTCCTTGGAGGAAAGCGATATCTGCGACGACGCCTTCACGATCCGCTCCGGTTCGCCTTCCTTTCCGTCCATGTGCAGGAAGAGCGAGCAGGGGCCGGGATGCCCGACGAAGAAGGACCGGAGCTGGTAGAAATCCTCCTCGCGATGCACGTCTCCGGCGATCCTGACGTGAACCTCGCCAGACGTTTCCTTCGCGTCGAGCGCTTCGGGCTCCTTGAAATCGTCGACGAGGAATTTCGGATCGTCCCGCGAAAGGTCCACCTTGCCGGTGACCGCGACCACCGTGTCCTCGACGAGCTTCGACTGGTATTTCTCGTAGGCGGCGGTGAAGATGACGAGTTCGATGCCGCCCCTGAAATCCTCGAGCAGGGCGAAGGCCATCTTCGTCCCTTTTTTCGTGAAGATGGTCCTGATGCTCTTGATCATGCCTATCAGGTTGTAGGATTTGTCCGGGCTCGCCCGGTCGGGTTTGGACAGGTCGAGGGTGACCGCCTTCTCCCAGATTTTCCGGTACTTGTCCATGGGATGACCGGAAAAATAGAAGCCGAGCAGCTCCTTCTCGTTCTTGAGGTGCTCGAGCTCCGGCCAGTCCGGCGTGTCTTCGAGGACCGGCTCCCTGAACTCGACTTCGCCCGAGGAGTCGAAGAGGGATGCCTGGCCGTATTTCCGGCTCTCCTTCTTCCGGATCGCGAAGTCGAGCATCTTGTCCAGGTTCACGAAGAGCTTCGCCCTGTTCTTTTCCAGGGAATCGAAGAGCCCGCATTGGACGCCGGTTTCCAGCACCTTGCGGTTGATGGTCTTGAGGTCGACGCGTTCGAGGAAGTCGAAGAAGGAGGAGAATTTGCCGCCCTCGTTCCGGGCCCTGAGGATCTCGTCCACCGCGGCGCTTCCAACGTTCTTGACCCCCATGAAGCCGTAGAGGATCCTGCCGTCCACGACCGTGAAGTACTTCTCGGAAAGGTTGATGTCCGGGGGGAGGAGCTCGATCCCGAGTTCCTTCGTGACCCCGATGTACTCCGTGAGCTTGTCGGGCGAGGAGATTTCGTTCGTGAGGTTCGCCGCCATGAACTCCGCGGGATAGTTGGCCTTGAGGTAGGCCGTCTGATAGGCGAGCACGGAGTAGGCGGCCGCGTGGGACTTGTTGAAGCCGTAGCCGGCGAAGGGGACGAGGAGCTCGAAGATCTCCTTCGCTTTTTCCTTGGAATAGCCCAGCTTGACCGCCCCCTCGATGAAGGGGATCTCCTCCTTCGCGAGGATCTCGGGCTTCTTCTTGCCCATGGCCCTCCGGAGCAGGTCGGCCTGGCCGAGGCTGTAGCCTGCGACCTTCTGGGCCACCTGCATGACCTGCTCCTGGTACACGATGACCCCATAGGTCTCCTTCAGGATTGGCTCGAGCTCGGGAAGCGGATACTTGATGGGGGTCCTTCCCCACTTGGAGTCGATGAACTGGTCTATGAAATCCATCGGTCCCGGACGGTACAGGGCGTTCAAGGCTATGAGTTCCTCGATGGTAGCGGGCTTCGCACGCTTGAGGACTCCCTGCATGCCCTGGCTCTCGAACTGGAACACGCACGCGCTCCTTCCCTCGCCGAGCATGTCGTAGGTTGCCTTGTCGTCGTCGGGGATCCGGTTCATGTCGAAATCCGGGATGCGCTTCCTGATGAGGTCCTCGGTGTTCTTGATGAGGGTGAGCGTCTTGAGGCCGAGGAAGTCCATCTTGACGAGACCGCATTCCTCGAGCTGCTCCATGGTGAACTGGGTGTTGATGGCACCGGTCTTGGGGTCGCGGTAGAGCGGGACGTAATCGGTGAGTTCGGTCTTGCCGATGACGATGCCCGCCGCGTGCGTGGAGGCGTGGCGGGAAAGCCCCTCGAGCCTGCGGCTCGTATCCACGAGCTCCCGGTACAGGCCTCCCTTGCCCTCGAGTTCCCGGAGCTTGGGTTCCGCCTCGAATGCCTTCTTGAGCGTCATCTTGGGATCTTCCGGGACGAGCTTCGCGATGTCGTTCGCCTCGGCGAAGGGGATGTCCAGGACCCTCGCCACGTCCTTGATGACGGCCTTCGCCTTGAGCGTGCCGAAGGTGATGATCTGGCCGACCCGGTCCTTACCGTACTTTCGGGTGACGTAGTCGATGACCTCCTGCCGGCGTTCCTGGCAGAAGTCCACGTCGAAGTCGGGCATGGACTTCCGTTCCGGGTTGAGGAAGCGCTCGAAGAGCAGGTTGTACCGGATGGGATCGATGTCGGTGATGCGCATGGAGTAGGCGACGAGAGATCCAGCGCCCGAGCCTCGGCCGGGGCCCACCGGAATCCCGTGCTCCTTGGCGTAGTTGATGAAGTCCCAGACGATGAGGAAGTACCCGGTGAAATTCATCTTGATGATTACGTCCAGTTCGTAGTCGAGCCGTGCCCTGAGTTCGTTCGTGACCACGGGGTAGCGCCTCTTCAGGCCTTCCGTCGCGATGTGCCGGAGGTAGTCCTCGGGCGTGGCGAATTCCTCCGGGATCTCGTAGTCCGGGAGGAGCGGGCCGGGAAGGTCGATGGATAGATCGCATTTCTCCGCCACTTCCAGGGTGCGGCTCAGCGCGTCGGGAATCTCGCCGAAGATCCTCGCCATCTCCTCGGGAGTCTTCAGGTAGAATTCCTGGGCGTCGAAGCGCATGCGGTGCTCTTCGTTCTTCTTCTTCCCCGTTCCTATGCAGAGGAGGATGTCCTGTGCGAGGGCGTCGTCGCGGTTCACGTAGTGGATGTCGTTGGTGGCGACGAGCGGGAGGTCGAGGCGCTTCGCGATCTCGACGACGCCCCTGTTCGCGACCTTCTGCTCGGGGATCCCGTGGTCCTGGAGTTCGAGATAGAAGTTGCCCTTTCCGAAGACCTCGGAATAGAAACCCGCCTTTTTCGCCGCGGCGTCGGCCTGCCTCTGGACGACGAGGCCGGGGATCTCGCCCGCGAGGCAGGCGCTGCTCGCGATGATCCCCTCGTGGTGCTTCAGGATGAGCTCGTCGTCGATCCTCGGCTTGTAGTAGAACCCCTCGACGTAGCTCGCGGACACGAGCCTGATGAGGTTCGCGTACCCGACGGCGTTCTTCGCGATCATGACGAGATGGTGGTATTTGTTGCCCGATTCCGTGCCCGTCTTGATGTGACGGGAATTCGGCGCGACGTAGAATTCGCAGCCGACGAGCGGATTGACGCCGTTCTTCCTGCAGGTGTGGTAGAATTTCAGGGCGCCGAACATGTTTCCGTGGTCGGTGAGGGCGAGATGCTTCATTCCGAGCTCGACGGCCCTGGCCACCAGCTTGTCCACGGAGGCCGCCCCGTCGAGGAGACTGTAGTCCGAGTGGTTGTGGAGATGAACGAATTCGGGCACGGAGAAATCTTAACCCATGTGGCAGCTTTTTGCCAAGGGACGGGCTTTTCGGAAAAGGGACGCCGGATTCGGACGTCAGTCGGCGGGAAGCCCCTCGAGCAGGGATTTTACGAGGAAGACCGCTTTGTCCGTCTGGGCGGGGGAAAGAGCGTACCCATTGTCCTCGATGTTCGCTTCGAGGAGAGCGAGGAAGGCGGATATGTCCTTGCGGTTCAAGGGCAGCTTTCTGCCGATGATCGTCGTTTCCAGGTCGCGGTTGCGATAGATGACCGGGAGGTGGGAGGCCACGGCGAACCTGACGTCCCCGACGATGCCGCGGCCGGTACGCGCGACCGCGGAGAAGGAGAGCGAATCCGGGGCGTCGGCGTAGGGGCTCGAACCCGTCCGACTGAAATACTGCACGTTCCAGGGTTCCAGCGGCAGCCTGATCCTGGTGAGGACTTCTCCCGGCTCGATCGCGAGAATTCCCTCCGGAGTGCGTATCCTCGTCACGGGGATCCACCGGCCGCCCGACGGACGGCGGAATTCGAGACGGGCGTCGAGGATGTGGAGCGTCGCATGGCTCGTCATGGACCGCTCGCGGACGCAGACGTTCCCCCCGAGCGTCGCCAGGCCCCGGAGCCCCGGCGGAGCGATCCCTTCCAGGGTGTCGACCAGGATCTTCGGCAGCATCTTCCTGCCTGTCTTGAGGATGTGTTCGATGGTCGCGGCCGCCCCCACGTCGATTCTCGCCTCGGTTCTTCCGATTCTTCGGAGTTCCTCGACCGTGTGGAGCGCGATGACTGTTTCGGGCAGCCTGAATGAGCGCGAGCCCTGGTTCCTGAGCAGGTAGGTCCCCCCCGAAAAGACGACGGCCTTCGGCTTCGAGTGGGCGAGGGCGAGAAGGTCGTTCAGCGAGGTCGGGTAGTAGACCTTCGTCAGTTCATATTTTTCTGCCATGGCTCCGGATTCTCCTGATGTTGGAGGCGGCCTTCACGCCTTCCACGAGGATCGAGGCGACGGTGCATCGGCACCGGATGCCGGAGAAGGCCTTCCTGATCGCCGACTCCTGGGGATTCGGGTCCTCGAGCAGAAGGACATGGGCGGTCAGGACCTTCGCCGAGGCGCAGGACCCGCAGGGGGACACTCCCGCCTGAAGGAACCCCCTCTCCACGTCGCGGTATTCTTCCGTCTTCCTGAAACCCTCCATGGTGACCACGTTTCTCCTGAAGACCGAGAATGCCGGGACCATGCAGGACGGCACGAGATCCCCGTCCACGAGCACCGAGCAGAGTCCGCAACGGCCTTGGAGACAGCTGCCCTTCAGGCTCGTCAGGTCGAAATCGTCTCGAAGCACGGAAAGAAGCCGCTTGCCGGGAGCAGCATCGGCCGCGACCTCCGTGCCGTTCAGGGTGAAGGTCACTCTCATGGTTTGCCTTCCTCGCCCCTCGACGCGAAGTCGAAGGGAATGGGAATCCGCGACGGCAGGCTTCCCGTGGCCTGGTAGAGGGCCGCGGCATAGGCCGCAGGGACGCACGAAAGGGCGAGGTCTCCGATGCCCTTCACCGGTTTTTTCCCGCCGGAACCGATGAACTCCACGACCGGGGTCGGCACGTCCTGAGTGGAGGGGATGCGGTAGCTCGCCGCCTGGCTTTCCGGGATTCGGCCGTCCTCGAATGAGACCTTCTCCAGGAACGTCCAGCCCAGGGCCTGGCCGATGCCCCTCTCTATGGTCCGGCGCGCTTCGGCAGCGTCGAGGATCGAGCCGCCGTCCGCGACGATCCAGATGCCGGTTATCGCGTGGACCGATCCCAAGACGTCGAATCGGACCTCGACCACGGCCGCGGCCCAGGCCATGGCGAAGAAGGGGTCACCGATGAAGCTCTTCTCGTCCCAGGAAGGATTCCGCGGGACGTGGAGCGTCTTCGACGCACTCAGGGGGAGTGGGCTGCGGAAACGCTTCTTCTTGATGAGCTGGCAGCAGTCCTCGATGAGTTTCGTAGTCTGGGTGATGTTGCGGGACAGGGTGGAGGGCCCCAAATCCCCCGACTCCATGGTATCGACGGGGTCTATCCGGACCTCCGGCACGCCGAGGGATTCTCCGACGATCCGCTTCCATATCTCGTGGAGTGAGCGGCTTCCTGGCACGGCCGCCGCCGAGAGTCGGACCCTTCCCTCGGTGTCGAGGCGGAGGGTGACCCCGGCGTTTTCGCCGAATTCCCGGCCCCCGAGGAAGCAGGAACCCTGGAAGCCGAGCGCGAGTCCTATGCCCCTCGGAGCTTCCACCGCGGGAAGGTCGGCCGTCCTGCGCTTCTTCGCGAGTTCGAAAACCGCGTTCTTGCGCGAAAAATCGGAGATCGCGGAGGCCCGTTCGAGTATCGCCGGGTCGGGAATGAAATGCTTCGAAGGTTCCCCGAAGATTCCCGGCCTGTCCTTCGAGATGAGGTTTTTCGACTTCCACGCGAGCGGAGGAATCTCCGCTGCCTCGCGCAGCTTCTCCGAGAAGGTCTCGGCGGCGAAGAGGCCCGCTGCCTCGCCCATGCCGGAAAAGGGCCCGAGCGGAGGCAGGTCGGTGACGAGGGCGAGGGCCCTGATCCTGAGATTGGGGCAGGAGTAGCCGCCGAGGACGCCGAGAACGGTTCTGTCCAGGATTTCTCCCGCGAAAATGGGGTAGGCCCCCATGTTGACGAGGATCGCCGCTTCCAGAACGAGGATCCTGCCTTCCCTGTCGAGCCCCGCCCTCAATTTGAAATCGACGGGCGCCCGCTTCGGCGAGTAGAGGAAGTCCTCCTCCCGGCCCGGGGCGAGCTTCACGTTCTTCTTCGTGACCCAGGCGACGAGAGCGGCATGGGCCGCGATGAGGGAGGGATACCAGAGCTTTCCGTCCAGCGCGAGGTCGGGTTCCTCGGGCACGACGACCGCGACTATTTCGCTCGGGATGGCGAGGACATCGGCTATGGTCCTGTGCACGTGATGCGGCCACTGCGTGGAGCACGTCACCCTGAGCGTCGACACCTCGTTTTCCCATGCGGCGTAGGCCGCGTGAGGTTCGCTGTAGAAATGTTCCTGGATTCCCGTGGAGACTTCCGCGGAGACCACCTTCTCGGCCTCCTTGAAGGCCGCATCGGGTCTTCCCCTCTCTATTTCCCGGCTGCGCGCGACGCGATCCTCGCGAGGCATTTCGAAGGAGAGATAGGGCTCCTCCTGCTCGTATTCCACGACGACGTCTTCCGCGAGCGCTTCGAGTTCTTCCTCGTCCCTGCCTGCAAGGAGCAGGATGGGTTCGCCGAAGTACCGTATCTCGTCGGACGCCAGGACCCGGACGTCCACGCCGTCCACCGTGACCGAATTCTTTCCGGGTACGTCCTCCGCCTTGACGGCGAAGACTCCGGCGGGAAGATCGGGCAGGACGACGCGAAGGACGCGTCCGCGCGAAATGGTCGATCGTTTTACGAAAACGCACAGCGCGTCGTCGTCCCGGATGTCGCGGATGACGACGCTTTTTCCTTGAAGGGTTTTCTTGACGTCGCTCATGCCTTCCTGTAGTGGGAATCGCCCACGGAAAGAACTGCCTGAATTATCCGCTCAACACCTTCGGCGGTCAAGGTCGTGTAGATCGGCAGGCTTATTTCCTGGGTGAATTTCCGGTGAGCCTCCGGAAACGATTCCGGCTTGAGGCCGAAGCGTCCCTTCCAGTAGGGATGAAGATGGAGGGGGATGTAGTGCACCGAGGTGCCGATGCCGAGCTCGAAGAGCCTCTCGATGAACTCGTCCCTGCCTATGGAGAGCCTGCCGAGTTCCAGCCGGAGGGGGTAGAGGTGCCGGGCGTGCCCTTCCCCGTCCGGGGGCAGGATGAGGTAATCCCGTTCCCGAAAGGCCTCGTCGAAGCGTTTCGCGATGGAACGCCGTTTTTCGAGGAATTCCTCGGCGCGGGATAGCTGGACCCTTCCGATCGCGGATGCGAGATCGGTGAGGTTGTACTTGTAGCCGGCCTCGACGACCGCGTATTCCCAGGAGGCCTTCTTCGCCGTATAGCGGTTCCAGATCTCGCGGTCGATGCCGTGGAGTCTCATGAGGCCGATCCTGCGTGCGAGCTCGGGATCGCCGAGCACGACCATACCGCCTTCTCCCGTGGTAATGGTCTTGGTCGCGTAGAACGAATAGACGCCGATGTCGCCCATCGCGCCGGCGAAGCCGTTCGCGGTCCGCGACGGGAAGGCGTGAGCCGCGTCTTCCACCACCGGGACCCCGCGGGCCTTCGCCGCGGCGAGGATCCTTTCCATGTCCGCCACGTGGCCCCCCACGTGGACGGGAATCACCGCCGCTATACGCCCTCCGCCCTCGGGCCTGTTCCCATCGCGTTCGAGCGCTTTCTCGACGAGTCCGGGATCGATGTTGAAGCTGTCCTTCTCGATGTCCACGAACAGCGGGTCGGCCCCCAGGTACCGGGCGACTTCGGCGGTCGCCGTGAAGGTGTAGGGCGTAGTGAGGACCCGGTCCCCCGGTCCGACCCCGAGGGCTTCGAGAGCCAGATGGAGTCCGGCGGTCGCGGAATTCACCGCGAGGGCGTGAGGAACACCGGCATAACGGGCGAAATCCTCCTCGAAGCCCTTTGTTTCTCCTCCGGTGGTGAGCCATCCGCTCCTCATGACGCGGAGTACGGCTTCCTCCTCCCGCGGCCCGAGGTCGGGGAGGGCGAAGGGGATGAAATCAGTATTCCGGTTCATTCGGCGCCTCGGCGAGAGTGGGGACCGCGGCCCGGAGAAGAGACCGGAGGATCCGACGGTTCCGGTAGACTTCGGGCTTGTCGGGATGGAAAAAACACACTGGATGGAGCTTTTCCAGCAGGCCGGACATATCCTTGATCGGGCTGCCGTTCCTTTGGATGCGGTTCATTTTCGGATATTCGGTTTTCTCCACGCTCTCGGTCGAGTCCCACAGGCTCTCGGATATTTTCTCACCGGGGCGAAGGCCGATGGTGTGGATGGGGATGTCCTTTTCCGGCTCGAAGCCGTAGAACCTGATCATCTGCTCCGCGAGGTCCTTGATGAGGAGGGGTTCGCCCATGTCGAGAACGTAGAGGGTCCCGCCCTTGCCGACGCCCCCCGCCTTGAGGACGAGGGAGGCGGCTTCCGGGATGGTCATGAAGAAGCGGTTCGTTTCGGGGTGGGTGATGGTCACGGGTCCCCCCTTCAGGATCTGCCTCTGGAAAAGGGGAACGATGCTCCCCCGGGAGCCGAGCACGTTGCCGAAGCGGACGACCATGAAGGAGAGGTCGTGGTTGGGCGACCCGAGCACGATCTCCTCGGCCATCTTCTTGGAAACCCCGTAGACCGACACAGGATCCACGGTCTTGTCCGTGGAGATGAGGACGAACCTCCTGCATCCGGCCTCGACCGAGGCGTCCACCAGGTTCTTGGTGCCGAAAACGTTGTTCTGGATGGCCTCCACCGGGTTCGCTTCCATCATGGGGACGTGCTTGTAAGCCGCGCAGTGGAAGATCACGTCCGCCTTGAGCCGCTTCAGGATGAATCTCATGTATTCCCGGTCCTGGAGGTCGCCGATGACCGGGACTATGGTCGCCTTCTCGCCGACTCCCTCCTCCTGGAGGATGCGGAGCTCGCGGTCGATCTCATAGATGCTGTTCTCTCCGTGGCCGAAGAGATAGAGCCGTTCGGCGCCGCCGGAAAGGAGCTGCCGGGAGAGTTCGCCTCCGATGCTTCCTCCGGCCCCGGTTATGAGGACGCGCTTCCCCCTGAGGTAGGAGAGGCTCTTCGTGAGGTTGATGGTGATGGGGCTGCGGGCGAGGAGGTCTTGGGGGTCGATCTCGCGTGCCTGGATCAGTCGGGGGTCCCCTTCCACGATCTGCGAGATGCCGGGCAGGATGCGGATCTTCTCGAAGTTGGCCTTCTTCAGGATCTGGTAGAGTTCCTTGAGCTTTTCCCTGGAGGCGCCGGGCATTGCGATGAGGGCTTCGTCCGCCGGCGTCTGTCCGAGGAGGGATGCAACGTCCTTGATCGGACCGAGAACCGGTACGTCCTCGATGCGCGTCCCGATCTTCGCGGGATCGTCGTCCAGAAAGGCTACGACCTCGCCGAGGATGCCCTTGGCTTTTATTTCCCGCGCAATCGCGGCACCCGCGAAACCCGCTCCGATGATGTAGATCCGTCTCTTCTTTTTTCCGTTACTCATGCTTCGTAGTCTCCGTGATGATGTCGATCCCCAGATCGACGAGAAAGGATTCGTCGTAAAGGTCGAGCTTCACCTTCGCCCGGCCCTTGCGCTTGTCGACCTTGACGATGCGGCCTTCGAGCCCCTTGAGGGGGCCTTCGATGACCTGGATCCGGGAGTTCTCGTCGAAGCGGACCCGCGACTTCTTTACGAGTTCCCCGAAGGACAGAAAGTGGAGGAGGAGCTCCCGGTCCGGGCCCTCGAGCGGCCTTATGTCGTGATTGCTCTTCAGGAACCGGAAGAATCCTGGTATCTTCTTCAGCCGCCAATAGATATCGGGCGTGATGGTTTCGCCTTGGAGGAAGAGATAACCGGGAAAGAGCGGAGCTTCGGTCTGCCTGGTCTTGCCGAGCCTGCGGATGGAGAGCGACCTCCTCGGAAAAAGGATCGTGAGCGGTTCGGCGGCACGGAGGTTCGTGGCCAGGGAGATGAATTTCTTCTCCTCCCTGGTCTTGATCTGTATGGCGAAATAATTCATCATCGTTTCCAGTCGCTCCTATGATCGGAAGAAATCCCCCTTTACGACAGATGTCAATATTCTTTCCCTTGTGCCGATAGTGAAAGGATGAAAATGACGACGATCGTTGGCATCGGATTGCTGATCTGCGCGCCGTTTCTCGCGGCGGAAACCGTCATGGTGTCGATCTACTCCCCGTCGCTCCCGGCGGAGGAGAAGGGGAAGCCGACGAACGGCCGACTCCTGCTTTCAGCACTGGAAGACGGCATCATGGACGAGTTCTTTTCGGCGGGACACATCGCCTTCAATGCGGAAATTTTCACCGGCGGAAACCGGGACGGGAACACGGCCCTGAGATCGGCGAAAGAGGGGGGAGCGACGAGGCTTCTCTCCGTGTTGGTCGCGTTTCCCGACGGCGGAGGCGCCGACTTCGAACGGGCTGAATACTCGCTCGTTTCCGTCGCGGACCGCAGAACGGTCTCCTCGGGGACGATCAAGGCTGCCGAGCTCAAACGCCGCCCGGACGCTCCGCGCGACGAGTTCTTCGCGGACGCGGGAAGGGCGGTCGCGAAAAAGGCCCTGGCGGGGAGGCCGTGAGTTTCTCCGTACGGCGAAAAAACTTATGAGTCCTTCCGTGTCGTCCGAAAATGGAATGAGGAGTCTCTATGAAGCGTAGGATTGTCGTTGTTGTCCTTGGATTGATCGCCCTGACCGCCTTCGCCGACGCGAACCGCGTTTGGGAAGGATCTGCGGCGGTCGGAAGATACGGCGAATTCCCTCCCACGGGGTTTTACGGCGCCTCGAACAGCTTTCCGAGGAATTCGATCGTCGACGTGACGAATTTGAGCAACGGAAAGAGCGTACGAATAATCATATCGGGAGGTCTCGCGGATCCCTCGATGTTCCTCGTCGTGTCGGAACAAGCGGCCGACGCGCTCTCCGTGGCGAAGAACGACGCCATACGAGTCAGAGTGGCCGCAGTCGTCATTCCGGGAACGGACCCGACCGCGAAGACCCAGGACCTGCCCTACAGCCCGGACCCGGACGTGAATCCTGCCGCGAGGGCCGGAGACGCGAACGAAGTCGTCAATCCGCGAAAGAACGCGGGTGCCGCTGCCGTTTCCGAACCCGCCGAGAAAAAAGCGGTACTGCCTCAGGCATCCAAGACTCCCGCGGCTTCCTCGATTTCCGCGGCGATAGATTCTCCCGCGCAGGAAGCCAAACCTTCGCCCGCGCCGGCCGAAAAACCCCCGGTCCAGGCTGTCGCCCGGGCCGGGACCGAGGCGAAGCCTTCCTCCGTCCCCGCGCCGGGGCCGAAGACTTCGATCGCCGCCGAGGCGAGCCCTTCCGCCGAAAAACCCCCCGTTCAGGCCGTCGCCCGAGCCGGGACCGAGGCGAAGCCTTCCGTAGAGAAGCCTTCCTCCGTCCCCGCAGCGGCGGTGCCCGCAGTGGCTGCTGGAACGGAAAAATCCCCTTCGACGGCGGCTCCGTCCGCGGCTCCGGCGGTCGCGTTGGAGGTGAAGCAGGAGCCTTCTCCGGTCGCGGAGAAGAAGGCCGAACCTGCGGCTCCGATCTCCGGAGACGATTGGGCCAAGCCCGCCCAGGTGAACAGGATCGACGATGCCGGCGCCCTTGTGTCCCGGCGAACTCCTCAAAAGGACCTTTACCCCAAACCCCGTGAATCCGAATCCTTCATAATGGTGGAGTCTCCGAAGGCGCCGGCCGCGGCCGCGGTCGTCGTGGCGGTGCCCGAGGAACCGAAGAAGGTTCCGGAACTCGCGCCTCCTCCCGCAGCTCCGGCCCAGCCCGGCATAGGCGGCGAGGAGAAACCGATTGCCAGATTCAGCGGGGTGGAACAGGTGGAAACGAAGATCGGGAAAATCGCGGAACCCGCCGTCCCCGCCGTGAGCGTGAAGCCGATTCCGGTCCCGAGCGACGCCAAGATCGCCCTCGAACCTGCGGAAATGAAGCCTCCGGTGATTCCGAAACCCGAAGTCTCTCCGGACGCCAAGACCAAGGAAGCTTCCGAAGAGGCGCTCAAGAAACTGGATACCATCATAGCGACGATTCCGGAGAAACCGGTGGAAAAGAAGGTGGAAGAAACTTCACCGAAAGCGGAGGTCGAGGCCGAAATCCGGAAGGAGCCGGAAGGGCTGCACAAGGAGGCGGAATCCGAAAAATCCGACAAACCGGATGAGAAGGCCGCGGCGGAGGCCATCGTGAAGAAGGAGGCCGAGATCGAGGCCGTGAAGCCGGCTCCGGCGGCCGAAACGGCGGACGAATGGGCAAAGGCCAATCTCCCGATCGTGGCTTCTCTGAAAAAGAATTCCTATTATCTGCAGCTCGTTTCCTACGGAAACCCGAGGTACGCCCGGAACGCTGTCGATTCACTCGCCTCCTATCCGGTCGTGGTCCTCCCCGCGGCTGTGGGCGACAAGTCGTACTACCGAGTCCTCCTGGGTCCGGTGAACGAGGACGAGAAGGGCATTCTCCTCTATAAAATGCGTTCCCAAGGATTCAAGGACGCCTTCATCCGCAAGGGAGAATAGCTTTCTTCTGCCGATTTTTTCTGTTATCCTTTCTTCATGACCATCGAAGAAGCAGCCGAGGAGCTCCTTGAACTCAAGGGGCTCCTTCTTCGTTATCAGCGCGAATACTATGTCGAAGGCCGTCCGAGCGTCGCCGACGTCGAGTACGACAGGAAATTCGACCGCCTGCTTTTCCTGGAAAGGGAGTTCCCCGAGCTCGTCACTTCGGACTCGCCGAGCCACCGCGTCGGTTCCGATCTCGACGCATCGTTTCCCGAGGTACCGCACACCATCCCGGTTCTGAGCCTCGACAAGGCTTATACGGCGCAGGACGTCGCTTCCTGGATGGAAAAGACGCGGAAGACCTCGGAAAAACCGCTCTCCTTCGTGGCTGAGGAGAAAATCGACGGAGTTTCCATCGTGCTCTATTACGAGGCGGGAGCCCTCGCCAGGGCGGTCACGAGGGGCAACGGCTACGTGGGAAACGACGTGACCGCGAACGTGAAGACCATCCGGTCCATTCCTCTTCGGGTCTCGAGATCCGACGGCTTCGCGGTCCGCGGAGAAATCTTCCTGCCCGTGGACAGGTTCGAAGAACTCAACGCGAAGTCTGAAATCCCCTACGTCAATCCCCGCAATCTTGCGAGCGGAACCCTCAGGAGGAACAAGAGCTCCGAAGTCGCGAAGGTTCCCCTGCGGATATTCGTCTACGAAGGATTCTTCACGCCTCCGCTCGCGAGCCATCGGGAAGTCGTCGAGGAATTGTCCCGGCTCGGTTTCCCCGTGAATCCGAGAACCTTTCTCCTGGATCCGTCCTGCGCCCGGGGCTCCGGGGAAGGCGAAACCGGCTTCCGCGACGATGTCCGTTCGCCGGAGGATCTGCCGGCGATCATAGAGAAATTCTCCGCGGAACGGGCGGGGCTCCGGTACCAGATAGACGGCCTCGTCTTCAAGGTGAACGAACTCGACGCGAGGGAATCCCTCGGATTCACGGGACATCATCCCCGCTGGGCGATCGCCTACAAATTCGAGTCTCCGGAGGGGCTCACCCGGGTGGCGAAGATCGAAATACAGATCGGACGCACTGGGCGCGTCACCCCGGTAGCCCGGGTCGAGCCGGTCGAAGTCGGCGGCGCGACCATCGTCAACGTAACCCTGCACAACCAGGACTACATCGACGCCCTCGAACTCTCCGAGGGCGACACGGTGGCGGTGAGCAGAAGGGGCGACGTGATCCCTGCCGTCGAACGTGTCGTGGAGAAAAACGAGGAAGGGGAGTCCTATAAAATGCCGGAGTTCTGTCCCTCGTGCGGTTCGCGGCTCGTGGATCGCGGAGCCCATCGATTCTGTCCGAACTCGGCGGCGTGCCCCGATCAACGCAAGGGGAGGCTCGTCTTTTTCGCCGGAAAGGGGCAGATGGACATCGAGAATCTCGGGGCGGAAACCATCGACTTCCTGTGGAACGAAGGTCTCGTCGATGATATTCCGGACCTTTACAGGATACCCTACGAAAAACTCAAGGATTATCCGGGATTCGGCGACAGAAAAGTGGATTTGATACGCCAGGGCGTGGAGAAGAGCCTGTCGCGACCCTTCGAGGTCGTCCTTCCCTCGCTCGGCATCCCCGAAATCGGAACCAAGGTCACGGAGATCCTCGTCCAAGGAGGCTTCGATTCCATCGACAAGCTCATCGCCCTCGCCGATTCCGGGAACGGAGATGCGCTTCTCGCCCTTCACGGAATCGGCGAAAAGACGGCCGAACGCATCATGGAGGAATTCAAACGGCCGGAACTGCGTGCCCTCATCGCCGAACTCAAGGAGATAGGGCTCAAATTCACCTCCGTCCCCGGAACGGAACCCGAACTTCCGCGGATTTTCGAGGGACAGAGTTGGTGCGTCACGGGCAGTTTCGAGCATTACAAACCGCGGGATCTCGCCATGGACGAGGTGAAAAAACGCGGCGGCAAGGTCGTATCCGCCGTGTCGGGCGCGACGACTCACCTGCTCGCGGGCGAAGGAGCCGGGAGCAAGCTGGAGAAGGCGAGGGCTCTGGGCGTGAAAGTCGTGACGGAGGAGGAATTCCTCACGCTCCTTTCGCCTCCGTCCCTCTGAGCAGGCGGAATCATCGAATCTTCCACGAGGCGGTGATGCCTTTCGCTGAACATCCTGCCGACAGGGTCCTGCCCGATGGATCGAATAGAACGGTACGTATGTCTCCGCCGAGCTTTTCCAAGGTAGCCAAATGCTTGCCGCTCGAGGAATCCCATATCATGAGGGCGGATTCTCTTCCGGCGGACGCGACGAGACGCCCGTCCGGGCTGAAGGCGACCGAGAAGACGAAAGAGGGATGCCCTTCGAGCATTTTCAGGAGTTTGCCGTCGGCCGCGTCCCAGATCTTGACCTTGTTGTCCATGCCGCCCGAAGCAAGCCGTTTCCCGTCGGGGCTGAAGGCGACGCAGGTGACGAAGCCGGCATGAGCGTTGATCGTCGAGAGAAGTTTTCCGCCGGAGACCGCCCACGTCTGGACAGCACCTTCCGATCCGGCGGTGGCGATGGTCTTTCCGTCGGGGCTGAAGGCGAAACCGTTGACCAGCTTCTGGTTGGTCGGTATGAGACCGGAGATCTCTCTTTTTGCGACGTCGTAGAGGTTGATTTCTCTGTTCCCGTCCACCGCTGCCAGGATTTTTCCGTCGGGGCTGAAGGCGAGCGTCGAGGTCTTGTACGAAAACCGGCAAGGCTTGCCGTCGTTTTTCCCCTTCGCCGTGTCCCAAAAAAGAATGCTTTTATCACGGTGAGCCGAGGATAGAAGTTTACCGTCCGGACTGTAGGCCGCGGCCGAGATGAAGTCTTTCAAGGAGTTCTTCCCTTCCAGGATGTCTTTCAGTTCACCGGAGGCGGCGTCGTACAACTCGATCGAAGCCGCCGAGGCATAAGGCCCTTGCGTATTGCCGCATGCGGCGATGACCTTTCCGTCGGGACTCATGGCGAGCGCGGTGATCGTGTCGAAGGTGTGTTTCTTCTTCCATAAAAGAGACGCCTTAATCTCTTCGCCGGACAGCAGGATCGGCGAAGCCGTGAACAGCAGGCCGAACAAGCTCAGTACGATCATGGTACGCGGATCATTCTTCATTTGCAAATCTCCTTTTTTCGTAAAAACCCAGGTCCGACGACCGTCACCGAGTCCTGCCCGTGATGCGTCTCGGATCGAACTACCCGGCGAATTACTTCATCCTGTTTTCCCCCGGCGCTTTTTCTCGTAACGGGCTTTCCGATCGCCCTCGCCTGCGCCGAAACGGCGATCCTTGCGTCCCGCCGAGGCTTTCTCCACGAGGGGGCGTTCTCCGCGGCTCTTCCGCGCGAAGATTTTGAGTATCTTTTCCGCCTCCATGAAGGGGACCGTCATCATCGAATATCTGCCGAAGACCTCGACGTCCCGAATGTGCGACGAGGGAACGCCGGTCTCCTTCTCGACCAGGTCGACGAGGAACCGTTTCGTGGCGCCGTCCTTGCCTCCGAGCTGGATGCTGAGCCGCGTCTTCCCCATTCCGTCGACGGCCTCGTCCCTCAGCGTCTTGATGTCGCGATAGCGGGTTCTGTCGAGTTTGTCGCGGAACGCATAGCGAAGGACGGATGCGAGCGCGTCGAGGGGATCCCTTTCCTCGAGGAGGCGTGCGGCCATCTCGCGGAATCCGTCACCGCTCTTCCCGTCCTCCGTCCCCATGGCGCCTGAAATCGCCGAAAGGATCCGGTTCCTTCTCGCATCGATCACGTCGTCCACGGCGGGGACGGCCTTTTTCCGGATCGCGGACTTGGTGGCGCGTTTCAGGAAAGCGAGCTTCCGGTATTCGGCGGGGGTCACGAAGGTCACCGCCGTTCCTTCCTTGCCCGCCCTCCCGGTCCTGCCGATGCGGTGGATGTAGGACTCGACGTCCTGGGGAAGAGAGTAATTGATGACGTGGCTCAGGTTGACGATGTCGATTCCTCTCGCCGCGACGTCCGTCGCGACGAGGACGTTGGTTTTTTTTCTGCGGAAGCGGAGGAGGATCTGTTCGCGCTGGGCCTGGGTGATGTCGCCGTGCAGCCCTTCGGCGTTGTAGCTCCGTTCCGCGAGCCGGCTCACGAGCTCGTCGACGCCGACCTTGGTGCGGCAGAAGACGAGTCCGTAGAAATCGTCCTCCATGTCGATGATCCTGCTCAAGGCCTCGAATTTGTCCCGTTCGAGGACCTCGAAATAGATCTGGTCGGTGAGATCCTCGTCGCCGGCATCCTTTTCGACCGCGATATGCTCGAACTCGCGCATGTAGGTTTCCGCGATCTTCCTTATCCTCGCCGGCATGGTGGCCGAAAATAGCAGGGTCCGCCGGGCCGGATTCGCCGTTTCGAGGATCTTCTCGATGTCCTCCACGAAACCCATGTCGAGCATCTCGTCCGCCTCGTCCAGAACGACGAAGGACAGGGTAGAAAGGTCGAGGGTTTTCCGTTCGAGGTGGTCGATCACCCTGCCGGGCGTCCCCACGACGATGTCCGCGCCGGCTTGGAGTCTCCGGATCTGCCCGAAGATCGCCTGTCCGCCGTACACGGGCAAGATGGAGAACTGCCGCGTTCCTTTCAGGGAATTGAGTTCCTCGGCGACCTGCACCGCGAGTTCCCGTGTGGGGACGAGGACGAGAGCCTGCACGCGCCTGGCCTTGGGGGCGATGAGATCCAGGATGGGCAGGCCGAAGGCGGCGGTCTTTCCCGTACCGGTTCTCGCCTGCCCTATGAGATCCGCCTTCCCCGAGAGAACGGAGGGGATGATCTTTTCCTGGATGCCGGTCGGCTCCTCGAAGCCCTTCTTCGCGAGCGCTTCGAGCGAGACCCTCGACAGACCGAGTTCTTCAAATGCATTCATCTCGTCCCAGTCTACCAGAAGGTACCGTTCTCGTACAGGAGGTGCGGAGCTGCGATGAAATGCTGTATCAATCCGTACTTTTCATGTATAGTCGACGTGATGGGAACCAAACGGCAAGTCGCGAGCGGTTCGGCATCATCCGCCATTCTGTTCGTTTTTTTTCTCCTCGGCTTCACAGTGACGTCCCAGGCAGCTGACCGTCCGAAGATATTCATCCTGTACTCGAGCCACATCGGATATCAATGGACGGACAACATCGCACAAGGCCTGCGTTCGGTGCTCCGCACCTGTCCCGAGGATCCCGAAATCTACGAAGAGTACCTCGACACCAATCGGTATGCCCCTGACCGCGTGGTGCCGGGCATGATCCGGTTCCTCGAGTACAAATACCGGGGATTCAGGCCCGACGTCGTCATCTCGGCGGACGACAACGCCTTCCAGCAGATCAAAGCGATCCGGCGCGAGTTGTTTCCCGGCGTCCCTCTCGTGTTTTGCGGCGTGAACGATTATTCCGACGAGCTCATCGAGGGCGAAACGAACGTGACCGGAGTGGCGGAGAACTTCGACGTCGCGAAGAGCATCGATCTCGTCATGCGGCTCGTTCCCGAAGTAAAGGTGCTGGGGATCGTTTCCGATTCCCGGGACAGTTCCCGTCTCAGTTTCGTCCGTCTCGTAAGGCTCGTCGGGAAGTACCGGGACAGACTCGAGTTCCGCTTTTTCACCGAGAGGACGACGGAAGAGCTCCGGTCGGATCTCAGGAACCTGCCTCCGGATTCCGCGGTTCTGAATCTCTCGTTTTGGCGCGACCGCGCGGGCAGGACGCTTTCGCGCAAGGAAAGCCTTTCGCTCCTCGCGGAAAACTCCCCCTGTCCCGTCTTCGCCCTCTGGGACTTCATGGTGGGATACGGAGTCGTGGGAGGATATGTTGCGAACGGGACCGAGCAGGGCAGGGCGGCCGCGGAATACGCCTTGAGGATTCTGCGCGGCGAAAAGGTCGAGAACCTCCCGGTGACGGTCGAAAGCCCGAACACGTATTTCTTCGATTATCCAGCGCTGAAGAAATGGAACATTCCGGAGGCGAAGCTGCCGAAGGGAAGCGTCGTCACCAACCGACCCGAGTCGAATTTCTACGCTTTCGTGGTCTATTTCTGGATTTCCGTCCTCGTCATAGGAGCCTTGATCTTCATAGCCGCGACTCTCGCGAAGAGCCGCCGAAAATGGAAGAAGGCCGAGGAACGGGTCCAGGCTTCACTCGCGGAGAAGGAGGTCCTTCTCAAGGAGATCCATCATCGGGTGAAGAACAACCTCCAGATCATATCGAGCCTGCTCAGCCTCCAGCAGGACTCCATCGAGGACGACAGGATCGTCTCCTATTTCGACGACAGCCGCAACCGCATCCTTTCCATGGCCCTGATCCATGAAAACCTGTACAGATCGCGGAATTTGGAGAAAATCGAGCTGTCTCGCTATCTGGGCGAACTGCTCACGCGTCTCGACCAATCCTACAGCTGCGCGGGAAGGGGGATCGCCGTAGAAAGAGAGCTGGAAGACGCTTCCGCCGACATTGACACCGCGATCCCCATGGGCCTCATCGTCACGGAATTGATTTCCAACTCCGCAAAACATGCATTCCCTCGGGATGTCGGAGGGCGGATCAGGCTGAGGTTGAAACGCGGCGAGAACGGAGGTCTTTTCCTCGAGGTGCAGGACTCCGGAACGGGCCTTCCCGAGAATTTCGATCCCGTCAGGTCGAGCAGTCTGGGTCTCAAGCTCGTGCAGGCCCTCACGGAACAGCTTCACGGCAGCGCCCGATGGGAAAACGAGAACGGGCTGCGGGTGAGCATTACGTTCCCGCCCAAGGGACCCTGAAGGATCGCCCTTCCGGATTTCACGAACCGAGGAGTTCCGAAAGGGGCTTGCGGATCCTTTCCGTCTTCCTGTCCTGGGCGTAGCCCACGGGGGTGAACGCGACGGGCTCGAGACCGTCGTCCAGTTTCAGGATTTCCCTTGCCGCGTCGGCGCGAAAATTCCCTATCCAGCAGGTCCCGAGCCCGAGGGCGGTAGCCGCGAGAATCATATGGTCCATGACGATCGCCGAGTCAACGTCGCCGTAACTCTTCCCGTCCCGCCTCACCCAGCATTTGTCCTTGACGGTGCAGACTCCGATGACGAGGGGCGCCTGGACGAACCAGTCCTTGGGATAAATCCTCATGAGTTCCTCCTGCCTTCCGGCGGTCGGCAGGACGAAGATCCTGAAAGCCTGATAATTCACCGCGGTCGGGGCGATCCTGGCCGCCTCGAGGATGGAGTCGAGCTTTTCCTTTTCCACGGGTCGGTTCGTGTAGGACCTTACACTGCGCCTCGTGTTCAACGTTTCGAAGAAATCCATGGATGTCGCCTCCCGTCTATTGATTCAGCGTGAGAATCATGCGTGTGGACGTTTCGGTCGTCACGACTCGGAACTCGCCCTGAAGCTGGCGCGTGAGCGTCTGTACGAGGGTGAGGCCGAGCGTCGTGGGATTCTCGTACTGCGAAGAATCCGTGAAGCCCTTTCCGTCGTCCTCAACGATGACGGTGGTCTCCCTTCCGGCCTTCACGACCTGGATGACGATTCGTCCCTCCTCCGATTCCGAAAAGCCGTGGAGGAACGCGTTGCGGAGAAGCTCGTTCAGGATGAGCCCGAGGGGCACAGCCGTGTCGATGTCGATGTAGATGTCGTCCGCGTCGATCCGGAGCTTGATCTTTTCGCTTTTCCCGAGCTGGCTCCTCAATTCGTAGCAGAGTTTCTGGATGTAATCGCTCATGAGGATCCTCGAGAAGATCTCCTGATGGTACAGTCCCTCGTGGACGAGGGAGAGGGAACGGACCCTGCTGATGACGGAGGAAAGCGCGTTCTGCACGTTTCCCTCGGCCGAGGCCGACCGCTGGAGGGCGAGGAGACTCTGCAGGAGCTGGAGGTTGTTGCGAACCCGGTGATGGATCTCGTGCAGGAGGATCTCCTTCTCGCGGAGCGCGGAACGAATCTCGTCCTCCGCGAGCGTCCTTTTCCTGATTTCCTCCGAGAGTTTTTCCTGCTGTTCGAAGAATTCGAGCATGAGCTTCGCGATGCCGCCGAATTCCGTGCTCTTTTTGAGGAGCGGCCGGATGGGGCTCGGATCGCGTCCGCTCAGGCTCAGGGCGACGAGTTTCAGGGGAATGTTCAGGTTGCGGAAAAGGAAGAACGAAAGCAGGCCCAGAAGTGAAATCACGAATACGACCGCGAAGACGAAGACCCCGTCCTGCATGGCGAGAAGATGCGCCGTCAGCGCCGATTCGCTCCGCGAGTCGACGAAGGCCACCGGTTTTCCGTTCCAGTCCGGGAGCGGAACCGAAACTCTGACGAGGATCGGCCCGTGCTTCATCTCGCCGTCGTCCTTCTCTTTCCCGCCGAGGAGAACCTCCGCCGCCTCGCTCTCCGTCATCTCCCCTATGTTCCGGTAGACGCGCTCGTTCCAGATCATGCCTACGACGAGGAATCCGTGAGGCCGGGACGTCCGCATGTCGTCCGCCGAAGGCTGGATCGGCGCCGTCCTGATTTCCAGGACTCCTTCCTTGACGATCGTGAAGTAGTGGTTGAACCAGTGCCCGTTTCGCAGGATATCGAGCACTTCCCTCTCGACGGTGTAGGGAGTACCCTCCTTCGTGTGGAAGGGAGAGACCCGGTGGACGATCCTGAAATCCCGGTCGTACACCCAGATCGCCTGGATGTCGAAGGTCTTGAGCGATTCGTTCAGGTTCTCTTCCGCCCACTGCTGCGTCGGCTCGTAGACGAACTTGATGAGTTCGTCCCAGTAGGAGTAATCGTAGGCGAACACCTTCTGCTTTTCGCTCACCGAGTCGACGACTCGCTTCAAAAGTCGCTGTTTCTCCTCCGCCTGAAGGCTCAGGTAGCGGGAGACCATCCTGTCGCTGTACAACCGGTAGAACCCGAGGCCTCCCAGGGAGAGGCACACGAGAAACGCGATCAACAGAATGGTCCTGGCGTAAATGGATCTGATCATGCGATTGTCTTCTCCGACTTTTTTACATTCACGCAAAACCTTCCCCGGCCGTCGATGCCCTATGACTCCATGATGCCGGTCAGTCGTCGATACGCCTTGTTCGCCCCGTCGAGAAACGCCGCGTTTTCCTCTCCCGCGAGCTCGTCCACGAGAGCCTCGAGGCTCGCGAGGCTGGTTTCCAGGACGCCGAGAAAGGACTTGCCGGGCTTGAACCAATATCGGCCCGCCTCGTCGGTGTGGAGGGCGAGAAAGCCCAGGGTCCTGTCGCCCTTCTTGAGCTTCGCCAGTTTGAGCAGGAACCAGAGATTCGCGACGAGATCGCCCCGTCCTCCGTAGCTGTCGAAATTCTTCTTTCTCGGCCACTGGGATACGATGTCCTTCGAGGGATCGACGTATTTCGCCACCTTGAGCAGGTTCGGAATCCTGTCTCCCGTGGCGATCTCCTGGGATCCGAACACGATTTTCCCCTTGATGCCGGCGTAGGTGGGAGGCATGGGCAGATCCTTCTCCCGGGCGAGCTCCGCGAGGTCCTCGTAGGGAAGGACCGCGATCTTCTTCTTTCCCTTGAACGGCCTGAGCTCGAAGATCTTCCGTCCGATGGTGATCTGCCAGGTCGTCTCCCGCCTCGGGGCCTTTTCCCGTCTTCCCGCCTCCGCCGAAACCGGGGCGGCTTCGCCGAAACCCTCGGTGAGTGCGGGCGAAATTTCCATGAGCCACGACCTTTCGAGGGGCGATACCGATCTCGCGTACATGCGGGTCGTCCTGACGATTTCGCCCGCGACGATGTACTTCGGGGTCTCCCGGAACATGACCGATCCCGGATGGATTTGTATGCGTTCCGCGGTGAGGCTGCGGTACACGCCGCGTCCCGAGCGTACGCACACGAACTGGATGAGTCCCCGCGCCACGGACGAAAGGTAGTGGGCGACCGATCCTCCCGAGCCCACCGGCACGCCGAGATCGCTCACGATGAGGGCGAGCTGGTCCTTCACGTTCTTGATCTCCGCCATGATCCTCTGGTCGAGGTAGTGCTTGTCGCAGAATTTTTCCTTGTTTTCAGCTCGGTCGTAGGCACGGAAAATCTTGAGGTAGGAGAGGAAGTCCCCGGCGGGATCCCGGAACGAGTGGTGAGCCTTGCGCGCGGCGATCTCCTCTCCCTGCGGAAGGAGGAAGGGCGAGTTGCCGGTGAGGAAGCTCGCCGCGATGAGCGTCTCCTCTATCACGTCGGGATAGTGCATGACGGCCTCTACGATCATGCGGGAATGCCGGGGTATGAGGGGGAAGTCCACCATCATCTTCCCGACCGTGGAGAGCGTCCTGTCCTCCGAAAGAGCTCCCAGGAGGAAGAGGGTCTCGACGGCGCTCACGATGCCCTGACGGCCGGGAGGCGAAATGAAGTCGAAGGACTCGAACTCGGAAATGCCGATCTCCGCCATGCGGAGGACGACCTCCGAGAGATCGGTGCGGAAAATCTCCTCGGTGGTGAACAGGGGTCTGGCTTCGTAGTCCGCCTTCGAATAGAGGCGGTAGCAGGTTCCCGGCTGCGTCCTTCCGGCCCGGCCCTTGCGCTGGTTGCAGGAGGCCTTGGAGATCGGTCCTTCGACGAGGCTCGACGTGTAGGTCTTCGGGTTGTAATAGTTGAGTTTCGCGAGGCCGGAATCGATGATCGAGGTTATGCCGTCGATGGTGACGCTGGTTTCCGCGATGTTCGTGGCGACGACCACTTTCGTCTTTCCCGACGGGGTCGGCACGAATACGAGCTCCTGCTCCTCCTTGCTGAGCCTGGAATAGAGGGGAAGGATGTGGAGCTTCTTCCGCCAGGGCTGGGCGTAGAGGGAAGCCATGCAGTCCTTGATCTGCTTCTCCCCCGAGAGGAACACGAGGATGTCGCCCTTCCGCTTCTCGGCAACGAGCCTCTCGACGATGTCGGTGGTCTTCGAGGTGACGGCCTCATCCCCGAGTTCGGGGTCGGGGAGGTCGTAGACCATCGCAACCGGATACATCTGGGTTTCGATGCGTACGACCGGGCACTCGTTGAAATAATTCGAGAAGACTTCGGCGTTGATCGTGGCCGACGAGATGACGACCTTGAAATCGCTCCTGAGCTCAAGGACGCGTTTCAGGAGCCCGAGGATGAAGTCGATGTTCAGGCTGCGTTCGTGGGCCTCGTCCACGATGACGACGCTGTAGTTCGAGAGCGTGTAATCTCCCTTGATCTCCTGCAGGAGGATGCCGTCGGTCATGATCTTGATGCGGGTGGAGGAATTCGTCTTGTCCTCGAACCTCATCTTGTAGCCGACGAGGCCCGGAACCTTCGTTTTCGTCTGGCGGGCGATGTAGTCGCTCACTGACAGGGCCGCGATCCTCCTCGGCTGGGTAACGCCGATCGTCCCCCGCTCGGAGTAGCCCGATTCGTGGAGGATGAGCGGGAGCTGGGTGGTTTTGCCGGAACCCGTGGGGCTTTCCACGACGATGACCTGATTTTCCTGGAGAGCCTTGAGGATTCTCTCTTTCTGCGCATACACAGGAAGTTGAAAAGGATCCATGCACCAAAGATAACACATTTACCTCCCGGTGTCAGTCGCTGTTTCCGTGTGCAAAAAGCGATACCCGTGATACATTAGTGTGCAGGACGAGCACGATTCGACATGCGCATTTTCATCACCTTGGCGACATTCGCGATTCTATCCGCGTCCTGCGGCAGGAACGATTTTACGCCCCTCATCGAGACCTTGGCGGCTCCGGTAATCGGAACGGCGTCCGGCACGTACGAGACGGACATTTCGGTTTCACTCGCCTCCGAGTCCGGCACCTCGATCCGGTATTCGACCGACGCCGACGCCGTGCTTTCCGACGCTTCCGCCTGGATGCCGTACGAATCGCCGGTCTCGGTGGACAGGACGATGAAACTCAGGGCCTACGCCTACAGGGACGAGGCGAACATCTCCCCCGTCTCCGCGGCGGATTTCAGGGTCGTCACGTCGGATCCCTCGTTTTCCCAGGCCCCGGGGAGTTACTCCGCTCCGGTTTCGGTGGCGATCTCGTCCCCGGCCTCGGGTGCCGTGATCCGCTACACCCTGGACGGGACCGATCCCACGGATGCGAACGGAACCGCGATTTCGAACGGCTCCGCGGTCGTCATCTCAACGGATTCGGTGCTCAAGGCCCGGGCATTCCTCTCCCCGAGGGATCCGTCAGCGGTGATTCAGGGGAGCTATTTCTTCATCGGGGCCTTCGAGATCGGCATCACGCTCAGTCTTCCGGGGAACGTGTCCTACGTGTTCTCCGGAGCCGCGGCGAGCCTCGTCCACGGCACGGACATGACCGTCACGGCGACCCATTCGCTCCCCGCGCCTTCCTACCAGTGGTATCTGAACGGAGTCTCGGTCCCCGGAGCGACCTCGGTTTCCTTGACGCTCGGCAATTCCGGCGTCCTGGGCACCTTGGATTACGGGGCCTATACCCTCACCCTCGAAATCCTCTCGGGGGGATATTCGTACACGGAGGATGTCGAATTCGATGTCGTGCCCTGATGTCTTCGAAACGCGGAACGCCGGCCGCTCGCCGGCTCGGATCCCTGCCCTCATCCTCGCTTTCGCCGCGCTTCTCGTTCTTTCTTCCTGCTCCTTCGGCATCTTCCACGCCGGAGGCGACGAATCCACGGCCTCTCCCGTCGTTTCTCCTTCCGTCGATTTCACCGGCTTCAGGGTGACGATTTCGGGACTCGCGGCGTCCGGATTGGGAAAGAAGACGGTCAATCCGACCGGCCTGGACCTCGCGGCAGCGCTCTACGACATCGCCTGCAGCGGCCCCGCGGGCGCGAGCCTTTCGGCGTCGAACCTCGCGGCCTCGGCCTTCCCCTGGAATTCGGGGACGGCGGCCCAGGGGTCCTGGACCGTCTCCGTGACCGCGAAGAACGCTGGCGGCATCGCCCTGGGCGGAGGCACCGCCTCCGTAACGGTCGTCGCGGGGACCGCGAGCGTGCCCGTGACGGTCGTTCCCTTCACGGGGAACGGGACTTTCACCCTGAACCTCGACTGGACCGCTGCGGCCGCCAAGGTGCCGAGTCCCTCCGTGACGGCGACGCTCCAGCCCCGGCCTTCCGGGACGCCGACAGCCCTCACGCCGACGCTCTCCGGAAGCACGGCCTCCTGGTCCGGCTCCGTCCCGAGCGGGTCCTACCTGCTCACCGTGAAGATCCTCAACTCGGGCACCGCTGTCTGGGGGACCACCGAGTCGGTCCTCGTCTTCAAGGACCGGACCAGCGTCGCCACCTACGTTCCCGTGGCCGCCATGGTGAACACGCCGCCCGATCTCACCTACAGCATAGGAGCCGGTGCCGTCATAACCGGATCGAGCCTCGTTCTCTCCTCGACTACGCTCGGCGCCGAGATTCGCTACACGACGGACGGCTCGATCCCCACGACGACGGCCGGCAACGTCTACGCGGGCGCGATCCCGCTCACGGCGGACGTCACGGTGAACGCGATCGCCTACAACTCCTGGGGGTCGCGGAACGATTCCCGGTCCTATACGATCAGCCCGGCGATCTTCGTGAGCGTTTCCTCGGGGCTCGACACGAATCCCGGCACGCAGGCCCAGCCGAAGCGGACGATCCAGGCGGGGATCAACCAGTGCGCCGGCCTGCCCGCGGGGACCGAGGTCCGGGTGGAGACGGGAACCTATTACGAGTCCGTGACGATGGCGGGAGTGATCGTCTACGGCGGATACGCCGTCGGCTACGGATCGAGGGCCTTGGGGAACGACACCTGGATCGAGGACACTTCCGCGGCCGCGGGAAGCGGCGGCGACCCGAACCGCGCCGTCTACTTCCCGCCGGCCATGACGGGGACAGCGGTCCTCGACGGCTTCAAGATCCAGGGCAGCACGGATGCGGCCTGTCAGTATACGGCCGGAATTTTCGTGAACGGGGCTTCCGCTCTCACCATAACGAACTGCGAGGTGAACGGCGGAAACGGAAGCGTGGAAGCGGACGGGATCTTTCTCTACGGAGCCGCCGGGGCCGGAGGGCCCATCGTGGACAACAGCACGGTCCGGGGAACGTCGGGCGGAGTGAGCGGCATCGCGGTAGGAATAAAAATCACGGACTGCACGAACGGGAACGACACGCTCGTCACGTCGAATACGGACATAAGGGGAGGCTCTCCCTTGGCGACGGGAACGGCGAAGGGAATCTCCGTCTCCGCCTCCGCGCCGAGGATCGTGACCAACACCTACATCGGAGGAGGGTCCGCCCAGGAGGCGGTCGGCATGGACTTCGACGCGACCGGGGCGGCCCTGCTCGTCGACCAGAACACGAATGTGAACGGAGTTGGTGTGGCGGCCGGGCCGGGTTACGCCTACGGGGTCAGGTTCCTGAACGGGGCCCTCGGCAGGTTGGACCAGAACACGATCCGGGGAGGGGAGAACGCCACGTCCATCGGCCTCCTCGTGAACGGTTCGACGCCGGAGATAGAAAACAATACGATAACGGGCGGGGGGGGAGCGACGACCGCCATCGGCGCGGATCTCCGGTACGGGGCCGACATCGCGGTTTTCTCGAACAACACGATCACCGGCCGCGACGCGAACTCCGGTGCCTCGACGGGCCTCGCCGTCGTCGCGACCGCGGGGTTTTCCTGCAGTCCCGTCATAACCGGAAATACTATAGCGAGCGGCGGGGCGACTTCGAACGGCAACTCCTTCGGCATGATGGTGACCGGCCCCGGCGCGAACCCGACCATCGGCGGGCCGGGGGTCCCGAACACGATCTCCGCGCAGAGTATTTCGGGGAATTCCACGGGGGTCCGGTTCGAGAATTCCGCGACGGGCCTCTTGCTGGAGAACACGATCACGGGCAGGACGGGGGCGGGAGGAGGAACCTATACCTACGGAATCGCGATCGCCGCCGCGGCCCCGGATATCAGCGGCGCGACGATAAGCGGAGGAACCACCACGGCTGGCAATACCCTCGCCGGCATCTACATCGACAACGTCTTCGGCGCGGGGCCGAACATCCACGACAACGCGAGCATCACCGGAGGCTCGTCCGTCGCCGGAGGCTGCTACGGGATCTGGATCACGGGCAATGCGTCGAGCGCATTGATCGAGAAGAACCGGATCTTCGGAGGCACCACGACGATGGCCTACGGCGTCTACGTCAACCCGAACGTCGCCGCGGCGAACGTCGTCGTCCGCAACAACGTCATCCAGGGAAGCGGGACCAGCGAGGGCGTGGGGATCAACGTCACCGCGAACGCCGTCACCTTGAGCCCGAGGATCTTCAACAACACGATTTTCGGCGATCCCTCGGCGAGCGGGAGCGGGATCGTCCTGAACGGCTCCGCGGGTTCCGCTTCGCCCGACATCAGGAACAACATCATCTTCACTCTCGGGTCGGGAAGCATAGGCATCCGGGAGTATTCGGGAACGTCCGATCCCCTGGACCTGGACAACAATTTCATCTACGGCACCTTTCACGGCTACCAGGACTCCGATTTCTCGTACTACGACGGGGCCGGGATCAACACGGGCATCCAGCCGACCGGAGTCGCCGCGAACAACGCGGGAAACGACGTCTGCGTTCCGGGGACGAACGATCTGTTCGCGGGAGGCACGGTCTTCCCGGCGACCCTCGCGGCCTTCCTCGCCTACGACTGGACTCTCATGGCGACCGCCCCGGCGGTGCTGCGGACCGGCGGACTCGACCTTACTGCGCAGGGATATTCGGACGACATCACCGGGGCCATGAGGAGCGCTCCCTGGTCCATGGGGGCCTATGAATACTGAGAGGATGAACAGAACGACGGGGCGGTCCGGCCCCGTGAGGCTCGCCTTTCCGGTTCTCCTCGCGCTCGCGTTCCTCGCCTGCGAGAGCAGGGATCTGTCGGTCGCCTTCGAGTCCGTGAGCGCCCCGAGCTTCGACGCCGCGGCGGGCCTCTACTACGAGCCCGTTCAGGTCAGACTTTCGGGAGAGAAGGGCGCGAAATTCCGCTATACGACCGACGCGACCGCCGCGCAGGCGGATTCCGGCGCTTGGATCTCGTATTCAGCGCCGATTTCAGTCGACCGGGCTACCACGATCAGGGCCTACGCCTTCAAGGACGAGGCGAACCTCTCCGACATCGCCTCGGCCTCGTATCGCGTCAAGGTGAACTCTCCCTCAACTGCACCCGGACCCGGTTCCTACGACGCCGCGGTCTCGGTCGCTCTCACGTCGGCCACGACCGCGGCGCAGATCCGCTACACCCTGGACGGGACCGATCCTTCGGACTCGAACGGGACGGTGATCGCAAACGGCGGCAGCGTCGCGTTGTCCGCGACCTGCGTGCTCAAGGCGAGGGCGGAGCTTTCGCCCCGCGAGCCTTCGGACGCGGTGCAGGGAAGCTACTTCTTCACGCCCCTGGAGGTCGGCATCACCCTGAACCTGCCGGGGAACCTCGCCTACGCCTGGACCGTGAACGGCTCGCCCCCGCCGGGCACGATTAATCTCCCCTACGGCACCGACATGGTCGTGAGCGTTACGGTGCCGGCTTCCTTCGCCTCACCGGCCTACAGGTGGTTCCTGAACGGCTACGCGATAAGCGGAGCTTCGGCGAATTCCCTCACCGTCGGCGGCACGGGACCTCTCGGGTACGTGGACGAGGGCTCATACGAGCTCACCCTCGAGGTGACCTGGGGCGGGGGGGCCTATTCCTGCACGGAGAAGATGAAATTCAATGTGGTGCCGTAACCTATCTACGAAACATGCCGGCATGTCCCTCGTTTTCCTGGCTTTCGCCGCGGGGTTGACCCTGTCTTCCTGCTTCTTCGGCCTTCTCCACGACGGAGGAGATGGTGACGCCGCTCCTCCCTCGCAGCCCGTCACGACGGGAAAGGACTACACGGGCTTCCGCGTGACGATCACCGGCCTCGCCGCGGCGAAGGCGAGGGCCGCTCGGACCGCTTCCGTCCGCGCCCCGAGCAAGAGCGTCTTTCCAGCGGGCCTCGACCTCGTGGCGGCCTCGTACGAGATATCGGGCTCGGGCCCCTCGGGCGCGGTCTGCTCCGGGACCACGGCCTCAGGTACCTGGGATTCCGGGCCCGTGGCGAAGGGAACCTGGACGGTCAACGTGACTGCCAGAAACTCGGGCGGCGTCGTCATCGGCGGGGGCTCCGTGACCGTTACCGTGGTCGAGGGGACTACGGCCGCCCCGGTGACGATCCTGCCCTTCAATCCGGGCGGGAACGGGACCTTCTCGCTCAACCTGAACTGGTCCGCCATAGCAGCCTCGGTGCCTTCGCCGTCGGTCGACGCGGTGCTCGAACCGAAGGCCGGAGGAAGCTCGATCCCCCTGGTCCTGACGCCCGCCGGGTCGGCGGCATCCTGGTCCGGCCCTGTCGCGAGCGGCTTCTACCTCCTCACCGTCAAAATCCTGAACGCGGATACGACGGTCGTCTATAGCGCCGCCGAGGCGGTGATGGTCCGGCAGGGTTACACGACGACCGCGACCTATGTGGCTGCGGCCGTCCAGCCGAACCTGGCCCCGGATCTCACCTACAGCATCAAGGGCGGCGCCTTCGTGCCCGGAGCCGTCCTCCGGCTCTCGTCCGCCTCCGCGGTTGGCACCAAGATCCGCTACACCACGGACGGCGCGACGATCCCGACCACGACGGTCGGCACGCTCTACACGGGGCCCATCGCGCTCGCTGACGGCATGGTCGTGAAGGCGATCGCGTACAACGCCCTCGGGACCAAGAGCGGCTCCTATTCCTTCGTCGCGAGCGACGCGATCTACGTGACCCTCACGAACGGGGACGACTTGGACACGGGCACCATCACGGGCCCGCTCAAGTCCATTCAGGCCGGGTTAAACCAGGCAGCGAATCAGCCCGTCGGGACCGAGGTGCGGGTGGAGACCGAAATCTACAACGAATCGATCGTCATGACGGACGGCGCGAAGCTCCTCGGCGGTTACGCCATGGGTTTCGGCAGTCGGGATCCCGCCGCGAACGTCACGACGATCTCCGACCCGTCGACCGCGGCCGGTACCTCGGGCAGCCCGAACCGGGCCGTCTACTTTCCGCCGGCCTTGACGAGCCACACGGAGATCGACGGCTTCATGATCCATGGGAGCGTCGCCGGTTCCTGCCAGTACTCGTCCGGGATCTTCGTGAACGGGGCTTCGGACCTCACGATCCGTTACTGCGACGTGAACGGCGGCACCGGTCTCGCCGAGACGATCGGCGTGTTTTTCTCCGGCTCGTCCGGGACGGGAGGACCCTTCCTCGACAGCTCCACGGTCATCGGGACCACTGCCAACCTGAGCGCCTCGACCATCGGCGTGAAAATCCAGAACTGTACGAACGGGAACGCGACTTACCTCGGGGACAACGTCAGCCTCCGGGGCGGGGACGCGGGCATGCTCCAGAGCGGGACCGCCGTGGGAGTCCTGGTCGTCTCCTCGGGCCCGAGCATCCACAACAACAGCTACATCGGCGGCGGGGATTGCAACGTTTCGATCGGGATCGACTGCGAAACGACCGATCCCGCCCTCCTCATCCAGAACAACACGATCTCGGGGCTCGGTTACCTCGGCGGCTCCATCAACTCCATCGGCGTCCGGTTCAGGAACGGGGCCCTGGGCACGGTCGACACGAACACGATCACGGGCGGCGACAACGACACGACTTTCGGCCTCTGGATAGAAGGGGCGACGCCTACCGTGGTCGGCAACACGATCGGCGGGGGAGGGGGCTTAACCGCCGCGACCGGCGTGGAATTCCGGAACGGGGCGAACTGCACGACCTTCGCGACCAACACCATCACGGGGAGGACCTCGGAAAGCGGTCCCGCCTACGGCGTGTCGGTCGGGGGGTGGACTTCGGCCTGCTCGCCGGTCCTCCACAACAACGTCATAACCGGAGGAAACTCCGGGGGCGACTTTGCGGCGAACGGCATGAGCGTGGCTGGACCCTTCGCGGCCCCCGTGATCGGAGGAACGGGGCTGAACGAGTCCAACGACATCACCGGCGGAACCACGGGCGCCTTCGGGGCGGCGACCGGAATCCGTTTCCTGTCCTCGGCCTCGGGGGTCGTCGACAAGAACACCATAAAAGGCTCCGCCTCCACGAACGGCAATGCCTACGGGATCTGGGTGGACGGGGCGACGCCGGAGATCAGGAACGCGGAGATATCCGCCGGAACCTCGACCGCCGTGCTTACGATAGCCGGCATCCACGTCCAGAACACCGCGGGGACAGGGCCCTGGATCCACGACAACGCGTTGATCGAAGGCGGCTCGACCGGTGCATCGGGCGGCTGTTACGCCATCTTCTTCAACTCCGGAAGTCAGGCCTCGATCGTCGAGCGGAATTACGTCTTCGGGAGCGAGACTTACACGGGTTCCTACGGGATCTTCATCAGGCCCGACACGGTCGCGGGCACCAGCATCGTGATCAGGAACAACGTGATCCAGGGAGGGACTGTGGGAAACAACATGGGCATCTCGGTCCAATACGCTTCAGGTGCCTCGGTGACCACGAATCCCAGGATCTACAACAACACGGTCTACGGCGGCCCGGCGAACGGCGCAAGCATCAGCGCGGGTCTCTTCCTCATGGGCTTCCCTGGCGGAGCGACCCCCGCGGCCTCGCCCGACGTGAAGAACAACATCCTCTTCGCCGTGGGGGCGACCTCGAGCTACGGAGTTCATGCGGGAACGAACAACGGCAGCAGCGTGCCTCAAGACCTGGACAACAACTGCATCTACGGGTTGACCGCCCTCTACAACGTAAGCGGGACCACCTATGCGACGAACGCGGCAATGAACGCGGGCGTCGTCACGCCGGGCGGCACGACGTACAACGTGGGCCAGGGTCTCAATCCGTCGACCGTCTCGATCTTTCAGGGCGGGACGACCCTGCCGGCTACGAGGGCTGCCTTCATCGCCTTCAACTGGCGTCTCACCGCCGCGGCGGCGATCGAGCTCCGGGAAGGGGCTCTCGATCTCGGCGGCACGGGCTTCACGACCGACCTGTCCGGAGCGGCGAGGACCACCGGAGGCACCCCGCCCGCGGGAGGCTCGGGCTGGTCCATGGGCGCCTTCGAGTTCTAATCGAGGACGACGCCGAATTTCAGGAAGGGGCGAAGCGCGTAGAAGGTGGAGCCGACGTAGAGGGTTCCGGTCCAGTCCGCTCCGGCCTCGGCGAAGAACCTCCTGTCGAAGTCCCATCTGAGGCCTGCCCCGGCCTGGAAGCAGCTGTCCGTGGAATTCTCCTCGAACGTCGCGAGCGGGCTCGATTTCTTCACGAAGGAGAAGGCGAATCCGTATCCGAGCCTCGCCGTGAGGTTGAGCGGAAAGTCGAATCTCGTCCGAAACGTCAAGCTGGTTCCCGCGGTGATCACGTCGAGGCCGGAGCTCGTGACGGTGTCGCTTGTTTCGCCCTGGAAGCGCGCGTACTGGCCGCAGAGCTCGAACCCCAGGTTCCTGAGCACGGGAATTTCCGGGAAGAAGGCGCCGAACTCGAAGCCCACGGCGAGGGAGGCGCCGATCAGCGAAAAATCCCCGAACTGTTTCGAGTAGTCTTCCTTCATGACGAGGCAGGGGCTCCAGCCCAAGGTTGCGTACAGGGCTCCTTCGGGCCTCGGCTGCGATCGGTCCTCGACCGACCTCGGAGGAGCGGGAGGCTCCGGCTTGGCCGCGGCCTCCGGTTTCCTCTCCGCGGCCGCCGAGGAGGCGGCAGGAGGCGCGGAAGGCCTAGGCTCCGCCGGAGGCGGCGAGGGAGGGGCGGGGACCTCCTGACGCGCCGCGGGTTCGGCCTTCGCCTCGGCGCGGCGGACGGAAGGAGCGAGGACCCCTTCCGGCCTGTCCGAGGGAAGTGGACCGATCCTTATTCCGGCGAGCGGCTCCCTCAGGGCGTCCTTCACGAGAAGGGCGGATTTCAGGATGCCCTTGAGCCCACCCGGATTCTCGATGACGAGATCGTAGGGCCCTGGGGCTTTTTCGGCGAGGTTGAGGCTGAAGGCGATAGCGTCGCCCGAAAGGACCTCGACGACCGAGGGCTTCAGGACCTTTCCGTCAGCGGTTTCGAAGGAGATTCCGCAGTCCTTCTCGAAGCCCCTTCCCCTTACCGAGAGCGCGTAGACCCTGTCGTTCGTCCCCTCCCGCAGGGAGAGGACCTCGGGAATCGGGAGCGTCCTCTCTCGGACTGACACGGCTCCCGGGACCGTCTTCCGGTAGTCCGAGGGGTTCTCCAGCACGAGGTCGTACGAACCGGGGGCCAGGGAAGCTGGATCGAAGGAAACGGTCATGGAAGCGTCCTCGACGTCCTCGACCCCGAGGGGGTAGGACCGTCCCGACCCGGCGAGGAAAACCTTGGTCTCCTCCATGAACATCGAGCCGGACAGCTTCATGGTATTTTTTCCCGTGCCGCGGTAGAAGACCTTCGGGCCGAAATCCGAGACTTCGGGGAGACCCGTTCTCACGATCCTGAATTCCATCCAGTCCGACGCGACTGCGGGCTTGTCGAAGACGTTCATCACCGTGATCTTGATTTCGTAGACGCCGGGAGGGAGAGCCGCTTCGAGGTGGGGAATTTCGGAGTAGCTCTCGAGGACGATCTTCTTCTCCGCGTCCCGGATCTTGACCTCGTAGCGCCTGGCCCCCTCGACAGCCTGCCATTCGATCTTCCTGCGCTGCGCCGCCGCGGGGGAACGGGGCTTGTCCTCGGCAGGGGCCGGGAAGCCGATGCACAGGGCGAAGACCGCGCAGACGAGCGCGGATGCGATTCTTCTAGTCCACATACTGTATCCGCGGCGAAATGAGGTCCGGCCTCGAAGGCCGGGCGCTCAGGACGATGTCGAAATCGGCGGCGGCCTCGCTCGTCCGTTCGATCCTGCCCCTGCCGTCGACGGAGACGGCCCGGATCGTCAACCTGAAGGTTCCTTCGTCGAGGGCCTCGAGCCGGTCGAAGACGAGCGAAGTCTCCCTCACGGTCCTCTCCGCGAAGACCTTCCTGCCCGTCTTCTTCTCGACGAGGGAGATCACGTAATGGGACGCTTCGGGAACGCCGGACCACGAGAGCGGAAGGCTTTTCCTTCCCGTCATGTCCACGCGGCTTCCCTGCGCCGGGGAGATCGGCACGGGACGCCCGAGCGGGGGGACCGCGGCTATTCGGAAGGACCGCGACTCGGATGCGGGGATTTCGAGTCCGTCGGAGGTCCGTCCCCCGACCTTCCAGAACCAGAGGCCCGCATCGAGCCCGTCGACCCGGATTTCGCGGCCAGCTGTCTCTATCGTCTTCGATGGGTTCGAGAGGTCGCGGTCCCTGCCGAGGGAGAAGACCGCGGTGCCTCGTTCCCCGGCGGGCGGAGTCCAGCGAAAGACTACGCCGTTCCTCAGCGAGGCGAGGCCCTCGATCACTTCTCCTTCCCGAGGCTGTCTCGCCTCCATCGCTGCTATCCTCTTCGCCTCCGATACCGAGAACGATGCCTTCGCCTCGTTGCCTTCGCGTGCCGCGGAAAGCGGCGTTTCTCCCACTGAAGCGACGACCGACCAGGTGAAGGTCCCCTTGCCGATGGAGAGGGGATCCCGCAGGATGAAGGCCGGGGATTCGGACGTGGCCTCAGCGATCGGCTTGTCCCCGCCCGCCCCGAGGAGCCTGAACCGGTAACGGTCCGCTCCGGGCACCGCGGTCCATCCGAAGCCGAGCGAGTCGGCGTTCACGAGCTTGAGATTGCTTCCCGGCTTCGGGTCGGTCAGTTCCGGAGCCGCTAGGCCGGGCAGCACGGAAAAGGCGGAGACCGGACCCGCCGCCCTCGGAGTTCCGTCGTCGGCGACGAGAGACACCTGCCAGAAGTAATCCCCGGGGGGGAGGGCGGCGGGGGAGATGGAGGCCTTCTCGAGCACGGTTTCGGAAATGGCCGGAACCATGCTCCTGTCCTTGGCCAGACGGAAAACGAATTTTCCCGGGGCGTCCGCGGACCAGGTGAAAGCGATCGATCCCGCTTCCTTCTGGTCGAACCTCCACCCGTCCTTCGGTCCGAGCGGCGTCACCGCGGCCTTGGCCTCCTTCACGACGAAGGACGCGATTCCGGAAGGCGGGGCGGCGGTTCCGTCCTTCGCCTTGCCTTGGACCCGCCAGAACCACGCTCCCGGCTCGAGGTCCCTCCGCAGGGTGAAGAAGTTGCCGGCGGCCTCGTAGCTTCTGAGCGGTTCCTTGAGATCCCGGTCCCTTCCGATGACGACGAGGCTGTTCACGACGTCGCGGTCCTGTTCCCAGTTGAAGAGGACTCCCTTTTCCCTGACGGTGAAACCTCCGAGTTCCTCCCCTTCGCGGGGAGACAGCGGCTTCGCGGGCCTGAGTTCCTCGATGCGCGTGATCGTGAAGCTCTGGATCTGCGACGAACCGGAGATCCCGATCCCGCCGAACCCGTAATAGGGCCGGACCCGCCAGAAGTAGGTTCCTTCGCCCAGGATGTCGAGCGAGACGGACTCCCGGTCCGTCCTTCCGCTGCCCGCGACGTCCTTCATGCCCCTGTCGCGCGCGATCTCGTACTCGTACTCCGTCGCGATGTCGGAGGATTCCCAGATGTAGCGGATGAGCGGCTTTTCCGTCCTGTAGGAGTAACCCGTTCCCTCCCTCGGCGAGATCGCCGTGAGCGGAGGATCCTTCAGGATCGTGAGCTTCCTCGAAAGCGTCGTTTCCCCGCCTTCCTCCCTGAGCCTCCAGAAAAAGGTGCCCGGCTGCAGCACGATTCCGATCGAAACGCCGTCGGACTTTTCGGCGCGGATGATCTTGGAAAAATCCGAGCTTTCCGAGATCTCGACGACTACGGGAAATCCCGCGGCTTTCCGTTTCCAGACGAAGGACGTTTCAAGGTCGTCCCCATGGGTCACGTAGAAGGCGTTCGCTCCTGGCGACTCGGGGAGCAGGGAAGGAGCCTTCACCGTGGCCTTCGCCGTCGCCGCGTCCACGACCGCGGTCTCCGAACTCGTCACCTTCTTCTCGTCGCCGCCGGTCTTCAGCTTCACCTCGCCTTTTTCCACGGCGAGTGCGAGGTTGCCCGACCGGTCCTTTCCGAGGTTCACCTCCGCCTTGCCGAGGCTGATCGCCGCGTCATTGCTCCGAATGAGGATCTCCCCTTCGTCCGCGGCGTTCGCCGTCTCGCGCTTCGCCGTGATGTTCCCTTCGAGGAAGGAGATGGCCTTCCTGTCTGCGCCCCATTCGAGGGTGATGAGGGTCTTCTCGTCCAGGGTGATCTCGGTGCCGTCCACGAGGCGGACCACCGCCCCCGAGTCCTCCACGGTACGGATGCTGTCCTGGGGGAAGACCGGCTGGCTCCTGTCTATGGTCTCCCATACGACCCGGTCCGCGTACTTCCTCTGGGCGTTCCTGCGCTTGAAGGTGATGGTACCTATTGAGTTTTCGCCGGAATGCCGAATGGACGCGCGCAGATCCTCCCAGAAGAGCCATGCAGCTCCGGCCATGCAGAGCGTGCCGGCGAGGAGGACGAAGGCGTCGCGAAACGAGAAACGTCGCGTCATGCCTTCCCGGTCCCCTTCTTTGCGGAAAGTATCTCGTATTTCTTCTCTTCCTCGTCGACGCTTCCCCGTTTGAAGGACGCGGGATCGATGCCGATGCGTCTCCTGAGCTCGTCCAGGCTGCCGGGCGCGTCGGGATCGTCCTTCCTGCCGAGCACCGCGAAGATCTTCTGCGGGTCCCTCTTGCCCTTGACCTTGATCGCCTCCATGGGCTCGACGACGTAACCGTCGCCGAGTTCCTTCAGGGTGTCCTCGGATACCAGGATGTCGGTTCCGAAGGGCTTGTTGAGCGCCTCGATCCTGGAGGCGAGGTTCACCGCATCGCCGATGACCGTGTATTCCATCCTCTCCGTGGAGCCGATCTGCCCTGCGACCACCGGCCCGGAATTGATGCCGCAGCCTATCCTGATCAGGGGTTTCTTGTCGGATCCCCGGCCCTGGTTGAACTCCGCGAGCGACTTTCTCATCATGAGGGCCCCGTCTACCGCGTCCTGGGCGTCGCGGCCGGAGGAGACCGGAACGCCCCAGACCGCCATGATCGCGTCGCCGATGAACTTGTCCACGACTCCGCCGGTCGAGTTCACGCAGTTCACCATCCTGGTCATGTACTGATTGAGGAAGTCGACGACCTCCTCAGGTTGGAGCTTCTCGGAAATCGCGGTGAAGGACCTGATGTCGGAGAAGAAGATGGTCGCCTCCTTGCGTTCGCCGCCGAGGGAGATCTCGTCCTTGAGGACCTTTTCCGCGATTTCCTTGTTCACGAATTTTCCGAAGGCGTCCTTGATCTTTTCGCGCTCGGCGAGGCCCCTTCCCATTTCGACGAAGGTCTCGGTGAGGGCTCCGAGCTCGTCCCGCGAGGTCGGCTTCATGTCGAGGATGAATTTTCCCTCCTCGACCCGGAGCGCGGCGCCCATGAGCGCCTTCACCGGCGTCGTGATCGTCTTGGCGAAGAAATAGACGACCATGACCGCGAGGGAGAGGACCGCGAGCATGATGTAGAGGTTGCGCCGTTGGATGTTCTTCACGGCCTCGAATGCCTTCTCGGCGGGAACGACGGTGACGACTCCGATGTTCCCGAACGCGGTGCGCTTGAACGATCCGAGATAGGTCCTGCCGTCCGCGTCCGGGTATTGGGTCTGGCCGTTGTCGATCGGACTCTTCATCATCATGGCGACTATGGGAAGGTCTCTGTAATCGACCTTGCCGGCGAGCAGGTCCGCGTCGGGATGGAGGATGAGTTCGCCCCTGCCGTTCACGACGAAGGTCCTGGCGATCCCGGAACCCTTCACCGTCCTGAGCGCCTTCTCGATGGAAACGACGACCGCGAGCGCATCCTGCCTGCCGCCTTCGCGGAAGGGCAGGCCGAGCCCGAGAACGGGCCGCTTCAGTACCGGCGTGAGGTTGACGGCGAGGGTTTCGCCGGCTTTCACCGATTCGAGGCTTTCCGCCTGCGACGCGAGCGCCGCCTGGAGGTCGGCTTTTCCGAGGGCGAGGGCGGCCATGGCCTTCTCGTTGAAGAACTCCGCCTTTCCCGGCACGCCCGTGTACAGGATGTCCTCGTTCTCGGAGAAGAAGAGTTCCGCGAGTTTCTCCCTTTCGCGCTCCGACGTCGCCTTTGCCGAGACCAGTGAAAGAAGGAGCCTGGCTTTTTCCGTGAATGAAAGGAAGTCCGCCTCCACCTTGAGGCCGGTGATCCGGGAGATCGTGTGGTTGTTCTCCTCGACCCGCACGGTCGAATCCTCCAGGAAGAAGTAGGAGGCGAGGAAGATCATTCCGGAAAGCGAAAGGACGAGGATCGCGGAAATGATGAAGATGAGCTTGAAGCCTATCGTGAACCTGACGTGCCTTCTCGACGAGACCCTGCCATCGGGCTTCTTCTTCCGGGAGTCGCCCTTGTCCGTGAGCGCCTCGAGCTCCTCCTCGGAGGTCGGCATGGCCTCGGGAGGCTCGTCGGGAAGCTCGATCTCTTCCTCCTCCCCCCTGAAGCTTTCCGTGAGGAAGGTCTCCTCCTGATACGCCGGAGGCTTGGCTCCCGCTCCCCGCTCCGGCCCCCCCGGCGAGTAGATCGTCCTGAGGATGGATCCCGGAATGTGCTCCCGTGCGACGAGGTCCTCGGGTTTTTCCCCGCACGCGAGCAGGAAATAATGGGACTCCGGCGCGCTCACGTTCTCTTGGAGCAGGGGGCCGTGTCGCAGGAGCACTCCGGCTTCCGCGAGCCTGTCCGCGAGCGAGGTCAGGTCCTCCACGTTTCGTTCCGTCCTCTCCGGATCGAAGGCGACCAGGACCAGGTGAAGGTCACGGTCCAGTGCCTCTTCGTAGAACTTGCGCGGGATCCTGCAGACGTCGTTCGTCACGAGGAGCCTGTCCACGTCGCGCTGGATTCTCCATTCCCCGGGCAGCTTCGGCTTGAGCCGCGCGAACAGCTCCTTGAAGGCCTTGGGGATCTTCCCCGGGGGCTTCGGCATGGTCTTGAGAAGCAGACGATAGGCCTTGATGAGGAGGAAGCGGAACGCCTTTTCGTCCTTTTTCGCGGTCTTCGCCGCGTTGGCGAACCCGTACTCGAGGACCTGGGCCATGTCCGAAATTTCGAGGAACCCGGCGAATCCCGCCGCGTTCTTGATCTTCCTGCAGGTTCGCGCCAGGATCCCGGAAGGGACTTTTTTCAGCGCGCCCTGCTTCTCGGAGAATCTCGCGGAGAATTCCCGATACTGTTTCGATAAGGTGTAGGAACGCATAAATCTTGTATTATTATTATATCGGAAGAAATCGGATAAATCTGGGCGGAGAAACGGGAAATTCCCCGCTTTTGGGCGGCTTTTACGGAACTATTGAACCCCTCGCCGGCCGGCACCGCCCGCATAGCAGTAGAGACAGCCGGCCCTGCAGGAGCCGTAGGTTCCGACGTCCACGCTTTTCGCGCAGAGGCAGTTCTTCCTCTGGAAGGGATCCCGGGACAGCCCGAGTTCCCTCCCGGCGATCCGGGAAAGAAGGTCCGGGTCCAGGCAGGCCCCCCGCAGGTCCCGGAATTCCCGTTCTCCGGGCTCCGGCGGCCCGGACGGTTCCTCCGCGCAGGTCCGGAATTCCATTCCGCGGGCCTCCGCCAGATCCGCCAAACCGTCAAGGAGGCGTCTTCGCTCGACCGGATCCGGCTCCCGCCAACCGATTCGGCCGAGGTTCCTCTTTATCGAGGAGTAGGGCGAAACGAAGCTCGTGATGCACCGCCCGGTCCTTCCTTCCAGCCTCCGCGCGAGATGGCCGAACCTGGAGAGGTGCCAGCCTTCGTCCATGCCGTCCGCGATGACTACGGGATCGTATCGCCAGCTCACCCTTTCGGGTCCGAGCCGGTCCGAGAGACGGAAGAAGGCCTCGATGACCTCCTCCTTTCCGGGAACTCCGGGTTCAAGGTCGGCTCCGTAGGGCGTGAGGGTGAAGAGCACGAGGCAGGGGATGCCGAAAGCCTGGAATTCTGCGAACCTGCCTTCCATGGGAATCGGATTCTTCGTCCAGAAGACGACGACGTCTACGTCTTCCGGTTTCAGGGAGACCCTGCGAATCCGCCGGGCGTCGAATGGATTTCTCACGTCGACGAAGCCGCGTCTCATCGCGTCCAGGAAATCCGGGAAGAAGAAAGCGGGAACGTCGGTCCTTCGGCTCGCGCTGACGATCATCGCCTGACGGTCGCCGGCGTCACCCTCGGGAAGACCTTGCCTTCGAGTTCGCGCGCCGTGATGATGAGCATCTGCAGGCGGTTCTCGATGTTCGCGAAGCTCGTATCGGGATCGTAATCCAGGGAAAGGATCTGAATGTGCGGATAGAGCTTCTTGAGCGTCTTGATCATCCCCCGCCCCGTGATATGGTTCGGCATGCAGCCGAAGGGATTGAGGATCACGAAGGAGTTGACCCCGTGCTTCGCCATCTGGACGATCTCTCCCGGCATGAGCCAGCCTTCGCCGATGTGGAAGGACTGGTCTATGATCCCGGTCATGTTCCTCGAGATCTCCTTGATCGAGTAGGGGTCTTCAGCGAACCGGAACCTTTCCAGGCGTCTCGACACCCGGTTGTGCACACGGGTGAACACCGCCTCCAGAACGTCGGACCTGAGTCCGTGGAGGAACGGGAAGGGATGCAACCCGCGTATGGACATCTGCTTGTCGGCGACGTTTTCCTTCCGGAAGAAGTCCGTCATGCCGGGCAGCGCGATTTCCATGCCGTGCTTCTCGAGGTATTCCTCTATGTAGCCGTTCGCGCTCGGATGGTAGTTCATGAGGATCTCGCCCACGACGCCGACCCGCGGCTTCCTCGGACCCCGCACGATGGGGATCGCGTTGAACGTGTCGATCGCGTCGTCGAGGCCCGCCAGGGCCTTTCTCGTCCCCTGGAGGAGGAACTCGGTGATCCTGGCGAGATGATGGTTGAAGATCCTGTCGGTTTCGCCTGCGACCTTTTCGTAGGGCCTGATCCTTCGCCTCATCGCCTCGAGGGCGTCGGCGATCTTGAGGCCCCACAGCAGTTTGACCTTCGTGTCGAGGCCGAAGCGGAATCCGGGATGCATGTTCTTTCCGTCCGAGCCCGTGGTGATGATGGGGACTTCGGGATATCCGGCCTCGTCCAGGGCCTTCCTGCAGAGCGCCGCGTAATGGCCTGCCCTGCAGGCCTCGCAGTTCTTGGCGAGCCCGGCGGCGACCGCGTCGGGTCTGGTCTCCTCCGATTCGAGTTCGGCGAGGATTTCCCCGATGTTCACCTGGGCGGGAAAGCAGATATCGTTGTGGACGTATTGCTTCCCGAGGGCTATCGCCCGTTTGGTCGCGATCTGCATGACCTTGGTCTTGTAACCCTTCTTTTCGAGGAGCTTCGCCGAAACATACGAGAAAGCGGGGGAGAGGTTCGGGATGAAGATCGTCTTCGTTTTCCTGTCCTGCCGGCTGAACTTGACGGGGAAGGGATCCTTCATGGCTCCGTAGCGGTAGTCCTTGTTGAGCTGGAGCCTGCGCTCCCGTTTCGCCCGCACGGTCTCGATGAATGACTTGATCCTGATGTTGAGCGGACCCTTCGCCTCGCCCTCGTCGAGCTTGAGGACGAGGAGTTCCTTGTCCGAGGTTTCCTTGAGTATCCTCGACATCTCGTCCGAGATGATGGCGTCGTGGCCGCAGCCGAAACTCACGATCTGCACCAGTTCGACGTTCGGATTCCTCGATGCGAAGAGCGCGGCCTCGATCATCCTCGTATGATACGGGTTGAAGGTCTCGATTCTCGCCGTTTTGAGGTCTCCGATGTGAAGGTCCGGGAGGAACTGGAGGGCGAGGACGGGGATTCCCTGGGACGTGAAGAGATGGGTGAGTCCGTGGTTCACGAGGTCGTCGGAGTGATAGGGCCTGCCCGCGACGATGACCGCGAACTTCTCCGGATTCCTGGACACCGATTGAGAGGAATATTCGGCCAGCACCTTTTCGGATTCGAGGATGAGCATGTTGTTGAAGCGGCTCAACGCCATCTCGGCCTCCTCGATCGCCTTCCTCACCAAGGTCCTCGGGATGCCGAAGACCCGGTTCACGTAGGCTACGGTCTGGTCGTGCTTGAGCCTGCGGTTGTACCAGTGAAAGGTCGGATGGTCCATGGGTATTCCGTGACGCGCCAGAGGTTCGTCGCTCTTTTCGACCACCATCGGGTAGCCCTGGACGACCGGACACATGTCGTAGCCCTGGGCGGACCAGTTCGCCTTGGGAAGCCGTATCATCATGGGCCAGAATATCCGGTCGACTCCCTGCTCCACGAGGTCCTGCACGTGCCCGTGGCCGAGCTTGGCCGGGAAGCAGACCGTGTCCGATGGGACCCCCTTGAGCCCCTTCTCGAATATCGCGTAACTGCTTTTCCTCGAAAGCACGACGTCGAAGCCCAGGGCCGTGAAGAGGGACTTCCAATAGGGGAGGCTTTCCCAGAATTCGAGGACTCTGGGTATGCCCAGCCGGATGTTGCGCCTTTCCGCGAGGATGCGAGGCTTGTAGTCGGCGCTGAGCATCTGGCCGTGGCGCTTCACGAGATCCGGGACGGACTGCATTCTTCTGGTCGTTTCCGCCAGGACCTTCTTCACTTCGGGATCGGAAGCGTCGCCGAGGATTTCTCCCCGCTCGCAGCGGTTTCCGGTCACGTACCGGGTGCCGTTCCTGAATTCGACGACGGTCCTGTTGCAGGAATTCGAACAGAAGGGACAGACGACGCCGGGATGTTTTTCGTAACCGAAATTCTCGAGCTCATCCATGCGGATGAAGGTCGATTCGTAGGGTTTCTTGTTCTTCGTTTTTCTCGCGACGTGCTTCTTCGTAAGGAGGGCGATGCCGATCGCCCCCATGAGGCCGGGATGGGGCGGGCGGACGACGTCCCTGCCCGTATGTACCTGGAGGGCGCGAAAGACCGCGTCGTTGCGGAAGGTGCCTCCCTGGACGAGGACCTTGTCGCCCAGCATCCGCATGTTGGGAATGCGTACGACCTTGGTGAAGACGTTTTCTATGATCGATCTGCAGAGCCCCGCGAGGATGTCCTCCACGGTCCTGCCGTTCTTCTGCTCCGTGATGATGGAGCTGTTCATGAATACCGTGCATCGCGATCCGAGCTTGGACGGATTCTTCGACCTGAACGCGAGGGTTGCGATCTGGTCCACCGGAATGCCGAGGGAGCTCGCGTACGTTTCCAGGAAGGAGCCGCAGCCCGCGGAACAGGCCTCGTTCAGGGTGATGGCGGTGACGATGCCGCCTTGGATCCTGATGGCCTTCATGTCCTGTCCGCCGATATCCAGGATGAAGGAGACGTCGGGCGCGATCTTGCGGGCGGCTTCGGCGTGGGCGACGGTCTCCACGGTGTGGTAGTCCGCCCCGAAGGCCTTGGCGAAGAGGATTTCCCCGTAGCCGGTGACTCCCGCCGCCCTGATGATGAGCTCCACGCCCTGGGCCCGATAGGTGTCGCGCATCTTGACGAGGCCTTCCCGGATGACCGCGAGAGGTTCGCCCCGGTTGTTCGCGTAGAAGGAGTTGACGAGTTCCTCGTCCTCGTCCATGAGGACGAATTTGCTCGTCGTGGATCCGGCGTCGATGCCGAGGTAGACGGGAAGCACGGTGCCGGCGGAATATTCCTTCGGCCGGAAGAGCGCGAAGGCGTGCTTCCTCTCGAAATCCTTCCTCTCCTCCTCGGATTCGAAGAAGGGCGCCTCCCCGGTTTCGAGGAGGGCGGTCCTTTTCGTCTGCAGGTCCTGGAGCGCCTTCAGGGATTTTTCCCGGTCGTAGGCGCAGGGCTTGTTCTTGAACATGACCGAGATGGAGAGCGCGGCCCCGTGCGCCACGATGAGTTCGGGTTTCTCGGGCACGATGACGCCCGCTTCGGTCAGATTGAGCCTCTCCTTGAAGACCTTGATGAGCACCGGGTTGAAGGTGAGCGGTCCTCCCTCGAATATGACCGGGGAGGTTATCTCCATTCCCTGCGCGAGTCCGCCGATCGTCTGTTTCGCTATCGCGTGGAAGGCCGAGATCGCGATGTCGGCCTTGGAAACCCCCTGGTTCAGGAGGGGCTGGATGTCCGTTTTCGCGAATACTCCGCAGCGTCCGGATATTTCGTACACCCGTCGGCCCGAGGCCGCGAGCGAGTCGAAGTCCTCGATCTTGACGTGGAGAAGCTCCGCGACCTGGTCGATGAAGGCCCCTGTGCCGCCCGCGCAGCTCCCGTTCATTCTCATGTCGGACGCGACGAGCCTTCCCGTGGCCTCCTCCTTCCGGAAGAAGATGACTTTCGCGTCCTGTCCGCCGAGTTCGATGGCCACCGACGTCTCAGGGTAGAATTCCTTCACGGCCAGCGAATTGGCGACGACTTCCTGGATGAAGTGCGCTCCGATGCTCTCGGCGATGTCGTAGCCGCCGGAACCGCATACCGCCACCTCGAATCGGCACTCGGGATGGAGTTCGTGTATCCGGGATAGGATTCCGTACACGGTCCGAGCCTGCTCCGCGTTGTGCCGGAGATAGGTCGAGAAGAACACCTCGCCCGTCGCCGCGTCCGCGGCGACAGCTTTCACCGTCGTGGAACCGACGTCGATGCCAAGGTATGCGGTTGTGGAACTCATACTTCTACGGTAACAGAAGGCAGGACATCTTGCAAGGCCGGAGGTCCGCGGAGGCTGTATCGGGATGCGCCCGGGACGGGCTCGGGCGGCCCGCGAGCCGCCTAGATTTCCACGATCACCGCGTCCTCCGGGGCGAAGGACAAAAGTACGGGCCCGGGCTCACGGTCTCCGTCCCGGCTCGTGACGACGAAGTCTCCCTCGCCCGACGAGCAGAAGTATTCCCAGTAATGTCCGTAATAGCGCTTGGCGGTAATCGTCGCGGAAACGGTATTGATCCCCTGTTCGGCGACGAATCCGATCCTGTCGGCCCTCACCATGAAGCGGACCATCCGTGGTTTTCCTTCCCCGTCCGGGGCTCCTTCCAGCTTCCCCCAGGGATCCGAGGCGAGGTATCCGGCGGCTGCGCCGACGGACGCGAAGCCCCCCTTGAGGCCCCGGAATTCCCCGGTGATGAAGTTCGCCTGTCCCGTGAACGAAGCGACGAAGGAATTCCTCGGCCGTTCGTAGAGTTCCCTCGGCGCGCCGGATTGCGCGATGCGGCCTTCCCGGAGCAGGACGATGCGGTCCGAAATCGAGAGTGCCTCTTCACGATCGTGGGTGATGAAGATCGTGGTGACCCCCACCTCCCGCTGGAGGCGGAGGATCTCCTCCTTGAGCTCCCTCCGGAGCACGCCGTCGATCGAGGAAAAGGGCTCGTCGAGCATGAGGACGAGGGGTTCCGCGGCGAGTGCCCTGGCTAGAGCCACCCTCTGCTGCTCGCCCCCCGAGAGGGTGTGGACCCTGCGCCGTCCGTATCCTGCGAGCCCGGTGAGGGCGAGGAATTTCCCGACCCGCTCCTCGATTTCGGCACGAGGACGCCCTTTGAGTCCGAAGGCGATGTTTCCGGCTGCGTCCAGATGAGGGAAGAGCGTGTAGTCCTGGAACACGAAGCCGATTCTCCTGTCGGCCGGATCGAGGTCCGTGACGTCGGAACCGTTCAGGAGAATTCTGCCGGAGTCCGGGCGCTCGAAGCCTGCGATGATCCTGAGCGTGGTGGTCTTCCCGCTTCCCGAAGGGCCGAGGAGGGAGACGAGCTCGCCTTTTTCGACCGAAAAATCGAGGTCGACGTCGAAATCCGAATATGTCTTTCTGACGCTTTCGAGCCGTATCATGGACGCCCTCCGTCCCCTCGGAGCGAAGTCGCGTCTATCCAGAGGAAAACTCCGAGGCAGACGAGGATGTAGATCATTCCGAGCGCGAGTCCGAGATCGTAGCTGCGGAATCCGATGAGCCGGTAGATGGCCACGGGGAAGGTGGCTATCTCGCCTCTCCCTACGGTGAGCACGGCGGTGAAGTCCGCGAAGGATACCGCGACGCCGAACGCCAGGGCGTTGAGCAGCCCCCGCTTCATGATCGGAAACTGTACGTCGCGGAACAGGGCGAAGCCCTTTCTCCCGAGGCTCCTTCCCGCCTCCGCGTAGTTCGGATGGAAGCCCGCGAGGGTTTCCTTCAGAATGCGGTAGACGAAGGGGAAGGACAGAAAGACCTGGGCTGCGACCGTGAGGGGGGCGGGCGGAAGGACCTCGCCGTAGACGAGACCGAGGCCGATGCCCAGGGTGACGAACGACATTCCGGCGGGAAGGAGGAAGTAGGCCTCCCAGGATTTCGGCTTGCTTCTCAGGGCAAGGGCTGTTCCCAGGGACAGAATGAAGGCGAGACTGCCGCTCGCCGTCGCGAACGCTAGGCTCCGGACCGCGACGGCCGGCACCGAACTCCTGATGATGTCCGCCGCGTCCCTTCCCGATGTTCCGCGCCCGAAGAGCTCCGCGAAGGCGGAGAGCGTAAAGACGCCGTTCGGCGTAAAGGCCCGGTAGGCCAGACTCACGAGGGGGCCGAAGAGGAGGATGCAGAAGAAGGCGAGGTAGGCCAGGACGAAGGTGCGTTTCGGACGGGATTCGGACGCGAGGGGGACGAGGTCCCTCCTGGGCGGTTTTGCGGAGCGGGATCCGAGTTTCCGCGCGAGAAAGCCGGCGGTGCCGAAGAATGCCGCGGCGAGCGCGATCTGGAGGACGGAGTAGGCCGCCGCGGAGAGAAGGTCGAGCTTGGCGAACATGGCCCGGTAGATCTCCACCTCCAGGGTCGCGTACCGCACTCCCCCGAAGACGAGGACCACGCCGAAACTCATGAAACAGTAGAGGAAGACGATGCTGAACGCGGTTACGAGCGACGGGGCCGCCAAGGGAAGCGTCACCCTGAAAAAGACCGCCGTCCTGCCCAGGCCGAGGCTCGCCGCCGTCTCCTTGAGGCGGGGATCGATCCTTTCCATGCCGTCGCTCAGGATCCTGAGGGCCAGGGAAACGTTGTAGAAAACGTGGGCGAGGACGATCCCCAGGGGGTTGTAGACGAGGTTGAGTTCCGTTCCCAGGAGATCGTTCAGCATTCCGCTCTTGCCGTAGAAGGCGATCATCGCGATCACGACGACGATGCTCGGCAGGACGAAGGGAACGAGGCTCGCCGACCGGAGGAATCTCTTGCCGCGGAACTCGTAGCGGGCGGAGAGCATGGCTCCCGGAAGGGCGATCGCCAGGCAGAGAAAGGCGGAGACCGCGGCTTGAACCGAGGAGAAGGCGACGACTCTCCAGGTCCCCCCGTCGGCGAGGAGCGCGGCCGCCTTTCTCCAGGCGCCTGCCCCGTAGAGCGAGACGGCCGATCCGTACAGGCCGAGGAGCGGCACAATGAAGAAGAACAGGAAGAAGATGAAGACCCCCGCGAGGAGGCCGCGAACCGTTTGCGGCTTCATCGTCGCCTACTTCATGACCGATTCCCAGCCTTCGAGCCATTTATCGAAATTCGCCGCCACCTTGCCCTCGTCGAGGCGTTCCAGTATCGCAGGACGCTTGACTTTGAGGAAGGATTCCGGGAGTCTCACGTCGGGATTGACGGGATACATGAACTGGTTCAGGGGAATGAGCTCCTGGAATTCCGCGGAGACGATGTAATCCATGAAGCGCTCCGCGTTCTTCCGGTTCGCGGCGGCATTCAGGATGCCGGCGATCTCGATCTGGGCGTAGGCCCTGTCGTCGATCACGAGGTTGTCGTATCTATCGGACTTTTCGTATTCGATGTGGTAGGCAGGACTGGTGTCGTAACTCAGCACGATCGGTGCCTCGCCCTGCGTGTAGAGGCCGTATCCTTCCGACCAGCCCGCGGTGACGGTGAGGACGTTCGGTTTGAGCTTCCTCCAGAAATCGAGATAGCCGTCCTCTCCGAACAGCGCCACGGTCAGCAGGAGGAAGTTGCGTCCCGGCGACGACGTCCCCGGATTCATGAGTACGATCTTGCCCTTGTATTTCGGGTCCTGGAGTTCCTTCCAGCTCCTCGGCGGATCGGGAAGCTTCTTCTTGTCGTAGTTGAGGAGGACCCCGCCGTAGTCGAAGGGTATCGCGCCGTATTTCGGATCGGGCAGGAGTTTCTCGTTCCCGATCTTGAATCCCGCGGGTGCGTACGGTGCGAGGAGGGCGTCTGCGGAGAGTTTCGTGAGGTAGGTGGTGTCGAGACCGATCATCGCGTCGGCCTTGGGTCTGCTTCGTTCGAGGTAGAGCTGGTTGTAGAGCCCTCCGGCGTCCCGGAACCTGTAGGTCCTGACTTCGACCCCGTAGGCGCTCCTGAAACGGGCCGTATATTTCTCCTGCATGACCTTGGGGAAAGCGTCGTAGGTGTAGACGACGAGTTCCTTCGTTTCCTGCGCTCCGGCCGCAGCCGGACCTTTGGCCGCGGAGGAGTCCTTGTTCGCGCAACCGACGGCGAGCGAGAGAACCGCGAGAATCCCGAAGAATCGAGACGAATTTCTCATCATGCTGGAGACCTCCCGTTTCGTATTCGACGTTCTGGGAGGATTTTCGTTCGAGGAAGGCGGTCCTGCGACGGTTTCGTTCCCTACGCCGGTATTACCCGGATCAGGTTCAAGGGTTTGATCTCAGCCTTTCGCGACGAAAAGCACCCCACGTTGATCGTGATAGAATATACCCACGCCTCGCCGGAGGGTCAAGGAAGCCGGGCCTTACCCGGGAATGCGGGCCGCGACCCGAGCACGGCCTGCCCTGCGGTTTTCCCTCGGGGCGAGGGAGACAAAAAAACCGTCGCCGAAAGGCGACGGTTTCGAATCGTTCTTATCGGAACGCGGAGTTCATTCCTCGTCGTAGCGCGGTTTCGAAGAACCTCGGAAGGAACCTCTGCCGGCTCCCGAAGCGGGACGGCGTTCCTGCGCCTCGTTGACTCGGAGTTGCCTGCCGTCGACTTCCTGTCCGTCGAGAGCCTTGATGGCCGCTTCAGCCGCTTCCGGCGTCGCCATCTCCACGAAGGCGAATCCCCGAAATTTTCCCGTTTCGCGGTCGGTGATCAACTTGGTCGACGCGATTTCTCCATAGCCGGAAAACACTTCCTTCAGCCTCTCCTCGGTAGTCCCATAGCTGAGATTCCCAACATAGATTCTCGTGTTCATTTCGGAAAAAAACCTCTTTCTCCTGGTCCGCCGGAGCGGTTCCTTTTGATTATTTTCTGGGTCCATCGACGATGAACCGTGTTCGAATACCGCAACATGAGCAGTCTCTGCTTCCGGTTTTCGCAGGGAACGTTTTCAATACTGTCCATAGGTGTTCGCCGATGTTGTTCGCGAAGAAGTCCCGTGAAAAGAGAAGGAAGAAACCTCGGAAAGACCGCAGCGCATTTTGCCCCAAATTCTCCTAAGGTATACAAATACCTGAGACCCTGAAAAAACTATAACAGCGTTTCCCCGAGCTGTCAACGAAAATGCGCTGTACGGATGGGAATCACGGACGGGAATCCGAGCTTGCAAAGATGCCGGTACCATATTATAACATATCAGATGGACGCGTCCGCGAAAATCTCCGCGTTCCTGTCCAGAGCATCCGCCGAATTCGCCGCGGAGGATAATATTGAAAGTCGTCCCTGCGATACGGTATTGAAAAAGAGGCTCCATGGCACAATACACTTCTCTCGAAAACTACTACGGCCGGTTGGATGAAATCGGCGTACTTCCGGAAGGCTTCAAGGTCGGCACCGCTTCCCTGAGGTTCTTTCCCGAGGAACGGCCCGTGAAGGAGCCGCTCCCCATGAACCTGACACTCGTCGTGGCGGACCGGCCCACGAGGAGTTTCGGGGCTCGTTTCACGAGGAATCGCTTCCCCGGCTCTCCGGTCGTCATCGGCAGGAAACGTCTTTCCGAGGATTCGGTCTCCGGTATACTCGTGAACAACAAGGTCTCGAACGTCTGCGCGCCGGGGGGGGAGGATACCGCCGAGGAAGTGCTCTCCGCCCTGGGGGACCTTCTCGGCCTGCCCGGTTCCTCCTTCTTTCCCGCTTCCACGGGCATCATCGGATGGGGACTTCCCAAGCGGGAAATGATTAAGGCCCTTCCCGCGGCGGTCTCGGCCCTCCACGCCGGCTCCTGTCTGGACGCAGCCCGAGCCATCATGACGACCGACGCCTATCCCAAGGTCCGCTCGCGGAAAGTCGGGGAGGGGCGCATCGTCGCCTTCGCGAAGGGAGCCGGGATGATCGAACCGAACCTCGCTACCATGCTCGTCTTCATCCTCACCGACGTCTGCGCGGAGCGCGAGGCGCTCCGCGGGAGTCTGGCGAGGGCCTGCGAGACGAGTTTCAATTGCATTTCGGTGGACAGCGACCAAAGCACGAGCGATACGGTCCTCCTCCTGAGCTCCGAACGGAAGCCCGCGGTTCCCGAAGATGCGTTCGATCTTGCCCTCTCCGAAGTCTGCCTCGATCTGGCCCGCGACATCGTGCGGAACGGAGAAGGAACCGCGCACGTGATCAAGGTCCGGGTGTCGGGCGCCCCTTCTTTCGAACTCGCCCGGGGCCTGGGAAAGGCGGTGGTCAACTCGCCGCTCGTGAAGACCGCGGTTTACGGCTGCGACCCGAACGTGGGCCGGATCGTCAGCGCCCTGGGCGACTACGCCGGCAATCACGGCGTCGATCCGGCCCTCGTGCGTACGGCCTCGGTGGCGATCGGCGGCGAGCCGATATTCCAGAACGGTTCCTTCCGGCTCGACCGGGAGAAGGAAGGCCGCCTTTCCTCCTACCTCAAGGCGACCGCGATGGATCCGAAAGAAAAGAAGTTCCCTCCGCACGACCTCACCGTGGACATCGACGTCGCGCTCGAAGGCGGCGGAGCAGAGGCGACGGTCTACGGATCGGACCTCTCGTACGAGTACGTGAGGGAAAACGCCGACTACCGCAGCTGAAGGAGATACGCCGATGGATGCGCTGGAATTGCAGGAGCAGCTCGCGCGAGCGGGAGACTTGATCGGACGAAGCCGCGAGGAGATAGCCTCCGCGGTGGTCGGCCAGAAGAAGATGGTCGACGGACTCCTCATGGGACTGCTCGCCGGCGGCCATGTCCTTCTCGAGGGGGTTCCGGGCCTCGCCAAGACTCTCGCGGTAAAAACCCTGGCCGAGGTCGTGGATTCGAGCTTCAAGCGCATCCAGTTCACGCCCGACCTTCTCCCCGCCGACCTCACGGGCACCATGGTGTACCGTCAGCAGACGGGAGAATTCCTGCCGCGGAAGGGACCGGTATTTTCGAACATAATCCTCGGCGACGAGATCAACCGGGCGCCGGCGAAGGTTCAGTCGGCCCTCCTCGAGGCGATGGAGGAGAGGCAGGTGACCATCGGCGAGTCCACGTACCCGCTCCCGGACCCGTTCTTCGTGCTCGCAACGCAGAACCCCATCGAGCACGAGGGCACCTACCCGCTGCCGGAAGCCCAGCTCGACCGGTTCGTCATGAAGCTCCTCGTGGGTTATCCGAGCCCGGAGGAGGAGCTCGCCATCCTCCGGAAGGTGGGCGTCGAGCGGCCGGTTTCGGTGAAGCGGGTGCTGTTCAAGCCGGACCTGAAAAGGTTGAGGGAGATCGTCTCGCTCATCGCGGTGGACGAACGGATCGAGGCCTACATCGTCGCTCTCGTGGGCGCGTCGCGGGAACGGTCCAAGAGCCACGGCTCCTACGCGCGATACATCGAATTCGGGGCCTCGCCGAGGGCGACCATCTGCCTCTACCGCTGCGCGAAGATCCAGGCCCTGTTCGAGGGAAGGGCCTTCGTCATTCCCGAGGACGTGAAGTCCGCTGCAGCCGACGTCCTCCGTCACAGGATCATCCTTTCCTACGAGGCGGAGTCCGACGAGCTCACTCCGGACGACGTGGTGAAGAGCCTGCTCTCCGCGGTTCCGGTCCCGTAACGCCATGCTCAAGGACGGCCGGCTCGCGGCACAGGTGAGGCGCCTCCAACTCGTCTCGACGAAGCTCGTGGAAGGCCTGCTCGCCGGCAATTACCGGTCGGTGTTCCGCGGTCCCGGCATCGAGTTCGACGAGGTCCGGGAATACGTCGAAGGGGACGACGCGCGTCTCATCGACTGGAACGTGAGCTCTCGGATCGGAAATCCCTTCACCAAGACGTTTCGCGAGGAACGGGAGATCGTCCTTTTCCTCATCGTGGACCTTTCCGCCTCCGTTTTTGCCCTGCAGGGGGAAAGGAGCAGGAGGGGGGTCGAGACCCTCCTCCTCTCCCTGCTGAGCTTCGCGGCCATAAAGAACAACGACAGGGTGGGGGCGGTCTTCTTTTCCGACAGGATCGAGAAATGGATCTCGCCGAAAAAGGGCAAGAAACACGCTCTCAGGCTCATCAAGGACATGAGCGAGTTCTCCCCCGAGGGCAAGGGTTCGGACCTCGCGCAGGCGCTTCGGGCCTCCGGGGAGGCGCTCAAGCGCAGGGGGATCGTGGTCATACTGTCGGACTTCAAGACCGGCGGTTATTTCAAGGAGCTGTCCCTCCTGGGAAGGAAGCACGACGTCATCGCCCTTCGCCTCGCCGACGCCTCGGACCTGGAATATCCGGAATCGGGCCTCGCTCACCTCCAGGACCCGGAGACCGGGGAAGTCGTCCTCGGCGTCGGATTCTCCCGGAAATTCAAGGAGGCGTACGAGGAATTCTGGCAAATCCACCGCAGACAATGGCTCCGGGAGTGCGAGCGCCGGGGCATCGCGACCCTCGAGATCTCGACCGAGGACGATCCCGGGGAAAAGCTGGTGCAGTTCTTCAAGCGGCGGCGGGGGAGATGATGCGTTCGACCTTCCTTGCGGCGACGCTCGTCCTCCTCCTCGCCGGCACCGTCGAGGCGGTCGAAACCGCCGCGGTAGAGAGCGTTTCCTACATACCTCAATCGTACTATGTGGGCGACCGTGTGGAACTCCGCGCGGTGCTCAGGCTCGGAGCCGGCACCAAGGTCGCGCCTCCCAAAGATTATCCGCGACTCGCCTGGGGAACCGTCCAGGACGTCAAGGTGAGCGGTTCCGGCGGGAAATGGGAGCTTCGAGTCTTCTTCACGCCCTATCATACGGGGACGCAGACGCTCCCCGCGTTCAGGCTCGGAGACGCGACCGTGGAGGGGCTCAAAGTCCACGTGCGGTCCCTGGTGGACGAGGGATTCCGCGAGCCGGTGCCGCCCCGAGGACAGCTCCTCCTCCCCTCGACGAAGCTCATATTCGGCCTCGTCGTCGGAGGCTTCATCGCCCTTCCCCTGGCGGGAACCTTTCTCTTCCTTTGGCTTCGACCGCGGTTCCGTCTTCTCGCGGCGCTGTACCGGGAACGGAAGCCTTTCCGCCTCCTTACCGCGGCGTTGAAGCGGCTCCGGGACCGCTGTCCGGAACTGGACGGCAGGGGCTTCTACATCGCGCTCCTGGAACAGCTCAAGATCTATCTTTCCCACAAGGGCAGGGCTAATTGCACGACCTTCACCACCAGGGAGATGGAGCGGTTCCTCGAGTCCTTCATCGAAGGCCGGGAAACCCGCTCGAGGCTGTTCCGCGTCTTCGTTTTCGGAGACGAGGTGAAGTTCGGAGGCCGGGAGGCGACGACGGAGAGGCGCATGGAGGATCTCGATGCGGTCGAAAGGATCGTAGAAACCCTCGAAGCGAAGGAGAAGAGCCGTGTTCACCTTTGAAGCCCCGCTCTACCTCCTTCTTTTCCTCCTCTTTCCTCCGGCGGCCTACTTCCGACATCTCCACAGGCGGAGAGGAAATCTCGTTCCGTTCCCCTTTTCGATCTGGCGGAACGTCGGATTCGCGCCGGAGTCGGGGCTCGCGCGTCTCGTCCTGACGCTGTCCTCACTGTTCTTCTGGGCCGGCGCGGCGTCGATCGTGATCGCGCTCGCGGGTCCGTCGCTCACGGAGCGGGAGAAGGTTTTTCTCAACCGGGGAATCGACATGATGATCGTCCTCGACGAGTCTCCGAGCATGGCGGCGAGGGATTTCCAGCCCGAGAACCGTTTCGAGGCCGCCCGTGACGTCATCCGCAGATTCGTTCAGAGCAGGGAGAACGATCCGATCGGTCTCGTGACCTTCGGCCTCGAAGCCGCGCTGCGGGTTCCGCCGACGCTGGATTACGGCTCGTTTCTCCGAACCCTCGACGGTCTTTCCATCATGGATCTCGGCGACGGCACCGCCATCGGCATGGGCATCGCGGTAGCGTGCCTGCACCTGAAATCGAGTTCCGCCCGCGAGAAGGCGGTCATCCTGCTCACGGACGGGAAGAACAACACCGGCGAGATCAATCCCGACACGGCGGCGGACATGGCGGCGAGGATGGGAATCCGAGTGTACGCGATCGGCATCGGGGGCGAGAGCGAGGCCCACATCGAGTTCACCGATCCGAGGACCGAAAAGCACTACAGCGGGACGCTCGAAGGGGGATTCAACGAAGAACTTCTCCGCGGTCTCGCCGAAAGGACCGGAGGGGGCTATTTCTTCGCCGGGAATCCGGGGACCCTGAATTCGATCTTCCAGGCCATCGACTCGCTCGAAACCGTGGAACGGCATCTCCGCGTCCAGGTGAGAACGATTCCCGTCCACGAACTGTTCATCCTCGCGGGACTTGCCCTGCTCGTACTCGATTACCTCATCCGGCTTTTCCTGCTGCGGGAGGTGCCATGAAATTGGAAAATCCCGTCTCCTTTCTCTTGTTGCTCGTGCTCTTTCCCCTCACGCTCGTGGCCCTGCGCAACTATTTCCAGAGCAAGCGCACGCTTCTCCTCCTCACCGGCAAATCTGGCAAGGACAGGTTCTTCGCGGCCTATATGGTGAAGTGTTTTTTCGTACACGGCACCTTTTTCCTCTTCTTCCTGTTCTCGGTTCTCGCCCTGGCCGGGTTCTCATGGGGCAAGGCCCCGGTGGAGGAGGACAGGGACGGCCTGGACGCAGTATTCGCGATCGACGTGTCCAGGAGCATGTTGGCTCAGGACGTGAAGCCGAACCGGCTCGCCGCAGCCGGCGACATGGCTCGGGAGATCGCGCTGGGGCTTCCCTCCGCCAGGTTCGCCGTCGTCCTGTTCAAAGGGTCCGCCGTGACTGCGGTCCCCATGACGGAGGACCGCGGGATCGTCGAAGCCGTCCTGGACAATCTCTCGCCGGGCCTGGCGAGACTTCCGGGCACGGACATCGAGGAAGGGCTTCGCCGGGCCTTGGCATCCTTCCCCCCGGGATCCGGACGTCATCGGGTCATCCTGCTTTTCTCCGACGGAGGATCGCTGTCGGGATCTTCGGGAGCTGCGGCCCTCAAGGCGGCCGAAGAGGGCGTTCCCGTTCTTTCGGTCGGTTTCGGCGGGAGAGACGGCGTCACCGTGAAGAACCAGGACGGAACGTTCGTGCTCGGAGAAAACGGGAAACCCCTGGTCACGGCCCTGTACGAGGAAACCATCCGCACCGCGGCCGAGCTGTCCGGGGGGAAATACTTCTCGGCCGGAGATCCGGCATCGAGCGGTCTTGTCCTCGAGGAGATCCAATCCTTCGTAGGTGCGAGGAAGAAGATGGGTTTCAGGCTCGTCTCGGTCAGCCATTACCGAATCTTCCTCGTGCTGGGCTTTTTCTGCCTTGCGGCCCACGTTTTTCTGAGGAGTTTTCGATGGAAAAGCCTGCGATGAAGTCGCCAGCGGTATTCCTCCTGCTTCTCCTTCTCGCTTCCTGCGGGGGAAGGAACGCCTATATAGAGGTGGTGAAGGGCAATTACTACTACGGCAGGGGAATGTATCAGGCTTCGGTCGTCTCGTATCTCAAGGCCCTCGAAGAAGGAAGCCATACCGCATGGATCCGGTACAACCTCGCGAACGTGTATCATTCGCTCGGAGAGACCGACGCCGCCCTCGGAATGTGGAAGGAGGCGGAGGCCGCGCAGGATCACGAGCTGCTTTTCGCCACCTCCTTCAACCGCGGGACCCTCCTTTTCGAGCTGGGCAAGTACCGCGAAGCCTACGACGAGTTCCGCCATGCCTTGGAGATCGATCCTTCGAGGGTTGAGGCGAAAATCAATCTCGAACTCGCGCTGAGGAAGTTGGGCGGCGGAGGACCCTCGTCCCAGTCCCACGGCGATCAGCCGCCTAAAAAGCGGGAGGATCCGGACAGGATACTCGACTATGTAAAGAAGAAGGAAGCGACGCGATGGAAGGCATCGGACCGGCTCGATCTTTCGAGCGAAAAAGGCGACTATTGACCATGATGGCGGCGCTCTTCCTCGTTCTGACTGCGAACCTGTGCGCCCAGGAAACTCCCCTGCCGGAAATTTCGCCTTCCCCGGTACGCGTAGACCAGAGATTCACGCTCACCTTCGAGATACGGCACCACTCGGCGGAGGACGTACAGGTCCCTTTCGACGTGCGGTTCCCGCAGTCCATCCAGCTGATCGGGGGCCCTGGCATCTACCCCGTAACGGAAAAAGACAGCCGGACCGGTATGCTGGAGCGGTTGGTCAAGGTGCAGTACGTGTTCCGGGCGGTAAAGGCGGGAAGGAGCATCCTCGATTCCATCCCGTTCACCATCGCCGGGGTTCCGGGTTCCACGCGGCCCCGCATCCTCGAGATCGCGTATCGCCAGGGGCCGCCTCTCGTGCCCTTCGACCTCGCTTGGAGGATTCAGCCCTCCGGCCCCTTGTACGAGGGCCAGACCGCGGCCGTCTTTCTCGAGATGCGGAATCTCAGGGCCATCACGGTTCCCGAATCCTTCACCGTGTCGCCTCCGGGAGGGGCTCTCTTCGAGACGGCGAAGGGGCTCGGCACCATCCAAAGTCAGCGCGTGGGCAAGGAGGAGCTCTTCCGCATCCCTGTCGTATCCTATCTCGTAACGCCTTCATCCCAGGGAAGGATCGTCATCCCCGAAGCCAAGGTGAAGGCCAAGGAGCTCACCGTTTCCTCCGACTCTCTCGCCGTCGAAGTGCTATCCGTCCCGGATGCCGTCAGACCGACCGGAGCCGTGGGAAGATTCCACGTCACATCCTGGCTCGAGAAGGAATCCATTCCACTGGGATCCCAGGTTCGCCTCTCTTTCCGCGTGGAGGGCGAGGGGAACCTGAATTATTTCCAGCTTCCCGATCCTTCTTCGGACGACGTGACGGTCGTCGGAAAAACCTCCCGCCCGTCCTTCGTGCCTACGGAAAAAGGCTATCGCGGCTTCATCCAATGGGATTATCGCCTTTCCCCGAAGCGGATCGGCGACCTTTCGATCCGCGTCCCCGCCTTCCCCTGGCTGGAGCCCGAAACCGGGGAGGTTTCCTCCAGCCTTCCGAAGACCCTCACGCTCCGGGTCGGCGAGCGAAGGGAGGGCGTCCAGCCCGGTGAATCGAAACTGCGCATCCTGGGTTCGGACGAGGTCTTCCGCTATGATCCCATGGACGCCTACAAAAAGCCTCTCGTCTACGCCCTCGGCATGCCGGGTATTCTTTGCCTCGTCCTCGTCGTTTTCCGGAGGAGGAAGGAAGCTGGCGCGGCGCTTCTCGCTTCGATGCTCCTTCTCGGAGCGTCGTCGGGAACGGAGACGGACCGGGCCAGGTCGATAGACGAAGGAGTCGCCGCGTACAATGCGGGTAAGTACGGGGAGGCGGTCGAGAGGTTCTCCTCCCTGCCGAAAAGCGCCGGCGTCCACTACGATCTCGGCGTGGCACACAAGGCCGCCGGGAACGTGGCCCGGTCCGTTTTTCACCTGAGGAAGGCCGTGGAGGCGAGCCCCGGCGCCGCCGTGTTCCGCGACGCGCTGGCCGCGGTGGAGAGCGAATACGGCCTGCTCAGACAGGTCCCGCTCCCCAGGCTCCATCCGGACATCTTCCTGTGGTTCTTTCTCGTCTTTTTCACGGGTGCGGGCGTCTTCCCCCTCGTGCTGAGGAAACGCGGGCTGAGGTTCATCCTTTCGGTCCTGTGCATCACTGTCGCCGGATCGACCCTCTTCGGCCTCGTCGTAAGCGCTTCGGAGCGCGACGCCGGACGCGGCGTTATCGGGCCGAAGTCGGTGGAACTCCGGAAGATCCCCCTGCCTTCGTCCTCGGAATGGCTTTTTCTCGAAGAAGGGACCGCGGTCGAGGTGGAAGGGGTTTCGGGCGATTACCTGCTCGTTAAGACTGCTTTCGGCGTGGAGGGCTGGGTTGAGAAATCGCGACTCATCACTGAATGACGGAAATCCCATGGAAAAATGGCTGGAGCGTTTTCCGCCGCCCGAGACCACGGGTGCCGATCGGGAAGGCGAACCTGAACAGAAGATCTTGTCCAGGAAGCGGCTCAGAAGCATGAAACCCGAAGCCTCGATCGATCTTCACGGCCTGACCGGCGAGGAAGCGGCCGCCTCGCTTTCCGTTTTCCTCGCTGAGAGCAGGAAGAAAGGCTGCCGCAAGGTCCTCGTCATCCACGGGAAAGGGCTTCATTCGGACGGGAAGGCGGTTCTCCCGCGTCTCGTGAGGGAAATTCTGGAAAAAAACCCCGACGCCGGGGAATTCGGCACGGCGGTTTCCGGAGAAGGGGGAAGCGGAGCCGTTTGGGTGATGATCCGTCAGCGTTCGCGATAAATGATTCTGCCCCGGCTGAGGTCGTACGGCGAAAGCGCGACCTTTACTTTGTCGCCGGGAACGATCCGGATGTAATGCTTGCGCATCTTGCCGGAAAGGTGGGTGAGGATGACGTGTCCGTTCTTCAGCTCGACACGAAACATGGTATTCGGGAGAGATTCCTTGACGATTCCTTCTACTTCTATAGCCTCTTCTTTGGCCACAAACGCTCCTCCGTATCGGTGTTGATATCCTTTTTTATATTAGAGACTTACTCTTTCTTTGTCAATCGAAGGGAATCGACTGCCACGGACGGGGGCCGGATCCGGTCTTGACAGGTCTTGAAAAATTCTAGTTGACATTTTTCCGGTTTTATAGCAGATTGCTCACCTTGAAACGGGTATCAGCCAACGATAAGGAGTTCTTGATGGAGAAAGAATTCACCGTACGGATGAAAGAATCCCTTGAGAAGCTGAAAAAGGAAATCATCGAAAAACTCCTTGCGGAGAGTTCCGAATTCCGCGAAATCGTGGAGGACCTCGACCCGAAGGACCTCGTCGACATCGCCGCGGACGACATTGACCGTAAGACTCTGGAGGCGCTAGGCACGCAGGAAATCAAGCGCCTCAGGCTCATCGATTCGGCCTTGGCCAGGATCGAGACCGGGAAATACGGTCTGTGCGCGAAATGCAACAAAAAAATACCGGCCGAACGGCTCGAAGCCATTCCGTACGCCCTCATGTGCATAGAATGCAAGACGTCGGATGAAAGGCGAAACCGGTAGATGATCCGGTTTATATAGAAAAAAATCCTCATCCAGGGGCAATCACCTTCCGATAGACAAAAGAGAGAGGTGATTGCGCCGTGATCGAACCGGCCCGTCTGTACAATACAGTACCCGTAACCGACATGCTCCGAGTGCGTTTCTCGTCCGGAAGGCTCAATCTTCCCATAAGCGCGTCGGTGTTCGTGGGTTTCGAGCACATAACGGGCGTGCCCTCGAGCGTGAAGGGCGAAGGGTTCAGCGTTTTCAAGCTGCAGATGCTGGATTCCCTCATCGACCGGCTCGTCAAGCTTCAGACGAAGGCCATGGAACAGGGAGATTTCGCTTCCATGTCCCCCGAGGCCATGGACGTCATGATAGACAAGCTCACGAAGGAACTTCACTCCGCCATTTCGCGGGCCGCCACGACTCCCTTCGGCGTCGCCTTGGGTTCCGGGGACGCTCAGAACGGACAAATCCTGAATCTTTCAGCCTGATCTCACGTAAGGATTGTGATGCATTTCCCGCTCGATGGTCGACTGCGGCCCGTGCCCGGGGAATATTCTCGTCTCCGGGGGGAGGGCGTAGAGCTTGCCTCTGATGCTCGCGAGGATGTCCTTCTGGTTTCCTCCCGGGATGTCCGTCCTGCCTATGCCCTCGCAGAAGAGGGTATCTCCGGTGAAGAGAATCCCCCGCGACTCGCTGTACAGGCACAAGCTGCCGGCGGAATGCCCCGGAGTGTGGATGACCGTGAGATCGGAGTCGAGGATCCTATCCCCCTCCTTGAGAAGTATGTCCGCGTCCGGGACTCCCCTGTACATTTCGGAAAACATGGCAAGACCGTCGGCACCGAGGGAAGCGAAGCTCTTTCTGTGGATTTTATCCGCCTTTTCTCCGAAATACTGGGCATCCGTTTCGTGCACCGCGGTCTTGACGAAGTACCCCTGGGTCTCGTAGTGGACCCGGAGATCCTGGGCCGCGGCGGTATGATCGAGGTGACCGTGCGTGAAAACCATGATCTTCGGGACGAGGTTCAGTGCGAGAACGCGCTTGATGATGACCGCCGAGTCCTCACCGGGATCGATGAGGAAACATTCCTTTTTCCCGCTGAAAAAAACGTAGCAGTTGGTATGAAGGGCGCCTACAACAATACGTTCTATCATGGTACTATTACAGTAAAGTATTTTCCCTAGGGAAGCAAGGATTTTCGGGAGGAAATAGTGGACGTCGGGTTCCTGATCCTGCTCTTTTCGTTCATTTCCGTTTTTTTTCTGCTTATTCCAGGCCTCGGAGCCTTCTTCGTCAGGTCACGATGGAGAAAATTCCGGGCCGCGTTGATCGCTTCCTCGCATTTCCCGAGGATAACCTACGCGGATCTTCGGGGCGGAGAGGTTTCGGAGGCGGAAAGCCTGGGAAAATTCCGTTTCTTCGGCGTTCTCGAGGCGATTCAGGACGATGATGTCGTTTGGATCAGGAACGGGGAGATCGCGCTTTCCGCGGACATGAAGGGACAGCGGGTCTACGTTCTGCCCTCGTTGTCCTCGCTCGAAACCGAGGATTCCGAAGAGCTCAACGAGCTCGCCCTGCCGGACGAGATGCCCACCATGGTGGCATGGGATAAGATGAGCACACTTCCCGAGGGGACGCGGGTCTTTCTGTCGGGCAGGCTGCTCGTGAGCAAGGGCAAGGGCCTGTTCAAGGCGGAGGACAAAGGGGAACTCCTCGTCGTGTTTTTCGAGGGAGAGGAGGATTCCATCCTGAGGCGAGCAATCTGGAACGGAAGGCATAGGAACGAATACTGGAATCCCTTCACCCCGGCTTCCCTCGGAGGCGGCGTTCTCTCCTCGCTCATCCTTGGATACATAGCGCTCAAGAATCCGTTCACGCGAATCGAAGCCATCCTCGCGTTGGGCGCGGCCATAGTCCCTCTCGTTCCGCTCCTTCCTCCCGGCCTTATCGGATTCACGCTGTACCGCCGGTTCTGGAACCGCGCCCGTTTCCTCCGCGCGGAGAGGGACCTTGTCCGGCTTCCTCTGCGGTTCCTTCCCGACGAAGACGTGACGAAATCCTTCGGACTTTTCGGCGGAGAGACCTACGTCTGCAGCGTGCTGCCGGCGGAAAGGTTCTTCGCTTTCGAAGACAGGGCGAAACTCCGGGTGCCGTCCATGATCCGGGGAAGACCCGTTTCAGCTTACTACTGGTTCGGCGTGAAGGACGGAGATTCTCCCGTCCCCGGGAAATCGAGCGATCCCATGATAGAAAGCGTGGTCGTTCCGGGCCATCCCAGCGAACTCGCCGCGGCCTGCGAGCGGCGGGCGAGGACTCTGGAATTCACCTCGATGCTCTTTTTCGGCGCAGGATTCGGAACGAACCTTTTCATCGTCCTTCACCTGCTTTCGCGGATCATTCGATAGGTTCGCTCTGGGGAGCGGCGGGAGCCTGAGGTTCTTCCCGTTTCCGCGCGAAATTCACGGCGATCTTCCTTCCTCGATAGTCCATGCCGTTCAGGGCATCGATCACCTTCTGAGCGTGAGATTCCGCGATTTCCACGAAGGAGTAATTGTCCAGTATCTTGATCTCGCCGATAGAGGACTTCTCGACGTCGGGAACGCCGGCGATGAGCTGGGTTATGTCGCGGGGGTAGACCTTCCGGTTCTTGCCGAGGCCGAAGAACAGCGTGGCCATTTCCTGGCGCTGGGAGTTCTTGAGGGAGGGGCGTCTTCTCCTGTCCGCCGAGCCTCCTTCTTCGACCAGCTGTTTCAGGAGGTAGGCCGCGAAGTAGGAGCGGAGGAAAATCGAGACGTTTTTCTTGAATACCTTCCGGTAATAATTGAGCTCCTGGGGATTCTCGTCCTTCTTGATTCTCTGGATCATCGATTCGATGAGTCCCTTGATGACAGCTTCTTCGTTCGGATTTTCATGTTTCTCGACGTTCAAGGTAATGCTCTCCTGTGTCTCTAAAAATGCGGGATAATCCCGTTGGCGAATGACGATGAGAATGCCGGCTGCGTCGTCCGGAACGGATAGGGCAGCCGCCTCCAATTCGGAGGCGGTCGGGGGGAAAGCGAAAACGATCTCCGCGGCTGCAGCGGCCTTTCCTTCCGCGAATTCCGACCTGGCGAGGATTCGGACGAATCCCTTTTCCGTATCCTTCGCCGTCTCCTCCGAAAGCGCGACGAAAACGCCGTTTTTCGTCAGGAACCGCAGGCAAGAACGGGCCGCCGCCTCGTTCTCGGTCACGAGAAGCCTCGGACCGTGGGCGCGGGCTCCCGCCCTCAGGTGACGGAGAATACGCGCGGTTGTTCCGCCCGGGGAGTCGTCCGTGATGGAGAGCTTGACCTTGATCGGCTCCATCCAGCTGACTTTCGGATAGGTGCGCGGATTCCTCAGGACGCCTCCGAAGCTCTCCACCTCCGAACGGAGGGCGGCGGCGAGGACGCAGGTTTTCGGCTTGAAACCCGTCCTCGAGTAGATGAATTGAACGTCGGCGATGAACGCGTCGATGTTCCCTTCGGAGGGGCAGTCCACGACCACCCGCTCGACCTTCGAGAGGTCCAGGTTTCCTCTGCGGAGATGGTCTATGATCCTCTCCGGAGTTCCCACCAAAACGCTTTTTCCTTCGCGGAAATCGAGGTTTTCCTTCCTGACGTTCGGATTGACTCCGATCCCGAGGAGCGGGGACTCGTCGCCTTGCGCGGAGATAAGAAGCCGGGCATAGTCCTCCACCTCTCTCACTTCCTCCGCGGTCCCAACGATGATGAGGTGCCGAATGCCGTCCGCGCGCTCCGCCGTACGCATGACCGTCGGGAGATATCTGTGGAATCTCCTTCCTTCCTCGCCGATTTCTATGACGGCGTCGCGGTTGTCCCGGAGGATGCGGCCTATTTTTTCCTGAAATCGAGTCGAAGAGCCGATTTCGTTCCCTGCGGCTGGTTGAACAGGTTGTACGGATGCAGGTCCCAATTTCTTCATCAACATGATGGTATCTCGTTTCAGTATAACCCTATTTTAGGCTAAAATCTAAGTTATGGAACATCATTTTGTCAAGGAAACCGGCTCGTGCGGCGATGTCCGAAAGGTTCGGGTACGGCTCCAGGTTGCCGATAATCGAAGAGGAGGCCAGCAATGAAACGGTCGATCCTTCTCGTCATTCTCTGCATGTCCGCGGCGTTTCTCTCCGGCGAGAATTTCCGTTACAAGTTCATTCCCGGTGAGAAATACCGGATCCTTTCCACGGTCCGGGAGGACGTGTTCGTTGGAGGCAGGAAGAGCCACAGCGCCGAAATCCTGAACCGGATCACGGCTGAAGTCGGGGACGTGAAGGACGGCACCGGATCGCTCTCCTGCACCTACCAGACTTCCGAGGAATCCCGCTCGGCAGCCGGGCTTTTTTCCTGGGGAAGGATCTACGAGAGCCGTTTTCTGCAGGATCCTCTCGGAAAGCTGGCCATCGACGATGCCTATTTCATGCCGATCGTGAGGAACGTCCCCGTGTTCCCTGCCAGGGACCTCGCTCCGGGCGATACCTGGACCGAGCGTGGGGAGGAGGTCCATGATTTTCGCGACGCGTTCGCTCTCGAGGAGGCCGTGCGGTTTCCCATAGACGTGAGCTACCGGTACGAAGGGAAGGAATCGAAGGACGGCCGGGAATACGACGCGGTTCGGATCTCCTACAACGTGTTCCATCGGCCGCGCTTCAAGCGGATGCCCGGCCCGGGAGTCCTCTATCCCGTGAGGATTTCCGGGGAATCGCGGCAGAAGCTGTACTGGGACGGAACGAGGGGAAGGCCGTACGCCTACGAGGAGGAGTTCGACTTCGTTTTCGACCTCTCCGACGGCAAATCGGTCGAGTACAGGGGAAGCGCCGAGGCGAAGGTCGTGGAGTCGAGCGTCATGCTGAAGGACCTGGTGGCGCAGGACGTGAGGAAGGACATCGAGCACCTCGGCATCGAGGACACGCAGGTGAAGGTGGATCCCCTCGGCGTTACGCTCACCCTGGAAGACATCAGGTTTCCTCCGGATTCGGCGGTCCTCGTCCCCTCCGAAAAGGCGAAGCTCGACAGGATCGCGGAAATCCTGAAGAAGTATCCGGAGCGGGACATCCTCATTTCCGGACACACGGTCCTCGCGGGGACGGTGGAAGGGCGGCGTAGGCTCTCGGAGGATAGGGCCGCCTCGGTCGGGACCTACCTCCTCGGGAAGGGGGTCAGGACGCGCGAACGTATGACCTTCCGGGGGATGGGCGCCGACGTTCCGGTGGCCGACAATTCCGTGGAGGAAGGAAGGCGGAAGAACCGCAGAGTCGAGATCACGATCCTGGAGAACTAGAAGGGTCCGGGTCTTTCCGCCGCTTCGGGGAGTTCCTGCCTCTCTCGAGCAGGCTCGCCTTCACCGGCGCGGCGTCGGGATTCCGCTTCTTCAGCGAAAGCACGGTCCTTTCCACGATCGCCCGCTTGTCGAAGTCTCCTGAGAAAAGCTCTCCCTGAATCGGCGTCTTTTCCGTCTCGACCTGCTCGAGCCCGATGCCGACGAGCCGGAGCGGTCCTCCGTCCCAGTGCTCGCGGAGGAGTTCGCACGCCCGGAGGTGGAGTTCCTCGGCTGAGGTAATGTAATGACCCAGCGTAGTCCGCCGCGAATAGGTCGAGAAATCCGCGTATCGGATTTTCAACCCGAGCGACTTCGACCGGCCTTCCTCCTCGAAGAGGCGGAACATGACCTGGTGGGAGAGGTCGAGGAGGGCGAGGTCGATGAGTTCCCGGTCTCCGGTGTCCTCGAGAAAGGTCGTCTCGCTGCTCACGGAATGGGACTTGGCGGTTTCCGAGTACATCCCGGGGTCGATCCCTCTGACCGCTTTCGAGAGAAAGGCCCCGGCCGCGTTTCCGAAGAGCGAGGCGAGGTGTCTTTCGGATTTCTCCCGTACTTTTCCCGTCGTGTCGAGCCTGAGCTCCTTGAGCCGTTCCAGCGTCTTCCTCCCAACGCCCCAGATCTTCTCCAATCCGACAGCGTCGACGAACGCCTCCTCCTCGCCGTGAAGCACCTCGTAAAGGCCGTCCGGCTTTCGGAATTCGGAAGCCATCTTCGCGAGGAAACGGTTCTCCGCGATGCCCACCGACAGGGAGAGTCCGGTTTCCTCCCGGACCCGGCGCTTCAGCCGTTCGGCCGCGGCCTTCGGGGGACCGAAGAGGGTTTCGGTGCCGGTCATGTCGAGGGATGCCTCGTCTATGGAGATCCTGCGTACCGAGGGAGTGAAATCGTCGAAGATCCTCATGACCCGGCCGGAAAGTTCGGCGTAGCGCTCCATACGAGGCCGCACGTAGACGCCCTGCGGGCAGCGGCGGTGGGCTTCGGATATCGGCATGGCGGATCGCACGCCGAAGGTGCGCGCCTCGTATGAGCAGGCGGCCACCACCCCGCGGGTTCCCGGCCGGGCTCCGACTATGACCGGTTTTCCGCGATACTCGGGATTGTCGAGCTGTTCCACCGAGGCGTAGAAGGCGTCCAGGTCCACGTGAAAGAACGTCTCAGCCATCGCTCTTCAGCCTGAAACTCGTTCTCGCGACGAGCGTCGTCGACGGTTTGAAGGACTTCCCGAGGAGCACGAGGTCCCTCGAGAGCTTCGAAGATACGAAGGCGAGGTCCGCCTTCGGCTCCATGTCCGCGGGGACCGTGAGGGAGAAAACGAGAGGCGAGGGCGGATTCCTCCCCGCGTGAATGACCGCCTTGCGGCCGGAGATGTCCACCGAATAGGGAAGGTCGGAATCGTAGAGCAGAATGTCCTTCTCGGAGGAAAGAGCCAGGGAGATCTCCCTCGTTTCCGGAACCGGGAGGATGGTGAGTTCGTACGATTTACGGTCGAGGAACCGGCTGCTTCTGACGCGTACGGTCTTCGAGGGAGGCGAGACATCGGGAGTGAAGGAGTAATGCCGGTCTTTCGTTGATACCGCGTAGCTCGCGCCGCCGAACATAAACTCGAAATTCCCGAGCGGAGAGGGGCTCGAAAGACGGACGACTCGGGTTCCCGCGTCGAGGTCGACCGTTTCGACTACGGACAGGGGCTGCGGGGAATTCCGATAGGGGTCGAAGACGAGACCGAAGGCTCCGAGGATCGCCGAGGCGAGAAAGGCGGCGGCGATGAGCCCCTTGAAAGCGTACCCGGATTTTCCCTTCACGGGATGGCGGACGAGGAGGTCCAGGCGGATCGCAAGGAGAAAGAAGGGTAGGATGATGAAGGCGAGAAGGAGGTTGCCGTGTATCCTGGAAAGAATCAGAATCCTTGCGAGCTCGATCTCCGGGGCGGAAAAGGTGTCGTAGAGGACGACAGCGAGCCAGACCGACGCTGCGATGAGAACGAAGGCCTTGATCGCACGGTTCTTCACCCTCGAAAAGAGGAGGGCCGCGAGATATGCCCAGAGAAAATAATAGCAGAACGAGAGGTTGATGAAGGAAAAGATGAACACGTCGAGCAGGAAAACGAAGATCGCCGCCGACGAGTAGAAACTGCCGCTCCGGGATATGGGGAGCCTCCTGAGGAGATGGAAGGAGGCGGAGCTGAAAAACACGGCAACCGACACCTTCGAAACGAAAAAGAGGAAAGGATGATGCGTCCATAGGTCGGGGCTTCCGCGAAAGCCGGAAACCGCCTCCGTGAAGAGAGTTCCCGCGAGAAGAAAGACGAAGTTGATTCCGAAAAGTATGGGCAGGTTCCAGAAATGGCGGAGAAAGGAGAGAAGGTATTTCCTCGCATGAATCCTGAACACGAGGGCGTAGAGGATGCTGAAAGCCAGGACCGACAGCAATACGGCGATGAGAACGGTTTCCTCCACGATGAAAAAGCCGTTCCGGTTCCCGAAGACGAGATAATGTCGGTCCCACTCCTCAGGAAAACCACCCGGATCTTTCTCGATGAATTCGCGGAAGAGGGCGAGGAAGCCCGAGGCCCAGACCGAGGGCCGGTCGGGGCAGGAGCCCGTGCCTTCGAAAGAGACCGCGGGGTAACCGGCCCGAAGGTATTCGCCGACCGCGGTCGAGGGGCCGGGGACGGCGAGCCTGTGAACCTGGATAGCGTTTCCGGATACGGAGATCGGGAAGCGGGAAGCGACCGATGCGGATCGGAGACGTTCGACGATCCATGCCGGAGAGACTGTTCCTCGGGCTCCGGTGCCGAGACCGACTTCCGCCGGGACGCTCCGGAAATTGAGGTAGAAGACGGCCTGGGGCGCGTCGGGAAAAAAGTCCTGTAGGAAGAGCCTCGTTCCGAGGAAGCCGGAGGTCGGCGATCCGGTCTCGCCGCCGAGAAACAGGAATCGGAGGGTCAGGGGAGGCAGCTTCCCCGCGTATTCCGAGGCGATCGCCAGGGCGAGTGCGAGGTTCACCGATCCGTCGTCCTTCGGGGCGGTTCCTGGTTCGTGGACGAGCGGGACCGCGAGGACGATGGTGTCGGGCCGGGCTCCCGGTATCCGCGCCTCGATGTTCCGTGAATATGAAAAGCCGCCGTCGAAGTCCGAAAAATCCCTCACCTCGGGTTTCATCTTCATCGATTCGCATTCCTTGAGGATGAAGTCCCTTGCCCCGGATTCCCCGACGGTCGCTTCCAACCGCGGCGAAAAGGAGGAGAAATACGAGAGGTAGCGCTCGAACCGCCCTCCGAAATCCTCGTTCGCTTCTCCTGCGGCGAAGAGGGCCGGAGCGGCCGCGGCGAACAGAATATAAACCGGGAGTCGTTTCATGTCAGGTTTTCAGGATAGGGGATTAACCGCGCTTTGGCAACGGGGAAAAGGCGGAGGCAAGAGTAAAATCCCTGCGGTCGACGCTGAACCGGCGGGCTTCGGGACTATCGGAATTCGTCCACCGCGTCGAAGAGGGCGACGACGTTTTCCGGCGGTACGTCCGCCTGGATGTTGTGAACCGTCGAAAAGACGTAGCCTCCGCCTTTCGCCCAGACCTCGATCCTGCGCCGCACCTCGTCCCTCACCGTTTCGGGCGTGCCGTGCGGAAGGACGTCCTGAGTGTCGACTCCGCCTCCCCAGAAGCAGAGGTCCCTGCCGAATTCCTTCTTCAAAAAAGCAGGGTCCATTCCCGCGGCGCGGAGCTGGAGGGGATTCAGGGCGTCGATCCCGATGTCGATGAGGTCGGGAACGAAGTCGACGACGCTCCCGCAGGAATGGTAGAAGATCTTCACCCCCGGGGCCTTCGATTTGATGAACGCGAAGAGCCTCGCCTGATGTGGCTTGATTCTCCTGCGGTAGTCGTCGAGGCTCAGGAAGGCCCCGCGCTGGGTCCCGAGGTCGTCCGCCTCGGCGACGACGTCGAGGAGATCGCCCAGCTCCGAAAAAACGGCCTCGTAGAAGGCGAGCTTACCGCGGAGAATGCGTTCGCTCACCTCGTCGACGAGGGACGGCTCGAGGAGCATGCGGCAGAAATAGTCCTCGAAGCCGAAGAGCGCGGTGCCTCCGTGGAGAATGCCGCTTCCGAGGCTCTGGCTCAGGATCACGGGGTAGCCGGAGGCCCTGATCCGGAGGGCCTCCTCCCTGAGTCCCTTCATTCTTCCGGGATCGTCCCCGCGGGGGAAGGGGTAGGCGCGGACGTACTCGGCGTCCCGATCCTTCAACGGGTTCGCGAACTGGTCGAAATAGAGCCCGGAGTCCCTGGGCCTTCGGTAGCCGATTCCCCATTCGTCGAAGTAAACGTCGTAGGCATCCTCCGTCACGACGGAAGTCTTGAATCCCGCCGGCCCTCCCGGTTTGAGGCCGCGCGTGTCGATGCGGAAGCGTACCAGGAGGTCCTCGTCGGGCCGAACCGAACCAGCGGTGAAGCTCAAGGATCGCGGTTCGAGCGCGGGAAGCCCCAGGTGCGAGCGGAGGGGAAGATAGGCGCCCTTCGTGATGGTCGTGGTCGCGGTTCCTCCCAGGTCGACGGGGAGCCTGTCCGGCTCCCTGCGGGAGAGGGCGGCTAGGAGCCTTTCTCGGGACGTCACGGACTTCTCCTAGAAAAGATCGCCCGCCGCGTCGAAGGCGGGATCGAAAGGTTCGCCGAGGATCTCGAAACGGGAGTCGCCCCGGACGGCGGGCAGCATGTTCTCGGAGACCTCTATTTCCGTGAGGCAGAGCGTGTTGCGTATCCGCACGATTCTCGCGGCGCTCCAATCCTCGATGTTCGAGGTCTTGATGCAGGCCTGGATCGCCTGACGATCGTTCGGCAGGACCATGGGGATCTTCACTCCGCCGGTGAGCGTCGCGGTGAGGGTGTTCGGGTAGGTCTGCGCGAAGTCGAACTTCTCCGCCGCCCGCTTCGTGGTGAAGTCCGCCATGCCGAGGCCGTTTCCGTTTCCCTTGGACTTCGCCGAGATGTCGAGGATGAGAAGGCGGGTTATCTTCGGACCGCCGCTTATCCACGCGGAATGGTAGCGCCCCACGACGTTCGTGTCGAAGCCCGAACCGCTAATGTCCTTGCCGATCTCGTCGATGACGAGGACCTCCAGCTCGTCGAAATAAAGCCGAGGGCAGAGACGCCGGGCCTCGTCGAGAAGCCGGGGCTCCGCGTCGGCGATCTCGTCGGGCCCGAGCACGGCGATCCTGCAGGTCTCGTGGAAGGCGTTCTCCACGAGGCCGACCGCGAAGAGAAGCCGGATCTTCTTCAAGGCTGAGCGCGCTATCTCGGGAACGTGCTCGGGCATCTTGCCGAAGCCGAGGTTGTGGGCGTAGTCGGCGCCGCGCTGCTTGCCGAGTCCTATCGTGATCATCTTCATGAGGCCGCTCTCGTAGGGTCCGCGGAAGCAGACGTGAGGCTTGATGCGGTTCACGACGACGAGCCGGTCGGCCTCGCAGGCGTAGCGGTCTATGAGGACCGGAAGCCCGTTTTCCGTGGTCCCGAGCTCGACGGTTTCCATGGTCGCACGGATCGGGGCGCCGACGCGGTCCTCGGTGAATCCCATGCCTCGAAGCATGGCCGCCTGGCCTTCGGCGGTAGCGCCCGCGTGGCTGCCCATGGCCGGAACCAGGAAGGGCCTGCCTCCCGCCTTCCCGATCTCTTCGACCAGGGTTTTGACTACGAGGGGCTGGTTCGCGATGCCCCGGCTCCCGACCGCGATCGCGACCGTGGCTCCGTGCGGAAGACCGGCCAGTCGGCCGCTTTCCTCGAGTCTTCGCCGAACCTCGGCCGCAGGGTCTTCGATCACCGGCCGATCGAAAATCTGCCTTACCCTCGCCATCCTGGGAATCCGGATGTCCTTGAGCAGGTCCTCTATGACCTTCCAGTCTCCCGAGCCTCCGACGGTTATCATGCCCTTGCCCTCTTCGAATCGCGATAGGCGGACCAGAGGGCGTACGCGATCGAGACGACGGAAAAAGCGAGGAAGGCGGCGGAAATCGGCCTCGAGACCAGCACCGACCAGTCGTTTCCCGATACGAGCAGGGCGCGGTTCAGGTTGTCCTCCGCCATGGGCCCCAGGATGACTCCGAGGACGAGGGGAGCTCCCGGATATCCGTACTTCTTCATGAAGAAGCCGATGACGCCGAAGATGAGGGCCACGAGAACGTCGTAGAGCTGGTTGCCGAGGGAATAGGCCCCGATGACGCAGAGGACCATGATGACCGGCATGAGGATCGAATTCGGGACCTTGAGGATCCGGGGCGAGACTTTGGCGCAGAGGAGCCCGAAGCCGAGCATGAGGAATTGGATGACGATCATGCCGGAGAAGATCGCGTAGACCACGTTCGCATGCTCCACGAACAGGAGGGGACCGGGCTTCACGCCTATGAGAATGAGGGCCCCGAGCATGACCGAGGTGACGACGTCGCCCGGCACGCCGAGGGTGAGCATGGGAATGAGGGCCCCGCCGGTCGTCGCGTTGTTGGCGGATTCCGGGGCGGCGATGCCTTCTATTTCGCCGGTGCCGAACTTGTCGCCGTTCTTCGACCAGCGTTGGACGACGTTGTAGGCGAGAAAGCAGGCGATTGCTCCGCCCGTGCCGGGGATGATGCCTATGAAGACCCCTATGACGGATCCGACGGCGACGGACATGGCTATGGCCTTGATGTCCCCGAGGGAGGGAAGGATGCCCTTGATCTGCTGGGTGATTATTTCGCCCGCTTTCTTCGTTTCCTGGGCTTCGGAAAGCACCTCCGAAACCGCGAAAACTCCGATCAGTACCGGAAGCAGGGCGAATCCGCTCATCAGATAGGTGTTGCCGAACGAAAAGCGCTCCACACCCACGATCCCGTCGATGCCCACCGTCGAGACGAGAAGGCCGAACCAGCCGGAGATGAGGCCCTTCACGATGTTTCTTCCGGAGGAACTCGCCATGATCGTGAGGCCGAAAATGGAGAGCGAAAAGTAGTCCGCCGCCTGGAATTTCAGCGCGACCTTCGCGAGTTGGGGGGCTATCAGGATGAGGCAGACCGTGCTGAACAGACCGCCGAAGAACGAAGCGGTCGTGGAAATGCCGATCGCCTTGCCCGCCTTTCCCTGCTGACAGAGAGGATAACCGTCGAGAACGGTCGCGGAGGCGGAAGGGGTCCCCGGCGTCCTGAGCAGGATCGCGGAGATCGACCCGCCGTACATGGCGCCGCAGAAGAGGCCGCAGAGCATGACGAGGGCGGTGTCCGCCGGGAGCTTGTACACCAGGGGGAGAAGGAGGATGATGCCCATCGATCCGGTGAGACCCGGAAGCGCCCCGATGACGATGCCGAGGACCACTCCGAACACCATGAGGGCGAATGCGAAGGGTTGAAACACCAAGGCGAAACCTTGAAGAAGATGACCGATCATGAATGCACCTCCGAAACCGTCAGAACAGGGAGAACCGGGGAAGCAGGACGAGAAAAACCGAGTAGAATATGAAATAGACCGCTGCGGAGACTCCGATGCTCACCGCGATCAGGATTTTCCGTTTCCGATATCCGTAGAGGTAGATGGTGGCTGCGAGAAAGAAAGGAGTGATGAGGAGAAATCCGAGATAGCGCATGAGCTGCAGGTATGCGAAGGTCGCCAGTACCATGACCAAGACCCTGCCGATCTGATTCCAGAGAATTCCGCCCTGAGGCCTCGGAAAGCCTTTCAACGCGCTCTGGGCCGCGAGGATCGCTCCTAAGGCGCACAGACCGATCGCGATCACCCGCGGATAATCCCCCGGGCCGATTCCTTGGGAGACCTTCTGCATGCCTTCGGTCAGGACGATCGTCACGATGCCGAGGGCGATGACGCCGATGCCGGTCCAAAAGTCGATTAACTTGGTATCTTTCACGACGTGTTCCTTCGTTATGCATTCCTTGCAGAAAAGACGGGCCGCCCCGAAAGGACGGCCTTCATCGAGCGTTACTTGTACCTGTCGCCGAATTTCTTGGCTTTGATCAGCTTCTCGTAGCGGACGTCTTCGGATGCGACAATTTCTCCGAATTCCTTTCCGTTTTTGTATGCGGGAATGGCGTTGAGTTCCTGCATTTTCTTGATGAATTCCGGATCTTCCATGCATTTCTTGAAGATGTCGTGCAGCTGGGCCACGATCTCGGGAGGCGTGTTCGGCGGAGCGACCACGCCGCGCCACTGGTCGAGGACGAGGTCGACCCCTTGTTCCTTCGCGGTCGGAACGTTCGGGAAGGTGTCGAAACGCTTCTCCCCGAAGACAGCGAGAATTCTGAGCTGTCCCGCCTGGGCGTTGGAAATTCCTTCGGGGGCGATGTTCATCGCGGTTTCCACCTGCCCGCTCAAAAGGCCGGTGACGGAGGGACCGCCTCCCTGGAAGGGCACGTGCAGGAACGACGCTCCGGTCTTGTCCTCGAGGAGAAGGGCCGCCATGTGGTTGCCGCCTCCGGGGCCGGCGTTGCCCATGGAAATCTTGCCGGGATTGGCCTTGGCGTCGGCGATGAGATCGCTCAGTGTCTTCCACTTCGCGTCCGGTCGGACGTTGATGTAATTGCTCGCGACCACGAGCTGGATGACCGGCGTGAAGGTGGTCGCCGTGAACGGGACGTTGCTCATGTGGGTTTTGATGACGTGGGCGACGTTCCAATGCATGACCGAGTATCCGTCCGGCTTCGCCTTCATGAACTCGGTGATGCCGGGAACGCCCGCGGCGCCGGGAACGTTCTTGATGACAAGGGGCTGACCGTTCGCATATTTGGGAAACACGGCTCCCAAGGCCCTGAATACGAGGTCCGCTCCGCCGCCCGCGGCCCACGCAACGACCGCTTCCACGGGTTTATCGGGGAAGGCCGATTTTTTCTCCGTCCCTCCACCGGCGAAAACGAGACTCGCACAGACGAGACAGAACAGGACCGTAAATACCGTTCGTTTCATACTTTCCTCCTTCGGTTTTCTGGAGACGAATCCCCTAGGATCACAATTCAAGAATCGCCGGTCGTTTGAACCTGTATCCTCCCTTTTCCACGGTCAAAGCGGGGAAAACAACCGGCTCGGACAGGACGATGGGCCCGGACGCGGTCGCGAGCATGGTGTCCTCGCTCTTCGTCCCGGTGATCGACGGATTCCAGGCGAAGCCCTGGTTTTCCCTGACGATCTCCTTCGTCGCGGAGGTCGCCTTGTAGTCCCTGCCTATGTAGCCGATCGGGCCGCCCTGATGGTGGAGCTTGTACTCCTCGGGAAAGCCCTTCTCCGCGTATGCCGCGAGCGCGGCCTGAAAGACCTCGGAGGCGGGCCGCCCCGGTACGGTAGCCGCCATCATGGCGCTGTCGACGTAGACGTTGTCCTCGTATCGCTTCCTGAGCTCGGCAGGGACCTTGCCGAACTGCACGAATCTCGTGATCGACACGATGAGGCCCTTGCGCCGGGAGTTGACGCTGATCATCGCCCGCTTTTCGATCTTTTTCGCGGTCGCCACCGGATGCCGAAAATCCGAAATTCGCTCGTCCGCCGCGCAGAAGGCGATGATGAAGTCCATGCCGCGGGCCCAGAGCCTCTCGGCGAGCCTTCCGATGACCGCGTACTCGGTGTCTCCGGGCCGGATGGTCTCCGCCGTCTCTTCCGCGGCAAGGGCAGTCAGCCTCGCCTGGTCCTTGTAGCGCTCGACCTCCCACGGGGAGAGCGAGTAGCGCAGGGGATTGATGCGTCCGGAAATGTCCGTCCCTCCGGGGAAGCCGTGATCCGCTCCTATCGCCTTGCCGGCAAGGGAGACGACGGTCGAGGCTTCCTTGTCCTCGTACCAGGGGAAGCTCCTGATCTCGTATCCCTGGGCGCACAGCATTTCTTCCTTCTCCATCCTCGGCGCTTCGATGTTCTGGCAGACGATGTATTCCTTGTCGGCCGTGAGAAGGATGCCCGCGACTCCGATCTCGGTGGCGAGCCCGACGATGTTGTAGCCTCCGCCCGTAAGCCAGGCGAAATTCGAGCTTTTCTTCAAATAAATCCCGTCGAGCTTCAATTCCCGAAGGAGCCCGCGGACCGCGGTTTTTTTTGCGGCGATTTCTTCCGGTACGAACATGGCAACTCCTTGTCCATCGCTTGTTGCCTTCATCTTAAGTCGTATGACATCAGGAGTCAAGGAAATGTGGAAAAACCATCGAAATGATTGTCTGTAGTCGATGCACCAGGTTTTTCACAGCGGGCTATTGCTGCATTTCCGGCAGCCCGGGTTCACGAGCCCGGACACGGAAGCCGACACTCCGGCGGAGGTCGAGACTTGCGCATTTGGAGACTGCAAGAACATCGAGGCCCCGAGATCGATATTTGAAATTCTATATTTTAAGAAGTCCGTACTCCTTTTCTTCCGAATTCTTGGAAATGCTGCTATGCTGAGTTCCGCCGGGCTTGGCCGGGGCCGAAGGAGTATCGCATGCGAAGCATGATCGTGAGCGGAAAGTACCTCGTCGCGGACGCCGACACGGTGGTTCCGAACGGGGCGGTTTACGTCGAGGACGGCAGGGTGGTCGAGGTGGGCCCGGCAGCGGGGATCGCCGTGCGCCGAAAGGCGGACGAGACCCTCGGCGGGGAGGATTGTCTCGTGGTCCCCGGCTTCGTGAATGCGCACGGTCACGGCAAGGGGATCACCGACTTCCAGCGCGGAGCCGGGGACGACACGCTCGAGGTTTGGAAGTTTCGGGGCTTTCCGCCCATCGATCTTCGCTGGGACACGCTCTATCAGTGTACTCTCCTGGTCGAGGCGGGGGTCACGACGACGATGCACAACCACGCTCCCGCACGGCCCGAGGAAGCGGTAGAGGAATTCGCCCGAATCCTGGACGCCTACGAGGAGAGCGGCATGGGTGCGGCCTTCGCCCCGGCCCTCTCGTACCGGAACCCCTTCGTCTACGGAGACAACGACGCCTTCGTCGCCTCGCTGGGGACGGAGGCGCGGCGCACTGCCGAGGCGATCCGGGACGCCGGGGCGAGATTCGGTCCCGAGGCCTACTTCGCTGCCGTGAAGGCGCTTTCGACGCGCAGGAACCATCCCCTCGTCGCGGTCCATCACGGTCCCATGGCGCCGCAGTGGGTGGATGAGGACGCGTTCGCCGAGATCAAGCGGCGGGCTTCCTCGGAGGGCCGGATGTTCTTCACCCACGTCCAGCAGACGCCGCACCAGTACCTTTACGGCATCAAGACCTACGGAAAGACCCTGGTCCGCCGCATGGCCGATACAGGTCTCCTGGACCCGGGAACGGTTCTCGGGCACTGCGTCTGGATCGACGAAGGGGACCTCGAGGCGATCGCGGCCTCGGGCTGTGCGGTCACCCACCATCCCTCCTGCAATCTCAGGGTGAGGAACGGGATTGCGCCGGTGGCCGCGATGAGTGCGGCAGGAATTCCCGTCGGCATCGGCATGGACGACAAGGAGATGGGGGACGACCGCGACTACCTCGGAGAAATCCGCGTCGCCTCGCGGCTTCACCGGCTCACCGGCTTCAGGCCCGGCTCCCCCTGCCTGGGCGCGCGGGACTTTTTCCGCATGGCGACCGAGGGCGGGGCGCGCTGCCTCGGGCTCGAGGGCGAAATCGGCGCGCTCAGGCAGGGCATGAGGGCCGACCTCGCGATCCTCGACTGGAAGGGCCTGACGGAGCCCTTTACCTGGGACGGACACGATCCCCTCGACGTGCTCCTCCAGCGGGGCTCTTCCCGCCACGTGAGGTCGACCATCGTGAACGGACGGGTCCTCTACAGGGAAGGGCGGCATCTGGTCATGAACAGGGAAGAAATCGTCGCGAGGCTCAGGGAATCGATCCCCGCGGACTACGCCGGTCGGTACGAGGCGTCGAGGAAAAGCCTCGCCCCGCTCAAGGAAGCGATCGCGGACTGGTTCGAGCCCTGGGGCCGGGAACTGGAGAAGCTGGGATCATCTCCGAATCGGCCTCCGCTCGGATAGCTCTTTCCGCTTTTCCTCCGGACGGTCAGGCTTGGGGCTGAAGGATGTCGTCGATGATCGAAAAGAGGTCGTGCGAATTCCAGGGTTTCTTCAGGCAGGCGATGAGGTTTCCTTCGTTCTTCGCCCGTTGGATGGAGAACTCGTCGCTGTGGCCGGAGATGATGACCGAGCGTATGTCCGGGAATTTCTTGTGGACGGCGAGGACGAATTCGTCACCCTTCATGCCAGGCATGAGCCAATCCGACAGGAGGAGGATGATCCTCGCTCCGGATCTGTAGAGCGAATCGATGATGTCGAGGGCTTCTTCCGCGTTCAGGGCCGTTTCGTAACCGAAGCGGGACCCGTAACGGCTTTTCAGTTCGAATTTGAGCGACATGAGGATTATGGCCTCGTCGTCCACGCAGAGGATGAACTCCTGGTTCGTTCCGGACATGTTCATACGGCACTCGTTTTTTAAATTCGAAGGTCTCCATCGGAATCCTTCTTGCTTCAAATATAGCTCACTCGGAGGCGGGAAACAACGGCGGGAGCATTCCGCCGCGCGGCCGGTCCGGCCGCGCGGCGGGGAAAGCGTCAGAAATCGGCGAGATTGGTGAGGTTGTTGTCTTCCACGATTTTCCGGCCGTGGACGATGTCCTCGACCTTGAAGATGACCACGGCCTTGTCCTTGTTCTTGACGAGGGAAACGTAGAGGTACTCGATGTTCACCTTGTTTTCCTTGAAGATCTCCATGACCCGGGAGAGCCCGCCCGGCCTGTCCTCGACCTCGACGGCGAGGACGTCGGTCTCCTTGGCGGTGAAGCCGCCGCCGACCAAGACCTCGAGCGCCTCGTCGGGCTTGTCCACGACCACCCGGAGGATGCCGAAATCGGCGGTGTCCGCGATCGTCATCGCCCGGAGATTGATGCCGTTCTTCGCGAGAAGCCTGGTCACTTCCGCGAGTCGGCCCGAAACGTTTTCCAGAAAAATGGAAATCTGCTTGATGATCATGCCGCCCTCCTTACATTTTCCTCTTGTCGATGACGCGTTTCGCCTTCCCTATGCTCCGCTCGATGGTCTTGGGTTCCACGAGCCTTATCTTCGCGCTGATGCCGAGCTTCGCCTTGATGTCGGTCTCTATCCTTTTCCTGATGGTCTCGAGGCCCTTCGTCTCGTCGGTGAAGAATTTCGCCTCGACCTCCACCATGATCTCGATCTCGTCGAGATGCGAGGGGCCCCGTTCGAGGATGATCTGGTAATGAGGATCAGTGCCTTCCACCGCGAAGAGGACCTGTTCGATCTGGGAGGGGAAGACGTTGACGCCGCGGATGATGAGCATGTCGTCGGTCCTGCCGAGGAGTCGGTGCATCTTGAGCGTCGTCCTGCCGCAGAGGCAGTCGTCGCGGTAGAGGAAGGTGATGTCGCGGGTCCGGTAGCGGAGAAGCGGGGTCCCTTCCTTGACCAGGGTCGTGAAGACGAGCTCTCCCTTCTCCTCATCGGAGAGCACCTTGCCGGTGGCCGGATCGATGATCTCGGGGTAGAAGAAGTCCTCGTTGACGTGGAGACCGTTCTTCGCTTCGCATTCGGAGGCCACCCCGGGCCCGGTGATCTCGGTGAGGCCGTAGATGTCGAACGCGGAAAGCCCGAGCTTTTCCTCGATCTCCTTCCTCATGTTCTCGCTCCAGGGCTCGGCCCCGAAGCAGCCGGCCCGGAGCTTCAGTTTCTTGATGTCGATTCCCTCCTCCCGCGCCGCTTCGGCGAGGAAGAGCGCGTAGGACGGGGTGCAGGTGAGGATGGTGGTCCCGAAGTCGCGCATGACCATGACCTGCTTCTGCGTATTGCCGCTCGACATGGGAATGATGTTCGCGCCGATCGCCTTAGCGCCGTAGTGTGCGCCGAGCCCGCCGGTGAAGAGGCCGTAGCCGTACGCGTTCTGGACGATGTCGTTCCTCGTGGCTCCGGCCATGCTCAGGGTGCGGCCCATGCTCTGTCCCCAGACTTCGATGTCCTTCTTCGTGTAGGCGTCGACCACCGGAGTGCCCGTGGTGCCGCTCGACATGTGGACCTCCTCGATCTCCGCCTCGGGCACCGCGAGAAGCCCGTAGGGATAGGTCTCCCTGAGTTCGTCCTTGGTGGTGAAGGGGATCTTCGCGATGTCCGCCATGCTCTTGATGTCCTTGGGCTTGAGTCCCACCGAGTCGAATTTCTTCCGGTAGAAGGGGACCTTCTCGTAGACCTTCTCGACGAGGTTCTTCAGGTTGGCCAGCTGCATGCGCTGCCTGAGTTCGACCGGCATGCACTCCTGTTCCGGTTGGAAAATCATACGCTCTTCTCCCTTGTATCGACGACTCGCTTCGCCTTTCCTTCCCAGACCGGGAGGACCCCCGGTTCATGCAGTTCCACGACCGGATTTATGGAAATGGAAGCCTTGAGATTGTCCTTGATCCTCTCGCGCAGGGCGTTGAGGTCCCGCGCGTCGTCGCTGAAGATGGCCTGGGTGACCTCGGTCTTTACCGTGAGCTTGTCCAGGGCCCCGGACTTTTCCACGAGGATCTGGTAGTTGTTGCCGATCTCGTGCATCTTCATGATCACCTCCTCGATCTGGGAGGGGAAGACGTTGACGCCGTTGATGATGAGCATGTCGTCGGTCCTGCCCATGATCCTAGCTATGCGGCGGTGCGTCCTGCCGCAGGGGCAGTCTCCGGGGATGATCCTCGTGAGGTCCCTTGTCCTGTAACGGATGAGGGGCGTCGCCCTGCGTTTCAGGGTCGTGAGGACGAGCTCCCCGACCTCTCCGTCGGGAACGGGCCCGCCCGTGTCCGGATCGATGATCTCCAGGATGTAGGAATCCTCCCAGAGATGCATGCCGGACTTGAATTCGCACTCGAAGGCCACGCCCGGGCCGTTGAGCTCGGAGAGCCCGTAGCAGTTGTAGACGTCGATGCCGAAGAGCTTCTCGAGCTTCTTCCTCATGTCTTCGCTGTGGGGCTCCCCGCCGACGATGGCCTTCTTGAGGTGAAGGTCTCTGCGTTCGACGCCGTGCTCGGCCATCTTGTCGTGGATGTGGAGGAGATAGCTCGGCGTGATGTGGAGGACCGTGGTCTTGAAGTCCTTCATGAACTTGTACTGCCGCACGGTGTTTCCGCCGCCCACCGGGATGACGAGCATACCGAGCTTCTCCGCCCCGTAATGGAGGCCCAGGCCGCCGGTGAAGAGGCCGTAGGTCATCATGTTCTGGAACACGTCGCTCTTCGTCGCTCCCGCGGAAACGAGCGAGCGGGCTACGAGGTCGGTCCACACGTCCAAGTCCTCCTGCGTGTGGTAGATGACCGTCGGGGTACCCGTGGTGCCGCTCGATGCGTGGAGTCTCACCACGTTTTCGATGGGTTCGGCGAGGAGTCCGTAGGGGTAGCCGACCCGGAGGTCGTCCTTCGACGTGAAGGGCAGCTTTCGGAAGCCGTCCATGCCCTTCACCTCCGCGGGCGAACCGATTCCGAGCGAGGCGAATCGCTCGCGGTAGAACTCGGTCTTGAAGGCGACCGCGAGGGTCTCCGTGAGGCGCTCGGCCTGAACGGCTTCGAGCATGCCCCTGTTCATCGTCTCCGTATCCTTGTCCCAGAAGTTCATGCCAGGTTCCTCCCCGCCTCGAAGGCCGTGATGTTGACGCCGACCACGGAGTCGCCTTTGGACGAAAAAAGTTCGCGGATGGACCTCTTCAAGGTCTCCGCGTCCACGGGGATGTGCTTCGAGGCGGCTCCGACGAGCACCATGTTCGTCGCCCGCGGCGAGCCCGCGGCCTTCGCGAGCTCGAGGGCCGGAACGAGGGAATGCCTGGGAAACCGTTCCACCGCCTGGTGGACGGTCGCGGGATCGGGGTAATTCCCGATGTTCACGAAGGGTTCCTTCGCGGTCACCACGATTCCCGAAGGTGAAAGAAAGTCGGCGTAGCGGAGGCTTTCCAGAGGTTCCATGGAAAGGATCATGTCCGCGCCTCCGCGGGAGATGAGGTCCGAATGGATCTCCGCGTCCGACAGCCTGAGGTGGGCGAGGACCGCGCCTCCGCGCTGTGCCATGCCGTGGACTTCCGACTGCCTCACCGTGAGCCCCGAGATGACCGCGGCCTTGGCGATGATGACCGCGAGGGAGAGTACGCCCTGGCCTCCGACGCCGGAGAGCACGATATCGTATTTCATTCCGAGGCCTCCTTGGCTTTCTTCTTGGCCCTGGCGGCCTCCAGGCACTCCCTGACCGCGATGATCACGGAAAGTCCCCGGTATTCGATTTCCCGCTCGATGATCGCGAGGTTTTCCGCCTCCTTCCTCCTGTGGGCCTCGATCGTGACGACGTGCGAGGGGTCCACGCCCAGGCCCTTGACGAGAGGCTCGAGGTTCGATGAAGGCAGGATGGTGGGCTGCCCTCCGGTCATGGCCACCGCGGAGTTGTCGAGGATGACCAGGGTCATCGGAGTGTTGCGCACCGCGGCGTCGATGAGAGGTGTGATGCCCGAATGGAGAAAGGTGCTGTCCCCGATGACCGCGACCGCGTACTTGGCCCCGGCCTCGGCAGCGCCTCGTGCCATGCCGACCGAGGCGCCCATGCAGACGATGGTCTCTGGGATGGAGTAGGGCGGGAGAGCGCCGAGCGAGTAGCAGCCGATGTCGCCCGTGATGAAGGCGTCCTTCCTGCCTTCGAGGACCTTGGTGACGATGGAGAAGGTGTCGCCGTGGGGACAGCCCGCGCAGAGCTGGGGAGGCCGCGCCGGGAGGGGCGGAATCTCGACCTGGATCGCCTGCCGCGCGGGAAGCCCGAGGGCCTTGCGGACGATGTCCGGGGTGAGCTCTCCCGAAGGGGGAAGGACGCCGTCCATCTTGCCGGTGACGGAGAACGAATGGGGCAGGATGCCGGAAATGCGGGTCTCCGCGAAAGGCATTCCCTCCTCGACGATGATGAGCCTCTTGACGCCGCTCGCGAGCCTGCGGATCTTGTCCGCGGGAAGAGGGTAGGCCCCGATGTGGAGATGCGAAGGCTTCGCCGGAAGCTCCGGAAGGTTCTCCTCGTAGTAGTTCCTGCCGAGACCGGTCGTGATGACGCCGAAGTCGCGGAAGTCGGGATTCATCGTGAGAGGGTTGCGGTTCGAGCTTTCCGAGTATTCGAGAAGGTCCTTCTGCTTCGCGAGAAGGATGTCGTATCTTTTCCTGGCGAAACCGGGAAGAAGGGCCCAGCCTGTGCTCACCGCGCTCTTCTCCAGGGGATTCTCCTTCCTCGGTTCCCGCGTCTCGACGCCGGCCCGGGAATGGGCGAGGCGGGTCGTGAGGCGGAGCATGACGGGGATATGGTGTTTCTCCGAGAGGTCGAAGGCCTCCCTGGTCATGTCGTAGGCCTCCTGCTGGCTCGTCGGTTCGAGGCAGATGACCTTCGCGAAGTCCGCATAAATGCGGGAATCCTGTTCGTCCTGGGAACTGTGCATGCCCGGATCGTCCGCGACCGCCACGACGAGGCCTCCCTTGATCTCGAGGAGGGCGGAGTTGATGAAGGGATCCGCGGCTACGTTGAGTCCGACGTGCTTCATCGTCACCAGGGTGCGCCGGCCGGCGTAGGAAACGCCGAGCGCGCCTTCATAGGCGGTTTTCTCGTTGGCGCACCAGGATGCGATGGGACCTCCCTCCTTCGCGCGATGTTTGATGAGGAATTCCATTATTTCCGTGGATGGAGTCCCGGGATAGCCGTAGGCCGCGGTGAGACCCGCATGGATCGCGCCCAAGGCGACCGCCTCGTCTCCCAATAATGCGAGTTCTTTCATGGAGTGCATGGCTCCTTCTTCATGATACTACCGCATAGTACCGGAATACGGCTTTCCGGTCAACGAAAATGAATATTTATGCAATAATCAGGCCCGGTTCGGGATTTACCTTCCCGCTCGATTCGCCGTACTATGGCAGGCCGAGAGGAGAGAAACACCGTGAGACTGAAAGGCAAGGTGGCGCTGGTAACGGGGGCCGCGATGGGAATAGGTTCCGAGATAGCGAGGCGGTTCGTCGAGGAAGGGGCGATCGTGTACATCGGAGACGTCGACGACGTGCAGGCGAAAAAAACCGCGGCCTCGCTCGGAGGGCCGGGCCGGGGCGGGGCCGTGAGGCTGGACGTCACCTCGGAGGAAAGCTGGATCGCGGCGCTCGCTGTCGTCGGGGCGGAGGAGGGAAGGCTCGACATTCTCGTGAACAACGCGGGGATCACGAAAAGGGTCTCCATCGTCGACATGCCCATCGCGGATTTCGACGCGGTCATGTCCGTGAACGTGAGGGGCGTGTTCACGGGAATCAAGCACGCCATACCCCTCATGAAGAAAAACGGAGGAGGTTCAATCGTCAACATGTCGTCGATCTGCGGCCTCGTCGGGCACAAATTCACCAACGAGACGTACATAACCTCCAAAGGCGCGGTGACCATGCTCACCAAGGGCGTTGCGGTCCACTTCGCCAAGGACGGCATCCGCTGCAATTCCATCCACCCGAGCACGGTGGACACCCCCCTCGTGCAGGATCTCTTCAAGGACCCGGTGAAGAAGAAGGAAAGGCTCGACGAGGTCCCGCTCGGCAGGCTCGCAACCGCGAGGGACGTAGCCAACGCGGCGCTCTTTCTCGCGTCGGACGAGGCTTCGTTCATCAACGGAGTCGCCCTGCCCGTGGACGGAGGTCTGACGGCCTACTGACGCCGTCGGAAGGCGCAGCAGACCTTTTTCAAACGGGAAAAGTATGCTATGGTCTTTTCCCGTATCGGATATGAATTTAGAAGCTTTCATACTTGGCACCGGGGGAATGATGCCCCTGCCCGGAAGATTCCTGACGTCCGTCCTTCTCCGCAGGGAAGGGGAGCTTTTCCTCTTCGACTGCGGCGAGGGGACGCAGGTCTCCCTTCGCAACCTCAACCTCCGCTGGAAGAAGATCACCGCGATCTTCATATCCCACACCCACGCGGACCACATCACGGGCCTCCCCGGCATACTCATGCTTTCGAGCCAGGTGGACCGGAACGAGCCCCTCACCATCGTCGGTCCGCCGAAGATCAAGGAATTCGTGGATCTCAGCCGGAAGGTCCTGGACATGTACATCAATTACGAGATCGTCGTGAAGGAGATCGATCCTTCCGTGCCGGACGAGGTGTACCGCGGGGAGGGATTCTCCCTGAGGAGCTTTCCCCTCCGGCATTCCAAGCCCTGCGTCGGGTATTCCTTCACCGAGGACATGAGACCGGGCGTTTTCCATCCGGAGAAGGCCGCGGCCCTGGGAGTGCCCCGGGGACCGTTCTGGTCCCGCCTGCAGGACGGAGAAAACGTGACGCTCGAAGACGGAAAGGTCGTCACGCCGGAGGAAGTCCTCGGCTCGCCGAGGTCGGGGAGGAAATTCTCCTTCGTCACGGACACGACCTACGTGGAGACTGCCTCGGCGGAGGTGAAGGATTCAGACCTCTTCATCTGCGAGGGGATGTTCGCCCAGGATCTCGAAGAGTCGGCCAGGGAGAAGAAGCATCTCACCGCGGTCCAGGCCGGGACCATCGCCAGGGACGCGGGCGGTGTCAAGAAGATGGGTCTCATCCATTACAGTCCCCGCTATACCGAGCGGGACCTGAAGCAGCTCCTCAGGGAGGCCAGGGGTCTTTTCCCGGACACCTTCCTCACGAGGGACGGCCAGGTCCTTCCTATCCTCAACACGGATTAATCTTTTCCGAGGGAGCGATGACATGATCGAGGTACGAAATCTGAGCAAGAGCTACGGAAGTTTCGCGGCGGTCAAGGATGTCAGCTTCGACGTGAAGAAGGGTGAGATCGTCGGACTCCTGGGGCCGAACGGCGCCGGCAAGACGAGCATCATGAAGGTGCTCACCGGGTATCATTTCCCTTCGAGCGGGAACGCCCTGGTCATGGGGCACGACGTGGCAGAGGAGCCCATCGAGGCGAAGAAATCGGTCGGTTACCTGCCGGAAAGCGCTCCGGTCTACGGCGAGTTCACCGTGATGGAATACCTCGGCTTCGTGGCGGACGCGCGGATGATCCCGAAGGGGGAGCGCATGAATGCTCTGGAACGGGTCGTGGAGGACTGCGGCCTCGAATCGGTGACGAACCGGCGGATCGAACGGCTTTCCAAGGGATTCCGCCAGCGCACGGGTCTCGCCCAGGCCCTCATCCACGACCCTCCCGTCCTCATCCTCGACGAACCCACGACGGGACTCGACCCGAACCAGATTCTCGAGATACGCCGCCTCATCAAGCGGCTCGGCGGCGAGAAGACCGTGATCTTTTCCACCCACATCCTCCAGGAGGTGGAGGCGGTGTCCGACCGGGTGCTCATCCTGAACGAGGGGCGCATAGCCGCCGAGGGCACGCGCGAGGAGATCGCCGCCCGGCTGAAGGGGGACGAGCGCTACCTGGCGATCGTGAAGAGTCCCTCTCCGGTCACCGAGGCCGACTTCGCCGGGCTTCCCGCCTTCAGGAAGCTCCTGAAGACCCAGGCGAGGGAGGACGGCAGGACTGAAGTCCTCGTCTCCTTCGACCCGGGCGGAGGAGGCGGGGAGTCCGTCTTCGACCTGGCCGTGAGTCGGGGTTGGAAGCTCTCGGAGCTGACGCGGGAAAGCTTCAGCCTGGAGGACATCTTCATCCGGCTCACCCGGGAAGGGGGGAACGATGCGTAAGATAGCTCCGTTGGTCAGGAAGGAACTGCTTTCCTATTTCAACTCGCCCATAGCCTACATCCTGGTGATCCTCTTCCTCGTGTTCACCTCGCTCTGGCTCTTTTTCTTTCAGAATTTCGCTGCGCAGAACGTCGCCACGCTCCGGGGTTACTTCGGCATCATGCCCATGGTCTTCATCGTGCTCGTCCCGGCCCTGACGATGAGGAGCTGGGCGGAGGAGAGGAAGCTCGGCACCTCGGAGCTCCTCCTCACCCTGCCGTATTCGGAGCTCGAGATGGTCGCGGCGAAGTTCCTCGGCGCCTTCCTGCTGCTCGCGCTCATGCTCGTCCTCACCCTGCCGGTGCCGTTCACCGTCGTGCCTCTCGGCCATTTCGAGCGGGGCGAGATCCTGGGCGAATACCTGGGCATCCTGCTGCTGGGGGCCGCGGCGCTCTCCGTCGGGCAGTTCGTCTCCTCGCTCTCCACGAACCAGGTCTCGGCCTTCGTTTTCGGGGCGGCGGCCCTCGTCTTCTTCACCCTTATCGACCAGGTCAATTCGGCTCTCGATCTGCCGGAGGGGGTCGCCGGTTTCTTCCGTTACCTTTCCCTCGACGAACACTTCCAGAGTTTCCGCAAGGGGCTCCTGGATACGAGGGATTTGGGCTATTTCCTCCTTCTCACCCTGGTTTTCCAATACCTCACCGTGAAAGTCCTCGTCTTCAGGAAGTGGAGCTAGGCCATGTCGAAGAAAAACCGGGAAAAGATCCTGCTCGCGCTCGTCCTCGCGGTCGCGGTCCTCGCGGCGGCCAACAGCCTGCTCTATTTCGGGAGGATCGACCTCACGGAAAACAAGGCGTTCACCATTTCGGAGGTGTCCAAGAACCTGTTCAGGGAAATTCCCGACAGGGTGACCATCACCTATTACCTTTCGGGAAAACTCGCCAAGCTTTCACCGGTCCCGGGCCAGATCGAGGACCTGCTCCGCGAATACGCGGCACACGGACGCGGGAGGATCCAGGTGGCCGTGGCCGATCCGGGCAAGGGGAACATGGGGCCGCAGATCGAGAGGCTCGGCGTCGTGCCTCAACAGATCCAGGTCCTCGAGAAGAACGAGCAGACCGTCGCGGTCGTGTATTCGGGCATCGTAGTCTCCTATCTCGATTCGCGCGAGGTCCTTCCCGTGGTATTCGACGTCACGACGCTGGAATACGACCTCACCCTCAGGATCAAGAAGCTCGTGAAGGGAGAGTCGAGGACGGTCGGCATGCTCCTCGGCAAGAAGGAAGCTTCCCTCCAAGCGGATTATCAGCTTCTCGCGAACAATCTTTCGCGTTCCTACACGGTGAAGGAGGTGAAACGAGGCGAGGTCGTTCCTGCCGATCTCACGGCCCTCTTCGTGCTCGGAGGAAAGGACCTGGACGAGTACGACCTCTTCCGAGCTGACCAGTACCTCATGAAAGGCGGCAAGATACTGTTCGCGGTGGACGGAGTGGACGTGTCGCTCCAGGCGAACCTCAGGGCCGAGGCCCCCAAGGATCTCCCGGTGTACAAGATGCTTTCCGGTTACGGGGTCGACGTCGAACACACGCTCGTCCTGGACTCACTGTGCCGGAGGATCCCCGTCCGCAAGAACTCCGGGCCCATGATCATCCAGTCCCTCGAGAAATACCCCCATTGGGTCTCGGTCCAGGGATCGGGCCTTTCGCGGAAGAATCCCGTCACCGCCAAGCTGTCGGCCCTCGACCTCCTCTGGCCGAGCCCGCTGCGGATAAAGGAACGGCAGGGGCTCGCCGTCGAAATCCTCGCGACTTCGAGCGCCGACTCCTGGATCATGAAGGACCGCTTCATGACCAATCCCTACGAGGCGCCGGCCTTCAAGGCCTTCGCGTCGGACACGACCGGAAAATACCCGCTTGCTGTCGCCATGAAGGGCTCCTTCGACAGTTTCTTCAAGGGGAGGCCGGCGCCGATCAGGGAAGGGGAGAAGGGGCCCCCGGAGGATCCCGTCCAATCCTCCGCGGACAGCAGGATCATCGTGGTGGGGGATTCCGACTTCGCTTCCGATCTCATGAGATACTCGGAAAGCACCTACAATCTGGCCTTTTTCGAGAACGCCCTGGATTGGCTTTCGAGCGACGAGAGCGTGTCCGCGATCAGAACGCGGACCGCCCGCGACACCAGGCTGACAAGGATAGAAAACCCGAGCCGAAAGGCCGCGGCCATCCTCTTCGCAGAGGTCGTCAACGTCGCGCTCGTACCGCTCGCCGTACTCGGCTTCGCCCTCCTCAGGGCCTGGAGGAGAAGGGAAAAAGCCTCCCTCGAAGGGGAAGGAGCGAAATCATGAAATACCGCGCGAAGATCGCCGCGCTCGTTTCGGTCGCGGCATTCCTCACGATCACCCTGGTGCTGGGAATGACGACGTCCTTCGGCGGGGGCATCCGCGGCATGGAGGAACCCCTGCTCGGATTCCTCAAGACGGGAAATCTCGACAGGATCGTGCTCGCATCCAAGGGAGACGAGAAAATCCTCAAGCGGAGCGGCGCATCGGACTGGGATTTCGTGCTGAAAGGGAAGCCCTTCCCATCTGCCGCGGAAAAGGTGAAGAGACTCCTGGAAATCCTGGCGGACGGCAAGCTCGTAGAGATCGTCACCGACAAGGAGGAGAATTGGAAGACCTTCGGCGTGGGCGAAGACGGCGATAAACGTCTCGTTCTCTCGGGAGATCAGGGAAAGGCGGAGCTCTTCGTCGGCCATTCGGCGAAGCTGGGAACCCGGGAATACGTCAGGGTGGGGGGGGACAAGCGGGTCTTCGTGCTCTCGAACGGACTCTCTTACTATGCCGAGCAGAAGGCCGCGTATTGGTGCGATCTCAGGATCTTTCCCAAGGGTCTGGAAGGAAAGCAGATCGTCGCGATCGCGGTGAAAGGCTTGTCCGCCAAATCCGAGCCTGCCGAACGGCTCGATTACCGCCTCATCCGTGAGAAGGAGGGCGACGGGCCCCTGCGCTGGATTTTTCCGGACAAGATTTCGGTGAAGGTGAAGCAGGCGGCCGCCGAGGGCCTCGCCGCCGCCCTCGCCCAGGCTTCCGGAACGGAGTTCGTGCCCGATCCGGAGAAGGAGGACACCGGTATCGGCATGCCATCACTCTCCGTGGAGTTCACTTCGCAGGATCAGAAAACCTATCGTCTGCTCTTCGGCAAGAAAACTCGGGAGAAGCAGTGGTACTGCGCGGGGAGCGTGGACGGCAATCCGCTTCCTTTCACCTATCTCGCGGACGAAAACGCCTACGAACGCGTAGCTCTTCCGCAGAAAAGCCTTCTCGACGCCGACAAGGCGGAAGCTCCGAGAAAGAAGCCGTAGAAGCAAGGGGGGGCGACGTCCTTTCTGCCCGTTTCCCGGAAAGACGCCGCGTAGCGACGAGCGGAGGCCCCGGTCCGAAGGTCAGGACCTCGCCTGGGCCCCCCTCTCCGAGAGGTATTTGCGATACTTGCCGGGATCGGTCCTGAATCCCACGATGCAGTCGGAGTCCTTCGGGGAGGTCCTGTCGAGCGCCTGTTCCGCCTCGATGATGAGCCGGTAGCCGTCGACGAGCCTTCCGTTGCGGGAGGTTATGCCGCACTGAGGCTTGCCGAAGGTCCCCGTGATGTTTTCGTCGACCTTCCTGTGGAAGTCGCCCATGGTTCTGATCGTCTGATCCAGCGTGGAATTCGGAAGGATGACAGCGTATCCGTCCTTGTACTCGAAGGCGAGATCCTCGAAGGCCAGTTTGTCCAGAATTTCCTTCGCGATCGTCCGGTATCCGGACGAATTTTTATCGAGATCCCGATACTTCATGAGGACGAGGCAGAGATCCTGCTCGTTGAAGGCTGCGCGTTCGAGTTCGAGGGTGAGCCTTTTTTCGAGATATTCCTGCCATCCCAATCCGCTCTCGGGAGAGAAAAGGCCCTGTTTCGACTCGGTTTTCTTCTCTTCGGCTGCCCGTGTTTTCGGCGGTTCGGGTTCCGGCGCGGCCGCGGTTTCGATCGTCTTCGGTTCGGCGGCTGCCGCGGAGACGGCCGTTTCCTCTGTACGGGCCGATGGCCGCGGGTCCGTCGCCTTCCCAGGCTCGCTCGGCGGCTCCTGCTCCGCGGGCCTGACGGTCGGGCGTCCGCCCGATCCTGTCTCCGTCGCGAAGCAGAATCTCAGGAAACAGAACAGGCCCGCGGTGACGAGGGCGAAGGCAACGAGAATGAGAACGGTGTCTCTGAGCACGGGATACAGCTGTTTCTCGTCGATCACCCGGTAAACGCCTTCCAGGATGAACGAGTTCTTGTGGGGAATCGTTATCGAGGAGGTTATCTTGGTCTGGGAGAAGGAATTGTAGGAGAACTGGGGCACTCCCTTGATCGCCGCGATGTCGGTCAGGCGGGTGGAGAGAAAATCGGCGTTTCTCGCGCGCAGGTATTCGATGCCGGTTTCGTAAGAGTAGACGACGAGCACGTTGAGGTCGGGATCGGAGTCGAAGAGCGACTTGGCGGTCCCCTTGAAACTCGGCGAATCGAAGGATTCCTGCTGACGGTACGTGGACTCCACGGTCTTCCGAATTACGTCGAAATCACCGCTTATCCTCGCTATGTTGGCCTTCCGGAGATCCTGGACGCGGATCGTGAACATCACCGCGAGCGCCAGAAAGAACAGGATGCTGAACAGGAGATAGAAAGTCGTTAGTTTTCTGCCCATGCCACTAATTATACGGGAAAAACGCGAATTGTGAATATTTATTTTTCGAATTATGATGGGCTGAGGAGGCGGTCCATGCGAGTGAAAAAAAGAAGCCTTCCCGAAGGCTGGTATCCGGGCGATCCGGACGATGTCCTCTCGCGGATCTCCGAATGGCGGGGCGAGTTTCCTCCGTCTCCGCCTGCAGCGGCCGGACTCGTTCCCCATGCGGGTTGGTTTTTCTCGGGTTCCTACGCATACCGTGGAATTTCCGCCCTGAAGCCGGGAAAGACCCTCGTGATACTCGGGGGCCATCTCGGAAGGAACGATCCCCTCCTCGTGCAGGACTACGATGGATTCGAGACTCCGTTGGGCATCCTGGACTGCGACCGGGAGCTGATTGAACGCGTGAAGGAGGAATTCTCGCCGGCTCCTGACGAGGTCCCCGACAACACCGTGGAAATCCAGCTTCCCTTGGTGAAGGCCCTTCATCCCTCGTGCTCGGTCGCCTGCTTTCGCGTTCCGCCTTCGGAACTCGCGGGGAGGCTGGGCCGTTTTCTCGCCTCCCTTGCCCGCTCGGGCCGCGAACTCCGCCTTCTCGCGTCGACGGATCTCACCCATTACGGACCCAACTACGGATTCGTGCCCAAGGGCGGCGGGGCCGCGGCCCTGGACTGGGTGAGAAAGGTCAACGACACCGCCTTTCTCGACGCGGTCCTCGCGCTCGACGAAAAGGGGATCCTGGATGCTGGGGAAGGGAGAAGGGCAGCCTGTTCCTCGGGAGCAGCCGCGGCCCTCGCCGCCTTCGCGTCCGAACTCGGGCTCGTACCGGAGCTGCTCGGCTACGGCACAAGCTTCGACCGGCATCCTGCGTCTTCGTTCGTGGGTTACGGGGTCCTAGTTTTTCGCTGAAGAAAAGCGCTCAACTGTGTCCACGGTCCATTCCCGGGCCTGCTCGAGGATTTCGGCTGCGTTCGGCTTCACGTCTCGGGATATCTTGCGGAGCACCGCGGTGACGGGGAGAATGGTGGTCCAGAGATTCCTCTCCTCCTGCGTGAGGGAGAAGAGATAGTTCAAGACGGGATTCGCGGGTTTGGGCAGAGCCTTGAGGCCCGCAAGATAGAAAGAGAGAAATTCCTTCCAGGGTCCGGCGCTTTTCCCGGAAGAGAAGAGCTGGGGCGATGGTGCGAAGGTCCTGTGTTTATCCTCTTCTCTGACGACGATGCGCTCGCCGAGACCCCTGACCGGAACGAGTTCCGCCTTGAGGAGCCGCGAGGCGTTCTCGAGCCTCTCCTTGTAGCTGATCATGGGTTTCGTGGTATAGCGGACCGTTCCGTTCTCCCAATCCTTTTTGATGTTCCTGTTTCCGAAGAGGAAGGAGACGAAGAGGTTCTCGATTCCGTCGATTCTCGTCTCCCTGCTCCGGAAGTAGGGATAGATGTAGGTTCCCCTGGCGTAGCTCTTGCCCTCGGGATAGGAAAAGTCCGCGCCGTAGAGCCGGATCTGCTGGACGCCGAGACGGTCGGCGAGAGAAACGGCGGCATGGGATACGTTGCCGCCGGAGGTGTCGATCGAGGGAAAGTTTCGCCAATGGGTGTTCACGTACTGGGAAAAGGGATGCCCGCTCGTGAAGAAGCTGAGCCTGGCTCCCAGTTTGGTCAGGATGGGCGGGGACGCGAGATCCAGGACGAGAGGAACGCCTTCCGGGTAGCCCTGGAGAAAGTGGTTGTAACTGATGTGCTGGCAGTCTATCGACACGACGAGATCCGGTACGAGGTCGTTGGCGAGCAGGGCAGGAAGCGAAGTATCCGTGGCGATGAGCAGACTGTCGTTCCTCCGCTCGCGGATTTCGGTGAAGGCGAGCTCGAGCGATGGACCGGCTCCGGTGACGATCGCCCGCCGTTTCGGCACGAGCACCGTAGTGGAGCGTTCGGCGGCCTCGAGGTTCGAGAGGGTGTTGACGAACCATTTCTTCCCGAAATGGGTTTGCACCGTATAATCGTCCGAGAGCGTGTCCAGGCTCTCCTTTATGATCCTGAGACAGTCCTGGAAGAAGTCGGGTTCCTGCTCCACACGGGGACGGAGGACGACCGTCCGGAGGTCCCCCGAGATCGAGGGGATGTACATGGAAAGCATGAAGGACTTGAGCTCCTCGGGACTCGGATCGATGAGGAACCTCACGCGTTGATCGAGAAGAATCCTCCGGAGATCGAGCCGGCTCAGGACCGCCTTCAGAAGTCCAAGATCCTTGTCTATGACGAGGAAATGAGAAATATTCGGCTTGTCGAGGAAGGGGAGCACCTGATAACCGCAGCCGAAACCGAGGAATACGAAGAATCCGTCCTGAGGATAAGTCTCCAGGTATCTGAGTCCCTCCTTTTCCGGATCGAAAAGCGAATGGAGCGGCTGGTTTCTTCCCCCGGATTCCGTCGCGATAACGAGCCTGCCGGTCCGGGACGTGAGGAAACTCGCGCGTTCGTTCTCGTCGATCCTGCCCAGACGGAAGGAGAGCGCGGGATCGCTGGCGCTGAGACCGAGGAGATTCCGGTCTATGATGGTCTGGCTCATAGGCGTGCGAGGTCTCCTTTCAGGAAGGCGAGGAATTCGAGAGAGTTCCTCTCGGGAGTCGCGTCCTTCCTGTTCAGATACCCGGCGGTGTCCGCCATGAGAAAGAAATCCGAGAGTTCCCGGTCGCCTCCGAGACGCAGGAAGAATTCCTCCGTCCCCTTCCCGGCGCAGGAGAGAAGCCCCCGTTCCGTGTCTTCCAGCAGGTCGAGGACGAGCCTCTTTCTTTCCGCGAATGAGGGGATGGGCGTCTCGGACCAGACCTCCGTCGCCGGACCCTGAGGAAGGGCGGCGGCGACGGCCGCGTCGAAGAGCTCGAAACCAGGATCCACGGGGCCTTCCGCGAATCGATAAACCCGGTTTCTCCAAGCCGGCTTCCTCGAAGCGAACCATCCGGCGTACGTGGCGAGAGCCCTGCCCGTCCGCGATTCTCCGCCGATCCTTTCCGGGTACAGGGTCGCGACTCGTTTGAATCTCTCCGACTCCGTCCCGGAAAGCCTGTCCGCCTCGGTTTCGGCCAGGGTGTCGAAGGCGTGGGGACGGGCGTGTTCTTGCATACCGCGGCACGCGAGATCGAGGCCAGCGACGATGACGGGAAAACGCGTCTTCCTGAGCGCGAGTTCGATAGCCGATCCCGCGACCGTTCCGTTTGGCGGCAGGGAGTCCGGACCGGGAATCGAGACGAGAAGCCTGCGCTCGATCCAGCTCCCCTGATCGAGGAAACCGACGGAAAACGAACGCGAGCGGAGGCAGGACGCCGCGGTAACCGGCATGAGAATCCTCAAGGGACGGTGAGTCGTGGTTTTTCGCGCAGCGCCGTGGAAGTGCAGGGAGGCCCAATGGCCGGGATCGGTGAGCACGACGAGGTCGGGAACGATGCCGGCGCAGAGCAGGCAGTCCAGGGAGGATGGAAGGGCCCATACGGAAAAACGGTCGCGGCGGAGTTTCAGGAAGAGGCAGGCCTCCTCGAGGCTCGGTCCCGAAGCCGCGATGAATACGGGACCGTCGACTCGGTCGAGGCGGAGCCGCGCGTCGAGGAAGAGGAAATTCCTGACGCCGTTGCGGATCCACTTCCGGCCGAACGCTCCCGTGGTTACGAGGCTTCCGTTGAGTTCCCTGCAGAAGCGGCTCGTCTCCCGGGATATCGTGCCGGCTGTTTCGGGATAGGCCCGTTCAGCAGGCTCCCATTCGACGATTCTCAACCGTCTGAATTTCGACTCGTCGATATGGCGGGAAAGAAAGGACGCGTACGACTCGCCCGAGCCTGGGAACCAGGAAAATGATGACGGTTCGCCGGATTTTACCGGAAAGAAGTCGGAAAAATAGACTTTGAGGATCTCGATGCCGGGATGAAGGCCGGAAAGCGCGCGTTCGGGATAGCCGAGGCAGGAGCCGAGAAAGAGGACGACATCGTCGGCATGTACCTCGAGCTGTTTCACGAATCGCTCGGCTTCTTTTTCGGGATCGTAGGCCGAATGGAGAAGGAGTCGGCCGCATTCCGCCGTAGGAACGCCGCTTTTCGAAGGAATGAGCCGTTCCATGGGGCCTCTATCCGAGGAGCGACGCCGCCAAAGCCTCCGGGTCGGATTCGTCGTCCGGATAGCTTTTCCGCTGGACGGGGAGATCCGGACCGTTCTCGAGCTCCTGGAACAACTTTCGGACCGCTCTGGAGAATTGATGGAGGAGCAGCTCGACGTCCGTCGATCCTTCGTCGAGGGCGAAGAGGATGCGTTTTTTTTCCGCTGATGCGAAAAAGGGCTGGCCTTCCAGGATGGTGGACGCCACCGAAGCGATGTCCTGAAAAGAACGGTACTCGTCGAGGTCCGATCCGAATTCCTTGATCTTCTCGATGACGGGTCGAGCGTCGATCGCCACGACCGCTACGGGTAATTCCCGTCCGCCGGCTTCCCGCAGCTTCCTGACGTCTTCCGCGAATTCCTTCAGCGGGACGGAGCCTGGTTCTCTGGTCCTGCGCATCCTGGTCTCCCGCGAGGCGAAGAGGATAGCGGAGGAGAGCTCTTCCAGAGCGGCGAAGAAGATCCCTAGCTCGCGCGAGGTGAGGCCGAGATAGGGGGAATCGCTTATGAGGAGGACGCCGAGGAGCTTTTCCTCGAAGAAGAAACCGCAGAGGAGCATGCGCGAGACGAGTGCGTCTTCCCTGCTCGAGAAATACGGAGCGAGGGAGGCGATGTCCTCCTTTTCGATCACGGCGACGGGCGAGTCGCAGCCGTGGAAGAAATCGTACATCGTGCTCAGAGGGATTCTCATGCGGTGTTCGGTCGTCTTGTCGTACCCCGTGATCACCCACGGAGCCATGGCGCCGCTCTCCTTTTCCGGAAGGAGAAGCGCGCCCTTCCGTACGCCGAGATCCTTTTTGACGGCTTGGAAAAGCTGGGCAGGATATTCGATGCTCGCTTTCAGGTTCGAAATGTCGCGGAGGAGACGTTTGAGTCCTTTTTCCGGGTCCGGAGCCTCTTCAGCTCGGAGAGGCTCCCTCGAAAGAATTTTTTTTTTGTCGTCGACCGCTTCGGGTTTGACGGTCTCAGCAGGAGCAGAACTCGCTCCGGAAAGGCTCCGGATGAGATTCGCCCGTTTCAGGAGGCCGGAAGGCACAGCCTGTTTCTTTTCCTCGTGCAGAACTCGTTCCAGGAGACCCATGGGTTACTCCAGTTCCAGTTCTTCGAAAAGGCGACGATAGACCTCGAAATGTTCCGATTTCGCGAATTCCTGGATCTTCTCCTCAGGAAGAGACTCGAGGAGTTGGTCCATATACTTGAGGACCGAACGTATCTCGTCGCGGAGATTCTCGGGGATGGCGCTTTCTTCGGTCGCGGGAGATTCGGCCTTGGGTTCGAGAGCCGCTTCTTGCGAAGGGGCTTCTTCGGTCGCCGAAATTTCCGGGAGACTTTCCGCCGCGGGTTCTTCCTCGGGGATGCTGATTTCCATTTCTTCGAGTTCTTCCTCGAAGGCGGGCGCTTCTTCCTCGATCGCCTCTTCTTCCACGGCGGTCTGGTCCAAGGCGTCGAGATCGAATTCGATCTCTTCCTCGGCTTGCTTTTCCAGGGCCGGTTCCTCCGCCTTTTCCTCAAGAAGCATTTCCTCGACGGCCTCTGCTTTTTCTTCCGGCGCCGCGGGAGCTTCCTCGAGAATGATTTCCTCTAGAGGGGGAGTGTCTTCCATCTTCGGAACTTCGGCTACGATCGTTTCCGGGACCTGAGACGTCTCGATGCCGAGAAGGTCTTCCTTCTCGTCCGGAAGCGCTTCGACCGCGGTTCCGTCTATGGCATCCTCTTCGTCGACCGTGATTTCTTCTTCGCCGAACTTGTCGAGCTCGCGGTTGTATTCTTCGATGATGGCCTGCTCTTCGGGGGTGGTGACGGGGATATCCTCGGCTACGGGGGCTGGTTCTTCGAGCGAGATGATGTCGTCCTGCTCGCCGAGAGCCTTGTCCTCGGTCTCGATGGGGCCGAGATCGAATTCTTCGGGAAGAACGTCGGACTCGCCCTTTTCCTCGGTTATGTCCGCGGTGTTCAGTATGTTGTCCAGTTCGTCGCCGGTGAGAGCGATGGTTTCGTCCTCGTCTTCATCGAAGAAACCGGTTTTTTCCTCTTCCTTGGTTTTTGCGGCTTCTTCGGTCTCGACCGCGGAGACGGCGGCTCCGGCGGGCCTGAGTCCGGAAAGCTCCCGTTTAAGTTCGGAGAGTTCTGCTTTGATGGAGGCGAGTTCCGCCTCGATCTTCGCCAGAATGTCGTACGACGAGCCGGAAGCAGAAGACTTGACCGGTTCTGTCATTTCACGTTCGACGGCTTCGATGTCGCTGAATTCGACCGGCTCGTCGCCCTGCTGCGGACCTTCAGCCTGCGTTTCAGCCTCTTCCTCACCTGCTACCGGTTCGACCTTCGTATCCCGTGTTTCCGATTCCTGTTCCTCGAGCTGAATTTCGGGGGTGCTCAGGTGTTCTTCGTCGATTTCCAGTTCCGGCAGTTCTTCGTCTTTTGATTGTTCTATATCTTCCATATCGATATCGCTGAGGTCTTCGTCGGCCGTGGGCAACGTTATGTTTTCGACGCCGAGATCGTCTTCATCCTGGGCCTTGATGTCGAGGTCCTCGTCCTCGAGGTTGAAATCCAGATCGAGATCCTCTTCGCCGCCCTTGTCTTCGGGAGCGGTCTCCTTATCGAATGCCTGTTCGGTCGATTCTTCTTCGGGCAATTCCAAGGATGATTCGTCGTCGAAATTGAGATCGAGCGATTCTTCCTCTATTTTTTCCGTTTCTTCGGCTTCGAGCCCATCGGAGGACATTTCCTTCTGCTCGGTTTCGAGGGAGCCGAGGAGTTCCTCTTCCTCGGAAGTAAGCTCTCCGCTTTCCTCCGCGATGTCCGATAATTCGAATCCTTCGAGGTCGGATGATTCTTCATCTACCGTGACTGGTCCTGCCTTAACCCAGACTCCGTATTGATCGAGGTCTTCCGAGGGGATTCTGGGGGACGCCGAGGCGCTTGTAGAATTCTGGCGGGATTCATCGCTTTTTTTGTCGTTCGTAGTCGCCATTCTCCGCTCCTGGAACTGGACTTGTCCGCATATATTGTCGGCAGAAACTAAATATCCATGAATCCTTATTTTATACTCTACTCCAGGGCCATCGAGCTGTCAATAACGGGCGGAATTCGGAGGCGACGATCGGTCTGAGCGACGGGATGTTTGCTTCAGCGAGCAGTCTTTTTTGAAGACGCCTCGCTTAAGAATATCGGGCGCCTTACCGTTAAATTATATGATGATGCACCTCCGACTCATGATATCCGCCTATGTGGGGCTGACAGTCTACCTGATTCTGATATTTTTCTTCGGTTCCACCGGACGGTTCGCCTATGCGGAACTGGAATCTTATCAATCGGTTCTGAAACAAAATCTCGCCAGGCTGGAAAGGCTGGGGACTTCGTTGGATTATTCCATCGAGTCTCTCCGATCGGATCGGGACAGCGTCGCGAAGGAGGCGAGGACTCTCCTGCTCCTCGGCCCAAGAGAAGGGGTAATCCATGTGTCGGGCTACAATCCGCGAGTTCAGAGCGTATCGCCAGGCGGCCTTCTCGCTCGGAAGGAAGAAAAGGAGTACAGGCCGGAGCCCTTCCTCCGAGGATTGTCGGCCTGCATCGCGGTCGGAATGTTCATTTTCTTGGGTTTTTCCCGACGTCGGGGGAAATGAACGTTCCTATTGGCTCTTGATCCACACGGCGCTTCGGGAATATGAATTGTCCGCAGACAGTATCCTGCCGTTCTCGATCTGGAAGAACGATGTCTCCTTGATTCCCTTGAGCATCTTCTTGTCTCGGGAAAGACTGAAGACCCAGCGCATGGGCCGGGCGAGTTCCGCCGCCTGTACCGCCAGGGAGTAGGGAAAGCTGTTCAAGTAGAGCTTCGGCGAGTTCGGCTCGTCCTGACGAATGATCACCTGATTGTTGTCTACGACGATGGAAAGCCTCATGCTGTTCCATCCCCCGAGGTTCGCTATCGCGGTACCGTCCGATTTGATTCGGACGCTTTCCACTCCTTTGTCGCCCTTCCAGGTGCCGACGATGTCGCCCATCGAGACTCCTTCGGCGGTCCACGACGCATCTTCCATGCCGTCGTCTCCCTTTGTTGCCGTGGTCTGTTCCGGAGGAATGGGCGAGGGAAGGGGCTGAGGATCCGGAAGGTCGTAGAGGAGGGAGACCGTCCTTTTCAGATCTCCGAGCAGGCCTTCGAGGGAAGTTGCCTTGTTCTCCGCGGAATTGATGGTCTCCAGCGTCTCGGTCCTGAGGATCTCGAGATGCAGGTAGTAGTTCTCCTCGACCTTCAGGAGTTCTCCTCCTATGATTCCCCGGGCGCTCGGAAGATTGCCGCCGGCGAATCGGGGCTTCTCTTTTCGGCCTTTCGAGTCGGAGAACTCTATTTCCTTCAGAATGTCTTCCCGATTTTTCGGCGTTATGAGACTGAAATTTTCCCGCACACCGAGCTTGACCAACTCCAGGATGAGGCGATTTTCCAGGATCCTGTTCTCTACCGACAGCTTCGCGTCCGCCTTGACGCCGATGAAGGCATAGACGAGCCGATTCCCCGTACCGGGAGCGGCGCTCTGTGCCGTTCCGGACACGATCGGAGCGGAGAACATGATCATGAAAACGAAAAATCTCACGGTGAAAATACTAAATCTTTTTCCCGAGATGCTCAAGCGACGGCTTCCCTTCGCGGATTCTCGGCGGATAGATCCGTTCAACCGGTCTGGATCCTTCTTCCTTCGAGGTAATACCGTTTTTCCGCCGCTTCCCCGATCGAAAAGGCCTTCTTGGGAAGCGTGCCGTTTCTGATCACCGTCGGGAAGAGACTCTCCTTGTCCAGGGGACGGAGTTCGAACCCGAGAGTCTTCTCCCCTGTGCTCAAGGCCCGGAGAGTTTCCTTCCCGTGGATGTAATCGATTCTAGTCTCCGGCCGGGCCGCGATGATGACCGAAAGGAGCCTTTCGACCGCCTCCGCAGCGAGAGGAGAAGGATCCCTGACCTCCATGAAAGTGGTGAACCCTCGGTGGAGGACGGGAATCACGTGGGAGCCCCTTCCTCCGTCCCCGATATCGGTGTCCCGGAATGCGATTCCGCCCCGTTTCTCGGCCGCGGCCCTGAAGTCCTCGAACGAAAGGCCGAAGAGCGCACGGTGAATGGGCTCGAAAACGATGCCGGGATCGTAGAGATTCTCTATCTCCACGAGGGCCCAGCGGGCGGGATGATTCTCTCGTCCCTCTGGGTCCAGCGAAGGCTTGAGTTCGTCCCAGACCGATTTCGCGGCAGCGAGGGAGTGGTTGCCGTCTCCAACGGCGAAGAGGAGAACGTCGTCCGTCCCGTAGCGTTCCGAGAAGGAATGCCGGTCCGCTAGGGCTGAGAGACTTAGTTCGATGTCGGTTCTGATTTCTTCGATTGGAAGGAACCAGCCTCTGACGCTTCCTCCGTCCCCCGCCAGGTCAGACTCGTATAGCGGCGGGCGCAAGGCCGCCTTGTCGAACAGCGGTTCGATCACGGTCTTTCCCGGGTCGTCGATGAGAATTATGATGTGGGGGAATTCCACTGAGGCGTTTTTTCTCACCCTGATCCTGGGCGGAAGCCGCTCGACGATGGTTCCCTCAGTCGGCCGGATGAGGCTCTTCGATCCCTTCCTGAAATCGTAGCATTCGAGATCGAGGGCCGCTATCATGCCTTTGCGGGTACGGCCGAACGAGGTTTTCCGCTCGACCAGCATGACACCCGCCGGCGTGTTCCGGAGAAATCCGGTTTCGAGGTAAATTCGCATCCGATCGTGAATGTTTTCGATCCTCTTTTCCAGGTCCGCCGCGCCGAGAAAACATTCCGGTAGGATGCAATGAAGGGTTGAGGGAGTGTCTCCCACGAACTTTGCGACCCTGTTCCAATATTCCGGTTCCGATGTGAACTGATCACACGCGATGACCGACCATTTCGCTATGTCTATTGATTCATCAGGAATCAGAATCTCCGGACATTTCAGGCCGAACGTAGAATCGAATCTCACCCAGGGGCCTCCTTCCAGCAGAATACCGGTGAAGACGCCTCGTGACAATAGCGAACGCAATACAGCCGCTCCGGTGCACGGGATCGGCCCTCATCAACGGAGAGCGCTTGCACAAGCCCACCCCCTTGCTCCATAGTGTGCGAATGCCGGAAGCTTCCTTCGATTCACTCGATCCTGGATCGGTCGTGACCGCGATCGAGGACGAAACGGGTCTCGTGTTGGACGGTACATTTCGTCCCTATCCGAGCTACATCAATCGTGTCTACGGATTGCGTGCCGAGAACGGTCCGGAATACGTTGTCAAGTTTTACCGTCCCGGGCGATGGACGCGTGAGGCGATCCTCGACGAACATCGTTTTCTCACGGATTGCTCGAACGCGGAGATTCCTGTAGTCGAACCGCTTTTGTTCGATGAAGGGCGGACTCTTTTTCATTGCCGAACAGCGAAGGGGACGGAGGCTTATCCCTTCGCCTTGTTCCCGAAGAAGGGAGGGCGCAATTTCGATGCGGAAACGGACGAGGATTGGCTCAGACTCGGCTCGCTCATAGGAAGACTGCACGCGACCGGCAGGATGCGAAAGGCGGAGAATCGCATAGTTCTCGACCCCATGGAAGTTACAACTACGTTCGTTGAGGAACTTATCGCGGAGGGACATGTACATCCGAACCTGAAGAACGAATTTCTGTCCGTCTGTTCGAGTACGATCGAAAAGATCGCACCCCTCTTCATCGAAGAAGCTCCCATCCGCATTCACGGCGATTGTCATCGAGGCAACATCCTCGACCGGCCAGGTGAGGGGCTGCTCCTGATCGATTTTGACGATATGATGAACGGTCCAGCGGTTCAGGACCTTTGGCTGCTGCTACCTGGGTATGCCGGAGACTGCGGCCGTGAACTCGATCTTCTCGTCGAAGGCTACGAACGGTTTTCACCGTTCGACCTGGCCAGTCTCCGGTTGATAGAACCGCTTCGCTTCATGCGCCTCATCCATTTCCTCGCTTGGCGGGCCCGTCAGCGCCGTGATCATTGGTTCGCCGCGGAATTCCCCGGTTGGGGCAACGAGTCCTTCTGGATCAGGGAAGTCGAGGATCTCCGGGTCCAAGCTGAGGTAATACGGGAAATAGTATAGATAATTGAACAGTTCTTGATTTCTCAATTCTTCTTCTCTATTGACAAATATCTGCAAAATACGCTCTATGATCTCATGTTATTCACTCAATGGAGGACATCTTTCCTCAAGGACACCGTTATTTATAGTAAGATGTCACATATCGAGAGTATCTACTCCGAGATAGACGAAGAAATTCGCGCGTTTTCCATGTCCGCATTGCCGAAGTGTCCGTCCGGCTGCGGACGATGTTGCGAAGGATTCGAACCTGATATTTCCGAACCCGAGTCATATTACCTTGCGGCGTATATTTTCCTTGTAAAACCTGAACTTGCACCTCTTTTGGGGACGGAGGAAAGTCGGTCGGATTCCGTGAAACTGGGAGGTTGCCCCCTTTTCGACTCTTCGAAAGACGAACATTGCCCGATTTATCCCGCTCGACCGCTCATTTGCCGCGGATTCGCCTTTTCTGCAATCGGCGGTAAGAACGGTCCCCAGTATCGTCTTTGTTCATGGATGGATGAACGTGAGGGACGGAGGATGTGGAGTGCAAAGGAAATCGAAAAGGAGTTCGGCGTTCGGGTTCCTATTCTGGATCGGTACGGTAGAAAACTTAACTCGCCATCGAGTCCATCAAAACAACGACTCTTGGGGACGGAGGCACATGCAGCCCTTACGAAGATTAAGTATTATCACGATATTTTTTTACGTAAGGACGATGGTAGCGATGGTGGGGACCTGCCGAGGTCCGCTTGATCCTTGGTAAGTTCACTTCGCTTTTCTTAGGATGAACCCTTGCTCGACGGGAAGTTTAGTTTTGAGAAAAACGACCTTCCCGTGATCAGCCCTATCGATCGAACGGAGCCCCTCATCGAGAAGCACAAAGGCATCGTCAAGGAGGAATGGAACGTCCGGACCGACGAATTCTATGCGGTCACCGGATTCGATCGTGTTCCTCACGTCTACGGAGAAGATTCCAGGAGCAGTTTCCGCCCCCAAGGTTCCGAGAAAAACGTGATGCTCCTGATATGCGGCTTCCGTAGGTCTTTCCACCTCCTCTCTTCCAAAAAAGAAACCTGTACAGTATTCACGGTGACTGACACGGAAGAGATCCTCCCTATAGGTGGGTAAATTACTGATGATTTTTCCGTCGAGGGCATCGAGATGTTTCCTATAGGCCCTTGTCACGACGGCTGTGTAATAGAGAGACTTCATTCTTCCTTCGATTTTTACCGAATCGACACCTGCATCTCGGATCTCTTCGAGGTGATCGATCATGCAAAGGTCGCGGGATGATAATATTGTGGTGTAATCGTCGTTTTCGAATATGGGGAAGTACTCTCCTGGCCGTTCCTTCTCCTCCAAGACCCGATACTTCCACCGGCACGCATGAGCGCAGACCCCTTGATTCCCCGATCTGCCGGCCATCCAGGCGCTCAGGAAACAGCGGCCGGAATACGCGAGGCACATGGCTCCGTGAACGAAGACTTCCAGTTCAATTCCTCCGTCCCCAGGATTGCCGGAGCGAGCTCTGATCTCTGCGATTTCCTCCAGGGTAGTCTCCCTGCCCAGGATGATTCGAGAGAAACCGAGATCACGGTAGATGAGGGCGGCTTCTGCGTTCACGCAGTTCGCCTGAGTGGAAAGGTGCAGTTTCGCGTTCGGCAAACGACGCT
>CAYNKA010000001.1:367433-791997 GCA_964397655.1 uncultured Spirochaetaceae bacterium | reverse complement strand
TATAGTGGACCCCGATGTCAAGACATTTTTTTCAGGTAGGTAAGTTGTTTCTTACGCTACCCGTTCTCCCTCACAACGTGAGGTATACACCTTCATGGGAGGTCTCCCCCCGCAGGCCGAATGCGGACGAAAGTTGTTGTACGTCTCGATGAACCGCCCGATCTGCTCTTTCGCGTCAGGCAGCGATTCATACTCCTTCAGGTACACTTCGTCGTATTTCAACGTCCTCCAGAACCGCTCCACCACGACGTTATCGAGTGCTCGTCCGCTTCCGTCCATACTGATCCTCACGCCCTTGTCCTTTAGGACCTTCGTGAACTCGGGACTCGTGAACTGTCCTCCCTGATCGGAATTGAAGATCTCGGGAGTCCCATAACGCCGCAACGCTTCTTCCAGGGATAACGTATACTAAGTTTCGCACAATGTGGTCATTGAAAAAAGACGCCTTCATCTGGTTTAGCAGGCTGCTGACAAACCTAATTGTATCATCATTGTTTTCTTTTCTGCTTTGAAATAAAGAGCTGGTTCTCAGGTTCGCTGCAGGACCATGGAAGCGAGCGTCTGGTAGGGGATCCCTTCGGTCTCGGCTCTCTTCTTGAGTCCCCGTATCGTCGCTTCCGAAAGCCTCATGGTGACCGCCTTCCTGACTCCTCCCACGGCGGCGCGGCGGAAAGCCTCTAAGGCCTTTTGTCGTTCCATTTTCGGCAGAACCTTCGCCGGGTCCAGCTCCGCGAGTTCCTTCTCGTCCTCGTCGAGGGCTTCGAAATTCGGCGTATAGTTTTTCTTCATTCCGTGGCTCCGTTCCAAAAAAAGGAAAAGCTACCTTCAGACTTGGACGAGCAACTCCGGCTTTATCCCCAGCGCCTCCGCGATCTTTCGCCGGGAAGCGGGTCTGAGTCTCTTCGAAGCCTCGAGCTGTGCATACGCCGGCTGGGAAACCTTCATCCGTGAAGCGACCTCCGCCTGCGTTAATTCGAGATATTCCCTCCTGGCCCTGCACGGAGGAGCCCCGGCGACGAGCTTCCCCACGACCTCATGCGGCACATATTCCTCTTCTTTACTCATCGAGCCGGAGCCTTCTCGTTCTTCAGCGCCTTCACGACTTCCTTGACCGCGTCCTTGTCCAGGAGCGCGCCGCGGACATACTTCTGCAGCACCATGGAGGCGAGGGTCTGGTAGGGGATCCCGTCGGTCTCGGCCTTCTTTTTCAGCCCCTGGATGGTGGCTTCCGAAAGCCTCATGGTCACCGCTTTTCTGACTCCTCCCTCGGCTGCGCGGTGGAAGGTTTCCAAGGCCTTTTGCCGTTCCTTCTTCGGCAGGGCGGTCGCGGGGTCCAACGCCGCGAGCTCCCGCTCGTCCTCGTCGAGAACTTCGAAATTCGGCGTATAGTTCTTTTTCATTCCTGGCCTCCGTAATGCCTTTGAAAATCCCGGCTTGGATATATCGTCTTGAGGAAGATGTTTCCCTCCTCATCCTCGACGAACGGAACGGCATGAGCGTAACCCTGCAGGCGTATGATGTAGATCCGTTGGTTCGGTCTCGAAGGATGCGGAACGACGTCGAGCAGCCGGCCCGCGAGGAGCTCTGCTAAAACATCCTCGAAGGAAACCCCTCGCTTCTCCTTGAGCAGGGCGTTCTTCTTTTCGCTCCAGCCGATCATGATGTAAATGTATTGCTATTGCAATACATTGTCAATTGTTGAATCGAGACATCCGCCTTTCAATTCATCACCACGCCGTTCGTCACCGTGCTGAATACTCCGTACCTCATGGCGTCCATGAAGTGGTCGTTCACCTTCACGATCTTGTCGTCCTCGTCCCGGGCGTAGTCCCAGATCTCAGAGAGCACCCCCGAGCAGCTCTCCGCAACGAAGAACTCGCCCCGCTCGATCTTCGCGTTGATGTAGTCGATCCCGGCCTCCACGGAGTTGTTCGCCTTCTCGCCTCCCGTTATCTCCTGGATCCTCTCGCCCCCGGCAGGATCGCAGGAGACCGGGAAGTCCCAAGCCTGTTCGCGTCCCCTGCGGGGCTCTCCTTCGCCGCGTCCCCTGCGGGGGTCCCGGCAGGAACCCCGGCCTCTGCCGTAGGAAGCGCCGCGTCACTCACAGGCCGCGAGCCCCCGAATCACCGCGAGGGCGTTCTCGTATTCCTCGGCCCATTCCTTGTTGTCCTGCGCCCGCGCATGTTCGAGCCGCTTTTCCAGGAACGCGATCGCCCGCTTCACCGTCTCCCTCGTGAGCCTCGCCTTATTCACGCCCGTTCCCCTCCGGCCTCACCTTGCTCCCCTCGATCCACGCCGCGAGGTCCGCGGGATCGAACCGGATAAGCCTCCCGATCCTCACACAGGGAATACGCTTTTTCGTCGCGAACTTCTTGATCGTGTTCACCGGGATCTTCGTCAGGTCCGCCACCTCCTCGTAATTCATGAGTTTTTCCACGAAACCCTCCCGTCCTCGCCAGCAAAAAAAGGCCGCTCTCTTCTCTCGGGGAAAATTCTTACCCCCGGGAAGGAGCGGCGTCACTCACCGAAACTGGGGATATTTCCTATGCGGACTTTTTCTCCCTCGGTTTCCTTTCAGCCTTTTTTTCCGGCTTCGTTTCCGCGGTGCCCATGATGATCTCCTCCTGGATCCTCTTCACGTCCCCGAACTCCCTCGTATCGAAGTGCGTGTAGAGCCTCGTCATGCTCTCGCTCTTGTGCCCCGTGAGCTCCCGGACCTTCCCGTCAGCCACGTTCCCCATGCGGAGCGTCGTGTTGAAGAAGTGCCTCCACTTGTGGAAGCAGAGACCCCTCCGCTTCTGTTCAGCCCGCTCGATCCCGATCCCCGCGAGCGCTCGCTGGAAGTACCGGTACACGAGGCTCCGGCTCACCGGCGTTTCTCCCCCGTCCAGGGAAAAGAGGAACCCGTCCCCATGGATCTCCTTGAGCCTCGCGAGCCCATCCGCGACCGCCTTCGGGACCGGCACGTAGCGCGTGTCGTGCGTCTTCGTCTCCGTGTACTCCCGGTACTCGTTGTACTGCATCCCGACCTCCAGGTAGTCGGGGAAAAGATAGTTCCCCTTCAAGCCCAGAATCTCCCCGAGCCGGAGCCCCGTCGTCGCCCCCACCGAGTTGATGAGGAAGTGAAGCTCGTTCGACCAGAGTGCGAGCGCCCGCTCCGGATCAAACAGTTCCCGAACCTCCTCGGGCCGGAGGATCTCGACCTTCGACTTCTCGACCAAAACCCGTTCCACCCCGTCGCAAGGATTCACCTTGAGGAACCCCTTCTTCACCGCAACACCCAGCATCACCCGGAGAATCGACAACATGAGATTCACACTCTTCGGCGCAAGCCCCCGCTCGATGGACGAAACCATCCAGGCATCGATCACGTGACTCGTAATCTCATCGAGCCTCTTCGCTTTGAACGCCGGCAGAATATACGTGTCGAGAATCCGCTTCCCCTGCCGCGCATACGACGTGGAAATCTTCCTCCTCGCCATCCTGCTCTTGAGATACTCGCACGTCGTGAGGTCCCACCACCCCTTGGAGAATTCCCCCATCGTCGGAACCCGTTTGCAAGCAACCCCCAGCAGCCCGGCCTTATGCAGCTTCATACAGTAAAGCCGCGCGTCCCGCGCATTCCGAGCCCCCGTCGACCTCGCGCTCAACCTCTTTCCCGCCTCATCGTATGTTTGGAAGTAAAACACCACCAAACCCGACCGCATCCTCCTCGGATACACCATGAAAAGCTCCCGATACCTCATAGACCACTCCTCCCCGGGACAACCGCCGACACACCAGCCGACACCCCCAGGAATAATGAAATATCGAGAAAAGAGTCATGCCTTTAATTCAATCTAAACCAACGACTTAGAACGCAGTATCGCCCAAAATGGGCATTTCGTGCTTTTTTCGACATGATACATGCCGTCGTCGATAAGGATACGAGGTTTTCTCATACCTTTTCATACGTCATAATGTATTCGGTTGCTTTTATTCCTTTCCTCCGTCCCTCCACAAAGGGGTCCGATCACTCCCTTCCTCCGTCCCCCAGGAACTCCGCCGCGATCTCGCAGAATACCTGCACTCCAACGGGAAGGACTCGTTCGTCGATCGTGTATTTCGGGTGGTGGATGGGGTAGGGCGGCCGTTCTTCGCACGCAGTCCCGAGGAAGAGGTAGACTCCGGGGACCTTTTCCTGGAAAAGAGCGAAATCTTCCCCTCCCATTGATGGGGGCAGACGGGTGATCGTTTTTTCCTTACCGAAAGTTTTTTCGATGGTCTTTCTGAAGCTTTCCGCGAGATCTTCGTCGTTGACGGTCGCGGGGATACCGAATTCGTAGTCGAAATTATATGATCCCCTCGAACCGCTCGCTATTCCCGCAATGATCTCCTCCATCCTCTTTGGAATGAGTTCCCTTATCTCGGTATCGAAGGTCCTCACTGTTCCTTCGAGTTCCACTCTTTCCGGAATGACGTTGAAGGCAGTTCCTCCCTGGATTCTCCCTACCGTGAGGACGCCCGCCTTCAAAGGGTCTATTTCTCGGCTGACGATGCGTTGGAGGGAAAGAACGACTTCCGAGGCCATTACGACGGGATCAATGGACTTTTGGGGGATTGCGCCGTGCCCCCCCCTGCCTATGAGGACTGCGTTGAATCTGTCGACCGCCGCCATGACCGCGCCTCCGCGGACGGCGACGCTGCCGAGCGGCAGGTCGGGCCAAATGTGAAGTCCGACCACTGCGTCCGGTTTCGGATCGTCGAGCGCACCGTCGTCGATCATCTTCTGTGCACCGTTCAGGACCTCTTCTCCCGGCTGGAAGATGAAGACCACAGTCCCCTTCAATTCCTCGCGCAGTCCGGAAAGTACTTTGGCGGCGCCCAAGGCGATAGCGATGTGGCCGTCATGGCCGCACGCATGCATTCTGCCGGTGTGGCTCGAGGCGAATTGCAATCCGGTCTCTTCCGTCACGGGAAGCGCGTCGATATCCGCCCGAATACCCAAGGTCCGTCCTTCCTTCGCTCCGCGAAGAATCCCGAGAACACCTGTTCCTCCGATTCCGGCGCGTACTTCAAGCCCCCAGGACGAGAGCTTCTCCACAATACCGGCTGCCGTTTTTCGTTCTTCCATCGCGATTTCCGGTATTCCGTGGAAGAATCTTCGCCAGTCGATGAATTCCTTTTCAAGTGCGTGGATCGTTTCCTTGAAGTGATTCATGGTGTGTATCTCCTTGAAAGCATGACAGATTCCCTTGCGAGGTTCCCCGGTTCGGACGGTCGGGTTTTCCCGGATCACAGATTAGAGAGTACACCGCGGCCTCCTGAAAAGGCCGCGGCTTTCAGGATCCTCAGTCGGTCTTCTCCATGGATCCGTAGGTGAATTTTTCGACATGTTCCTGGGATTGGGCGGGCGTCGCGAGACTTACCAGCACGAATACGACTATGTTGGCGACCAGGCCCCAGATGCCTGCATGGATTTCGAAAGGCGGTTTCGCGAACATCTGATAATACGTATTCACGCCGACGCCTACGAGGAGTCCTGCGATCGCCCCTTGTTTCGTGGCTCGCGCCCAGAAGAAAGTCGCACAGATTATCGTGAGGAATTGGACGATCGAACCATAGGCGCCGAGGAGCAGGGCCACGAGTGACTGGGCGCCGAAGACCGCGATATAGTAAGCGACGCTGGTGAATACCAGTACCGCTATCCTCGTCACCAGGACGGCCTTTTTATCGTCGAGGTTTTTCGCGAAGAGTTTCTTGTGGAAGTCCATCGTATAGACTGACGCCGCCCCATGCGTGATGGTGTCCGCCGAGGACATCGCTGCCGCGAGCGTGGCCGCCGCGAAGAATCCCAGAAGGATGGGGGATAGATTCATCGACATGATCATGGTCGGAAGGATTTCGTCAGCGGATTTCAAGCTTTCCTTGGGTACCACGCCTATTCCGGCGAAACCGATGAAGAGGACCGGAACCATGATGATGGCGAAGGTGGGATAAAACGACACAGTCCGTTTGAGGGTTCTCTCCGATTCCGTCGCATAAGCCTTCATGAAAAGGTGCGGCCACATCGTGAAACCGAGGACGGAAACGAGTATGGCGGAGCTGTACGCAGCCCAGGACATGCCGGGACTGCCGATGAGAAGGTGGTTCGGCAGGGTGGCGTTGATTTTCTCGAACATCGGCCCTATGCCCCCGTGGAGCTTGAACGGCAGGTAAAGACCGAGACCCCAGGCCATGAGAATCATCATGATGGCCTGAACGACGTTCGTCCAAGCGACTCCCCGGACGCCGCTCGTAAGCACGTATACGAGAACGACACCGTATGAGAGGAGGGCCCCCAGCCAGAAGAGGGAATGAAACCCTGCGTCGTCACGTTGAGTACGTAGGCCATGCCTTTCAACTGAAGCGCTATGTACTGGATGAAGGCGAGGATGCTGACGATCGCCATGAGGGCCGACAGCGTCTTCGATTGGAACCTGTCTGCGGCGAGCTCGGCCTGAGTCACATAGCCGTATTTCTTTCCGAGGCGGTAGGCCTTGGGACCGAAGATGAGCCAGGGGAAGAGCCCCATTGCGCAATACCCCAGGATGTAGAAGGAAGCTGCGCCGCGGGAAAAAGCCCAGCCGGGTCCGCCTAGAAAGGCGAATGCGCTGAAGATCGCCCCGCCCATGAGAAAGTACATGATGAAGAAATTCAGGGTTCCGCTTGCAGCTACGTATTCCTTGATGGTGTTCGAGCTGTGCATGCCGGCCCGTATGCCGGTTATGAGAATCACGACGAGATAACCCAGAACCACGACGATGACGGCGGTAGTGGCGCTCATTTTTTCCCTCCGTATTCTGACCTATACATCGCCAAAAGTCCGATGAAACCTATGAACGTCCACAGAACGATCCAGAACATCGAGAACGGCATGCCGAGGATGTACGGGGCTGCCCGGTTGCCCACCATGTAGAGCGGCCATATGTGGGCGAGAAAGACGATTGTGAAAAAAAGAAACCACATAATCGACTTGTTCTTTTCCTTGGAAGGATATCCTTTCGGAAATACATGAAATCCCATGGAAAACCCCCTTTTAGAATGATGCGTTCTTCAATAACAACCGTTTCTGCCAAAGTGAGATCCTTTTTTCCTTCTCCTATCCGGAATATTGGAAATCGCTCATGAGAAAACGATCATATTGAAAAGACCTTTGTCGACGTTCATTTTCATGTATATTCCGCGATTAGTCAAATTCGATCGATACTTATCGATCGAGCGGCGGGCCCTCTTGCCTCTTGATCATTCTCGGAAAACCGGGGATAGTATTTGTCATATTTCATGATCTCGAAACAAACTCTTTTTTCAGCAGGCACTTCTGTATCGCTCGTTTTTATCCTCGTGATCGCATTTTCTTCGGGAAGAGCCTCCGTCCCCGTGAAGTTTCGTTCCTTCACGAAGGAGGAATCCGGTTTCGGGACCACGCTTACGGTCGCGCTCGATTCCGCGCCCTTTCCCCACGGAGACCGGTCCCGGGGCATGCAGCTGGACGATGCCTATTATCCCCTCCGTCCCCATTACTCCAGTTCCCAGGTGAGGATTTTCATCCCGCGGGGCTTCCTTCCCATGAAATACGTGGACCTCGTCTTCTTTTTCCACGGCTGGTATTCTTCGGTCGAGGATGCGGACGCCGCCTTCGAACTCACCCGTCAGTTCGCTGAGAGCGGAATCAATGCCCTGCTGATCCTTCCGGAGACGGTACGCTACGCACCGGACTCCTTCGCGGGCAAGCTCGAAGAAGCGGGAGGCTTCAAAAGGCTCGTGAGCGACCTTCTCGCCGGCCTGGCTTCCCGGGGGCAGCTCGGAAGGGCCTATCCCGGAAGGATCATCCTCGCCGGACACAGCGGCGGTTACCGGGCGGTTGCCAGGATTCTCGAGCTGGGCGATCTCAAGACTCATGTGGAGGAAGTCTATCTTTTCGACGCGCTCTTCGGCGGTCTCGAGAAATTCGTCGATTGGATCGTCACCGGTCACGGCCGCTTCGTATCGGTGCATTCCATCGGAGGGGACACGATGCGGAACGCCGAGAATTTCGTCGGATCGCTTCGGGACTTGAACGTTCCGGTCGTGGTGTTTTCCGACCTCCGGGACAAGCGAGGGAAGAAGGCCGGCGTTCTGATCGGAGAAGCTGGAGAGTTGTCCAAATCGCGGGAGGCGGCGCTGCGGTCGCGGATCACGTTCATGAGAAGCGAGGGCGGGCATTTCGACGTGGTGTCGAAGAGGAATCAGTTCCGGCTGCTTCTCTCCTCGAGCGGACTCGGGAATCCGCCGATGAGGTGATGGAGGGCGGGGTGCGGATTCCGGCTTGACTGAGCGTCGAAGTCCGAGGAAAATACCCTGTCTCCATAAATACATTGAAACAGGTTTATCGAAACGGGAGGTTGGAATGGATGCAACGAAGGGAGGCCGGAAGATTTCCCCGGTCATTCCCGCCGGCATAGGTATAGGTCTGCTCGTCGTAGCGCTCCTCGTGTACGTTCTCCTGCCTACGGAGAAGGGAACCGTTGCGCAGGAAAAGCCCGAGGCGGCTCCCGCTCAGGGCGCGGAACAAGCGAAGACGCCGGAGCCGCAGGCGGTCCCGGCGATTCAACCCGCAAGGCCCGCTTTGGTGCCGGTCTTCGACATCACCGCGCCCAGGAGCATGCCGCCGACCGATTCGGAAGCAAGTTTCACGGAATGGATGCTGAAGAATACGGACCAGAAGCAGCCCTATCTCAAGGCGAAATGGGAGCGAGCCCAAGAGGTCGTGAATCGGAAGGAAATCACCGATCAGAAGGTCCTTCAGGCTTTTCTCATGGCGCCGAGACAGTATTTCTGCAGAGATTTCAATTTGAAGGCCGCCTACGCCGATACCGCCATCCCCATCGGCTACGGCCAGACTATATCCGGGCCTCATATGGTCGCCCGGATGAGCCAGAACATCAAGGTAGAGCCGCAGCATCGGGTTCTCGAAATCGGCACGGGCTCGGGCTATCAGTCCTCGGTCCTCGCCGAACTCTGCAACTTCGTCTTCACGATCGAGATCGTTCCGGAGCTCACGAAGGAGACCGATGCGATCTATACGAAACTCGAAAACGCCGGATATCCCCAATACAAGAACATCAAGAGGAAGAACGCTGACGGCTACTACGGATGGGAGGAGTACGCTCCCTTCGACCGCATCGTGGTCACCTGCGGTATCGACCACATTCCGCCGCCCCTCCTCAAGCAGCTCGCTCCGGGCGGCATCATGATCATCCCCGTCGGTCCTCCTTCGGGACAGACGGTTCTCAAGATCACGAAGAACGTCGCTCCCGACGGGACCGTCACCCTCGACCGCGAAGACACCCAGAAAGGAAAGAAGACCATCTTCGTGCCCTTCACTTCCGCAGGCGGCGGCGTCCACTCGCTCACGACCGACAAACCCGTCGGCGCCGAAACCGAGTCCGGCAAGAAAGAACCCGGCAAGGAAACCAATCAATGAGAATGAACACCGCGTCGTTCCGCATCACCTCGCTTTTCATCCTCTCCCTCGTGATGATCGCCTATGAGCTTTCGGTCATGCGGGTTTTCTCCGTGGGAAGCTGGTCCAACTTCGGTTCCATGGTCATCAGCATAGCCCTCCTGGGCTACGGACTCTCCGGAACCCTTCTCACGTTCTTCGAGAAAAAGCTCCTGAAGAACGCGGACGCGTGGTTGTTCGGTTCCTCGTTCCTGCTCGGGCCTTCCATGGTGTTCGCCCACATCCTGGCCCAGAAAGTGCCGTTCAACCCGGTCATGATCACCATGGACCCCAAGCAGTATCTCTGGATCGCGGCATACTACGCCCTCTACGCGGTCCCGTATTTCGTCGGGGCGACCTTCATCGGCACCTGCTTCACCGCCTATTCCAAACAGATCTACAAGCTGTACTTTTGGGACATGCTCGGGGCCGGGCTCGGGGGCTTCCTCATCCTCGGCCTCATGTACCTGCTTCCGCCGAACCGGCTCCTCGGGCCTCTCGTGGTCATCGCGACCTTGTCGTCCTTCTTCTGCATCGTGGATCGGGACGAGGCGAGCGGCGAATGGCGGATCGGCAGCTGGAAGATGAGCGCGGGAGGAGGCGTCCTTGCGGTATCGATCCTCTGCCTCCTCGTGGCGGGCGACATCAAAGTCTCCGAATTCAAGCCCATCAGCTACGCCCGGCAGTTCCCGGACGTCAAGCACGTGTACCACGACTACGGCCCCCTGGGGGAATTCGACGCCTTCAAGAGTTCCTATTTCCACTTCGCCCCGGGCCTGAGCGACAACGCCAGTTCGAACATCGCGGTCATGCCGACCGACGCCTTCCTCGGCCTGTACATCGACGGCGACGGTCCCATCGGCATCATGCGGAAGCTCAGGAAGGCCGAGGAACCCTATCTCGACTACCTTCCGATGGCGGCGCCCTACCTCCTCATGAAGGACCCGAAGGTCCTCCTCCTGAAGCTCGGCGGGGGGATCGGCGCGTACGGCAGCCTCTACCACGGCGCCAGGGAGGTGACCGTGGTGGAATCGAACCATTCCCTCGTAAGGATGCTGAAGGACGTCCCGTACTTCAGGTCCTATACCGGCGACTTCCTCCGCGACCCGCGCGTCACGCTTGTGAACACCGAACCGAGGGCCTTCACCTCCGGCACGAAGAATCGCTTCGATCTCGTGGAGATCGGTCTCGTGGACTCGGTCGGGCTCTCGACGACAGGCGGCTATCCCGTTCACGAGAATTATCTCTACACCGCCGAGGGGCTCGCCTCCTATCTGTCCTGCCTGAGCGATGCCGGCATCCTGTCCGTGACCGTCTGGAACCGGCTCACTCCGCCAAGAAACGTTCCCAAGCTCCTCACCACCGTGGTCGAGGCGCTCAAGGAAAGAAAGGTCGCCGAGCCGGAAAAGCAGATCTTCGCCTTCGACCTCCTGCTTTCAACCGCCACGGTACTCGTGAAGAACTCGCCCTTCACCCAGGCAGAGATCGACAAACTCCTCGCGTTCTGCAAAAAGATGTCCTTCGCGCCCTGCTATTATCCCGGAATGCCGAAGCCCGAGCGGGCCTTCGAGGACATCCTCGCAGGTTACCGGGGGTTACTCGAGGGGAAACCCCTGGACATGGAACTCCTCCCGCACGAGCTCTACTATTACACCCTGTCCTCGCTCTTTCAGGGAAAGGCCGCGGCCCTGTACGACGGTTACATCTTCAACATCAAGCCCGTGACCGATGACAGACCGTATTACACCGCCTACGTGAAGCCCTCGACGATCTCCCTCATCCTCAAGGATATAAAAGACGTCTCCGAGGAATGGGGCTACATCCTCCTCGTAGCGACCTTCGGAGTCTCCATCGTCTTCGGCGCCTTCATTATTCTGCTTCCCGTGGGCGTCAGATGGAAGGACCTCTTCAAGCGGGAGAAGGGGAGGGCGAGGATCATCCTCTACTTCGCCTGTCTCGGCATCGGCTACATGCTGGTCGAGATCTTCCTCCTTCAGCGGCTCTCCTTTTTCCTCGTGGACCCGATCTTCGCCAATTCCGTGGTCATCACCTGCATGCTCATCATCACGGGAGTCGGCAGCATCATGAGCGGGATCATCCCCCTGCCCAAGAAGATCCTCCTCCGGTACGCGGTCGCGGGGATCGCCCTTTCGATGCTCTTCTACATCTTCGGGCTTTCGTCCCTCTTGGACGCCCTTCTCGGGCAGCCGCTCTGGATCAAGATCCTATTGTCGATTCTCTTCATCGCTCCTTCGGCCTTCTGCCTCGGCATGCCGTTCCCGACGGGACTGTCCATGCTCTCCGCGAAGAAACCCGGCCTCATTCCCTGGGCCTGGGGGGTCAACGGGTCCCTCTCGGTGACCGGCGCGGTACTCGCGCGCCTCGCGTCCATATCGCTCGGATTTTCCGTCGTGCTGCTGGGAAGCATCCTTCTCTACGTCGTCGCCCTCTTCGCCTATTCCGGGATCGAGGCGGAGTAGAAACGAGGGAACCGCCCCGGAGCGGTTCCCCCCTCTCTCTTTTCACGCATCCGCGATTCCTCTATAATCCTTCGATACGAAACCATGAGTACCACGAAAAGCGATATAACGAAAAACTGTCCCTCGAAGGCGATCCTTCTCCTTTCCTGTCCCGACGTTCGAGGGATCGTCGCCGAGGTCTCGCACTTCATCTTCACCTACAACGGCAACATCCTCAGGTCGGATCAGCACAGCGACCCCGAGACCGACACCTTCTTCATGCGCGTCGAGTGGGACCTTTCCGGCTTCAAGATACCCGAGACCAAGATCGCGGCGGCTTTCGAGCCGATCGCTGAAAAATTCTCCATGAACTGGAGGATCGAGTTCTCTTCCCGTCTGACGAAGATCGCTCTGTTCGTTTCGAAACTCGATCACTGTCTTTACGACCTTCTTCTCAGGAACAAGGAAGGGGAGATCCCCGGCGAGATCGCCCTGATAGTGAGCAATCACGAAGACCTCCGGTCCGTGGCGGACTACTTCGGAGTTCCCTTCCATGTCTTCCCGGTGAGCCAGGGTAGCAAGGACGAGACCGAAAAGGCCGAGCTGGACCTTCTCGCGAAGACCGGGATCGATCTCGTGGTTCTGGCCAGGTACATGCAGATCCTGAGCGATCGTTTCGCGGCAGCATACAAGAACCGCATCATAAATATCCACCACAGCTTCCTTCCGGCCTTCGTCGGCGCGAAGCCCTACCATCAAGCCTTCGCCAGAGGAGTGAAGATCATCGGCGCGACGAGCCACTACGTCACCCCGGAGCTCGACCAGGGTCCCATCATCGAGCAGGACGTGGTCAGGATCAGCCACCGGGACGCGGTGCCCGACCTCGTGCTCAAGGGCAAAAATCTGGAAAAGCTCGTTCTGTCTCGTGCTGTGAAGCTCCATCTGGAGCATCGCATCCTGGTGTTCGGAAACAAGACCGTCGTCTTCACATGACGTCATCCTGATATCTTGAGGAGAGAATCAATGGTAGAAGCCCTGAAGAAGAATCCGAAATGGAAGGGACGGAGAGGTCCGCTCGTGCTCGCGATCCTCGACGGCGTCGGGTACGGTAAGTATCCGGAAGGCGACGCGGTGCGCGAGGCGATGACCCAGACCCTCGACCAGCTGCACGCGTCCTGCCCTCATACGAAGCTGAAAGCGCACGGAACCGCGGTCGGGCTCCCCTCGGACGAGGACATGGGCAACAGCGAGGTCGGCCACAACGCGATAGGATGCGGAAGGGTTTTCTCCCAGGGCGCGAAACTCGTTTCGAATTCCATCGAAACCGGGGCCATGTTCTCGGGACCGACCTGGAAGAAGCTCGTTTCGAACGTGCTCGCCAAGGGAAGCACCCTCCACTTCATCGGCCTCTTCTCGGACGGGAACGTCCACAGCCACATGGATCACCTCAAGGCGATGCTCGAACGCGCCGCGAAGAACGAGGGCGTGAAGCGGGCCAGGGTGCACGTTCTCCTCGACGGCCGCGACGTGGGGGAGACATCCGCCCTCGAGTACGTGGATCCTTTCGAGGCCTTCCTCGCGGGACTCAATGCGGGCGGAGTGGATTACCGCATAGCTTCGGGCGGCGGTCGCCAGGTCATCACGATGGACAGATACGGCGCGAATTGGGACCTGGTCCGGCACGGTTGGGAGATCCACGTTCACGGCAAGGGCAGGCAGTTCGCGAGCGCCCGCGACGCGATCGAGACTCTCAGGAAGGAAACCGGCGCCATCGACCAGGACCTTCCTCCCTTCGTAATCGCCGAAGGAGGGAAGCCCGTGGGACAGATCGTCGACGGCGACTCGGTCGTTTACTTCAACTTCCGCGGCGACCGGGCCCTCGAGATCACGGCGGCCTTCGAGCAGGACGACTTCGAAAAGTTCGACCGCGGCGTACGGCCCAAGGTGGAGTACGCCGGTATGATGGAATACGACGGAGACCTCCACGTTCCGAAGCAGTATCTCGTGTCGCCGCCCTCGATCGACCGGACCCTCGGAGAGTATCTCGTCGCCACCGGAGTCAGAATGCTCGCCATCAGCGAGACCCAGAAGTTCGGCCACGTAACGTATTTCTTCAACGGCAACAGGACCGGCAAGTTCAGCGAGAAGCTCGAGGATTACGTGGAGGTCCCCTCGGACATCGTGCCCTTCGAGCAGCGACCCTGGATGAAATGCGCCGAGATCACGGACAAGGTCATAGCCGCGATCGGAAGCGGAAAGTACGACTTCATCCGGCTCAATTTCCCCAACGGGGACATGGTGGGCCATACCGGGATCTACGAAGCGGTGCTCTGCGCCATGGAGGCCGTGGACCTGTCCCTCGGCAGGATCGCGAAGGCGATCGAAAAGGCGGGCGGAGTCCTCGTCGTTACCGCCGACCACGGAAACTCCGACGACATGTTCGAACACGACAAGAAGTCCGGGAAAGTGCTCGTCAAGGAAGACGGTTCGCCGAAGGCGAAAACGGCGCATTCCCTCAATCCCGTCCCGTGCATCGTAATGGATCCGGAGGGCAAGGGCGAGTACGAGACGGGCCTCAGGGAGGGCCTCGGCATCAGTTCGCTCGCCGCGACTTCCCTCGATCTCCTCGGCTACGTGCCGCCGCGGGATTACGACCCGAGCGTCCTCGTCATGAGATGACAGCGGCCCCCCGGTTGACGCCGGGGGGGTAGGGTACGATCCGCATCGACGGCGGATTCTCCTTCGGACTCGGCGTCGTCCACCATCGACGAATGCTGAAATCGAGGCGCGGATCGGGAATCCGGTCCGGAACGGGGCCGAGCCTGGATGCGGCCCTCGTAGCCTCGTCTTGGATTTTTCCCGCAGTCGATATATGCTCCTCCCATGTCCATCGAGAACGATCTCAGGGCCTTCGCGTCGGGAGCGGCAGAGCTCGCCAGAAGATCCCCTTTTATTGCCGGCGACGATACCGTACACGTAATACTCAGTCCCGGCGCAGGAGGCTTCACGAAATCTTCGCGGTTCGAGAAGCTGAGAAAGGAACTCGACGTCCTCCTGGAGAAGGCGGACTCGCGACCGCGCTCGCCGTGCAGGACCACGATCCGCATCGCGGCCTATCCGGGCCATCCCGCGATCATCGCATCGGAGACGGCCGAGGCCCTCCTCAGGGAGGAGGCGGCGGGCAGGAACGAGGGCCGGCATTTCCTCGTCGTGCTCGGAGGCGACGGCACCCACAACGAAGTCCTCGGCTCGCTGTCCGCTCTTCCAGACGACCTCCTCGAAAGAATCACGGTCTTTCGCCTTCCCCTCGGAACCGGAAACGACGGGGCGGACGCGGACACGCTCTCGGCCTCGGCCGAGGTTCTGGCGGGAAGGGGCGAGGTGAAGAAGGCCGGAGCGGTGAAGATCTCCCCAAGAGGGTTGCCGAGTTTCCACTCCTTCAACATCGTGAGCCTGGGAATAGACGCTTTCGTCACGGGAATGACGAACCGGTTCAAGCGGATTCTCCCAGGCGACGTTTACAAGCTGATAGCGGACGCTTCTACCCTTTTCTACGAACGGCTCTACGGAGTGAAGGACATGAGGATCGGGCTTCAGGGAAGCGAATCGAAGAAGGAGATCTCGGGAAAGTTCATTCTCGTCGCTTTCGGCGTTTCGGGAGGAAGAAGCTACGGCGATCACAAGAAGGTTCTGCCCGGAATGGAGAACCTCTGCGCGATCCGCACGCGGCCGCTCCGGGAAAAACTCGCCCTGAAGCCCCGTCTCTACGAAGGCACGCACGCGGGCCTGCCGGGCGTGGAGATGCTCGAGGCCGAGAGGATCGTCATCGATTACCGGGGTCGGATTCCGATACAGACCGACGGCGAGGCGAGCATTCTTCTCGAGGAGAATTTCCCCTGCACCCTCGAAGTCGTCGAGCCTCGCATTCGGATCCTGCACCGGCCCTCTTAGGGATCAGGGAAACTCGTACCAGACGTGCTGCTCGGCGAAACCGCGGATTCCTGCGGTGGCGGCCCTGATCTGGTGCTTTTCCCAGTTGTCGGCGTAATGGGTGAGCAGGGTCTTTTCCTTGATTTCCGCCGGGAGCGTGGATAGTTCGTCCAAGGAGGCATGCACGCCGCCGGTGAAGAGCTGGCAGTCGTGGAACACCGCCTCGACTTTCGGTCCCGAGGCGACCTCCCGGATGAGTTCCGCGTCGAACCTCGTATCGCTCGTGAAGAGGACCCGGTCGTCAATGAGGATTCCGAAGCTCGGGAAGCTCGTCGCCCAGCTCTGCGCGTTGTCGGGAATGTGCTTCGTCCTGAAGATCCGGAGGCGGATCGAGCCGACCTCCGCCTTCCAAGTTTCTCTCGGTTCGTCGGAGATCCAGGTGGGCCTTTGGGGTTCGCAAAGATCGCCGAACGTGAGGATCTTGCCGTCGTGACGCTCGTTGTACGCGCAGCCCCCCTTCATGACGCTGTCCCACAGGATGTGTTCGAAGTACTCGGGGATGACGACGACAGGCCTTCTTTTCGTCACATACCGTCCGAGGAGCACGACTTCTTCCATGCCCCCCACGTGGTCGGAGTGCGTATGAGTGAGGAAATAATTTTTTACGTTCGTTATGGGGCAGCCGAGGTTCGCCATGGCCTGCGAGGCCTTCGTGCCGCAGTCGATCAGGATATGATCTTCGCCCTTCACGACGAGGAGATTCGTCTGGTCGAGGGTGCGGGAAAAGGCGCTTCCCGTCCCGATGAAGAAAAGGGAGAGCGTTCCAGAGTTCGTGAGGGAAAGATTCTTTCCTTTCGCAAGTTTTTTCACTTTCATACTTTTTCTGCTCTTCGGTCGATTCCTTCCGATTCGGCCGATGAACGCACCGGGCCCGAAACGAACCGCCGTGCGCGTGGATCGTCTGCTTTCAATGATATCACATAGAGAAAAGAAAAACCGAAAAAACCTTTCTCGGCCCGTGCGTCAGTCGGCGAAGACCGGAAAGCCGGCGAGTTTCGTCCAGCTGGTTTCCGTTTCCGACCGCGCATTCTCGATCGAGGCGGCGAAGGCCCGGAGCCGGCTCCTCTGCGTATCGAGGCCCAGATTGCCCGCGGTTCCCGTGCTCGTCCTGGTTCGTATGGAGTCCCTGGGGTCGCGGTTTTCTATCCGTGAAAGGTTGAGTCCTACCTCCCGATAAGCTTCCCGGAAGCTCTCCCCTTCGAGGACCCGGTCGTAGGCCGCGTCCGCCGCGAAGATGTCGGGCGTGAAGGCCGCCATCAGCCTGTCCTCGTGGACTTCGAGCTTCTTGACCGTCAACTTCATGACCTCGAGGATGGAGCGCGCGGTCTTTGTTCCGCGCATGAACGGTTCCTTGGTCTCCTGAAAATCCCGGTTGTACCCGGAGGGCAGGGCCCGAATGATGGATTTCACCTGGAATGACCATCCTCCGATCGCGGCCGCCTTTGCCCGCGTGAGTTCGAGGCCGTCCGGATTCTTCTTCTGGGGCATGATGCTCGAACCGGTGCAGAGCTCCCGAGGGAGGGAAAAATACCCGAATTCCGGCAGCGAAAAGAGGATCAGATCCTGGGCGAGCTTGGAGAGCGTGAGACCGATCTCGTCGAGGGCGTCGAGAATCTCGGCCTCGGTCTTTCCCCTCGAATTGTTCGCGGCGAGAACGTTGTGATGCACCCTTCCGAAGCCGAGAAGCTCCGCCGAATATTCCCGATCGAGGGGGAGCGGGGTTCCGTAGCTCGCGGCAGCGCCGAGAGGGCAGCGATCCGCGAGCCGGTATACGGCCGAGAGGACGTCGAAGTCGTCGAGGAGTTCCTCCGCGAAGGCCGCGGCCCAGAGGCCGACCGAGGACGGCATGCCCGTCTGCATATGGGTTCGGCCGGGCATGGGAACGTCGCTGTAGGCGTCCGCGGCGCCCAGGAGTTCGGCGGCGAGTTCGGCTCCCGCTTCCAGGATTCCGAGGAGGGCGTTCTTCCCGTAGAGACGAAGGGCGGTGAGCACCTGGTCGTTGCGCGACCTTCCGGTGTGGATCTTCTTTCCGGTTTCGCCGAGATCCCGCGCCAAGCGGTTCTCGATCGCCGTGTGGCAGTCCTCGTCGCTCTTCTGGATTTCAAACCTTCCCTCGGCGTGTTCCTTGATCACGGCGGCGAGGACGGCGTGGATGGCCTTTTCCTCCTTGGCGGACAAAATGCCGATTTTCGCGAGCACTTTGGCCTGAGCCATGCTTCCGAGGCAGTCGTAGGGGACGAGGTCGAGGTCGAGCAGATAATCCTGTCCGACGGTGAATTCTTCGATGAGGGAATCGACGTCGTAGTCTTTCTTCCAGAGCTTCGCCAAGGGGGCCCTCCTGATCGGAAAACCTTAGCTTAGCGGGATGGCACGGTTCCTGTCAACGGAGAATCGTTGCGGAGAATCGTTGCTGCGGAGTGACTCTGCGGAGTTGTCGCCGTCGCCGGAAAACGTTAGATTTTTCGGAGGAGAATGCCTTGACCATCGCCGAAATCCTTCGCCTCGGGTCCTGCAGGCCCATTCGCGGCTGTCCGGGCCGCTGGATTCTCTCGGGAAACGATTCGATCGATCCCGGAAAACTCGTCGGGCGTGATGCAGAGCCCCGTCGTTTCCGACGTGCCTCCGTCCCCGACGAGATATGGGTGTGCGGACTGGAAGACGGGGGCCTCATTTCCTACAGGAAGCCCGACGGAAGGTTCGTCCACACGGTATGCGATCCGGAAGGCTTCCGGAGAAAACTCGAGAAGCTGGACGTATCCCGGGAAGATTTCCGGAGCGGGAGGATGGCATGGCTGCCGTGAGAATGCCGGTGATGTTCGTGGGACACGGGTCTCCGATGAACGCGATCGAAGACAACGAGTTCAGCCGGAGCTGGATCGAGGAGGGGAGGAAGCTGCCGAGGCCCAGGGCCGTTCTCTGCATTTCAGCGCACTGGCGAACCGAAGGTTTGAAGATCGTAACCGAAAGGACGCCGCGCACCATCCATGATTTCTACGGATTCCCCCGCGAGCTCTACGAGGTGAGTTATCCCGCTCCTGGGCTCCCGGACCTCGCGGAGGAGGTCGCCGTCTGCGCGAGGCGGGCCTTCCCCGGTGCCGAGGTGGTCCCAGACCTGGAGTGGGGCATCGATCACGGGGCGTGGTCGGTCCTCCGCCGCCTTTTCCCGGACGCTGACGTGCCGGTGGTCCAGCTCGGACTCGATCGTTCCATCGACGGGCGCGGGCATTTCGAACTCGCGGTCTCCCTGCGTCCTCTCAGGAGGCGAGGAGTTCTCATCCTGGGAAGCGGGAACGTCGTGCACAACCTCGGTACGGTCAGGTTCGAGGACGCAGCGTACGACTGGGCCCTCTCCTTCGACCGTACGGTCGCGGACCTCGTCGACGAAGGCGATTTCGATTCGCTCGTCGATTACAGGTCGCTCGGCGGAGATGCGTCCCTTGCCGTTCCGACCGACGAGCACTACCTGCCGTTCCTCTACGAACTCGGCCTCAAGGAAGAGGACGAGAAACTTCGCGCCTTCGCGGACAGAGTCACCCTCGGCTCGATTTCCATGAGGTCCTACGTTACCGAGGATCGGTCCGCCTCGTTCGGCGGCGATGCGGTTTCAGGCTCCCAATGAATCCGCCGCCTCGGCCAGACGGTCGCTGATGGCGATGTGCTGCGGGCATTTGGGCAGACAGGCTCCGCAGGCGACGCAGGCCGAGGCGCGGGCCTCGGGCTTGAGCTGATTGTACCGGAATTTCCCGCTCTCCGGCTGCTCGTAGAGCTTTGCTTCGTTGTAGATCCTGAAATTCGCCGGTATGTCCACGCCGTTCGGGCAGGGCATGCAGTATTCGCAGGCCGTGCAGGGAACCGGCCTGAGCCTCTCGTATTCCCTCGCGACCTCCGTGTACAGGGGCCTCTCTCCGGCCGTCAGACGGGAGTTCCCCGCTTCCTCGGCGATGCGGAGATTCTCCTCAACCTGCTCCGGCGTGCTCATGCCGCTCAGGACGGTTCCGACTTCGTCCTTGTCCCAGAGCCAGCGGAAGGCCCAGTCGGCGGGGCTCCGTGTAGCGTCCGCCTTCTTCCAGATGTCGAGCACGCTCGGGAAGGGCTTGGCCAGGCCGCCGCCGAGCAGGGGTTCCATGACCACGACGCCGATGCCGCGGGAGGCGGCGAGCTTCAGCCCCGCGGTGCCGGCCTGATAAGTTTCGTTGAGGAAGTTGTACTGGATTTGGCAGAAATCCCACCCTGAATAGTCTCCGATTACGTTCGCGAAGGTCTCGTAGACGTCATGGAAGGAGAATCCGACATAGCGTATCCTGCCTTCCTTCTTGTTTCTTTCCGCCCATTCGAGCCCGCCGAGGCGGAGAACGGCGTTCCACCGTTCTGTGTTGAGGGCATGGAAAAGGTAGAAGTCGACGCGGTCCGTCCTGAGCTTCCCGAGCTGCTCCTCGAAAAGCCGGTCGAAATCCTCCTGAGTCTTGAGGAGCCATGTGGGGAGCTTCGTCGCCAGGAACACCTTGTTCCGGCGGCCGTGTTCGAGGGCCTTTCCGAGGAAGACCTCGCTCTGTCCGCCGTGATAGGGATAAGCGGTGTCGACGTAATTCACGCCGGCTTCGATCGCCGAGCCGAGCATTCCTTCGGCCTTCTTCTCGTCGATCGCGGCGGGAGAACCGAGGGTCGGCAGTCTCATGCAGCCGAAACCGAGCGCCGATACTTTTTCTCCGACGCGATTGCCCAGACTTCGATATTTCATGACTCCTCCGGATTCCGGCATTCTTCAACGATTCACACGACGAAGTCAACACGCGAATTCGAGATTTCCGTTCTTTTCCCTTATCTTCACGTTCCCGCCTTCCTGGATTTCTCCCGAGAGGACTCGTTTCGCGAGTTCGTTCTGGACGAGGTTCTGGATGGTCCGCTTGAGGGGCCGCGCTCCGAAGGCCGGATCGTAGCCGCTTTCGGCGAGGAATTTCTTCGCAGCGGGCTCGACGGAGAGCGTGATCTTCTTTTCGGCGAGCCGCTTCTCGATTTTGGCGAGCTCGAGGGTGACGATGGAGAGGATTTCCGCTTTGCCGAGGCGGTGGAACATGACGATCTCGTCGAGCCGGTTCAGGAACTCGGGCTTGAACGTCGCCTTGAGGAGGAGGTCGATTTCGGTGCGGATCTTGTCCGGATCCGGCGCGTTCAGGATGAGGTCGCTGCCGAGGTTGCTCGTCAGGATGATGATCGTGTTCCTGAAGTCCACGTGCCTGCCCTGTCCGTCGGTGAGACGACCCTCGTCGAGGAGCTGGAGGAGGACGTTGAACACGTCCGGGTGGGCTTTCTCGATCTCGTCGAAGAGCACCACGGAATACGGTCTTCTCCTCACCACCTCGGTGAGCTGGCCTCCCTGATCGTAGCCGACGTATCCGGGGGGGGCTCCGATGAGGCGCGAGACCGAGTGCTTTTCCATATATTCGCTCATGTCGATGCGCGTGAGAGCCTTCTCGTCGTTGAAGAGGAAGTCGGCGAGGGTCTTGGCGAGCTCGGTCTTCCCGACACCGGTGGGCCCGAGGAAGAGGAAGGTGCCGAGCGGGCGGTTCACGTCGGAAAGGCCGCTCTTGTTCCGCCTTATGGCGTCCGAGACCACGCGGATCGCGTCCTTCTGTCCCACGACCCGTTTCGCGAGGATGCCTTCGAGTTCGAGGAGCTTGGCCATCTCGGAAGCGAGCATCTTCGAGACCGGTATCCCGGTCCACAGGGAGACCACGCGGGCGATGTCCTCCTCGGACACCTCCTCGCGGAGAAGCTGGCTCTCGCCCTGCAGGGATTCGAGCTTCTTCGTCTTCTCGTCGAGTTCCCGCTCGGACTGGGGTATGAGGCCGTGCTTGATTTCAGCAGCCTTCGAAAGGTTCCCCTCCCGTTCGTAGCGGGTCTCCTCTATGCTCAAGTTCTCGAGCTTCTGCTTGAGCGCGCGTATCTCCTCGATGATGGACTTTTCGTTCGTCCATTGGAGGTGCATTGCATTGCGTTTCTCCTGGAGTTCGGCGAGCTCCTTCTCGATCTTGTCGAGCCTTTCCCTGGAGGCGGGATCCTCCTCTCGGCCGAGCGCCTGCTTCTCGATCGTGAGCTGGAGGATCTTCCGTTCGATCTGGTCGAGCTCGGTCGGTTGGCTCTCGATCTCCATCTTGAGGCGGCTCGCGGCCTCGTCCACGAGGTCGATGGCCTTGTCCGGAAGGAAACGGCTCGTGATGTAGCGGTTCGAGAGCGTCGCCGCCGCGATGAGCGCCTCGTCCTTGATCCTTACGCCGTGATGGACCTCGTAACGCTCCTTGAGGCCGCGGAGGATGGCGACGGTGTCCTCGACCGACGGCTCGCCGGTGAACACGGGCTGGAAGCGCCGTTCGAGGGCGGCGTCCTTCTCGATGTGCTTGCGGTATTCGTCGAGCGTCGTGGCCCCTACGGTGTGGATCTCCCCGCGGGCGAGTGCCGGCTTGAGGAGATTCGAGGCGTCCATGGAACCCTCGGCGGCGCCCGCGCCCACGAGGGTGTGGAGCTCGTCGATGAAGAGGATGATGTCCCCGTCCGACTCGGCTATCTCCTTGATCACGGCCTTGAACCGCTCCTCGAATTCGCCGCGGAACTTGGTTCCGGCGACGAGCGAACCGAGGTCGAGGGCGAGGAGGCGCTTGTTCTTGAGGGAATCCGGGACGTCGCCCGAGACGATTCGTCGGGCGAGCCCTTCGGCTATGGCCGTCTTGCCGACGCCCGGCTCTCCGATGAGGACCGGATTGTTCTTCGTCCTCCTGGAGAGGACCTGCATGACGCGCCTTATCTCCTCGTCCCTGCCGATCACGGGATCGAGCTTTTCCTTCCGTGCCAGGGCCGTGAGGTCGCGGCAGTATTTTTCCAGCACCTGGTACTTGTTTTCCGGATTCTGGTCGGTCACTCGGGTGTTGCCCCTAAGTTCTTTCAGGCTCTTCAGGATGCCGTCGCGGGTGATCCCCGCACGCTTGAGCAGGTCCCCGAGGCCGCCGCCCTCCTCGATCATGGAGAGGAGGAGATGCTCGGTGCTCGTGTATTCGTCCTTGAGGTCCTCGGCCTCCTTCTCCGCACGGGCCACGATCTTCCCCGCCTGGGAGGAGAGATGCATCTGCGTGCCCTCCCCGTAGACCTTGGGCTTGGCCTCGAGGCTTCTCTCCACCTGCCGCTCGAAATCCCGGCGGTTCACGCCGAGCCTGTCGAGGAGGGGAGGCACGATGCCGTCCTCCTGCCTGAGCAGCGCGAGGAGAATGTGCTCCCCCTCGAGGAGCTGGTGGTTGTAGGTATGGGCGATGCCGGAGGCCTCCTGGAGCGCCTCCTGGGTTTTGATCGTCATTTTGTCGTAGAGCATGGTATTTTCCTGCCTTGTCCTTGAAGCGGCCGCTTTCGTGTTCCGTTGGTTCGTCTTCAATATACGGAGATGCCGGCCACGAGGCAAATTCCTCGTCTCCGACCCGCCGGGTTTTCGCAATATCGCCGACCGTCTGCGCCGAGCGTCGTTCCATTGTCAGAAATCCGCGAATCCGATAGATTATACGGCTATGAACGAGCGCAACAGGGCCGTCACCGCAGCCTCGGTCGTAGCCCTCCTCGGAAACGGTATTCTCGCAGCTCTGAAGATTGTCGTGGGTTTCACGGCAGGCAGTCTCGCGGTCATCGGAGACGGCATTGATTCCTCGACCGACGTGATCATTTCCGTCGTGGCGCTCGTGGCCACCAGGATCATGATCCAGCCCTCGGATCAGGAGCATCCCTACGGGCACGGGCGGGCGGAAACCATGGCGACGACGCTCCTCGCTTTTGTGATCTTCTTCGCAGGAGCCCAGCTCGTCCTCACGACGATCCACGATCTTCGGGATCCCGTCCCGGCACGCATGCCGGAAAAGATGGCTCTGGCGGTGACCGCGATATCCGTAGCGGGGAAGCTCCTGCTCGCCTGGAGTCAGTTCTCCGTCGGAAAGAAGTACGCGAGCAGCCTTCTCATAGCCAACGGCAAGAACATGAGGAACGACGTCATCATTTCGGCCTCGGTCTTCGTAGGCCTGTTCTTCACCTTCATCCTCGATATGCCGGTTTTCGATCCGATCATGGCGATCCTCGTCGGATTCTGGGTCATGAAGACCGCGGTCGGCATCTTTCTCGACGTGAATCTCGAGCTCATGGACGGAACGACGGATTCGGGATTGTACCGCTCGATCTTCGATGCCGTGAGATCGGTGCGCGGGGCGAGCAATCCTCACAGGGCGCGCATAAGAAAAATCGCAGCGATGTACGACGTTGACCTCGACATCGAAGTCGATCCGAGACTTTCGGTCGCCGAGGCCCACGACATCGCGGTCGAGGTGGAACGGGCGGTCAGGAGCCGGATCGACAACGTCTACGACGTGATGGTCCACGTCGAACCATGCGGCAACGAGGAGGTCGACGAGAGCTTCGGGCTTTCGGAGAGCGAGCTCCGCGACGACGAAAAAGCATGAACAGGGGGTGAAGATGGCGGATGGGAATTACAGGACGCTCATCCTCGACGGGTTCTCCGACGAGGAGGCCCTCGCTGTGCTCCGTGCGGTAAAAACTGTATCGCCGAATGCGAAGGAACTCATTTTCGCGACGACCACCGACTCCTCGAGGGAGATGGTGCTCAAGGATCTCCTGCTCGACCTTCGGGAAGAGCACGAGTTCTTTCTGAAGAATCCGCCGGGTCGGTCCCGAGCCTGAGATCTTTCCGTTTCATCCGGCTTGACGCCTGGAAAGGCATCGGATAGTATAAATCGGTCCCGGACCGCAAGATGGCGACAATCGAAGAAAGCGAGACGAATCCATGAAACTGCGAAAAGCTCTGAAAACCATTCATCCCTATTCCCCCGGCGTTCTCAAGGAAGGAGCCATCAAGCTCGCCTCGAACGAGAATCCTCTCGGGCCTTCCCCGAAGGCGATGGAAAGAATCCGCAACCTCGCGCCCGACGTCTTCCTCTATCCCGACGCATCCGCGGTGCGGCTCAGGGAGAAGGTCGCCTCTATGCTGGGAATCGGCCCCGGGAACCTCGTTTTCGGGAACGGTTCGGACGAGGTGCTCTGCCTCATCGCGGGCGCCTACATCGAGGAAGGATCGAACGCGGTGACGTCGACGACGACCTTTTCCGAATACACTTTCGCTGCTACGCTCTTCGGCGGCAGGATGAAGTACGCGGAGATGAAGGATGGCAAATTCCAGCTCGACGCGATCGCCGGCCTGGTAGACAAGGATACCCGCGTCGTGTTTCTCTGCAATCCGAACAATCCCACGGGCACGACCTACGGGCACGACGAGTTCGTCGCCTTTCTCCGGAAGGTGCCCGAAGACGTTCTGGTCGTGAGCGACGAGGCCTATTTCGAGTACAACACCAGGAAGGATTTTCCCGATTCGAAGACTCTTCTGAAAGATCATTCCAACCTCGTCATCCTCAGGACCTTTTCCAAGATCTACGGGCTCGCCGGCCTCCGAGTCGGCTACGCGATCGCGCGGGAAGATGTGGTTTCCGACCTCCTCAAGGCGAAAACCCCGTTCAACGTCAACCTCGTCGCGCAGGAAGCCGCGTACGCCGCGGCCGACGACGTCGAGTTCGTGAAGCGGTCCATAGCCGTGAACAACGAGGGCAAGGCCTATCTCTACGGCGAATTCGACAAGCTCGGCCTCGCCTACTATCCGACCGAGGCGAATTTCGTCTGCGTTCGGGTCAAAAAAGACTGCGTCGAGGTGTTCAGGAAGGTCATGGATCTCGGAGTCACCATCCGGCCGCTCAAATCCTTCGGCCTGGACGACTGGATCCGCGTGACCGTAGGAACCCGGGAGCAGAACGAGAAATTCATCGACAGCCTGAAGAAGGTGCTGTAACACCGCCCTCGGAGGCCGACCGCGTGTTGTTGATCTTCTATAATTTCCTGATGGCGGGAATACCCTCGTTCGCCGTATTGGTTTTTCTCGTTCGAAGAAACCGGAGGCTGAGAGAACCTTCCCGATCGATCATGCCGGCCTTTTTCGCGGGATTCCTCGCGGTCGTTCCTGCTCTGACGCTGGAACTCTTCCTGCGGCCCTATGAAAACCATCTCGCCGGCCCGCTCAAGGATTTCGTCAAGGCGTTTATCGTCATAGCGCTGGTGGAAGAAAGCTCGAAATTCCTCGCCGTGAAGCTCTTCTTCTACCGGAAGAGGGATTTCAGGAGAATTTCCGACGGCGTAGTCCTGGCCGTGGCCGCGGGAATGGGGTTCGCCTTCTTCGAGAACCTGTTCTTCTCCTTCTCCGACCCCCTGATCTTCCTTCTCAGAGGATTGACGTCGGTCCCGCTTCATGCCGCGGCGTCCGGAATACTCGGATATTACATCGGATTGTCGAAGTTTTCCCACCGTCCCAGTTTCGGAAAGGGGCTTCTCGCCGCGGTATCGATTCACGGACTCTACGATTTTCTCCTCTTCTTCGATTCGTGGATCGCCCTCGTCACCCTGCCGTCCGTCCTTCTCTCGCTCGGCGTCATGGTCCGGCTCTATCGGTCCGCAGTCGATAAGGACGAAGAGGAAGGAAGAATGCAGATTTTTTCCGTTTGAGATTCCGGGTGCTTGACTATTTTCTTCTTTAGATGTATGTTCTTCCAACAACGACGCAGGGTAGAGCAGTTGGCAGCTCGTCGGGCTCATAACCCGGAGGTCGTAGGTTCGAGTCCTACCCCTGCTATAGTTAAAACCTTACTTTGTAAGGAAATGGCAAAAGCCACCGAATAACGGCGCTTTTCCTAAAAATCCAGTGTGAGAAGACTGTAAGAAAAGCAGTTTTCTCGAAGGATAGGGAAGATGCGCCGTTTTTCGTTATTCCTCCGCGATGAAGTTTTTTACGTCCAATTCTTGAACCCCGAAACGAAGAAATACATGACCGCAAAAAGCACGGGAAAGGCGGACCGTGACGAAGCGGTTCTTGTCGTCGCCGAATGGCTACGTGACGGAATTCCGACAGGACGGAATAGGAAGCGTAGATCCCCGGAGGACTTCTTTTCCATCGGCACGATCCTGGAGAACATCCGGAGGTCAACGCTAACACCTGAAGATGCTTCTCGAATCGTAGAAGCCCTCAAGGTAAAGGGACTCATTGAAACAGCGATAGTCAAGGCCGGCCCAGGATCGGAACTCCTCGAAGACTTCCTTTCCCGATTCTGGAACTATGAAAAATCGCCCTACGTCCGGGAAAAGCTCGCACATGGGCATTCTATCGGGAAACGGCATTGCTATGAAATGATGGTGCGTTCAAAAAAGTACTGGTTTGATTACTTCAAGGGGAAGCGTCTCGCCGAGATTCGAAAAACAGACCTCAAAGAATTTTCCTTATGGTTGGGGGACAAGAGGCTTTCCCCGAAGTCGATCAATGTCATTTTGAACTCCGGGACCGTTCCCCTCGGATGGGCTTTCAGGAACGAACTTATTCCATCGAATCCAGGGGAAGGACTCGTGAAGTTTTCCGGGACTCCCGCGAAGCGGGGAATCCTTACCGACGAGGAGGTCGGAAAACTCTTCAAAATGAAATGGAAGGATGAGCGTTCCCGGGTAGGAAATCTCCTCGCCATGACGACGGGCTTACGCGCCGGGGAAGTCCTCGGCCTACGCTTCGCGGACATAGGGGAAGATCGTCTTTTCGTCCGTCATTCCTACTCGGAGCGGGACGGGCTCAAGACGACGAAAACGAACACGGAAAGAACCGTTCCCCTGCTTCCGGAAATTCGGGAAGAGCTCTTGAAACTTGGCGAATCGAATCCGCACGGAAACGAGGAAGACGACTTCATTTTCTATTCTGTATCCATGCGCTCCAGGCCTATGGATTTTCACTTCTTGCGGGATGGCCTACGGGATGCGCTTGTCCTCATGACCGCGGGTAAGGATGCGACAGGCGAGGAGGAAAAGAAGGCTTCCGAGTCATTGAAACGAAGAGGAATATGCTTTCATTCTTGGCGACATTTCTATTCAACGCGCATGGCAGATCAGATCGATCCGCGAAAAGTACAGCTTACAACCGGCCACGCTTCGGCTGAAATGTTCCAGCACTACGCTGCCCATGCCGAGGAGAAGGACTTCCTTGAAGTGGAGCGGGTTTCCGGGGAAATGTTCGGGAAGATTCTTGATTTCCCGGTAGCAAGGGAAGGCTAAGGCCCTGTACCATCCCCTGGAAAAGGCGGTACCCCGGAACCGTAAAAGGTTAATTCTCGGCGAGATATAGAAATAGTGCGGTACCGCCCCGGTACCGGGTACCACTTCTAAGCGGTACCGTGGTCTGATCGGGAGATAGCCCGGAGGTGCGGGGTAGACAATTCGATGGTTTCGCGGCTTAGGGAGCAAATAAATGTCACTGTTGCAAAACAACAGTCAAACCCTCCGAATCGAACCTACACCACGAAGCACGACACTATAGGTAGTGTCGTTTACAAGAAAAATGAAAATAGACCCTATTGATAGCGGAATTCGCTTGACGTATGCTGATAGCGTGTAGTAATATGTGATTATGCGGGCTGCGCAGCTAAAAGTCAATGCAAAAAACCGCCTCTCCTCCGTCGTTTCGGAGCTGAAGCAAGACGGGCTATCGACCTTCGGCGCGCTCGCCCTCGGCGCTTTGAGTACCGGCAGAATGATGCATATGGAAGTCGGGCCGCTCAATCAGCATGCCAGAATTTCGCATATGACGAAAGGGGATCTTCGAAATTTCGGCTTTTCGGCTCGAAAGCTCGAAGCCCTTTTTCACGGTTCACGGTCGCTCAAATCCTGTCGTCGGCTTCTCGCCGGGAAGAACGAGGAGGTCGCGGGGCTCTCTTCGTTCGAAGAGACCCTTGTAAAATTTGGTCCCCGCTTCGGTCTTTTAAAATAATCGCTTCGGCGGTTTTATAGGTCAATCATTCTCACGGTTTGCGCCGTAGCAGGATGAAACAACGAGAAAGGGGCCTTTGGTCCCGAATCTCAATCGAGGCATTAGCCACGAATCCGATTTTACGGAGGAACGGCTATGCCCGAAAATCTTTCCCGCTTTCTTTCCAGAAAAGAATTTTCCAAAGAGACCTCGCTTTCGCTCCCTACCGTTGACAGGTATCTCCGCGACGGCAAAATTCCGTCCGTTCGGCTCGAAGGCCGTGTACTGATCCCTCGAAGCTTCGTCGTAGACCTCGAAACCCGCGCCATGTCCGTCAGGGAATAGGGGCCGATCATGAACGGAATCCCGGCCAATATTTCTGAAACCGACCTTGGTAGACTCTTGCAAGAGCTCCGCGCCGCCTTTCGCGACGCGCCGGCGTTTGGATCCATCTCGGTAACCGCGCATTTTGTCGAAGGCCGCTTGAACCGGATAGAACGCGGTCGCTCCGAGTCCATGAAGGCAGGGGGCGGAAGATGAGAGACGAAACCGCCTTTCGTGAAGCTGTCATCCGTCCGGTTCTCCGTATGCTCTGCCGCGGCTTCGTCCGGTCGGTCCGGAAAGGATCAATTTACGAAGCCCGGCAATTTAATGCTGTCGCTGACCGCATTTTGAAGCGATGCGGGAGGGCGGCATGAACTGCGCGATTGGAACATCATCTCCTCTGGAGCTTGCGAAATTTAAGCGTGATCTTATCGCCGAAGGCCTTCGCGGGGTCCTCGACGAGATCGTCGTAATGCTGAACCGTTTCGTCGTTCTCCCCGAAAGTGCAGCTGAAGCCGTCGCGCTTTACATCCTGCAAACACATCTCGTCGACCTCGCCGAATTCGCGCCGATGCTTGTCGTCACGTCGCCAGAAATGCGCTGCGGCAAGTCCACATTGTTGACCCTTCTCGCGGAACTCGTTCGTGAGCCGTCGGCCGCGGCGAACGCGTCGGCCGCGGCTCTCTTCCGGGTAATCGAGGCGACGAAGCCGACGCTCCTCCTCGATGAGGTCGACGCGATTCTCGGCCAGAAATCCGAAACGACGGAGGCAATTCGCGGGATCCTCAACGCAGGTCATCGTCGCGGACGATTTTCTTGTGTTCTTCGTGTCGAAGGCGAAAAATTCGACGTCAAGAGGTTCTCCGTCTTCGGTTTCAAGATTCTTTCCGGGATCGGGAACGTCCCGGCCACTTGGAAGGACAGGTCGATCCTGATTCCGCTTCGCCGGAAGTCCCCCGACGAGAAGGTCGAATCCCTCCGTATTCATCGCCTACAAGGTGAGCTTGACGCGCTCCGGGAGAAGATCGCCCTCGCGGTTGCCGAGGCGGTACCGTTCATCGAAATGTACTTCGATCCCGTTTTCCCCGATGGTCTCAACGATCGCGCCCGCGACAACTGGGAACTTGCGCTCCATCTCGCCGACTTCGCCGGCGGAACATGGCCGGAAAAGGCCCGTGCTGCTGCCGTCGTGTTCTCGGGGAAAGATGACGCCGGTACTTCTCCGGGGACGATGTTGCTCGCCGATATCCGCGATTTTCTCGCCGAAGATCCCCGCGACGTATTCGGGACCGAAAGCCTCATTCACTACCTGAAGGAACGCGAAGACCGCCCCTGGTCGACGTGGAACCGGGGTGAGACGATCGGGGCGCCTCAGATCGCGAAGATGCTTCGCGGATACGACATCCGGCCGGAAAAACTGTCAATCCAGGGCGAGAAGAAACGGGGCTATCGATCGTCCATGTTCGCCGAAGCCTTCGAGCGTTATCTATCCTCCGATTCTGTTAATTCAAATCAGAATAAAGAATTAAATAGCTTGCCGGTAGAACCGGAGGTAGAAGAAGACGGAAGCGGTACCGGGGAGAAACGGTACTCGGAACCAAGGCGGTACCATGATAATTCCTTATTTGATAACGAAATAGTTGATAACGGTACCGGAGTTCCGGGTAAAACGGGGGGCGGTACCGCCCCAGAGGAGGCGCTTTCACCATCCGCCGAAGAGGCCGGAGAGGTTGAACCGGTTTTTTACTGATGAAAAAACGTCCGCCCGTATGGGCGGGCTGATGATGGTCAAAGCGGGAGCCGGGCGGAGCCCACTTACCGCAGAGGCCGAAGCCGGGGCGGATACCCCACTTCCAAGAGGAATTTCCCTATGTTTTTTTTCCGATCAATTCATGCTCGCCTCGACAAGATCGAGCAGGGCATCGCGATCCTGCTCCGCGCCTCGCGTCTCGGCCAGCCCTTCGCAGGGTACGAGGTTCGCGAAGGTGCCGACGAATTCCAGCGTCGATACTCTGCTTCGGAATTTCGCGTAGACAAGGAGCAGCGGAAGCTCGTAGGTTACGCCGCCGTTTTCAATTCGGTCCAGGAGATTTTCCCCGGATTCCGGGAAGTCATCCGACCCGGCGCATTCTCTAAGACCATCAAGGAGGCGGATATCAGGTGCTTGATTAATCATGACCCGAATCTCGTTCTCGGCCGCAACAAATCCGGGACGCTCAAAATCTGGGAAGACGCGAAGGGGTTGAAATACGAGGTCACGCTTCCCGACACCTCTTACGCGAAAGACCTTCTTGAATCAGTTTCCCGAGGCGATGTCAGCGGCTCTTCCTTCGCCTTCAGGCCGATCAAGGAGAGGGTCACCACCGAGGGTGTCCACGAAATTCTTGAGGCCCGGCTTTCAGACGTCTCCCCCGTGACCTATCCCGCATACCCACAGACGAACAACCTGCTCGGCCTTCGGGCAAAAGCTGGGGCGCGGGAAGCCCTCTCGGCATGGATCGATGCGCAGGCGGCCCGAATTCTCGGCCGCGATGACCTCGCCTTGCGGATCGATGCGCAGGCTGAAAAAATTCTCGGAGGTGTGAAATGATTTTTGGCGATTATCTCCGCAATGTTCGAAGCTGGACCCTCTCTCGATCCGTCTCGGATGAATTTCGCGCTACGGGGCTCACGGGTTCGGTCATGTCAGAAGGCGGCTTTGCACTCAAGTCCGAATTCGTCGCCGATGTCTGGCAGCGGGCCACCGTCGCGGGTCAAATCCTCTCCAGGTGCCGGACCTACGAAAAAACCGACGCGGGCCGCTCGTGTCGTGTCCCCGTCGTTTCCGAAGCCTCGCGGGCTGCCGGAGCTCGGTACGGCGGCCTCGCCGTAACATGGGAAGCCGAGGCCGGGGAGCTGGACCACTCCAAGATTGGTTTCGAGGTCGCGGGTTTCAACCTCAAGAAGGTTATGGCCTTCTTGAAAGCCTCGGATGAACTTCTTGAGGATTCTCCTCTCTTCGGGTCCGTCGCTTCGGACCTCGCGGGGAAGGCCCTGGCCTACGCGATTGAGGAACAGATTGTCCGTGGATCAGGCGTCGGTCATCCCCTTGGGATCCTCAACAGCCCGGCGCTTATCACCTGTACGCGGACGACCTCGGCGAAGATTGAGGACGCGGACGTTCGGCTGATGTATGACTCCGCACACGATGCTTCCAAGGGGCGTGGGGTTTGGATAGCGAACGGGGAGGCCTCCGGGGAGCTTTCTGACCTCGAAAATTACGACAGCTCGAATGGCTCGGAAACCATCTTTGGAAGGCCGATCCTGTACAGCGAGTTCTGCTCCGCCCTCGGCGATGTCGGCGATCTGATCTTCGTCGACTTCGGGGAATACGGGATCTTCCGTCGTCCATTGGATTTCGCCCAGTCCATGCACGTCTATTTCGCTACGGCTGAACAAGCATTTCGCTTCATGATTCGGATCGACGGTCAGCCCCTCTGGAAATCGCCGATAGCCCCGGCCTTCGGATCGGGAACGCGGTCCGCGTTCGTCGCCCTCGGCAACCCCGAGACTTGATAGGAGGAGGAAACATGAAGGATTACGTTAAGGAATTTTCCGAGCTCGCTAAGGCCAAGGCCTCCCTGCAAAGGGAGGCGGACAAACTCGCGGCCCTCGTCGCGGCGGATAGGGAAAATCCGAATGCGGATCGCGCGGCCGTCGCGATCCGGGAGTATCCTCACGGCTCGCGGACAATCAATCCGTACTTCGAGGGAGGAGGTGGATTCCCTGTCTTCCATGAGCCGCAAGGTCTCGAGGAAGAGATCAGGCGACTGCTTTCCGGGGCGCCCGTATGAAGCTCACCGACCTATCAGGTCAACGGCCGTGGTCATCGCCGCGGCCCCCCTTGCCGGGGGAGGAGAATAGGGAAGAGCGAGACCATGTTGATCCCAAACTCCGCACTGCACAACGTGTCGCCGCTGCTTCCCTCGGCTTACTCGTCTATCACTTCGCATCCGTGGCTCTTCAACTCAGGGACGAAAGGGTTGTCGCGTTCCAGCGCGATCTTGAGAAGGAGGTCGTCCGATGCCTTCAAAGCCGCTAAGGCCATGCAATCATCCCCACTGTCAGAAGCTCGCCGCATCCACCTACTGCCCCGATCATCAGCCGGAACGACCGAAAGACGACAGGCCCTCGCTCTACTCCCCGCAGAGGTACGGGCGCGAATGGCCGAAGATTCGTAGGATAGTCCTGCTTCAGCACGGGATACCCGAGGCTGAGCATCACCTGTGGAACGTCGACCATACCCCGAGATACGACAAGGCCATAGAACCCGATCACTGGAAGTACCAACTCACGCCCATGCTCAAGAGCGATCACTCTCGGAAGACGGCCAGGATTGACGGCGGGTTCGGCAACAAGAGGGAGGGGGGCATTCAGCCTTCAGGGGCCCCTAAGGTAACCCGGGTTGTGCAGGTCCACGTGTGCGATGGCAAAAAAAACATAAAGGGGTAGGCCATGGGAAGACCTCGGAAACCGCGTCAATTGAAGATCATTCAAGGCACCTTTCGGGCGGATCGAAACCCCGAGAACGAACCTGAGCCCGACCTCATCGTCGGAAACATCCGCCCGCCGTCTTTTCTCGGGAAATACGGCCGTGACTACTGGAAGCGGACCGTCCCGAAGTTACAGGAAACCGGAGTCTTGACCGTGGCCGACCTCGAATCACTTGAGCTGCTTGTGCAAGCCTATGAAGAGTATCGGGAAGCTCACGATGCTGTTTATCGTCCTACGCTTTCTGACGGCTCAAGGGGGAGGCGGACCCTGGCCGAATATTGCAGGGGCGGGAACTCGCAGACGTTGCCGGAGCTCGCGGCCCTGCGTGCTGCGCGGGCCGCTTTTCGACAGCTCGCCGCGGATTTCGGGCTCAATCCCTCGGCTCGTAACAAGGTGTCCGCCGTCCCGAAGGAGGCGGAACGCGACATCATGGAGGAGCTCGTCAACGGCGATTAGCGGCCCGCCTTCGGGCTGCGGCTTCGTCTTGCCGATGTTCGCGGTGTGCATCGTCGCCTGCGTGCCGTGCTTCGTGGTGTAGGTGCGGGGCTCACTGTCTTTTGTAGACAGTGATGGTCTGAGATTTGATACAAACGCATGGCCTACGGCGCACCTTCTCGCGATTTCCCGATCCGACCACGCGGACCATTCCTTGTCGTTGAGGAGCGTTTCCACCGCCCGGCGCTTGTCTTACTTCTTAGGATTTTTTTCTTCGGCTTCGATCGCTTTCAAGAGCATTTTATTGATTATGTAGGAAAGGCTTCTGTCCTGGTCCTTCGCTATCTTCTCGAGCTTTTCCCGGAGACCCTCGGCAGGAATGAAAGAAATCGTCTTTCCCATATACGGATAGTAACACATCGGAAACTATTGTTCAATATCAAAAACAACTTGACAATATCAGATAATATCATATCATATAATATATGATCTAAATTAGGGAGGTTTTTATGATCCGAAACTGTAACGTTACATTCGGCGATCCCGTGTACTTCCTCGATCCCGCCGAAATGGCCGCGGCTCTTAATGCGGCCGGACTCCATCGCGACGACGGCGAGAAATTCACGTCCCAGGACATCAAGGAAGGTCGCGACTATGTCCGCGTACAGGTGAAGCTCAAGAACATCCTTTCGGGGAAGATCGTCGCGGTACACCCTTCCACCGACTCCCCGGATTCGTCCTATGGACTCCCGTGCTGGGTTGACGACGACGGAGAGAGTTATGGTCAATGTCAATTCGGGGCCCCCTTCGGCTTCGACCTCGTCGTCGAAGAGATCCCGGCCGAGGAGGAGGCCCGACCATGACCATCGAACTCTCCGTCCTCGAAGCCGTCGCCCTCTCCAGGGCGATTGCCGAGTATGTTCAAACCGCAACGGACGCGGACCGGCGGCAGATCGTCTATGCGATCAGAAGCCGCATTTTGAAGAAGTTGGACGCGGAAACCGCTCTCCAGGGAAACGAAAATCGGCCCGTTCTCGGGCTGGATAGATTTTAGGGGGTAATTATGCAGTATCAAGAAGGAAGCGACGGACTCGAAGAGTTCGCGGGGAAGGTCGTTATGTACGACGCCGCGGTCGGCTTCGTTGTCTCGGGAAACGATCGAATGAACACGCTTGAGGTTCTCCCCTTTTTGCTCACGGGAAACCGGAGAATCGACCGCGTTCCTATCACTCTCGAGATTTTCGAGGAAGACAGATTTTTCTTCCTCGAGCTGGAAGAGGCTTTAACCGTTTTCGAAGGTTTTTTCAACCATGCCGGAATTCCCCTCGAGAAGGTGCGGGAAACGTTCAAGAAAACCAGCCATGAACGCGGCCTCCGGGGAATCACCAGCGGTACCATGTAGAAACGGAACCCGGTACCGAGGCGGTACTACGCTAAATATATGTATTGTAACAAGATAGTATGGTACGGTACCGGGGTTCCGGGTAAAATCGGGGATGGTACCGCTCGAAAGAGTACCAGGCCTCTCCGAGGAGAGGCCTTTTCATATGGAAATAGTTACCAGATAACCATCGAATCTTACTCACAAATATTTTCTCACAAATCTCACAAATAAATTCTCACAGTCATTTATTTCGTTTTCTTCACCCTGAAGCTTCTTTTTTAGCTTCAAGACATGGGTGGAAAATCGTCTTTTTTTCGTCAGTCATACCCCAGGTTAGGGCTTGAAAAGGCCAGAAAATCAAGTGAGCTTGTTTTTGTGAGAAAAAACCCTGAAACCCATGATAGCCCATGATAAAACACGATAGTTTTTGATTGACTTCCTTCATTAGACGTGGTATTCTTGATAGCGTAAGATGTTCTATGATAAGGAATTGCGCCGATCTCATAACCCGGAGGTCGTAGGTTCGAGTCCTACCCCTGCTAAATGCGAGGCGCTTCCGAAGGAAGCGCCTCATCTTTTTATAAGCCGTAGGACTCGAAGCCCGGACGCGCCGACCGGAGGGAGGAAGAGCGGACAGGATGTCCGCGACAGCGTCCGGGCCGGGCCGCAGCGAGGCGGCAGGACGCCGCCGAGAGAAGGCCGAGTCCTACCCCTGCTAAATGCGAGGCGCTTCCGAAGGAAGCGCCTCATCTTTTTATAAGCCGTAGGACTCGAAGCGGAGCTGCGGCGCGACCCGGATTCGGACGGCATTGAAGAAACCGGAAAGACAGGATAGGATGGCTGCGGCCTCTATTCGCGAATCATGGGATCGATATGACGCTGACGCCTTTTCTTCGCGCATTCCTCTTGACGCTCGTAGCCGGACTCGCAACCGGAGCCGGTAGTTTCATCGCGCTTCTTTCGAAAAAGACGACCCCTCGTTTTCTCTCCGTTTCGCTCGGATTCTCGGCGGGCGTCATGATCTTCGTATCGCTCGTCGAGCTTTTCAACGACGCCCATGCCCAGCTCGCCTCGCTCTGGGGCGCGAGGGCGGGTTACTTGGGCGCGATGGGCGGCTTCTTCGGAGGCATGGCGCTGATCGCGGTCATAGACCGGATCGTACCGCCCGCGGTCAATCCCCACGAGGCGAGGGCGAGCGAAGCGGCTGAGTTCGAGGCCGCGAACCTCCCGGCCTGCGCGGATGACGAGGGAAGGTCCCGAGGCATGAAGCTGATGAGGACCGGACTCCTGACGGCCTTCGTAGTGACCCTTCACAACCTGCCCGAAGGGATCGCCACGTTTTTCGCCTCCATGCAGGACACGACGCTCGGCCTCACCATAACATTCGCCATCGCGATCCACAACGTGCCGGAGGGAATCGCCATATCGGTACCGGTATATTATGCGACGGGATCGAGAAAGAAGGCCTTCTGGTATTCCTTCGCCTCGGGACTCACGGAACCCATCGGGGCGGTATTCGGCTATTTTCTCCTCCGTCCGCTCATCGGAGGCGGGACCTTCGGCATCGTGCTCGCTTCGGTCGCGGGCATCATGGTCTACATTTCGCTCGACGAATTGCTGCCGTCCGCCAGGGAATACGGAAAGAGCCATCACGCCATGGCAGGGCTTGCCGCGGGCATGGCGGTCATGGCGGTGAGCCTCGTCTTCGGGGTGTGAGGGGAAGGCCGCACGCATTCAGGATGGGTCGGCTCCCGGTCTCCGCGGCGACGGGCGAAAGAATCATCAAAAATAATAAATTCCCGAGGGGGTAGACCGTTTTTTTGATTTGAGGTATATTCTTTTTGTCGGTCGATGACCGACAAAAATTGCGGGGTTATTGACATTCGGCCTATCATGGGGTATTTTGTTGGCCACTATCCAGTTATTGTGAGGTTGGCAAATGGCAGTACCAAAATACAAACCCTCGAAGTCTCGAACGCGCAGACGCCATGCGATAAACCGGCGACTTGAAGTGCCCACCCTCGTTACCTGCGGGAATTGCGGGAACAAGGTGATGCCACATAGAGTGTGTCCGAAATGCGGTTTTTATCGGGGAAAACAGGTTCTCGAACCCGGCGATATGGCGTAAACCCACCGACGTAGGAGGAAAACATGGAAGAACTGTTCGAAAAAATGAAGAAGATCATCGCCGATAAGCTCGAAATCGACGAGAGCAAGGTTACGCTCGATTCTTCCTTCAGGCAGGATCTCGGCGCCGACAGCCTGGATACCTACGAGCTGGTCTATGCCATAGAAGAAGAGATGGGCATCAACATTCCCGACGAGAAGGCGAACGAATTCGAGACCGTCAGGGATGCTCTCGAATTCATCAAGTCGCAGAAGAAATAATCGGTTTCCGTGATCGGTTTTCTGAAGAGCTCTCCCGATCTGAGAGCCCCTGCAGTAAGTCCGGAGCGAAAACGGGAGCTTTCACTTTTTCAAAGGAATGCGGGGATAAGGTTCAAAAGACTCGAGCTTTTGAACCTTGCTTTTTGTCACCGTTCTTTCGCAAACGAAAACTCGCAGAATACAGGCAACAACGAACGGCTGGAATTCCTCGGAGACTCGGTGCTCGGTCTCGTCGTGAGCGAGTATCTTTTCGAGAACCTTCCCGACCGGCAGGAAGGGGATCTCGCGAAAATCAAATCGTTCGTCGTGAGCGAGGACAGTCTCGCCGAAATCGCCAAGAACCTCCGGGTCGACAATTTCATCCTCATCGGGAAGGGCGAGGAGTACTCCGGCGGCAGGACCAAGAAGGCGATTCTCGCGGATTGCCTCGAGGCCGTCATAGGGGCGTATTTCCTCGATTCCGGGTTCAAGAACAGCAAGAAATTCGTCCTGAAATCCTTGGTCGGCGAGATCAACAAGGTCCTCGAGAACCGGCACCGCAAGGACTTCAAGACCCTCCTCCAGGAATACGTCCAGAAGAAGTACAAGTCCTATCCGAAATACACCCTATTGCAGAAGACGGGCCCGGACCACGACAAGACGTTCTGGATGGAAGTCAAGATAAGGGACAAAGCCTACGGCCCCGGACAGGGAAAGAACAAGAAGGAGGCCGAGCAGAGCGCCGCGAGCATCGCCTACCTGGAAATCGCCGGCGACGATCCCGCGCGCGATGATTGAGCCCCTTTCAGGGCCCTTTCCCCCCGACTGCGATCCTCGTTCTGTAGAAATTCCCCGCCATTTCGATCAGCTTCTCTTTCTCGTTCAGGGATGGATCGTCCAGCACCGACTCCAACAGATAATCGAACACTTTTCCCATGGCCGGCCCCTTCGGCACGCCGGCTTCACGGTGCAGGTCTTCTCCGTTCACGCGGAGGTCCTTGAGCGAGAGCGCGTGATCCTCGGCGAGCACGGCGTCGATGCGTTCGCGGAATTCCCGCAAGGCAAGGGGATCGGGCCTCGATCCTCGGGTGCCGTACTGGTCGGCGATCCTGAGCAGGAAAAGATCGTCGATGAATTCCCTGCCGGTTTTCTTGACGAAACGTCTCACCGCCGCGTCCGACCAGCGCGGTTCGTAGTTGAACATGTGTTCCCTTACGAGGTGGACGACCCGTTTCTCGAGGGCTGCGGGGTACTTGAGCCTTTTCATGACCGAGGAGGCGATCCTCGCTGAGGCCTCGTCGTGCCGGTGGAAGCGAGGAAGACCGTTCGTTTCGGATTCCTTCACCTCGGGTTTGCCTATGTCGTGCAGGAGGGCGGCGAGCCGGAGGTCGAGTCTCTCCCTCGGAGCTCCGTCGCAGGCGAGGATGTTGTGGGTGAACACGTCGTAGAGGTGCATGCCCTTCTGCTGCATACCGATGCCGTCGGCGAGTTCTGGAAGCACGATGCGGAGAACGCCCGTTTCCGCCATGAAGCGGAAGGCCCAGGATGGCGTTTCGGACGCGAGGATCCTGTCGAGCTCGTCCCTTATCCTCTCCGCGGAGATCTTTCTGAGGTTCCCGGCCCTGGACTCGATGCCCTCGACGGTTCCGGGCTCGATGGTGAATCCCAGTTGGACCGCGAACCTCACGGCCCGGAGAATCCTGAGCCCGTCCTCGTCGAATCGTTCGAGGGGATCGCCGATCGCCCGGATGATCTTTCTCCTGCAATCGTCCCTTCCGCCGTGGGGGTCCGTGAGCTCGCCCGTCCCGATGTCGATCGCCATGGCGTTGATGGTGAAATCCCTGCGCTTGAGGTCCTCGAGAAGGTCCCCCGTGAAGACGACCGAATCGGGCCGCCTGGAGTCCGAGTACTTGCCGTCGATTCGGAAGGTCGTGGTTTCGTACTGTCCTCCTTTGTGGAGGATCGCGACCGTGCCGTGTTTGATGCCCGTGGGCACGACCCGCCTGAAGAGCTTCATCACCTCCTCGGGAGACGCGTCGGTCGCGAGGTCCCAGTCCTTGGGCGGCATCCTGAGAACGAGGCTTCGTACCGCGCCGCCCACGAGATAGCAGCCGTGTCCCGCTTCGGCGAGGCGGTCGTGGATGTCTTGGAGCGCTTCGGGCAGCTTGTACTTCATGGATTCATTATTCCACGGGCGGGACGGGAACGGGAAGGGGGGGCGGAGCGGAACTGGCCAAACACCTGACAAATTTCTTACAATAGTTTTACGGCGGGCTGACTTCTGTTTTCCGGCGCGGGAGTAGATTATCGTCAGGAGGAACCTATGAAAAGGAAATTTTTATTCGTAGCGATCCTGGCGATTGCCGCTTCCGCGCCGCTCTTCGCGCGGAACGTCGATCTCAACATCACGGTTTCCGAACCCTACCTCATGGCCGGAAGGACGCAGAGCGTGTTCCTGAAGATCGGCCTCGTCGGAGGGGCCGCGTTCGCTCGAACCGAACGGCCCGGAGCGAACGTTTCCATCGTCCTCGACCGGTCAGGCTCCATGAGCGGCGAGAAGCTCGCCAAGGCAAAGGAAGCCGCGGTCCTCGCCCTCGACATGCTCGACGAGCGCGACGTCCTTTCCGTCGTCGCGTATTCCGACACCGTGAGCGTTCTCGTCCCTTCGACGCGGGTCGTGAACCGGCAGGAGATCCGCGCGAGGATCGAGAGGATATTCGCGGGCGGGTCGACCGCTCTTTTCGCGGGCGTGAGCAAGGGCGCCGACGAGGTTGCGAAGTACCTGGAAAGGAGCAGGGTCAACCGGGTGATCCTCCTGTCGGACGGTCTCGCCAACGTGGGGCCGGATTCGCCCATGGCCCTGGGGAACCTCGGGGCGGCTCTCAAGCAGTCCGGAATCTCCGTCTCGACCATCGGCCTCGGCCTCGGCTACAACGAGGACCTCATGGTCGCGCTCGCACAGAGAAGCGACGGCAACCACGCATTCGTGGAGAATTCGGCGGACCTCGAACGGATCTTCCGCTACGAGTTCGACGACATCCTGTCCGTCGTGGCGCGCGACGTGGAAATCGAGATCACCTGCGGCGACGGAGTCAGGCCCGTACGGCTTCTGGGCAGGGGAGGCGACATAGCCGGCGGAAAAATCTATTCCACGATCGGGCAGCTCTACGGCAGACAGGAGAAATACCTGCTCGTCGAGCTCGAGGTCCCGCCCCGGGCGGACGGCTCCGCACTGAGCCTCGCCGAAGTCGCAGTAAAGTTCGTCACCATGGACTCGGGGGCGTCCCGAACGCTCCGCGGTGGCGCGGGAGTGTCCTTCACCTCATCCCGGCTCCAGGTCGAGGAGAAGCGGGACACGAAGACCATGGTGGAGGCCGTCAAGCAGATTTCCGTGGACAGGAAGGAACAGGCGGTCAGGCTCCGCGACGAGGGCAAGCTCGAAGAGGCCCGGGGACTCCTCCAGGAGAATTCCCGGTTCCTCCAGGAGGAGGGGAAGAAACTGAACGCGCCGGTCCTCCAGGAGATGGGACGGGCGAACAGCAAGGATGCGGAGGCCGTGAAGGACGATTCGAACTGGAACCAGAACCGGAAACGCATGAAGGCCGAGAGCTACGAGGCCCAGACTCAGCAGAGCTACTGAAGGAGCGATACGAGGAGCGATGAACAAGAAACTTGCCGGTCTTTTCCTGCTGCTCGCGATGCTTCCCTCCGCGCTCCTCGTCTGGCTCGGCAGAGTCGGAGTCGAGTCCGAAGAGGCTCGCAACAGGGCTCGTATCGCGGCCCTGTGCGCGGACCGGCTGGAGATCGAAAAAAGCAGGATTCGGGATCTTTTCCTGAGGATGGGAAAGGACCTCGAGGCATTTCGCGAGGTGAGGAGCGCGGAGGACGCCCGCGCGAGGATGCGGAAATCCCCCTACGTGAGGCAGGTATTCGCGATCGACGCCAAGGGGAGGACCGTCTATCCCGCGGACGGCATCCCTTTGACCGAGAACGAACGGGACTTCATCGTTCGTAACAAGGAACTCGGGCTTTCCCCCGGACTGTTCCTGAAGCGCGGAGAGGAGAAATCGGGATCAGCCGTGGAATCCGGCTGGTACGCCTGGTACCTCGTGGACGGAGTCAACTTCATCTTCTGGATGAAGGCGCCCGCGGCCGGCGGCTTCGTTCCCGGCGGCCTCGTCGGGCTGGAGCTGAATCGGATGGCCGTGCTGAAGGCGGCGCTCGGCGCGCTCCCGGACACCGGCGAGGGGGACGGAGGATTCCGGATCGCGCTCGAGGACCTCGGGGACAAGGTTCTCTACCAATGGGGCTCGTACACGCCGGCCGCCGGAGAAGCCCCGATCGCGACGACGGTCCTCGACGCGCCCGTTTCGTCGTGGAAACTCGTCTATTTCGCCGCCCCGGAATCCCTCGAACTACCGGGATCGTCCCTGGTTCCCCTCGTCGCTTCGATCGTCCTCCTCGTGCTCGCGGTTCTCGGGCTTTCGCTCTACCTCTACCGCGAGAGCACGCGCGAGATGCGCGACGCGCTGGAGAAGGTGACCTTCGTGAACCAGGTCTCCCACGAGCTCAAGACCCCGCTCACGAACATCAGGCTCTACGCGGAGCTCCTGAAAGGTGAGCTGGGCGAGGGCGACGGCGCCGCCGGATCCTACCTCGCGGTGATCGATTCCGAGAGCGGCAGGCTCGGCAGGCTCATCGGCAACGTCCTCACTTTCGCGAGGGAAAGCCGTCATGGCCTCGTCTTCAACCCGGCTCCCGCGTTCCCCGAGGAGAGCGTGAGGAAGGCCGCCGGGAGCTTCCTTCCCTCGTTCGAGGCGAAAGGGATCCGGCTCGATCTCGACCTCGCCGCGCCGGACAGCGCCGTCCTCGACGCGGACATGGTGGAGCAGATCGTGAACAACCTCCTGAGCAACGGGGAAAAGTACGCAGCGGAAGGCGGCTTCATAGGGCTCGCCCTTCGCAGGGAAGGCGACTTCCTCGTGCTCCAGGCGAGCGACCGAGGCCCCGGCGTCCCGGCCAAGTTCCGGGAAAAGGTGTTCCGGCCTTTCTTCAGGATCTCGGACCGGTCCACCGAGGGCGTCGCGGGCGCCGGGATCGGACTCGCCGTCGTGAGAAGCCTCGCTCGGCTGCACGGCGGGGACGCCCGGGTCCTGCCGTCGGAGCGGGGGGCCGTGTTCGAGGTGAGGCTCCGAGCGCCCGCGACGCACGACTCCGGGAAGGCGGCGGCCCCGCAGGAAGGAGGACGACGATGAAGATCCTCGTCGCGGAAGACGACCTCTTCACGAGGAGAGGTCTCGTCGAAATTCTCGGAAACGAGGGTTACGAGGTCGCCGCCGCGGAGGACGGAGAACGGGCCCTGGACCTTTTTCTCACGGAAGGGCCCGACCTCGTCGTCCTGGACATCATGATGCCGGGCGTGAACGGCTACGATGTCTTGAGGCGCATCCGCAAGGAGAATGCCTCGGTCCCCGTCATATTCCTGAGCGCCAAGAGCGAGGAGATCGACAAGGTACTCGGCCTGGAACTCGGCGCCGACGATTACGTGTCCAAACCCTTCGGCGTCAAGGAGGTCCTGGCCAGAGTCCGCGCGGTGGCGAGGCGTTGCGGAACGCTCTCCAGGGCGGCACCCGCGAGCGTATTCGAGCTCGGCGACCTCGTCGTCCATCCGGGAGAGCTGAGGGCGTTCCGCGGGGGGCAGGAGATAGAACTCGGCCCGCGGGACGTCAAATTGTTGTTCTTCTTCGCCGAAAACCGGGGCAGGGTCCTCGACCGCGATTCGCTCTACAATGCCGGATGGGGCGTGGAGCACCTTCCGAACTCCAGGACCCTGGACCAGCACATCTCCGTTCTCAGGAAGAAGATCGAGAAGGACCCCAAGAATCCCGCAATCATCACGACCGTCCATACCGCCGGGTATCGATATCCCTGACGCCTGATCTCGGCGGAGCCCGACTGATCTCGCGTTTCCTGCACCTTGCCGTCTGCCGCCTTCGATCCCTTTTGCGCGGAATGCAGCGAATTCCTCACAGTCGGACGGCTGCGCTCGCCGCGGAAGGCGGTGTCGTGACGAAGGCTGACAAGAACGATCAGCTGGGAAATCACGTGCTCCTCAGGCACGACGACGGCATGGAAACCTTCTACGCCCACCTGGAGAGCTACCTGGTGAAGCCGGGCCAGCGGGTTGCCAAGGCCGAGAAGATCGCCCTGGTCGGGAGCACCGGCGTGTCGACCGGGCCTCACCTCCATTTCGAGGTCCGCAAGGAAGGCAAGCCGATCGATCCGCGGACGATGGTGAACTTCGACTGACTGAACGATTCTGAGGCGGATAAGGAAAACGCGTTTTTCCTTTTCACGATAGTGTTTTGAATCGTTTGTTGCTTCCGTGAGCGACGGGAGTACGGATGAGCTTTGCCCGTTTTCTTTCCTGAATAGTAGCTACGCACTGAGGAGGTTCCCATGTTCAAGCGGTCGAAAATTCTGCTCTTTCTCCTGGCCGTCGTCTGCAGGCTCGGCTTCTCCGACGACAGGACCGGATTCTCCGAGGTCCGTCCGCCCTGCAAGTCGTTGAGCCCGATCATAACGAAGCTGACGGGCCTGAACGGCGGCTCGCTCGCCTCGGAGTTGAAGACGCTCTACGCCTACGGGGAAAAGGCCGGTTTCCCGCTCGTCGAGCCGGTTCCCTCGTATGAGGAATACGTTTACCTGACCTTCCTGTATCGGGCGGAGGGGCCTGCTGACAAGGAGGTAAAATTCGAGGTCTTCGGCGTGGACAGCGATTATTTCTTCGGAAAGATGCAGCTCCACAGGCTCAAGGACACCGACCTATACTATCAATGCTACCTGGTCCCGAACGACCTCTGCTTCTCCTATCGCTACGAGGTGAAGGACGCCGCGACCGGGACGATCGCCAAGGAAATCGACAGGTTCAATCCCGACAGGACCCCGAAGGAGGAAAAGCCCGGCGTCCGGTCCTATTCGGTCCTCGATTTGCGAAAGAACGAGCCGGACTGGAACAGGAAGCGCTACGAAAACACGGGAAGCTCGCTCGAGGTCCTGAAATTCCAAAGCGGGATCATGAAGAATACCCGGAACGTGTACGTGTACCTGCCCGCAGGCTACGACCCGAAATTGCCGGGGGGGTATCCGGTCGTCTACCTCTTCGATTCGCCCATCTACCTGAATCGGGTGGAGGTCCCCAACATCCTCGACGGTCTCGTCAAGGAGGGAAGGATCGGGCCCGCGGCCGCCGTCCTGATCGACAATCCCACGAACACCTCGCGGAACGTCGAGCTTCCCCTGAATTTCGCTTTCATGGACTGCGTCGTGAAGGAATTGGTTCCGTACGTCCGGGCGAGGTACAATTTTTCGTCAGCCCCCGACAAGAACGTCATAGGCGGCATGAGCTACGGAGGGCTTGCGGCGACCTTCATCGCCTTTCACCATCCCGAAGTCTTCGGCAGGGTGCTTTCCCAGTCCGGTTCCTTCTGGCGGGGCCGGGAATTGGCGGACCCGTCGGGGGACTGGCTCCGGGGAGACTGGCTCGTCGGCGAGGTCCTGAAGACGGACGCGAAGAAGCTCAGGCTCTACCTCGACTGGGGGCTTCAGGAGAAGCTCTGCATGCTCTCGGGAAGGCGGATGGCGAAGGCCTTGGGCGACAAGGGTTACGCATTCAAAGTCACCGAGTTCGACGGCTGGCACGACTGGTCCAATTCGAGGAAGACCTTCCCCTTCGGGCTCATGTATCTGCTCGGGGAGAAGTAAACTATGTACGGACGGAATCCTGGACGCCCGCATTTCGATGGCTTAGACTTGCATCAGCGCAGGGGAGGACGGGCATGAGAGTTTCGAAACGGGCCTGTATAGCGTTTACGATGCTGTCGATTCTGGCGGTTTCGGCAGCGGCGGGCGACGAGCCGAAGGCGCCGGAGGGACTCAACATAGGCCGGGGCAGGAGGGCTGCGGCGGAAGCCACGGCAGCCCTGGCTGCGGGGCGTGCGGCCCGGGCAGCCGAGGCGAAAGCCGCGGCCGGGCGGGAGGCGGCTGAAAAAGCGGAGCCCGTGGCTTCGCCCGCCTCCGAGCCGGCGAAGGCCGCGGCCAAGGGCCCCTCTGCGGCCGAGACCGTCGCCGCGATCCGCGCCTCCCTCTCCGGCGGAAAGAACTCCGGAGCGATCCTGGCCCTGAGCGCGGTCGACGAGCGCGGCGACGCGGAAAAGGACTATGTCGACATCGTGCGGGCGGACCTGGGACTCTTCGCGGACCGGCTCGTGATCGGCATCACCTTCGCCTCCTTTCCGGCGAAGATCCCCTTCGATTCGAAGACCCTGGAAGACAACGCCCAGGAGTACGAATGGTCCTGCGCCATCGACGTCGAGGGCGACGGAAGGGACGACTACTTCGTTTCCCTGTTCTCGTTCAAGGACCCCAAGGCCGGGCCGAGCGAGGCCGCGGTGACGGCCCGCTGCAAGGCCAACCTCTGGAAGGCCACGGAGACTGGAGCGGAGATGGTCGAAGCCGACGTCGTGGCGGAAGCCTCGGGCTCGGCGATCTATTTCACCCTCGCCGACGGCAAGGCGTTTCCGCTCAACCTCGTCACGAAGAACACGAAATTCACGGTCAAGACCTACTACGACGGAGGAAGGGGAGGGACGGAGGATTCCCTGAGGTTCTAACCCCTCAGTCTTCGGCCGTCGAGGATTCGAGCCAGGCCGTACGGGGAAGGGAGAAGAATTCCGTCCAGTACTCGATCCTCACGCTCTTCCCTGAAAGGTCCTTGACGCCGGTAAGCGTCACGCGGTAGCGTTCGCCGGCCTTCGGCTCCGGCCATTTCGCCTCGCCGGGGAAGAAGATGACGACGGGATCCCAGTTCGCCGTAGCCGGCATGTAGCGGAGGAACTTCTTCAGCTTGTCGCCCGCTTCCAGGTCGTCGTCCCCGATCGCGTTCCAGTCCTCGGGGCGGTCCCCGCTCCCGATGCCGACGCGGTAGCCGTTCGAGACGCCGGCAATTTCAACGGCGAGGGCTGCGGGATCGTCGACCCGGTACTTCGCCGGATTGAGATGGACCGACCAGGGCTGAGCCTCCCCCTTGTACCGCCAGAACTCGAGCGGGAAATATCCCCGAGCCGGCCAGGCGACGTAATCGTAGGAAGGCTGGGAGGTCCTGCTCGAGTCGCCCGCGAACATCGACATGAACTGCCTCAGGTCGAACTTGTACCACCTGATCCCGTCCGCGAAAAAACCGGGATCGAAGGTGTTGTTCCTGATCTCCTCCTGGGTGAAGGGCCTTTCCTCGTAGAAATCGACGAAACCGAAGCCCGTCTTCCCGAGCTGCGGCCTGAAGATGTTCCTGCGGTGCTCGGCCTTGCGGACGTTCCTGAAATCTGCGTCCGATACGAAGTCGAGGACCGACCGGGAGAGGTAGTATCTTCGGAATTCCGCCAACTTGTGGTAGGGACCCCGGCGCTCGAGGTTGTCCCGGGCGCCCTTCTCCGAAAAGGAGCCCTCGGATATGCTCATCTGCAGGTTGCAGCGGGGGCCAGCCGGATAGGCGGCTTCGTACACGTCCTTGGGCACGCCGGCCGGCCTGGCCGGCGTATGCGACTGGACGCCGTTCATCGCGTTGACCGCGGTCAGGGCCTGGGCCTTGTAGCCGAGGTCCGCATCGAGCCCGATGTCGTCGGGGAGCCCGGCGAGATAGCGGACGAAGTTCAGCATCCCGAGGCCGTCCTTCGCGTACTCGGCTTTCGGGGCTCCGAGAACGAAGGGGTCGTTGAAATCCGAGGCCTTCTCCATGACCCGCCAATCCGTGAAGGTCGGGCGGCACCGTTCCCAGCGGGCGATGATCTCCTCGACCGAACGAGGGGCCCGAAGGTCCTCGCCGTACGCGAAGAAGGAAGCCATGGCCGCGAACGCGAAAACGGACAACTTCTTCATGCCGGGCTCCTGCGGCTGCCGCTCGTGCCGCAGCCTGCCATTCCTAAAAGATAGTTCGTATTCGGGTATTTTGGAAGAGCGGAAAAAACAGGGTCGGCGGGCATTGCCGCACGATGCCTCTTTCCGTTCGCCGGCAGGCTGTGCCGCGTGCAGTTGCGCGAGGCCGGCTTGACACCCCGAATCAAGTGCTTATATTTTCAAGAGAAAGGAATCGATTTCGGTTTCCTCGGCATTATTCATGTAAAAAAGCAGCGCAGGTGAATGAAGTGGATGAAACTAAAAAAAAGAACGGGGTACTCGGTTCTCTCGCTGAAATAACCAAACACAAGGATGTCGACATTCTCGAGATCAGTCTCGCCAAGACCATCTTCGAATTGTTCGACGCGGCAGGAGTGTCTTTCTTCCGCATGCAGAAGGGCGAGGATAAGATCTACAGCGTGATTTCCGTTTCCGAAACGGGCGTTTCCTTGGTGCACGAAAAGGAAGAAATCGAGAAAGCCGCAGCCCCCTTCAAGGCATTCTTCGACGAGCTTCGTCTGAAAGGGGCGGCAGCCAAGCGGATATCCTCGGAGGGCCGGGAGCTCTCGGTCCGGCCGATCCTGTTCGGCGAGATCGTGGTCGGATTTCTCGTGATCGCCTTTTCGTCGGGAAAGAAGCTGAACGAAAAGGTCATAGACGGTTTTTTGTGCGTCTACGCGAATTACCACGATCTCCTCGTGGACAATCAGCACGATACCCTCACTGGCCTGCTCAACCGGAAGACGTTCGAGGAGAGGCTGTACCATTTCATGGAAGTGCAGTCGAAGAGCCCGACGACGCGGGAGCCCGACGGGTCGAAACGAAGCATGCCGGAACCGTCGTGGGGCTTCTGGCTCGGCATCTTCGACATCGACAACTTCAAGCGCATCAACGACAGCTTCGGACACATCTACGGGGACGACGTCCTCATAAGCCTTGCCGGGATCGTAAGGCGGTCGTTCCGACCCATGGACATCAAGCTCAGGTTCGGGGGCGAGGAATTCGTCGTCGTGATCCGCGCCCGCTGCTATGCCGACGCGAAAAAGGTCTTCGAGAGGTTCAGGCAGAACGTGGAAAAGCACGATTTCGGCCTCGCCGGCACCGTCACCGTGAGCATCGGGCTGAAGACGATCGAGCCGCACGAAGTCGTCAGTCAGCTCGTCGGCAGGGCGGACCAGGCCCTCTATCATGCGAAAAGGACCGGCAAAAACCGCCTGTGCGTCTACGAAGAACTCGTCGAGCAGGGAATCATCGCCACCGATATTCATTACGGTGACGTCGTGCTCTTCGACTGAGGAGGCGACCCACGTTCCTGGGCGACGGGAAGAACCTTGCCGATACGACGGCTTCCTTGCCGTATTCCAGGTCGGAAAGGAACCGAACCCCGGTTCCGCAGAGCGCGGCTGTTGCGGCCTGCATATAGCCGAGCTTTTTCCTGTGCTCTCGAATCTTTCGGCCCAAGTCCGCGGTCTCATGAATGGTGAGCCTCATATCTCAAGTTTAATATTACCGATCGGGAATAATCGCTATGAACGCCGCGAGGACGAGGGGCGCGCTCAGGGTCCCGGCGGCCACGACCAGGGAGAGGGGGGCGAGGGCCCCTTTTCCGGCCTCGCCGGGAAGGAGGAGGGGGAGTACCCCGGCCGCGGCCGTGAGGCTCGTCGACAGGATCGTGGGGAAGTTGTCCGCGAAGGCGCGGGCGAGACGGTCCGGGTCGAAGGGAGCGCGGGTTTTTCGGCCGAAGAGGAGGAGCGAATCGTTCACGCCGATGCCGAGTGCGAGGACGAGACCCACCGCTGCCGGGGCCGTGAAGGGAAGCCCGAGGAGCCAGAAGAGGAGGACGGGAAAGGCGAGGACGAAGGGGGCCTGAGCGAGGATGAAGAGGGGAACGCCGAGAGCTTCGAACTCGAAGACGAGGACGAGGAGGACCGAGGCGAGCGCGAGGGCGAGGAGGAGGAGGGTTTCCCGGAAGTCCCTGTCCTTTTCCGCCTCGGCGGGCGCGATCTCCGCGATGAAGTCCCTGGGCAGGGCGAAGGACTCGAGGAGCTTGCGGGACTTCGCGATGACCTCCGCCTCGGCGACGCTTTCCGTGAGCACGGAGAAGCTCGCGCTTCGCCTCCGGCCGGTCCGGCAGATCCTCCCGGTCTCCTCCCTTTCCGAAACCTCGGTGAAGCTTCCCAAGCGAACGGGACCCGTCGCTCCCCGGACCGGGAAGGCGAGCAGGTCCTCGACTCCGAAGCCCTTTCCGCCCTTCGCGCCGAGCCTGAGGTCGAGTTCCTCCTCGTCAAGGAGGACCTTGTCCGCGACCGGCGAGGTGACGGCCCGGCGGAGGTCAGAGGCCGCCCGAGCAGGCGAGACGCCGAGCCTCGCTGCCGCCGCGGGGTCCATGACGAGGACCTTCGAGGGAAGGGCCTCCTTGAAACGGTACACGATGCCGCGGACTCCGGGGAGTCCGCGCAGTTTCCCGGCTAGGTCTTCCGCGGTCTTCGTGAGCTGGCCGGTCGTCGGCCCTGCGAGGATGACCTCGAAGGAGGAGGCCCCGCCTCCGGGCTCGGGCACGTGGAGGAAGGCGCCGCCCGCGGATGAGACGGCCTTTCTCGCCTCCGCTTCCGCGAAGTCTCTGACCGAGGCGTCCCGGAGGTCGAGGTCGAAGGTCGCCCGTTCCTTTTCGAACTTCGAGCTCACCGCCGCGACTCCCCGGATCGAGCGGAGCCTCTCGCCGAAGACCGTCGCGCCGGCCGTTACCCGGGCGAGGGTGGTTCCCGACGGGTATTCGAGGACGAGCCTGAGCGAAGACCCGGTCCCGAAGTCCGGCTCGCCGAAGGAGAGGCCGGAGGCGAGGAGGGCCGAGGCGCTCCCGAAGGCCGCGAGGGCGGCGGCTGTCGCTTTTCTGTGCGCGCGGAGGAAACGCAGCGCGCGGCCGGCGAGACGAGAGGAGGAGGGCGGGGCCGGACGACGGCCGGGCGAGGCCTCTGGAGCCTGCGGGTTCTTTCGCGGCACCGGGCGGGAGTCCGCTCCTCCCGCGATGCGGACGAGGAAGGCCGGCATGAAAAAACGGACATAGAGCACCGAGGCCCCGAGGGATGCGGAAACGGCGAGCCCGAGCCCCCCGTAGGCCGAAGTGAGCCGGGCGGGGGAGAAGAGGAGGGGGAGGAACACGCAGGCGGTCGTGGCCGAGGAATAGACGACAGGCTCGCCGGCCGCCTCGAGGGTCCTTTCCGGGTCGCGGCCGAGCCTGAAGAAGGTCTCTCCGTAGAGGATGCACGAGGTCACGAGGAGTCCCGACCCCGCGGCGAGACCCGCGAGGGTCATCACGTCGAGCTCGAAACCCGCGAGGGCGAGGACGGCGAGCGAGATCAGGCCGGAGAAGGGGATGCTCAAGGAGACGACCGCGGCCGCGGGAGCCGAGCGGGTGAAGAGGAAGGTGAAGAGGACGACGAGGAGGGAGCCGGCGACGAGGGCCGCCGCGGTCTCCCGGAGGACCTTCGCCACGAGGGCGCCGCGGTCGTGGAGGACGCGGGAATCCGGAATCCCGGCCGTGAGCAGCCTGAGTTTCTCCGAGAGGAGGGGGGCATTGGCGTCGCCCGCGGCACGGACATAGAGGATCACCGTTTCCCTTCCGTCCGTGAGGGAGAGGCTTTCCCTCTCCGCTTCGGCCCAGGCGATCTCGGCGACGTCCTCCGTCCTCAAGACCCGGCCGAGTGGAACCGCGCCGAAGTCCCGCGGGGTCTTGAGCCGGTGATCGAAGACCGCGGGCGGCTCCCCGATTCTCCCGAATGCCCCGACGACGTTCGCCTTGCTCTCGGCCTCGGCCAGGGAAAGAAGGGAGAGCCCAGAGGAGGCGAGCCTGCGCTCGTCCGCGTGAACGCGGATCTCCCGCTTCGCCCCGCCGCTCGCCTCCACCTCTCCCGAGCCTTCGACTCCCTCGAAGAGGCGTTCGAGTTCCTCCTCGGTCCTGCCGGACCCGGGGCCGAAGGCCGCGATGAAGACGGGCCCCTCGTCGAAGCCGCTTTTCGCGAGCACGGGCCGCTGCGCCGACTCGGGAAGCAGGCTTTCGATCCCGTCCACCGCCTCCCTTACCTCGAGATAGGCTTCGTCGAGATCGGTCGTTTCACGGAAGCGGAGGTAGACCCGGGAACGTCCCCGTTCCGAGAGGGAGAACAGCTCCTCGATGTCGGGGATCTCGGCGAGGGCGTCCTCCAGGGGTGCGGTGAGGTCGCGCTCGACCTCTGCTTCGAAGGCCCCGCGCCAATCGACGGTCACGGAGATCGAGGGATTTCCCCGCCCGGGCAGGTAGCCGAGGGGAATCGAGAGGGCGAGGAGCCCCGATACGAGGAGGACCGCCACGAAGACGAAGACGACCCGGACCGGCTTGTCAATCCAAGCCCCGCGGAGGCTCACGGCGGGAACCTCCTCCTGAAAAGATGGTAGACGCAGGGATAGACGAGGAGAACGGCGACCGTACCCAGGGAGAGGCCTCCGGCGAGTGCTACGGCGGTGTTGCTCTGGAGCGCGTTGTCTCCCCGCGTGAACACGAGCATGGGAACGAGGGCCGTGAGCGTGGTGTTCACGGTGGCTCCCAGGGACGCGAGGCGGGAGAGGGAGGCGCGGACTATCCTTCCCGCCCCGCCCCTGCCGTACGCGTCGGTGAGGAGGATCGAGGAATTGATGGTCGTCCCGAGGAGGATGAGGACGCCGAGGACCGAGTTCAGGTTGAGGCTGTAGCCGTAGGCCCCGAGGGCGAGGAAGCTTCCCGCGGTGGAGAGGGGAAAGGAGACGAGCAGGAGGAGGGGGACGGCGAAGGACTCGAACTGGGCGCCGAGGATGAGGTACATGAGGAGAACGGCGACGAGGAAGACGAGCCCCGCGTGTCTGCCGCCCTCCTCGGTCGCTGCGAGCGAGAGGAGCCTTCCCCCCGGTTCCGCGGCCAAGGCCGTCTCGAGGTCCTTCGCCCTGCCCGCCAGGGGCGTGAAAACGAGGTCGATCGATGTTTTCCGGTCCGCTCGGTGAAGCTCCGGATGGGAATGTCCGCGTTCGAACCTTCCGAGTTCCTTGATGGCTATCCGTCCTCCCTCGCCGCCGGTCCCGGCCGCTACCCGGATCTCGCCGAGCGCGGCCTCGCCCGAGGTTTCCTCCCTCCGGAGCCTGACCCTGATCTCGGACTCCTCCTCGCCGCGGGGAAGCCGAGCCGCGATCCTGCCCCGAACCGAGGCCTCGAGCGCGTCGAGGACCTCCCTCGGGGATACCCCGGCTCGGGCGAGGGCGGCGTCGTCCGCCGCGAAGAGGAGGCGTGGAAGCTCCCGGGCGGTGTCCCGTGACGAGGTAGCGACGAGGCCCTTCTCCTCGAGCCGTCCGGCCAGGGCCTCGGCCCGTTCGAGAAGTCCCGCCCGGTCGCCGCCCTCGATCCTGAACCTGATTTCCTCCCCCGTCCCGAGGAGGCGGCCGATCGTGTCCCGCGGAAGCGAGACCGCGAACCGGAGGCTTCCGGCCGCGGCGAAGATCCCGGAGACGAGGGGAACGCTCGCGGCGGCGTCCTCCCGGAGAAGGATGACGAAGCGGGCCGTCCGGGAGTTCCTGCCGCTTTCCGCCGCGTCCCGGGCGGACTTCGCGTCGAAGCCCCCCTCCGAGAAGACCCGCTTCACGCAGGGAAGCTCGAGAAGCCTGCGGGAGATCTCGCCGCTCTCCTCGGACGCGGTTTCGAGGCCCGTGCCCGGAGGAAAGACCGCCGTCGCCTCGACCATGCCGGGATCCCGCTCCGGAACGATCCTCCGCGGCAGGCCGGTGAAGGCTGCCGCCCCTGCCAGGACGGCGAGCGCGAGGATGCTCAAGGGAAGGAGGGGCCTGCGGAGCGAGAAGAGGAGGTACTTCCTGAAGGCGAGGAAGGTCCGGGACCTTCCCGTCCTCGAACGGGAGACCGCGAGCTTCGGGAGGAGGAGGGCGTAGAGCGCCGGCGTCAGGAAGAGGGCGAGGACGAAGGAGGCAGCGAGGAGGACCACGAGGGTGAGGGCGAGCTCGGAAAAGAGGGCCCCCAGCATGCCCGGCAGGAAGAGGACCGGGAGGAAGACGAGGACCGTGGTGGCCGTGGAGGCGAAGATCGAGGCCGCCGGTTCCGCCGTCGCTTCCGCGATTTCCCGGGGCGTGCGGGCCCCGCGCGCCAGGAGGTTCTCCGCGACCACGATGCCGGGGTCGACGATCATGCCGATGCCGACCGCGATGCCGGTGAGGCTCACGATGTTCAGGGTGAGGCCGGCGAAGTACAGGAAGAGGAAGACCGAAGCGAGGCAGAGGGGAACGGTCGCGGCGACCACGAGGGGGGCGGCGAGGTTCCGGAACGAGAGGAGGAGGACGACGAAGGTCGCCGCGGCCCCGAGGGAGAGGGAAAGGATGAGCCCCTCGAGGGCTGAGGCGATCTCCTCGGTCCCGTCGGCGACGAGAACGAGCTCGAAGTCCCGAAAGGAGCGTTCCCGCAGAGCCGGCAGTTCCTCGATCACCGCCCTCGCCGTGTTGAGGCTCCCCGCGTCCGGCATCTTGGAAACGAAGATGCCGACCGCCTCCCTCCCGTCGAGCCTGAAGAAGGAGGTCCTGTCGGCCGGGGCGAGTTCCACGCGGGCGACGTCTCCCACGGTGAGGGCCCCCGTGCCCGAGGGGATCGGGAGCCGGGAGACGGCCCGGACCGTATCGGCCCCCGTGGTCGCCTTCACGAGATATTCCAGCCCGCCCGTCTCGATCGTGCCGACCGGCAGGTCGAAGATCGAGGCGGAAAGGATCGAGGCGAGGTCCGAGGCTGTCAGACCCGCCCCCTCGAGCCTTCCTCGCTCGGCCTCCACGAGGACTTCCGATTCCCGGGTGCCGGCCACCCGGACCGAGGCGACGCCGCCGATCCGGACGAGCCGCGAGGCCAGGTCCTTCCTGACGAGGAGGGAAATGTCCGTCAGACTGCGCCCTTCCTTCGGGAAGGCCGCGAGGGTCAGGATGGGAAGGGAGCCGAGGTTTTCGGAGTGCACCGTCGGTTTCCTGATGCCGTAGGGGAGGTAGGGAAAGGCCGAGTCGATCTTCTCCCGCACGTCGACCGCGACGGTCCTGGGGTCCGTCTTCCAGTCGAAGCGCAGGGTTATGCAGGAGAAGCCTTCCTTCGAGACCGACTCCTGGGCCTTGAGCCCCTTCACCGAGGACAGGGCGTTCTCCAGGGGGATCGTCACGAGCTGCTCGGTTTCCTCGGCAGGGATGCCCGGGTATTCGGTGACGACGCGGACGAGGGGGACGGCGAGGTCGGGCAGGAGCTCGATCTTGAGCCTGAAGAAGGCGACGGCTCCGAAGAGGACGAAGGCGAGGCCGACCGCGAGGGCTGAAACGGGGCGTTCGGCGACGAGACGGATCGCGTCCCTCATTGCTTGTTCACCGGAAGGCTGAATTTCACGGCGAGTCCGTTGCCCCGGTCGTCCCGGAGGCCGGTGCTCACGCCGACCGTCACGATGCCGCACGCGAGCACGTCGTCGGTCGAGCAGAAGACGCGGAACACCGTTTCCCCGGCGCCCGCGGCCGGCAGGGGAGCGGGAGAAACGGGGGCGATTTCCGCGCCGAAAGTCACGAACTCGACGCAGCCGTTCGAGACCGAGAGCGAGAAGGCGTCCAGGAAGGAGGCGAACTCGACCGCGGCTCCGGTCCCGTGTCCCACGTACACGTCGAAGGCCGCGGTCGCCGAATCGGGAAAATCGTAGTTCCCTGAGAGGAGGAGTTCCTCGAACACCGGACTTCCGGCCGCGATGTCCCGGATGTAGACCACCCGTCGGACCGAGAGCGGGACCGAGCCTTCGCCGTTCACGACGAAGCGGCAGATCGTTCCCGCGGCCGCGATCTCGTACACGGCGCCCCAGGCGAGGTCTTCGGTGAAACTCAAGACGCAGGCCGCGCCGTCCGCATCCCAGGCGAGGCTGAAGGCCGCGGATGGATTCACGGAAACGAGGCCCCTTCGCTTCTCGGCTTCGGGAGGCCGGTTGAAGACGATCCTGAAGCTCTCGTCCTTCTCGGTCCTGAGGGACGGGTCCGCGAAACCTCCGGGACCTGAAGGCGCGAGGGTGAAGCCCCCTCTCACCGCGCTCACCGAGACTGCGGATAACGCCGAGGTTCCGGGACCGAAGAAGCGGAAGGTCCGCTCCTCAGCGAGACCGTTTCCCTCCCGGTCGAGGCATCCGCTTCCGACGGTCGTGTCGAAGGACTCGCCGGCGGTCCATTCCTCGAGGGGGGTGAAGACGAGCTCGTTCCCTTCGGCGTTCCACGAGAAGAAGCCTTCGGGCCTCGGCGAGAGGCCGAAGGAGGAGAGGACCGAGGCCGCGTCCATGGGTTCGGAGAAGAGGAGGACGACGGGTTCGCGGGAGGAGACCGTACTCCCGCCCGCAGGCGAATGGGAAACGAGGAAGGGACTCGTCGTTTCGGACCGGGTATGGAAGGTTTTCGAGAAGGCGTCTTCCAGGGAGTTTCCGTACTCGTCCTCTGCGGAGGTCGAGACCGAGAACGTGTAGCTCCTCCTCGCGTCGAGGGGCGCCAGGGGTTCGAAGGCGAGGGTCCTTCCTCCGTCCCGCCAGGAGAAGGTGCCGGAAACCGAGACCGAGTCGCCTTTCAGGGAAAAGGCGTCTTCCGCGAAGGCTTTCCTCATTTTCTCGGAAAAGGTGACGGATACCTCTTTTACGTTTCCGGGGAGCACGAAGGCTTCTTCCGGAGAGGCCGAGACGACGGAGAGCCTTTCCATGTGGGCGAGTTCGTCGACGAAGGAACAGGCCTGGAGCGACGATGCGGCGAGCATAGCGGCGAGGAGGATGACGACGGCCGGGGGGAAAGAGAGGCCGCCGCGCCGCGGGGATTGGATGGCCGCGCGTGCCGCCATCAGGGAGCCTTCGCCACGATGAGCTGGCACGACGTTTTCCTCAGAATGTTGCCGGATGCGTTCCTGATCCCCGATACGCCGCCCTTCACCGCGAGGAGGTAGTAGCGCTCGCCCGCGGCCGATGATGGCTCGAGTCCCGTCCAGGTGAGGACGAGACGGTTCCCGAAGGTCCAGCTCGAGCCGATTGCGACCGGGCTCGCGGTCGAGGCGGGGAAGATGCAGGAAAGGGAGATTCCCTCCAGGGCCGCGAGTTTCTCTTCGTCGGTAGGGAAGGAGCCCCCGGAAAACACGAACGCCGCGGTATAGTCCTCCGACAGGGGCCAATCGACGGTGACGACGAGCGGTTTCGAAGGGGAAAATTCCTCCTCCCGCAGGACGACGCCGTCCGCGGCGAATTCCGCCCGGAAACCGAGGAAGGCGGTCGCAGGCGTGAAGACCATGGGGGAGAAGGGGAGGAGCTTGTTGCCGGACTTGTCCGCAGCGGAAGAGGATATCTCCAGGGTGTAGGACTTTCCCGCGACGTAGAAGTCCGAGGGAGAAAGGGCGAGGACCCTGTCGCCGTCGATCCAATACCAGGAGCCGGCGACGTCCGGACTCAGCCTCACGGCCTCCCGCGATTCCCGGTCCATGGGTTCGGAGAAGACGATCCTGAGCGCGTCCTTCGCCGTGAGGAGGGAGCCGAGATCGGTGCCCAGGGCGGGGAAGGAAGCGAGGGGATCGTTCACCGCAGCCTCCACGGAAAGCACCGCGGGGCGGGCGACGTCGTCCTGGACGAGGAAGACCGAGTCTCGGGCCGCGGCGAGACGAACGCCCCGCGTGTCCTTGATCGCCTCGGAAAAGGACAGAGTGTAGAGCGCGAGGTTCTTCCAGCCCGTCCTGGGCGAGAGGACCGCCTCGGTCCCGTCCCGTTCCCAGACGAGGGTGTAGTCCGTCCGTGGACTCAAGGCGAAGCCTTCGAGGAAGGAAGCCGGGTCGGGGCTGCGCGAGAAGACGATGCGGACCTGTTTGGTCCCTTCGGCCAAGGCCCCGGACGCGGGATCGATCGAAACCAGGTAGGGCGCCTCCTCGTTCCTGAATTCCGAGAAGAAGGGAACGAGTTCGTGAACTTCGTATTCTATTCCCCTCGCGTCCTTGAATCTGCCGTCGAAGGAGAGGACGTACCTCCCCCCGGCCTCGAGGCCCGGCTCGGGCGCGAAGGAGACCGTGTCCCCCTGCCATGAGTATTTCCCCGCGAGCGGGCCCGCGAAGTCCTTGACCGTAAAGACGCTTTCCGCCGAGGCCCGGTCCACGGAAAAGTCGAAGCTCGCCCGGAGGGGCGTGTTCGCCGGGACGACCTCGTTCGCTCGGGCAGGGAAGAAGGCGATGCCCGGGGCGTCCGTGAACTCGACGAGACTGCAGGAGGCGAGGAGAAGGAGGGCGGGCAGCGCGGCTCCGAAGCCGGGCGGTTTCCGGGGCGGACGTCTCATTCGACCGCCTCCGCCTTCATGCCGTCCCGGCAGGTCCCGAGGGGCTTCTCGGCTATTCTCTCTCCTTCCTCGAGGCCCTCGCTCACCGTCGCCTTGCCGCCCGACCTGTTCCCCGGAGTCACGGGCACCTTGAACAGGATCCCTCCCCGGAGGACGAAGACCGAGTGCTTCCCACCTTCCTCGGCCACGAGGGCGGATTCGGGAACGACGGGCAGGGACCGGGCCGAGCCGAGGCATATCGCGATCCGGGCGTACATGCCGGGAACGAGCTTCCCGTCCCGGTTGTCCAGGAGGACCTTCACCCGGGCGGACTTCGTCCGGGGATCGAGGCTGGGTGAGACGAGCTTGACCGCCCCCTTCATCGGGGGAAGGCCGTCGATCCCGACTTCCGCGCTCAGGCCGGGACGCACGGAGGCGAGGTCCTTTTCCGCCACGTCGGCCTGGGCGTAGACCGTCTCGGCCGAGAAGATGGAGAAGAGCAGGGTCTCCGTGGTCGCCTTCTCGCCGGGCTCTATTCCCCGGCTCCCGACGACGCCCGCTATGGGGCTCCTCACCTCGGCCTCGGCGAGAAGAAGCTCGAGCCTCCGCCTTTCCGCGACCGCCGCGTCGTAATCGGAGGCCGCCACGTTCCGCTCGGCCGCGAGCATCCTCGTGTTGAGCTCGACGAAGAGGCCGCGCCGCTCCGCCTCGTCCTTCGGGGTCGCGAGTCCAGCTTCCTCGATGTCCCGGTCGCGGAAGCCGATGAGCCGGATCGCCAGGTCCTTCTCCGCCTGGTCGAGATCGGTCCTGCTCCTCAGGTAGCTGGCCTTCACGTTCTCGAGCTCGCCCTCGGATACACCTCCCACGGAGAATAGTTTCTTCTTGTGCCCGTAGACCTTCGCAAGGATTTCGAGGTCGGCCTTCTTCTGCTCCGCCTCGAAACGGGCCTTGTCCGCCGCGAGGAATTTCGCCTCCACGGACCTTCGGCCCTCGGCGAGTTTTTCCTCCGCAAGTACGAGAAGGGCCTTCTTCGACGCCTCGGCGGCCTGGGCCTGCTCGAGGGAGAGACCGAGCTTGTCCCTTGCGAGGACGGCGAGGACCCGGCCCCCTTCCACCCGGTCGCCTTCCTCCGCCTCGATCCTCTCGACAGCGGCTTCGAAGGGAGCGTACACGTCCGCCTTGCTGCGGTAGACGATGGTTCCGAAGGTCTCGAGGACCGGAACGATCGTTTCCTTCCTTACTCTCACCGTCTTCACCTTTTCGACGGGAACGGGCGGAGCCTCCTCGCGTTTTCCCGCGCAGGAAGGGATCGGGACCGCGAGCAGTGCGGCGAGGAGGATCCAGGCGGGATTGACGGAGCCCGACGGCCGGGTGGTGTCCAGGTTCACGGAAAGCCTCCGCCGGCGATCGGGAGGGGATAGGAACCGAAGACCGCGGTCCCGCATCGTCTCCTCAAGGAGGTCTCCCTGCCGAAGAGGTTCCTCACCGCCTCCAGGATGGCGATCTTCGTCTTCGCCAGCTCGATCTCCGTCTCCACGTAGTCGATGCGCGTTATGTCCCCGACTTCGAGCCTCACCTCCTCCACGCTCCTTTTCTTCTCCATGACGGCTCGTTTTTCCTCGAGCAGGGCAAGGGCTCTGCGCTCGTGCTCCACGGAGGAGAGGTCCTCCATGATTGAGAACTCGATGTCCCTTTCCGCTTCCCGGCGGGTCGTGAGGCCTTTCGCAAGGTCGGCCCGGGCGATTTCCTCCGATAGGAGTCCTTCCAGGTCGTCCGCGACCTTTGCCTCGCCATCCGAACCGAGGAATCGCTCCGAGGGGCTCGATTTTCCGGCTCTGAGACCGGCCGAGACCGGGAAGACGGGCCCGCCGAAGGCGAAGTCGAGGCCGAGGCTGAAGCCGGGTTGGGTGAGGGGAAAGGCCGTCCCGAGCACGGAAACCTCGAGTTTCGCGGTGAGCTCCGGCATCCAGGACCGCTCCTCGCGGCGGAGGGTTTCGCGGAGATCGAAGAGGTCCCGGTCGAGTTTCTCGAGGTCCGAGCTGTTCTTCCTCGCGAGGCGGAGGAAGGCCGCCTCCTCTCCTGCATCGACCGAGCCCCGGTAATTTTCGTCGATTTTTCCCGCCGGCCTCCTCGTCTCGCCGCGTCCCAGTCCGAGGAGCTTCCCGAACTCGTGGATGGCTCTCGCCTCGTCCTGCCGGGCGGCGGCGAGCTCGAGCTCGAGGTCCTTCGCCCGGCAGAGGATGTCGAGGTAGTCGATCTCCTTGAGATCCCCGAGCCTCATCTCCTCGGCCGCGATCCTCGCCTGCTCCCGGGTGAGGAACGTCGTCTCCTCGAGGATTTTCCCTTTCATATCGAGGGTGAGAATCTCGATGTAGAAGTTCACCACCGCGAGCATGAGGTCTTCTTCCCGGAAATCGAGGAGACGGCGTTCGATTCTGAGGTCGATCTCCTTGAGTCTCAGGGCATGGCTGCGTTTTCCCCGGTCCCAGACGAGCTGGCTCAAGGCCACCGAAATCTTCTTCGTCCTCGCGTCGGGGCTGTCGTAGAGGACGGAGTCGTTCTGGGCATAGCTCAAGGAAAGGGTCGGGAGGAAGAGCCGGTAGGCCATCCGCCTGCGGGCCTCGTCGGTCCCGAGGTCGAAGAGGGCCTGTCTGAGCTCGAAGCTGTGCTTCTTGGCCCGCTCGAGGGCCGAGGCGAGGTCGATGGCGGGCCCGTCGTCGGTTCCTGCACAGGCCGCGAGAAGGCTCAGGCGAATGAAGAACACCAGGAAAACGCTCCGCTTCATGGTCCTACTCGATCCTCCCGACGGTCTTCTCGAGCAGGGAGTGAAGATAGGCGTAGGAGGAGAGGGTCTCCTCCGTATCCTCGCTTTCTACGAAGAGAGCGACCGGATTCGGAGAATCGCCCTCGAAAAGTGAGATCTCTGCGCTCACGGTGTTCAGGGTCCTGAAGTCCCGGACGAAGGAGTCCTCCTTGAGTCTCACCTTCACCCGGAGCTCTCCGGAGGGGTTCTTCTCTTCGCTCCTTTTCCTCTCGAGGATGAGCATGAGGATGTAAGCCGCGTTTTCCCTGATTCTCTCGGACTCGGCTCCCATCTTGACCGTGGTTTCCGCGAGTACGAGAGGGGCCCGGGCTATGTCGCCCCGTCTCGCCTCGGCGACGAAGGCGTCCCGCGCGGTCCTTCCTCCGAAGAGAACGCAGGAGCCGAGGATGAGCGTAGGGGCGATCATCGCGGTTCTCGGACACGAGGCTTTCTTCATTTTTTCAATTCCTTTCTGAGTTCCGCAGCCGCGGCGTCCACGGTCCTGCGGAGGGCGCTCTCCCTTCCGAGGAGAGCAAGGGCGAGTTCGAGCCGGACGAGGCTCTTTTCCCTCATGCCCAAGCCCCTGTACAGGTCGGCGAGTTCGAGGGGTGCCTCCGCGAGGCGTTCGAGGCTGCTCTCCGCCTTGAGGAAGTATTGCATCGCACCGGCGATGTCCTTGTTCCCGAGTCTCGCCTTTCCCATGAGCGCGAGCAGCTCCGAGTCCTCGGAATCGAGGGCGAGCCCCTCCGCGAGGCACTTCTCCGCCTCCTTCGGTCTGCCCCGCAGCATGAGGAGCCGGGCCAGCCATTTGCGGGCTTCCTCGTAGTCGGGCCTCTTCTCGACGATTTTCCCGAGGACCCTTTCCGCCTCCGCTTCGGCGCCCTTGAAGATGAGGACCTTGCCGAGGAGAAGCCCGGCCGCCGGCAGGGCTTCGAAGTCCAGTCCCCGCAGCAGGGGCAGGGCTTCGTCGCCACGCCGTTCCAGGTAGAGACTCTTCGCCTTCGCGTAGGTTTCCAGTGCAGCGCGGTCCGGCCTCTCGGGGGAGCAGGAGGGGAGGAGACAGGGGATGATGAGCAGCAGAAGAATCGGGAGTCCGTTCATGCACACGTGAACATCACGTCCGGGAAATTCGGAGTGCTTCTACATGGGCGAAAATAATTAATTGAGGAAACGTTCGGGAACCGACGCCCGCCTGTGCGCTATCCCACTTCGCATTTGTCGTACATGGCGATGATGTACGGATGGTTCTCGTCGTAGGCGGTCAAGGGGCGGGCATGCTCGACCTTGCCGATCGGCCTGAGGTTCCTTCCCTTGGTATGGGTGAACGCGTCGCCGAGATCGTTCCGGCACTCGTCGATGCGCCGCATGATCGCCTGAACGATTTCCGGATGTTCGTCGTAGACGTTGTGCTTCTCGGAAGGGTCCTTCCGTAAGTCGTACAGCTCCCTCACCTCCGAGTCGTCGTCGATCGCGGGGGCCGGCACCTGCGAAGGGTCCTTCGTCGTTTCCTCGGATTCTCTCGTCACCCTGGGTTTCGCGACGTGGAGCTTCCAGGTTCCGACCCGGGCGGCCTCCAGGGTGTTGCAGAGATAATAGAAGAACGAGTCCCGCTTGGACTCCCTCGTTTTTCCCAAGAGCAGGTCGGAAAGATCGAGGCCGTCGATGATCCGGTCCCGGGGGACCTTCCCGCCCGCTATCGTCGCGAGGGAGGGGAGGAGGTCCATCGACGCGATCAATCCGTCGTTGACCTGGGGGACTATGGTCCCCTTCCAATGCACGATGAAGGGGACCCGCTGTCCTCCCTCCCAAGTCTCCCGTTTCGAGCCGCGCAGGACGCCGTTGCTCTCGCCGAAATCGTTCCGGGAGCCGTTGTCGGAGGTGAAGATGACGATGGTGTTCTCGTAGACGCCGTATTTTTTCAGCGCCTCCACGATGGCTCCGGTCGACCAGTCGATCGCCATGACGCAGGCCCCGTAGGCCCCGTTCCGCGAGCGTTTCTCGAAGATCTCGGGCGCGTACAGCGGCAGGTGGACGTGCATGTGCCCCAGATAGAGGAAGAAGGGGTCGTCCTTGTTGTCCCGGATGAAGCGGATGCTGCGTTCCGTGTACCGCTCGGTGAGCGAGCGCTGGTCGGGCTGCTGTTCGATCACGTCCAGGCCGTCCAGCAGGGGGAGGGGCGGGAAGCGTTTGTTCTTTTCCGTGACCGCCATATCGTTGCTGTACGGAAGCCCGTAGTAGTCGTCGAAGCCGTGGCTCGTAGGCAGGAAGGGCTCCTGATCGCCGCAGTGCCATTTGCCCACGTGCATGGTCCTGTATCCCGCTTCCTTCAGGATGTCGGCGATCGTGATCTCGTCGGGATGGAGCCCGATGTCGAAACCGGGGAAAAGGACGATTTCGCCGTGGAAATCGCCGAACCCGATCCGCGGGGGATAGCAGCCGGTGAGCATGGCGCCACGCGAGGGGGAGCACACCGGGGAAGCCATGTAGAAATCGGTGAAGCGTATTCCCTCGGCCGCCAGGCGGTCGAGATGGGGCGTGTCGTTCTTCCTCGAGCCGTAACACCCGAGGTCGCCGTAGCCGAGATCGTCGCAGTTAATCAATACGATGTTGGGTTTCATTCGGAAGGTCTCCTTGTTACCACCATTTGATCAGTTCCGTGACTTCGTTCCGGAGCGCGATGAAATCGGCGTCGATGACGTTTCTCGGCCTCGGAAGGGAATTGGTGATTCGTTTCTTGATCGTGGAGGGCTTGTTGGTCAGTACGAGAATGTGTTCGCTGAGGTATACCGCTTCTTCGATGTTGTGGGTTATAAAGATGACCGTCGTTCCCGTTTTCCGCCAGAGCGACAGGAGCTCGTCCTCCAGCTTGAAACGGAGCTCGATGTCCAGCTGTCCGTAGGGCTCGTCCATGAGGAGGAGTTCCGGTCTCGTCGCGAAGGCTCTCCCGATCACGACCCGCTGGACCATGCTCGCCGACAATTCCCTCGGGTAATAGGTTCGGTAATCCGCGAGGCCGACCGTCTCCAAAACTTCTTCCACCGCCTCCCTGCGGTCCTTCTTCGGGACGCCTTTTATCCGCAGGCCGTACTCGATGTTCTGCTCCACCGTGTACCACTCCATGGTGGACTGTTCCTGGAAGATGTAGGATATGTTGTTCTTCCGCAGATCCACGGGCTTCCCGTTCACGAGGATTTCCCCGGAGGTGGGTTCGTACAACTTCGTCACGCTGTTGAGAAAGGTGGTCTTCCCGCATCCCGTGGGACCGACCACACAGAGGAATTCCCCTTCGAGCACGTCGAAACTTATATTATCGAGGACTTTCAGGTCTCCGAACCGTTTGCACAAGTTGGTGACTCTTACCTTGACGTTTCTCTCTTCCATGTTCGGTTCCTTACCGAGTCCTGTCCATGTTCCTGGAAATTTCGTCCCGCAGGGCCAGGAATTCCGGCGAGGTATAATCCCGCGGGCGCGGAAGGCGGATCCCGTATTCCTGCTTGATCCTCGCCGGACAATTCGTGAGGAGCACGATCCTGTCGGCGAGGTAGACGGCCTCCTCGATGTTGTTCGTGATGAACACCACGGTCCTCTTCTCGGCGGACCAGATTCTCATGATCTCTTCCTGCATGAGGTACCTGGTCTGGGCGTCGAGCGCGCTGAAGGGCTCGTCCATGAAGAGGACCTCGGGTTCGTTGCAGTAGGCTCGGGCTATGCCGACGCGCTGCTTCATGCCGCCCGACAGCCGGTTGATGTAGGCGTTCTCGAATCCCTTGAGTCCGACGAGATCTATGTAGTAATCGGCCTTGCTCGTCCAGACGTCCTTCGCGAATCCCCGCGCCTTCGGTCCATAGGCCACATTTCCCCTCACGGTCAGCCAGGGGAACAGGGCCATCGATTGAAAGACCACTCCGCGTTCGGCTCCCGGCTTCACGACCTTCTCGCCGTTGCAGAAGACCTCTCCTTCGGTCGGCTCTTCCAAGCCGGACAGGATGTTCATCAAGGTCGTTTTCCCGCATTGCCCCGGTCCGAACAATACCACGAATTCATTGTGTTCCACTTCGAGCGTTATGCCGGCGAGGACCTTCGAGGCTCCCCGCTTCGACGTGAATTCCTTCGAAACCCGACGGCATGAAACGGCTATACTTCCCGAATCGTCCAGGCGCATAATGCATCCTCTACCTTTCTCATGATGGTGGCCAAGAGATATCCCACGATTCCGATTCCCATGATCCCGACCAGGCTCTGGGTGACGTCGTTCGTATCCATGCTCGAGATGATGATCCAACCGACGCCCTCGGTCGAGCGGATCATCTCCGCCGCGACCACGGTGGCCCAGGACCCGGCCAGCCCGACCTGCAGGCCGCTGAAGATGTACGGCACCGAGAACGGCAGGACGATGGACGTGAAGATGTGCTTTTTCGACGCGCCGAGCATCTCCCCGCATTTGATGAGCAGGGGGTCGACGGACCTCGCGCCGGAAATGGAGTTCAGCGTTACGGGCACGAAAGCGGCGAGAAAGATGAGGAACCACTTCGAGCCTTCCCCGATGCCGAACCAGACGATGGAGATGGGTATCCACGCGATGGGCGGAATGGGCCGGATGAGCTCGTAGATCGGCCGGAAGATCGAGTTGACCGGCCTGAACCAGCCCATGAGTATGCCGAGCACGATGCCGAAAACGCTGCCCGCGATGTAGGCCGGCACTACCCTCATGAGGCTGTAGAGGATATGGACGGGCATCGTATACCTGCCGACCGGGTTCACGAAGCTGTCGAAGAAGTCCCGGATGACCTCCCACGGTGTCGGCATGACGACTTTTATTTCCGAATAATGGACTCCGAGCGCCCACAGAACCAGAAACGACGCGACGGAAACCGCCGCATAGCTGCCGTTCTGCGCCATTTTCCCCAGTGCTTTTCTCATCTATCTCCTGCCCTTCAGTAAGAAGTCCGCGATGAACGTGAGGATGCCGGTAAGGATGCCCCCGCAGATTCCGACGGCGAGCATCCCTACGATGATGATGTCGGTGCGATAAATTCCCCGGGACTGCTGGATCATGAAGCCGAGGCCCTGGGTCGCCCCGAGAAGTTCCGCGGCCACGATGGCCACCCAGGCCGCGCCGAGCGCCACGCGCACGCCGGTCAGGATATGGGGGAGGGCCGTGGGAATCGCGATGGTGAACAGTTTCTGCCTGTCGGTGGCCCCGAAGGTCCTGGCGACCCAAAGATGAACGTCCTTCGTCTGCTTGATTCCCGTATAGGAATTCAGCACGCAGGGCACGACCGCCGAAAAGAACACGACCGCTGCCTTCGAGGCTATCCCGAGGCCGAAGATGACGATCATCAGGGGAATCCACGCAACCCCCGGGATGGGTTTCAACAAGTCGAACAAGGGCCGGACGAAGCGGTCGACGTAGGCGTACCACGCCATCATGATTCCCAAGGGTATGCCGATGACGAGCGCGTAGAAATAGCCGGTCAGCGCGACTTGAAGGCTCGCAAGGGTATGCTGCAGAAGGGTCGCTCCGTCCGGGTTGGGATTGGTGAATTTCCGGATGAAGGACGTGAAGACCTTTTCCGGGCTGGGCAGGGTGTTGGAGGGGACGACCTGCAGCACGGTCGTGAACAGGTGCCAGACGCCGATGAAGAACAGCACGGAAGTTACGGATAGCAGCAGATGGAAAAAATTGCTCCGCTTTTTCATTGATACTCCCGGTTCGATTCCGCATGCGGCCGGAGGCTTTCCTCCGGCCGAAAAGCGGAAAGCGGATGATCTACTTGTTGGCGAATTTCTTTATCGTGATTCCGTAGATCTTCTCGAGGAAGTCGGGCCTCAGGCTGGAGGAGATGTTCTTCTCCAAATCCGGCTCGATTTTTCCTCCCTTCACGTAGAAGCCGCCCATTCCTACCATGGTGGAACCGAAACGATAATCCGGCGACGAGATCGTCGCTTTGCCGATGTAATCCTTGTCGTTGATCTCGCCCTGCATCATCTTCGGCGTATAGTTCTTCCCGTTCTTGTTGTAGAAATCCATGGCATAGTCCGCGAGCATCTTGTCGGAGGCGTACAGCTGATCGACGACCGAATAGGTCACCTCGACGAACTTCCTCACCGCTTCGGGATGCGCGTCCACGAACTTCTTGCGCCCGAGCATGCCGTCGGCGATGTCCATTCCCGAAACGTCGGTAAGGCCGGCAGCCAGAACGAATCCCGCCGCTTCGAGCTCGTAGTTGTAGGGCGGACCTCCGCAGGCGATGGCGTCCCCCTGGCCCGTCTTGAAGGCCTGCACCGCCGGTCCTCGGTCCATGTTCAGCATTTTGATCTCGTTCCCGGTCAGGCCGAAGCCCTGCGCCCAGGCGACGGCCTCGAACTGGTCCGAAGTTCCGAGCGCTCCGAGAATCACCAAGCCTTTCACGGTTTCCCTGCTTCCGTACACGTTTGGCTTTCCCGGGAAATTCCCTTTTTCCTTCAGGACGGGGCTGTTGGGCCGTACATAGACGCCCAGGCCCGCGACCGTCTTGACGTAATCGCCCAGCCAGTACGCGTCTCCCGATGCCAGGGCGAACACGGAAGCCATGCCGCTGCCGGCGAGATCGATCTTTTCCGCGGAGAGGGCCTCGTTGATGGGGGCGCCCGTGGGGAACAGGATCACCTCCACGTCCAGACCGGCGTTCTTGTACAGGCCCTTCTCGGCGGCGTATTGGATCGGGACTCCGATATGGTTGGGCATGGTTCCCACTCTGATTTTTACGGGACCCCCCGATTCCTTCGAACCCGCGGCGAACAGATTCGTACTCATCGCAGCCAAGACTGCGATGAGCATGAACGCCGGCAGCACATGTTTCTTCATGACATTCCTCCTGCTTTTTATATGAAGCCTTCATTCACCCTCGGTGAATTCAAGCAGGCTTCGCTTCATTGAATCTCCGCGCTCCTCCCGTCCGGGTCGTTCCCCGCAGAATCAGTTCCGGGGACAATTGCAGATTCTCCTTTTCCAGATTGCCGCTGATGATTTCACGCACCAGGCGCTGGCAGGCGATCTTGATGAGCTGTTTCGTGGGGAAGCGCAGCGTCGACAACTGCGGAGTCATCCAACCGGCGAGCGGTATGTCGTCGTTGCTGATCAGTTGGATGTGCTCGGGAACTGCTATATGCAGGTCCTTCAAGGCCATCAGCATGCCGCAGGCCATCATGTCGTTGTAGACATAGACCGATCGTTTTTCCTTGAAGCACTCCGCGTTGTCCATGACGATCCTGTAGGCCGCGGGGACGGACATTTCAGTTGTGATCGTCGCGATGGGGCCGCCGCCCCATCCCTGCGACGTCAGGCCCTGCCGGAACCCCGACAGGCGGTTGGAAGAGTCCGAGCTGTCCATGAGCGAGCCGACGTAGAGGGGAAGGTAGTCCCTGAATCGCGAAAAATAGGCCCCGGCAGAAACGCCGCCGTAATAGGTGTTGATCGCGTATCTCGATTTTCCTTCTTCCGAAAAATCGTCGCAGAAGACGGAAACGTAGGGAAGGCCGCTTTTTTCCAGGATGTCCATCTCTTCGGGCGTGAGGTCCGATTTGACCAGAATGATTCCGTCTACCTTCCTGCGTTTGATGACCTTTTCCAACGGACTGAGGTGATCGGGGCGCTTGGCGTCGTAGATCACCAGGAGGTCGTAGTCGTAGGCGGAAAGCTCCGCCTGCAGGGAGTCGTAAAGATGGGTGAAATAGAGATTGGTGCTGAGATTCATGAAGAAGCGGGGAAACAGGATGCCTATGGTATCCGTGCGGGACGTCCTCAGGCTTTTCGCCTGCGAGTTCATTTCGAACCGGTGTTTCTTGGCAAGTTTCTGTATCCTTTGTTTTACGTCGCCGGATATGAGGGGGCTGTCGTTCAGGGCCCGGGAAACCGTAGATTGGGAGACTCCCGCCAGCTTGGCCAATTCCTTGGACGTTATCATTCTTTGTCCTTGCATTCGTATGCATGAGCAGTTCCAAGGTTTCCTTCGGATGAAAGGAAATCATCGCTGTTTATGCAATCGTATGCATATCATTTTAACATCAGAATCCCGATTGTCAATCTTTTTCTTTTGTTCCTTCCGCACTAAGGTGGGCAACCCCCGTCCGAAACAGCAGCGTTTTTCTCGGTTATGCTTTCGCCGTGAATCGCCGACGAAGAATGCTGCGTATTCTACACCGGAAGGAGGTTCGCGTACTTGTCGGCGGTTCGGCTGCTCGCGATTCTTTGTCTCGCACCATTTCTCCCGTCCTGTTCCTCCGACGCGGAGTTCAAGGCGGCTCTGGACGCCGCCGCTGCCGGGTATCGCGGCGCGACCCTCGTGCGTGAACTCGAGGCACTGGACCGGAGATTTCCGGACAGGCTCGAGCTCAAGACGGAGCTCGGCGCCCTGTATCTCGCCGCAGGAGAACTCTCGAGGGCCGCCACCCATCTCGAACGGGGAGAGGTCCTCGCACGGGGATGCCGCGATCATGGGCTACTCTACCTTTTCCACGCGAACCTCGCCGAGCTGCGCCTCAGGTCAAGGGCCTTCGACGCGAGCGTCGAGGCCGCGGACAGGGCCATCGCTTCCTCCCGCAGGCGGAAGGAGGGCGACCGGATCGGCGCAGTCTTCGTCAAGGCGAAGGCCCTCGCCGCTCTCGGGAAGAAGGACGAGGCCCTCGGGATCTTCGAGGCGGAGAAGACCGGCGCGTCGAGGACGATGACCGCGGAGGACATGACGATTCACGCACGACTCCTCGCGGAGAAAGGAAGGTTCGCCGACGCGATCGCGAGGATGAAGGATCGGCGCGCACGTTTCGGCTATGCGGCGGGCGCGGGCCTCGAGGAATCGGTCCTCTATGAGAGAATCGGGAGGCTGCCCGAGGCCGTGGCCGCCGCTTTCGAGGAACTCGACCGCCGGCGCTTCCATGCGGGACTCCCCGACTCGGCGGTCCTCGCGGGCCTCGCGGAGGCGAAGAAACGGCTTTCCGTTCTATGTCCGCGGGAGGGGACGGGAGTCGCTTCGGCGGCCGCCGTCCTCACCGGCGCGGAACTCTTCACGAGGGGCGATTTCGCCGAGGCCTCCGCGGTCTTCGCCTTCGTGACCTGCGCGGAAGGGGGAACCTACCTCGACTTCCTCGTAGCGGCCTGCGACGCGGAAACCGGGAAGGCAGGATCCATGGAACGTCTCGTCGCCTTGGAATCGAGGTATCGGGATTTTCAAGGCTTCTATCATCACCTCTGGCGCGCCATGAAGAAGGGAGCCGGCGGCCACGGCTTCGGAACTGAAAGGACCGTCCTCGAAAGGTGCATCCTCCTGGCGCCCGGCTCCGCGGCGGCGCGCGAGGCGAGGGAGGAACTCGGCATCCTCGTCGGCGTCGGAGCCGAGGACGGGAAAAAGCTCCTCCTCGGTCCGGAGCTGGACGCTATCGGGGCGGCCCTGGCCGACGGAGCCGGACCCGAGGTCCTCGATCCCGCAGTGGAGCTTCTCGCGACGAAGGACAGCGCCTACCGGCTCGCGGGTCAGATCCTGGTGAGAAAGGCCGCGTCCCTGCCCCCGGTCCGATCCAGGCTGGAAAAACGGAAGGCCGAAGCGGCCGGCAGGCTGAGGGAGGGGCTCGAGGCTGCGCTGCGGTGAATCCTTCGCGTCGTCGTTGGGAACGGTCCAGCGACCCTTCGGACCGTCCTGCGATATCGAAGCGAGGTTTTTCCGATTCGCAGTCAGGATATTTTCGTGATAGAATGGCGCCGGAGGGTCCAGTGGCAGGCCTGAGGAGTCTTCAACGGAAATTTCTGCGCGTGGTCGTGGCCGTATACGTGATCGTCAGCTTCGCGACCTTTCTCGTTTTTTTCGGATCCTTGAACTCGATCACCCGAAGGCTCGGCAAGGAGTTTTCGGAACAGTTCGTCCTGAAGGAAAAGGCCGTCATTTCGGCGCCGATACGGAGGGAGACGACCCTGGCGCGCAAGATGGCGGATACGGACCTGCTGAAAGCCTGGGCCGAGAACGAGAACGAGCCGGAACTCAGGAAAGCCGCCATCGCGGAATTGGAACAGTACAAGAAGTATTTCTCGGACAGGAGCTATTTTTTCGTGATCCATCGTTCAGGGAATTATTACTTCAACGACGGGGCGGGGACCTATTCCGGCAAAGAGCTGCAATACGCGGTCGATCGTTCCTCCGCCGCGGACTCCTGGTATTTTTCCACCGTCGAGAAGGTGCAGGATTACGCCTTGAACGTGAATTACGACAAGGCGGTCAAAGAGACGAAAATCTGGATAAACGTCGTGCTCCGGAAGAACGGAAAGGTCCTCGGTCTCGCGGGGACCGGGTTGTCCCTGGAGAATTTCATCCGTGATCTCATAGCGAGCGCCGGAAACGGCGTGACACCCGTCCTCGTGAGCCGCGACGGCGCGATTCAGGCCCATCCGCGCGCCGATCTCATCGACAAGAGCACGATCTCGAAAGACGTGAGCGAACGGAGCACCGTCTTTCGGCTCGTTCCCGCGGAGGCCGACAGGTCCGCTCTTCGAGCGGCCATGGAGGACCTCGTCCGGGGAGGGACGGAGGTCAGGACTCTGAGGCTCGATTTCGACGACGGCGGAAAGATATGCTCGGCGGCGTACCTGCCGGACATCGGCTGGTTCATCCTCGTCCTCGTCGATTTCCGGGACATTCTCGGGGTCCGGGACTTTCTTCCCATTATCCTCATGTCCGCCTTCTCCCTCGCGGTATTGGCGGCGCTCCTCCTCGTCGCGCTCAGGCGGATCGTGCTCGGTCCCCTTTCCGTCCTCACCCGATACGCGCAGGAGTTCACCGCGGGACAGAAGGTCGAGGCTCTTCCCGTTCGCTCCGGCGACGAGATCGGATCCCTCACCTCGGCCTTCAACGCCATGATGTCCACCATCCGGGAGTACACCGAGGACCTTGAAAGCAAGATCCGGATCAGGACCGAGGAACTCCGCGCGCTCTTCGACAACATCGGCGAGGGTCTTCTTTCTTTCGGACCTGACTTTCTCGTCAAACCGGAATACAGCAGGGAATGCGAGATCCTCTTCGGGAGGAGGATCGGGGGCCTGCGGATCGACGAACTGCTCTATCCCGGAGACGGACCGGGGGCCGGGCTCTTCAAGAGCGCCCTTGAACGGTTCTTCGCGACCGAGGACGATTATCGAAGGCGGATACTGCTGGATCTCCTCCCGGCGGAACTCGGAATCGGCGGGAGAAGGATCGGCGTGCGTTTCAGGAACCTCGAGAGCGGGGAAATGATGCTCGTATTGAGCGATGTCACGTACAAGAAGGAACTGGAGGAAAAAATCGCCAGGGAACAGCAGACTCTGCGGTTCGTCGTCAATTCCTTGAGCAACAGCGGATTCTTCCGGGAAATCACGGATTCCTTCGCCGCTTTCCTGGAGCGTGACGCGGAGTCCGTTCTCGCCTCGCGAAAAGCGCCCGGCGACGTCGTCCGTGAACTGTTCCGTCACGTCCATACGTTCAAAGGCCTGTTTCTGCAGATGGACTCGGTTTACACGCCTCAGGTCCTTCACCGCTGCGAGGAACGGCTCGGCGGATTGAGGGACGACCCGAGAGCCGGGCTTTCCCTCGACGTTATCCGCGACGCCCTTGGAACCGAGGAAATCGCGGAGGCATTTCGCAAGGATCGGGAAATCCTCGGGAAGTTCTTCGGAAAGGACGGTTTTTTCTCGCGGAACATGACGGCCCTGGAACCGGAGGATCTCGCCCGCATCGAAAGCCTCGCGGCGAAGCTCCTCGCCGCACCCGGGGCCGTGAAGTCTCTCGGCGTCGAAGAGGAGCTCTCCGTCGTCCGAAGGCTGAGGAGCGTCCGAATTTTCGATTTGTTCTCGGCCTTTCCCTCCTATACCCGCGAGCTGGCGGAAAAATCGGAGAAGATCCTCCGGCCCTTCGAAGTGGAGGGGAGGAACGTCCGGATCGCGCGAACGAGATACGAAGCGCTCGCGATGAGTTTCATCCACGTGTTCAGGAACGCGGTGGTTCACGGAATCGAAGATCCCGAGACCCGACGCCGACACGGAAAGGAGGAGGCGGGGACCGTGTCCCTCCGGATCGATTACGAGGGCGGCGAGCTCGTCATCCTTGCGGCCGACGACGGAAGGGGGATCGACCTCGAAGCGATCCGGTGCCTGGCCCTGGAAAAAGGCTTGCTTTCTTCCGACGATTCGGGCACCATACCGCAGGAGATCCTCGTGAACCTGCTTTTCAGGGGAGGGCTTTCCACTCGGGCGGAAGCGGACATGCAGGCCGGGCGGGGCTTCGGATTGTCCGCCCTCGGCGCCGAAGTCGACAGGCTCGGAGGCAGGATAGAGATACGGACCGCTCCGAGCCGAGGTACTGAGATCCGGGTCTCGATCCCGGATTCGGAGGTTTTCGTATGATACCCCATCCCGACGAGAGGAAAAGGCCCCTGGTCCCCACCGGGGAGGAGAGGGCGAAATTCCTCGAATCCCTCGTATCGCGGGCCCGTTCGTTCCTCGAGACGGAGATCGGCATGAGCGTTCCTGGCGCCGCCGTGAATCCCGGCAGCATCGAGAAGCTCGATCTCAGGAACATCACCTCCATCATCACCATCGAGGACCAGTTCAGGATGATCGCCGCCTTCTCCTTCGAGAAGGCCCTGCTCGACCGGATTTTCAAGGTGTATTCGCAGGGGATTCGGATTGCGCCCGAGGAGTACGCGGCGCTTCTCGAAGAAACGGCCGGCGACATGATCAACATCGTGGTAGGCAACGCGCTCGTGGATTTCCAACAACCGGGTTACGCCTTCAATCTCTCGACGCCGATCATCATCAGCGAGGCGAAGAGCATCCTTCGATACAAGAATTCGGAGCTGTTCACCGCCGACATCTCCACGAACTTCGGTCTTTTGACGATCATCTGCATAACTCCCGGAACCAATTACGGCACGAAACTGGATATAGAGGAAAAGTAATGAACGGTAGAAGCGTTCTCGTCGTGGACGATTCGCTCATCACGGTGCGCAAGCTTTCTCAGTTGATCGAAGACCTCGGCCATCGGGTCGTGGGAACCGCCTTGAAGGGGGAGGAGGCGGTGGAGCGGTTCAGGGAACTCTCCCCCGATCTCGTGACGGTGGACATCACCCTCCCGGACATCAGCGGAATAGAAGTCGTGAGACGGATCATGAAACTGGCCCCGGACGCGCTCGTCATCATGATCACCTCGCACGGCCAGGAGCAGATGGTCATCGAATCGATAGATGCGGGAGCGAAAGGCTACGTCATGAAGCCGGTGAAACCCGAAATCCTCCGTGAGACCATGGAAAACGTCTTCGTGAAATACGGACGCACGAAATGATCGAAAGCGACCTTTTCAAATCCCTGTTCGACATCATCCCTTTCGAAATCTACGTCGTGGACGTCGCGAATTACGAGATCGTGTACATGAACAGGACCATGATCCAGGGGAGGGGAAATCTGATCGGGCAGACCTGCCACAAACTGATCTTCGGCGAGGAGAAACCCTGTCATTTCTGCAAGATCGACCGGCTTCTCGACGAGGAAACCGGCCTTCCTTCTGACAAGACCCTCGTGTTCGAGATATTCAATCCCGTAAACGATAAATGGTATCAGCTTCAGGAAAAAGCGATCACCTGGCCCGACGGAAGGATCGTGAAGTACTCCATCGGCGTAAACATCTCGGAATTGAAGGAAACCCAGAACAGACTCGCCGAAGCCCATGCCGAACTCGCCCTGAAGAACAAGGAACTGGAAAAGATCTCCGTGACGGATTCCCTGACGGGTCTTTCCAATCGGTTCAGGATAGAGGAAGTGCTCGAGAATTCGCTCTATGCGGCCGAACGGTACGGCCGGATGTTCTCGCTGATCATGCTCGATATAGATCATTTCAAGCTGGTCAACGACCGTTTCGGGCATCTCGTCGGCGACGAAGTGCTGAAGAAGATCGCCTCCGTGATAAGCGAGAACGTCAGGAAGTCCGATTCCACGGGGCGCTGGGGCGGGGAGGAATTCCTCATCGTGAGCATGGATACGGACCCGCGGCATTGCGGACTTCTCGCGGAGAAGCTCAGGGCGAACATCGCTTCCGCTGTCTTCGAGACCGCCGATGCGGTCACGGTCAGTCTCGGGGTGACGGGCTACGGGAAAGGAGACGACCGGGTGTCCGTCATCAAGCGCGTGGACGCCGCTCTCTACCGAGCGAAGGAAACGGGCAGGAACCGCGTCGTGATCGACGATCCGGGATCCCAGGCCTAGGTTCCGACGTTACGCGGGCCTCGCCGACTCGGGCGGAACGGTCCGGCCTCGAGAAGGCGAGGAAGCGTTTCGTCGAAGTCCTCAGATTTCGGATGCCGTCCTCCGGGGAAGAAGGACCGTTCGGTCCGCGACGTCGCCTTCTTCTGCCTTCGAGAAGAAGAACTCCCGATCCTCGACCGCGAGAACGACCGCAAGAACCAAGAGAAGCCCGGTCTGAATCACCTTGCTGTCAGGATGGGTCGCGAAGATCTCGTTGAAGAAGCCGACGGTGACGTGGAATACGACCGCGACGAGGATGTTTCTGCCGGTCTTGTAGTCGAGCCAGTTCATGATGAGAACGTAGGGGACGAGGCTGAAGGAGAAGTTGAGCGTGTAGAGCAGTCCTGTCTCCACCAGGTTGCTGTGATAGTAGTCCTTGATGAAGGAAAGGGGCGCGTGCCACAGGGCCCAATAGACGGCGAACATCATAGAGGAGGCGAAGAGGCTGAAGCGTGCCCTGAGACAGTCGGCGCCGTAGGTATGCCAGGCGAGTTCCTCGAGCAGGGGGGCGAGAAGAAGCATGAACCAAGCCGGGAAATAACCGGCGGAGAAGGAGAAGTGCTCGGCGAAGCGGAACTGTTCCGTGCTCCTGCCGATGAGAAGGGACAGGGCCATCGCGACGAGGATGCTCGCGAGCATGAGGAAGCAGGTCGCGAGGAGGAAGGGGAGCCTCACCTTCCTCACGGAGAAGATCCGCTCGACGAGGTCGGCCCGGAGCTCGCTGCTGCGCCACATCATGACGAAGGCGATCAGCATGGGGCTCACGAGGCCCGCGATTCAGAGCGCGCTCTGCGGTGAAGACGCCCTCGGTCCGGCCCTGCTCGATCACCTCTGCGAAGATGGGCGCCAGCTTGAGGATGTAACGGCCGAGCTGCTTCGCGTGCATCTCCGCGTTCTCGGTGCCGTGTAGGTTTTCGAGAAGCTCCTCGTTCTCCTTCGCGAGGGGGTCCTGGGTGACGAGGAGCTTGAATTTTCCCAGGGCATTGAGGCGCTTTCCTTCTCCGCTCGAGAGAATCGCCTCCTTTCTGTGAAGGTCCTCGTCCACGAGGTCTTCCACGATTGCCTCGAGGAGGGCGTCCTTCGATGGGAAGTGGTGATAGATGGTTCCTTTCGCTATGTTCAGTCTGTCCATGAGTTCCTGCATCGTTACGTTTTCCCTGCCTTTCTCCCTGAAGAATTCGCGGGCAGCCAGGATGATTTCTTTCTTACGCTCGTCCGCTTTTTTCACGATCCGTGCCATGATGGATACTCCTTTCGATCAAGTTGGGTCAAAACGTCCGGACCGTATAAATCCCGACGGTGAACTGATATCGTTCCGATGTATAAGGGCTGTCGGCGGCGTCTCCGAGAAGGACGGACGTTCCCGTGAGGACCGTGGCCCGGAAATTCCCGGCGAACCGGTAATCGACCTGTACGACGAACTGCATCTCCCTGAGTCCCGCCTCTGCCTTGTAGGACGCCAGCCTTTTCGTGGGAGTATCGACGTCGTACCGGGCCTCGGCGTAGCCGCGATCCATGAAGCTTAAGGCGGCCATGGCGGCGACTTCGAGCCGCTCCGAGAGCGGGAGGGGAAGGAGGTAAAAGACCTCCGGAAGGAATCCGTGGTGCAGCCGCCCCTCCACGGTCGTAGGATGATACGCGAGGGAGACTCCGAGAATACCGACCGGGCTCGCGTACCCGAGTTTCGTCTCCATAAACAGGGGAGTCGATGCAGCGGGCGAACCCCTGAGCAACTTTCTCGTATCCTCGTCGTGAGCCATATTCATTCCCAGAACCGAATATCCGTCTTCGTTCCTATCGTCCCCGAAGCCCACATTGACGCTTCCCAGAAGGCGGAGCTCAAGGTCGAAATAACTCGCGCCGATTCCGTCGAGAAGGGAGGCTTGGAACGAATAACCTCCGTCCCTGTACGAGGCCTTCGCGCAGGGCAGGGGGGAGACGACACGCTCTGCGGATCCTGCGTAAGCGTTCGACGAGCAGCCACCAGCTCCCAGCTCGAATTCCCAAGCCCCTTCCGCGGAATGGACCCTGTAATTCAATAGACCGACCGCCGGTCAATATAAAATGAAAGGAATCTACTTTTTTTCTCATGTCCGCCCCTCCCTGCCACGATTTGCCATTGAATTTGAGGTGCCTTATAATTGTATCGAAGGAACAATCATGAGTGAAAACGAAGAAAAATTTTCCTGTTCGAAATGCGGGGGCGATCTTGAATTCAAGCCCGGTTCGGCCGTCCTCGTTTGTCCCTATTGCGGAACGGAAAACGCCATTTCCGGAAAAGAGATCCGGATTGAAGAAAAGGACTACCGAGAAACGCTTTCCCGCCTGCGGGCCCAGGAGGAAAGGGAAGAAACCATAGAGACCATGGTGACCACATGCGGATCCTGCGGGGCCGAAATGTCCCTGGGAGTCAACAGAACAGCAGGTGAGTGCGCCTTCTGCGGTTCGAACATAATCGCCCAGGGCAAGTCGAAAAGGGCTCTCAAGCCCGAAGCCCTTCTCCCCTTCCGGATTGGCCGGCAGCAGGCGGCAGAACGGTTCAGCCGCTGGCTCCGAAGGAGGTGGTTCGCTCCGAACAGGCTCAAGAGCTCTGCCCGACCGGAGGGACTGAAGGGAATATACACGCCGTATTGGACCTACGACGCCGAGACGGTCACCGAGTATTCCGGTTCCCGGGGAGACTACTACGATTCTACCGAGAATTACACGGAGATGGTGGACGGGAAACCTGTTTCGAAGATCCGCCAGGTCCGAAACCTCCGTTGGTCTCCGGTATCGGGAGTCGTCGAAAACTCTTTCGATGATGTTCTTGTCCATGCCGCGGGCAACATGAATGAAAAATATGTAAACAGACTGGAACCCTGGGACCTGGAAAATCTCGTTCCCTACGATTCGTCCTATCTACCGGGATTTCAGGTTGAGAGCTATTCGGTCGATATCGAAACCGGTCTGTCCGAAGCAAAAAAAAGAATGGCGCCGGTAATCGAATATTCAATCAGAAGAGACATCGGGGGAGATCAACAGACGATTCGCCGCTGCAGTACGCAATATGGCGCCATATCCTTCAAGCATATTCTGCTTCCCGTGTGGATGAGCGCCTATCGATACCAGGACAAGGTATATCAATTCATGGTGAACGCCCGCACCGGCGAGGTCCATGGAGAAAGGCCCTGGTCTGCGGCGAAAATCTCGCTTTTTGTGCTCGTTCTCGCCGCCGCCGCAGGTATCGGGATCTGGCTGGGTATGAGATGAAGGGCCGGCACAACGAGCCGTCGTCCTGAATTGTAAAGGTCTTACCCCCGTTGAGCCCGTAATTTTGACCGGACCCCTGCGTGTCGAGCAGGGAGCCTGGGTATGCCTATTCCGGATTTTCAGTCTTATATGTTACCGCTCCTCAAATATGCGGCGGCTCAGGATATCGAAATTCAGATCCGCGATACCTATGAGGAATTAGCCCGTGAATTTCAATTGACCACTGAGGATAAAAGCGAGCTTCTTTCCTCCGGGACACAAGAAGTCTGCAAGAACCGGATCGGTTGGGCGAGGAATAGAGTTATTATCACAGAAACCGCAGGAAATATTTGGCTTTCATTGAATTCCCAATAAGTGCATCGCGCTGTCGCAGCCTTGGGCTTGGCGTCCTCAGGACGCCCTGGCCGCAGGGCTTTTCCCATCGATTCCAGCCAATGCCTCCAATTTCAAAGGACGCGCCACTGCAGGAATGAGGGTGCCACCTGGACGACGAGAAGCCGCCCGGCGGCTGCTCTCGCTACGATGAGTACATCGCACTGCCGCAGCCTTGGGTTTAGGCTCCCTTCGGGAGCCCCTGAGGAGCGGAGATTTCCGTTACTCATAGATCAAGCCTTTATCATGGATTTCAAAGGACGTACCCGCGCAAAACCCATTGTCCTGACCGGCACATGGCCGAACCCCTGCGGCTGCTACCGCGACGATGAGGACATCGCGCTGTCGCAGCCTTGGGCTTGGCGTCCTCAGGACGCCCTGGCCGCAGGGCTTTTCCCATCGATTCCAGCCAATGCCTCCAATTTCAAAGGACGCGCCACTGCAGGAATGAGGGTGCCACCTGGACGACGAGAAGCCGGGAGCGGAGATTCCCGTCTCACAGTCTGTCCTCGCTGCTGATTTTATCGTTTTGTTCTTTTTATATCGTTTATGGCAATATGCTGATTTAACCTTACGGCGAGCGTAATCAAAAGCTCGGACGGCATCGGAGCGACCCGGCTTCTCGTCGTCTATGTGATACTTGTATGCCGGGGGAATGCCATTTGAAAAGAAATGCGTTTTATGCTACCCTTTACCATATAACTCGTAGCGACTGCCTGGGAGGGGAGATGACTACGCAACTCAAAGAGCCGCTCGTCTACGACGAGAGTAAAATAAAGACATTAAGTTCCCTCGAGCACATACGCCTCAGAACCGGCATGTACATCGGGAGGCTCGGGGACGGCAGCAATTTCGACGACGGGATCTACATCCTTCTCAAGGAAGTGATCGACAACAGCATCGACGAGTTCATCATGGGCTACGGCAGGCGCATCGACGTCGAGATCAAGGGAAGGAAGGTCTCGGTACGGGACTACGGGCGGGGCATCCCGCTCGGAAAGATCGTCGAATGCGTGTCGATCATCAACACCGGGGCGAAGTACAACGACGACGTGTTCCAGTTCAGCGTCGGCCTGAACGGCGTGGGAACCAAGGCGGTGAACGCGCTTTCCCTGAATTTCAAGGTAATTGCTTATAGAGAAGGAAAATATGCTGAGGCCGTCTTCAGCAGGGGAGTGCTCAAGAGCCAGAAGTCCGGCAAGGCTCCGGACCAAAAGCCGGGCACCTACGTGGAATTCGAGCCGGATCCGGACATCTTCCACGAGGCCGAATTCAATCCCGAGTTCGTCGAAAAGCGGATGTGGAACTACGCCTACCTCAACAAGGGCCTCACGCTCCGCTACAACAAGCAGGATTTCAAGTCCGAGAACGGGCTCCTCGACCTTCTCGCGTCCGAAGTGGGAAGCTCGAGCATCTACGATATCGTATACTTCGCGGGAAACCAGCTCGAGTTTTCCTTCACCCATACCGAGAACTACGGCGAAACCTATTTCTCCTTCGTCAACGGCCAGTTCACGAGCGACGGCGGCACCCACCTCTCGGCCTTTCGCGAAGGCATCCTGAAGGGGATCAACGAATATTTCCAGAAGAATTACTCGGGAAGCGACGTGCGTGAGGGCTTCGCGGGCGCCATCGCGGTGAAGCTCAAGAACCCGATCTTCGAGAGCCAAACCAAGAACAAGCTCGGCAACGCCGAAATCCGGGGTTGGATCGTGGGCGATGTGAAATCCGCGGTCGTGGACCAGCTCCACCGGAACACGAAACTCGCCAAACGCCTGGAAGAGAAGATTTTGAGCAACGAGAAGCTCCGCAAGGAACTCACCCTGGTCCAGAAGGAGGCCCGCGAGGCGGCGAAGAAGATCGCCCTCAAGATTCCGAACCTCAAGGACTGCAAGTATCACCTGGGCGAGGACGGGGCGGACGGCGAAAAGTCCATGATCTTCCTCACCGAGGGTCAGTCCGCCTCGGGCTCCATGGTCTCCGCCCGCGACGTCTACACCCAGGCGATCTTCTCCCTCCGCGGCAAGGTGCAGAACATGTTCGGCAGAAAGCGGACGGCCATCTACCAGAACGAGGAGCTCTTCAACCTCATGACGGCCCTCGGCATCGAGCACGACATCGAGAACCTCCGGTACGGCAAGATCGTCATCGCGACGGACGCGGACTACGACGGCTTCCACATCAGGAACCTGCTCCTCACCTTCTTCCTCAGCTACTTCGAGGAACTCGTCGTGGCGGGGAGGGTGTTCATTCTGGAGACGCCGCTCTTCCGGGTCCGCAACAAGAAGGAGACCCAGTACTGCTACTCGATCAAGGAGCGGGACGAGGCGATGGCCAAGATATCGAACTGCGAGGTTACGAGGTTCAAGGGCCTGGGAGAGATCAGCCCGAGCGAATTCGGCCAGTTCATCGGCGAGAACATCAAGCTCCTCGAGGTGAACGTGAAGTCCATCAAGTCCATCCCCGAGACCCTGGAATTCTATATGGGGAAGAACACCCCGGAAAGGCGAAGCTTCATCATGGAGAACCTGATCTAGCATGACGTACATCAACAAACTCTACCAGACCAACTTCCTGGAATACGCCTCCTACGTCATCAAGGACCGGGCGATACCCCACATCGACGACGGCCTGAAACCGGTCCAGCGCCGCATTCTCCACTCGCTCTTCGAGATGGATGACGGGAAGTTCCACAAGGTGGCGAACGTCGTGGGCCATTGCATGAAGTACCATCCCCACGGCGACGCCTCCATCTACGAGGCCCTCGTGGTGCTCGCGAACAAGGAAATCCTCATCGACCGGCAGGGAAACTTCGGAAACATCCTCACCGGCGACGCCGCATCCGCGGCCCGCTACATCGAGTGCCGGGCCCTTCCCCTGGCGAAGAAGATCCTCTACAACCCGGAGATAACCACGTTCGAGGACTCTTATGATGGAAGAAACAAGGAGCCGGTGACCTTTCCCGCGAAGGTCCCCCTCGTGCTCGTCCTGGGCGCCGAGGGCATCGCGGTCGGCATGTCCACGAAGATCCTTCCGCACAATTTCATCGAGGTCATGGAGGCGGTAGTTTCCTGCCTCGAGGGGAAGAAATTTTCGCTGTACCCGGATTTCCCTTCCAGGGGTCTCATGGACGTCTCGGGCTACGAGGAAGGAAACGGAAAGGTGCTGGTCCGGGCAAAGCTCGATACGAGCGACCCCAAGAGGATCGTCATCAGGGAGCTTCCCTTCGGCACAACAACCGAGAGCATCATCGAATCCATCGAGGCTGCGGCGAGGAAGGGGACCCTCAAGATCGCCGGTATAAGCGACTTCACGACGGAATACGTGGAAATCGAGATCAGGCTCGCCCGAGGCACCTACGCCGCGGACGTGGTGGACGCGCTCTACGCCTTCACGGACTGCGAGGTCTCCATCCCGGTGAATCTCCTCGTCATCAAGGACAACACCCCGGTCCAGATGACCGTGACCGAGGTCATCGAGTACCACGCGAAGAAGCTCGTCGAGATCCTCAAGGCGGAACTTCTCCTGGAACAGGCCGACCTTCAGGACCGGCTCCACATCCGGACCCTCGAGCAGATCTTCATCGAGGAACGGATTTACAAGGACATCGAGAACAAGAAGACCGCCGAGGCCGTGGTCAAGGCGGTGATCGACGGCTTCAAGCCCTTCGCCCCGCAGATCAAGCGCGAGGTGACCGAGGAGGACGTCGAGAAGCTCCTCAAGATACCGATCAGGAGAATCTCCCTCTACGACATCAACAAGGCGAAGAAGGAGATGGAGGAGATCAAGGCCCGGTTGAAGGAGATCAAGAACCACCTCGCCCACCTCAAGGATTACGCGGTGGGCTTTCTCGACGGCATCATCGAGGCGGATAAGAAGAACAATCCGAGACGGACCAAGATCCAGTCCTTCCAACAGGTGGACGTCAGGGAGGCGGCGGTCCGGAACCTCAAGCTCCGCTACGACGAGGAGACGGGTTACGTCGGGTACGGAATTTCCGGGGGAAAGCTCCTCTTCGAGATTTCCGAGTTCGACCGAATCCTCCTCGTACGCAAGACCGGATTGTATTCCGTCGTGAACGCGCCGGAGAAGATATTCGTGGACAAGGGGCTCCTCTATTGCGGTTTCGCCGACAAGGAGCAGATCGGCAAGAAGGTCTTTTCCGTGCTCTACCGGGACAAGGAAAGTCGAAAAGTGTACGTAAAGCGTGTCAGAATAGAGACGTACGTCGTGGACAAGCCCTACGAGCTCGTCCCGGAAACCGCCGTGCTCATGAAGCTCACGACGCGTGAGGACGCGATCGTCCATGTCGATTACGAGCCCGCTCCGCGGCTCAAGATCCTGGAGGAGAACATTCCGCTCAAGAAATTCGCGGTCAAGGGCCTCAAGGCCGCGGGCATTAGGGTATCGCCGAAGGCCGTAAAAAGCGCGAAATTCGTGAAGGTAGGAGGAAGAACCAAGGATCAGGACGAGGAATAAGGCCGAAAATGGTCTTGATTCCAAACAAAAGTATTGAAAAAATCCCAAATGTGATACAATTGGGATTGCGGTTCGGGATTGGAGGGCAGGATGCGACCGTCGGCTGGATTGTTATCGGTTCTCCTATTCGGCTTGGCGGTCACGACCGGCCTTTCGGCTCTCACCGTGACGATGGTGAACCGCACGGGCGATACCATCGTAGAGATCTACGTTTCGAAGAATTCGTCATCATGGAATACCGATGTTCTCAAGGAAGGAGCCATGCTCAACGGCGAGCGGCTCCGCGTCTCATTCCCCGGCGATGCGGGAATCTACTACGTGAAGGCCGTGACGGCGGGCGGCGGAGAATACCTGCTCAATGAGCGGCACATCAAAGAGGGAACGACGGTCGTAATCACCCCGGCAGACGGGGTGAAGGACGGAATCTCCTCGGGCTTTTCAGCGAAAATCATCAATTCTACGGGGAAAGCAATTCATCAAATCTACATACTGCCGAAGGGTCCGAATGAAGCCGGCCGGGGCGAAGGACTCTTGGGAGAAAAGGAGGTAATGTTGCAGGGCGAGGAGCGTTCCGTCCGGTTTTCGGCCGGATTCGGGACGAAAATGTTCTCCATAGAACTCGTCGACGAGGAGGGAGCGAGTTATCTGAGGTCCGATGTGGACGTGTCGCGTGAAAACCGCATGTATTTCACCGCGAAGGACAAACGATCGAGGTAATCAGGAAAAACTTTTCCTTGACAAAGTGAATTATACCACTATAATTCACAAAAAATACGAAAAGTGGAGGGATATCTGATGCAGATTGTGATTTCAGTCATCCTTCCTCTTATTGGTTTTGTTCTAGGTTGGACTGTTCGTTGGTTGTATGCAAGATTTCAACTTTCGTCTTCGGAGCAGAAGGCCGAAAGAATTAAGCAGGATGCGATAAAGGAGGCTGAGGCCAGAAAGAAGGAGCTGATTCTCGAAACCAAGGACCAGCTCATCAAGGAGCGCACTCAGCAGGAGAGAGAACTTCGGGAAAGAAGAGGCGAGCTTCAGCGTTTTGAGCGCAGACTGCTCCAGAAAGAAGAAAACCTAGAGAGAAAATTGGCCCAGGTCGACAAGCAGAACCAGGCCAACCTGAACCGTGAGAGGATACTTACAGAGAAGGAAGAGGTGCTCGGCCAGCAGGAAGAACGCTGGGTGAAAGAGCTGGAACGTGTCTCGGGACTCAGCTCCGAGGAGGCCAAACGGCTCATCATCAGCACCCTCGAGAACGAGGCACGGCACGACGCTCAGGTCATCATCAACAAGATCGAGCAGGAAACGACGGTCGCGGCCGAGAAAAAGGCCAGGGAGATCGTCATTTCGACGATCCAGAGGATCGCGACGGACGTCACCTCGGAAGTGACCGTGACCACGGTCAGCCTCCCCAACGACGAGATGAAGGGAAGGATCATCGGCAGGGAAGGGCGGAACATCCGTACCCTGGAGACCCTCACCGGGGTGGACGTCATCATCGACGACACGCCGGAAGCCGTCGTCATCTCGTGCTTCGATCCGGTGAGGAAGGAGATCGCCAAGCGGTCCCTGGAACGCCTCATCACCGACGGGAGGATACATCCCGCGAGGATCGAAGAGGTGGTCCAGAAGATCACCAAGGAGATCACCCAGACGATCTTCGAAGAGGGCGAGAAGGTCCTGTTCGAACTCGGACTTCACAACTTCTCGTCCGACGGCATTCGCGCCCTCGGCAGGCTCCACTTCCGGACGAGCTACGGCCAGAACGTGCTGGCTCATTCGAAGGAAGTGGCCATCCTGGCGGGCATGATCGCGGCGGAGGTGGGCGCGGACAGGGAGATCGCGAAACGCGGGGCCCTGCTCCACGACATCGGGAAGGGCATCGAGAGCGAGAGCGACTCCACGCACGTGGAACTCGGCATCGAGCTCGCCAAGAAGATGGGGGAGGACCCGCGGGTCATCAACGGGATCGCCGCGCATCACGGGGACGTGGAATTCAGCTGTCCCGAGGCGGTCATCGTGCAGATCGCGGACTCCATTTCGGCCTCCAGACCCGGCGCGCGAAGGGAAACCCTCGACACCTACATCAAGCGGCTCGAAAACCTGGAGAAGATCGCCGAGAGCTTCGACGGAGTGGAAAAAGCCTATGCGATCCAGGCGGGACGCGAGCTGCGCATCATGGTGAGCAGCGAGCGGGTGAGCGACGAGGTTTCGAAGGATCTCGCGAAGGGCATCGCGAAGAAGATCGAATCCGAACTCCGTTATCCCGGCAGAATCAAGGTCACCATCATCCGGGAAACCCGGGTCGTGGAATACGCGCGGTAGGATAGCGCTTTGGCTCGTTCAATACACGCCCTCATCCTCGGAGATGTCGTCGGACAGGCGGGATGCAGGGCGCTTTTCTTGTCCCTTCCGACACTCGTCAGAAAATACAACGCGGACATCGTCGTGGTGAACGGCGAAAACGCCGCATCGGGGTTCGGAATCGGCCCGGACATGCTCGAGCGCTTCCTCTCGTCCGGGGTGAACGTCGTGACGACCGGGAACCACGTATGGCAGCAGAAGGAAATCCTTCCCTTCCTCGACTCGGAGGAGAGAATCCTCCGTCCCTACAACTATCCGAAGGGAGTGGCGGGCCACGGCTACTGCTTGGCCTCCCTGAAAGGATTCAAGATCGGGGTTCTCAACCTCCAGGGCAGGGTGAGGATGAACAACATCAACTGCCCCTTTCTCGCGGCCAAGGAAGCGCTGAAAAAGCTCCACCAGGAAACCAGGATCGTCATCGTGGACTTCCACGCCGAAGATCCCGAGGAGAAAGAAGCTCTCGGCCTCTACCTCGACGGGGAGGTGAGCGTGCTTTTCGGAACGCATACCCACATCCAGACGGCCGACGAGCGGATCCTGCCCAAGGGAACCGCCTACATCACCGACATAGGCATGATCGGCGCATCGGAAAGCGTCATCGGTTTCAAACCTGACATCGCGGTCCAGAGGTCCCTGACCCAAATGCCGCTCAAGATGGAGGTCTCGGACAATCCGGCGGTCGCCGCAGGCATAGCCGTGGAGATGGACGCGGAGACCGGGAAGGCGAAATCGATCGAACGGGTGCTTTCGGAATCCGTCGTCTGAAGCGGGCTCATGAGTCGGAAAAGAAGGCTCATCGACATTCTGCGATCTCGTTTTCCGGACCAGGACCGTGAACGGCTCCTCGCTCTCGTTCTCTGCGGCGAGGTCTTCGTCGCCGGGGAGCGCTGTAAGGATCCGAAGACCGCGGTCTCCGAAACGGATGAAATTTCGATCCGTGAACGGCCTTTCGTATCGCGGGGCGGGGAGAAGCTCGACCGAGCCCTTTCGCTCTGGGGGATCGACGTCAGGGGCAAGGTGGTCCTGGACGCGGGCGCGTCCACCGGAGGCTTCACCGACTGCCTCCTCCGGCGGGGCGCAGCCCTGGTCCATGCGGTGGACGTGGGCTCCAACCAGCTGCATCCGAGCCTGCTCCGCGATCCGCGGGTCCTCGCAAAGGAGAGAACGAATGTCATGGGGCTCGACTCTCTCGACCCCGAGCCCCACGGAGCGGTATGCGACCTTTCCTTCAGGTCGCTCAGGACCGCAGCCACGCACATCCTGGAACTCACGTCGGAAAACTGGCTCGTGGCCCTGGTCAAGCCCCAGTTCGAATGGAGAAATCCGCCCCCGTCCTTCGACGGCGTCGTGCGCTCGACGGAGGACCTCGAGGCTATCCTCAAGAGCCTCGTGCAGGCGTTCGCCGGGGAGGGAGTCGTCGTGCGGGAACTCACGGAATCGCCCATCCGCGGAGCCTCGGGAAACCGGGAATTCCTCTTTCTTCTTTCGGCGGGGAAGGCCGTCGGCGCGAACGAGGTCATGGCCGCGGTTGAACTTATCGTGAGAGGGAACGGAATCGGTTTTCCGACCGACGGCGGAACAGGTTCTTCCTAGAACGAATCCCGGCCGAGAGGCTTTCCGATGAAGCCCCCCTCGGGACTGAGATAGTCGAGAACCTCTCCGTCGATGAGGATCTGCACCTTCTTCACCTGGCCGATCTCCGTGACGGAAAGGACGAGCTGCCTTACCTGGCCGGTGAGCCCTTCCTTTCCGTAGCCGTTGAACCTGAACGCCTCGTTGAAATTGAGATAGGCCGTGTCGTCCTTCACGACCGCGGACAGGAGCTTCGTTCCGGCCGGGACGAGCGAGACGAGGCCTTTCTTCTTCTCGTCCGGTCGGGGACCTGCGAGGAGCTCGTCCATGAGGTCGGTGAGCGGGCTCGTCACCGCGAGCACCTTCCGCACGACCGGAACGTACTGTATGCTTCCGTCATCGCCCAGGCGCACGAAGTAGAGCCTCGCGTCGCGGTATTTCGGAGCCTCGTCCTGGGGCTTCGCTATCGGTTTGGGTTGGGGGCGGGGTTTTTCAACGGTCTGGGGCCGGGAGGCGGGCTCTTCGCGTTCCTTTTTCGGCGCCGAGGGAGCCGGAACCGTCTCCTTGACCTCGTCGGTTTTTTTCGTTTCGGCGGGTTGGGATTCCCTGGGCGGCTTCGGAGCCCCGATCTCCTTGGGCTGGGACGGTTCATCCTTCCGCGGACCCGGAGGGGGTTCCGGGGGATTACCGCCCGGCGAGGATCGGTAATCGCCTCCGAAGTTTTTCTTGACGGTTTCCGTCACGCCGGATTTCGCGATGAGCGTCTGGAAATCGATTCTGTACGCGATATAGAGGACGGCGGCGAGCAGGATCAGTCCGATCCAGAACGGGACGCCGAAGGTGGGTTTTTGTTTCTTTGCCATGGCCGGTTACCACCTAAGGTATCGGATGAAACGGCGCCTAGGTTGAGAAAGGACGGTCGGGAACGGCGAAGGAGGGTTCGTCGGACGCCGCCTCGAGTTTCGGCGGCATTTGTTTGTTCGGCAAAGAAATGAGAAGGATCGTGACGTATTCCCGTCATTCCTTATTTGACAGTGAGTGGAAAATGATCGTATAGTAGGAATGCCATGATCGAGCTGAAAGGCATATCGGCGTCTCCGGGCCTCGTCAAGGGTAAGGCCTTCGTGTATATCGACGAAAGCCCGATGATCCCGAAATACGATATCCAACCCTCGCGAATCGCCGGGGAACTCGAACGCTTTCAGGAAGCCCTGGATAAGGCATCCTTCGAACTCGAACACCTGAAGAAGAACTCCTCGGCGGACGTGGCGCCGGACGATATTAACTTCCTCGATTCGCACCTCCTCATGCTCCAGGATCCCGAGTTCAAGAGTACGGTCGAGCGGGATCTGAAAGCGAAACTCAAGAACGTGGAATGGATCCTGCACCAGGCGATGCAGGCCCTGATCGAGAAGCTCAGTTCCGTGGACGATCAGTACCTCAAGGAGCGCAGCGCGGACATTCACGACGTATCCCAAAGGGTGCTCAACCATCTCATGTTCCGGGAGAGGATCTCGCTCGCCGAGATCCACGAGGAGATCATCCTCGTCGGAAGAGACCTCATGCCCTCCGAGGCCATCGGAATGAACCAGCGCATGGTGAAGGGCATCGCGATGGAGGAAGGGGGAAGGACTTCCCATACCGCGATCCTCGCCCGGGCCTTCGAGATACCGGCCGTCCTCGGCGTGGCTGATCTTACGAAGCACGTGAGAAACGGCGACGAGATCTTCATCGACGGCAACAAGGGTGTCGTGGTGATCGCGCCCGACGCCGAAACGAAGGCCCGGTACGAGACGTCCCAGGCCCTCTGGAACCAGCGCGAAGTCAACCTCATGGGCATGGGCGACCTGCCGGCCGAGACGAGGGACGGAAAACTCATCAACCTTCTGGGGAACATCGAGGTGCCGGAGGAGGTGGACGCGCTCAAGGCCTACGGCGCCGAAGGCATCGGGCTGTATCGGTCGGAGTTCCTCTTCCTCCACCCCGGCAGGCTGCCGACCGAGGATCTTCAGCACGAGGCCTACGGCAGGGTCCTCAGGGCAATGACCGGCAAGACCGTCACCATCCGCACCCTGGACCTCGGGGGAGACAAGATCATCCCCGATCTCGTGGACTCGGCAGAGAAGAACCCCCTCCTCGGATGGCGGGCCATCCGTTTCTGCCTTTCGCGAGTGCAGGTGTTCAAGACTCAGCTTCGGGCCATGCTCCGGGCCTCGGTCCAGGGAAAGCTCAAGATCATGTTCCCGATGATATCGGGAGTGGAAGAACTCTCCGCCGCGCTGGAGATCGTCGAGGAAGTGAAACAGGACCTGAAACGCGCGAAGGTGAAGTTCGACGAGAACGTGTCGGTGGGCTGCATGATCGAGATTCCCTCCGCGGCCATGACTTCGGACATTCTCGCGAAAAAAGTCGATTTCTTCTCGATCGGGACGAACGATCTCATTCAATACTCGGTTGCGGTCGACCGCGGCAATCCCAAGACCGCTTATCTCTACGAGCCCTTTCATCCCGCGGTGCTCCGCTTGATCAAGATGACCATCGACAACGCCCATGCCGTTGGTCTGCCGGTGGGGATGTGCGGAGAGATGGCGGGCGATCCTTTGGCCACCGTCATCCTTCTGGGGCTCGGACTGGACGAATTCAGCATGACTCCTTCCTCCATTCCGGAGGTCAAGAAGATCATCCGGTCTGTCTCCATGGCCGAGGCCGAGGAGATCGTGGGAGACGTCATGGAAATGAGAGCGGGGAAAGATGTCGACGGCTTCGTGCGGCAACTCATGGAGAAACGTTTCGATGTCGTCAGCTACTGAAACCAAGGAAGCCCCGGTGCTCCCCCTGGTCGCCCTCGTCGGGCGGCCGAACGTCGGAAAATCCACGCTCTTCAACCGCCTCGTCAGAAAACGGAAGGCCATCACCGATCCCACGCCGGGCGTCACCCGGGACCCGGTGACCGAGGTCTGGGAACGGGAGGGACGAAAGGTCCTCCTCGTCGATACGGGGGGCATACGTCTCGGAGCGTCCGGCTTCGACCGAGAGGTCACGAGGCGGAGCGTCGCCACGTTCGAGCGGGCGGACTGCATCGTGCTTCTGACCGAAGTATCCGAGGTGACCGGGGAGGACGAGGAGGTATTCCAGTCGCTCCGGCCTTACGCGGGCAAGGTGATCCTCGCCGTGAACAAGGTGGACACCGAGCTGCGCGACGACCTTCTCGGCGAATTTTGGGGCTACGGTTTCTCCGAGGTCGTCGCCGTCTCGGCCGCCCACGGCAGGAACTGTGAGGAACTCGAGGAAGCCATATTCGACCGGATCGATTTTTCCCGGTATCCGGCGGTCATGGACGAGCTCCCGGCGCCCGATCTCACGGTCGCCATCCTCGGAAAGCCGAATACCGGCAAGTCGACGCTCGTGAACAGCCTCCTCGGCGAGGACCGCTCCATCGTCTCCGACGTCCCCGGCACGACGAGGGACGTGATCGAGGGGACCTTCGTCCACCGCGGTAGGAGGGTGCGCATCCTCGACACCGCGGGAATCAGGCGCAAGACGAAGGTGAAGGAAGACGTCGAGTATTATTCCGTGAACCGCGCCATAGCCAGCGTCGAGGAGGCTGACGTCGTGTTCCTCCTCATCGATTCCCTGGAGGGGCTCGCCGAGCAGGACAAGAAGATCGCCGCGCAGATCGTGAAGAAGGGCAGGGGGGTCGTGCTGGTGCTCAACAAATGGGACCTCATGGAGGGGGGGAAGAAGAAATTCGCGGAAACCGAGGACAGACTCCGCTTCCTCTTCCCGGTTCTCGATTTCGCCCCGGTGGTGGCGGTTTCGGCGAAGACAGGATGGAACCTGGACTCCCTCCTCAAAACCACCTTCAGGATCAAGGCTCAGCTCGACAAGAGGATCGAGACGGGCCTCCTCAACCGCAGGCTCGAGCAGTGGGTGAACGAGAATCCTCCTCCCCTCGACGGCAGGAGGCGCTTCAAGCTCAGGTTCATGACTCAGGTCCGCGTCAATCCGGTCAGGTTCGTCCTCTTCATGAACCGCGCGAAAGACTTTCCCGACTTTTACGTCGGCTATCTGAAGAACAAGATCCGCAAGGACTTCGATTTTCCGGACGTCCCCATTGACCTCGAGGTGAAGGACAAAGGCTGATGCGGCGGCTCGGGATCGGCGAAGTCTGCGATCTTCTCGGAATCCGCCCGCACGTACTCCGCTACTGGGAACAGGAGATCCCCTTCCTCACGCCGGCCAAGAACGTCGGTGGACGGAAGGTGTACGGCGACCGCGAGATCAACCTGCTCTGCAGGCTGAAGTTCCTCGTCCAGGAGCGGCGCTACACGCTTGAGGGCGCCAAGATCGCTGTCCTCGACGAGTCCTCGGATTCCCGCACGGCCGGCGAGAAGGCGCTCGTCCACATGCTCAGGAAGGAGCTTCTGGACGCCCGCGCCGGCCTCGAGGAGTTGAAGGCCGACCTTTCGCGGCTCGGAGAGCACACGGTCTTTCCCGAGGGACAGGAGCATCTCGCCGCGATCTGGCGCGGGCTTCCGGAGGAGCGGAGAAGGGCGCTCGCGGCCGACCTCGCCGGAATGCCGCGGAGGATGATCGATCTCGCCTCCGCCCTGCTCGCGGAGAGGATCGATGAAAGGGCGGTGATCCCGAAATTCCCGGTGGAGACGCTCGAAGGCACGGGACCGTTTTCAGAGGCGGAGCGTGCCCTGAGGCAAGGCAGGATCGCGGCGATCACCCTGATGCCCGAGGAGAAGGTCCCAAAGGAAAGGCTGGCGGGGAGGCTGTCCGACCTTTCCTCCGCGATCCGGGAATCCTCCTACGATTCCGGCAGGCTGCCGCTCTGGTACCTGTTCGTGGATCAGGAGGACGGAGCGGCCTTTCAGGCCTTTTTCAAGGATCGCGCGTATTTCAACTTCGATCCCGGAAACCTCGTCTTCGCTCATCGGCCGCCCTTTCCGGCCCTCGACGATGCTTCGAGGCTCATGGTCGCAGAGGACGGAAAACTCGTCACCTACGCATCCGGGTACGGTGGGGCCCTGCTCATGATGAAGACCTCGCCGTTGCTTCGTCATTTCCGGGAGCGCGGCGTGGAAATCCTCTTTTTCCTTCCTGTCTCCGCCCGTTCCCGCGGCTTCCCGGTGCCCGCGCTGCTCGACGCGCACCTTCACGACGGGGCGGACGTCTCCTTCACCTGCTTCCGAAGCGGTCCGGGTCTCTATTCCACCACCGGGATCTATCTCGTGAACGTGGATTTTCTCCGGAGGCCGGAGACCCGCATCGATTTCTTCACGCGGGAAACGTCCGCGAAATGCGTCAAATCGGGGTCCGAATCGGCCGATCTTGTTGAGGAGAGATGGTATTCCGAACTCAGATCCAGCCCCTGGCTTCTTCTGCCGAGGGCGAAGAGGGCGAGGGCCTTTCTCGAACGGAGATCATGAAACAGAAGATTCGTGCGTTTTTCGCGGTTCAGTTCCTCATCGCCGGAGCATTTTCGCTTCATGCCTATCAATGGGACGCGGTGAGGGCTTCCGCCATCGACCTTTCCCGTCTCGCGATCAGGGAAAACAGGGAGATCCGGGAAGGTCTCAGGGATCTCGTGTTGGCCCCGACCTCCGAGGTGCTGAAATTCCGCCGCAGGGTCTTCTCCCAGAAGGGGACCGAGGGGAGGGTGGCCGCGGAGGTGAGGAAGAACGGTGATTCTTTCTATATTTTGTTCCTGAACGAGGAGAGAGGCGCGTTTCCCGTGTCCTCCAAGGGAAGCTGGGTCGTCAAACGGAACCTCGCGGACGGAGCGTTCGTCCAGGTCAAGATTTTCTATCAATCCGATTCCGGTACCTTCCTCCGCATCTTCCCGATGGGAGAACGGACCGTGATGGACGTCTATCTCTACGACCGCCTCGTCTACCGGGACGTACCGATGGGCATGAGATTCCAGGACGTGCTGACGAGCGGCTTCGAAGAAATCGTCGAGCTCACGAAAGGGACCGTGAGCTGGGAGACGCTGGTGCCCGCGGTGGAGCCGAAATTCTACCGCGGCGTCGTTTCCATGGCGGAGAAGATACGGGCCGCGCTTCCCGGCCTTCCCGACGCGGAGGACGGCGCCATGGACGAGAACGGCAGGCTCGTCTTCATCGAAAGCCTCGCCCCTCAGGAGAGGCTGCCGGGCTTCAACTGCTCCGGTTTCGTGAAGTGGGTGGCGGACGGCATCCACCGCGTCAGGACGGGAAAATACCTCGACATCGGATCCCTCAAGAGGAAGCGGGAGGAGCTGCGCGGCAATCCGATCTCGAGGAAGTTCGAGGATGCCAGGGATCCCTTTTTCGGGCTCGATTGGTCGAGAAACATCGCGACCGCGCTCGCCTCGCTCGATTCCCTTCCCGAAACGGCGGCGGCGGATTCCCAGGACGTCAGGAATCTGCCGTTCTGGAAGTACAAGAAGGACATCGGGTTTCCTGCCGAGGACCTGAAGGCGATCCTGCATTACCTGGCGGTGACCGAGCCCGGAAACTTCTACATCGGGTCGGTCTGCAGGCAGGCCGGCAGGAATCCGGTCCTGCTCCAGCACGTCCATCTCGCGGTTTTTTTCCCGTATTTCGACGCCAAGGGGAATTTCGGGCTTTCCGTCATGGAGCGGAACGTCGAAACCCCGGTCGACGCCTTCATGAAGCGCTATACCTACGATTTCATCCACCTCGTCCGCGTGCGGGCGGATGCGGACTTCGTCCCACCTGTGATAGGAACATTTCTCCCGGCTTCGATTGAATAATCGACATCCCTGGGGTATTCTGGAGGGTATGAGACTACGGTGTTTCGTGTTTCTCCTCCTGAGTCTCCTGCTCGGGATGCAGGCTGCGGCCCAGGACGAGGGAAAGGAAATCTTCCGTCAGGCCGAAAGCCGTTTCTCGGAAGGGCGATTCGATCTCGCCCTCGAACGCTACGACGAGCTTCTCCGCTCGTATCCGTATTCCGAGTTCGCCTCCGACGCCCAGTTTCGCAGGGCCGTGATCCTTTTTCGCCTCAAGCGCTTCAGGGATTCCTACGATCTTCTCCTCCGCATCGAACGGAGATACAAGTCGACCTCGTATTTCGCCCAGGTACCCCTCTGGAAGGGCCTCGCCCTCCGCGAACTCGGGGAGCATCGGCAGGCGGCGGCGGAGTTCGCGGCCTTTCTCGCCTCGTCTCCGGGCGGGGAGGAAGCCGAGCAGGCACTTCTCCACAAGGCCCTCTCGGAGCGGGCCTTGGGCCTACGGGACGAGGCCGTCGCGAGTCTTACGAAGCTTCTCGGCAGGCCGGCCAAGTCTCCGGGCTATCCGCTCGTCCTCCTATCCTCCCTCCTCATGGAGAAAAAGGATCACGCCCGCATCCTGGGGCTCGCGGAAGCCTATCCTCCGGAAAGCCTCGAAGCCCCCTGGCGGGACAGGTTCCTCCTGTTTCTGGCCGAAGCCTCTGCCGCCTCGGGGAAGACGGAGGAGGCGGCGAGGCTTTTCGGAAGGCTCGAAGCGTCGGAACGCGAGATCGCGGGCAGGGCCTTCCTGGGAACCCTGGAACTGAACTTGAGAACGAGGAAGGCGGAGAGCGTATCCGCCCTGCTCGCGAGGGCGGAGGAACGGCTCGGGCCGTCGTCGGACGCGGTGCAGGATCTCAGGATCAGGGCGGGTATCGGGCTCTATCGGGAGGGCAGGGAGGAGGAGGCCTTCGTGCTTCTTCGGCTCGCCTGGGACCGCCGAGGCTCGAGGAGACCGCCGGCGGAAGCCGCCCTCGCGCTCGCGGAACTTAACCGGTCCGCGGGCAGGGGGGCGAACGCCGAGGAGGTGCTTTCCGATTTCCTTTCGACGGGTGGCAGGAGCGGCCTCGTCCTCCTCCGGCTCGGCGAGATCGGAATCGAGCTGGGGAAATACCGCGAAGCGGAGTCGAGGCTCGATGAATTCCTGCGCTCGGAGGATGCGGGAGGCCCTGCCGCTGAGTTCGTTCCGCGGGCGACATACGCGAGGGCGTACGCCCTCTACCGCCTCGGAAGGTATGCGGAGGCCCTCGCGGCGGCCGTCGCGGGAAAAGCGGACGAGCCCGAATCGCTGCTCCTCCAGGCCAAGCTTCTCGCCCTCCTCGAAAGGAGGCGGGAGGCGGTCGCGAAATTCGAGGACTATCTCGCCCGGAGGCCCGAAGACGTCGCCGCTGCGACGGAAACGGTGAAGCTCCTCTTTGCGTCCGGCGATTACGCCGCGGTGAAGGAACGGGTAGGAAAGCTCCTCGGGGACTCCAGGACCGACGCGGCCGCGAAGGAGACGCTTTCCTACCTCCGAGGAATGGCGGAACTCAACCTCAAGGAGTACCGCGGCGCTTCGCGGGACCTCGCCTCGGTGAAGGTCTCCGCAGAGCTTCTCCCTTATGCGACCTTCTACTCCGCCTGGGCCTCGTTCCGGCTCGGCGAATACGGCGAGGCCCTCACCCGCTTCCGCTGGAGCATGAACGACGGCCGGGTCCCCGAGCTTTCCTTCCAGGCCGGTTACTACGCCGCCTGGTGCGCCTACAGCCTCGGCAGGTACGACGAGGCCGCCGGGTTCCTCGTCTCGTACCGTTCGGGAGGCCCGGACAGGACGCTCGCCGCCAGGGCGGTGTTCCTCCTCGCGAAGACGTTCCAGGCCCTCGGCAGGATTCCGGAGGCGCGCGATGAATACCGCAGGGTATTCGTATCCTTCGCGGGAACCGGGCAGGAGGACGAGGCCCGCTTCGAATACGCGGGTCTCGCCGCGAAGTCCGGGGAGTACGGACCGGCCGAACGGGAATACGCCGAGTTCATCGCGTCCTATCCGACGAGCCCTCTCCGCGAGGCGGCCTTCTTCAAGCGCGGGGAGGTGCTCTTTTCGGCCAAGCGATGGGAAGACGCCGAACGGGCCTTTTCGGATTACCGCACGAATTTCCCCGGCGGCAGATTCGCCGACGCTTCGCTCTACTGGGGCGGGATCGCGGCTTCGGAGCGGGGGGAGAAATACGGGGCGCTTCTGCTCTGGGAGAGGCTCGCCGACTCGTACCGGGGGAGCCCCTTCCGAGCCGACGCGCTCAGGCGTTCCGCCGAAGTCTACGCCTCGACCGGCGAGTTCTCCAAGGCGCTCGGACGATACCAGGAGCTGCAGAACCTCTATCCCCAGGACGCGGCGGCCTTCGGGGTCAAAAGGAAGATGGACGAAATCGCGTACATGAAGGAAGGCTTTTCCGAACGAGAGGCGGTTCTGACGGCCCGCATCAACGCGGCCGGCGGTTCCTCCGCCGCGGCAGGCAGGGCGGCCCTGCTCGACCTCGCGAGATTCCACATCTATGAAGGCAGGGATGCCGACAAGGCCGAGCCCTTCCTGGCCGAGGTAAGGAATCGTGAAACCGACGATCCTGCGTCCGCCGCCGAGGCGCGGTTCCTCCAGGGCGAACTCAAGAGGCGCAAGCAGGATTTTTCCGGAGCTGCGGCCATGTACCTCGAAGCCGCCGCCGCGAGCGGTGCAGGCAAGGACCTCGTGGGAAGATCCCTTCTCCGAGGAGTCGAGACGACGCTGCTGGCCGGAAGGAGGGACGAAGCGGAAAAACTCGTCGATCTCCTCGAGAAGAATTTCCCCGCCTCCGACTGGTCGCGCGAGGGCGAAAAACTCCTGGGAGGCCGGAAATGAAGTCGAGAATTCTCGGAATCGTTTTCATCCTCCTCGTTTCGTTCGGGGCCTTGTCCGCTCAGGACGCGAAAGGGCCCGAGGAGCCCGCCATCGTCCTTCCCCGCATGGTGCTCACGATCGACGATCTCTCCGCCCGGACCTTTCCGGCCATCCTGCCGCGGAGTTCCGAACTCCGGTTCGTCGCCTCGGCCCTTCGCCTGTCCGAGCCGCCGGTTCCGCCGCTGCCGGAATCCATCCTGCACCCGCAGGCCTCGGAGGAGGGGGCCGGGAAGGTTTCGGACTCGAGCCTCGTGACGCAGGGCGTCTTCGGCGCTGGGAGCATGAACAGCCTCCTGGGTTCGCTCTCCCTGTTCAGGACGGGCGAGAAGGACAGCCTCAGGCTTCGCTTCTCCCACGAAGGGTCCGACGGCTGGGACTTCCGCGCCCCCGGGACCGGATACTCCGGGCGCGAGGAAAACCTCGACGGGAGGGCGGTGTTCCGCGGGGCCTCGGGCGAAACCGTCGCCGAAGGGAACTTCACGGAACGAGAGGTTGGACTCCAGGGAAAGGCTGCCGCGGTTTCGGCGGTCAGCAGATTTTTCGACGCCGGTTTCTCGTCGACGTACAGGCCGGGTGAGGACTTCACCCTCCATGGCGCGTTTTCCGGTGCCGCGGCCTCGCGGCTCTATTCTCTTCCGGCGGGCACGGTCCTGTCCCGGGAGGACGCGGAATACTCGCTCCGAGGGAACGCGAAGGTGCGTTACGGAACCGAGAGAGCCGGCATCTACGCCGACGGCGGATGGTCGTACCGGGCCGTGCCCGACTACGGGCGTCTGCCGGGGAACAGACTCGATGCTGGATTGGGCGCGGAATATTCTCCGGCCGACGGCTGGAATCTCGAAGGAAAAACGGGAGCGGCCTGGAACGACGAAGACGGAGCGTTCTTTCCTTTCAGAATCGATGTCTCGGGGACCGCTGGAGACTCGGTTTCCTTCTCCGTCCGAGGGGGGAGAAAGGCCGAGGAATGGAGGTATTTCGACCTTTGGAAGGAGGAGGCTCTCCTCGCCCTCGTGAACGGACTCGCCGACGGCAGGACCTGGTACTGCGGCGCGTCGGTCGAAGCGCGGGCCGTCCTCGGCCTGTTTTCCGTCAAGCTGGCCTTCGACGCGGAATACCGCGAGAACGCGCTCGTCGCCGGCGACTTCGTTTCCGGAGACGCCGCCTTTCCCGTGACCCAGGACGATCTCGCGTCCTTTCCGCTTTCCCTCGAAATCCGTTCCTCTCCCCGGCCCGGACTGACCTTCGCAGGTTCGTGGCGGTACATCCCCGGCGAAAGGGCCCTGTTCGAACCGCTCCACGAAGGCAGAATTTCACTCGATTTCGCCCCGCAGAAGGGGAGTTACGGTCTGAACTGCTCGGGCGCCTGGTCGAGCGGGAACGATCTTCCCGAAATCGGCCTGCGCGGCTTCCTCCGTCCCCTCGAGGGGCTGGAATTCTCGCTTTCCTTCGAGGACCTCCTGGCCCCCCTCCTCACGGACGGCAGGACGAGACACGATCCGTTCGTCGATAAAGGATTCCGAGTAACCCTGAAGACCCTATTGTCATTTTAACTTTGGAAGAAGATTTCGTCCGGCGGAGGCGTACATGCTTGATTTGATAGAAAAGGGCGGCATAGTCCTGGTTCTCATCATCGTCCTCGCGTTCATCGCGACGGTCATCATCATCGAACGACTGCTCTATTTCCGGAGGATACGCATCGACGAGGAGCAGATGCTGAGCAGGCTGAAGTCGGCCATGGAAAAAGGCCACTTCGACGAGGCCCTGAGCATCTGCGAGGCGAATCCCTCGCCGATCACGAACCTCATGAAGGTGGGAATCGAGCACCGGGGCCAGTCCGAAGAGAGGATCAAGGACTCGATCCTCGGCGCTGCGAACATGGAAATCCCGCGGCTGGAGCGTTACCTTTCGGCGCTCGGGACCATCGCGAACATATCGACCCTCCTCGGCCTTCTGGGTACCGTGACCGGGAACATCCGTTCTTTCGGCGTCCTCGGAAGCATGGGAGCGGTCGGCGACCCGAGCCTCCTCGCCCGCGGGATCGCGGAAGCGCTGCTCACCACGGCGGGCGGCCTCATCGTCGCGATCCCGACCATCGTCTTCTACAATTATCTCGTCAACCGGGTGAACCACATCATCATCCGCCTGGAGAACCGGGTCACGGACCTGACCCTCCTGCTCGTGAAGACCTCCGAGACGACAGCGGAGAGGAAGGGATAGGATCATGGAATTCAAGCGAAGGCTCAAACCGGTGGCGGGGATGGACCTCATCCCCATGATCGACGTGGTCTTCCAGCTCATCCTCTTCTTCATGGTAGCCTCGACCTTCATCGTGACGCCGGGACTCAACCTGAGCCTCCCGAAGTCGGTCACGTCGGAACCGGTCCTGGTCTCGAAATGGGTGGTCACCATCGTCGCCGAGGACGAGGTCTATCTCAACAAGGAACGGTACGGTCTCGCGAGCCTCGGCCCCGCGCTCGCGAAGGTCCCGAAGGAACAGAAGGAGAAGGTCGCGTCGGTGACCGTGGAAGGCGACGAGAAAGTCTCCTACCGACTCATGGTGCAGGTTCTGGACGTCCTCCGCAGGGAAGGCTTTCGGGGCGTGGGGCTGAAGACCCTGGACGGAACGAGGTAGGCGATGTATTTCCAGGACCGTGACAGGCTCGGCCTCTCCGTCGTCCTCGCTTCGGCGATCTTCGCGCTCCTGTTCTTTCTTCTCAATCTCGTTCCCTGGGCCGGCTTCAATCCCTTCCCGAAGGTGTCCCCGCCCGTGATCGTGGAACTCCAGGCTCCTCCCGTGCCCGAGCCCCCGCCCGCGGTCCCGCGGGTCGAACAGGCGAAGCCCGCAACCCTGCCTGCGGAGCCCGAGATCAAACCCGACATCGAGATCCGGAAGAGCGAAACCGCGGACCCGAAGCAGTCCGTCGCGCCCGCGGCGGCGAAGCCTGCCCCGGCCGCAAGGCAATCCGGCGGAAGCCCTCCGGCCGGAGCCCCCGCAAAGGCGGCCGCGGATCCGGGACCGCTCGCTCGCGTGAACCGTCCCGCCGTGGACATGACCGACCCCTCGTCCTGGGACCGGGGCAGGCCGCAGGCGCCGACCACCACGGCGAACCGGGACGCAGGCGTCGACCTCGCGGTCCGGAACGAACTCGAGTTCCTCAACAAGGAAGCCGAGAAGCTCGAACAATGGTTCAAGGACAATCCCCGATACGGACCTCCCCCCAAGCGCGGGGACGAGACGGGAGCGAACGAGGTGAAGCGGGATCCCGTCGCCGCGGCCCAGGCCGAGCGGCTCAAGGAACTCAACGCCAGGATCGCCGGTCTCGAAAAGCTCCTCGCAGAGCGGGGACCGGGACTCCCCGGCGGTCCCGGGGGCGGCTCAGCACGAGGACCCGAGGGCCCGGGCGCTGCAGGACCGCGGCCGCAGCCTCGGCCGACGACCCCGTCGTCGGGCGGCGGCGTGAACATCAAGGGATCTGATTTCGGAGGACGCGCTCTCATAGAAGGAAGCCGGCCGGTCCTCGACGCCGGGGATTTCGACGGCATGCAGCCGCGCCGGATGGAGTTGACCGTCGTTTTTTCCATCGGCGAATCGGGGATCGTGGAACCTGCAAGCTTGCAAATATCGGGAGAGACACGATATACTAAGGTGACCGAAAAGATACGTACCGCTCTCGCGCGATGGCGTTTTTCCAGCAGTCGGGGAGCGACTTCGAGGGGCGAAGTTACCTTCGAGATCCTGATGAACGATGTGAGGTGAGATGAGCTTGCAAGTCGTGGCCTTCGATGTGGACGGTACCCTGTATCCGAATTCGGCCATGTATCTCGCCTCCGCGATTTCGGCGATCCGTCACTTCTCGACGCTCAGGACCTTCGCGCGGGTGCGGCGCGAGATCCGCGAAATCAGACCCATTACCGACTTCAGAAGGACCCAGACCGAGCTGTTTTCCCGTATTTCCGGCATCGATACGGAAACCTCCGAGCGGCTGATACGGAATCACATCTACGGAGAGTGGGAGCGGATCATCCGGAAAGTACGGCCTTACCCCTTCGTGAGGGAGACCCTGGAGGCCTTGAAGGCCTCGGGCCTGAAGCTCGCGGTTCTCTCGGATTTCCCCGTAGGCAGGAAGCTGGAATTCCTCGGGCTCGACGGTCTCTGGGATTTCGTGCGTACGAGCGAGGATTCCGGCTACCTCAAGCCCTGCCCCGAGCCCTTTCTCGATCTGGCGCGGTTCTTCGGGGCGGATCCGGAGAGCGTTCTTTTCGTGGGAAACAGCCTCGAATACGACATCCGCGGGGCCGGGGCCGTCGGCATGAGGACGGCCCACCTCACGCGGCGGAAGAGCCCGCGTCCCGAAGCCGATTTCTCGTTCATCGATTACCGCGATCTGCGGAATTGGATTCTGTCCCGGCCCTAGCCGGTTTTTGCCTCTTGGGGAGGGGAACGTATGGTTTTCTCGTTGGGAAATCTGATCGTTTTGGGGATCGTCATCGTCATCCTCGCGATCTATCGTCAACTGGACAGGAACAACCGGACCCTCGAGAAGGTCCGCAAGTACGCGGATAAGGTGAAGGAAGAGCTCGATGCGGTCATCGCCGAGAAGGTGAGGAATCTCAAGGATCTCGCCATAGAGCTCGAGGTGCAGCAGAAGACCGCGAAGGAAATTCTGAAGCGGACCCAAGGCATCGAAGACGGGATGAAGCAGAAGCTCGATTCCGCGGACGTCATCGCCTCGAGGATCAAGGAATACGACCGCGTCCTCGCCGAACTCGTCCAGATGACCCGGCGGGCCGAGGAGAACATCAACCGGATAAAGGAAGAGTCCGCGTTCACCGACAACGTCGCAAAGAAGATCCGCGTCGTCGCGGGAAAGCTCGACGAGCAGGAGGCGCGTATTCCCGACCTCGTGCGGCAATTTATGGAAAAGAACGACGAGGCTCTCAAGGTCGCCGAAGGGGCGATCCTCACGCACATGAACGACTCGGTCGGTCGTCTCGAAAGCAGGGTTCAGGCCGCGGGAGTGAAGGCCGAGGAGGTTTCCGCCTTCATCGGCAAGGCGGAGGAGGAGGCCAGGGAACGTGCCGAGGCCGCGAGCCGGGAGCTGCAAAGCCTGGGCGAGGAACTCGTGGGGAAGGTGACGGACGATCTCGCCGCGCTGGAGGCCGTGTACCAGGGACGACTGGACGAGGCGGCACGAAAGGGCGAGGGGCTCGAGACGAAGGCGCTTCTCAAGCTCAAGGAGCACATCGAGGAGAAGCTCAAGGCGTATTCCCGGGAGCTTACGGGCAGGATAGAAGAGGGGAAGACCGATACATCGAGCAGGCTCGACGCCCTCGAGCGGGAATTCTCCGCGGAGATCGAAGCGAGGAGCAGCAACTTGGGAATCGAACTGGAGCGGAGATTCTCCGAAGTCCAGACTTATGCACAGTCCTCATACGACAAGATCGAAGAGCTCTTCGCAGTCCAGAAGGAAAAGACGGAAGCCTGGAACGCGAAGATGGAGGAGTCCTTCGCCGCCTCCGAGGAACGCCTCGGACTCTTCGGCGAGGGAATCGAGAAGGCCGTCCGGGAAAACACCTCGCTCATCGCCTCCCACGTCGAGGAGACCAGGGGCCGCCTCGCGGACCAGGATCGGGAGATCGCCGAAAGCCTCCGCACGGTGAGGGACGCCCTGGAGAAGGCCGAGACGGAAGGCAGGGCCCTCGGGGCGGAGGTGCTGAAACGCTGCGAATCCATCGCGGCTGAGAACGAAGAAAGGATCAACATCAAGCTCAGGGAGGCTTCCGATGTCATCGGAAGGGTGGAATCCTTCAACGCCGAGATCATGGCCGGGATCGAGGGGCTCAAGAACGCCCTCCTCCAAGGGACCAGGACGCTGGACGCCGAAATCAAGCGGACCGTACAGGACTACGAGGCCAAGATAGCGAAGGAGGGGGAGGAGCTTTCCGCTCGGGTCATCGGGGACCTCGACGCGCGCCTCGGGGAATACGAAAAGAACATCTCCTACCGCTTCGCCCGAATCGAGGACGTCACGACAGAGATCGACGGTCTCGAGAATTCACTCAAGGATCTCATGGAACGGACGACCCAAAGGCTCCGCGAGGATTTCACGAATTTCGGTAGGGACCTCCACGAAAAACGGCTCGCGGACAAGGCTGAACTCGAGCGGGAGGCCGACGCGCTCCGCGCTTCCATGGGCGAGCTGGAGAAGGGCTTGAACGAGCTCAAGACCAGGGCTTACGAGAACGTCTCCGAGAAGCTCAAAATCTTCGAGGACGAGTTCTTCCAGAGCCTGAAGACCCGCGACGACGCCATGCAGTCGAAGTTCATGGATTGGCAGAGCAGGGTGGATTCCTCCCTCGACGATCTCGCGAAGGAGGCCCAGGACGAGCGTCGGCGGATCGAGGCCCAGTACGTCGAGGATCTCAAGTCGAAGATGGCGGAAAACCAGGCCCGCGTGGAGCAGCAGCTCGAGCGGGCGGAGCGGCAGGCCGAGGAATTCCTGAAGGCGCTCTCCGCTCGCATCGGGGGGGCGGAGACTTCGTTCGCAGATTTCCAGGCCGCCATCGGCCGAGACCTGGAAGAGGCGAAGGGCGCCGCAGCGGAGAACGTCAGGGAGGAACTCCTCCGGTACGGGAAGGCTGTCGGTGCGGAGCTCGAAAAATTCGAAAAGACCTTCGATCAGAGGCTCAAAGGGCTCGGCGAAGGCTTCGACGAGCGGAGACGCGAGGTGACGGAAATCTACGAGGGCCTGCGTTCCGAAGTCACCCTCTGGCAGACCCGGATCGTCCAGGATTTCAAGTCCGCCGAGACCGACGTGAACAATCAGTTCGCGGGCTTCAAGGTCCAGGTTTCCGGCACCATAAGCTCCCTCAGGGACGAGTTCACGAGTCAGAAGAACGAACTCGTCGCGTCCACGAGCGAGGAACGCCGCAGAATCAAGGAGGAACTCCGGTCCCTCGGCGAAGCGGTCGCCGCCCTCGACGAGGATCTGCGGAAGAGGACCGACGAGGCCCTCGACGAGTTCGAAAGGAAGAACAAGGACGTCCAGGCGGAAGCGGACCAGAAGATCCGGGACTTCCGCGCCATCCTGCAGGACACCGGCGAGCAGTTCGAAGGACTGAACCAGAAACTCTTCGGAAAGGTGGAGGACGGCTACAAGCTCCTCTCCGTGAACCTCGCGGAGATCGAAAAGCGCCAGAAGAGCTTCGTGGAGCAGACCAAGATATTCGAACGGGCGGACGCTTTGAAGACGGCGCTCGAAGGCAGCATCGAAGATCTGAAGGCCGAGATGGACAAGGTCGACGCCCAGCGAAAGGAACTCAAGGAAAACGAAATCCAGTTCGCCAAGCTCAGGAAGGTCGGCGAGGAAGTGGGGGAGAAGATGAACCGCTTCATCGCGGAGAAACGCCGCATCGATGCCCTGGAGGAGGATTACAAGCGGCTCATCGGCATGTCCGACGCGGTGGAGAAGAAGCTGCTGCAGGTGACGTCGACCGACGACAGTCTTCAGGCGATCCAGGCTTCCTTCCGAAGCCTCGAAACCCTCCAGCAGGAGGTCGACGCCAGGTTCGAGCGCCTCGAAAAGAAACGCAAGATCCTCGACGTCACCACGGAGGGGGTGGACAAGAACTTTCAGGCTCTCGGCGAGCTGGAAAAACGCTTTTCCGCGATCGAAAAGGATATCCAGACTCTCCCCGACAGGATAGAGGCGCTCTCGAACAGGATCAGGACCCTTTCCTCCGGCAAGGAGCAGGCCGATCAGGCAGTGAAGCTCCTATCAGGCATAGACTCGGCGATGAAGGACCTCGAAGGCAGAATGGGACACCTCCAGAAGACGCGGGAATGGCTCGCCCGGACCGAAACGAGGATGGAGGAGATTTCGAGGGAAGCCCAGGAACAGGTGAAACTCCTGGGCTCGCTGCTCAAGGAAGGATCGAAAGCGGGACAGAAAAAGGAAAAGGGCGCCCCCTCGCTGGGAGCGCGGGAAACCGTCCAGAAACTGGCGCATCAGGGTTGGACCGTCGAACAGATCGCTATGGCGACCAAACTTTCACGCGGCGAAGTCGAGCTCATCCTCGAACTCTCGTCGAAGTGATCATGGAGAGTATCTCGGAACCGGTATTTTTCGAAGCGATTTTCAAAAAATCCTGTTTTGGAAAGAGTCGTGAAATTCACCCGATTCAATGGGGTGGTTTTTGAAAACGCTTCCAGGAAAAAGCTTGACGGCTCATATACCGATGAGTATTTTTAACTAAAATAAAAACCACCTACAGAGGTTTGCATGTCAGACAATATGGAAATGAAAGGGGCGGAAATTCAAACTGGGAATGGTGACGATCGCCCCACTGAGCCAACCTTGGAGGGCCGGGACGCGACCCCGAACGCCGCTGAGGCGGGAGGGGATGAAACCATCGGGAATGCGTTGATCGAATTGAAGACCCGCATATCGGAACTGGAAGCCGGCTACAAGGCTTTGGAAGAGGAAAACAGTTCCCTGAAGGACCAGTATCTCAGGAAGCAGGCGGATTTCGAAAATTTTCGGAAGAGGATGCAGAAGGAAAAGCAGGAGGTCATCCAGTTCTCCAACAAGCAGCTTCTCCTGGACATCGTCCCGGTCCTCGACGACTTCGAGCGCGCGATAAAATCGGCCGAGGAATCCGAGGATTTCACCAGTTTTCACGACGGCATTCTGCTCATCGAGAGGCAATTCTACAACCTTCTCGAACGCAAGTGGGGCCTCAAGCGCATGGATTCGAAGGGTTCGCCCTTCGATCCGCAGTTTCACGAGGCAATCGCCACGGAGGAGAGCAAGGATCACGATCAGGCCGTCGTCATCGAGGATTATCAGAAAGGATATCTTCTCCACGATAAGGTCCTCAGGGCCGCGAAGGTCAAAGTGTCCCTGCCGATGCTTTCGGGAGAGGAAAAGGATGGGGGTAAGGCGGCTTCGGACAATCCGGAGGGGCCGGTATCCCAATAAGGCAATGAAAGAGGAGAAACAACCATGGGTAGGATAATCGGCATCGACCTCGGCACGACCAATTCGTGCGTGGCGGTAATGGAGGGCGGCGAGCCGGTGGTCATTCAGAACGCCGAAGGCCAGCGGACGACTCCGTCCATCGTCGCTTACACCGCGAAAGGCGAACGCCTCGTAGGGCAACCGGCGAAAAACCAGATGATCACCAATCCGGAGAACACCGTATATTCCATAAAGCGGTTCATGGGACGCAGATACAACGAGGTCCTTGAAGAGATCCGGATGGTCCCCTGCAAGATCACGGAGGACTCCAGCGGCGGCGCCCGAGTCGACATAGGCGGAAAGCTCTATTCCCCGCCCGAAATCTCGGCAGCGATCCTCCAGAAGATGAAGGAGACCGCGGAGGACTATCTCGGCGAAAAGGTGACAGAAGCCGTCATTACGGTTCCGGCGTATTTCAACGATTCCCAGCGGCAGGCGACCAAGGACGCCGGCAGGATCGCGGGGCTCGAAGTGAAGCGGATCGTGAACGAACCGACCGCGGCGGCCCTCGCCTACGGTTTCGGCAAGGACAAGAAGGAGGAAAAGATCGCCGTCTACGACCTGGGCGGCGGTACCTTCGATATTTCCATCCTTGAGCTCGGCGACGGCGTATTCGAGGTGAAGTCCACGAACGGCGACACCCACCTCGGCGGGGACAATTTCGACCAGCGGATCATGGACTGGCTCATGGAGAGCTTCAAGAAGGATTACGGCATAGACCTGTCCAAGGACAGGATGGCCCTCCAGCGTCTCAAAGAGGCGGCGGAGAAGGCGAAGAAGGAGCTTTCCAGCACCCAGACGACGGAGATCAACCTTCCGTTCATAACCGCCGACGCTTCCGGACCCAAGCACATGCTCTACACCCTCACGAGGGCGAAACTCGAGCAGCTCATAGGAGATCTCATCGAAAAGACCAAGGGTCCGGTGACCCAGGCTCTCCAGGACGCGGGCCTCAAGCCTCAGGATATCGACGAGGTCATCCTCGTCGGCGGTTCCACGCGCATCCCCGCGGTCCAGGCCCTCGTGAAAGAGATGTTCCAGAAGGAACCCCACAAAGGCGTCAATCCCGACGAAGTCGTGGCGGTCGGCGCCTCAATCCAGGGCGGCATCCTGGGCGGCGAGGTCAAGGACGTACTTCTTCTCGATGTGACGCCTCTCTCGCTCGGCATCGAGACCCTGGGCGGCGTGTTCACCAAGCTCATAGAGCGGAACACCACGATCCCGACCAAGAAGACCCAGATCTTCTCCACGGCCGCGGACAATCAGACCGCGGTCTCCATCCATGTTCTTCAGGGCGAGCGTGAGATGGCGAGCCAGAACAGGACGCTCGGCAGGTTCGACCTCGTCGGCATACCTCCCGCGCCGCGCGGCGTGCCGCAGATAGAGGTAACCTTCGACATCGACGCCAACGGAATCCTCCACGTTTCCGCGAAAGACCTCGGCACCGGCAAGGAGCAGAAGATCCGCATCGAATCCTCCTCCGGTCTCAAGGAGGACGAGATAAAACGGATGGTCAGGGACGCCGAAGAGCATGCGCAGGAAGACCAGAACATGAAGAACGCGGCCGAGGCGAGGAACGAGGCAGACGGTCTCATCTACGCCACGGAGAAATCCATCAAGGAATTCGGCGACAAGGTATCCGCCGACGAGAAAAGAACCATTGAGCAGGCGATCTCCGAGCTCAGGGCGGTGATCGACTCCAAGGACGTGGAAAAAATCAAGGAGAAGACCGAAGTCCTGAAGCAGGCTTCCTACAAGCTGTCGGAGGAGGTCTACAAGAAGGCGCAGGGAAGCGCGAATGGACAAGGCGGCGGGAACGCCGGCGGCGGAACGTACGGCGGGGCCTCTGCCGGTCCGAAGGCCGAGGGCGGAAACCCGAAGTCGGACGTCGAGGACGCGGATTACGAAGTCGTCGACGACGACAAGAAATGATCCTTCCATCCACAGGTTGCAACCTTGGCTAAACGAGATTATTACGAGGTCCTCGGCGTTCAGCGGGGGACCTCGTTGGATGAAATAAAGAAAGCTTATCGGAAACTGGCCATCCAGTTTCACCCCGACCGGAATCCGGGCAACAAGGAAGCCGAGGAGAAATTCAAGGAGGCGACCGAAGCCTACGAGGTCCTGTCGGACGACAAGAAGCGGCAGACCTACGATCAGTTCGGATTCGCCGGAGTGGAAGGCATGGGAGGCGGCTCGGCCCACGACTATTCCACGGTCTTCCACGATTTCGAAGACATTTTCGGCGATTTTTCCGGCATCTTCGACAGCCTTTTCGGGGGCGGCGGAGGCGGCAGGTCCCGTTCGAGGCGTGGTTCAGTCCAGCGGGGCGCGGATCTCCGCTACGATCTCGAGATTTCCTTCAAGGATGCTGTCTACGGGACCAAGGCGGAGATCTCTTATACGAGGAATTCGGAGTGTCAGACCTGCTCGGGATCCGGAGCCGAAGCGGGAGGAGGCAGAAAGACCTGTCCGACCTGCGGAGGCTCGGGCCAGGTCAGGAGGAATTCGGGTTTCTTCTCCATCGCCTCGACCTGCCCGAACTGCAACGGCGAAGGCTATGTGGTCGACCGCCCCTGCAAAGGCTGCGGAGGGAGCGGGCTCGTCAAGAAACACCAGAAGATCAAGGTCTCCATCCCCGCGGGGATAGACAACGGAAAGAGAATTTCCATCTCCGGCCAGGGAGACTCGGGGCCGAACGGCGGCCCGGCGGGAGACCTTTCCGTGGTCATCCACATCAGGCCGCATGAATTTTTCGAGCGGGTCGGAAACGACGTGTACTGCGTGGTTCCGATCTCCATCACCCAGGCCGCCCTCGGCGACGACCTCCTGGTGGAGAACCTCGAGGAGAAGAAGATCCGCCTCAAGATCCCTTCAGGCACGCAGAACGGCAAGATTCTGAGGCTTCGAGGCGAGGGCGTTCCCTTCATCAACAACCCGAGCCACCGGGGGGACCTGTACATCAAGATCATGGTCAGGATCCCGACGAAAATTTCAGGCCGTGCCAAATCCCTGCTCAAGGAATTTTCCGAACTCGAAGGGGAAAACCGGGAACCTAAGCCGGTCCCGCTCTCCGAACTCAGGGAACAATAGGGCTTCTCCGGGAATCCCTCTCGTTTTTCTCGTTTTTCGGACCGGACGATGTGAATAAATGTCCGGGGATGCCGAAAATAGAAAAAACTGCGTAAAGAGGGGTTCCATGTCGTTTCTACGATTCGCTACAGTCCTCATGATCCTGTGTTCGTTTCCCTATGGGCTCTTCGCCGCCTCCAACGTTATCGACACCAAGTCGGTGAGGGAAGAGGGCAGGAAAATCGGAGTCGGGAAGAAGACGAGCATGCTCGATTTCGACAAGAACAACGACGGCAAGATCGACCAGGTAATGATACTCGACTCTAAGGGCAACAAGCTCTACGAGGAACTAGATTTCGACTTCGACGGCGAGATGGACGACTTCTGCTTCTACGCGAACGGCGTCTTGGAACGGGAACTCGTGGACACCAACTTCGACGGAAAGATAGATCTCTGGGTCTACATGAAGAACGGCGTCTACGTGGAACGATACGAACGCGACAGGGACTACGACGGGGTCATCGATCTCGTGAAGGAATTCGGCAAGCCGAGAAAATGATGTCATGACGCGCTACGTCATAGGTTTTCACGCGATAGAGGAATACCTCAAGAAAAGGCCGGTGGGAGCGGTCCTGCTCGCGGGGACGAGGAACCGCCGGGTCGAGGACCTCCGCCGCCTCGCCGAGTCCGTGGGCGTCGGAGTCGAGTCCGTCCCTGAAAGGGACCTCGACGCCCTCCCGCTCTCCGGGCGTCATCGGGGACTCGTCCTCGTCCTGACCGAGACTCCGAAGGTCCGGTACACGCATTTCGAGGAATTCGCGGAAGGGGCTGCAGGCGAGACTTCCCTCGTCCTTGCCCTCGACGGAATAACGGACGTTCACAACCTGGGCGCCGTCCTCAGATCCGCGGATCTTTTCTCCGTGGACGCGGTCGTCCTTCCGGCGCGACGGACCGCGAAGGACGGGGACGTCGTCGCGAAGATCTCCTCCGGGGCGAGCGCCTACGTGTCCCTGCTCGAAGTCACGAACCTCGTCCGGAGCCTGGAAGCGCTCAAGGAAAAGGGATTCTGGGTCTACGGGGCGGACATGAAGGGAAGGCCGGCGTCGGAGACGGATCTCAGGGGACGAACCTGCATCGTGCTCGGAAGCGAGGGGAAGGGACTCTCGCGTCTCGTCGAGGAACGTTGCGACGGCCTCGTGCGCATCCCTACGAACGGGCACGTCGACTCCTTCAACGTTTCGGTCGCCGCGGGGCTTCTCATGTACGAGGCCCGGCGTCAGCAGGGATTCCCCGGTTTCAATCTTCGATGATTCCCTTTCCGATGTCCTTCCTGTACCAGGCTCCCCTGAAGCGGACGCAGCCGACTCCGCCGTAAGCCTTGGACGCAGCCTCGAACAGATCCTTGCCGATGCCCACCACGGTGAAACACCTGCCGCCGTTCGTGAGGAGCCTGCCTTCCTCGTTCCGAATCGTAGCGGCGTGGAAAACGAGCAGGTTCCTGTCATCCGGCCTGTCCTTGATCTCGACCGTCAGTTTCTTCGAATACTTGCCCGGGTACCCGGGGCTCGCCACGACCACGCCCAAGGCTGCCTTGTCCGAGACGCCGAGCGGGAAGGAGGCGAGCTTTCCTGCGTTCACCGCGTCCCACAGATTCCCGAAGTCCGACGTGACGAGGGGAAGGAGTGTCTGCGTTTCGGGATCGCCGAAGCGGACGTTGTATTCGAGGACCTTGGGACCCGCGGACGTCGCCATGAGGCCGAAATAGAGAACGCCTCGGTAGAGAAGGTTTTCCTTACGGAGGCCCTCGAAGGTGGGATCCACGATCTCAGTCCTTATCCGTTCGAGCGCCTTGCCGTCCAGGATGGGCAGGGGGCAGATGCTTCCCATTCCTCCGGTGTTTGGGCCTGTGTTGCCCTCACCCGCCTTCTTGTAGTCCATGCAGGCCGGAAGCAGGACGTAGTCCTTTCCGTCGCAGATCGCGAAGATGGAGGTCTCGAACCCTTCGAGGAACTCCTCCGCCACGAGAACGTCGTTCGAGAGAACGGATTCCGCGAAGGCGAGCTGTTCCTCCCTGTCCTCCGATTCCAGGACGCCCTTTCCGGCCGCCAGGCCGCTTTTCTTCAGGACGATCCGCTTCTTGTTCTTTTTATGGTACTTTTCGAATTCGTCGAACGAGGCGAATTCGCGGTACTCGGCCGTGGGCACGCCGTTTCGGATCATGAATTTCTTGGAAAAAGCCTTGGACGACTCGAGTTGGGCCGCTTCGCGGTGGGGACCGATGGCCGCGATCTTCTCCGCCGCGAGAGCGTCCACGATGCCGGCGGAGAGCGGATCCTCGGGACCGACGAACACGAGATCGATCTTGTAGGTTCGGCAGGCGTCGATCACGTCCTTGCTTTTCAGGGGATTCACCTCCGGCAGGTTCGTGGCCCGCTCGGCGGTTCCGGCGTTCCCCGGAGCGACGTAGAGGCCCGCTATCAGGGCGCTTTGGGAGAATTTCCAGGCCAGGGCGTGTTCCCGGGCTCCGTTTCCCAGAATCAGAACTCTCACTTCGTTTCTCCTTTCCCCGCGTCGATCGCGTCCAGAAGGCTCTTCACGATCGAAGGATACCAGCGGTGCTCCAGGGAGTGGATCTTCGCCTCGATGTCCTCGATGCTTTCGCTCCCGACCCTCGAGAAGGATTGTTGCAGAATAATCGGGCCCGAATCAAGCCCGCGGTCGACGTAGTGGATGGTGATACCCAATTCCCGGTCGCCCGACGCGAAACTCTCCGCGATCCCGTGCTTGCCGGGATACTTGGGGAGCAGGGATGGATGGATGTTGACGATTCTGTTCGGATAGGCGTCCACGAGGAGGGGCCCGAGCAGCCGCATGAACCCGGCTAGGGCTATGAGGTCGATTCCCAGTTCGCGGAGTTCGGCGATGATCTCCGTTTCGGTCTCGTCCTTGGAGCGGCCCTTGTAGGAAACGAAGCGATAAGGGATTCCGAGCCTTGCGGCCCGCTGCACGGCGAAGGCTTCCCTGCGGTCTACGAAGAGACTCGCGACCCGGTGCCCGGTGTTTTCCAGCCCCTTCGCGAGGGCCTCGAAATTGGAACCGTTCCCCGAAGCGAAAACCGCAAGCCTAGCCACGCACGAGTTCTCCGATCCTGAAGGCCGTCATGCCGCCCGAGGAGCAGGCCCGGTGAAACTCCGCTTCCTTCGCCTTGGGCACCGCGAGCGCTATCCCGACGCCGAGATTGAAGACCTTCCGCATTTCCTCGGTCTCGATGCGGCCCCCTTCCTGGATGGCCCGGAACACGTCGGGCACCTTCCAGTCCCAGGTGAACCGCGGAACCAGGCCCTCGGCCACGACCCGCACGAAGTTGCCTTCCAGGCCTCCTCCGGTGATGTGGGCCGCGCCCGTTATGACGCCGGCACCGGCGAGGTGCATGAGTTCCCGCACGTAGATGAGGGTGGGGGTGAGAAGTTCCTTCCAGGCGCGGGTGTCCGATTCGGGCACCGCCTTCCGTGCGAGCGAGAGCCCGTTCGAATGGACCCCCGAGGAGGCGAGGCCGTAGATCGGGTCGCCCGCGCTCTGTTCCGAAAGCTTCGGAAGCATCCTGTCCTTGTCGACGATCCCGACGCAGAAGCCCGCGAGGTCGAAGTCGTCGCCGCGGTACAGGTCGGGCATTTCCGCGGTTTCGCCCCCGACGAGCATGCAGTCCGCGATTTCGCATCCCCTGACGATGCCCTTGATGATGTCGCGGAGAAGCTCGTCCCTGATCTTCCCGATGGCGATGTAGTCGAGGAAGGAGAGGGGCTGGGCGCCGCAGACCGCGAGGTCGTTCACGTTCATGGCCACGAGATCGATGCCGATCGTGTCGAATTTCCCGAATTTCTGCGCCACGATGAGTTTCGTCCCGACGCCGTCCGTGGTGGAGAGCAGGACCGGCTTCTTGTAGGCCGCGGGGTCGAATTCGATGCCGCCGGAGAAGCCGCCGATGGAGCCGCTCACGGCCTTCGACTTGAAGGAGGCGATGAATCGGGCGAATCGGTCGCCCTTGTCGATGTCGACTCCCGCCGATTTGTAATCCAGAGGTTCTTTCATGATCATCCTCTCGTTTTTCAGCCCTCGATCGGGACCTTGCAGGAATAATCGCCGCTGAAGCAGGCGTAACAGAAATCGTCGGGAGCGGGAAAGCAGGATCTGAGCGCCTCGATTCCGAGGAAGGCGACCGAGTCCGCGCCGATGTGGCGCGCGATCTCCTCCGGGGAGAGGCGGTTCGAGATGAGTTCCTCGCGCGTGGGGATGTCGATTCCGAAGAAGCAGGGCCATTTGATCTCGGGGGAGGAGAGGCGAAGGTGAACCTCCCTCGCTCCAGCCTCCTTCACGAGCTTGACGAGGATCTTGCTCGTCGTGCCCCGGACGAGGGAGTCGTCGATCAGGACGACCCGCCTCCCTTCGATGACGTCCCTGATGGGATGTATCTTCATCCTCACCGCGAGCTCGCGCTGGTCCGTGGTCGGCATGATGAAGGACCTTCCCGCGTAGTGGTTCCTCGTGAGGCCGAGCTCGAGCGGGATGCCGGATGCCTCGGCATAGCCCAGGGCCGCGCTGTTTCCCGAGTCCGGCACCGGAAGGACGAGGTCGCAGGGCTCCGAGCCGCGGTCAGCGTCCTGCTTCGCGAGAGCGGCTCCCATCCGTTTCCTCATCCTGTGGACGGGCAGGTCGAAAACCTGGGAATCCGGCCTGGCGAAGTAGATGAGTTCGAAGACGCACTGGCTCTTCCGCGACGGCGTTGAGAAACGGATGGATCGCGTCCCCGAGGCGTCTACCGCGACGATCTCGCCGGGTTCTACGGAGCGATAGCTCTCCACCTGAAGGATCTCGAGGGCGCAGGTTTCCGACGCGAAGACGGTCTGTCCGTCCTTGACGCCGACGTAGAGGGGCCTGAAGCCGTGGGGGTCCCTGATTCCTATGAGGGTCTCGTTCCAGATGAGGACGAGGCTGAAAGCCCCCTCCACCGACTCGAGCGTCTTGGCGAGGGCTGAGAAGAAGTCCTTTTCCCGTGACCTCGAGAGGAGGTGGAGGATGAGTTCGGTGTCGGAGGTGCTCTGGAAGATGGACCCTTCTTGGAAGAGCCGGTCTTTGAGCTCGTCGGTGTTCGAGATGTTGCCGTTGTGAGCCAGCGCTATGTTGCCCTTGTTGCACTTCACCACGATTGGCTGGGCGTTTTCCAGCTTGTTTCCGCCGTTCGTCGAGTAGCGGACGTGGCCGATCCCGATCTTCGACGGTCTGTTCTCGGAGAGATACCTGCTCAGGACGGCAGACACCATCCCGAGGTCCTTGTAGGCCACCAGTCCTCCGTTCTTCTTGTAGGCGATGCCGCAACTTTCCTGCCCGCGGTGCTGGAGGGAGAAGAGGGGGAAGAAGAGCTGTTCGGGTATGTTGATCTCGTCCCGGGAGAAGATCCCCACGATGCCGCAGTAATGTCCGAGTTTGTCGTCCTTGGTATCCACATGCTTGTATACCATCGAGGGAAAGCGCGAGTCAAGAAGTCGTCGGGACTCGGGCGGATGCCGAACGGGAGGTTCCGCCGGAGAGGCTTCGGCGGGATGTTGCCAATACCGGGGCCGATTTGATAGAATCCCCCATGCTTTTGATCGCCAAATTCCTCATAACTCTCCTCATCGTCGTCGGCCTGTCGGAGGTGGCGAAACGAGTCAGCGCGACCGCCGCCGGCATCCTCATCGGCCTTCCCCTCGGGGCGGGCATATCCGTGTACTTCTTCACGATGGAGCAGGGCGTCGCCTTCACGCTCGGCACCGTTCCCTGGGGCATAGCCGGCCTTTCGGCGTCCATCGTCTTTTCCCTGGCGTACGTGCTCGCGGGCCGCGCGTTCAGGATCGCGAACCGTGCGCTTTCCGTCGCGGTTTCGACGATCGTCGCGGTCGCGGTGTACGTGCTTTTCAGCAAGCTGCTCCGGCTCTTCACCTTCGACCTCGCGGGTGCGACCATCCTTACCGCGGCCTTCATAGCCGGCAACATCCTCGTGATACGCTCGCTCAGGATCCCCAGGGCCTCGGGCGGATCCAAGCCTCTCAGTCTCGGCATCATCCTCTTCCGTGCCGTGACCGCAGGACTCACCATCACCGTCGTGACCGGCCTCGCCGGTGTCATCGGGCCCGGCTGGTCCGGCATCCTGAGCGCCTTTCCAGCCATGCTCTTTCCGCTCCTCCTCGTCCTCCATTACGAAGAAGGCGACAGGCTCTACCCCGGCGTCGTGGAAGGCTTCGCCTACAGCATCTTCAACCTCGTGATTTTCTACCTTCTTCTTCATGCGTCGCTTCCGAGGCTCGGCCTCAACCTTTCCTTCGTCGTCCTCTACGCTGCATCCGCGATCGTTCTCTGGGGCATTGCGAGAATCCGCTCGCGCGCGGGAAAATCGGCCGACAAGTGATGTAACAATTGACATTACAACAAGGCCGTGGTATGGTCTTAGGTGTAACACGAAAAGTTACATAAATGCGAAACAAAGGAGGGATCGATGAACACGGTGAAGGATTTTCTCGTGAAGAGCGGTTTTCAGTATCTCGCGACGACGGGTCTGGACGGAAGGCCGAAGGTGAGGCCCTTCCAATTCATGGTGGAGGAGAAGGGCAGGCTGTATTTCTGCACCGCGAACACCAAGGACGTCTACGAACAGATGCGGAAACAGCCGTATGTCGAACTCTGCGCCTCGGGAGAGAACTATTCCTGGATGCGGCTGAGAGGCAAGGCTGTTTTCACGAGCGACCTCTCGATCAAGGCCAAGATCCTGGAGGCGGTTCCGCTCGTGAAGTCGATCTACAAGACACCCGACAATCCCGTGTTCGAGGCCTTCTTCCTGGACGAGGCGGAGGCGACGATCGCGGACTTCAGCGGAGCTCCGCCCGAGACCTTCAAGCTCTGAACGGTAAGGTTCCGCGGCACGAGGAGCGGCTTCCGGTCGGCCCCGCGCGCGTTGTAATCCTCGGGAGCCTCTGCTATCCTTCGAAGGTGCGGAGGAGTCCATGAGGATAGGAACGAAATTCCCGGTGGCGATCCACGTCCTGCTCAGCGTCGAGGTCTTCAAGGACGAAAGGAAGGTCACGAGCGATTTCATCGCAGGGAGCGTCAACACGAATCCCGTCGTCATCCGCAGGATCATGGGGCTTCTCCGCGACGCGGGGCTCATCGAAATCGCAGCGGGAACGGGCGGCATCAGGCTGACCCGTCCCGCCGGTGAGATAACGCTCCTCGACGTCTACCGGGCCTCCGCGCCGAAGGAAGGGCCAAGGCTCTTCAAGCTCCACGAGAACACTGCGGCTCGATGCCCCGTGGGCGGGAACATCCGAGAACTGCTCGATGGGTATCTATCGGACGCCCAAACCGCGATGGAGAACAAGCTGAAACAGGTCACGCTCGGGGACCTGCTCGGAAACCTCCGAACAATCCGAAACAGGAAACAATCCTCGGCCTCGCCCGAGAAGGCGGAGGGGAACTGATGGATTTTCGCAGGGCCGAAAAAGAGGACCTCCCCGGCATGCTCAGGCTCTGAAAAAAACGAGGAGGGCTGAATGAAACGTATCATATGGATTTCCATTTTACTCCATTCAATTCTGTCCTTATTTGTTCTTTTTGCGCAGGACATCCCCAAGGCTGAGCTGCGACACGTGAAAACTTTCCCTGTCGGGAAGGGTAACGGAGAAATAGACTGGGGGAACAGGTACAGATCCAGACCCAACATCTGTGTGTTTCGACAAAAAGGGCTTTCTTTATATTACTGACGGAGCAAATACACGACTCGATGTTTTCGATTCCTCCTTTGCCTGAGTGAAAAACATCAAGACAAGAAACGGTTGTCTTCTCTCCAGCAGGATTTCGATTGATGATAATGGAGAATTTGAGGCATTGGCGAAACGGTTGCAATTGTAAAAGTCGATTCAGTAAGGAATACTATCTTTAGGATATTTACCCCATCCTATACAATTCATGATATACGTGGAAAAATCCGGGGCGATGGATTCTATATTCTCGGGAATTTCGTGATTGCATATCTCGATAACGGCGAGGTCGTCGGCTACGAGAATCCCGGCCCGGATGCGAATAAAAACAATAAGGGACCGCTGCTGAGAAACCAGAAGCTTCTCAGGAGAATCGAACGGGTTCATCCGGAGGCACGAATAGAATTCCCTCTGGCGAAAAATGAGAGCCAGGGGTTGAGGAAATCCTCTCAGGCCGGTTTTTCCCCGCGGCCTGTATTTGAACTGGGACTTCGACGAAGACCGCCGGGCGATCCTGTCCTCGAGATGGACCGGCGACGTTCCTCTTCTGGCTTTCGACGAAGTCCATAAACGGCCGAAATGGAAATCCTGGCTCAAAGGCCTTTACGATGTTACCGGAGAAAGCCATCGGTTTCTCGTGACCGGTTCGGCCCGGCTGGACGTTTTCCGCCGGGGCGGCGATTCGCTTCTCGGACGATACCATTACTGGCGGCTGCATCCCTTTTCCATCGATGAATATCCCGAGGAGGTTCCGCGGGAGGAGGCATACAGGCGGTTCATGACGGTCGGAGGTTTTCCCGAGGCTTTTCTTACGGGAGACGAAAGGGAAGCCCGGAGGTGGCGGCGTGAAAGGATCGACAGGGTCATACGGGAGGATATTCGGGACCTGGAGTCGGTCCGCAATATCGGACAGATCGGACTTCTGGTGGAGCTTCTGCGTTCCCGGGTCGGAGGCCTTGTCCAGGCGTCGAACCTGGCGGAGGACCTGCAGGTTTCCGTCAAGACCGTCCAGTCCTGGATTTCCCTGCTTGAACGAATGTATTTGATTTTCATCGTCCTTCCCTACACGAAAGGGTTGCCGCGGGCCGTCCTGAAGCCTCCCAAGATCTATTTTTTCGATATCGGGGAAAGGTCGGGGACGAAGGCGTTCGGTTGGAAAATCTCGTCGCGGCTTTTCTCCTGAAGCGTCTGCAGTATTGGGAAGACCGGGAAGGCAACCGCTGGGAACTCCGCTATATCCGGGACAAGGAGGGCCGGGAGGTCGATTTCGCCCTCGTCAAGGACGGCATGATCGAAGAACTCGTCGAGGTCAAGCAAGGGGATGAAAACCCGTCCCGCTCCCTGCGTTATTATGCGGAACGGCTGAAGCCGAAACGGGCGGTCCAGATCGTTTCCCGGACAGCGGTCCCCTTCGACAGGAACGGCATCCGGATAACTGATCCGCTTTCGTATTTTACGGGTCGTGAGCCTCGGTAACGGTCTTGAGGAATCGGGACGGCGAGATTCCCATCCCAGGGTAGAGCCTCTCGGTTTCTTAACTGCGAGCGTCGTTGCCTGCCTTGGACGGCATCGGAGCGAAGGACTCATTGTCCTCAATAAGAGATTGCTCCTTCTTTACCTGTTGACCCGTCTCCGGCGCCTCATTGCTCCCAGGGATTCACCAGCGCCACATCCAGGTACTTGAAGTCTTCGACGTTTCGGCTGACGAGCGTCAGTCCCCGGGAAAGGGCGGATGCGGCGATGAGGGAATCTACGGCGCTTGGAAGCCTGCCTTTCTTTTCCGCTTGTGTACAGAGCTTCGCCCAAACGCGCATGACTTCCGTGTCGATGGTGACGATCCTGTCCTTATGCGTCATGAAAAGACTGTCGAGCCAGGTTGCAAGTTCTTTTTTTCGAAGCCCGTCTGGTAGCCGATCCACGCCTCGGAAAAGTTCTCCGAGGACGATGACTGAAAGATATTGATCGGCCTCAGGAACGGTTTGCGCCCAAGCGAGGAGTTTCGGATCGGGGCGCGGCTTCGTGAATTCGGAGAAAACACAGGTATCGAGGAGATACATTTCAGAACTCGATTTCCCTGACAGGAGAGGTATTGCGTGACGTTTCGAGCCCGGAGCCGGGAAGAGGCGAGGAGAGGAAAAAATCGGCAAGGGTCGAGTCTTTTCCTTGCAGCTTCAGCCATTCTTCGGCGGAAAGGACTACTACGGCATCCCTTCCTCGTTTTGTGACCCGCTGAGGACCTTCCTTGCATGCCCTCTCTACGACTTCTGAAAATCGATTTTTCGCGTCCTGCAATGTCCAAACCATAAAAACCTCTGATACGACTAGACTGTCTAGATTATACAATCATGATTCAGAGAAATCAAGCGAATGAAAATAACCGTTTTTCTGGCGACTATCGCCGTTCCCGAACCGAACATGCTGTCTCGGTTGATCGCTTGTCGTATGGGAACTATCCCCACCATGCCGCTGTCAGGGACGCGCCAATAGGGGAATGAAGCGCCACTTGGAGGACAATGAGCCGGGAGCGGAGATTTCCGTCCCACGATGAAGCCTCGCGGTTTCTTACCTGCGAGCTTCGTTGCCTGCCTTGGACGGCATCGGACCCTTCGGATGCTTCCGCGACGATGTCGGAACATCGCGCTGTCGCATCCTCGGGCTCAGGGTCCTTCGGACCCTCCGGGCGACCCGGCTCTCCTTGATATGGAGGCTATTCTCATGAGCCGGAGACGAGTCAAGCCGAGAAAACTCGCAAAGACCACAGGCAAGCGGCAACCGAAACAAAACCGCGAATGGAGGGCTTTAACTCAGGGAGGACTATCGTCGTTTCTGAATGACGAGCGTACATACCGGCTCGGTTAACCGCTTGTCATATGGGGATAAGTCCCCCTGTTGCTGCCTGGGATGCGCCAACAGGTGAATGAAGCGCCACTTGGAGGACAATGAGTCGGGAGCGGAGATTTCCGTCTCACGCTGAAGCCTCGCGGTTTCTTAACCGCGAGCGTCGCTGCCTGCCTTGGACGGCATCGGAGTGACCGGCTCATTGTCCTCAATAGGAGGTTGCTCCTTCTTTACCTGTTGACCCGTCCCCGGCGTCTCACTATACTTCCTTCAATATTAAGGTTTTACGGAAAAAGGACACAGCATGGGCGTTCGGGTTCGTTACGCGCCTTCCCCGACGGGTCTCCAGCATATCGGCGGGGTGAGGACGGCTCTCTTCAACTATTTCTTCGCTCGGGCGACGGGCGGGACATTCATTTTACGCATCGAGGACACCGACCGGGAACGCTACGATCCGAGGGCGCTCCAGGACATCTACGACACCTACGACTGGCTCGGAATCGGCTGGGACGAGGGGCCCCGTGTGGGCGGTCCCCACGGACCGTACTTCCAGTCCGAGCGGACGGAACTCTACCGCGAATACGCGGAGAAGCTCGTCGACTCCGGCAAGGCCTATTACTGTTTCTGTACCTCCGAGCGGCTCGAAAAGCTCCGGGAGGACCAGGCGAAGAAGGGCGAGGGCCAGGGCTACGACCGGCATTGCAGGGACATTCCTCTGGACGAGGCTCGGGCCAGGAAGGCGAGGGGAGAGGCCTGCGTCGTCCGGCTCAAGATACCCCTCGAAGGTTCCACGAGCTTCCATGACCGGCTCATCGGCACGATCGAGCGGGCCAACAAGGACGTGAGCCCGGACCCGGTGCTCCTCAAGTCCGACGGCTTCCCGACCTACCACCTCGCGAACGTCGTGGACGACCACTTCATGGAGGTGACGCACATCCTCCGGGCCCAGGAATGGATCCCCTCGGGGCCGCTCCACGTGATCCTCTACGAGGCCTTCGGCTGGAAGGCGCCGGAATACTGCCACCTCCCCATGGTCATGGGCGAGGACGGCCAGAAGCTCTCCAAGCGGCACGGCTCCACGAGCCTCATCGACTTCAAGAAGGCGGGCTATCTGCCCGAGGCCATCATCAACTACGTGTCCCTCCTCGGCTGGTCCTACGACGATTCCCGGCAGATGTTCTCCAAGGCGGACCTCGAGAAGCTCTTCGACATCGAGAAACTCAACAAGGCTTCCGCTGTCTTCGACTACAAGAAGCTCGAGTGGTTCAACGGCCAGTACATCCGGGAGCGGAGCGACTCCTCCCTGAAAGAGGCCCTCGTTCCCTTCCTCGAGGCGGATGGGATCGTGTCGGACCCGATCACCGCCGAGGAAGACAAGATCCTGGGCGAGGCCCTCCCGATCGTGAAGGAGAGGCTCCATTTCCTGAAAGACATCTCGGATCTCGTGCGCTTTCTCTTCAAGGACGTTCCGGCATATCCTGCGGAGGACCTGCTTCCGAAGAAGACTACGGCCGAGGATACGTTGCGTTTCCTCGAGGAGGCGCGGAAGCTCATGGAGAGCTTCTTCGACAGGAACGACCAGGAGAACGAGGAGGTCTTCCGCCAGCTCGCGGAGAGGCTCGGCACCAAGCTCGGGAACGTGCTCTCGCCGCTCCGCGTGGCGCTCACGGGCTCGAAGGTTTCTCCGCCCCTCTTCGAGTCGATCAGGATTCTCCGAAAAGACAAGGCTCTGGCCCGCATCGACGCGGCCATTCAAGTACTGCGCGGAACAAAGTGAGGAACAAGTATCATGGCTGAACTTACCATGGAGACCCTGGTCTCCCTCTGCAAGCAACGCGGCTTCGTGTTTCAATCGAGCGAAATCTACGGAGGACTTTCCTCCGCTTGGGACTACGGTCCCTTGGGCGTCGAGCTCAAGAACCGCATCCAACGGTTCTGGTGGCGGGAGATGACTCAGCTCCACGACAACATCGTGGGCCTCGACGCGGCCATCATGATGCATCCCCGGGTATGGGAGGCCTCGGGCCACGTGGAGAACTTCACGGATCCTCTCGTTGACTGCAAGAAGTGCAAGCAGCGCTTCCGCGAGGACATGCTCCCGGAGGAGAACCAGAAGTCCAAGAAGTGCCCGGAATGCGGAGGCGAGCTCACGGACTCCCGGAAGTTCAACCTCATGTTCAAGACCCACATCGGCCCGGTGGAGAACGACGGTTCCATCGTGTACCTCCGGCCCGAGACCGCCCAGGGCATCTACGTGAACTACCGGAACTGCATGCAGACGAGCAGGCTCAAGATCCCCTTCGGCATAGCCCAGGTCGGCAAGGCCTTCCGGAACGAGATCGTCACCAAGAACTTCATCTTCCGCACCTGCGAGTTCGAGCAGATGGAGATGCAGTTCTTCGTGAAGCCCGGCGAGGACGTGAAGTGGTTCGAAGCCTGGCGCGAGAAGCGGATGGAATACTACCGCAAGCTCGGCATCAGGATGAACAAGCTCCGCTGGCACCAGCACGGCAAGGACGAGCTTGCCCACTACGCGAAGGACGCCTACGACATCCAGTACGAGTTCCCCATGGGTTGGCGCGAGCTCGAGGGCGTGCACAACAGGTCGGACTACGACCTCAAGAGGCACTCCGAGTTCTCCGGCAAGGACCTTTCCTACCTCGAGGAGGAGACGAAGGAGCGCTACGTTCCCTTCATCATCGAGACTTCGGCGGGCCTCACCCGGAGCGTGCTCATGGTCCTTTCCGACGCATACGAGGAAGAAACTCTGGAAGGCGGGGAGGTCCGTTCGGTCCTCCGCTTCCACCCGCTCATAGCGCCCATCACCGTGGCCGTCTTCCCCCTCGTGAAGAAGGACGGACTCGCCGAGCTCGCCCGCGAGATCGAGGAGAACCTCCGCGACGATTTCACGACCTTCTACGATCAGTCCGGTTCCATAGGCCGGCGCTATCGACGTCAGGACGAAGTCGGGACGCCGTTTTGCGTCACCGTGGACTACGAGAGCAAAGAGAACAGGACCGTGACCCTGCGCCACCGGGACTCGATGGAGCAGGTCCGGGTCAGGATCGAGGACCTCGCGGCAACGATCAAGAAAGGCATCAAGGAGTACAAGCGGACGGGCCAATGAACCCGCCGCGTGTCCGACGAGGGCCCTCGAGCCTTGGTCGGGAACGACGGAACACATTATGAACAAAGCACTTACGATATTGCAGGAGCGCGGCTTCATTCAGCAGTGCACGGACCTCGAAGGGCTCTCCGCCAGGATGGACAAGGAGCCGGTCGTCTTCTACGTGGGCTGCGATCCGACGGGGCCGAGCCTCCACATCGGCCACATGGTACCCTTCTTCGCCCTCAGACATCTCCACGAGAACGGCCACGTGGGCATCGCCCTCATCGGCGGCGGCACGGCCCGGATCGGCGACCCGTCCGGCAAGACCGAGATGCGGAAGATGCTCACCTACGAGCAGATCGACGAGAACGGGAAGAAGATCGCGGCCCAGCTCGACGGTTTCGTCGGCTTCGACGGGAAGACCGCCTTCACCGCGAACAACAGGGACTGGCTCGCGAGCCTCAACTACATCGACTTCCTCCGGGACATCGGCGTCCACTTCTCCGTGAACCGGATGCTCTCCTTCGAGGCCTACCGGAAGCGGATGGAGACCGGGCTCACCTTCATCGAGTTCAACTACCAGCTCCTTCAGAGCTACGACTTCCTCCAGCTCTTCGAGCGCCACGGCTGCCGCCTTCAGATCGGCGGTGACGACCAGTGGGGCAACATCGTCGCGGGCATGGAGCTCATCCGGCGGGTGAAGGGCGAGGACGCCTACGGCCTCACGTTCCCCCTCGTCACGACCTCCGACGGCAAGAAGATGGGCAAGACCGAGAAGGGCGCCCTCTTCCTCGACCCGGCCATGACGAGCCCCTACGAGTTCTTCCAGTACTGGCGGAACGTGACCGACGCGGACGTCGGACGCTTCCTCCTCATGTTCACCTTCCTTCCGGCGGAGGAATGCAGGCGCCTCGGTGCCGCAAAGGACGCGGGAATCAACGCGGCCAAGGAAAGGCTCGCCTTCGAGATCACGGCCCTCATCCACGGCAGGGAGGAGGCCGAGAAGGCGCTTGCCGCCGCCAAGGCCGCGTTCGGCGGTGGAGGCGCGGAGAACAGGGCGGCCATCCCGTCGAAGGCCGTATCCAAAGCGGAACTCGACAAGGGAATCCTCGCCATCGACCTTTTCGCGCTCACGGACCTCTGCTCGTCGAAGGCCGAGGCCCGCAGGCTTATAACCCAGGGCGGGGCGGTCGTGAACGACAGGAAGATCGAAGGCCTCGAGGCGACCGTGGACTCGTCCTGGCTCAAGGAGGGGGAACTCCTCCTCAAGGCCGGGAAGAAGCGTTTCTTCCGGCTCATTCCCGGATGAGGGAAAAGGATTTTCCATGAAAGACAAGAGATGCACGATCGCCGCGGCCGCGGCGGTTTTTTTCGCGATCGCGATTTCCCCCCTGTCGGCCGGGGGCGGATCGGAAGCACCGGCGAAGCCCAGGACCGTCAAAATCGCCGCGCTCAAGGGACCGACGGGACTCGGCATGATCAGGCTTTTCCAGGATAAGCCTGCACTGGCGGAGAACGTTTCCGCGGAGTACGCTGCCTACTCCGGTCCCGACACTCTGCTTCCCAAGCTTCTCACCGGCGAGACCGACATCGCCGCGATTCCCGCGAATCTCGCTGCGAATCTGTACAACAAGAAAATTCCCTACCGGCTCGTGGCCGTCATCGGGACCGGCATGCTCTCGCTCGTGACGACCGATCCCGCGATAAAGAGCCTGGAGGATCTCAAAGGCCGCGAGGTCCAGAACACCGCGAAGGGGTCGACCCCCGAGTTCATCTTCCGCCACATCCTGGAGAAGAAGGGGCTGGACAAGGACGTACGGGTCTCCTTCAAGTACGGGCACATCGAGCTCGCCCAGACCCTCATCGCTGGCAGGGAGACCATCGGCGTTCTTCCCGAGCCCTTCGTAACCAAGGTGCTTCTCGCGAACAAGAGCGCGAGGATCGCCGTCGACCTCCAGAAGGAGTGGGAGACCCTGCATCCCGAAGCGCCGGTCTACCCGATGACGGCTCTCGTGGCGCGCGAGGCCCTGCTCCGGGACAGGCCGGACGTCCTCGACAAATTCATCGCCGCATACAAGGTCTCCCAGGACTGGGTGAAGGCGAACCCGAAGGCCGCCGGCGCCGCCGCCGAGAAGCTCTCCTTCGGCATATCGGAGTCCGAGGCCGAGGAGGCGGTTCCCCGCTGCAGACTCGTCTACATCCCGGCCGCCGAAGCGAAAACCCTGCTCGGTGCGGAGTTTTCCGTATTCATGAAGTTCGCCCCCGAGGCGATCGGCGGGAAAATCCCCGATGCGGATTTCTACGTGGTCCGCTAAACCCCTCGTCGTCGGCCTGCTCTCGGTCGCCGTCTTCCTCCTCGTCTGGAAGGCGGCCTCCCTCCTCATGGGTAGTTCCGTCATCCTACCGTCCCCGGAGGAGACGATCGGCGACGCCGCCCTTCTCGTGGGCAGGACCGAGTTCTGGAAATCGCTGGGCTCCACGGTGCTGCGAGGTGTCCTCGGCTTCTCCGTCTCCCTCGCCGCGGGCGTCCTCGTCGGATTCCCGGCCGGGAGGTATCCGCTCTTCCGCCTGTTCGTCAAACCCTATCTCACCGCCATCCAGTCGACGCCCGTCCTCGCCGTCATCCTCGTCGCCCTCATCTGGTTCAGGACCGAGATCGTTCCGGTTTTCGTCGCCTTCCTCATGGCCTTCCCGGTCATCGTAGCCGCGGTCATCGAGGGGATGCGTTCCCTCGACCCGAAGCTGCTGGACATGGCGAAGGTCTACCGGGTGGGGAAAAGGCGGCTCCTCTTCGGCCTCTTCCTTCCTTCGGTCCTGCCTTTCCTCGCGGCCGGGGCCTCCGCCGCCCTCGGGCTGTCGTGGCGCGTCGTGGTCGCGGCCGAGGTGCTGAGCCAGCCCCTCTGGGGCATCGGCACCGGCCTCCAGGAGGCGAAGATCAGGCTCGACACGCCCAGGGTTTTCGCCTGGACCCTCACCGCCCTCGTCGTCAGTTTCGTGATGGACAGGCTCTTTTCCCGTCTCGTGAAACGCCTCAGGGAGGGCACGTCGTCGTGAGCATCGTCGTCCGGAACGTGTCCAAGGCCTTCGGCGACTTGAAGATCTTCAAGGATTTTTCTCACGTCTTCCCCGGGGGCAAAGTGAGCGTCGTTCTCGGGCCGTCGGGAAGCGGGAAGACGACGCTCCTCAACCTGATGGCGGGCATCCTGCCGGCCGATTCAGGCGAAATCGAGCTGTTCGGAAAGCCCGCAGGCGAAGCGAGGGTGAGCTATCTCTTCCAGGAACCCCGCCTCCTCCCGTGGATGAGCGTGGAGAGGAACCTCGACTTCGTCCTCCCGCAGAATCTTCCCAAGGCCGAGCGGAGAACGCTCGTGGCGGACGCACTGAAGGCGGTATCGCTCGACGGGGCCGGGGACAAGAGGCCCGCCGAGCTCTCGGGCGGCATGGCCCGCCGCGCATCGATGGCCCGTGCCTTCCTCTTCGAGTCCGAGTCCCTCCTCATGGACGAGCCCTTCACCGGCCTCGACCTTCCCCTGAAATTCTCCCTCATCCGCTCGTTCGAGGCCGCCCGAGCCGCGAAGGGGCTCACCACGGTTTTCGTGACCCACGACATGGAGGAGGCCCTGCTTCTCGGCGACGAGATCCACGTGCTTTCGCCGCCCCCAGCGGAGATCAGGCTTTCCCTCGTCCATCCGGTGCCGAGGGCGGAACGCTGCCCCGGGCACGAGGCCTTCTCCGCCCTGGAGAGGGAACTCTACCGGGCCCTCGAAGGCCGGGAATGGAAGCCGTCATGAGCGGGACGAAGCGGGAAAGAATCCTCATCGACACCGACATCGGCCTCGGCTCGGGCCGTTCGGATACTGACGACGGGATCGCGATCCTCTACGCCCTGGCACGACGCGAGTTCGACGTCGTCGGCATCACGACGGTGGCGGGCAACGTTCCCGGCGACGTAGCGACGCAGAACCTCGCGGACCTGCTCGAGCGCATCGGCCGCTCCGAGATCCCCCTGGGCCGCTCGGCGGCCCTGCCGCTTCGCGGCGTCCCCGACAGGCTCGCGGCCCGTTGGAAGGGGATGGCGGTCAAGGGCAGGTCGGGGAACGCGAGGAGCATCGCGAGGTCTCGTCCCGACAGCGTGGACTTCATCCTCGACGCGTTGAAACGGAACGCCGGGGACCTCACCCTCGTCGCGATCGGTCCGCTCACGAACCTCGCGATCGCCTTCCTCAAGGACGGGAGGACCTTCCGCGGCGGGAAGGGGATCGCGCTCATGGGGGGATCTGCCGGCCCGGGGAACGTCACGGCAGCCGCGGAGTTCAACGCCTGGTGCGATCCGGAGGCTGCCGACCTCGTGTTCCGCTCGGGCGTGCCGATCACGATGTTCGGTCTCGACGTGACGACGAAGGTGAGGATGTTGCCTTCCTCGATCGCGAAATGGAAGAGGAAGGATTCTCCCTTCCTGAGTTTCCTCCACGGAGCCTGCTCCGCCTACATGGTCCACCGCGCCGGTATGGCGAGCGAGACCGAGCCCTCCGCCTACTACCACGATGTCATGCCTCTGGCCTTCCTCGCGGATCCCTCGCTCTTCGAGGTCGAGCTCTGCCATGTGGACGTGGAAACGGCGGGCACCCACACCCGAGGCATGACCGTGGTCCAAAACCGGCCGCGGTCGGGAACGAAGCTCGACCACCTCCGTGCCTTCGACGTGGACGCAGGGCGCTTCGAGGCCGAGGTAGTCGGCCGTATAGCGGAGAAGTACCGAGGGCTCGCTTGATGGCCGATGGTCAAAGGCTGCGCTCGCGGATTTCTTGAAATGATTTTCCTGTTCTCACCATTCAAAAGCGAATTTGATATTGATCGCCAATGCGGTCAAGAAAAGCAAGCCGATTTGAAAGCACGTATAACTGTCCAAGCCAGGCTTCATTTCCTCTTCTTCATATAACTTATATTCGGCATCATCCATCCAATATAATTGAGTTCTTCGGAGATTGAAATCCTTATTTTCTTTTTTATAAATGTGTTTCAACATTCCGATTCGAGCTTCCTTCTGCCGGTAAAAATTTTCGATAATGAACCAGTTCATCGAAATATAAACGAGAAACGATAAAAAGGAACTCACGGACAAACGGCAGAAAATTTCAAATCCTGAGATCTGCATATTATCCTGAGGTTTGCATAACCAGAAAATACCACCAAGGAGTGTGATGCCATATATGGTGAAAATCACCTGTTGGACCTTGAATTGACACAGTGCCGTGTGTTCAACGCTATAAATGGTTTGATGCGCTTCAGCATTGTAATTCTTAAGATTCCTCAATGCGACTTTTCGGATACGATTTTTGAAAAATGGGCATAATGCAATAAATGAAGAAGCGCACAACATTCCAGTCGTCAAAATAATAAGAATTAAAATTCTTTCCATTTATGAATCATAATATTTTCTGCTGCTTTTCTGCAAACTTAACCCGTAGTTCTCAACCCCCGTAGCGGTCCCGTCCCGATTTTGCTATACTGATCGCGGCTCGGCGGCGGTTCGCGAAGCCGAGTCTTCCATTTCAGAAAGGAGCAACGATCCATGAAAGCGCTCGTCATGAAGAAACCCGGCGAACTCGTCATCGAGGACAGGCCGAAACCGACTGCCAAGGAAGGGGAGGTCCTGCTCAAGGTCCTCCGCGTCGGCGTCTGCGGAACGGATCTCCACGCCTTCGGCGGGAACCAGCCCTTCTTTTCCTATCCGAGAGTAGTCGGTCACGAACTCGCGGTCCGGGTGGAGGAGATCCCCGCCTCGAGCAGGGCGGCGGCCAAGGGCATAACGGAAGGCGACCAGGTTTCGGTCCTGCCGTACCTCTCCTGCGGCAGGTGCATCGCGTGCAGGAACGGCAAGACCAACTGCTGCGTCGACCTCAAGGTGCTCGGCGTCCACGTCGACGGCGGCATGCAGGAATACCTCACCGTCCCGGCCTCCTATCTCGTGCCCGCGGGCAAGGTGCCGGCCGACAAGATCTCCCTGGTCGAATGCTTCTCCATCGGCTTCCACGGCGTCCGGCGCGCTGATCCTAAGGCGGGAGAGCCGGTCCTGGTCGTTGGAGCCGGTCCCATCGGCGTGGGCGTGATCCACGGCCTCAAGGAGCGGGGCGCCAAGGTCATAGCCCTCGACATCAACGAGAAGAGGCTCGAGTACGCGAAAACGGTCTGCAAGGCGGACCATGTCGTGAACGCGAAGAACGTCGATCCGGTCAAGGCCGTCGCCGATCTCACGGGCGGCGAGAATCCGTCCGTGGTCATGGACGCCACCGGCAACGCCGGGCAGATGATGAAGGCCTTCGACTTCACCAGCCAGGGCGGCAGGATCGTCTACGTGGGCCTCGTCACCGCCGACATCACCTTCCACGATCCGCTCTTCCACAGGAAGGAGCTCACCCTGCTCGCCAGCAGGAACGCGACCTTGGAGGACTTCAGGAACGTGATCGCCGGAATCGAGAGCGGCAGGGTGGACACGAAGGGTTTCATCACTCATGCGGCTTCATTGGAGAATGCGGCCGCCGAGTTTCCCAAATGGATAAAGCCCGAGACCGGGGTCATCAAAGCCGTGGTCGAAGTGTAGAAATGAAACGACCGGCCTCGAATCGCTTCGCGGCCGGCCGTGATTCGTTTTTGCGTCGTTCTATTTTCTCGGTCCCGCAGCTCCCATCTTCACCGAAAGCACCGCGTATCCGGACGAAAGGTCCTCCTGCTGGACGACGACCCGGGAAGGGACCTTCAGCTTCACGTTCGTGAAATTCCATATCGCCCTGATACCCGCGCCGACGATCCGGTCGGTTACGGCCTGGGCGTTCTGCGGAGGCACGGTGAGGATCGCGATCTCTATCGAGAGCTCCCCGATCTTGCGTTCGAAGTCATCCAGGGAAAAAACGTCGACGCCGTGTATCTTCGTTCCGATCTTCGCGGGATCCGCGTCGAATGCCGATACGATCTCCATGCCGTGCTTGGCGAACTCCTTGTTGCCCATGAGGGCCTGTCCGAGGTGCCCGGCCCCGACGATCGCGGAATTGGTCGATTCGTCCCAGCGGAGAAAATGGTTGATCGCCGCGATGAGTTCCTTGACGGGATAGCCTATCCTCGGTTTCCCGATGATTCCCGTTATGGCGAGGTCCTTCCTCACCTGGATGGGTTCCAGTTCCAGTTCCTGCGCGATCACGGTGCCGGATATGTGCTCCAGGCCCTCGACGGCGGCCTGTTGGACGACAATAAGGTAGGACGGCAGTCGCCTGATGGTCGGCTGGCTCGTCAGTTTATTGCTTTTCATCCGATTTCTCCTACAGCGACCTGCGTTTCTTCCATCTTGTCCATCATAGAGGAAAAAATCGGTTTTTACCACTGTTTCCCGAGACAAAAATGCCGAAAGAATCCGATGAAAAGGATCAGGTCCTCTGATAGAATGGAGCCGAGGAAGCGATATGAAGAACTGCGGGGAACGACGGACCGTCCTCATCGAAAAACTCGTGGCGGGAGGAGCGGGGCTCGGTAGGCTCGACGGAAGAGTCGTATTCGTGCCTTTCACGATTCCGGGTGAGGAGGTCGAGGTCGAAACGACCGAGACGAGGAAGGATTTCCTAAGGGCGAAACTCGTCGCCGTCCTGAAGGCCTCCCCGTCGAGGATCGCCCCCGTCTGCCCGCATTTCACCGTCTGCGGAGGCTGCGATCTCCAGCATACGGCCTATCCGGCTCAGCTCGAGTTCAAGCGGGCGCTCTTCGTCGACGCGTTCCGGCGGATAGCGGGGGTAGGCCTTCGTCTCCCGGAGATCTCGGCTTCCGACCCCTGGGGCTATCGGTGCCGCGTGCAGGTCCATGCTTCGGCCGGCGGGACCGGCTTCAAGGAGGCGGGAAGCAGCCGGGTCGTTCCCGTCGATTCCTGCCCGGTCGCGTCGCCCGAGGTGAACGATTTCCTGAAGGACGCCTCCGTCCGGGGCCTCCGATCCCCGCGGGATCGGCTCTCGGTTTTCGGCTGGGGCGGCCGCTGGTATCGGGAGGACTCCGAGGATCCCGCCCGCGTCGTCGTGGGGGGAAGGGCCTTCCGATTTTCTGCGGGCTGCTTCTTCCAAAGCAACCCGAGCGCCCTGGAGTCCCTCGTCGCGTTCGCGCTCTCCGGCATGAAGGAGGGCGGAAGGGCCCTCGACCTGTACGGCGGCGTCGGCACCTTCGCCGTTTTTCTCGCTGACCGATTCGAGCGGGTGACGCTCGTGGAACGCGACGAGCTCTCGGCGTCCTGGGCGCGGAGGAACCTCGAAGGGACGAGGGTCGACGTCTTCGCGGGAAGCGCCGAGGCCTGGCTCGGGACCGAAGCGGCCCGGGAAGCGGTCGAGGCCGTCCTCGTCGATCCTCCGCGGACCGGGCTCTCGGCCGAAGTCGCTGATTTTCTCGGCCGCGTCCGTCCGAAGCGGCTCGTCTACGTTTCCTGCGACGCGGCCACTCTCGCCCGGGACGTGCTTCGACTTTCGGCCCTCGGGTTCGGACTCGGGGAATGCCGTGTCTTCGATTTCTACCCCCAGACCGCCCATGTGGAAAGCGTATGCGTATTCGGGCTCGGCTGACGCTCTCGTTCGCCTTGCTCGCCCTGCCCGTCGCCGGGGCCGAGGCGAGGGAGACGGCCGCCGCGGGGACCCGTTTCGTCGCGGACGGCGGCATCGTGGGCAGTCCCGTGATCACGGACGACGGGGCGGTCTACTGCGTGACGGACGCGCGATCGCTCATCCGCGTGGACGCGGACGCGGGGTTCCGCTGGAACGCGCCCCTGCACGGAATGCCGACGGCCCTCTTCCCCAAGCGGGACGGAGTCCTCCTCGTGTGCCTGGAGGACGGAAGGATGGAGATCCGCACGAGCGGAGGCGGGAAGGGTCCGATATTCCGGACCGGACCGGGCCGAGCGACCGCGGTATTCGAGACCGCGGACGGAAGGATTCTCGCGGGAGACTCGTCCGGCGGATTCGGCCTCTTCACGCCCGGCGGGCTCCGTCTGGTTTCCTGGAACCTGGACGGCAGGCCCTCCTCGCTTCCCGTCTTCGGCGGGGACGACCTCGTCGCCTGCGCGATTTCGGGCGGCGGCATCGAAGTAAGGAGGGCGACGGGGACGTCCGTGGCCCGGATACAGACCGCATTCGAGGCTTCCGAGCTTCTCAGGACGGAAACGGGCGATTACGCGGCCGCCGGAAAGGACGGAAGCCTCGGCCTTTATTCGTCCGCGGGCGCGGAACTCGGGCGGAAATCGTTCGCATCCCCCGTAGTCCGCCTCCTGTCGATTCCGGGCGGCGGCTTCGCCGCGCTCACCGCGGAGGGAGAGGTCATCTTCTTCGACGCGATGGGAAGCGTCAGGCGTTCCCACGACTCCGGCGAAGCGGCGCTGGGCGCTGCGTCCGACGGTTCGGGAATCGTCTACGTCGCGGGAAGGAAGGGCGGGCTACGGGCCTTTTCCGAGGAGGGTCCGCTCTTTTCCGACCCGGCGGTCAGGTTCCTGTCCGCTCCCGTGGTGTCCGACGGCGGGGACTTCCTCGCGGCAGGGGGATCCGACTGGGTCCTCCACGTCTTCGAAATCGTCCGTTACCGATCCGGTGAGGGCGGGCCCCTGAGAGCCCCGCCGCGGAAGGGCCGACCTCCCGCGACGGGGCAGACCCCGATCGAAACCCGCTTCGCGCACGATCTCGATCTCATCTACCTGAGCGAGAACGCCCGATCGGGCTTTCCTTCCAGGCGCGTCCGCGTCCTGGACGAGCTTGAAGGCAGGCTGGCGGGGGCGAATTTCGGGAAGTCGGCGGAGTACGCGTCCCTTCCCCTCAGGCTTCTCGCGGCCGGGGATCTGTCCGCTGCGGGAAGGCAACGGTCCGAACCGTCGGATCGGCTCCGGGCGATACGTCTTCTCGGACTCCTCGGAAGCGGATACGACCGCGGTTTCCTCATCGGCCTTCTCGGCAGGGAGGCCGACGAGGCCGCCCGGGCCGAAATCATCCGGGCCCTCGGCGAGCTTCGATCGGATCCGGCCGGTGCTTCGCGCAGGGCGGTCTGCAACGCCTGCGCCGTCGCCGCGCTTCCGGTGTTCGTCGCGGAGGCTGCCGTCGGCGCCCTGGAAAAGATCCGCGCCTATCAGGGAGGGCCGCTTCTTCCCGAGGAGGCGGGTTTTCTCGAACGGATCTTCTCGGGTGGGTACGGGCGGGATCTCGAGTCGAGGGCGGAGGAGCTGGGAAAGGCGCGATGAGGAGCGGAAGAACGCTTGGCGGAAGCCGTCCGTCGGCGTACAATGCACCCGAGGAGAGGAGGCTCCGTGTGAGGAGGAAGTCAGGCCGCAAACTCGCGGCCGCGATGTGCATCCTGGTCTGCGCCTCGGCGGCGGTCCGGGCCTCGGGCCGGACCGAGGAGAAATTCCCCTCCCGAGAAGTGGAGGTGATGGTTCCGTGGGCCGCAGGCGGTTCGACGGACATAGCGTATCGGATCTTCTCGGGAGTGGTTCCCAGGTACCTCGGCGTACCCGTCATCATCGTGAACAAGGCGGGGAAGGGCGGCATCCCCGGCCACGTGGAGGCGATGTCGAAACGGGCCGACGGCCATTACCTCACCGCTTGGACGAATCAGTCTGTCATCTCCTCGCGCATGAAGGACGTTCCCTACGACCTCTCGAGCTTCGAACCGGTTCTCAACCTCGTGACCGCCCCAGTATGGATCCTCGCGGCCTCGGACGCTCCCTACGCCGGCCTCGGCGATCTCGCGAAGGACGCCGCTGAGAGGCCTGGCCGCGTGAGGCTCGGAAATCCGGGGAAGGGAAGCGGACCTCATCTCATCGCGCTCGCCTACGAGAAGTCGGCCGGCCTCCGTTTCGACCACGTTTGCCGGGCCGGATCGGTTTCCGCCCTGGCCGAGACCGTCGAAGGAAAAGCCGCAGCGGTGATCGCGGGGGTTCCGGACGGAACCGCGGAGCTGAAGTCCGGACGTCTCAAGTGCCTCGGCGTGCTGTCTGAATCACGCCTCGCCGGATTTCCGGAGTATCCGACCGCCTTGGAACAGGGGATCGGTTTCCGCATGGGGCAGTGGAAGGGCCTGGCGGTACCGAAGGGGACCGACCGGGAACGGATCAAGAAGCTCCACGATGCATTCAAGGCTGCCTTGGACGATCCGGAGCTCAGAAAGCTCGCGGCGAAGGCGGGCCTCGTCCTGGATTACCGAAGCACGGAGGACTTCAGGAAGCTCGTGGAAGAGGACGACGAGCGTTACGGGGAAGCCTTGGAACAGGGCGGGCTCGGCGACGCTTACAAGTGAGACGGGGGCTCAGGCCTCGATTTTCTTATCCTTGAATCTGAGGAGAGTGCGCTTGTAGCTCATTTCAAGGTGATGCTCCATCGAACGGAAAGCCTCGTCCGGATCCCCGGCCTTCACGGCCTCGAGAACCAGCCGATGCTCTTCGAGCGCGTGCCTGTGGTCTTCGCTCGTCCGCGGCGCGTCACGGTAGGTCTTGACTATGGCGTCGAGGATGACCGGCACGATCCGCACGATGACGGGGTTCTTGGTGGCCTCGGCCACGCTCCGGTGGAAGGCGAGCTCGACGTTCATGTCGATTTCCTTGCGTCTCACGATCTCTTCCATCGAACGAACGTATTCCTCGATCCGGGCAACGTCCGAGACGTCCGCCTTCGCAGCTGCGATGCGGGCCGCTCCGGGCTCGATGAGGAGCCGGGCCTCGATGAGGGCGAGTCTGAGTTCGGGATTCATGACGAAATCGAGGCCCAAGGGGTCGTCGATGATTCCCGGCGTCTTCGAGACGAAGGTCCCCTTGCCTCGGGCGATCTCGATGATGTTCTGGGAGAGCAGGGACTTCACCGCCTCCCTTATCGTCGGCCTGCTCACGCCGAAAAGGCGGGAAAGCTCCATTTCGTTGGGAAGCTTGTCGCCTGGCCGCAGCTTCTTCCCCAGTATCAGGTCCTTTATCTGAGTCGCAACTTCCTGCGGAAGCCTCAGTTGAGTCTCGATCTTTTGATACATGGAAATGAATATACCAGACTCCGGCCAAGAAAACCAGATCGGTTGCGACGCCGATGTGATATAATACCTCACGAAGGAGTTGTCCATGAAAGGTATCGCGGGATTCAGCGTTCTTCTCCTAATCGCAGTGCAGGCCTCCGCCCTCGAGGTCGACAGGAACGAGATAAGGACCGATTCGTCGATCCGCATCGAATTTCAGAATTACGAAGGTCCTCCCGCGAAGGTGGAGACCCTCGATCAGATCCGAGGCATCGGTTCGGCCCTCGGCAAGGAGGGGGCGGCCTCCGTCGGAGGCAGGTATCGTGTCGTCCGCGCCATAGACCCGGCGGTCAAGAATGGACTCGACGCCGACATCTTCATCCTCGAAAAGGACGCCTCGGTAGATCACATAAAAAACCTCAGGATCATACTTTCCGGCTATCTTTCCGCGGCTTACGGATATTCCGACCGGGACTCGCTCGTGCTCGCGGAATTCATCACCGTGTACAACGCGGTCAATCGAAAGAACCTCGATTACTTCAAGGGCCGTTTCAAGCCGATCGTGATCGCAAACCTCTCCGCGGACAGAGCGGGGCTTGCGCTGTCCTACAAGGAATGGCCCGGCGGCACGGAGATCGTAGTTCCTCTCTCCGATCCGAAGAAGGGCTCGCTGAGCGCGGTGGATACCGGACAGATCTCCGAAAAGAAGGTGGTCGAGGACCTCAAGACCCGGGAAGACAAGGGCATAGAACTCAGGAAGGACCTCATCGACATCAAGGAGAGGCAGATCGTCCAGGAGGAAAGCAAGGTACGGGAGGAAAAGAAGGCCATAGCCGAGGAGAAGAAAGCGGTCGAAGCCAGGGAGACGGCGGTCAAGGAAGAGAAGAAGTCGTTGGAAGCCGAGAAACGGAGCGTCGAGGAGGCGGCTAAGAGCGCGGAAAAAGCCAAGAGGGAAACGACCGCTCCGGCAGAGACCTCCGCCGCGGGGAAGACGGAAACCGCGGCAAAAAAGGAAGAGATCGCCAAGAAGGAAGAGGTCTTGACCAAGGAAACGACGGCGATCGAGGAGAAGAAGCAGGAACTCGAAAAGCGTCGGGAGGAGACCGCGAAGAAAGAGGAGACCATCGAGCGAAAGAAGGAAGAGGTCCGGACCGAACGCAAGGAGATCGCCAAGGACCAGCAGGAGGTCCTGAACAAGGAAGGCTCGGCTTCCGTCGGCATTCCCTTCGTCAAGGCCGAAAGAGGGGGGGGCGGGAGGCTCGTCCTGGTGAATCCCAAGACCGGGGAGGTGCTTCTGACCTCGCCCGAGGCTCCGCTCGCCGTGCGCGGGATCGAACCGTTCGGGAACGGGCTCGCGGCGGTGTTGAGCCGCGGTGCGGGTGGAAAGCTCTCGATCCTCGATGCGAAAACCCTCAGGGAAAAGATGTCGGCCAGGGAGGATGTGGGCAGGGAAACCCTCTTCCGGGTGAACGGAAACGAGCTTTTCGCTGTCATTAAGGACGGGAGTTCATGGTATCTCGGGAAATACGATACCGCGCTTTCGCTGCTCGCGCGCTCCCGGGTGGAGGTCGATCCGGCGACCTTCCTCGTCTTCGCGGAGTCGGCCGTCTTCGTGCAGGCGGCGGACGGCAGGGTTCTGCCGCTCAAGCTCGCCACCATGGACGCGACGAACTGACCCGGAGGATGAAACGGGAACACGAAAAAGCCCCGCGCAGAGCGGGGCTTTTTTTGTCCGAAGGTTAATCCAGGAGAGGATTCCTCAGGGACGACGTCCCGCCTCGCGGCGCCTGGGGCTGCGAAGGAGCCTCGTTCAGGATGCTCGGATCGAGTCTGAGTCCGCCGGCGCTCCCTGGGAGCGTGCCCGAAGCATAGGGCTTGTCCGAGAAATTCCCCGGCGAAACCGCGGCCTGGTTCAGGTTGAGGTCCTGGGGGAGGATGGCGTTCCTGAGCCGTTCGATGGAAAGCTGGTCGCGCTCCATTTCGAACTCGTGGAGATCGTCGAACCTCTTGGGTTCGGTCCCGGCGATGAAAATCTCCGGTACCACTTTACCGGTGTAGTTGGGCGGCGGAAGAAGTCCGGAGCGCGCGGTGACGTTGACGTTGGCGATGCCGTCGGGCCGGATGAATTTCTTGGGCTCCAGGTTCGCGTGTATGTCCTTCATGAAACGCGCCCAGACGGGACCGGATGCGACCGCGCCGGACTGGTTTATGCCGAGGCTGTTGCCCGGCTGGTCGAAACCGAACCAGATGGCGGTCGTGTAGTAGGGCGAAAAGCCCACCGTCCAGATATCCGACCAGTTCTGCGTCGTTCCCGTCTTGCCTGCCATCGGCATGGAGAAACCTCCGACGCTGTTCTTGGAGTAGGCGAGCGTTCCCCAGTCCACCGTTGACTCAAGGAGGTTGGTCATGACGTAGGCTGTCTGGGGGCTGATGAGCTGGAGCTCTCTTCCCTTCTTTCGCTGTTCGCTCCTGAGTTCCTTCTCGGGTTCCAGGATGATCTTGCCGTTCCGGTCCTCGATGTAGCGGATGGCGAGCGGAGTCACTTCGCGGCCCTGGTTCGGGAACACCGCGAACGCCTTGGCCATCTGAAGGGGGGCGACGCGTATGATGCCGAGGCCGAGCGGATACTTCCTCGGGAATATGCGGACGATCTGATCGTGATCCCTGATGCCGAGCAGACTGGAAGCGGTCTTGATCGCGGAGTCGAATCCGATCATGTCGAGGACCTTGAGCGAGGGAACGTTCATGGACGTGGCGAGAGCCTGACGGACGAGGACCGGGCCCTTCCATTCGCCCTTGTAGTTCATGGGCGAGTACGGCGTTCCGTCGTCGTTCCAGAAGACGACGGGGGCGTCGTAGAGCATGGTCGCGGGGGTTATCTTCCTGTGCTCGATGGCCGCTGCGTAGTAGAGCGGCTTGAACGCGGATCCGGGCTGGACCTCCGCCTGTACCGCGCGGTTGAACTGATTGATGTTCTCGAACTTGCTTCCGCCCACCATGGCCACGATGTAGCCGTTTGAATTGTCGATGGTGATGAGTGCGCCTTCTACGGTGGTGCGCTGGGAATCCTTCTTCTCGAGGGAATAAGACATGCGCGAAGTGAACTTGAGATCGTCCATGCCGAACATGAGAGCCATCATGTCCATGGCAGGATTGAGCCTCTTGTGGTAGAGGCTCCTGGCGTTCTGCTTTTCCTTTGTTCCTCCGACGCGGACGTCCTGGATGTTGAACGACAGGGAAAGGAGGTCGATGATGGGCACGAACTGCGAATCGGCGTACACCATGCGTTTGTTCGATGAGGTCCTGTACTCCGTGTTGATCTGGGTGAGCCCCTGATTCATGTATTCGTCGGCCTTCGCCTGAAAATCCAGGTTCAGCGTCGTGTGGACGATGAAACCGTCCTTGTAGATGTTGAGGGATCCGTAGAGCATTTCGTCGAGCTGCTGCCGGACGTATTCGCTGAAGTAGGGCGCCTTGTCCTCCCGTTCGAAGAAGGCCGAAGTGGAACTCGCCCTCGTGTAATCGTATCTGTTCCAGTATTCCTCATAGGAGAGGTCCGCCTCCTCCTGGGTCGTATATCCGAGCTTCACCATCTGCTGGAGGACTTCGGACTGGACTTTTTTCAGGCGGTTCGGGTACTTGATCGGATTGTACCTGACCGTATTCGCCAGCTGGATGACGAGGGCGACCGATTCGGCCAGCGTGATTTCGCGGGCCGAATGGCCGAAGTAGAACCTGCTCGCCGCCTCGACGCCGTAGACGCCCGAGCCGAAGTACATCTTGTTGAGATACTTTTCCATGATCTCGTACTTCGTGAGGCTCCGTTCGAGCTGGAACGCCCACCAGAGCTCCTTGAGCTTCCTCGTAACCGAAATGTCGCGCCTGTCCGCATAGAGGTGCCCGGCGAGCTGCTGGGTTATGGTGCTGCCGCCGGAGAAATACTGGCCGGTGACCATGTTCCAGAACGCTCTCACCGTTCCGCGCAGGCTGAAGCCGTTGTGGTTGAAGAAATTCTGGTCTTCCCTCGTGATGAGGGCGTAGATGAGATGCCGCGGAACCTCGTCGATGGATACGATTTCCCGTTTCTCGTCAGAGAAGAATTCGGTGATGAGCTTGTCGTTCTGGTCAAGGATCTGTGAAGGAAGTGCGGGTTGGTACTCGCCTATGTTCTCGAGGTTCTGTATGTTCTTCGTGGATGCGATCGCGACCCCGAGGCCGATGCCGATCGCCAGGACGCTCGCGACGCAAAAGCCGACGAAGACGCGGAGAAAGAGCTGCTTCTTGCCGGAAAAAATCATAGAAGAAAGGGTACGGACGGTAGGGGTTTTTGTCAAGCGTTGACAGGGGCCGTTGACCGGAGGCCGGACGGCCATCCGGTCGCGGGAACGCGAAAAAAAAAGACCGGTTCCGTGAGGAACCGGTCAACCTGATTGGTATCGGCATGATATAGTAAACTGGGAGGGGAACTATATGTAGCCGACACCTTTATTATCGTATATCTACTAAAAAAATTTAGTCTTCGTTGATTAAAATGTCAAGAAAAAGCGAAATCGCGTAATTTTTTCCGGCCTCCAGTCGGAATTTCTTGCTTATCTGATAGTCCCCGACCTTGAAGGCGAGAATATGCTCCCCGGGTTCGAGGGCGAATTCCTTCTTTTCCACCTCGATGCTCTTGCCGTCGAGGAAGGCCCGGGTCCCCGACGGGGCGTTTATCCTGACGAGGGCGTCGCTTTTCAGGAAATTCCCGGTCACCTTCGCCACCTTCCCCTTGTCGACTCCGACCGTGGCGACGAAGGGGGCGAATCCTTCCACCTCGATTCGAATGCGATGAATGCCGGGTTCCATAGTCATCCCCTCGGCGGAGAGCGGTACGACGCGGTCGTTGACGAAGAGCCTGGCCTTTTCGAGGAGGATGGCCTCCTTGCCGTCGGTGAGCTCGACGAACAGCTTGCCGAGATTCTTGAACATGGGCCGAACCTGGACCTTGAACACTGCTTCGGCGGCCCTGGACGGAAGTCCCTTCATGATCGGCAGGAACGTGAAGACGACCGGAAAGGAAGCCGGCAGGAGAGGCTTGGGCGCGATGACGGTGTCCGCGACGGGTGCGAAGCCCGCGGAGGATCCGAGGGGCAGTTGAACGAAGATTCTCTTTCCCGTGCCGATCTGCCTGAAGAAGAGGAGATTCCCCTGATAGTCGAGTCTTTTGACGTCGGGCGGGGGTTGGACGCCGCCGTAGACGAAGAGCGCGTACGTGCCCGGATAGGCCTGCGCCTGTTCTGGAAGGTCGACGAGCAGCTCGATGCCCCGGACGAGGTCTCGGTCCTCGTCCACGAGGACGCCGAAATTCTCTTCGAGGCGGAGGGACACGGTTCCGGAGGGAACGGAACCGTTCGCTATCTTCGTTACGTCAGCCATCCGGCCCCTGATGTTGTCGGAGAATGCAAGAGGCGGCGCGGAAAGCAAGCCGAGTCCCGCGGCAATGATGATCGTGAAAATCCTCGGTTTCCTCATCATCGTATCTTCCGTGGCAGGAGACTCTGGGGATCACGGGTCTCGCCGTTTCTCCTCACCTCGAAATGGAGATGGGGCCCCGTCGAATTCCCAGTCGTTCCGACCCTTCCTACTATCATACCCGAAGTTACGGACTGATTCAATTCCACCGAGAAAGAATCGAGATGACCGTACACGGTTTCGTAGCCTCCGACGTGGGAAACGATCAGGTAATTGCCGAGGACCGCATCGCTTCTTTTCTCGATCACCTTTCCGTCGCGGGCCGCGAACACGAGACTGCCCGAGGGCGCGGCAAGGTCGATCCCTCCGTGGAAATGGGGCTTCCCGCTGATCGGACTGATCCGCGAGCCGTAGCGGGAGGTTACGGTGCCGTTCTCGACGGGCAGGTGGAACAGGATGTCGAGGAAGAAGGCCCTCTCGACCGGGTGGAAGCGCTCGCCCGGAAAGAAGAGGAGGGGTCCGGAGGGGCTCTCTATCCTTTTCGCGTTCCCTGAATTCCTCCACGCCGCCATGAGCTTTTCAAGCTCCGATTCCGTCCTCTCCGGGATGAAGATCCCGGGCAGGTTGGAGAGGAGAATGGTCCTTCCTTCGATCGGCGTTTCGCTCTTTCCGACCCGGTTGAGGGTCGCCAGCGTTTCGTAGGGAAGGGTGAGCCTGGAGGCGACGGTGAAGATGTTCTCCCCCTTGGCCGTCTTGTACCGGTAGAAGGCGAGGGGGGGCGGCTGGGCTCCGGCCACGCTGGCCTGGTGGTAGCGTGCGAGGTCGTCCTGAATCTGGCGGAACAGGACGTCGTCGTTGGATAAAGTTCCGATGAGGGGAAAGTCGACCGCGCTGACGTCCTGAACGGCGAGCAGGAACGAGGCCAGGACGAGGACGAGGCGCGCTGCCCCGGAGGCGGCCTTACGCAGGATCATGGCGCGAGAAAAGGACGGCGCCCAGGGCCGCCAGGAAAACCAACGAGCTCAGGATGCCGCCTGCGAATTTGCCGTGGATGAACAACAGTATGCCGGCGTAGAGGAATCCGGCTCCCAACGCGGCGCCGACGACGCGAAGAAGAAAGGGCGCGAGTCGTTTCGCGAGGTAATTCCTCGGCCCACCGGAAGCTGCAACGTTCCTCCGGATCCGTCGGATCACGAGCAGGACCGCGATGAGGAAGATCGAGCAGAGAGCGAGCAGCGCATACGTGCCTTTGTAGGTGCCGGCGAGGAACCAGAGCGGATAGACGATGAGGATTCCCGCAGTCAGGATGCAGATTCCGGCCGCTGCGAGGAGCAGCAACGACTTGAAAAGGCGGCCGTATCCCTTCGCGACCGCGGACGCGGTTCTGGCGAGGAAAATCCTTTTCGGAAGATCGCGCTCATTTGGATCGGAGCAATTTTCTGGCTTCAAGGTACTGGTCCGCTTCCTCGTTCTTGTTAAGCTTCCGTGCGACCGCCTCGAGAAGCTCGAGGCTTTTCGTCGCTCCCGGAACGTATTGGATTGCACGATATACCAGAAAAGAGCGTTTGTACATATCGTAGGCAGGTTCGATTCGGCCGGTTCTTTCCATGATGAGTCCCAAAGCCGTGAGGTCCTGGGCGATCCCGAGGCTGTTCTCCATTTTTTTGTCGTATTCGAGCGCGAGTTCGGCGGCCTTCAGCGCCTCGCCGTAGTTCTTCCTCTTGGAATGCAGCGAGGAAAGCAGGTAGTAATTCGAAGCGAGTTCCTCGTAGCGCTTGGCACCCAGGTTGAGCGCCTGGGCCTTGCCGATCTCCGCTTCCGCCTCGTCGATGCGGTCCGCCGCCTTCAGGGCCGCAGCGTAGTTGTGGAGAAGGACGGCCTTCTCCCTGCTCTGCTCGGCCTGGCCCGCGTACGACGAAAGCGCCTTCTCGAAAATCGCGAGGGCTTCCTTCGTCTCGCCTTTCCTGAGGCGTATCTCTCCGAGGTTGTTGGCGCATTGGAGGAGGAGTTCCGATTTCCCGACGAGCGCTGCGATCGTCTCCGCCTTTGTGTAGTAGGCGAGGGCGCCGTCGACGTCGCCGACCGCGAGACGTACCTTGCCGAGCGAATTGTTCGCGGTCACGAGACCTTCCCTCGCGTCCACGGCGGCGTAATACTCCGAGGCGAGCTGATAGAACCTGGCGGCATGGTCGTACTGTGCCTGCTTGAAGTATCTGTTCCCGAATTCGACGTATTCCGTCGCCAGGTTTCTCTGGTCGAAAATCTCCTCCTTGGGAGGAGGCGCGGACGAGCAGGCCGCGAGTGAGGCGAAGGTGAGCAGGACGGCGACGATGGCCCCGGTTTTCCCCTTCGCGGCATTCCGTGTCGGAAGCATGTTCGGGTCCCTCATTCAGAAATCCTCGTCCCGGTAGCCCTGCTGGGCGTTGGGGATCGGCATGCTCGGGGTGATCCCACCCCTGAGCAGGGGATTGTTCTTCAGGCCCTGAAGGACGTCCTGTCCCTGTTTGATGGCTTGCCTGCCTTCCTCGATCGTTCCGAGAAGCTGGGGCCTCGTAGTGTTGACGAAGGCAGCGAAGTCCTTGAGCTGTCCGACGCTCTCGTTGACTCCCTTGAGGATGCCCTCGATCTGGTTGAAAAGCCGGTCGTTGTCGTCGAGAAAGGTCGCGATGGAGCCCTTCGGATCGATGAGCTTCTTCACGAGGCCCGTAGGGTCGCGAAGGGAGCCGGTCGTCGCCTCCAGGTTGCCGGTGATGCCGGAGAGGTTCCCGAGGAGTTCGTTGGTCTTCTTCATGGTTTCGTCTATCGACTGGCTGAGATCCTTGGTGATCACGTTCACGTTGCCCGTGATTTTTTTCGTGTCGGCCAGGATGCCGCCGAGGGGTCCCTGATTGCTCCCTGCGAGCGAGGCGTTCAGGGTGTCCAGGGTATCGAGCACGGAGAGGAGAACCTGGTTCACGTTGTTCAGGATCGGTTCGACTTCGCCCAGGAGCCGGTTGATCGCGTCCTCGTCCTTGGGGATGTTGACGAGGCCCTTCTTGACGAGGAGACGGCCCTCGGGCATGTCCAGCGAGGGAATGTAGGAAAATTCCTCGAGAGGAGGACCCGCCTCCTTGCCCTGGTGGAAAACGAGCCCGCCTCCGAGCCCCAGGGGGTTGGTCGCGAGCTGGAGGGCCGAGTCCTTGTACACCTTGGGATAGAACGTATCCTGGATATAGAAACTGATCTCCACGTCGTTCTCTTCGGTCAGCGCGATTTTGGTTATCCCGCCGATCTGGAAGCCCCGGAAGCTGATCGGCATGCCGACGCTGAGGCCCTTGCCCGAGGCGAATTTGCTCGTGAAATAGTAGTTCTTCGCGAACCAACGCTGATTCACCGCCATGAGGATGAGTATCGCCGCAAGGAAGAGTACAGCGACGATCACGAAGACTCCGACTATCTGGCTTGCAAAACGAAACTTGAACTTCATGGTTTTCCTCAGAGTCTAGTCCCGACTCGTTCTCCTGTCAATCTCATTCGGTTCCTTCTCCGTTCCCGCCGAGCAGGTCCAGGAGATCCGCGTCGTAGGATGCGGGCTGGCTGAGGACGTCCGAGAGGATTTCCGTGACGCGCGGGTCCGAGCTTCGCGAAACGTCCTTGAGATCGCCCTGGGCGAGGACTTCGCCGTTCTTGAGCACCACGAGCCTGTCCGCGAGCTGGGCCGCGATCGTGGGGGAGTGGGTCGCGGCGATGAGCGTCTTTCCTTCCTGCTTGAGCCGCTTGAGCAGGCGGATCATCCTGTCGCTCGTCGCGCTGTCCACGAAGCTCGTAGGTTCGTCCAGGAAAAGGACCTCGGGATCGAGGACCAGCGCCCGGATGAAGGATACGATCTTCCTTTCGCCGGCGGACAGGCTCGCGGGCCTGAGCTGGAGGTTGTCCCTGAAATCGAATTCGTCGATCAGGCCCTGGATGCGCGACTGTATCTGGCCGGTCGTCATCGCCCTCCGATGAAACTGGAGGGGAAGCGCGAGATTCTGATACGTCGACATGTTCGACCAGAGCGCCGCGTCCTGGAACACGTACGCGGTGCGGCCTCGGACCTCGAACATGTCGGCGGCTCCGATCGTGTCCAGGTCCTTCCCGAAGATCTTCACCGAGCCCTCGTCCTGGGGCGTGAGTCCCGCGGCGATCTTGAGCAGAGTGGATTTTCCGCTCCCCGAGAAGCCCATGACGACGGTGCTTCGACCCTTCGGAAACACGGAGGTGACGCCTTTCAGTATGGTGAATCCGTCCCGTTCGATGGTGATGTTGCGCAGCTCCACTGCGGAATCCACGATATTCTCCTATAAATAGTAGACCAGGGTGATGAGAGCGTCCGCTATGATGCAGAGCACGAAGCTCCTTCCCACGGCCTTGATCGCCATCTGGGGGATCTCGGTCTGGGACTTTTCGACCCTGAATCCGTAATACGTCGAAACGCACGAGATGATGGTGCCGAAGAAGAAACTCTTCACGAGGGAGGAGAGTACGTCCACCGCCTTCATCGTGGCGAGGAGGTTGTTCATGTATTCGAGGACCGGCATCGGTTTGATGAACTGGGTGAGGAAGAAGGACCCCATGAGCCCGAACAGGTTGAAATACAGGTTCAGCAGGATGAGCGAGATGGTGACTCCGAGGAACCGCGGGACGATCAGGTAGGAGATGGGATTGATGCCGAAGGAGACGTAAGCCTCGATCTCGTGGGAGATGATGGAGTTTCCGAGCTCGGTCGCCATGGCGGTCCCGGATCGGGCTATGATGATGAAGGCCGTTAGGATGGGGCCGAGTTCCCTCGTGATGACCGTGATGAGGATCGAATAGATGAGCCGGCCCTGGCCGAACTGCGGAAGCAGGGTGAGCCCCTGGATGATGATGACGGCCCCGAGCGCGAGGGAGATGACGGCGATGACGTTGAGCGCTTCCACGCCGGTGAAGAGGATCTGCATGACCAGGACTTTGTAACCGTAACCGACCTGCCGACGGCGAAGGAAGCGGAAAGTTTCCTTCAGAACCTCGAAGAAGTATCCGGCCGCATAGAGGAAGTCCCGAGCCTGGAGGACGACCCTGTTGCCGATTCTTTCAAGAAAACCCTGCATGTCCTCTCCTTGCTTGAGGATAATCCATTAGGTCCGTTCCCGCAAGAACGGATCAGCGCAGGAAGGGCAGGGCGAAACGCTCCTCGATCCATCGGCCTTCGCAGGTCCTCCCGAGCTTGCGGAAGGGAATGTGGTCCCCGTGGAAGTCGGAGCCCGCGGTCACGAGGATGCCGAGCTCGCCGGCGACCGCCTCGAGCCGTTTGCACTCCCGGTAGGTCGCGTTCGAGTGGAAGGCCTCGATGCCGTCGATCCCGAGCTCCTTGTAGGCCGCGAGCCTTTCGGGGAGGATCTTCCAGCCGAGGTGAAGACTGAGGGGGTGGGCTATCACCGCCTTGCCTCCGGCGAGGTGCACGAGATCCGCGGCCTCCTTGACGGTGAGGGCGCGCTTCTTCACGTAGTAGGGCATCCCCGGTTTCAGGAACCTCTGAAAGGCGTCGTCCGAGTCCTTGGCGAGACCCTTGTTGACGAGGGCTCTGGCGAAGTGCGGCCTTCCCACGATGTCCCCGCCCGCGAGTTCCTCGATCTCCCGGTATTCCACGTCGATTCCGGCCTCGTGCATTTTCCCGAGCATGGCCTGGTTGCGCGTGTGACGGTCGTCCTGGAGGGCCTTCAGCGTTCCGGAGAACTCGCCCCTCCAGCCGTCGATCCCGAGCCCCAGAAGGTGGAATTCTCCTCCCGTGTATTCGACCTCGATCTCGATCCCCGGAATGAGACGGATCCCGGCTTCGCGGGCCGCGGCTTCGGCCTCATCGAGCCCCCCGATGGTGTCGTGATCCGTGAGGGCAATGGCTGTCAAGCCCAGCTCTCCGGCTTTGCCGACGAGTTCACGGGGCGCGAGGCTGCCGTCCGATTCCGAGGAATGCGTGTGTAGATCGATCATTTCACTATACCACCGTAAAAATGCGGCATCGTCAAGAGAGAACGGGCCCTCGGAATCGGCGCCGTACCTCCGATAACGTGAAATTTGACCTCTCATTTTAGAAGGGAACGGCCGATATATTATATGGAATGACAGGATCTCACATGCCGATCGAATACTCGTTGAGCGATGCACAAGGTGTTTTTCCCGGAAAGCGGGGGGCGAAGTCCCTGCGCCTCGGCGTGCGCGGTTCCCTCCTCGGGCTCGGAGGGAAGAAGGCCCCCCTCGATTTCGATCTCGGAGACCGGTTCTTCGTGTATCCGGCGCTCGTCAACGTACACGATCATCTTCGGGGAAACTACCTTCCGAGGGTTGGCCCGCCCAAAGGTGTGTTCTACCTGAATTGGGCGCCCTGGGACAAGGACCTGAAATCTTCGCCGGTGTACAGCGAGCGGGCGAACATCGGGATCGAGGACGCTTATTCGCTCAGCGCCTACAAGAACCTGTTCTCGGGCGTCGTCACGGTCCACGATCACTTCCCCCACGAGTTCAACGAACCATTCATCGGCAGGCTCCCGGTCCGGGTCGTGCGCGAGTACGCGCTGGCCCACGAATGCTCCTCCTACGACCTCAAATGGGGCGACGGTATCGAAATCGAACACGACAGGGCGAAGAAGCGGAACCAGCCCTTCATCACCCATCTCGAGGAAGGCTTCGACGAGGAGGCCCAGAGCGGCGTCGACATTCTCGAACGCCTCGGCTGCCTCGACGATCACGACGTCTTCATCCACTGCATCGGCTTCTCGGACAAGGACATCGTCAAGGTGAAGAGGGCCGGAGCTCACGTCGTCTGGTGCCCTGCCTCGAACCTCTTCATGTTCAACCTCACCTGCAAGATCGGGAAGATGCTCGACAAGGGGCTCAACGTGAGCATCGGGACCGACTCGACGCACACTGGCTCCGTGAATCTCCTGGAGGAGATGAGGTTCGCCCGCTCCGTTTACAGGAAACTGTACGGAAGCGATCTTCCGGCCTGGAAGATCTTCGACATGGTGACGGTCAATCCCGCGAAGGCCTTCAGGATGCAGGATCGAATCGGGACCCTCGCCTCCGGCAGGCTCGCGGACCTCCTGGTCGTCAGGAAGAAGCACGACGACCCCTACGAGTCGCTCCTGCTCACCGAGATGAGCGACATCGCCCTGCTCACACGGGACGGCGACCCGATATACGGGGGCGATGAGTTCGCCGACCTGTTCGCCGAGCGGGGGCGGGACATTTCGACGGTCGTCGTGAAGAGAAAGAAAATGCACGTCAGGGGCGATCCCGGCGGACTGCTCGAACGCGTCCGCGAACTCGTCGGTTTCAGGAAGATTCTTGATTTTATGCCGTTTTCTGTTTAGAGTTCTAATTGGAGTGACGGATCGGTAAAGAATTATGGCGCCAAAAGCTATGACCTTCAAAGCGAATTCTGTGATCTACTTCAAGGGGGACGTCAGCGAGAAGATCTACATTCTCAAGGCTGGCAAGGTGAGCCTCAACTCCGACGACATCGAAACGGGGCAGGAGGTCCACGACCTCATCCAGACCGGCGAGTTCTTCGGCGTGAAATCGGCCCTCGGCAGATACCCGCGTGAGGAGAGCGCCCTCGTCCTGAGCGACGCCGACGTGCTTCAGTTCACCATTCCCGAATTCGAGCAATTCGTTTCCCAGAACGTGCGCGTCATCATGAAGATGCTCAAGGTCTTCTCGAACCAGCTCAGGAGAATCCACGCCCGGGTCACGAGCCTCCTTTCCCTGGAGGAGAAGGTCGACCCGGAGGCCGGGCTCTACGGCAGCGGCGAGTACTATCTCAAGAAGCGGATGTACGCTCAGGCGTTGTACGTGTTCAGAAGGTATCTCACCTATTATCCCGCGGGCAGGTTCGCCCACGAAGCCGCGGGTCATATCGCGACCGCCGAGCAATACGCGCAGAAGTACGGGCAGGGCAAGGGCCCGTCTCCTACTCCCGGAGCGCATTCCGCGCCTCATGCGCAGGCCGCCCCGAGGCAGTCTTCGAGTCAGGAGCTCTCCGACGTCGCCAAGCTCTACTACAACGCGGTCAGCATCTTCAGCCAGAACAACTACGCGGACGCCCTGAAGGAATTCAAGAAGATCGCGGACCTGGGCCAGGACGAGGAATACACGGTCAAGTCGATGTACGAAATGGGAAGGTGCCTCTTCCAGCTCAAGCAATACGACCAGTGCGTCAAGCATTTCACCGGCCTCGTCCAGAAATACCCGAAGATGCCCGACCTGCCCGACGCGCTCTACTACGTGGGACAGAGCTACGAGGCGAAGGGCGAAAAGGAAAGGGCCGCGGGATTCTACAAGAAGATCCTCACCATGACGACGGAAGAGAATCCCGTCCAGCGGAAGGCGAAGAAGTCCCTCCGGGCTTTGGAGGAAAACCGTTCATGAACCTGAACCTCGCGGCCTTCGAACGATTCGCGGTCATCTTCCAGAAGGGAGACATAATCTTCTGCGAATACGAGCCCGGCGACAGCTTCTACCTCATCCAGTCGGGGAGGGTCCAGATCTCCAAGATCATGGGGGACATCGAGAAGACGATCGACATCCTCTATCCCGGCGAGGTCTTCGGGGAAATGGCCATCCTGGAGGAGGCGCCTCGTTCGGCGAGCGCCATAGCCCTGGACCAGGTTAAGGCTTTGGCGTTCAACCGTGCGAATTTCGAAATCCTCATGCGGGGGAACCCGCAGATCGCCATGAAGATCCTCAAGCTCTTCACGAAGCGCATCTACGACCAGAGGCGGAGGTTCATGATCCTCACCCTGGACGACATCCAGGCGAAGGTCGCGGACGTCTTCCTCATGCTCGCCGAAACGGACCCGAATCCCAATCCTGACATGGAAAAACGGGAGTTCAAGACCACGGTCGACGACATAGCGCATTGGGCTGGGCTCCCCCCGGAAAAATGCCGCGAGGTCATCAACCATTTCCTGACGCAGAGACGGCTCGAGGTCTTCCCCGACAGGATCGTGGTGAAGAACCTCAACGAATTCGTACGCTTCGTCGCGTCCCGAAGGCGATCTACCGCAAGCTAGGCTCGACATGCCGAAAAGAAAGGTTTTCCATGATGGCTGGAAAACGCAACGACACCTCAACCGCTACACCGAAATCGTCAGAGTCCTCGTCAAGCACGGTTTCGGCGAACTGATCGACCAATCGCACATCCGGAACCTGCTCTCGCCCTCGAAGAGAACGCCGACCCACGCGGACATCGAGAGGAACCTCGGGCACACGAAGTGGGCGAGGATCCGCATGGTCCTGGAGGACCTCGGGATCACCTTCGTCAAATTCGGCCAGATCATGAGCAACCGGCCGGACCTCCTCCCGGAGGAGCTCATCAAGGAACTCGAGAAGCTGCAGACCGAGGTGCCGCCGTTCCCCACCGACGAGGCCCTCGCCATCGTCGAGAATGAGCTCGGCCGTCCCCTGAGCGAAGTGTTCAGGTCCTTCGACCAAGAGCCCATGGCCTCCGCCTCCATAGCCCAGGTCTACGGCGCGGAGCTCCGAACCGGCGAGCGCGTGGCGGTGAAGGTGCAGAGGCCGGATCTCGAGGCGATCATAAGCACCGACATCGAGATCATGCACTTTTTCGCCTCGGGCATGGAGATGCTCTTCCTCAGATCGAACACCTTGAGCGTTTCCTCGATCATCGCCGAATTCGGCAAATCGCTCCGAAAGGAGATCGACTTCGTGGCCGAGGCATCAAACTTGAGGAAATTCGCCCACCAGTTCCGCAACAATCCCATGCTCAAGGTCCCTGCGGTCCACGCCGAGCTGAGTACGAAGCGTGTCCTCGTGATGGAACGGATCGACGGCATCAAGGTATCGAACGTGCGGGCCCTTCTCACGGCGGGTCTCGATCCGAAGAAGGTTGCTCACGAGGGAGCCCACGTCGTCATTTCCCAGATCTTCGAGCACGGCTTCTTCCACGCGGACCCGCACCCGGGCAACATCCTCGTGCTCGAAGGCAACAGGATCTGCTTTCTCGACTTCGGCATGATGGGGCTTCTTCTCCCGAGGCATCGGGAGATCCTGAGCAACATGATGGTGGGGCTCGTGGAGCGGGACGAACGGCGGGTGACGAGAGGCATCCTCGACCTGTCCGTTTCCCGCACCGTGGAGAACGTCGAGGCCCTGGAGCACGAGGTCTATGAGATCATCGACTACTACACGGACAGGCCGCTCAAGTCCGTCGACGCCGGAGACCTCCTCTCGAGGCTCCTCCGCATCGTCGTCGCTTTCAACGTGAGGATGCCGCCGGGATTCTTCCTCCTCGCGAAGGCCCTCATCTCGATCGAGGGAGTAGCGCGCCGGCTCGATCCGGAGTTCGACATGTTCACCCACATGGAACCCATCGTACGGCGCATGTTCCTGAAGAGTTTCAGCCCGGAGACCGTGGCCAAGGATCTCTACATCTCGGCCCTCCAGCTCTCCTCCCTGCTCCGTGGGCTGCCGAAGGACGCCAGGGAGATCATCGACCGGCTCAAGTCCGGCAGGGTGGTGCATCAGTTCGACCCGGCGGACCTCAAACCGATCCTGAGGAAGACCGATCAGATCTCGAACCGGATCTCCTCCTCGCTCATCCTCTCCTCGCTGATCGTGGGCTCCTCCATCGTGATCAACGCGCGCATTCCGCCGATGTGGAACGGCATCTCCCTCATCGGGATAGCCGGGTTCCTGGGGGCGGGTCTCATGGGATTCTGGTTACTTATTACGATTCTTCGCAACAGGCCTTGACGGTTCGGGGTCCTTCGGGGGTTCCACTCCGGCGGCCGTGAGGAGGGAAAAGAGCTCCTTGCCCCGCATCTCCGCCCCGAATCCCCGCGGAAGCTTTATGGAGGTCTTGGCGCCCTTCTTTCCGTAGATCCGGTCCTCGGTTTCGTAGGATTTCACGCTCCAGCCGGAATCCTCGAGGAACCGGGCCACTTCGCCCACGGTGGCCGCGGGCCGGAAGAGCGAGTCCCCGATTCCGCGGGAATGGGCTTCCAGCTCCGAATCGACGATCCGCCTGATCGTGTTCCTGGCCTCGATCCCCCGCAGGTCCTCCTCCTTCAGGAACGACACCTGGTCCCTGGATTCGCCGTAGCGGGCGAGGTACCGGACCTCTCCCGAAACGAGGTCCTTCTTCGCCCAGAGCCCCTTCGCCGCATCGTAGTAGTTGACCCAGGTTTCCTTGGGCTGCTCCGCCGCGAGCGTGCCCGACGCGAGGGCGAGGACGGCGAGAAGCGCGGGGATTGCGGGGATTCGGCAACTCATACCGCTCATTATATACGCTCGGGGAGGGGACGGCTCGAGGTCCGCGGCTTTTCCGGGGACGGAGGACGGCCATTCGCTCTTGAATACTAAACGAATATGTAGTATTATCGAAGGCGAGGCTGAATATGATCCTTGTCGGAACTTCGGGCTACGATTATCTCGAATGGAGGGACGTCTTCTACCCCCGCGACCTCGAACGGGAGGATTTTCTCGGCTTCTACGCCCGGACCTTCCCCACGGTCGAGCTCAACTTCAGCTACTACAAGATGCCGCAGGCCCGCCAACTCGAGGGGATGGCGAGGAGGAGCGGCGGTACCGTGGACTTCTCGATCAAGGCCTACCGGGGCATGACCCACGAAATCGACCCCGCCTCGTGGAAGGATACGGTGAAGGAGTACCGGAGCGCGCTCCGGCCGCTCGTGGACGCGGGGAGGCTCGGGGCGGTGCTGCTCCAGTTCCCCCAGGGCTTCCGTTACGAGCCGGATCGGCGCAAGTACCTTGACGCCCTCGTGAAGGAGCTTTCGGGCCTGCCCCTCGTGGCGGAGTTCCGCAACGCGGACTGGCAGAACACGAGGGTCTACGACGCGCTCCGCGAGCGCAACGTGGGCATCTGCGTCACGGACATGCCCGACCTCAAGGGCCTGCCCCAGTCCGCGGACGTGGTGACCTCGGACCTCGGCTACGTGAGGTTCCACGGCAGAAACGGAGAGTCCTGGTGGGGGAGCGACGCGGCGGAGCGCTACAACTACCTGTATTCCGAGGAGGAACTCGAGGCCTGGGCCGAGCGGATCTCCTGCATGAAGGACCAGGTGAGGACGCTCCGCGTGTACTTCAACAACCATCGGGCCGGGCAGGCCGTCAGGAACGCGAAGACCCTCAAGGAGCTTCTCGAGGAGCGGGGCGATGCCGCCGGTCCCCGCGCCTGAGGAGCGGCGCATCGTCCACGTCAACGTCACCGATTTCATGGCCCAGGCCGAGGAGGCGCGGGACCCCTCCCTGCGGGGCCGGCCCTTCGTCCTGGGAAACCCCGCGCGGCCGCGGGCGGTCGTGCTCGGCGTGTCCCGGGCCGCGTTCCGGGAGGGGCTCCGGCCGGGCATGAATCTCGCCCTCGCGGCCAAGACGCTCAAGGGGATGGCCGTCCTCGCGCCGGACCCGGACCTCTACCGCGCGGCCGACGAGGAGATCTCCCGCATCGTGCGCTCCTACACGCCGCTCGCGGAGGAGGTCGCGGGCGGCCACTGCTTCCTCGACCTCCGCGGGACGAGGCTTCTCTTCGGCCGGGCCGAGGACTGCGCGAACCGCATCCGGCTCGCGGTCGCGGAGCGGACCGGCCTCCGGGCCTCGGTCGCGCTCGCCACGAACAAGCTCGTCTCCAAGGTCGGGAGCAGGGTGGTCAAGCCCTACGGCTTCGCCGCGGTCCGGCCCGGCGAGGAGCGGAGCTTCCTCGGCCCCCAGGACATGGCCATCCTCCCCGGCGTGGGCGACAGGCTCAGGGAGCGCTTCGCCCTGCTCAGGATCGACACCGTGGGCGAGTTCGCGGACTTCTCGGACGAGGAGGCCGGGCTGATCGGGCCCCGGGGCCTCCAGCTCCGGGATCGTGCCCGGGGCATCGACTCCCGGGGCCTGGACCTGGGCCCCCTCGAGGCGCGGAGCCTCGCGCTCTCCTTCGCCTTCGAGTCGGACACGAACGACGCCGCCGAGATCACAGCCCGGCTCGCCGCCATGGCCTGCGAACTCGGGCTCGGACTCCGGGGCGAGGACCTCGCCGCGGGCGCGGTCGCGCTCACGGCGACCTACACCGACGGGATGCGGGTGACTTCGCGGACCCGACTCCCCGCCGCCGCCTTCCTCGACCTCGATCTCGCGGCTGCCGCGGCAGGCCTCCTCCGGCGCGTCCTCGAGCGGCGGGTGAGGATCCGGAGTCTCAGGCTCGAGTACCTCGACCTGCGCCGCGCTGGGACCCAGCTCGACCTGTTCCTCCCGGCCGAGGAGGAGAGGCGGGGCGCGGTCCAGCGAGCCGTGGACGGGATGCGGCGGAAGTACGGAGCGGCCGCCGTGCGGGTCTGCTCCGCGATGGCGGGTTAGCCGTGTTCACCCACCTCCTGGTCCGTTCGGCCTATTCCCTCCTCTACGGAACCCGGAGGATCGAGGACCTCGTCGCCGCCGCCGCGGGCATGGGCTATGGGGCCATGGCGCTCACGGACCGCGACAACCTCTACGGCGTGCACCGCTTCCTCGCAGCGTGCAGGGCCCGCGGCATCCGACCCCTGATCGGCGCCGAGGTCGCCGAGGACGGGGCGGAGAAGAAGGCGCCGAGGCGGGCGGTCCTCCTCGCGAGGAACCGCGCCGGCTTCGAGAACCTCTCCCTCCTCCTCACGGAGCGGAAACGGATGGAGGGCTTCGACCTCGCGGCGAGGCTCCCCTGGCACGAGGAGGGGAACTTCGTGTTCACCGATTCGCCCGAGCTGCTCGAGGCCTGGGCGGGCAGGGTGAAGGACCTCTACGCCCTGCTCACCCCTTCGTCCAGGGGAGCGGCGGGAACCGCGGTCAGGCTCGGCCTTCCCGCGGTCGCCTCGGGCGAGGCGGTCTTCCTCGAGAGCGAGGACGAGAAGCTCCATCGGGTGCTCCGCGCGGTCGCGAAGAAGGGAACGGTGAGCCTCCTCGAGTCCGCGGACTCCGCGCCGAGCGGCTCCCTCCTCTTCCCGCCCGGCCGTGCCGACGAGGTCTTCCGCGACTTTCCCGACGCCCTCGCGAACAACCGGAGAATAGCCGATGCGTGCAGGTTCGACGCGATCTTCCAGGGCTTCGTGTTCCCGAAATGCCCGGACCGCATCCTGCAAGGCAGGCCCTCGGAGGAGGTCCTCCGGGAGAGGGTGTACCGGGGCGCGGAGGAACGCTACGGAGAACTCGGCGAGGGGGTCGTGGAGAGGATCGACTACGAGCTCGAAATCATCGCGCGCAAGGGCTTCACGGACTACTTTCTCGTAGTCTCGGACATCGTGTCGCTCACGAGCCGCACCTGCGGCCGGGGAAGCGGGGCCGCCAGCGTCGTCGCCTACTGCCTCGGGATCACGAACGTCGACCCGATCCGGTACAACCTCTACTTCGAACGATTCCTCAATCCGCGGAGGAAGGACCCGCCGGACATCGACATCGACTTCGCCTGGGACGAGCGCGACGCGGTCATCGAGGAGGTGATGAGGCGTTACGGCGAGGACAGGTCCGCGAGGATCGCGAACCACAACCACTTCCGCAGGCGGGGAGCGCTCAGGGAGGTCGCCCGCGTCTACGGCATCCCCGACGCCGAGACCTCGGCCTTCGAGAAGCGGCTCTCCCGGGGCGAGGCGGAACCCGACGAGGTCTGGAAGGAGATCCAAGGCCTCGCGGACCGCATGACGGGCCTGCCCCGAAACCTCGGCGTTCACTCCGGAGGGCTCGTCCTCACGCCGAAGCCGATCGCCTCATACGTGCCCGTTGAGACCGCGGCCATGGGCGTGCCCGTCGTCACCTGGGAGAAGGACGGGGTCGAGGAGGCTGGCCTCGTGAAGATCGATCTCCTCGGGAACCGCTCCCTCGCCGTCATCCGGGACGCGCTCGCGAACCTGAGGCGGAACGGAGCCGCCTTCGACGAATCGGAGTGGAGCCCCCAGGACGACGAGGCCGCGCGGGTCCTGCTCGCGCGGGGCGACTCCATGGGCGTCTTCTACATCGAGAGCCCGGCCATGAGGCAGCTCCAGAAGAAGACCGGCAGGGGCGATTTCGAGCACATCGTGATCCATTCCTCGATCATCCGTCCCGCGGCCAACAAGTACATAAACGAGTACGTGAGGCGTCTCCGAGGCGAGCCCTACGAACCCCTCCTCCCGGAGCTCGACAGGGTGCTCGCCGAGACCCACGGCATCATGGTCTACCAGGAGGACGTGAGCAAGGCCGCCATCGTCGTCGCGGACTTCACCGACGCGGACGCCGACGGGCTGAGGAAGATCATGTCCAAGAAGGACAAGGAGGCGAAGCTCGCCGAGTACCGGAAAATGTTCTTCGACGGGGCCGCGGGGAACGAGGTGCCCCAGGGAACGGCGGAGAAGATCTGGAACATGATCCTCTCCTTCGACGGCTACTCCTTCTGCAAGCCCCACAGCGCCTCCTACGCCGTCGTCTCCTTCCAGAGCGCCTATCTCAAGGCGCATCACCCCGCGGAATTCATGGCCGCGGTGCTTTCCAACCAGGGAGGCTTCTACACCGCAGGGGCCTACGTGAGCGAGGCGAAGCGGATGGGCCTCGCGGTGCGCCGGCCCGACGTGAACGCGAGCTCCTTCCGCTGGGACGGTCGCGGCCGGGAAATCAGGGCCGGCCTCATGGCCATCGCGGGCCTCCGCAGGGAGACCGCCGACCTCGTCGTCTCCGAACGGGAACGAGGAGGCCCTTACCGGGGCCTCGCGGACTTCGCCGTCCGCGTGCCCCTCCGGGGCGAGGACGCCGAGGCCCTCGTGTCGGCGGGCGCCCTGGACTCGGTCGCGGATGTGAGGAACCGGCCCGAGCAGCTCATGACCCTGCTCATGCAGGGGCGGGGGCCGGCGCCCGGCGGCCAGGGCGAACTCTTCGCCCCGGCGGAGGCAAGACCCCGGAGGCTCAAGGACCTCCGCGAGGACGAGAAGCTTCGCAAGGAGTGGAGAAGGCTCGGCTTCCTCGCGGACGGCCACCCCCTGCGGTTCTGGCGCGAAAGGATCGACTCCCTCCCTCACGTAGCCGCCCGCGACCTCGCGGCCAACGCAGGGAGGAGGATCGTCATGATCGGCTGGCTCGTCACGGTGAAGGAGATCGTCACGATCGAAGGCAAGCCCATGGAGTTCGTGAGCTTCGAGGACGAGACCGCGATCTTCGAGACCGTCTTCTTCCCCGAAAGCTACAAGCGCTTCGCCCCCCTCCTGGACGACCGCGTGCCCTTCGTGCTTCGCGGCCTCGCCGACGACGATCTCGGGGCCGTGAGCCTGCACGTGGAGGAACTCGAGGCGCTGGATTGAGAGGTGCCTCCGGGTCTTCGCGATTTGCGAGCGGCAAAGAATTTCGTTAGAATCGTATGGTATTGCGGTTTCAAGGTTCTGGGCGACATTCCGTTCACACTGCTCCGCTAAAAAAAAGGGGGGACTCATGAAAGTCAGCAGGTTGATCTTCCTGGCGGGAGCCTTCACGGCAGTCGTGCTCAGTGTGTACTTCTTAGCTTCCTCGAGGGAAAAATCCTCTCGTTCCGTAGAAGGCGATGCCGCGATCGAAACTGCGTTCAAGAATTTCCTCAAGGATTATCGATTCGACGAATTCGTAGCGTTCGATTCAACCAGATATGATAAGAAAACGGACAGGATATATGTAGTGAATTTCAAACTTCTTCGAAAGAAGACAGCGATATATCAGATTCCCGAGGTCGTTGTTTCGAACCTGAAAATGCAGAAAGGTTTTCCCGTCGCGTTCGAAGCCGAAGGCGGCCTCAAGGCATTCAACGAGAATTTCGGCTTCAAGGTGGCCTTGGATATGCGAAACGAAGTTGATGAGGAACTGACTTTGCGGATGGATATCTTCAAAAGAGGGGAAATGAAGTACACAGTTTCCGCTGAATTCAAAGAATTCAAACTGGCTCGCTGCAAGAAGCTTCTTAAGGCTTTTTCCGAACGTAGCCTCGATGACGGATACATGTTCTTGTATTTGGATGAGTTCGCCAATCTCACCCTGAAGGAACTCGACTGCTGTTTTACCGATACGGGGATTTCATAAAAATATCCGACCTGGTCTCCGACCTGAACATAGAAGTTGCGGTTGCCGGCCCTTGACTCAACGTATATACATCACTAAATTGTATATACGTTCGGCTGGAGAGGCGTTCATGGCAATGAGTATCAGAAACAAGAGGGTTGAGGCCTTGGCGAGGGACATCGCCCGCAGGCGCAACATTTCCATGACCCAGGCGATCATCGAGTCCCTGGAGGAAAAATCCCGGACTCTGGGCAAAGCTCCGGGGTCGGAAGCCGCCAGGCTCATCGAGATCACGGAGATTGCGAGGCGCTGCGCGGCTCTCCCGGACCTGGACGCAAGAACGCCCGATGAAATTCTCGGGTATGACGATAAAGGAATCTTCTCATGGTAGTCGATACCTCCGCTCTCCTCGCCGTGCTGTTTCAGGAAGAGGACGCGGAGGTCTACGCGAAACACCTCTCCTCGGGGGAGAGGAAACTCATCACTCCGTTCAACGCCTTGGAGGCGGACATCGTCCTGGAAGCCCGCAAGGGCGGCGACGGAAAAAGAGAGCTCGATCTGCTCCTGCATACGTGCGGGACGGAGGTCGTGCCCTTCGACCATGCGATGCGGGTTCTCGCTTTCGAGGCATGGAGAAAGTACGGCAAGGGCCGACATGCCGCGGGATTGAACCTCGGGGACTGCTGTTCCTATGCGCTTGCGGTCTATACGGGCGAGGCTCTCTTGTATAAGGGAGAGGACTTCAGTAAAACCGATGCGGCGGCCGTTGTCCGATGATCGCTTTTTTATTGAAAAATCGAAAGGCGAGTTCGCCGGCGTATACCGGTGTCGTCCGTCAGTCCCGAGCACGGCCGCCAAAGATGCCGCGGGATCGGACAGTAGGGCGCGGTGATCGCGGACGCTGACGCCCTCCACGCCATGCAGCGTCGTCAGCCTTCCGTCCGCTTGCCGCAGGCTTCAAAATCCCTCCGTCTCCGCGCTCCGGGCGGGCGGCTCGAACCGGCCGTGGGTCGCGCGGAACTCGGCCTTCCCCGTCCGGGCGATCTTCCCCGTCGACGGAAGCTCCAGCTCCGTCTCCTGGCCGGTCATGACGGGAAAGCCGTGGGCTTCGTTCCGGTGGCCGAGGACGCGGCCGCGCTTCTCCCGGCATTCCGCGACGAAGGCCTCGTGCTCCGCGAGGCGTCTCGCCTGGCGCTCGTCGGCGATGTTCGCGAAGGCGAGGACCTCCCGCTCGATCGCGGGGGCGAGTCCTTCGTCGATCTCGACGCCGACGGAATTCCGGGCCGAGGCTATGGCGGCGAGCATCACGGTGCCGGTCCCGAGGAAGGGGTCGAGGACGAGGCCGCCCCGCAGGCTGTACATGTTGACGAGCCTGAAGGCGAGCTCGAAGGGGAAGGCGGCGCTGCGCTTCCGGGCATCGTCCTCGGCGAGATCCTGCTTCGCTCCCTTGAAGTCCCAGAGATCGGAGAACCAGACGTTCCTCTCCTCCCAGAAAAAGGCGCTCTTCCTGCGCGCTTCCCGCTCGGCTCCTTCGAAGGACTTCTTACCGCCCTTCCTGAGAACGAGGACGTACTCGTGCTCGAGCGTGACGTAGGCCCCCGCCGGGAGCATGCCCGATCCCATGAACTTGTTCGGCGCGTTCGTCTGCTTCCGCCAGAGTACGGCGGGAAGCGATTGGAAGCCGATGCTTTCGCAACGGCTCGTGATCCGGGCGTGGTTCGTGTAGAGGCGGAAATCCCCGCCGATCGTCCGGGTGGCGTCGCCGATGTTGATGCAGGCGAAGGCCCCCGGCTTGAGTACCCGGAAGCACTCCGCCCATACCGCGTCGAGCGAGCCGTGCATGAGCTCGAAGGCCGCAGGCCCGTCCGCCGCATCGAGAGCTGAAGCGACGCGGGCGTCGAGCGAACCGAAGAGCACGTCCCACATGGCGATCATGGGGTAGGGCGGGGAGGTCACGACGAGGTCGATCGACTCCGGCTCCAGGAAGGAAAGGTCCGCGGAGTTCCGGAAGAAGGTCCTGTGAAACGTTTCCATTCCGAGGAGTATAGTACGACCCGCCCGGGGAGCCAAGTGAGGTTGAACAACGAGCGACGGCGAAACCTCCGTTCCGAGGCGGGGAACCGTGGTTCCGTTTTTCTTTCCTCCCCGGTCGTGGAGCAGGTCAATCCTTCTTATAACTCTTGTCCTGGAAATAAATAACCCAACCTGATCGCGCTCGGCACGATTCCTGCTGTCCATCGGCAGGAGGAAACATGAAACGATTCTTTCGATGTGCGGCGGCCGCGGTCGTGACTTCCTGCCTGCTTTTCCTCGCGGCTTCCTGCGATACGGGGGGAGGCGGTTCGGAGGACGAGTTCGGCTATCTTTTCGTCAACGCTTCGGACTACGCCGTCACGGTGCAGCCGAACGGGCAGTCGTCGTGGAGCGCTTTCACGCTTTCGGCTGGCGGCTCGAAGACGGTGAGCATCCCGGAATCTACGATCTATTTCAAGTACAACCAGGCGGATTACGTCAGATGCGACACGAGCGGAGCGGGGAAAATCCGTTTCGTAAACCGGACCCTGCTCGGGATCAGGAATTCCTCGACCGCCGACCTCGAACTCGTCAATTGGCGGGGCTATTACTTCGGCGACGACCAGGTCTACGACGCTGCGCTCGGGAAATACGTGAACGGGCTCAAGCCGGGAAGCCTCTATGTGAACGAGGTTTCAGCGGGTTCGGGCTACGTTTATTTCTGGTTCGTGGCGGGAGGCCCTAAGTACCGGACGGCGAGCGTCGTCACGGTGGGTTCGGAGGCTCAGCTTCTGTTCACCTTCTACGGGACCACGACGGTTACGACTGCCTCCCTGGTCGTCTCCCCGGGGCGGACGGGAGCCAAGGGCGCGGAATCCTTCACGATCGGGATCGAACAGGTCCCGAATTCGAGCGGGCCCGAACGAGGGGCCGACGTCGAAGTCTACGACGGCGGGAAGGAGGCTCGGGTCGATGGAGGGCATCGTCCTGCATATACAGGTGTCGGGACCGGGGAGGCCCGCGCTGCAGCCGAGGGGAGCTGCCGGGATGCGGGCTCCTAGTCCGGCTGCTTCGGCCGGCCGGATCGGAGGCCCTTCCCCGTGCGAATGAGTCCGTAGGCGAGGAGAACGGCGCCCACGAGGCAGTTGAGGATCCGCACCGCGAGGGGTGGGATCGAGGACGTGAAGGCGGAGAACACGATCACCGCCGATCCGAGGAAGACCGCGGTCGAGGCGCCGGCCCCCAATCCGAAGGGAATGAGTTCGCTTTTCCCGTATCCTTTCTCCGTCGCCTTCGCGGCGAAGAGGCCGGTCCAGAAAACGATCGTGAGCGGGCTGGAGGAGGTGAGGACGAAGGCCGCGACGAAGCTGCCGAGGGGGTCCGATCGCCCGTCGAGCGGAAGGCCGGTGACTTCCTGCGCCTTCGCCGCGGAAAGGAGGGCCATGACACCGAAGACCGCGAGCACGAGCCCCCCGGCGATCTGCATGACGCGCTTCACGGCCGGGCGATCGACGAGCCTGCCGACGCCGAGAGCGGCGAGAATGATGTAGGCATAGTCGACCGTCGTGACGGCGAGCGCCGCGAGGAGGCCGTCGGTCGGTGTCTTCTGTACCGTCGTGTTGAGGACGAAGATGAAAACCGGGCCCACGGCGATCTGCAGAAGCAGTCCCGTGAGGAATCCGTCGAGCAGGATCCGCGGGGTTCTCGGTCCGAGGTCGGCGTCGGGCACGTGGAGTCTCCTCTTCAGATCTTCTTGATCTTCTCGTCGTTCAGGATGCGGTCGATCGCGATGCTGAGGTGCTCGTGGAGATGCCTCTTCGCGGCCTCGGCGTCGCGCTTGCGGAAGTCCTCGACGAGGGCGCCGTGGTACTTCGCCGCGTTCTTCTTTCCCTGGCTCGTCTGCATGTTGATGATCGATTCGAGGATGATGTGCTTCATGGCTTCGTAGAGGTTCACGATGACCACGTTGCCGCTCAAGGCGACGAGGGCCATGTGGAAATTGAAGTCCTCCGTCGAATAGGCGGCGTCGCCCGACGCCTTTCTCATCCGCTCGACGATGGAGGAAAGGCTCTCGATGTCCTCCTCGCTTGCGTTGGCGACCGCGAGCTCGACCGCTCCCGCTTCGAGGATGCGGCGGAACTGGAGGATTTCGAAGACTCCCGGACGGCTCAGGGCGAGAAAGGGGAGGGCTCCTCCGGTGAATATGTTGCCTGCCCGTTCCTTGACGTAGGTCCCGTCGCCCTGGTGGGTCTCGAGCAGGTCGAGGGCCACGAGCTTCTGGAGGGCTTCCCGGATGGAGAGGCGGCTCACGCCGAGCATCTTTGTGAGGTCCTTTTCCGACGGTATCTTGGTTCCGGGCTGCCATGCACCGCTCGTGATCTTGTTCTTTATCTGGTCGAAGATCTGGCCTCGCACGCTCTGCCGTTTGATCGAGACGAGTTCCGCGCCGTTTGCGACCGTTTCCGCTTCCATAATGACGACCTCTTATCCAAAGAGTTGTAGGACAACATATATGTACATAGATAAATCTGTCACTATATTATATTGACAGATGTACTTTACCATTGTATCCTGCTTTTGTACAGAGAGGAAGGGAATCATGCATGATTTTCTGCTGAAGGGCGGCCAGGTGGTGGATCCGGCGAACGGGATCGACGGCATGCTCGACGTCGCGATCGGAGATGGAAAGATTCGGGCCGTCGCGAAGGACCTGCCCGGAAAAGACGCCAAGACGGTGATCGATGTCGGCGGAAAGATCGTGACCCCCGGCCTCATCGACGCGCACTGCCATCCGGTGCTCCATTTCACGGATCATGCGGTCCATCCCGACGAGGCGGGGATCAATGCGGGAGTCCTACTCGTGAACGACGGAGGCTCGGCGGGGCCGGCGAACTTCGAGGCCCTGGTCGAGATGTACGGCGCCGGAGGCAGGACCGCGATGACCTACTTCGTCAACGTCGCCGCCGCGGGCCTCATCCGTACTCCCGAGATCCACACCGCGGGAGACATCGACGCGGCCCTCCTCGAGAAGGCCGTGAACGCCTTCAGGCCCTACGTGAAGGGACTCAAGATCCGAGCCCTCGAGACCCTCATCGGGATCGAGCCCGACCCGATAGATACGGCGCTCCGGGCTGCGGAAAAACTCGGTCTTCCCCTCATGGTCCACATCGGCGACTTCCGCCTCCGGCGTGAGAACGATCCCCTCGACGCCTTCGGCCGGAGCGTGGTCCGCCGCCTGCGCAAGGGCGATATCGTGAGCCACTACATGACCTGGCGGCCGGGCGGAATGGTCCTGGACGACGGAACGATCTACCCCGAACTCCGCGAGGCGAAGGAACGGGGAGTCCTCCTCGACTGCAGCCACGGAAGGAACAACTTCAGCCTGAAGGTGGCGGAAGTCCTTCTCGCGAAAGGCCTCGGGCCGGACCTCATCACGACGGATCTCGCCATGGTCGGCGCCCCCTACGTTCAGAGCCTCCTCGTCACCATGTCGAAATTCCTCGAACTAGGCATGCCGCTCGCGGACGTGATCGCCGCGACGACCTCGAAGCCCGCGAAGGCCCTCGGGATCGCGCCGGAGTGGGGGAATCTTTCGATCGGGAGTAAGGCGAACATCTCGGTGCTCGAACTCGTGGAAGGCGAGTTCGTCTTCATGGACGGGGCGGCGGGGAACCGAATAAGGGCCCGGCGCCTCCTGGAGCCGCGCCTCGCGATGAGGGACGGAAAACCGATGCCCGTGCGGTCCTTCTACTCGACGCCGGGCGAGGAGTGCGCGTCATGACCACGACGAACCCGAGCGGTTTCTTCCTCTACCGTTATCTCATGATCGCGCTCAAATACGTCCTCTTCGTCCTTTCGGTCTTCCTCGTCCTCATCGTCTTCGGGAACGTCGTGGGTCGGTACGCCTTCAATTTCTCCCTCGCCTGGTCCGAGGAGGCATCCCGTTTTCTCTTCGTCTGGGTCATCCTCATAGGCTCGGTCCTGGCGAACGAGCGGTGGGAGCACATGAACCTGGACCTTCTCGTCCAGCGCTTTCCCGGCCGCGCGGGAAGGAGCATCCAACTCACGGCGCAGATCGTGATGCTCGTCGTTCTCGGCTTCATCATCAGGGGCGGCCTCATCGTGACCGTGGAGAACCTCGGTTGGGAATCCCCTGCGCTCGAGATTCCCTATGGCTTCGTGTACTCCGTCGTGCCCTTCTGCTGCGCCGTGATGTTCTACCAGAACCTCGTGCGGGCCGCGAGGATCGTCAAAGCCATGAAAAACGAGGATTGAGAGATGGTTTGGATTTTTCTCGTAAGCCTGTTCGGCATGATTTTCCTCAACGTCCCGATAGCCGGCTCCCTCTTAGGCACCGCCGCGATCATGATGGCGCTTTCGACGGGGATCTCCACCCAGGTGCTCACCCAGGGGCTCATCCGCGGGATCGACAACTATCCGCTCCTCGCGGTCCCCTTCTTCATGATCGCGGGCGAGATCATGAACAAGGGGGGAATCTCCTCCCGCATCGTGAACTTCGCCAACGCCCTCGTGGGCCACATCAAGGGCGGTCTCGGGTACGTCGCCGTGGTCTCGGGGATGATCTTCGCGGGCGTTTCGGGTTCGGCCATAGCGGACACCGCCGCCATAGGATCCGTCATCATACCCGTCATGAAAGAGAAGGGATACGACATGGAAAGGAGCACGGGCCTCATCTGCGGCGCGGGCTGCATCGGACCCATCATTCCGCCCAGCATTCCCATGATCGTCTACGGCGTCTCGGCGGAAGTCTCCATCGTGAAACTCTTCCTCGGAGGGATCATCCCGGGCGTCCTCGTCGGTTTCGCCCTCATGCTCGTCTGGGCCTTTCACGCGAAGAAGTCCGGCTATGCCTCAGCGCCGCGGGCTTCGTTCCGCGCTCTCGCCGAAGCGACTCTCAAGGCATTCTGGGCCTTTCTCCTTCCCGTGATCATCCTCGGGGGGATCGTCTTCGGCGTCGCCACGCCGACGGAAGCCGCCGTCGTGGCGGTCGTCTACGCCTTCATCGTAGCGACCTTCATCTACAAGGAGATGCGGCTCAGGGACCTGCCCGACATCATCACCGCGGCCATGAAAAGCACCGCCTCGGTCATGTTCGTCGTCGGGGGGGCGACCGCCGCGGCTTACCTCATCACCACGGCCCACATTCCGCAGCAGCTCTCGAACTTCATTCTTTCGTTCGCGGACAACGCCTATACCCTGCTCCTTTTCATCAACATCCTCCTCCTCGTGATAGGCTGCGTCATGGATACCGCCCCGGCCATCCTCATCCTCACGCCCATCCTGGTGCCGATCGTGAAGAGCTTCGGTCTCGATCCGATCCACTTCGGAGTGGTCATGGTCATGAATCTCTGCATCGGGCTCATGACGCCGCCGGTCGGCGCGGTTCTGTACATCGGCGCGGGGCTCTCCGACCTGAGCATCCACAGGCTCACGCGCGGATCGCTTCCCTTTCTCGCCGCCATGATAGGGATACTCTTCCTCATCACGTATTTCCCCGATTTGGTGATGATCACCACCGGTCTCGCCAAATGAGAATAGAGAACGTTTTTTGAAGGAGTACGATATGAAAAAACGAAGTTACGCATCCACGGCTGTCCTGGTCGCGGCGACGATCCTTCTCCTGGGCGGATGCCTCAAGGCGAAGGAGCCGGCGAAGCAGGAAACGGCCAAGGCCGAATCCGCCGGGACCAAGGCTGCGGAAATCACGATCAAATTCGCGGTCGGCGGACCCGAGACCCTCCCCATCTATCGGGCGGCCAAGGATTACTTCAAGCCCAAGATCGAGGAGGAGAGCAAGGGCAGGATCAAGGTGGAACTGTACCCGAGTTCCCAGCTCGGCGACGACGTGAAGCTCATCGAGTCCCTCCGCGCCGGAACCCTGGAAGCCACCGGTCCGACCTCGGCTCCTCTCGTGGGGATCGCCCCGGAGGTCGCCATTTTCGACATCCCCTTCGTGTTCAAGAACGCGAAAACAGCCGACTTCATCCTCGACGGCAGGATCGGCCAGCTGCTCGACGCGAAACTCGAGGAGAAAGGGCTCTACAATTTCGCGTGGTCCGAAATGGGCTTCCGCTATCTCACCAACTCGGTACGCGAGATCAAGTCGCCCAAGGACGTGAAAGGCCTCAAGATCCGCACCATGGAGAATCCCATCCACCTCGCGAACTGGCGCCTCCTCGGAGCCAATCCGACGCCGATGCCCGTTTCCGAGGTCTTCACCGCCCTCAAGCAGAAAGCCATCGACGGACAGGAAAATCCGATCGTCGCCATCTACGGATGGAAGTTCTACGAGGTCAACAAGTACATCTCCCTCACCGGTCACGTCTATTCGACTCTTTCCTTCCTGTACAGCAAGAAGATCTTCGACGGGTACGGGAAGGCCGATCAGGACCTCATCAAGAGGCTCGCCAAGGAGACCGGGCTCAAGGGCCGCGAGATCGCTCGCAGCGACGAGGCCAAATACATCGAGGACATCAAGAAGACGGGCAACGTTGTCATCACCGAGCTCACTCCGGCTCAGAAGAAGGTCTTCCAGGACGCGACCGCGTCGGTTTGGAACCTCGTGCAGGAGAAAGTCGGTGCGGATCTCATCAAGACCCTCAAGGAGGAACTCGCGAAGGCTCCGGACTGAGCTGTCCTCAATTTCGCTGTTCGAGGCCGGCATTATGCCGGCCTTTTTCGTTTTAGGCCCTTCGGCCGGCCGCCCGGGACATCCTTCGCTCTCAGGTTGAAGAACGGCCCGCTCAAGGATCCTGAACCGGCGGACTCCGCCGACTGGCTCGCGGAGGCCGGAGCACTGACGGAGAGAGTGACCGCGAGCGATGCGGGCGGGGATCGGGCTTGCCGACGGAGAGAACAGGCTGAGCGAGGATAGGGTTCCTTGACGAAAAAGGCATTTTTACAGTAATTTGACATATCATAAATTTTCTTCGAGGTGCAACCATGCGCGAGAATACCGAAGACCCGTTGGGTAGCGGCCGAGGTTAACGCCTGGAAGACGATGTTTCGTCTCCCGGGCCCCATTCGCGGCTATCGTAGGAGACGAAAAAATGAAAAAGCTGTTTTTTGTGGCCGACGCGTTCATCGTCGGCGGATTCATAACCAATTTCTTCAACGGAGCGGTCAATCCCCTCTACATCAACCAGATCCTCGCCCACCTGGACACCCGCGTCATCGCGGCGGGATCGATCATCGCCTCCGCCTTTCCCTTTTTGATCGGCCTCGTGCTCGAGAGTCCGAAGGTCTTCAGGCGTCTCTATACGATCCTGCCCTGGGTGATGGTCGCCGAGATCGGAATTTCCCTCGCATCGATCTACCTCGCGGAGATCGACCTCGCGGCCTATTACATCTCCGCCATGTGCATCTTCGGCATCTTCAGCACCTCGGTCGTGTTTCTCACCCAGAGGATCAAGGAAGTGAGGTATTCGGGGGACCGGACCTCTTTCGACAGGAGGTCCCACATGGCCGAAGCCTCGGGCTACCTCCTCGGATCGATCATTCCCATGGCGGCCTCGGTGGAAATCGCCGATCCGCGCGCCCTTGTCGCCCTGGGCGTCATCCAGACCGCACTCGTCTACCTGCTCTTCATGGCGGCCTATCGCCGTGCAGCCGTTACCGGCTTTTTCTCGGAACGCGAGCTCGCCGCGGAGGATGAAGACCCACACGAGCGCCCGCCCTCTTTCGAGGGCAAGAAGAAGGACCCGCGGCCTCGTGCCTCGGGCGAACAAGTCTTCGCGTTCTTCGGGGCGGATCAACCGCAGACGGCGTCTCGCGCCGCGTAACCGCGGCTGAGATTGCCGGGCGCAAATCATTTCGGCATTTTTTTCAGCTTACCCCTCTCTATTGGGTAAAGCTGTTCCTCGGGAATTCCCAAAGCCGCGGGGATTTTTCCCGCAACATCATGCGGTATATAGTCCTCATCATTTTTCCCGATGAGGGCTATATATTTCTTTCAGGGGATAACGGCGTATACGGAAGAGTAAAGCCGATTTCAATTACTCCTCCCCGAAGCGTTCTCGAAGGGCCTTGCGGAAAGCCGGGCCGTTGAGTCCCAGGAACTCAGCGGCCTGTTCCTTGTTGCCGCCGGCTCGTTCCAGGGCTTTCAGATAGAAATCCCGCTCGATCTGAAAGAGAAGAGCCTTGAGGTTGAGCCCCTCCGCCGGCAGGGTGAATTCGAGTTCTCCCGCCGCAGATTTTTTCCGGAAGCGGGCTATGATGGTTTGGGGGAGAAGCTCGGGACCGATCGAGGACCCTTGGCCCGCGGCGCAGAGAGTCGTCACCGTGTTCTGGAGCTCCCGGACGTTTCCTGGCCAGGGATACTCGGTGAGGTAGCCGACCGTCTCGGCGGCGAAGCCTTTCTTTTCATGGTATCGTGAATTCCACTCGCCCAAGAAACGGTTGATGAGCTTCGGGATGTCCTCCTTCCGTTCCCGGAGCGGGGGAAGGCTGAGGGTCGCGTTGTTGAGCCGCTCATAGAGGTCCCGCCGGAAGAGCTTCTTCTCGAGGAGTTCCTCTATGTTCCGATTCGTGGCCGCGAGCACCCGGACATCGACTTTCATTTCTTTTTCCGAGCCAACGGGGATGACCGTCCGGTCCTCGAGCACCCGGAGGAGCTTGGGCTGGAGTTCCAAGGGAAGGTCTCCGATCTCGTCGAGAAAGATCGTCCCACCCTCGGCCGCACGGAACTTGCCGATCCTTTCTTTGTCTGCACCGGTGAAGGCCCCCTTCGCGTGACCGAAAAACTCGCTCTCGGCGAGGGTTGCGGTGACCGCGGCGCAATTGATGGGAAGGAAGGGCTTCTCCCGCCTTCCGCTCAAATCGTGGATGAGCCGGGCAAGAAGACCTTTCCCGCTTCCCGTCTCGCCGCGGATGAGGACCGATACGCTGTCGTAAGCGGCGAACCGCTTCGCCTGATCGAGAACCTTCCGGAAGATGATCGAGTCGCCGATGATTGTGTCTTCGAAAGGACTCGTGATCCAGCCTCCCTCCGGTTCCCGGGCCGGGGGTTCGCCCCGGGGATCGGGAAATGCGTCCCGGGGAGCCGGGGAGAGCCTCGGAAAGACCGAGCTTTCCAGGTTCACGGTTTTCACCTTGTAGGCACCCCCGGCGAATCGCGGGGGGACCCCCTGGAGAAGTTCCGCCCGGAGAATGCCGGCCTTCGCGAGGAGGAACCAGGATGTCTGCATCTGGGGCGTGCCGGGATCGAGGAGAATGGAAAGCTTCTTTTGCTCCGCGGGCAGGAAGGACCTGATCTTGTCGATGGCATCCTGGAGCTTCCGGTAGATCTCCTCGTAGTCGATGACGGACTTGAGTTCGAGGCTTACGAAATTGAACCTCGTTTCCGGGTGAACCGCCAGAACGGCGGCCTCGACGGTCTTGGCCCGTTCGAAATAATCCGGGCCCGTGCAGAAAATGAAGACCCGGCCGAAAAGTTTTTCCCCCAGAAGGGAGAGGACCGGCCCCGGTTCGTCCGTGGAATCGCCGGCGTAGGGATCCCGATTTCCCACGAAGGTGAGCAGCGTACCGTCGTTCATGAAAAGCCTCCGTTCTCATCCCGGTCCGAAAGCAGCCACTCGTAAGCCGGCATCACCTCTACGTCGCCGCCCGAGAACGGCAGCGACTGGTCTCGTGTCGTTACGAGTATTCGTTTGCGGGCTCGCGGATAGGCCTCCTCCGAAGCGGCGGCCAAAGCGCGGGATTCCCGGGCTCGGGTCTCCTGAGCTGAAGGATCTGCGCAGACCTGGAGGAGTTCCTCCTTTCCGGACGGATAGCGCACGAGGAAGTCGACTTCAAGGCCGTCCGTCGTTTTCACGTAGGTCGCCTCGGCCCGACGCCGCTCGATTTCGTTGAATACGACGGTTTCGAGGGCGTGGCCCAGGTTCGAGCGGCCGCTGGCATCGAAGGCCCGGATCAGACCGGGATCAGCCGGGTAGATTTTCCTCGGATTCGAGTTCCGTCTTCGTTCGGATTCAGTCGCGATGGAAACCGAGGAAACCAAGAAGGCATCCAGAAGATATCCCAGCATCGCGTGAACCGAATCCTTCCCCACGCCGAGTCCTTGGGCTTTGAGGTCCTGATACAGTTTATGGACGCTCACGGACCGGGCGGGATTTCGAAGACAATGTCGAACGATCCACCGCAAGGCCGCTACTTGGGACACCGCGTAGCGTTCGACTACGTCGCGGAAGAGAACGGTATCGACATAGCCTTGGAGAAGTTCAAAACGCGGCGAAACCGGTAGATTCTGCGCCTCGGGAAAGCCGCCCTCGATGAGAAATTCCAGGAATCGTTTCTCGATGAGCGATCGGTTCGCGGAAGTCCAACGCGACGGCTCCGCCTCGGGCTCTTCACCGCGATGCCTGAGGAATTCGCGGAATCCGAATGGACGGATAACCGTCTCCATCCCGCGGCCACGAAGGGAAGTGTGGACCTCCCGGGACAGCATGCGGGCCGAGGAGCCCGACACGACGAATTCCATCCGTTCCGTATCCAGCACGCGCCGGACGAAACGGTCCCAGCCCGGGACCAGTTGAATTTCATCCAGGAACCAATAAACGGTCTTTTTCCCGCGGTATTGGGGAGAGCGGCGATAGTATTCTTCCAACAAGAGGGAAAGCTGGTCTACGCTCAGATCCGAAAGTCGGTCGTCGTCGAAGGAAAGGTACACCGCGCATTCCGGGGGAACTGCCTTCCGGGTTTCCTCAAGAAGCTGCTTGAGATAAACGGTCTTCCCCGTCCTCCGCATCCCGATTACGGCATGGACTTTCCCTGGTATCGGTGAAAGGCGAATGTCGCGGCGGGTATATCTGTTCGGAGCGGCCGCTTCCAAGGCCGCATTCAATTTTTCCTCAAGCACGGGATGGAGATTCATGGGATGAGCCTAAGGCAAAGGTGTCCTTCTGTCAAGGACACTATTAAGCAGAATATGCATGCTATCAGGGACACTTTGAACGGATACGGCTTCAAGATGCGAAGACAGCGTAACCCGGGTTACGGCGGGGAGAACAAGGGTTGCGAAGAAGAATGAATTGAAGCCTGCGAGGGCTCGCCGAATCCTGAGGAAGCCTCGCGGGAAGGTGAATGGATAGAGCCCAACTGCTTGTAAGAAAGTCAATTGCGAATCCAGCTTCGGAAAGGGAATAAGGGTAGGTGAGATCGGTACGGCTTTTGCATGAAGAAGAGTATGAGGTCGGCCGAACTTGGATCGCCGGGAACCACCGGGTTGATGCTCTATCGGGACGCCGAGGGGAACGTGACCGAGCGCCGCATCCGGGTCATACGGTCCTATACGTCGCGGAACGGCGTCCGCTACATCGAAGCCTTCTGTTCGCTCAAGCGCGAGGAGAGGACTTTTCGGGTGGATCGGGTGGTTTCCTTCGTGCCCGACTACGCCTGCGCGCCCCCCGTGGCCTCCTCCGTCCCCGCGGCCGTCCCCGCGGCGGAGCCAGGCAACGGAAACCTCGTCTGCAAGATCATCTTCCTCCCGATCATCCTGCTTTTCAGCGTCCTGAAATGGATCCTGGACAAGTTCTTTACGGTGTACTGGTACGCAATCGCGGCGGTCGTGGTCGTCTTGTTCCTGGCTGCGGTGTTTCCCGAAAAGCACAGGGGCGGGTCCTATTCCGCTTATATCAGTTACGTTCCGATTGCGGCGGTCCCCCGCCAGGTACCGGCCGCGGCGAAACCTTCCGTGAGACCGGCGCCGCCTCCTCCGTCCCCCGCGCCGAGGAAACTCACCGCGGAGGAACTCAGGCGGCGAGACTTCACGAAGACGACGGGACTAACCGATTTCAGGCTCCTCCGTCTCTACGAGGCGGCTGACCTGAACGGCGACGGAGGCATCTCTTGGGACGAACTCGCCTCGTTCCAGAAGGAACTCAAGAAGAGCTATTCCTACAGGAGCAACGCTACGGCCCTCAGCCCCGACGAGTTCTTGCGGCAGGGCGGAGGAGACTGCGAGGACTGGGCCCTCGTGACCTGCGGGCTTCTCCGGTATTGGAGAATCGATTCCTACGTGGGCGTCTTCATCGGGCCGACCAAGGACTGCGGCCACGCGGTCGCCCTGGTCTATTCGCGCGACAAGCCCGGAGACAAGCTCGCCCTGGAGGCGAAGGGAATCCTCTCCTTTGAAGGCGCTCCGATTCCCGACGGGTATTACGTCCCCGTGGATTACGAGGTCGTGGGCGGACTCTCCGCCGCCGTAGGCCCGGGCTATGCCTTCGCGGGGTATCACGTGCCGGAGCGGATCTATCGGGCCGGGATGTAAGGAGAAATTCCCTCGAGAATTCCTCAAGAGGATTTGCATTTTTCTATGAGCGGATGCATAATAGTGAAAATTCGGCTCGAAATAGCGAAGGGAGTCCTGCGCTCGTAAAAAAAGGGAAAACTCCATGCTCAGTCTCCGGGAAGAACGCCTCGATAAGCTCGATTCGGGCCTTGAACGCCTCATACGCCTCCAGGGAAGCGATCCCGGCTTCTACATCCTCGCCCTGCATGCCTTCATCGAAAGCTTTCTGAGGGAGGTGTTTCCGCCTCCGACGCGGGACGAGGACGGTTTTTCCTGGCTCCTCCAGGCTTTCCGCGAATTTCTCGTCGCGAACGCCGCGCGCTACATCCAGGGCCTGGATGTCCTCGGGCTCATCCGGGCCCAGCATGCGGTGACGAACGACGTCCGGCACCGCTTCGGGACCGCCGACGCGGAGGAGGCCTGCGCGGCCACCCAGCACCTCAGGCGCTTCTGCACGCTCGCGGGTCTCGACGGTCTCCGAAACCTGCCCAGGCTTCTCGAGGCCCTCAAGGCATGGGAGGAGAGGCGCTGCGCCGCCGAGGTCGTGAAGGAGCTCAAGGAAACCGGCTTCAAGCTGCTCATGGCGAAGCGGGAAAAGGATGCACTCGTGGGGCGCATCAAGGAACTCGAAAACGCCGAAGAACAGCTCCGCCACCTCCGGGAGCAGAAGAAGCTGGTCGAGGCTAAACTCGCCGAGACCGAGGAGGCCAAGGAGAGAAAGGACGCGAAGGTCGACGCGCTCCGGGCCGAGCTCAACGCCCGGAAGCTCGCGCTCGAAAACGAGCAGAAGATCCACCAGGAAAAGCTCAAGGAACTCGCCTCGGCCCGGGACTACCTCAATTCCCTTTCACGCGTCACGATCTACACGAGGACGCGCTTCGACTACGATCGGACGGTCACGCGCCTCACAAAAGAGCAGGAGAAGGTCCTCGGACAGATTCAGCCCGGTTCGGACTTCCTCGTGAAGGGTTCGGCAGGCACCGGAAAGACCCTCGTCCTCCTCAAGGCGGTAGAAAAGGTGAAGGGAAAAGAAGCCGGGAGCCTCGGCATGGATCTCGGCGAGTCGGTCGCCCTCCTCACGTACACGATCTCCCTCGTGAAGTACGACCGCTACCTCTCGGAGCTCATCTCCGGCGAGAATCCGGCCGACCGCGTAGGGACGGCCGACGCCTTTTTCCGGGAGAAGCTCGAGCTCCTCGAGCCCGGCGCCGAGGTGGACTACAAGGCCGCCGAGACCCTGGCCGCGAAGTACCCGGTCGAGGGCCTCACGGACAAGGAACTCGCGGCCGAGGCCGAGTCTTTCGTCTGGGGCAACGACGTTTCCCGCGAGAGCTACACAGACGGCATGATCGAGCGTAAGGGCATGAAGACGGCGCTCCGGGCCGAGCAGCGGAAGGCGGTCTGGACCTCGCTCGAGGCCATGGCCTCGGAGATGGAGGCGAACCGGAAATACTCCAAGAACTATTCCCGCGTCAAGCTCATCCGGTATGCGGAGGCCCACCCGGAGGACGAGAGGCTCAGGAGCACGGACTTCATCTTCATCGACGAGGCCCAGGACCTCTCGGCCGCGGACCTCAAATTCCTCAAGCTCTGCGCGCGGAGGTCCGTGGTCCTCGCGGGCGACTCGGACCAGTCCATCTACCAGCCCGGCTTCACCTACAGCCGGGCGGGCATCGACATCCAGGGAAGGACGCGGATCCTCCGCACCAACTTCCGAAACACGACCGAGCTCCAGAGGATCGCGGAGCGCTACCGCTCCACCATGCCGGGCTGGGACCCGGAGAACCAGCCCGAGGCCTTCCGCCTCGGCCCGCCGCCCGAGCACTACTCCGCGAAGGAGAGGCGCGACCTCCTCGACCTCCTCCTCGCGCGTTTCGACGTGTTCGTGAAGCACCTCTCCTACGACCCCGAGAACATCTGCATCGTCGCTCCCCTGAACGAGGACCTTGTCGAGATCAAGCAGCTCCTGGAGGCGAAGGGCTATCCCGCGGCCGACGTGAAGGCCATGGACTTCGATTTCTCGAGCCGCGGCGTCGTCCGCCTCTCCACCATGCACTCGAGCAAGGGCCTCGACTTCCCGGTCGTGCTCCTCTTCCTGCACCGGCTCCCGTACACGGGCGGCGTCTGGGACGAGGAGTCCCTGGACAAGATGGGGCGGAACCTCGTGTACGTCGCCATTACGCGCGCCATGGACCACCTCAACGTGTTCACGAGCGAGAGGACGACGAACAAGGCCATCCTGGATTTGGTGGAGGCCTTCGGGGCGGAGGAGGAAAATTCACAGAGGGGAAAGGAATTTGAAGTTTGACACCTTGTTTCCTGAAAGAATATGATGTTGAAGTCCATTTTTTTGTTGATATGGAGCTTTGAGGAAAAAACATGGAATCTTTCGATGCCCTCTTGAGATTACGAATCATAGTCGCGACCCTCGGAGAAGGAGCGGGATGGTGGGAGAGCTCTTTTTTGAATGAAACGAACATGAAATTTCTCGCATTCGCTTTTCCCCGTGCTCCTGAAATTGCTTCTCTACAAGGAGCCGTCGAAGCGGCACGTCGCGTCCATGATGAACGAATCGGATCGAAGGGTGTGATTCATCTGTTTCGGCAACCGCATGTAGTTGAACTGGCGATTCTTGAAAAAATGAAAGACGACGGAAGAATTGTCTCCGATTTGAAACCGATTCTTCTGCACAAAAAGGATATCCTGACCGCTTTAGCTGCTCTTTCCGGAGAATGGGAGGAGAAACACGAGGGTCCGGTTCAAATCCATTCCAATCAGGGCATGCACGGAGCCGACATCCTCAAAAAAGTTGCTGCAATTTACCTCTGGGCGTTTGAAAACGATAAAAAAGCTTTTCCCTATGTATTGAACGTTAAATGAGAAATAGAGCATCAATCTATACAACCGAACTGATTAAAGTTTCAGGAATTGTCTCCGAGTCGATCCAACTTTTTCGAATTTGGGAACCAGGCATGCGGGCTTCCGAACTTCGTGACGCTGCCCTTCGTCAAGGAACGCTCGCAAAAGAAAGCTCGGACCGAGTTTGGGTAATAACGCGATATGGCTTCGGTCTTCGTTACCTAGGAGAGGGACAACGACCGGCTCGTTTCCTTAAGCGTCTTGTGGAGGCTGATGTGTCAGTTGCCTTTCTTCGGCAGCTTTTTACCATTTATACGGCACGGATCAACGGACTTTTTGCCGATGTGGCAGGCGGCTACTATTGGGACTTGCCTTCACGCGGTATAACTGAAATCAGCCATGAATTACTTGTTGCTTTCATTCAATCGCATTTCGGGACGGCGAAAATCCCCAAAGCATGGTCCGATGAAGGAACGAAAAGAGTCGCTTCAGGACTTTTAAAGACCCTTGTGGACTTCGGCTATCTCGCCCAGGGAAGAGGCATAATTCGCCCGATTACTCCTCCGAACTTGCTCGCGGAGACAGCTTGCTTCATCACGTATGAGGCGAGAGAACGCGGCGTCTCGGATTCTGCCATCATCGACGAACCTGCCTTTTCGCTGTTCGGCCTCGATCGATTCGCAGCCCTCGAGGAACTTAAGCGTCAATCCGGTAAGGGGCATCTGATAGTTCAGTCCTCCGGCGATTTGACGAGAGTTTCCTTCAATCATTCCACCATGGAGGACTTTATCGATGCCATCTCCCGATGAATTGTTCGATGAGCTTCGTGTCCGTTTGAAGACGAGCGACCGCTTCAATTCCATGGGCGGCGAACCGGTTTATTACCTCGTGTTCCCTGCGGAGAGAATGCTCGAGATGAAACGCAGCATGAAAGTGCTCCTTTCTCGGCTCACTCTCGACGGATGGATTCCGAAGGTGCTTTCGTTGGCAGAGGAAGTCAACAATATCTTCAGATCCGATAGTGATCGAGAGATAATCCTGGAAGCGGAGAGAGCTTACCTCGATGAGGGCGATTTTACCTCGATAAACGAGAGCCTGCGGAGCATCTTGCTGGGGACCGGAACGGATAAAATAACCAAGAGAATCCTCCTAGAGCTCGAGGAACTCAAAGCCAAACCTGGCTCCATTCTCGTCGTCTGCGACGTGGAAGCGCTTCATCCGTATGTGCGGATCGGAGCCGTGGAGCAGCGGCTGCAGGGACATTGCCCCGTGCCGGTCGTCATTTTCTACCCAGGCAACAGAACGGGAAACTCGACACTGCAATTTCTCGGCATTTGGCCGGATGATGGCAATTACCGATCAACGCACATAGGATAACTACAAAGCGAGGAGCAGAAACCATGAAAATAATACGAGATCTTTTCGACCCTGCGAAACCCATTGATCGGCGCATTGAAAAGGTCATCAATTACGAACTCGTCGGAGAAGAACAGCTCAAGGCCGAAGTGACCGAATATGTCGCGACCGAGAGCATCGAAGAAAACTACTATCGGCTTCTCGATATAATGGACAAGTCGATGTCAGGCGACGAGGTCGTAGACACGGCTGCATGGGTTTCAGGTTTTTACGGTTCCGGTAAGAGTTCGTTTACGAAATATTTGGGCTTCGCCCTCGATCCCTCCAAACAGATCAGAGGAAGGTCGTTCCTTGATTATTTCGTCGACCAATTTCCGAAGCAGACGACCAAACAGAAACTCAAGACCGTGGCGAAGAAACACCCGCTGACGGTGATCATGATCGACCTCGCGAGCAACCAACTCGCGGGGGCTCAGCTCGCAAATATCAGCAGCGTGCTTTATTGGCAGGTCATGCAATGGGCAGGATACTCCCGCGAACGAAAGATAGCGTATCTCGAATTCATGCTCGAGCGTGATGGAAAACGTGAACAATTCGAAAAACGTTATTCAGAGCTCGCAGGCGGCAAGAAGTGGGCGGAAATTCAGTCGAATCCCCTCGTCGCCGCAACCTATGCCGCAAAACTCGCCTGCGAGTTCTATCCGGAGCATTGGAAAGACCCGACCGACTTCCAGCGGGTCAAGTTGGACGAGGCCAATTTCGAGGAGCCGCGGGTCTCGGAAATGCTCGACATCATCAAACGACGCTCGGGGAAGGAAAAAATAATCTTCATCCTCGACGAAGTCGGCCAGTATATCACGGGAACGGGGAGCGATGATCGAATTCTCAACCTCGACGGTCTCGCGAAAAACATCAAGAATCTGGGACGAGGAAAGGTCTGGATCGTCGCAACGGCCCAGCAGACGCTCACCGAAGACAGCCCCCAGGCCCAGGTGAACTCGCCGAAGCTTTTCAAACTCAAGGACCGGTTCCCCGTGACGATCGATCTCGAGGCGAGCGACATCAGGACCATCTGCCATCGCCGCCTCCTTTCCAAGTCCAAGGAAGCGCGAATGGAACTCGGCAAGCTGTTCGATCAATACGGGCAAAAGATCATTCATGCCACGAAACTCGAACAGGCGAAGGTAATAGCTTCAAGCATCTCAAAGGAATCTTTCATCGATTTATATCCTTTCCTGCCGCAGCACCTCGATCTGCTTCTCATCCTGCTCGGACGTCTCGCAAAAACTTCGGGAGGAATAGGGCTCAGATCGGCCATAAAAGTTGTCCAGGACGTTCTCCTGGATGCAGGAGCCGCAGGGAACGCTCCGCTTGCGGACGCAAAAACGGGACAACTCGCCAATGCCGTCATTTTCTACGATTGCCTTCGAAAAGACATTCAGCGTTCATTCCCCCACCTGGTTCAGGGCGTGGACAAGTCTGTTTCGGCCTTCGGAGCCGATTCGCTCGAAGGCCGGCTCGCGAAGGCCATCGGCGTCCTTCAAGTCATCGAAGATTTCCCGCTTACGGCGGAGAATGCCGCTGCGTTCATGTTCCCTTCGGTTGAATCGGAACCGCTTTTCGAGGCCGTCCGCCAAGCCGCGAAGGAATTGCTTGACCAGCCGCTCATCCCGCTCGCCGAGGTCGACGGGAAACTGCGGTTCATGAGTCCGGTTGTCGACGACCTCAACAAGAAGCGTCAGAGCCTCCAGCCATCGACGAGCGAAGTGAGGGACGTCTTTGTCCGTGCCCTGAGGGATCTTTTCTCTCCCAAGCCGATTTCCAGAACGGCTTCGGGGAAGAACGTCACCTGTGGAATCAAGCTCGCCGAAGGAAGCGGATGGTTCCCCGTACAGGACGACAGCGAAGAGATCCAGATCAATGTCACTCTCCAGAAAGAAGCGCACCATAAAAAAGAACTCGATGCGATTGTCGAACGTACCCGGACGCCCGAAAACGCGAAGAACGTCTTTCTCGTCGCGCCGGAAGATCCTCAGCTCGAGCACCTCGCGGTAGAGCACTGGCGGAGCAAGAAAATATATGACCTCGAACATCCGAGGGCCCTCGACAAGGATGTCATCGCTTATCTGAACGGCCAGCGGGCCAAGTCCCAGACTAATTTCGAGAACCTCCTCACCCGCTTCAAGCAGAGCTTCATGAGAGGATCGTTCGTGTTCCGCGGCCAGCCGGTCGGAGTTTCGACGCTCTCTTCGGATCTGCTTCCTGCGCTCAAGGAAGAACTCGGCCGGGCCGGCGAGGAGGTCTATCGGAAATTCAAGAACGCGCCGGTCCAGGCCGAAGGCGGAGCGGCCGAGGGTTTCCTCAGGACGGGCAACCTCGCGGCTGTATCTTCCAAGAACGATCCGTTGGGACTCGTCGACAAGACGGGGGGAGGCGGTTCGATCAAGTCCGATCATCTCGCCTTTCGCGATATTCGCGATTATCTCGATACTCGGGGGCAGGTCGAAGGGAAAAAGCTCCTTGACGATTTCGCCCAGGCGCCTTATGGATGGTTCAAAGACACGACGCGCTACATCGTTGCCGCGATGCTCGCCGCGGGCTCGATCAAACTCCGCATCAGCAAGAATGAAATCAGTACGCCCACGCCGCAGGCAGTCGAAGCGCTCAAAGGTCTGCAATCCTTCAACAAAATCGGGCTTATGCTGAGGGGCGATCCTCCCCCGAATGAATATCTCCTCAGGACGGCAGAACGGCTCCTCGAATTGACGGGGAAATCGGTCTTGCCGCTCGAACGGGACATAGCGATGGCGGTTCTCGCGGACTTCCCGGAGTTCCAGAAGAAATACACGAGCTTATCGATCCGTCTCGCGAACCTCGGCCTTGCGGGATCGGACCGGGTTGCGGAGCTGTGCGAGCAGATCTCCGAATTGCTCCAGGGCGATGCCGCGAGCACTCCCTTTCTGCTCGGCCCGGATGACAGCGGACTCTATCAGGACCTCCTCTGGGCCCGGAACGCGGAGAAAGCGCTCAAGGGCGGGGCCGGTACGATGGCGGAACGCACCAAGAGGCTTCTTTCGGGGATACAGGATTTGCCCGACGACGACGGCATTCTGGACGAGCTCGTGAAAAAGACGGAAACGCTCCGCGCTGAGCTCTCGGACGAGATCAAGCGCGACGATTGGGTTTCACGGATGCCGGAGATCAACCAACGTCTTTCCCGACTCGACTCGGAAATAACCACGACGGTGCATGCCCTGGCCAAGGAATGCACGAATTACGATAGTCGCAGGTGGAAGGAGATCCAGGAGAGCCCGGATTTTCTCGAAATCGGAATGGAGGACAGGCAGAGCATTTCGGCGGATCGTCTGGAACCTCAGCTGCCCTCGTCCACGGGAATCGAAGGCCTCGAGGCCCTGTTCAAGCTTCGCTACGCCTTGAGCAACCGGTTCGACAAGCTGGCCTCCCGTGTCGAGCTTCTCGCTGCTCAAGCTCGAGCGGCGAAGGAACCGCCGGAACCGGAACCGGCCGGAAAGGGTTCGGGCGAGGTCCGGCTTTACCTGCCCAGGGGAAGGGTGAAGAGCATCGAGGAACTGGACGCCGCTTCCGCACGGATCGAAGAAGCGAAAGCAGCCTTCATACGCGGCGAAGTCGTGATTTTCGAGTAAAGGAAGCGGGAGCATGGCGATCGACAAAGAAGGGCGAAAGAAGATCGAGAAACTGGTGAGCGAATGCAGGAAGCTTCTCGAAGCCGAATACGGAGCGCAATTCCAAACCCTCTACGGCATCGGTTTGGACGGCACCGTCTCCGATATCGAAACGCTCAAACACCTTTCCGACGACGATTTGCGGAAGGCCGCGGCTCTTCGTGAAGAGCTCCTTCATTTCGCCGGCGGGAAAGAGGATAAAAAGGAGCTGAAGACCGCGGCCGAAAGACTTCTTCGAGAATTGGCCTTCACGACGCTCAACCGCTTCGCGGCCCTGAAGCTCTGCGAGCGCCGGGACTTCCTCATCGAGTCGATCAGCTCCGGTTACTCGTCTCGGGGATTCCAAATTTACAGTAAAATTGCGGGAACCGCCCTGGGCGACAGCTGCGACCGTTACATGCGCTATATAGAAAGCGTTTTCGACGAACTCTCCATCGATCTCGGGGCCTTGTTCGATCGCAGAGCGCCGGGGGCCCTCCTTTTCCCGCGCGAGACGGCGCTCCTCGAGCTGCTCTCGTTCCTGAACGAGCAAGAACTGGAGGCTCTTTGGAGCGAAGACGAGACGATCGGCTGGATGTACCAGTATTTCAACTCGAAGGAGGAGCGCCGCGAGATGCGCGCGGACTCGGGCGGGGCTCCGAGAAACAGCAGGGAACTCGCGGTCCGCAACCAATTCTTCACGCCCCGTTACGTCGTCCGCTTCCTCGTAGACAACTCTCTCGGCCGGGCCTGGTACGAAATGACCCGGGGCAAGACCGCCCTCGCGGAGAGCTGTGAATTCCTCGCCCGAAAACCGAACGCGGTCTTTCTCGAAGCAGGTGAAAAAGCCCCGAAGGAGGAGAAGGACGGAACGGACTTTGTCCTGTACCGGGCTATCAAAGATCCCCGAGAAATCCTGATGCTCGATCCCGCCTGCGGCTCCATGCATTTCGGACTATACGCCTTCGATCTGTACGAAACGATGTACCGGGAAGCCTGGGACGAACATCCCGAACTGTTCGCGGATCTCCGGAAAGAAGGCCTCGGCAGGGAGGAGTTTCTGAAGCGAGTCCCGGCTTTCATCCTGGAACGAAATATCCACGGCATCGACATCGATCGGAGGTGCGCGCAGATAGCGGCGCTCTCGCTGTGGCTCAGGGCCCAGAAAAGCTGGAAGGAGCTGGGGCTGCCCGCGGCTTCCCGTCCGAGGATAAAAAGGAGCAACATCGCCTGCGCCGAACCTATGCCGGGCGAAGTACAATTCCTCGATGAGTATGCGGCTTCCCTCAAACCGGCCGTACTCGGCGACCTCGTCAAGTCGATCTGGAAGGAACTCCGGTTCGCGGGGGAGGCGGGGAGCCTCCTGAGAATCGAGGACCTCATTACCCGGGAAGTGGGCAGGGCGAAAACGGCCTGGAAAGTCTGGACCGTAGACATGGGGAAAAAATACTATAAACAGGGTGAATTCTTCTCGAAGGAACCGCAGCTTTCCTTGAAAGAGATGCTCGGCTACGACGTCGCTGATATAGACAAAGCAGCCGACTGGGAGGGCATGGAAGCGCGCCTTCTCGCGGAACTTCACGCCTTCGCGGAGGCAGCCCACGAGGCGGGAGGGACGGGACGGCGGCTCTTCGCGGACGACGCGGCCGCGGGTTTTTCTTTCATCGACCTCTGCCGGAAGCGGTACGACGTGGTGCTCATGAACCCGCCCTTCGGCGAAGCCGCCGCGGGAGCGAAGAAGTACATCGCCGACGAATATCCCAGGACCAAGAACGATCTCGCTGCGGCCTTCATTGAAATGGGCCTCGAGCGGCTTAATACGGGCGGCTCCGTGGGGGCCATAACCACGCGGACGATTTTCTTCCTTTCGAGTCATACGAAGTTCCGCGAAGAGATCATGCTCAAGGAGGCCAGGCCGGTCCTGTTCGCCGACCTCGGGTTCGGCGTCCTGGACGCGATGGTGGAGACCTCGGCCTACGTGGTCGAGAAGGTATGAAACTACCACACTTGCCAACAAGTGTGGTGTGTTTTATCATAAGGGCAGCATGAAACCGGAGACCGAGAAACGCATACTCGAGCTCGTCTCGAGACATGGCGGCTACGCCTCGACCAGTATTCTTCTTGCCGCCGGCAACCATCCGGCCCAGCTGGCTGCCCTGGTGAATTCGGGCAGTCTGGTGCGGCTCAAGCGAGGCCTCTATACTCTTGCCGATGGCGGCAACAAATCCGAGCTGGTCGATGTCCAGCGATCGGTTCCTGGCTGTGTTTTTTGCCTGGGAACTGCCCTTTCAATCCATGGTATCGGGACGTGGGAGCCGATCGATGTTCAGCTTGCCGTGCGTAGGGACAGGAGGATCAAACTGCCTGATTTTCCGCCCATCAAGCTCTTCTCCTTCTCAGGCCTGCGCTTCGAACTTGGGGTGATGGAGCACACGACGGAGGCCGGAACTATCCTCGTCTACGACAGGGAAAAGACCATCTGCGATATCCTGCGATTCCGGAATACCATCGGCCTTGACCTAGCCATGGAAGCCCTGCGCGAGTATCTCAAGGGCCGGTCCCGAAACATTCAAAAGCTTTTCGAGTACGCCAAAGCGCTTCGTATGGAAGGAACCCTTCGCGGCTATGCTGAGGCTCTTCTATGAAAGGCCGGGAAGCATCGGTAGCGGCGCGGCTGAAACGTGCGGCAATTACAAAGGGCGTTGAAGCTATTGTCGAGGGAGCGGAGTACCATGGCGTTCGTATCCGCATGCCCTGTTATCTGGGTACGATCAGGAACGGCATACAGATCGACGTGGGCTTCGGCGACGCCGTGGAACCTCCGCTCCGGGAAATACCGTACCCGATCCTGGTAGACGGAAGCGCCTTTTCCCTTTATTCCTATCCCCTGGCCGCGGTCGTCGCGGAAAAATTCGAGACCATGCTGAGTCTCGGCTCCGTGAACAGCAGGATGAAGGATTTCTTCGACGTCGCCTTCATCCTCGACAATTTTGAAATATCCGACAGCGACCTCAGGACCGCGCTCCGAACTACGATCCTCCGGCGCGGAACCGAAATGCCGGAACAGCCCGATGTTTTTTCGCCCGCCTTCTCTTCCGCCGGCAATGTCCCGGTCCTGTGGAAGGCCTTTTTGAAAAGGACCAGGCTCGGAGACATCGAATTGGACGATGTCCTTGAAACGATACGGGGCAGGCTGGAACCGATATACCGGGAAGTGCGAACGAAAAAATCTTTTCCGAACTAGGATGCCGAGAATGCCGAAGCCGTTATTGCCGGAAAAGCTGAACGATCTCGATACCTTGTATGCGTTCTGGGACGACCATGCCCACGAGTTCGATCATTTGATGGAATTGGCGAGCCACGTAGAAATGCTCGAGAAGAAAAACAGGACAGAAGGGGATGAATCAAAAGATAGGCGACTTTCAATTGAAAGCTGCTGTGTCTATTTCGAAATACGATCGGGGAAATTTACTCCGATAACGACCTGGGCGCTTTCCGATGGCACCCATGTCAACTTTCCCGATATATGCCGATTCACTTTGGATGATTACGACTACATACAAAGCAGGCTCGAAAAAACGAAGAATCCGGTGCTGAAGGCCCGGTATGCTCACATCCTCTGGGAAGGCAGAAAAAAGCATGATGACTTCGCAAGAGCCGCGGCGGAGAATTATTTCGAAGCGATGAAATTATACAGGGAACAGACCTTCAGGAATCCCGAGGAGCAGTTCTGGGTGAGACTCACTCATGCCGTCACGAATGCCATGTTCTTCGTGCATACCTGCGGAGTGGAACTCGATGGATTCCTTGAATTTCTTTTGGATCTCCTCCGGTCGGATATTCCCGAAAAGGAAAGGATCGTCTTGGGCGTTTCCGAGGCCGTGAACGAATTCCCGCGTGCCATTCCTAGGGAGAGGCTTTCCGAAATCTATCGTACGCTACTTCAAGGAACACACGAGCTGAAGAAAGCCGGCCGCTTCCCGAGCGTCGTTAAAGCCACGGAAAGCCTCGAACGAACCGCCGGCCGCCTCGGCGAGAGCACGACGGAATTGAAACGCCTGCGGGCCGAGGCCTACGAAGCCTGGGCCTGGGAACATGCGAACGCGGGAAGGTCGAATGAAGCGCATTCGTTTTTCGCCGCCGCGGCGGCCGCATATAAAGAGCTTCGCGACTACGAAAAAGCGGCGGAGTTCGAGCTTCTGTACAATGAACACGGCAAGAAGATGCACTTCGGCAAGATCGAACACGAAACCGATATCACCGCGGTCATCGAACTCGCGAAGAGCGTGACGAAGAAACTGCTCGACCAAGGCCCCGAGGCAGTCCTGACCTTCCTCTTGAACGATAAAAGCCTTCTTCCCAACCTTGCACGGATTCGCGACGTTACGAAGAAACAGCTGGAAACCCATCCGCTCATGGCGCATATGTCCCTATCGATAATCGACGAGCAGGGGAACGAGGCGAAGAAGACCGCTTCTCCGGAGGAAACCTTCGCCCACTGGACCTCCGTCAATTACGGCCATGAACTCGGCAGATGGACTCATAAGATCATGCACGTACTGCTCTTCGAGGCGATAAAAAGACGGGTGCTCGGAACCGGGCAGTTCGTCGATTTTCTGCTGAAGACGAGCTGGCTGGGACGAAGATTGAAGTTCGCTTCCGCGCAAGGGGAGACTCTCGAGTATAGTTGGCTGGAGGCCCTGCTTCCGGCGGTCCACGATTATTTCACCCAGATGACCTTCTATTTCCTGGATGACAGGAACCAGCCCTACTTCATGCTCGCCGTGGACTCGCTGACCGTGAAAATCGAAGGGATGCTCCGCGATCTCTGCCATCTTTTCGGACGTTCGACCATGGTCACCAAGAAGGAAGGCACTGTCGTTACCACCCAGGAAAAGAACCTCTATCAGCTGCTCGAAGACGAGGTCCTTAAAAATAAATTGGGGGAGGACCTCGTCTTTTTCCTGAAGTACGTCTTGATCGACAAGAGCGGTCTCGGGCTTCGGGACCGCCTGGCTCACGGTCTCATGCTCCCACGGGAATACTCGGTGGAAAAAATGCATTATCTCCTCCTGGCGGCGCTCCGCCTCGGCGCTTTTCAGTTCTTGGATGCCGAAAAAAGCGACACGGTCACGAAAAAGGACAGCGAATCATGAAAACCACCTTCCTCCGCCTCCTCAAAGCCGAAGACAAGGAAGCCGCGCTCCGGGAAGCCGTCGGGTCCGTCCGCTCGGGCGGGGCAGGGCGGGATACGGTCTTTTCCCTGGAAGCGGAGAAGTTCTCCAAGGTCCCGAACAGCCCCTTCGCCTACTGGGTGGACGACGAGATCCGGGAGCTCTTCACCAAGTTTCCGCCCTTCGAGAGTGAGGGGCGGACTGTTCGGGTCGGCTTGCAGACTGGCGATGACTTCCGCTTCGTCCGCGCCTGGTGGGAGGTAAAGGCGGAGCGGCGGCTCGACGCGGGAAACGGCCCTGACTGGCGGGCCGATCTTCCGGCCTTCCAAGCCTGGTGCCGGAAACGGACTCACGAAGGAAAATACTGGGCCCCCTTCGCGAAAGGCGGCGAGTATTCGCCCTACTACGCGGACATTCACCTCGTCGTGAACTGGAAAGACGAGGGGGAGGATATGAAAGCTTTCTCGGGGAGCGTGATTAGAAATGAGAGCTTTTATTTCCGGCCGGGGGTGACGTGGCCGGTGAGAACCGATGGCCTAAGTTTTCGTGCATTTCCGGCTGGTTCAATATTTGGTCATAAAGGTTCTGTTCTTTTTTCAGAAAATACACCTGAATTAAGTCTCATAAATACAATATTAAATTTAAAATTTGAAGAGGATTTGGCATATGTTATGGGAGTAGGGAGAGAAGAAATTCAATCATATGAAGTCGGAATTATCAAGAATCTCATCTTTCCCGATATTCTCATCTCGAATTTTGATGATTTCTCAAGAAAAGGTGCGAAGCTTGTAATGGCAGCAAAAGAGAACGACCCCACTATACGAATGAAAAGAGTGATTTGTTTATGCAATGACATATCTAATATACGTCAGAGCCTAATAAAAGTAATGAATGATTCTGAAAATGCTTTATTAAATTCTCTAAAAATAAAAAGCTTTTCAAATTCCGTGGAGCCTAGGAAACAATTATTAGCATCTATTACTCGTTGGGAAAAGGAGGCTCTCTCTCATGATTTAATCATTGATGATGTAGTTAGCCTCATTTTCGGCCGCTTCGACATCCGCATCGCGAAGGATTCTTCTCTCGCTCCGGCTCTCCCGGATCCCTTCGATCCTCTCCCGGTCTGCCCTCCCGCCATGCTCGTCGGGACGGACGGCCTCCCGGCCAGGCAAGACGACATCGCCTCCGAGGATTGGCTCCGCGCCCGGCCGAACGCGATAACCCTTCCGCCCGCGTCCGCCCGGTCCGGGAAAATCACCGCAGCGGAGTATCCGATCGAGGTCCCCTGGGACGGCATCCTCGTGGACGATCCCGACGATCCCCGGGACATCGTCGCCCGGCTCCGCTCTGCCCTCCGCTTCCTCCACGGGGAAGAGGCGGACGAGAAGGAGCGGGAGCTCCGGGCGGAGCTCGGCGTGAACGACCTTCGCGATTACCTTAGGAAGCCCGGGGGCTTCTTCGAATCGCACCTCAAGCGGTATTCCAAGAGCCGGCGCAAGGCTCCCGTCTACTGGCCCCTCCAGAGCGCGGACGGCCGCTATACCCTCTGGCTCTACTACCCGCGGCTCACCGCGGACACGCTCTACGCCTGCAGCAACCTTCTCGAGGAGAAGCTCAAGCTGGAGCGGCGGAAGCTCGAGACCGCTCGGCAGGACCTCGCGAGGAGCGAGGGCAAGGCCGACCGCCTCCGGACGGAGGAGCTTGTCGAGTTCACCGCGGCCCTGGCGGAAATGAAGGAAGAAATCGACCGCGTCGCCGGGCTTCCCTTCAAGCCGGACTTGGACGACGGCGTGCAGATCGCCGCCTGCCCGCTCTGGAGGCTTTTCCGGCTTCCTTCCTGGCGGAAGGAACTCGAGGCGACCTGGAAGAAGCTCGAAGCCGGAGACTACGACTGGGCCCATCTCGCCTATGCCGTATGGCCCGACCGGGTCAGGGAGAAATGCCGCCGGGACCGCTCCCTCGCCGTCGCCCACGGGCTCGAGGACCTCTGCGAGTGGAAGCCGCCGGCGGCCGACAAGAAGGGAAAGAAGGCCGGGAAGGGGAAAGCCGTGGTAGAATCGGAACTGGAGCTCGAAACCGATGAAGATTGAAGCTTTTATTTCAGCGGAATTTGCCCGCCGCCTCGAACGCCGCTCCTGCCTCGTCGTCTACGACCCGGAGCGGCGGTTTCAGGGAATCGCGAGGTCGCTGGCGGATGAGCATACCAAGGTCGTGGACGCCGGCGCTTCCCTCGTCCGGGGACGTGAAGAGGCCCTCGACGCGTGGGGCCGGCTCGCGGACGAGCCCGGATCGCGGCTCCTCGTCTATCTGCCCTGGGAGAAACCGAAGGACGATTATAGGCGCCGAGAGAACGCCTTCGCTCCCTTCGAGCTCGGCGGAGCCGTCTTCCCGGAAGGGGACGGCGACCAGTACCGGGAGCTCTGTCTCCGGGCCTTCCCCGGCCGGGAGGAGGATGTGAGGAAGCTCTTTGCGGAGGGGGAGCCTTCGTTCGAAGTCGTGAACGGTCTCGCCGGAGGGGCCCTCCGGCCGAACCTCAAGGCCCTGCTCGGCGTCGAGTCCGAGCGGGAAATGCTGCTCGTCCTTGTGGCGCCGCCCCCCGGCCTCCTTCCGGTGCTGGAAAAAGGTGGCGCCTGGTTCGCCGAGGCCCGCGATCTCGCGAAATCCGTCCTTGGCCTTGACGTGAAGGCTGCGGACTGGAAGGGCTTCCAGGAAGCCCTGGGACGGTTCCTCCTTTTCAGCGAATTCGTCTTGGACCTCCCCGGAGAGCTTCCCGCATCGTTGAAGTCGGTTCCCCGCGCTGCGGCCGAAAAGAAGGCCTTCGTCGACGGCCTCTGCGAGGCGCTCCGCGATTCGAAGGCGACGCGCCCCGCCTACCGTGAAATCGCCGAGCGGATCGAGACCAGCTTCGGCCTCGCGGAGAAATTCGAGCATACCCCGGACCTCGGCGTCCGGGAAACCTTCGCCTTCGAGACGCGCGTTTCGCTGAGAAGATGCACCTCCGCGGCCCTGGCTGGGGATTACGATGAAGCGCAGCGGATCATCGAAGCCGGGAAAGCCTCCGTCTGGTACGACAGCCTCGAAGACGTTCAATCCTTCTGGGCCTGCCTCGGTTCCGCGGTGAGCGTCCTTGATCGGCTTTCCGCCTTCGCCGGTCTTAAAGAAGATCGAAGTACGGTGGATGATTTCCTCCGGGCCTATACGGACCGCTTTTCCCTCATCGACGCAGAATACCGCGGATTTGAAGTGTACGCTTCCGGCTTGACGGCGAGCGATTCCATCGGCCTCGAAGATCTCATGGAAAGGGTCCGTGCGGACTATTACGCCGCAGCCGAAGCGCTTCAGCGAGATTTCCTTTCCTGCGTGGAGAAGGAATTCTGGCCGGGGCCGGAGAAAGAGGACGCAAGCGGCATTTTTGCCAACCGGCTGGCGCCACGGTTGGAAGCGCGGGAGAAAACCGCCTTTTTCATGATCGACGCGCTACGCTATGATCTCGCCCGGGAACTGCTCCTGCTACTTCCGAAGGCGTATACGGCCCGATTGGATCGGGTGAGGGGCAAACTGCCCAGCGTCACTCCGGTCGGAATGGCCGCCCTGCTCCCGGGAGCGGAAAAGAAACTCTCGTTCACCGCCAAGAACGGTGCGCTCCTTCCCCTGATCGGTTCAGAACAGGTCGCTACCGCCCAGGAGCGCGTCGCCTATCTGAAGTCGGTCTACGGCGATCGCGTCTTCGACGTCGTCATGAACGACCTCGAAACCTTGAAGAAGGCCGACCTCGGCGATCAGGTCCAGCTCCTCGTCGTGCGCTCGACCGAGATCGACGCCGCTGGTGAAGCCCTCGGGCCGGAGGCGCTTGAACTCCTTTCCCACCTCATCCGCAACATCCTGCGCGGCCTCGAAAGGGTGCGCAGACTCGGATTTTCCCGAGCCGTCATCGCGACCGATCACGGCTTCCTCCTCCAGCCGCCGAAGGTCGCCGGCGGGACGATCGCCAAGCCCGATGGCGTCTGGGAAGCGGCCGGATCGAGGTATCTCCTCGGAGAAGGATCGAAGAGCGCGAGCGTGAAGGCCTTCGATGTCGCGAGCATCGGAATTTCGGGCTATGAGAAGCAGTTATTCACGCCCAACGGACTCGGATGCTTCTCGGGCGGCTCTCGCTATGTGCATGGAGGTCTCTCGCTCCAGGAATGCGCGCTTCCCGTCGTCACCGTGGATTTTCCTGCCCAGGCGCCCAAGAAGACCGCCTTCGGCGTGACTCTCGGCTATCGCGGCGGAATGACGAAAAAGATCACGACCATGAGGCCGTCGCTCGACCTTTCGGTTTCGCATCCCGAAGGCGGAGACCTCTTCGGCGGGGCCCTGGAACACGATCTCGCTCTTCTCCTTACCGTCCGCGAAGGAGACAAGGAAGTCGGAAGGGCCCAGCCGGCGGCCGGCTTCGATCCCGGGTCGGGCATCGTCAAGATAAAGCCCGGCCAGGCGATGAAGGTTACCCTCGTCATGAACGAGGACCACAGGGGGCCTTTCACGGTGAGCGTCCTTGATCCCTTGACGCTCGAGCAATTCGCCCGTCTCGACCTTGAGACGGACTATACGGAGTAACGATGAACGAATTCGATCGAAAACTCAACGAAGTTTTTCCCGGCAAGGTCGTGCGGAAGGACCTGCTGCACAAGATCAAGAAAGGGACGAACGTCCCGTCCTTCGTCCTGGAATTCCTTCTCGCGAAATTCTGCGCTTCCGACGACCCGGAGGAAATAAAGGCCGGCATCGAGGCCGTCTTTGAGACCCTCGAATCGAACTACGTGCGGCCCGACGAATCGAACAAGGCCCAGTCCACGGTCCAGCAGAAGGGAAAGCACCGCTTCATCGACAAGGTCCATGTCACCTATTCGGAAAAGGAAAAGCGGCATTGGGCCGAAATGGAGAACTTCAATTCGCGGCGAATCGCGATCCCGGAAAAGTTTTACCGGGAAAACGACCGTATTCTGGAAGGCGGCATCTGGGCCGAAGCCGTCGTCTGCCACAACGACATCGAAGACGACGACTACGCCTTTTTCATCGACGACCTCCGGCCGATCCAGCTATCCAGATTCGATGCCGACGCTTTCCTTGAAGGACGGCTCCGCTTCACCCGCGACGAATGGCTCGATATCGTCATCCGGAGCATCGGCCTCGAGCCCTCGAAGCTGTCGAAACGGCTCAAATTCCATTATCTCGCCCGCTTCTTCGGCTTCGTCGAGAAGAACTACAATTTCATCGAGCTCGGCCCGAGAGGTACCGGCAAATCGTATTCTTTTTCGGAGTTCTCTCCGTACACGACGCTCATTTCCGGAGGGCAGGCGACCACGTCCATCCTTTTCTACAACAACCGGAAGAACAAGGTCGGCCTGGTCGGTTTCTGGGATACCGTCGCCTTCGATGAAGTCGGGTCGATAAAAATCAAGGACAAGGATTCCGTCCAGATCATGAAGGACTTCATGGCGAACGGCAGGTTTTCCCGAGGAACTCAGATCATCGCGGACGCGAGCTTCGCCTTCGTCGGGAACATCGACCACGCCATCGACCAGGTCGTGAATTCTGAATCCCTCGACCTCTTCTATCCCTTGCCGGAGAGTTTCGATTTGGCCGTCATCGACCGATTCCATTACTATCTTCCCGGCTGGGAAATACCGAAGAACTCAAGCCCCTTCCTCACGGATAATTACGGCTTCATTTCCGATTACCTGGCCGAAGCCTTTCATTATCTCTTCCGCTTCCAGAACCGGTACGACTGGGTGAGCCGGAACGTCAAACTGGGAAAGACGGTAGAGGGCCGCGACGAAATCGCCATCAGGAAAACCCTCTGTGCATTCCTGAAGATTCTCCATCCAAGCGGGGAACCCACTACGGAAGAGCTGGCGGAATACATCGAATATGCCGTCGAGGGCCGGCGCAGGATCAAAGAGCAGCTCAACAAGAAGAAAACCGACGAAGAATACGCCAGGATCAATCTTTCGTATTTCGATGCGTCGGGGAACGAGCGGGTCGTTTTCTGCCCCGAGTCCCAAGGATCCGAGAGCACCCTCGCCCCCCATAGGCGCGTCATCGACGAGGAAGGCTCTCAGGAAGCTGCGAAGGGGAAGACGAAAATAAAGATCATGAAGAAGCCTGCGGAAGCAGCTGCAGCTTCCCAGCAACGAACGCCGGAACCCGCATCGACGCCGTTGAATTCTCCCCGGACCGCTATTACCGAACCTGCAGAACTCAAGGAGAAACATTTCAGGATATTTTATGGCGACACCGGTTTCGGCTACGACGCGATCTTCGGCGAATACCTTCGTGGAGCGAAGATCGTGGAGGTGGAAGACCCTTACATCAGGAGTCAGCACCAGATTCAGAATCTCATACGGCTCTGCGAACTCATTGTGCGGACCGGAGACGCGGAAAAGATAACGCTCATCACCGGTACGGACGATCCTGCACAGAAGAAGGAAGCGCAGGACCGCTTCGACAGCCTCAAAGAGAGCATCGAAAATCAGAACATGAAATTCGAATACGTCTTCAAGGAAGGGCTCCACGATAGAGAGCTTCGGCTTTCGAACGGCTGGCATATCAAGATCGGCCGCGGTCTGGACATATATCAGAAGCCCGAGAACTGGTTCGTCGTCGGAGCGAACGACCTCAACCTGAGGCCCTGCCTGGAAACGATGGTGGATATCTTCAAGGTGGAATGAAGAGAACCCCTTTATACGGCGGCTGAGGAAGCCTTCATGACCACGGACCCCGGCGACCTTGTCCTGGACCCGACCTGCTCCGGTTCCACGTTTGTTGCTTTACGGGCGAGTATCTGTTAAAATCCTAAAAAGCATGTACGTTTCCACGAAGAAGGATTTAATTGATTTTATCGCAAAGAATAGCTTCGCCATCAAGAGCTTCGGCGTCAAACGGATAGGCCTGTTCGGGTCCTTCGTGCGAAACGAGCATCAAGAAAGGAGCGATGTCGATCTTTTGGTGGAATTCGATCCTGAGAAGAAGAATTTCGATAATTTCATGGGTCTGGCGAATTTCCTTGAAGCCAACATCGAGCGAAAAGTAGATCTACTCACTCCGGAATCGTTGAGCCCGTATATCGGACCGCGCATCTTGCAAGAGGTCGAATATCATGCACTCTGATGTGGAGCTTCTTCTTCATATCAGGGATGAAATGGCTTATATCTTCGAGCAAACGTCCTTGTCCACGAGGTAAGAGTTCTTGGAAAATGAAACATTGAAGAGAGCTTTTGTACGAAGCTTGGAAATAATCGGTGAGGCCGTGAAGAAACTGAGTAGTGAATTGATTCTTTCCCATTCTGATACCGCTTCCTTCCTCGACGCAGCGGTCCCCACCACGTGCCGAACCGGTGATACCGGAACACGGCTGCGTGGGACGCCGCCGTGAGCTGCGTCCTCGCCGCGACGAGGATCCTCCTCTCCTCGGTCAAGGACGGCACCTTCCTTCCCTCGCCATGGGAATAAGCCTCTCGACGGTCAATGGTTTCGCCTCCTACTCGACCACCTGACCCGACCGAAGATAGTCGATCGCCCACTTCTCCGCGGCAGACCGCGTGCACTTGCCCGTGAGCTTCCCCGCGGTCCAGGACCCGTCGCGATTCCTGAAGCGGACGTAGAACACCGATTTGAGATTCTTACGCTTTCGTGGATATAACGAGAAGACCTTCCGGGACTCGTCCATAAAAAACCCCCAGCCTTAAGCAAAAACGCCCATTCCGTGCTACGTTTTTGCTACGTTTCGAGATTTTTCAGGAACCCACATCCCGGTCGAAAAACACAATTCATTGTAATTCAACGAATTACAAGACCGTCTTTCAGCCAGAACTGGGAATCGGACCCAGGACCTACGCTTTACGAGAGCGTCGCTCTACCCCTGAGCTATTCTGGCGCTGACGGCATTGTAGTATACGAATCGGCGAAAAAAAAGCAAGCTAGCCGAGCGGTTATCCGAGCGGGTATCGTGAAATAATTCGAGCATGATTATATGGTGCAGACCTGTAAATTCCCGAGTCCCGCCTCCTTTAGGATTTTTTCAGCATGCCGATACTTAGATAAGAAATCCCCTCATGGATTTCTTCGGAGGCATTCGTGATTCGAGGGTTGTATACCGGCGCGAGCGGCATGGTTGCTGAGATGAACCGGATGGACGCGGTTGCGAACAACCTGGCCAACGTGGACCTCACGGGCTACAAACAGGATACGGTGATTTTCAAGTCCTTTCCCGAGCTGCTCATACGCCGGATGGACGACGACGGCGTTCACAAGATCCCCATGGGTTCCGTGGATGTCGGTCCCATCGTCGGGAAGCTCGGAACCGGGGTGGAGACCAACGAGGTTTTCACGGTCTTTTCCCAGGGAGCGTTCAAGGAAACCGACAACGATTTCGACCTCGCCATGGAAGGTGAGGGGTTTTTCTCCGTCCAGACCCCGGCCGGGGAGAGGTATACCAGGAACGGGTCCTTCGTGCTCGGCCCGGAGAGCCTTCTCGTCACGAAAGAGGGCTATCCTGTCCTCGGCGAGAACGGTCCGATCAAGATCAAGGCGAACAATTTCGTCGTCGACCAACACGGCAACGTCTTCATCAACAAGAAATTTCAGCCGAACGACAACAGGCTGGTATCCAAGACGGAGAATGAATGGGACCAGACCGAGAAGCTCGACACCTTGAAAATCGTCAATTTCAAAAGGACCCGGTATCTCCAGAAGCAGGGATCTTCCCTCTGGAAGGACACCGAGGAATCGGGTGCTGCTGAGACAGCGGCGGCGGGCAAGCGGCCGAAGGTGAGGCAGGGCTTCATCGAGGCTGCGAACGTGAACCCGGTTACCGAGATGGTCAAGATGATCGAGGTGAACCGGGCTTATGAGGCGAACCAGAAGTCGATCCAGACGCACGATGCGCTGCTCGGCAAGCTCCTGAACGAGGCTATCCGGGTTTAAGTGAGGGATGATATATGGTAAGATCCTTATGGACCTCCGCGTCCGGCATGACCGGACAGCAATTCAACATCGACACGATCGCTAACAACCTCTCGAACGTGAACACGAGCGGTTTCAAGAAGAATCGGGCGGACTTCGAGGACCTCCTGTATCAGACGAAGAAGCTCGCCGGTACTCCAGCAACCGAGGTCACCCTGGTGCCGACCGGCGTCCAGGTGGGACACGGCGTGAAGGTCGGAGCGACGCAGAAGGTGTTCACCCAGGGCTCCCTCCAGAACACCGGGAACGTGAGCGATCTCGCCATCGAAGGCGAGGGTTTCTTCAAGGTGCTCCTCTACGACGGCACGTACGGCTATTCGCGTGACGGAGCTTTCAAGATCGATTCCAACGGACAGCTCGTAACCTCGAACGGATACCGGGTCGTACCCGAGGTCATCCTTCCCGAGGGTTTCATCCGCGAGTCGCTTTCCATCTCCCAGGACGGACGCGTGACGGTGAAGGTGCCGGGAAACGACGATCCGATCCTCGTGGGTCAGATGGAACTCTATCGCTTCATCAACCCGACGGGCCTGCAGGCGATCGGGGAAAACCTCTATAAAATATCCGGTGCTTCAGGGGACCCGATCGCGGGACGTCCGGGCTATGACGGCATGGGCAAGACCATCCATCGTTTCCTGGAAATGTCGAACGTCTCCATCGTGCAGGAAATGGTGAACATGATCGTGGCCCAAAGGGCCTACGAATTCAATTCCAAAGCGATCCAGACTTCCGACACCATGCTCGGCATCGCGGCGAACCTCAAGAGGTAGGCTGAATCATGAACGTGACGGAAACGGGACTTCTTCACCTCAAGGATAGCAGGTTCGACGCCGTCCGCTCGACGCCCTCGGCCCCGAAGGGACGGGACGAGGAGGCGAAACTGAAGGATGCCTGCAGGGACTTCGAGGCGATTTTCATCAAGCAGATGCTCGATTCGATGAAGAAGACCGTACAGAAGACGGGTCTCATGGAGGGCGGAATGGCTGAAGACATCTTCGAGGACATGCTCTATCAGGAGTACTCGAAGACCATGGCGAAGACGGGCAGTTTCGGAATTTCCGACATGCTCATGAGGCAGTTCAAGGGAGATGCCGGCCGCTCGCGATAGGCTATGGTTTTCTTCCACCGAGCCTGTATAAAAAAGTATTCAATCGGGGCTCTCTCAGGAGGGCCCGTTCTTTTTTTGTACGCTTAATTCTTTATACCTGAAACAAAAGAATTTCTCGATGGAAAAAGTCCGACTGTTTGGCATGGGACTTGCAATCATATCAGTGGGTACTGTCATGAAGAAACGGAAAAAAAGCATCGACGGACAAGAAGACAGCCTTCGCGCCTACTTCTCCCGAATCAAGGATACGCCGCTCCTTTCCTTCGAACAGGAAATCGACCTTTCCAAGAGGGTCCAAAAGGGAGACGAGCTTGCGCGGAGGATCTTGGTTGAAGCGAATCTCCGCCTGGTGGTGAAAATAGCGAAAAGTTACGTAAGCAACGACGTCGGGCTCATGGACCTCGTCCAAGAGGGGAACATCGGGCTCATGAAGGCAGCCGAGAAATACGATTACCGCAGGAAGGTCAGGTTCAGCACCTACGCATCCTGGTGGATCAAGCAGTCCATCACCCGAGCCCTTTCGAACAAGAGGCGCCCGATCCGCCTGCCTCACCGGAAGGAGGACGCTCTTCGCAAGATTCAGAAAACCTACATCACTCTCAGCCAGGAACTCATGAGGAAGCCTTCGATCGAAGAGGTATCGAAGGATGTGGGCATGAAGAAAAAGGAAGTCGTGGAGATCATGAATTTTTCCAACAGCGTCATCTCCCTCGATTCAGAGATCAATGCGGACTCCGGAACCCTGCACGACGTTTTCGAGGATTATACGTTCAGCCCGGATGCGGAGCTTTTCGGCAAGGTACTTTATGAGGACACCATGAAATTCCTCGCGAAGCTCATGGAGAAGGAACGAAAGATCCTCATGTATCGCTTCGCCTTCCACGGAGGGAGGCGGTATACCCTGAAGAAGATCAGCCACGAAATGGGCATTTCTCCGGAGACCGTAAGGCAGATTGAAATGCGGGCGATCCGGAAACTCAAGGAACAAGCCCCTGAACTCAGGGAATATATCTACAATTGAGCTTCGATCCCGGTTTGCGTCCCAGTCTCACACTCCGATTTGCGCTTACTTGACCAAAGCACGATTTCCGCATACGGTAGCCCGATGGCAGGCGTGCGACGCGGGAACGGGCGGAAGAAGCGTGATGTCGGAAACCTGATCGTCGGAATGTACGTCGTTCTTTCCGTCATCGGGCTGGTGTGGCTTGCCTTTTTTCTGTTTTCACGCGAACCCATGCCCCTCGAACGGGCGGCTCCGACGGGAGGAGCCGCGAAGCCTTCGCCGCCGCGGGATGGAGCGTCAGAGGGAACGCGAGAAACCATACCGGGGATCGCGGCACGGCCCGCCGTCCGCGGAAAGCTCGTTCTGGTGATAGACGACGCCGGCTACGATTCCGTAGCCTTGGAACGGTTTCTCGCCTTTCCCGGGCCGCTCGCGGTATCCGTGTTGCCGGACCTGCCGGGAAGCGCCGATGCCGCGAAAAGGGTGCTGCGGGCGGGGAAGAGCCTCATGCTCCACCTGCCGATGGAGCCGGAAGGCACACAGAATCCGGGACCCGGCGCGGTATTCACGGCTCAGAAGAACGACGAGATCAGAAAAACGGTGGAAAGGCATGTTACATCCCTTCCCGGCATTTTAGGCGTGAACAATCACATGGGATCGAAGGCGACGAGGGACGAGAGGGTCATGCGTGCCGTCATCGAGGTTCTCAAGGAACGATCTCTGTTTTTTCTCGACAGTCTGACGAACGGCGAGTCCGTCGGGAAAAAGGTCGCAGCTGAATCGAATCTGCCGTTTTTGGAGCGAAGCGTGTTTCTCGACAACGAAAAGGACAAAACCGAAATCCGCGGGGCTTTCGAAAAGGCGAAGGTCGTGGCGGAAAAACGCGGTTACGCGGTGATGATCGGACATGTGTGGTGTTCGGAACTCGCCGACGTGCTCATGGAAATCTATCCCGAAATCCTCGACGAGGGTTTCAGGTTCTATCCCGTGTCGGATCTGCTCACCGGCGGAAATTCTGATGACGATCCTAGGGATTGAAAGCTCCTGCGACGAATGTTCCGTCGCCTGCGTGCGTGACGGAAAGGAAATACTCAGCAACGTCATAGCCACCCAGATCGAGTTTCATCGGCCGTACAGCGGCGTGGTTCCGGAGATCGCCTCGCGGAAGCATACGGAGTGGATCAGGCCGGTGTACGACAGGGCGCTCGAAGAGGCCGGGCTCACCCTCGACGCCGTGGACGGGATCGCCGTGACGAACCGGCCGGGACTTCTCGGGTCGCTTCTCGTGGGGCTTTCCTTCGGCAAGGCGCTCGCGTATACGAGGGGCATTCCGTTCGTCGGCGTTGACCACGTGAGGGCCCATCTCCACGCGCCTCACATCGAGAACGAAGTCGGGTATCCCTATCTCGGCCTTCTCCTGTCCGGCGGTCATACGATCATTTCCCTGGTGAAGGGCTTCGACGAGATCGAGGTGCTCGGCGCAACGATCGACGACGCGTGCGGCGAGGCCTTCGACAAGGTCGCGAAGGCCTACGGGCTCGGCTACCCCGGCGGGATCGCCATCGATCGTCTTTCACGCGGAGGCGATCCGCGGGCGTTCTCCTTTCCGGATCCTTCGCTCCGCAAGGGAACGCACCGTTACGACATTTCCTACTCCGGGCTCAAGACCGCGGTGATCAATCAGCTCGACCAGTTCCTCAACCCAGGACACGAGAAGACGGTGGAGAACATCGCGGCCTCCTTCCAGAAGACCGCGATCGACATCCTGCTCAAGAGGCTCTATCTGGCGGTGGAGGACACCGGGATCAGGAGCATAGTCGCGGGAGGCGGCGTAGCGGCCAATTCCTATCTCAGGAAGGCTCTCGGCGAAAGGCGGGAACTTTCGGTGTTTTTCCCGTCCCCGGAACTCTGTACGGACAACGGGGCCATGATCGCGGCCTTCGGGTACGAACTGCTCACGAGGGGAGTGCGGTCTTCCTGGAACGAGAACGCCTTCGCCCGCGTGCCCGGATTCAAGCGGTCCTATCCCTGAACCTTCGCTATCTCGCTCAACGAAAGCAGATCCTCGTTGTCTTCGTAGAGCTTCGGCGTTTCCGGCGCCGGGGCGTGGACGATTTTTCGGGCGATGAGTTCGAGATTCTTCACATAGAGGATGTCCGGCCGGGAGACCGAGATCGGCCTGCGGTCGAAGATGGATCTGCCGACGAGCTGATCGTACGGCAGAAATCCGATGTATTCCACCTCTATTGAAAGGTTTTTCCGGGCTATGTGACGCAGTTTAGCTCCGAGCGCCAGGTCCTGATTGCTCCTGCCCATGTTCAGAATGACCCTGGGCATGAAATGATCGATCTTCTCCTTCGCCGATCTCCCGGATTCCTCGCTGATCCTGCCGAGGGCGTTGACGAGCGTGAGGAAGGATTCCTGGGAGCCTTCGATCCTGTTCGTCACGAAATTCTGGATGAACTGACGCTCCTCGCTTTTCGTAGGAAAGGAACGGTACAGAAGACGGAAGAGGCCGGTCTTGATGAAGGAGTATGCGTTCAGGATCGCGGTCGTCTCCGGCGTAGTGACGATGAGGCCCGAAGGCGAGGAGAGGAAAAAATCCACGGTGTTGTAGGAAGTGCCGGATCCGAGGTCGAGGATGACGAAGTCCGCGACGAGGTTCATGAGCTCCTGGAGGAGCTTGTTCTTCACGAAGAACTGGAGGTTGGCGGTGCCCGGAAGGAGGGAGTCTCCGGGGATGAGGTAGAGCCGCTTCACCTCCGTTTCGACGACGAGCGATTCGAGGCTCGCCGCCTGACGGTAGATGTAACTTCCTATGCCGGCATGGTTGTTCTTGATGCCGAGGCATGTATGCAGGTTCGATCCGCCGAGGTCGAGGTCGACGAGGATGACTGTCTTGCCGAGGTTGGCCAAGGAGATCCCGAGGTTCGTGGATATGAGGGTTTTCCCGACCCCGCCTTTTCCGCTGGCTATCGGAAGAATCGTTGTCATACGCACATCATAGGCCAGGGCGCACGTATTTGCAAGAATGAGCGGCTTCGCGTTGACAACCGGGAGGATTCATACTACGATTTCGGTGTGAAAAACAACGTCGGAAAAGCCGTCGTCGTCGCTTCGGAAGCCTCTCCGGAATTGGGCGAGATGGGCCGTACATTGGCCAAGGAATTGAAGAAGAGGAAGGTCAGGGCCGAGTTCAAATCCGCGAAGGATTCGCTCATTCCCGATCTCGCGCCGTTCGATCTCCTCCTCTTCGGGGCGGCCGCCGGCGAGAAGCTCTCGAGCGGAGACTACCGGGAATTGTTCAGATCCCTCCAGGGCGTGAATTTCGCGGGACGGAAAGGCGCGTTTTTCACGGTGGAGAATCCTTCCACCTTCAAGGCGCTCGGAGAGATGGTCAAGGATTCGGACCTCACGATCCTGGAACCCGGCCTCTGCCTAGACAAAGGGGAGGACGGCAGTTCGAACGGCTCGATCGCGCGCTGGGTGGACGGACTTCTAAGACAGCTCCGGAAAGGTTGAAATCCATGAACTCATTCGATCTCGATTCCGCGATCCGGAAAGTGCCGGATTTCCCCAAACCCGGCATCCTGTTCTACGACGTCACGAGCATCCTCGCCGATCCCGCGGCCTTCCGTTACTGCGTGGATGAGCTCACCAGGCTGGCTCGCGGGTTTCGTGCCGAAGCGGTCGCGGTCGTCGAGGCCAGAGGCTTTCTGTTCGGTTCCCCCGTAGCAGCAGCGCTGGGGCTTCCCCTCGTTCCCGTGAGAAAAAAGGGAAAGCTCCCGGGAAAGACCTTTTCCAAATCCTTCGCGCTGGAATACGGCGAGGACTGCATCGAAGTCCATCGCGCGGACCTCGAAACGCGGAGGCGCTTCGTCCTCATCGACGACCTGGTCGCCACCGGAGGCACGATTCGGGCCGCCTCCGACCTCCTGCACGAGGCGGGATCCGAAGTTGTCGGCATTTTGGCGGTGATCGGCCTGCCGTTCCTCCACTTCGAAAAAGCCCTCGGAGGCCTCCCGGTCCGCACCCTGATCGACTACCACGGCGAGTGACCTCGCGAAATTCCGCTCGGAAGCGGCCGATACGTTATGCTTTCAATTGTGCTGCTTGGTATTGACCACGTTCATCTCGCGGAATATCGCTACTTAGGTGCCAAGCTTTTTCTTGCGTGCTGTGCAATGGCAGCTTGACAATCCCGCGAGGATTATATATTTTGGTCGATATTCGAGAGTGCGTTTCCCGGTAGTGTAACGGTAGCACCACAGACTCTGGATCTGTTTGTGGGGGTTCAAATCCTCCCCGGGAAGGAGATGACGGTCCCTTCGTCTAACGGTCAGGACAGGAGATTCTCATTCTTCAAATAGGGGTTCGATTCCCCTAGGGACTAAAGCCGGCTTCCCGCCGGTTTTTTTTTAACGGTTCATGCATAAATATGCATCGAAACCGTAAATTTAATCATGGAGGTAGCCTGTGACGAAGCCAGCTCTTCTCATTCTCGCGGACGGATCGGTCTTCAAGGGCCGTAGTTTCGGCGCGCCTCCTCCCGTTTCCGATGATTTAGACGAAGGCGTAGTCGCTGCAGCGGGAGCCGGCGAGGTGGTCTTCAACACCGGCATGTCCGGCTATCACGAAATACTCACCGATCCGTCCTACGTGGGACAGATCGTAGTGATGACCTACCCGCTCATCGGCAATTACGGATCCGATCCGGGTTGGAACGAAGGCGGTCCGGAAAAGAACCTCGGACGGCGGGCGGTGAAGGCCGCGGGTTTCGCGGTGAAAGATCTCTATGAAGGGCCCGTGCCGAAGGGCAGGATCTGCCTCGACGAATTTCTGGGAAAGGAAGGCGTGCCAGGCATCACGGGCATCGACACCAGGAGACTCACGCTCCGTCTGAGGGACGGAGGCACGCCTTCGGGCCTCATCCTCGGACTTCCCGCCGGGGAGGCGGAATTTTCCAAGAAGCAGGTCGACAAGGCTCTCGCCTACCTCGCGGCCTTTCCGTCAATGGAAGGACGGAATCTCCTGGGCGACGTAGGAACGAGGAAGGCCGAGACGATCATGGCCGACGGGCGTTTCCACATGGTCCTCGTCGACTGCGGGGTGAAGTGCGGCATCGTCCGCGAGCTGGAGAGCCTGAACGCGAGGATTTCGGTCCTTCCCGGGACCGTGAGCGCGGGCGAGGTCATGAACCTGAAGCCCGACGGGGTCCTTTTTTCGAACGGTCCCGGAGATCCGGCGGTCCTCGATCATCAGATCAGGCTCGCGGCCAAGCTCATCGGGAAGCTGCCGGTCTTCGGCATCTGCCTCGGCCACCAGATCATCGCCCTTGCGCTGGGAGCCAAAACCTACAAGCTCAGGTTCGGCCATCACGGCGTGAACAACCCCGTCGTGGACCTCGACGACGGCAAGGTCTACGTGACGTCGCAGAATCACGGCTTCGCCGTGGATGAAAAGACCCTTCCCGCCGACGTGAAGGTCTGGTTCAAGAACGCGAACGACGGCACGGTGGAGGGCCTCTACCATACGGGGATGCCGGTCATGTCGGTTCAGTTCCATCCCGAAGCCTCGCCGGGACCGAAAGACACGCGGTGGATCATCGGCGAGTTCATCAAGCGGACCGCGGCGGCCTGAAGGCCGAAGGACAGGATAAGGAGTACACCGTGCCAGCACGAAAGGATATCAAGAAAGTCCTCATCATCGGCTCCGGGCCCATCGTCATCGGCCAGGCCTGCGAGTTCGACTATTCCGGCACCCAGGCCCTCCTCGCGCTCAAGGAGGAGGGGTACGAGGTCGTTCTCGTGAATCCGAATCCCGCGACGGTCATGACGACTCCCGGTTTCGCGGACGCGGTCTATACCGAGCCTCTCGAGGTTCCCTACGTCGAGGCGATCATCGCGAAGGAGCGGCCCGACGCTCTCCTGCCCACCATGGGCGGCCAGACCGGGCTCAACCTCAGCATCGCCCTTTACGACGCAGGCATCCTCAAGAAATACGGAGTGGAGGTGATCGGGGCGAGCATCGACGCGATCAGGGTCGCCGAGGACCGCGGCGCCTTCAAGTCCCTCGTCGACACGCTCGGGCTCGAGTCGCCCCGGTCCATCGTCGCGAAGGAGGCGGCCACCGCCCGGGTCTTCAAGAACAAGATAGGCCTGCCGCTCGTCATCAGGCCGAGCTTCACCCTCGGCGGGAAGGGCGGCAGCATCGCGAAGACCGAGGAGGAGTTCGAGACGATGATGGAACGGGCCCTCGCGGAGAGCCCCGTGGGCGAGGCCCTCGTCGAGGAATCCCTCGTGGGCTGGAAGGAGTTCGAGCTCGAGGTCATGCGCGACCGCAAGGACAACGCGGTCATCGTCTGCTCGATCGAGAACATCGATCCCATGGGCGTGCACACCGGAGACAGCATCACGGTCGCGCCGATCCAGACGCTCTCGGACCGGGAGTACCAGCGGATGAGGACGGCCGCGATCGAGATCCTCCGCGGGGTCGGCATCGACTGCGGCGGTTCCAACGTCCAGTTCGCCTTCCACCAGGAGACCGGCCGGATGGTCGTGATCGAGATGAACCCACGGGTCTCCCGGTCAAGCGCCCTCGCGAGCAAGGCCACCGGATTTCCGATAGCACGGTGCTCGGCCCGTCTCGCGATCGGCTACACCCTGGACGAGATCATGAACGACATCACCGGAAAGACGGTTTCCTGCTTCGAGCCCGCCCTCGACTACTGCGCGGTCAAGGTTCCGCGTTTCGAACTCGAAAAATTCCCCTCGGGCTACGCCGAGCTCGGCACCCAGATGAAGTCCGTCGGCGAGTCGCTCGCCATGGGGAGGTCCTTCATGGAGGCCCTGAACAAGGCGATCCGGGCCGCGGAATTCGGCTTCGACGGGCTCGAGGACCTTCCCGAGGCGAAGGAGCAGGATCTCGACCTCATGCTCTCCTCCCTGCATCCGAGGAAGATCTTCGCGGCCTACACCGCCCTCAAGCGGCGGGGGGAGGCGGCCTTGGGCGAGATCGCGGCGAAGACCTTCTACGATCCCTTCTTTCTCCACTGCATGTTGTCCCAGATCCGGGTCGAGGAGAGGCTCGCTTCGGAACCGCTCGCGAAGGACCTGCTCTTCGAGGCCAAGAGGATCGGCCTGAGCGACGCGAGGATCGCGGACATCAAGGGCGTCCCCGCGGCGGAGGCGGAGAAGCTCAGGGAGAAGGAGGACCTGCACCGGTCCTATCACTTCGTGGACACCTGCGCGGGCGAATTCGAGGCCTCGACGCCGTATTTCTACTCGACCTTCGGCGAGATCGACGAGGGCGAGCCGCTCGGGGACCCCGTGGTGATCCTCGGGAGCGGACCCAACCGGATCGGTCAGGGCCTGGAGTTCGACACCTGCTGCACGCTGGCCTCGCTTTCCTACCGGAACGAGGGCTACAAGACGGTCATGGTGAACTCGAACCCGGAGACGGTCTCGACCGACTACAACGTCTCGAACCGGCTCTACATCGAGCCGCTCACGCCCGAGGACGTCAAGGAGATCCTCCGTAAGGAGAAGGCGAAGAAGATCGTGGTCCAGCTCGGCGGGCAGACGCCGCTCAACATGGCGGAAGAGCTCGAGCGCTGGGGAGCCGAGATCGTGGGCACGCCCCTCTCGGCGATCAACGCGACCGAGGACCGGGGCCTCTTCGGCGAGCTCGTGCAGAAGCTCGGCCTCAGGCAGCCCCGGCACGCGATGGCCTCCTCCGAGGAGGGGATCTTCGAGGCCGTCAAGGAGATAGGTTACCCGGTCCTGCTCAGGCCTTCCTTCGTCCTCGGAGGAAGGAACATGTTCATCGCCTACACGGACAAGGAACTCAAGCAGTACCTTTCCACCGGCTTCTCGGTGTCCTCGGACAAGCCCGTCCTCGTCGACCAATTCCTCGAGGACGCCTTCGAGTACGACCTGGACGCCCTCGCGGACGGCGAGCGCGTCTACATAGGCGGCACGATGCAGCACATCGAGGCCGCGGGCATCCACTCCGGAGACTCCGCCTGCGTGTTTCCTCCCTACAAGTCGAGTCCCGAGATCCTCCAGGAGATGATCGACGCCACCGTGAAGATATCCCTCGAAATCGGCGTGAAGGGCTTCATCAACATCCAGTTCGCGTCCAAGGGCAACCTCCTCTACATCCTCGAGGTGAACCCGAGGGCCTCGCGGACCGTTCCCTTCCTGTCCAAGGCCTCGGGAGTGAACCTCGTGGACGCGGCGGTGAAGATCTGGAGCGGGAAGAACCTCGCCGAGCAGGGACTGGTTCCGGACGGAGTCGTGGCGGTCGGGAGCTGCATAACGGGCTGGGCGGTGAAGGAGGCCATGTTCTCCTTCGACCGGTTCCGGGACCTCGATCCGATCCTCGGCCCCGAAATGAAGTCCACCGGCGAGGTGATCGGCACGGGGAGGACCTTCGGCGAAGCCTTCGCCAAGGCCCAGATGGCGGCTGGGACCATCCTGCCGACCAAGGGGGCGGTCTTCGTGACCGTTCACGACGACGACAGGAAGACCATCCTCCCGATCGTCAAAGACCTGGAGGCCCTGGGCTTCCACATCGCGGCGACGCGCGGAACCTCGGACTTCCTTTTCGAGAACGGGGTTTTCTCCGAGGTAATCCTCAAGATACACGAGGGCAGGCCGAACATCATCGACCACATGAAGGCGGAAAGGATCGAGCTCCTCATCAACACGCCGCTCGGAAAGTACTCCCAGCGGGAGGACGCCTACATGAGAATCGAGGCGGTGAAGCGGAAGGTGCCCTACACGACGACGACATCGGCGGCCAGGGCCGCGGTCGAGGGCATCCGCTACCTCCACAAGGGCGAGGTGAGGGTGGAGGCCCTGCCGGGCTCCTTCCGCTACTCGAGCGAGGTCTTCAAGCCGTGACGGAGTCGTTGTAGTAATACTCCAGGCTGTCCACAAGGGCCTCCCAGGAGGCCTCTACGATGTTCTCGTTCACGCCTACCGTGTCCCACGAATTTCCCTTGTGGTCGGTGGAGGAAATGAAGACCCTCACCTTGGCCGCGACGCCGGCTGCCTCGGGATTGAGGACGCGGACCTTGTAGTCCGTGAGCGAGATGTCCTTGATGAAGGGGTGGAAGTTCACGAGCGCGTCGCGGAGCGCGGCGTCGATGATCTCCACGGGTCCGATGCCGACCGCGGCCCCCATCACGTCCTTGCCGCCGACCTTCAGGAAGATGCGTCCTACGGTCTTCGAGGGGCTTTCGCCGGTCTTGAAGGACTCCATGTGATAATTGTTCAACTCGAAGAGGGGCCGGTACTTGTCGAGAACCTTCCGGATGAGGAGATCGAACGAGGCTTCCGCGGCCTCGTACTCGTAGCCGAGGCGCTCCCTTTCCTTCAGGACCTGGATGAGGCTTTCCACGGCCTTCGAGCTCTTGTCGAAGTCGCCGTAACGCGAAAGCTTGTCCACGATGGTGGATTTGCCCGCCAGTTCGGAAAGGAGGATCCTGCGCTCGTTGCCGACCTCCCTCGAGTCGAGGTGCTCCATGAGGTAATCCGCCTTCGAAAGGACGTCGGCGTGCTGGCCCGCCTTGTGGCTGAAGGCCGCCTCCCCGACGTAGGGCATGCGCTTGTCCGGGATGATGTTGGCCTTCTCGGAGACGAAGCGGCTCAGGGAGGTGAGCTTTCTGATGTGGGCGCGCGCGGATGAATCGTAGCCCGCCTTGAGGCAGAAATTCGGGATGAGCACGCAGAGATTCGCGTTGCCGCACCGCTCGCCCCATCCGTTGATCGTCCCCTGGATCTGAAAGGCCCCGCGTTCCGCGGCGATCATGCTGTTCGCGACCGCGTTCCCCGTGTCGTTGTGGAAGTGCACCCCGAGGGGGGCGAGCCCCGAAGAGGGGAGTTTCTTCATGATTTCATCTACCTCCGAGGGCAGCGTTCCCCCGTTCGTGTCGCAGAGGACGAGACGTGCGGCCCCGGCGGCCGAGCCTGTTCTCAGCACCTCGATGGCGTAGTCCGGGTCGTCCTTGAAGCCGTCGAAAAAATGCTCCAGGTCGAAGATCACCTCCCTGCCGCGAGTTCTCAGGAAGTCCAGGGACTCCGCTATCATGTCGAGATTCTCTTTCCTGCTCGTCTTGAGGACCTTTTCGACGTGCGCCTTCCAGGTCTTCCCCACGACGACGACCGTGGATGTCTCGGCTTCGAGAAGGGCCCTGATATGGCTGTCCTCGTCGATCCTGTGGCCGGGCCTGCGGGTAGAGCCGAAAGCGGCGATTTTGGCATGTTGGAATTTCTCGTTCTTCGCCCTTTCGAAGAACTGGGCCTCCTTCTCGTTGGAAAGCGGGAAGCCTCCCTCGATGTAGTCGATCCCGATCTCGTCCAGCTTGTGGGCGATCTGGATCTTGTCACCGAGGCTGAAACTGACGTCTATGCCCTGCATACCGTCCCTCAATGTCGTGTCGAAGAGCTCGATTTTCTTCATGGGCTTCCCTCCTGCCTCCACGAGGCCGTAAAAAAATAAAGCCGTCCTTCGCATCAGGAAGGACGGCTCGGTATCCGGTTCTGCCGGCACTCTACGCTTCCCGTTCCTCCCCGGAAGGAATAATGGTGAGAATGCCGATAATAATGTTGACAATGCTGATCGTTCTGGTCATGGATACGGCCATATGATGTTCATAAACGAATCGTCGAACTTTGTCAAGGAACGTGGAGACCTGTTGTTGTATAATGCATCCTTCGGTTATATGATGGGATGAGGGCGTCCGCAGTGGCGGGACATTCAGGTCGAGAAGACTTTCATTAAGGAAGAATCATGCGAGTGAACACGGTTTTCGACCGGCTGGTGACCGAGCTTTCCAAGGAAGAACGGCGTCAGATGCTCGACAAGATCAACAGGCTCGTGCAGATATCCGACGAACCGCTCGCGGCCGAGTCCGACGAGAAAACGGAGGTGGATCTCGGCGCCATCTTCAATAAACTCGGCTTTTTCCAGAAGATCGTCTTCTTTTTCAAGATGCTCTTTTCCGGCAAGAACCGGGAAGAACTCCTCGAGGAACGGGCGCTCAGGGAAATCGCGAAGGACATCCAGAGGCGGTCTTCCCTGAACATCATGGATTTCACCCGCGGGCAGTTCCTGCCCGCCTTCGGGAGACAACTCCGGGAACTTCGCGACAACGTCGTCATTTTCACGCCCATCATCGACAAGGTCCTCGGACAGAGCAAGCCGGATTTCATCGCCTTTCTCGTCGGACTCGAGATCGACGACATTCAGAGACGGCTTCTGCTCGAGACCGATCCCTTTTATCAGATCGCGAAGCACGTGGGCAAGGGCGAAGTGCTCGTTCACGAGAAGGACCTTCCGGGAATAGAACTGCCGCCTTCGTCCGAGCTCGGGGACGTGGAGATCAAGCGAATGATGGAAAACGCCCTCGACGACGTTCTCCAGTTCATCCCCGCGGACGGTAGGGCTGGGATGTATCAGAACATGAAATTCCTCCACTATCTGGCGGTCCTCACGTCCTTTCCATTCGAGCGCCTGTTGAAGTCATTCTATCCGGCTCCGGACGTCAATCCCGTGCCCTGTTCCTTCCAGGATGCGAAGGATCTCGTCATGAGGCTCGCGGACATCCTCTCGAGCATGACGATTGGACCGTCCCCCCGGCTCATCCGGTCCCTATTCCTCTTCACCGACGGAGAAAAGGCCGAATCGAAGTCCTACAACCTCGAGGAGGATTACACCGAACAGATCAAGGCCGCGGATCGGGCCATGAAGGAGATCCGTTCTTTCAACGCGTCCCAGCCCATGTTCCTCATCGCCCGCTATCTCTCAGGGGACGTCAACTATCAGTGCGCCAACGTCGGCGGAGGGGAGGACTGGTTCGCCTTGCTCAAGCAGTTCTGGAGGGCGAGAATAGATCAGTCCTACAAGGAATTCTCCCTGAAGCGGAAACAGGACGAGATCGTCAAGGAAATCCACTCGTCGCTCGGCGGCATTCCCATGGTCTTTCTCGACGGCTACGTGTTCACCGGAAGCGAAGGGAAGACGAGAGGGACTTATTCCCTGAGCATGGGTTTTCTGAAAACTTTCTTCGCGAACGTCTTCCCCTCCGAATTCAACCGGTACCTCAAGATTCTCCTCATCGAGGGTGAATTCTACAAGGACGACAACCGGTCGGAATTCACCGACGCGTACAACGGACTGCTCAAGGTGCAGACCGTCCTCGAGGACTTCGAGAAACGGCTGTCGGCCGCCGGGGATTTCGGAATGGCCCTGCGCCAGGCGGAACAGGAGATGGAGTCGAAGCTCGTAAAACAGAAGAAGATCAAGTCGATCCGGAAAAGAATCGACCTCGAAGCCCAGACCCTGATCCAGAACGCCCAAGGCAACCTCCAGAGCCTCGTCCGGATCCTGACCGGGATACTCCACGGCGAGGTCGGCGGCAGGTACGACACGCTTTCCAACTACGGATACATCGGCGGCCGGGGCAACCAGGCGTTCCTGAAGAGCTTGGACAAGGTCCTCAGACAGGCCCAGCAGATCGGAGATCTCATAGAGAAGCTCTACGTGCTCGAGAATACGGGAGTATGAACGCCCGTCGCCGACGAAGGGTGAAGAAGGGCCGCGGGACACGGCCCGTGCTTCCCCTGGACAGGGCTTCGAAAAGCTGGTACATATCGCGATGAGGTTATGAATCGAATCCCGTGGCATCCCATCCCCTGGCCCGCCTCCGCTCGGACGGAGGAGGCGAAGACGGAAGTCGTCGCCTGCCTGTCTCTCCGCGAAGCAGGCGACATGGACCTCAGAACCATGCCGAATCTCCGAGTAGAGGAGGCCGTCGCCGACGCATTTCCGGGGAGAAGATTTTCGTTTCTGCGTCAGGAACATACCCGCATCGTGCACAGGGACGAGGACGGTGATGTCCGCGGACGGATCGGGGACGGCCTCGTCGCCGGAGGGGAGACGGACGCGGTGCTGGGGATCACGGTCGCGGACTGCATGCCTATTTTCCTCTGGGATCCTGTGACGGGAGCGAGGGGAATGCTCCATTCCGGATGGAAGGGGACGGGCATCGCTGCGGAGGCTGTTCGCCTCATGAAACGCTCCTACGGCGCCTCTCCCGCGGACCTGCTGGTCACGCTGGGGCCGTGCATCGGAAGCTGCTGCTACGACGTTCCCGAGGAACGGGCAGCGGCGTTCGCGGCGGAATACGGGGCCTCGTGCGCGGCGAAGCGGGGAGACCGCTGGTATCTCGATCTCAGGGCGGCGAATCTCGACATCCTGAGACGGGAAGGGGTGCGGAACGTTCTCTCGATGCCGGAGTGCACCCGCTGCGACGACAGGTTCGGCTCGTTCCGTCGGCAGGGAAAGCCGGGATTCACGAAGATGCTCGCGCTCGTAGGTTCGGGCCGGATTGCAATGCGAGGATGAGGGAATGAAGGATTACAAGGATTTCTGGAAAGGCGCTGTTTTCGGGGCCCTCGAGGCTCTTGCCGCGGGCAAGGGACTCGAACCTTCCTCGTTGAAGGAGGACCAGGTCGTCGTCGAGGTCCCGCCGAGGCCCGAACTCGGCGACCTCGCCGTGCCGCTTTTCAACTTCGCGAAGTTGTTCAGGTCCGCCCCTCCGAAGATCGGCGCCGAACTCTCGGCGATTCTCGGCAAGGATCCCGAGGTCGCGAAGGCCGGATCCTTCTCGGTCGCGGGGCCCTATCTCAACGTGTTCCTGGCCCGCCCGGCCTTCGTCGAAGGAACCTGCGCCCGCCTCGACGCCGAGGGAGAGACGTACGGATCGAACTCCATGCTCGCGGGGCAGAAGATCATGGTGGAATTCTCGAGCCCGAACACGAACAAGCCCCTTCACCTCGGTCACCTCCGGAACGACGCCCTCGGCGAGAGCGTGGCCCGCATCCTGAAAGCAGCCGGCGCGGAGGTGAGGACCGTCGATCTCATCAACGACCGCGGCATCCATATCTGCAAGTCGATGCTCGCCTATCTCGAGTTCGGCGAGGGCCGGACGCCGGAGGACGAGGGGCTCAAATCCGACCATTTCGTGGGAAAGTACTACGTGCTCTACAACGACTGGGCGAAGAAGGAGCCTTCGGCCGAAGAGCGGGCCAGGGAACTCCTCAGGAAATGGGAACAGGGCGACGCCGAGGTCCGCTCCCTCTGGGAGAAGATGAACGGCTGGGCCATCGGGGGCATCAAGCAGACCTACGAGCTCACGGGCATCCACTTCGACCAGTACTACTTCGAGAGCCAGGTCTACGAGAAGGGCAGGGAGGAGGTCCTCGATGGGCTCAGGAGGGGAATCTTCCGTAAAGAGCCGGACGGCGCCATCTGCGTCGACCTCGCGGAGATCGGACTCGACAAGAAGGTGCTCCTCCGGAGCGACGGAACGTCCATCTATCTCACGCAGGATCTGGGGACGGCCATAGCCCGCCACCGAGACTGGCCCTTCGACCGGCTCGTCTACGTCGTGGCCTCGGAACAGATCTACCATTTCACCGTTCTCTTCCACGTGCTCAAGAAACTCGGCCACGCCTGGGCCGGAAACCTCTACCATCTCGCCTACGGCATGGTGAACCTGCCCGAGGGCAGGATGAAGTCCCGTGAAGGCACGGTGGTGGACGCCGACGACCTCATCAGGGAACTTTCCGAGATGGCGGTCGAGGAAATCCGCGCCAAGGAACGTGAGTCCGAGGTAGGAGACATCGCCGAGACCGCGAGGAAGATCGCCCTCGGAGCCGTCCACTACTACCTTCTCCAGACCGCGCCGCTCAAGGACATGATCTTCAATCCCAAGGAATCGCTCTCGTTCACGGGAAACACGGGCCCCTACCTCCAATACATGGGAGCGAGGATCTCGAGCATGATGCGAAAATTCGCCGATATGAAGGAACTCGCCGGCCGCGCCTTCAGGCCCGAACTTCTCAAGGGCGAAGAGGAATGGTTTCTCATGAAGCAGGTCGCGGCCTTCCCGGAAATCGTCGCCGAAGCCGCCTCCGCCTACAATCCCGCCCTCGTCGCGAACTTCCTCTACGATACCGCGAAGACCTTCAGCCGGTATTATCACGACCATCCGATCCTGCACAACGACGATCCCGACGTCACCGTGGCCCGAGTCGTGCTGTCGCGCGGGGTTCTCCGCGTACTCAAGAACGGACTCGGCCTCCTGAACATACCCTTCCTGGAAGTCATGTGAGGTGTTCTCGATAATTCTCGGAAAGAAGGCTGATAATCTACCGAGATGTAGTTTTTTCCCCAAGAATCCTACATCTCGGTGATGTTTCTCGATTCTCTCTTCGGAAAAGAATAAATAAATCCTTGTCTTTACAGGATATGTATTATTATGCAGGAATTGGCATAAATATTGCAATAATATACATCCAGACCAAACATTCATACAGGAGTACGATCGTATGGCGTATCGGCGTCGACCGGAAAGATACGGGCTCTACGAACCGGCATTCGAGAAAGACGGATGCGGCGTGGGATTCGTCGCCAACATCAAGGGCGTGAGAAGTCATGGAATAATCGAGGATGCGAAAAAGGTCCTCATCAATATGACACACCGCGGTGCGGTGGGAAGCGAGAAGAACACGGGAGACGGTGCCGGCATTCTGACGGCCCTTCCCTACGAATTCCTCGAAAAAGTCGCGAAAGAGCGACGCTTCTCCCTGCCGGACCGGGGCAGCTACGGCGCAGGGATCGTTTTCCTGTCCGACGACTCGGGCGAGAGGCTCGAACAGAAGCGACGCTTCGAGCAAATCGGCGAAACCCTCGGTCTTCGCATCGTCGGCTGGCGCGCAGTTCCCCGGGACAACGCGATGATCGGGCCTTCCGCCCTCGCGTGCGAACCCGTCATGGAAATGGCCTTCGTCGCCGCCGGGGACGAAATGGGCGTCGATGCGTTCGAACGAAAGCTCTTCGTGCTCAGGAAGCAGGCGACCAGGGACATCAGGTCGAGCGGCATCGACAAGGATTCCTTCTTCTACATCTCAAGCCTTTCGTCGAAAACCATCGTGTACAAGGGCATGTTCACGCCCGAGCAGGTCTTCCAGTATTTCCCCGACCTCGCGGACAAGGACTACAAGAGTCATCTCGCCATGATCCATTCCCGCTTTTCGACGAACACCTTTCCCAGCTGGGACCGCGCTCATCCGTTCAGGTACGTGAGCCACAACGGCGAGATCAACACGCTCAGGGGCAACGTGAACAAACTCCGGGGAAGGGAAGACAAGCTCGCCTCTCCGCTCTTCGGCGACGACATCAAGAAGATCCTTCCGGTGATCGAGCCCGATCTCTCGGATTCCGGCACCTTCGACAACGTCCTGGAACTCCTGGTCCTCTCGGGCCGCAGCCTTCCCGAGGCGGTCATGATGATGATTCCCGAGGCCTGGCAGAACGATCCCGCAATGAACGACGGGAAAAGGGCCTTCTACGAATACTCGAGCTGCCTGATGGAGCCATGGGACGGGCCCGCGTCCATCGTCTTCACCGACGGAACCTGCATAGGGGCTGTGCTCGACAGGAACGGCCTCAGGCCCAGCAGGTATTACCTCACCGACGACGACCGCGTCATCATGGCGAGCGAGGTCGGCGTCCTTTCCCTTTCTCCCAAGTCGATCAAGAAGAAAGGGCGCCTTCAACCCGGAAAGATGTTCCTCGTGGACTTCGGTCAGGGAAGGATCATCGACGACGCGGAGCTGAAGGATCGCATCTGCGGCAGGAATCCCTATCGCGAATGGATCGGAGAAAAGAAGATCGAGCTTTCCGAACTCGACACGAGCCACGAGTCCCACGGTTTCTACCCCGAGACCATTCTTGAACGGCTCAAGCTCTTCGGCTATACCTTCGAGCACGTCCGGCTCATCCTCAAGCCGATGGCTGATTCGGGAAAGGAACCGCTCGGCTCCATGGGCAACGATGCGCCGCTCGCAGTCCTCTCGGGCAAGCCCCGGATGATCTACGACTATTTCAAGCAGCTCTTCGCACAGGTCACGAATCCTCCCATCGATTCGATCCGAGAGGAGGTCATCATGAGCCTGGAGTCCTACATCGGACCCGAGCGGAACCTCCTGGAAACCACACCGGACCACGCCCACAGGCTCCGCCTTCCGAGCCCCTTCCTCACCAACGAGCAGCTGACCGCTCTCAAGCACCTCGATTACCGCGGCTGGAAGACCAGAACAATCGATTCCGTCTACGATGCCTCCGACGAAGGCGAAAGGGGGCTTCTTCAGTGCATGGAGAGGATCTGCGCCGAGGCGGAGCAGGCCATTGCAGACGGTTTCAGCCTCGTCATCCTGAGCGACCGCGGGGCCGGTCCTTCCAAGATCCCGCTGAGTCCCCTGCTCGCGGTCGGGGCGGTCCATCAGCACCTCGTTCGGAGGAACAAGCGGACCCAGATCGGCCTCATCCTGGAAACCGGGGAGCCGAGGGAGGTCCATCACTTCTGCATGCTCGTCGGCTTCGGGGCTGACGCCGTCAATCCCTATCTCGCCTTCGAGGCGATGTGGAAGATGCAGAGGGACGGCAACGTGAGAAGGGACCTTTCGGACGAGGCCATCGTGAAGAACTTCATCGGGGCCCTGGAAAAGGGCATGAGGAAGGTCTTCGGCAAGATGGGAATCTCCACCCTCGAGAGTTACAAGGGCGCCCAGATCTTCGAGGCCGTCGGACTCGATACCGAGGTCGTGGACCGCTGCTTCGCGGGGACTCCTTCCCGGATCCGAGGCGCCGGATTCGCGACGCTCGCTGCCGAGGCCAAGGAGCGCTACGACCTGGCCTATCCCACGGGCAATCCCCCGATGGGCACCGAATACCTGAATCCCGGCGAAATCTCATGGAGGGCCGGCGGCGAGAAACACATGTGGGATCCCGAATCCATCGCCAACCTCCAGATCGCGGTGCGGTACGAGAGGCGCGACGCCTACAAGGCCTTCGTCGACAGACAGAACGCCCGGAGCGTCGAACAGGCGACGCTTCGCGGCCTCCTCAAATTCAAGAAGAGGGAACCGATCGAACTCGACCAGGTCGAGCCGGCGTCCGAAATAGTGAAGAGGTTCGTGACCGGAGCCATGAGTTTCGGCTCCATCTCCAAGGAGGCCCACGAGACCCTCGCGGTAGCCATGAACAGGCTCGGAGGCAAGTCGAACACCGGCGAAGGCGGGGAGGACCCCGAGCGGTTCAAACCTCTCCCCAACGGGGATTCGCGCCGCTCCGCGATCAAGCAGGTCGCATCGGGCCGTTTCGGCGTCACCATCGATTACCTCACCAATGCCGACGAACTGCAGATCAAGATGGCGCAGGGCGCGAAGCCCGGCGAGGGAGGCGAACTTCCCGGGCACAAGGTCTTCGGCGAGGTCGCCAAGACTCGGTATTCGACGCCGGGAGTCGGCCTCATAAGCCCGCCCCCGCATCACGACATCTATTCCATAGAGGACCTCGCCCAGCTCATTTTCGACCTCAAGAATTCCAACCCGAAGGCGAGGATCAGCGTGAAGCTCGTCTCGGAAGTGGGCGTGGGAACCGTCGCCGCGGGCGTCGCGAAGGCCCACGCGGACCACATCCTCATTTCCGGCCACGACGGAGGGACAGGAGCGTCCCCGCTCACGGGTATCAAGCACGCAGGCCTTCCCTGGGAGCTCGGTCTCGCCGAAACCCACCAGACCCTGGTCATGAACGACCTGCGGAGCAGGGTGGTGCTTCAGACCGACGGCCAGATCAAGACCGCCCGAGACGTCGTCATCGCGGCCATGCTCGGAGCCGAGGAATTCGGCTTCGCGACCATGGCCCTCATCAGCCTTGGCTGCGTCATGATGCGGAAGTGTGAGAAGAACACCTGCCCGGCGGGGATCGCGACCCAGGACCCCAGGCTCCGCGCGAAGTTCGCCGGCAGGCCGGAATACGTCACGAGGCTCTTCACCTATCTCGCGGAGGACATCAGGGTGCTTCTCGCGGAACTCGGTTTCCGGAGGCTCGCCGACGTGATCGGAAGGGTGGATCTGCTCGACGTGGACGAGACCGTCCTGGGCTGGAAGGCGAAGGGCCTCGACCTGTCGCCCCTCCTAACCCCGGCGAAGAAGAAGGACGAGAATACGAAGGTTTCCTGCTGCATCGCCCAGGATCACGGGCTGGACGACATCCTCGACCGGAGGCTCATACGCCTGGCGGAGAGGGTCCTGCTCGATTCCGGACCGCAGTCCATCGAGGCGTCGATCATGAACACGGACCGGGCCGTCGGGACCATGCTCAGCCATCACATCACCACGAGGTGGGGTGCGGCCGGACTTCGAGACGGAGCCCTTCTCGTGAAGCTCACGGGCACGGCCGGGCAGAGCTTCGGAGCCTGGCTCACCGCCGGAGTGACCCTCGAACTCGAGGGCGACGCCAACGATTACGTAGGCAAGGGCCTGTCGGGCGGCAGGATCATCGTGTATCCGCCCAGGGACGCGAATTACCTCCCCGAAGAAAACATCCTCATCGGAAACGTCGCTCTCTACGGGGCGACCTCCGGCCAGGCATTCTTTCGCGGAGCGGCCGCGGAACGGTTCTGTGTGAGGAATTCGGGCGCGGAGGTCGTCGTCGAAGGAGTCGGCGACCACGGCTGCGAGTACATGACGGGCGGAAGGGCGGTAGTCATCGGGCCGACGGGCCGCAACTTCGCGGCGGGCATGAGCGGAGGCATAGCCTACGTCTGGGACCGCGACGGAGACTTCCGATCGAAGGTGAACAAGGGGATGGTGGAGCTGTCCGGTCTCGAAGGCGAGAAGGACGACGCGCTCATCCTCCGCCTCCTGGAAAGTCATGTTTCCTACACGAGATCCATGGTCGGCCAGAGGATTCTCGCGGATTGGAAGAAGGAAAAGGCGAGGTTCGTGAAGGTCGTTTCGCCGGAATACCGCGCGATCCTGGAAGGATCGGCTGACCGGGAGCTGGAGGTCGTGCATGGGTAAGCCTACCGGATTCATGGAATACGAGCGGGAGGTCGTGAAGGACGTTCCTCCCGCGATGAGGCTCGGGAATTTCGACGAATTCCACGTCGAACTGAACGTGGCGGAGAGGATCAAGCAGGGAGCTCGGTGCATGGATTGCGGCGTGCCGTTCTGCCATTCGAGCTACGGCTGCCCGATTTCGAACCTCATGCCGGAGTGGAACGATTTCATCTACCAGGGCAGGTTCGAGGAGGCTTTCTACAGGCTCAGGGCTACGAACAATTTCCCCGAGTTCACCGGAAGGGTCTGCCCGGCTCCCTGCGAGAGCGCCTGCGTTCTCGGAATAAACGAGCCTCCCGTGACCATAAAGAACAACGAATGCTTCATCATCGACCGGGCCTGGGAAGCAGGTCTCATGGTTCCCAGGCCGCCCCGGGTGAGGACAGGGAGAAGGGTGGCGGTCGTGGGCGGCGGCCCCGCCGGGCTCGCGGCGGCGGACCAGCTCAACCAGGCGGGACATGCGGTCACGGTCTACGAACGCGCGGATCGAGTCGGCGGGCTCCTCATGTACGGCATTCCGAACATGAAGCTGGACAAGAGGATCGTCCTGAGGCGGATCGGCGTCATGGAGGCGGAGGGGATCGAATTCAGGACCGGAGCATGGGTGGGCAGGAACGTCGACCCGGAAAAGCTCGTCCGGGAGTACGACGCCGTCGTCCTCGCTATCGGCTCCACGAAGCCGAGAGATCTCGCGGTCCCCGGCAGGGAACTCAACGGTGTCCATTTCGCCTTGGACTTCCTGGGCCCGAACACGAGGAGCCTCCTCGACAGCAGTCTCGGGGACGGGAGGTACATATCCGCTAAGGACAAGCACGTAGTCGTGATCGGGGGAGGGGACACGGGAAACGACTGCCTCGGCACCTCCCTCAGACACGGCTGCGCGAGCCTCAAGAATTTCGAGGTCCTTCCCGAGCCTCCCAAGGAAAGAACGGCCGAATTCCCCTGGCCTCTCTTTCCGAGGCTCCTCAAGGTCGACTACGGCCACGAGGAGGCCATCCACCGCTTCGGCAGGGACCCGCGGGAGTACGAAATCCTCACGAAGGAGTTCGTCAACGATGGAAAGGGGAACCTCGCCGCTCTCAGGACGGTCCGGGTTAAATGGGCCAAGGACGGGCAGGGGAGGATGGCCATGCAGGAGATACCGGGGACGGAGGAGACTTGGAAGGCGGACCTCGCCTTTCTCGCCCTCGGCTTCCTGGGACCCGAACCCGAGACCGTGGACGCTTTCGGCGTGGAAAAGGACGCAAGGTCCAACATCAAGGCGGAATTCGGCGCCTTTGCGACCTCGAATCCCAAGGTTTTCGCTGCCGGTGACGCGAGGAGGGGTCAGTCCCTCGTCGTCTGGGCCATCAGCGAGGGCCGAAAGACTGCCAAGGCCGTGGACCGATTCCTCATGGGAAAAACGCTTTTACCCTGACAGGAAGGCCGGGATCGCGAGGCCGGCGGCATGAAATTCGATCTTTTTGACCGCACCGGCGTTTCATGTTAAGCTGCCTGCATCCGAAGGGACCCCGCTGTTCATCCCGCCGCCGATGCGGCGGGAAAGCGCTCGGAACCGAGGTTCGAATGCGGAGGGTCGGGAAAGGAGGCAAGCGATGAAGACCTTCACCCTCGTCCTTGCCCTGGTCATGTACGTCCTCGTCATCCTTTTCCCTCATAGAAAATCCTGGCTGAGCCTGGCGGCGGCCGCCGTTCTTCTCGCGGCCGGCGTGGTCGGGCCCATGCACGCCCTGGCTGAACTCGTGAACTGGGACATCCTCATGATCTACCTAGGCTGCCTGGTAATCGCCGAGCTTTTCATCTATTCGGGAGTCCCCGCGGCCCTCGCGGAACGGATAGTACGGAAGGCTCCCACGCTCGGCCTGGCCGTCGTAGCCATTCTCGTGCTTACCGGCTTCATCTCCGCTTTCGTCGAAAACGTCGCCACGGTCCTGGTCATGGCGCCCATCGCAATGGAAATCTCCCGCCGGGTGCGACTGGATCCGCGGCCCTTTCTGATCGGCCTCGCCGTCATGGCGAAGAGCCTCGGGCTTGCGCCGGAGCTCTTCATGTTCGGGCTCCTCATCGGCTCCTGCCTGGGAGGCAACCTGACCCCCTTCGGTGCCTCGGCCAACATCGTGGCCGTCGGCATCCTCAAAAAGGAAGGCCGAAAGGTCGATTTTCTGGACTGGACCAGGATCTGCCTGCCTTTCACCGTGTTGACGACGGCGGCTTCGGCCTTGTTCGTCCATTTCCTCTGGCGGTGAGTCTGTCCTCGCAGCTCAGGCCCTCGCGGCTCCCTTGACCATGGGATAAATCTATGGTATAGAGTCATCTGCTCGAAAAATTAGATGGAGAAATTCGTATGTACGCACTGATCGAAATCAAAGGGAAACAGTACAAGGCTGAAAAGGGCGGTCTGCTCAAGGTCGATAAATTCGAAAACGAAAAAGGCGCCTCCCTCGAATTGGGGAACGTACTCCTCGTCGGCGGAGAGAACGGCGTGAAGATCGGGGCTCCGTATGTCGCGGGCGTGACCGTCAAGGCCCTCGTGGAAGACCACGGCAAGGACGCGAAGGTCGTCGGCTTCAAGTACAAGAAGCGCAAGAATTACCGCAGGAACTGGGGCCATCGGGCCGAGTTCACCCTCTTGAAAGTCGAAGAGATCCGGGGAGCGTAGGACTCCTTGATCGTCGTATCCGTAAGCCTTCGAGAAGACGGCTGCCTCGCCGAACTCGAGGCGAAGGGTCATGCTCCTAAGGACTTCGGCGGAACGAGTCTCGTATGCGGTGCGGCGTCTTTCATGCTGAGAACCGCGGGAGACCTGTTCATTTCCGAAAAAGGCCTCGGCGCGCGGGTAAACCTCCCCGAGGAGGGGCTCATGGTCGTGAAGATCGACGACGTGCCGGATGGATTGCGTGAACGGATGAAGGGAATGACCGATTTTCTTGTCTACGGGCTGTTACGGTTGTCCCGCGAGCATCCGGGGGAATTGGATATCAAGATGAAGGGAGAAGCATATGGCACATAAGAAAGGCGGCGGCAGCTGCAAGAACGGCCGCGACTCGATCGGACAGAGGCTCGGCATCAAACGCTACGGCAACGAGGTCGTCGACGCCGGCGCCATCATAGTCAGGCAGCGCGGAACGCTTTTTCATCCCGGCCTGAACGTCGGAAAAGGCAAGGACGACACTCTTTTCGCCAAAATTGCAGGCAAGATCGTTTTCACCGTGAAGCGGGGGAAGAGGACCGTCCAGGTCGAACCCGTAGCCTGAGCAAGGGAGAGACGTGCAGAGGTTCGTTGACGAAACCCGTCTGGAGGTTTCATCCGGAAACGGCGGACAGGGGTGCGTCTCCTTTCGAAGGGAAAAATACGTCCCGAAGGGAGGCCCGGACGGGGGAGACGGCGGTCGCGGCGGCGACGTGGTTTTCGTCGTACGGAAAAACCTCAAGACCCTGAGACATCTGAAGAAGAATCCCATCATGCGGGCGGGAAACGGAGCTCCCGGCGAAGGACGGCAGAAGCACGGGAAGGACGGCGCGAGCCTGATCATCCCCGTTCCTCCGGGAACCGTGATACGCGACGCCGATTCCAAGGAAATCCTGAAGGATTTCACCGAGGAGGGCGAGGAGTGGGTCTTCCTGAAAGGCGGCATCGGCGGCAAGGGGAATACCCATTTCAAGTCGTCGAGGCTTCAAACTCCCAGGTTCGCCCAGCCGGGTCAGCCCGGCCGCGACGAAAAAATTTCCGTAGAGCTCAACATCACGGCCGACATCGGCTTCGTCGGTTTCCCGAACGCCGGAAAATCGAGCCTGCTGGGAATCCTTTCCAACGCCCACCCGAAGGTGGCGGACTATCCCTTCACGACCAAGATCCCCCACCTCGGGGTCATGAATTACCAGGACAACGACATCGTTCTCGCCGACATCCCCGGCATCATTGAAGGAGCCTCCCACGGAGCCGGGCTGGGCCTCAGATTCCTCAAGCACATATCCAGGACGAAGGGGCTCGCGTTCCTCATCGACCTCTCGGATCCGGGGTTCGAGTCGGCCTTCGATACGCTTCTCGGCGAGCTTCGCGACTACTCCGAAGAGCTCGCCTCCAAGAAGCGGGTGGTGATCGGCACCAAGCTGGATCTGCCGGAAACCGAGGAGAGGCTCGAGAAGCTCGGGAAATCGCTTCCTGACGAACGGGTTCTCGGGATATCGGCCTTCACCCATTTCGGTCTCGAAGACCTGAAGCGTGAATTCTTCGCGCTTGCCTCGGAGAAGTGAGCCCGGCATGAGACTGGCTCTCCTCGGCGGGACCTTCAATCCCCCCCACGTCGGGCATCTTTTTCTCGCGGAAGAGGTCCTTCGTTCGCTGAATTTCGATCGTGTCGTCTTCGTGCCTTCGTTCAAGCCCGCGCACAAGGCGTTGGATGACGGCGACGATCCGGAGAAACGGCTCGATATGGTGAGGCTCGCCGTCGAAGGAAGGGAAGAGTTCTTCGTCGAGGGCTGCGAGATCGCCAGAGCCTCGACGTCGTACACCATGGACACCATCGATTATCTCATGTCCGGATACGAGGTCGAGGGAAAGGTCGGTCTCGTCATCGGTGACGACCTCGTTCCAGGGTTCCGGACCTGGAAGATGGTCGATCGGCTTCTCACCACCGTGCAGGTCGTCATAGCCCACCGTTCGACCTCCGAAAGGCTTCCGTTCCCTGGAGACCACGTATACCTGGAAAATGCCGTACTGCCCGTTTCGTCCTCGGACATTCGCGAAAGGGTGAGGCGCGGGAAGGCGTACCGATACCTCGTGCCTGAAAAGGTCTACGATTACATCCGCAATGAGCGACTCTACCTTGAACGTTGAACGTACGGTGACGAGACTCAGGGCCTTTCTCTTGCGCAACCTGACGACGGCCCGTGTCGAGCATTCGTTGAGCACCGCCGAGTTCTGCAGAAACCTCTCCGACCGCTTCGGGATCGGAGCCGAGAGAGGGCTCATCGCCGGCCTCGGCCACGACATCGCGCGGGAGTTCCCCGCTTCCGAGATCCTGGCGCTCACGGACGGAGATCCCTCCGTCACCGACGTCGAGCGGGGAAAGGCCGTGCTGCTCCACGGAAGGGCGGGCGCCGCGATGCTCCGCGGGCGGTTCGGCGTGCTCGACGAGGGAATTCTGGAAGCGGTGAGGCATCATACTCTCGGGAGACCCGGCCTGGGGACGCTGGGCAAGGTGCTTTTCGTCGCCGATTATCTCGAACCGCTGCGTAAGTTCATCGACGACGATTTCAGGATCTCCGTGCTCGGTCTTCCGCTCGATGAAATGGTGTGCGCGATCATCGAGCACTCGGAGAGGCGCGAAAAAACCCTTGCCCCGATCACGAGGGCAATGTACGATGAGCTGAAAGGGAAGAACCGGTGAAAGGGAAATTCAAAATACTCGACAAAGGGTTCCTTCTGCTTCTCGCGATCGTCGTCGTCATCATGGCGAGCGGCCTGTTCCTGTATTTTCAGATCCGAACCGACCGGGTGACGTCGCAGATCACCAAGGGCGAGAATTTCGGGCTCCATTTCATGATCCGCAACGGTAACGACCTTTTGTTCTCGGAGGTGTTTTTCTACAATCCGAGGACCGGGAAGGGCGCCCTCGTGGACATCCCCGGCAATCTGGGTTCGATCATCGAATCGATAAAGCGGGTCGACCGCATCGATATCCTCTTCAAGCCTCAGGACACTTCGTCCTACCGGAGCATCGTCGAGAAGCTCCTCGCCCAGCAGGTTTCATTCTACTGCCTTTTCTCCCTCGACGACGTCGAGCGGTTCGTCGACGTGTTGGGAGGAGTGGAAGTGTTCATCGCCAATTCCATAGAAACCGACTCGAAGGGGAACAAGGTTCTCCTTCCGTCCGGCAACGTTCACCTCGACGGCGGGAAGGTGAAGGCCTTTCTCTCCTTCGTCGATCCCGAGGAAACGGAGGCGGACAGGATCGGGAGAATCCAGAAGTTCATTCAGGGCCTCCTCAAGAGGATGGGCGAGGAGGCGGCCTTCCTGACGCAGGAAGACGTGTTTCCCTTCATATGGAAGGCGGTGAAGACCGACCTGGACCAGAGGGCCCTTCAGACCTTCATAAAGGAGATGTCGAAGCTCGACATAGACCGGATGGTATTCCAGAGGGTGCTGGGGACCGTGCGGACGGTCGACAATCAGAACCTCCTCTTCCCCCATTTCGAAGGCCAGCTTCTGAAGCAGACGGTCAAGCAGATCTACGGCAACCTCGCGAGCACCGAAAACCTCAAGAGCGGAGACATATCCTCATCGGTGGAAATCCTGAACGGGACGAAAACCGCCGGACTCGCGAGGAGAACGAGAGAGATTTTCCAAAGTTTCGGTTTCGAGGTGATATCCTTCAGCAACGCCGAAAACACGAACGTCGAGAAGACGAAGGTGATCGACAGGAAGGGAAACCCGGAAGTCGCCAACAAGATCGCCAAGATCATCCGTTGCACCCAGGTATCCTCGGAGGCTGCACCTGCGGGTTCCGCCTCCAATGCGGACGTGACGATATTATTAGGAAAGGATTTCGATGGCAGATACTGCAAATGAAAGCAAGGCGCTCGCGGTCGAGGTCGCCAGGATCATCGAGGAGCATAAAGGAGCGGACACCGTCGCGCTCTATCTAGGTGAAAGATGCTCGTTCACCGACTGTTTCGTCATTACGACGGTAGGGAGTGCGGGGCATCTCAAGGGGTTGTTCAAGAACATCACAGAGTTTCTCGATTCCCGCGGCGTTGCACTTTTTCATAAAAAGAAGGGGTTGGATGACGAAGGCTGGCTTCTCGTGGATTGCGGGAACCTGGTCATCCACATCATGACGAAGGAAAAAAGGGATTTTTACGACCTCGAACGGCTCTGGTTCGAGGGAGAAGTCCTCTTTCACTCGTCTTCGAAATCGTCGTAGTCCAGATCGTCTTCGTCTTCGTCGTATTCCTCGTCCTCGTATTCCTCGTCCTCGAAGTCTTCGTCCTCTTCGATGTCGTCGTCCAGATCGTTGTCGATGTCGTCCTCGCCTTCGTCCTCGAAATCATCTTCGTCGTCGTAGAAATCGTCTTCCTCATCCTCGAAATCGTCGTATTCGTTTTCTTCGTCTTCGTCGTACATATATGTGATGAGGTATTTTTTCCTGAGCTCTTCTTTATCCGTCATATGTGTTCCCCCCTTCACGGTATCGCAGCTTCCCATGAAATCTTCTGAAAATCTAAGGGAAGTATTATTCTCTGTCAACTGTTTTGAAACCGCTTTTTCGCGTTTTTGATGCCTACGAAAAGGACGAAACTTCCGAACTCCCCTCTGATTTCCTGGTTCAGGATTCTCTCGAGATTGAGGATGTCGCTGTATACGTTCGAGCCTGTTATGATGGTAGGCGGAGTGATGCTGCAGTCGAAACCGTTCTCGGAAAGTTTCATGGTCGCCCTTCCGGAAATCTGGTTCGTGAGTTCGGCCATTGCCGCCTTGTGAACGGGACCGAACTCCTTTTCCTCCATATCCATGCTCACGTGCAGCGCCATTCGATCTATGAAATCCCGTGCGCTGCTCAGGTTCGATTTGAGGATCAGGTATCCGTGGATGTCCCCCGTGATGCCGAGACTGCAGACGAGCTCGTAGTCCTTCTTCTTGGAATCCGCGTCCGAGACTCTGACCGGAAAAACTCCGACTTCCTTGAAAACCTCCGCGAGCGCGTCCGGGAAAAGACGTAGTATGTTCGTTTCCATACCCCTATTATTCAGCTCGGGTTTTTTTTTGTCAAATGAGTTCTTTCAAAACGGATACCGGCGTTTATTGCAATTAGACGTGAATTACCCTACAATGCCTATCCGAAAACCGAGAACGGCGTCGTAAATGCCGGGACAGAGGAAGTATGTTGGGTAAAGAATTCGAAGTTCTCCTTGATCTCGCCCTTGAGGAAGACCTCGGCGATCTCGGCGACATCACGTCCGAGGCCATCTTCGGGGACGAGAGCTGCACCGCCGTGCTGGTGAGCAAGGACACGGGCATCCTGGCGGGAACCGAGTTGTTCGAAGCCGTTTTTCGAAGGATCGATCCCGCCGTCAAGGTTGCCCTCCTAAGGAAGGACGGGGACGAACTCGTCAGGGGGGACCGGATCGCCGCCCTCTCCGGCAGGACCCGGTCCCTGCTCTCGGGCGAGCGCACGGCGATCAATTTTCTCGCTTTCATGTCCGGAATTGCGACCGGGACGAGGGCTTACGTCGAGGCGGCTCGTAGCGGCGGCAAGACCTTCATCCTGGACACGAGGAAGACGCTTCCCGGCTACAGGAAATTGTCCAAGTATGCGGTAGTAGTCGGAGGCGGGAAGAACCACAGGATGGGGCTCTACGACATGGTTCTCATCAAAGACAATCACATCGACGCTGCCGGCTCCCTTACAGCCGCCGTTGAGCGGGTGAGGGCTCGTTGGAAGGACCGCTTCCGCATCGAAGTGGAATGCCGGACGATTCCCGAAGTGAAGGAGGCCCTCGATGCCGGAGTGGACGTCATCATGCTCGACAACATGGACTCGGGGACCTCGGCGGAGGCGGTCCGCCTCGGCGACGGGAAGGTGATGTTCGAGAGCTCGGGGGACATGACGCCGGAGAGGGTCGCGGAATACGCGCCGACCGGGGTCGATTTCATTTCTGTCGGAAAGCTCACCCATTCCGTCAAAGCCTTCGACTTTTCGATGCGGATCGAAAGACCATGATAAAGCGAAACGGAAAGGAAATCTATGACGTCATCGTGATCGGGGCCGGAATCTCCGGGCTGTCCGTCGCCGCGGTCGCCGCGGAGAACGGACTCTCCGTCGCCGTCTTTTCCAAGGAAAACGACATCCGCGAGTGCAATACGAACTATGCCCAGGGCGGGATCGTGGAGAGCGGGGAGAGTGATTCGCCGGAACTCCTGTACGAGGACATCATAAAAGCCGGCAACTATGTCAATTCCGAGGACGCGGTCCGTTACGTGGCCACCGAGGGGCCCTCGATCGTGCGGGAGTATCTCGTGGAAAAGGCGGGGGTTCCGTTCGCCCGCGGCGCGGGAGGTTCGCTCGAACACACGCGGGAGGCCGCCCATTCGATCCGCCGCATCCTCTACGTCAAGGATTTCACCGGCAAGGCCATCGAGGAACACCTCGGCCGGTACGTCGAAGGCTTCGCATCGATCGATTTCTATCCTGCTCATACCGCCGTCGATATAATCACCAACAGCCATACGTCGCTCGATCCGCAGCAGCGTTACCGCCCCACCCAGGCGATCGGAGCCTACGTCCTCGACAATTCGTCCGGCGAGATCAAGCCGTTTTTCGCGGGTGCCGTCGTCCTCGCCGCCGGCGGGATAGGGAACGTGTTTCTCCATACCTCGAATCCGAAGGGAGCGACGGGCGACGGCGTGGCCATGGCGCATCGGGCGGGGTGCGAGATCATCAACGCGGAATTCGTCCAGTTTCATCCGACCGTGCTCTTCCATCGGGACGTCTCGAGATTCCTCATCTCCGAGGCTCTCCGCGGGGAGGGGGCGAAGCTGAAGAACAGAAGAGGCGAGCAATTCATGGCCCGCTACCATCCCGAGCTACGGGAACTCGCGCCGAGGGACGAGGTCGCCCGCGCGATCTACCGTGAAATGGGGAGCGACGGATCCGGCTACGTATATCTCGACGCGACCGAGATACCGGATCTGTCCCTCGAGGAGCGGTTCCCCAGCATCTACGGGACCTGTCGTTCGGTCGGCATCGATATCGCCAAGGATCCCATCCCGGTTGTTCCCGCCGCTCATTACTTCTGCGGCGGCATAAAGGTCGACCTCGACGGCAGGACCTCGATCCGGGGGCTTTTCGCGGTCGGCGAGAACTCCTGCAACGGTATTCACGGGGCGAACCGGCTCGCTTCCGTTTCGCTTCTCGAATCGCTGTCCTTCGGAATACGGTGCGGAAGGTATCTCTCCGGACACGCGAAACGGCCGCCTCGCGGTCTTCTCTCCACGATTCCCGCCTGGGTCTACCCCAAGAACGAGGAGGCGTTCGACGACGTCCTCATCGGAAACGACCTCGTGAACATCCAGACCGTCATGTGGAACTACGTCGGTATAGTCAGGACCCGAAAGCGGCTTTCCAGGGCGCTCGCGGACCTCAATTACCTGATTCACCGCATTGAAAGCTTCTATAGAGAAGCGAAGGTGACGCGTGAGTTGCTCGAGCTCAGAAACGCCGTACTCAGCGCCTCGCTTATCGCGAGGGCGGCGGCAAGCAATCAGAAATCCGTCGGCTGTCATTTCATGGAGTAGGGAGGATCGTTGCCCGGAAATGTCGGGTACGGTATTTGACAGGACTTCCAATTTCTGTATAATATGCGTGCTTATGGCCGGAAGGGTGACGATCCTTTCTCCCGCGAAAATAAACCTTCATCTGGATGTGTATCCGAAGCGGGCGGACGGATATCACGATCTTCTCTCCATTTTCAGGCAGATCTCGTGGTTCGACGAGATCGAGCTCCGATCTTTGAAAGAAACCGATGTCTGTACGATCGACGGCGATTTCGACTTTCCCGTCGAGGACAACATCATCTGGAAGAGCTGGAACATCTTTCGCGAAGAAACTAAGGTGCGGGAAGGGGCCGCCTTTTCCGTCAAGAAACGGATACCGCAGGGCGCGGGCCTGGGAGGCGGATCATCGAACGCCGGTGCGGCGCTCAGGGCCTTGAACGCGCTTTTCGGTACTGAGCTTTCGGATGAACGTCTCGCGGAACTCGGAGCGAGGGCCGGGAGCGACGTGCCTTTCTTCTGCAGGGCGACGACGGCTCTCGTGGAAGGCCGAGGCGAGAGGGTGCGTCCTATGGACGACGACAGGAAATTTTCCGTCGTCATCGTCGTGCCGGAAGTGAGGATCAGCACGAAGGACGCCTACCGGTGGATCGACGAGGCGGGAGTATTCCCGAGGCCGAACGAGGCAGAAGCGAAAGCGGTCGTCGATCGCTATTTTCGGAACGATCCGGATGAATGGAATTTCCGGAATTCCTTTTTTCCGGTTTTGAGCGAAAGGTTCCCGGTGTTCGCCGAGATCAGAAACGGTCTTCTCGATGCGGGGGCTGCATGCGCCGACGTTTCCGGCAGCGGAAGCGCGATGTTCGGAATTTTTACCGATAAGGATGCGGCCGTGCGGGCGGGCATGAATATGGCGGAAAAGTATCCTACCGTGGAGGTAACGAATTTCCTTGAAAGGATGTCGACTGCCGTATTACAATGAATTTTGCAGCATCTTGTGCAAAAAAGGAGAACCCGTATGCAGATCACAGACATCCGTATCAGAAAGGTGAATTCTGAGGGAAAACTGAAGGCTTACGTGACGGTTACTTTCGACAATTGCTTCGTCGTTCACAATGTGAAAGTGATTGAAGGCAAGACGGGCGTCTTCATCGCGATGCCGAGTCGAAAGACGAAAACGGGCGACTACAAGGATGTTGCGCATCCGATCAATTCGGAGTTCAGGAACGAACTGCAGAAGAAGATTCTGGATGCCTATGCGAACATGGGCGACGACGTGGAGACGACGGAACCGGACCTGGAAGACTGAATCTGGCCTCACGCGGCAAGTGTAATCTTTCTCTTTGGGACGTCGGCAAGCGGTAAGCCACCGGGTTTTGATCCCGGCAATCGTAGGTTCGAATCCTACCGTCCCAGGAATATACAAATAGAGAACATAAAAAGATAGACAAGGAGTAAAGACGTGGAGCAGAAAACGCTTAGAGCGATAGAGAGAAAAGAGCTGAAAAAGGCGGCGAACGGCCGCCTGCGTAAACTCGGGAAAATCCCGGCGATCGTCTACGGCAATACCGAAGCTACCCCGGTAGCGATCGACGAACACGAGTTCATGACGAAATTCCATACCATCTCCGAGAACATAATCATCAATCTCGATCTCGGCAGCAGGAAACAGGACGTCCTGGTGAAGGATTACCAGGAGGACAATCTCACGGGAAAGATCGTCCATGTGGATTTTTACGCGATCGACAACGACAAGGTCCTCAAGGCGAGGATTCCCTTCAAATTCAACGGAACCGCGAAGGGCGTAAGGGACGGCGGCATCCTCGAAGTGCAGCTCCACGACCTTGACGTGGAATGTCTGCCGAAGGACCTCCCCGTCGAAATCGCCATCGACATCTCCGACTTGGAAGCCACCCATGCCATCCATGTCAAGGACCTCGCGGCCATGCCGGGCGTCAAGATCCTCAACAGCGCGGACCAGGTCGTCGTGAGCATCACGCATGCCAAGGCCGAAGTCGTGGCTCCCGCTGCTGCCGAGGCTGCCGCCGCGGTCGAAGGCGAGGAGAAGGCGGAAGGCGCCGCCGCTGCCGGCGCGGCTCCCGCTGCCGGAGGTGCGACTCCCGCGGCTCCCGCCAAGGGTTAGACCCTGGATCTCGTCGTCGTCGGTCTCGGGAACCCGGGTGGGGCGTACGCCTCGACCCGGCACAACGTCGGATTCCGGGTTGTGGATCGATTGTGCGAAAATTTCGGCGTCGAGCTGAGAAAACCCTGGTTCTCCCCATTCCTCTGCGGGATGTGGGAGGACGGGAATTCTCGGATTTTTCTCGCAAAACCCCTCACCTACATGAACAGATCGGGAACGGCGTTGCCGGCCATCGTACGGAGATCATCCCTGCCTCGGTCCGCCCTGCTGGTCGTCTTCGATACCCTCGACCTTCCGGTCGGGTCGATCAGACTGAAGAAACGGGGTTCGTCCGGCGGCCACAACGGCCTGAAATCCGTCATTGCCTCCTTGGAATCCGAGGAATTCATGCGTTTCGCGATAGGAATCGGCAGGCCGAAACAGGGAAACGACATCATCAGCCACGTATTGGGAGTTCCGGACGAGGAAGAATCCGGCATGCTCGGCGAAGCCGTGGCCAAGGCGGCCGACGGAATCGTGAGGCTCCTGCGGGAGGAACCGGAAAGCGTCATGAATGAAATCAACAGAAACTGATTTCCTGACAAAAACCGAAAAAATGTGCCGTGCCTTCGGACTCGGCCCCGGAACGGGCGTGCTCGCAGCGGTTTCCGGCGGTCCGGACAGCACCGCCCTCGCCCTGGCGCTCGGAGACCTGTCCGGCAGACTCGGTTTCGACTTCGTCCTCGGCTACTTCAACCACGCTCTTCGGTCCCCTGAGGAAGCGGAGGAGGAACTCGCCGTCGTGAAGGGGCTCTCCGAACGATTGGGTGTCGGACTCGTGATCGGGGGAGCCAAGGCGGGCGAACTCCGCAGACTCGCAGCGGCGGATAGACGCAGCCTCGAAGATGTGGCTCGCGAGCACCGGTACGGATTTCTCGCCGAGGCCATGAAAAGGCAGGGCTGCTCGAGGCTGGCCCTGGGGCATACCGCGAACGATCAGGCGGAAACTCGTATCATCAGGGTCTTCCAGGGATCTTCGCCGTCGGGCCTGAAGGGGATACCCCTCGAGCGAGGCAGCATCGTACGACCCCTCCTCTCGTCGAACAGGACCGAAGTTCTCGCCTACCTCGCTTCCAAAGGGCAGGCCTATTGCACCGACCGGTCCAATCTCGACGTGGGCTTTCTCAGAAACAAGGTGAGGAGAGACCTCGTTCCCTCGATCGAGGCGGCGTTTCCCGGATACGCCCGGGCCCTGGAGAACCTCGCCGCGAAATCCAGACTCTACGAGGCCTTCGTGCGGGAAGCGTACGCAAGGGAAAATCCGTTCAAGGCGGACGGGGAAGGCTATGTCGCCTCTCGGAAAGCCTTCTTCCGCCTTCACCCCGTGCTCAGGCTCGAAGCGGTATACCGGCTTTTCGACCTGACTTCCGAGACGAAGAACAGAAGGCTGCCGTATTCCTTTCTGAAGCCCATTCTTCGGAAGGATGGACCGAGCGGAGACGGAATCATCCTGCGGGGCAACGGGGTGGAACTCAGGGCGGAGGGCGGCTCTCTTTTTTGGCGTTCTCGTATTGTCCTAGATCGAAAAAAAAGCTATCTTTATCTGATAGACGGATCGATGTGCATCGATATCCAGGGGAAAGTGCGGATTCAAGTTGAGGAGGCTGGTCCGGGAAATCCATCCGAAGGAGATTCATTTCGCTGCGGCGAAAATGATGTTCTGATTCTGAGGTCAAGGCGTCTGGGAGACGTGATTCGGACCTCCGGCGGCAAAAAAACTCTGAAAAAGCTTTTTTCGGATTTGAAGATTCCCGAGCGCGAGCGAGATCTGGTTCCGGTCGTTCAGGATTCACGGGAAATTCTCGGAATCCTCGGCGGTTGTTTCGGATCGAAGACGATACGCAACCCTGAAAGCAAGATAGGGGAACACGGCAGGATTTTCCGATTCCGCGTGTTCAGAATTGGAGAGGAGCGTGGATAAACAGAACAATTCGAATGAACCGAGGAATCCGAAACAGATCAAATTCAACTTCAACAACAATCGTTTCGCGTTGATTTTTCTCGTCGTACTCATGAGCCTTTTCATAGTCTTTTTCTTCTTCAACGACAAATCGGGGGCCACGGAGATTCCCTATTCGGTGTTTCTCGGCTACGTGGACCAGGGCGAAGTCGAGTCGGTGAAGATCCTGGACCAGTACGAGATCCAGGGGACCCTGAAGGGCAGGGGCGGCGAGACTACGGTCTTCAAGACCAACATCCCGTATTTCGACAGCGAACTCATGCAGGTCCTCAGGCAGAAGGGCATCCGGGTGTCGGGCGGCGCGAAGAACGTATCCCCCATGAGGGTGATGATAGAATTCATCCCTTGGTTCATAGGTTTCTTCTTCATCTGGTTCATGTTCCGCCAGATTCAGGGCGGAGGAAACAAGGCTTTCAGCTTCGGTAAAAGCCGGGCGAAGCTCTACATCGACGACGGCAAGAAGATGACCTTCCAGGACGTTGCCGGCCAGAAAGAAGCCAAGTACGAACTCCAGGAAGTGGTCGAGTTCCTCAAGAATCCGGGGAAATTCACCAAGATGGGCGCCAAGATTCCCAAGGGCGTGCTTCTCGTCGGCATGCCGGGAACGGGAAAGACTCTGCTCGCGAAAGCCTGTGCGGGCGAGGCGAACGTGGCGTTCTTCCACATGTCAGGCTCCGATTTCGTGGAGATGTTCGTCGGAGTCGGCGCGAGTCGCGTCCGGGATCTCTTCGAACAGGGAAGGCGGAACGCCCCGTGCATTCTTTTCATAGACGAACTCGACGCCGTGGGAAGAACCCGCGGCGCAGGTTACGGCGGCGGACACGACGAACGGGAACAGACCCTCAACCAGATGCTCGTTGAGATGGACGGCTTCGACACGAAGGACGGAGTCATCATCCTTGCGGCTACGAACAGGCCCGACGTGCTCGATCCCGCTCTGCTCAGGCCGGGCAGGTTCGACCGTCAGGTCGTGGTCGATATGCCGGACATCCAGGAGCGCGAGGACATCCTCAGGATACACTGCAACCGCATTCCGCTCAGCACCGCGGTCGACCTGCCGAGGCTCGCCCGTGCGACGCCCGGGACTTCCGGAGCGGACCTCGCGAACCTCGTCAACGAGGCCGCGCTTTTCGCGGCGAGAAAGAACAAAACGACCGTCGAGATGGATGATTTCGAGGAAGCCCGCGACAAGATCCTCCTCGGCGTCGCGCGGAAGTCCCGCGTCATTCTGCCGAAGGAGAAGAAGATGACGGCCGTCCACGAATCGGCCCATGCGCTTCTTCATTATTACCTGAAAAACGCGGATCCTCTTCACAAGGTCACCGTAATTCCTCACGGTAGGGCCCTCGGACTCGCCATGTCCCTGCCGGAGAACGACGCATATTCGAAAAGCAGGGGATGGCTCGAGGACAGGATACGGATCGCCCTGGGCGGGTATGCCGCTGAATCGCTCATATACGGTGAAACCACGACCGGAACGAAGAACGATATCGAACAGGCCACCGAGCTTGCCCGGAGAATGGTCTGCGAATGGGGCATGAGCCCCGACCTCGGACCCGTCGCCTACGGGCAGGAAGACGAGCCGATCTTTCTCGGAAAGGAGATAGCTCGGCACAAGGATTATTCCGAGGAGACGGCGAGGAGAATCGATGCCGCGGTGAGTTCCATCGTACAGACGGCTTTGAACGAGGTCGAGGCCATCATCGCCCAGCATCGGGATCAGCTCGTCCTGCTCGCGGACACCTTGGTCGAACGTGAAACGCTCGATGACGACGAGATACGGGAGCTGCTGGGATTCCCGAAACGTCAGAGCCGTGATCAGATCTCGGAAACCAAAGGAGAGGATGCGTAAAAACGGCGGTGCCCGTGGAGGCGTTTTTTCGGATTGCGGTTTTTGAAAACCGACCCGCCGCGCAGCCGCGCGGCTGGTCGGTCCTGAAAGGTGCGGATTGCATGGGGGATTCAAACCACGTACCGCCGGACATGAATCCCGCGTGCGAATCGCTTCGAAACGGGCGATGATATCGAAGAGGCTCCATGGCGAAAAGGAATGCAGTCATAGTCTGTCTGGTCTGGATCATCGTCCTTTTTCCCCTATCCGCAGGGGCCGACCCTCGTTTCGCCAAAATTTATTTCGATTCGGCGCGAGACCTCGCTTCGGCGGGCAGGTACGCGGAAGCCGAAACGATCCTCGAAACCGCGTTTCAGTTCGAGCCCCTGTATTCCGACGCCCTGTACCTCAAGGCCGTGATTCTTTCCGAAAAAGGCCGGCGCCGCGAAGCCGCGAACCTTGCGACCTCCGCGATCAAGGCCGGTAATTGGCACTCCTATTCATCCTTCGACGGGACTGTTCTCGCGGCGCGCATCCTCGCCGATATCAGGCGTTATGCGGATGCAGCGGAGCTGCTCGAAACTTCGGGATCTCGGACAGGCCGGGAGGCTGATTCCTTGTTGATACGAATCAAATGTCTTTTAGGCCTCAAGGAACGGGGAAAGGCCCTTGCGGAACTTGATAAAGCCCTCGAGATGTTCCCCGAGGATTTCAGATTCGCGGAGCTCTCCTTCAGAACCAGGGGAATCGGCCCCGGCAACGGTCTTTTCCTGACGCGAAAACGCTCGAATCCGGAATACCTCGCCGCATTGCTCGCCTACATCGAACAGGACGGCCCCGTCGAGGAGAAGCTCGCCTTGGCGGAGGAATACTACCGTCTCGGCGGCTCGAGTCCCCGCGCTTCCTGCGTCATCCTGGAATCCGGGAAGGCGGACGAAAAGGAATTGGATAGGTTCTTCGCCAAGGGCGGAATCTCCTCGCTCGATCTCATACGGAGGGCGGTTCTCGCGACGAAGGGGAAGGCACGGGAGCTTCTCGAAAGCAGGCTCCTCTCGTTTTCCGGCCCCATGACGATCGACGAGGATTTCGACGGCATTCCGGAAATCACCTACCGCGTGCGCGGAGGAGAGGTCGAGGAATTCGCGCTCGACGAGGATCAGGACGGAACGGCGGAATTTTCCGTGACCTTCCGGGACGGATCGCCGGCGAAGGTCTTCCTGGCCGGAAAAGACTTCGTGTTCACGGCGGATTACTCGGACTATCCGTTCGTCGAACGTTGCGAGATCGTAAGCGGCGGCGGGGAAAAGACGACCTACTTTCCGGTGCCGGGAAGGTCCGCCTCGCCGCTAATCAGGAATCTTCCCGGCTCGACGGATCGCACGGAGCGCCTTCTCCATCGCTACCGGATAGACAGGAGTTTCGCCCTGCCGGATCCCGAGGACATGAGAAGGACGGCATACAAAATCGAAGTATCCGTTCCATCCTCTCCCTTTCTCCGCAGGTACCTGGTGAAGGGCGGAGAAATCGTAAAATTGGAAGAAATCGCACCCGGCGGAAGCGGTGAAAGGGTGAGACGACGTGTGGATTTCTCGGACGGAAAGCCCCTGCTCGGCGAGCGAGATCTCGATATGGACGGAACCTTCGATCTGCGGGAAATCTATTCGAACGGTACCCTTACGGCCCTGGAATTCGGGAAGAATCCGAATCCGATCTATAGGGAAAAACTCGGTCCTGTCCGCATGAAGGAATGGGACGTGAACGGAGACGGACTCATAGACGCCAAGGAATACCGAAACGGCCCGGGCCGCGTGAGGGAATTTTCCACGCTGCTCGACGGGGTGTTCGACGCCGCTGCGGTGGATCCTACGAGGCTATGGAAACCCCTCTCGATTCTGGATGGAGCGATGAAGGAATGAAATACCGTGTTTTTGTCTCCTGCGCCGTATTCTTATTGCTATTAGGTTCGTGTACCTCGCCTTCGCGGCCGCCCAAAGAGATGAAGACCTTGGAGCAGATCACCGCTACGGAGATCCAGCGTCTCGTGGACACCGACGAGCCCACGAGGGCTCTTCAGTGGATCAACGCCCTCAGGAACGAGAGGGTCGGATTCCTCGCGGAGGACGAACTCGAAAGGCTCGAAGGTTCGGGAAAGGGAAAACTGCTCGATCTTTTCGAGAAGGCCGTCCGGGAGAAGAAATTCGACCGAGCCCTTACGCTCTATATTTCGATGGAAAACCTCAATTCACTGCCGGCTGGATTCGCCTGGGATCGGAATCGTCTCGTTCTGATGCAGTCGCAGGAGGAAAAGAGCCGGGGAAACGCGGTTCTTTCGCTCTATACCTTTCTTCGAATGACCGACTTCTCGGGAGTCTCCGACGAGGAACTCAGGAGTTATGCGGAGAGCGCGTTCAAACTCAACAACTCGAGCGCGCTCCAGCGTATCAGACGCATCCACGACCTGTTGAAGAAGCCTTTCCCCGAGGAATTCGCTGAATCCAAGATGAAGTCCTTTTCGCCTCCGGACCTCATGGGAGGTGCGGTTACGATCTGGGTGAACCGCGGAATAAGATTCGAAAAGGGGGTTGGACTTCCGGACCGGGTCATCGGCAGCGGATTCTATATCGACCCGAGAGGTTATCTCATAACGAATTATCACGTCATATCGAGCGAGGTCGATCCCACCTACGAAGGTTATTCACGGCTTTTCATCCGGCCGGCGAACCGCACCGAAGAAAAGATTCCCGCCAAGGTTATAGGATACGACAGAATTTTCGACATAGCCCTGCTCAAGACCGAAGTCGAACCGGGATTCATCTTCGGTTTCACGGACATCCAGGAACTCCAGGTCGGCACCCGGATTCTCGCCATCGGCTCTCCGGGCGGACTGGAGAACACGATAACTTCGGGCATAGTCTCGGCGACCGGTCGGAGGTTTCTGCAGATGGGCGACGCCATGCAGATGGACGTCCCTGTAAACCCGGGAAGTTCGGGGGGGCCCTTGGTGGACGAGGCGGGCAGGCTCGTGGGAGTGGTATTCGCGGGCATCGAGCAGTTCGAAGGCGTCAATTTCGCGATACCCGGCTATTGGGTGAGGAAATTCCTGCCCAAGCTGTACAACCAGGGGGAGGTCGTGCATTCATGGATCGGGACGTCGGTATACGAGAACAAGAGCGACCTCGAGGTTCTGTACATCGTCCCCGGTTCTCCGGCGCAGGAAGCGAAGTTGAGGGTCGGGGACAGGATCCGGAAGATCAACAACGTGCAGGTGAAAAGCATCCGCGAGGCGCAGAACGTTCTCCTCTCCCTCGATCCGGATACTCTCGTGCCTGTCGTTTTTTCTCGGGACGACAAGGAAAAAACGAGTTACCTTTCCCTGCAGAAGAGGCCTTTCAGCCCTTTGGAAAAGTCCGTCGAAATCGATTCACGGGAAAACCTCTTCCCCGCGCTGTTCGGATTCAGGGCGAGGGCCCTGACAACGGGGATCTTCTCCGACGATTACATGGTCGACCGGGTGTTCCCCGGCAGCGTCGCGGACGAAACGAGCATCTCGGAAAACGACCCGTTCAACATTAAACAGTGGATTTACGACAAGAAGCAGCGGGTCGTTCTCATGCAGGTCGTCATCAAAAAACGAAAGGCGGGTTTCCTGGAAGGAGGCATCCAAATGGGGGCGTATCTGGAGCAGAACAATTTCCTTTAAAAAAAAAGTTCGGATGTCATAAAGTTGGTTTCGAAACGTGATTTATACTATAATCAATTAAAAACGTCTGTGAGAGAGGGTAATCATGGCTGACCTAAAGGACTCTCCCGGCAAGGTTGTATCCTTCGACGGGTCACTTACGATCGATCGGGTGAAGGAGTTCAAAAACGAGCTTCTGGAGGCTTTTTCTCGATCCGATACCATTCTCCTCAACATAAGCAGGGCGGAGAACGTGGATGTCTCATTCATTCAGCTTCTCTACGCCGCGAAAAAGGAAGCGAAAAAAAGACGGAAGACATTTCACCTCACCGGCACCGTGAACGAGACGATCGTTCGAGCCTTCGTGCTCGCCGGGGTGACGAAGGGAGCTTCTACGGATGCCCGTGATCTCGAAAGGTCCCTGCACGATTTTTCTTCGCACGAATAACGCGGGACAAGAGGAGATCGTATGATAGACAAATTCAAGGAAACCTTCCGGGAAGAGGCGGTCGAACTCCTGAACAACCTGGAGAATTCGCTTCTCGAATTGGAAACCGATCCGTCGAACAAGGAGGAGGTGGCCTACGTTTTCAGAACCATGCACACCATAAAGGGATCCTCCGCGATGTTCGGGTTCCAGCACATTTCCGGATTCACGCACAGAATCGAAAACCTCATGGAATACCTCCGCGAAGGTAAAATCATAGCGACGAAGGATTTCATCAATCTCACGCTCGAATCCCGCGATCACATCAGGACCTTGTTGGAAACGAGCGAACCCGTAGACGAGAGCATCGCGGCCTTGTCCGAGGACATCCTGAAGCGTTTCGAGTCGCTGGTGAAGGGAATGCTCGGCCGTCCGGAGTCCTCCGAAGGCCGGACCGACACGACGAAGGAGGAACCGCCGAAGCCGAAAGCTGGGGAGAGCGCGGCTGAAGCTTCGAAACACGGTGAAGCCGTTCCGGAAGGGCGCAAGAAGGCGGTATACCGCATTCATTTCAAGCCGGTTCCCGAAGTGACGAGAAACGGCACGAACCTGCTCTTACTTTTGGACGAACTCGCCTCCATGGGCGATTATTCCTGCATGGCCGGATTCGAAGAGTTGCCGGCTCTGGAAGAGCTGGAACCCGAGAACGTCTATATGAACTGGGAAATCCTCCTCACGACGTCCTTAGAGGAGAATGCCATCCGCGACGTATTCATCTTCATAGAATCCCTCGCAAAGATAGAGATCGCGTTGGTAGACGACCTCAGCGACATCGAGGACGAAACGAAGATCCGCCTCGGGCAGATTCTGGTGGAACGAGGCGTCGTGAACAAGACCGTCGTGGAATCCGCGGTGAAGAGCCAGAAGCGTATCGGCGAGGTTCTCGTCAACGAGGGTATCGACGAGGGCGAGGTCGCCTCGGCGCTGCAGGAACAGGAGCATATCAGAAAGAGCCGGCAGAAACTGCAGAACGAGATGGCCACGGGGAGCGTGAGGGTGAATTCCGAGAAACTCGACAATCTCGTCGATCTCGTAGGGGAACTCGTTACGCTTCAGGCGAGACTCTCGCAGACCGCGGCCTTTCTGCACGATGCGCAGCTGCTTTCCATTGCGGAGATATGCGAACGCCTCACCTCCGAGCTCCGCGACAGCACCATGTCCATGCGGATGCTGCCTATAGGGACCACCTTCAGCAAATTCCGCCGGCTCGTTAGGGACCTGTGCAACGACTTGGGGAAAGACGCCGACCTCGTCACGGAGGGAGGGGAAACCGAACTCGACAAGACCGTCATCGAGAAGCTCAACGATCCTCTCGTCCATCTCATAAGAAACTGCCTGGATCACGGGATCGAATCGCCTGCGGCAAGGGTCCGCGCAGGGAAGCCCCAGAAGGGGCTCGTGAAGCTCTCGGCGATCCATTCGGGTGCGTCGGTCCACATCTCCGTCCAGGACGACGGGGGTGGGCTCAACAAGGAAAGAATCCTCAAGAAGGCCATCGATCGCGGACTCGTTCAACGAGGGACGGAGCTTTCGGAACAGGAAATCTTCCAGCTCATCTTTGCCGCCGGGCTCTCGACTTCCGAGAACGTGACCACGGTTTCGGGCAGAGGCGTGGGAATGGACGTGGTGAAGAAGGAGATCGACGGTCTGGGAGGGAGCGTCACCGTCGCGAGCAAGGAAGGAGCCTTCACGAAGATCACCCTTCGCATTCCGCTGACCCTGGCCATCATCGAGGGGCTCCTCGTCGAGATCGGCAAGGAGAATTTCGTCTTCCCTCTCTCTTCCGTGGAAGAATGCATCGAGCTTACCGCGGACATGAGAAAGGAGAAGGGGAACAAGAAGATCATCAACAACCGTGGGGAACTCCTCCCCTATATAAGGTTGAGGGAACTGTTCGGTGTCGACGGGGAGCTCCCCGCCATCGAGCAGATCGTCGTGGTGAACGCTCTCGATTCGAAGATCGGGTTCGTAGTGGACAACGTGATAGGCGATTATCAGACGGTCATAAAGAACATGGGACGGATGTACCGCGGGTTGGAGGGCATTTCGGGGGCCACCATCCTCGGCGACGGATCAGTGGCGCTCATTCTCGACGTGCAGAAGCTTTCTGCAATTTCGGCTCGGAGGGAAGAATCCGCGGCCAAGATGGGATAGGTTCTGATATGTCCGATACTTCGTTGACCGATGACATCAAGAGCCAAATCACGAGTCTTTCGCTCACGGACAAGCAGTTCCAGACCCTGAGCGAATTCATCGAGCGCGAACTCGGAATAAAGATGCCTCCCAGCAAGAAGGTCATGCTCGAATCGCGGCTCCAGAAACGAGTCAGGGCCCACAGGTTCGGCTCGTTCAAGGAATACATCGATTTCGTCTTCGGGGAACAGGGAAAGGAATCCGAACTCTTCCACATGATAGACGCGGTGACGACGAACAAGACCGATTTCTTCCGCGAAGCGGACCATTTCGTCTATCTTTCCGACAAGCTCCTTCCCGAAAGGTTCCGGAACGCGGGCTGGGGCAAGGGACGCCCGCTGTCCTTGTGGTCCGCGGGCTGCTCGTCGGGAGAGGAACCGTACACCATCGCCATGATCCTCGAAAATTTCAAGGGAAAGAACCAAGGTTTCGATTTCAGGATCACCGCGACCGACATTTCGATCAACGTGCTCAAGCGGGCGGTGCAGGCCATCTACACCGACGAGAAAATATCGCCGGTTCCCATGGAGTTCAGGAAAAAGTACCTGCTGAAAAGCAAGGACTCGACTTCGGCCCTCATCCGCGTGAAGCCGCTTCTCAGGAACAAGATCACCTTTCTCCGACTCAACCTCATGGACAAGGCATTCGGATTGAAGGAAAATTTCGAGATCATTTTCTGCAGAAACGTCATCATCTACTTCGATCGATCGAATCAGACGACCCTTCTCAGGAAGTTCTACAACCATCTGGTTCCCGGGGGGTATCTCTTCCTGGGGCATTCCGAGACCATCACGGGTCTCGACGTGCCGTTCTATTCCGTGGCACCGACGATATATCGCAAACCAGAGTAAACGGGGGTAACATGTCGAACGGAAAAAAGATAAGCGTAATGATCGTCGATGATTCCGCCGTCGTCAGGGAAACGCTCAAGGAAATTCTCCTCGAAGACGGAAACTTCGAGATATTCGCGACCGCCGCGGATCCGATCCTCGCGGCCAAGAAGCTGGAATCGGGAATACCGGACGTTATTACCCTCGACATCGAAATGCCGAGGATGGACGGACTGAGTTTCCTGAAAAAACTCATGTCCCAGCACCCCGTTCCCGTGGTGATATGCTCCAGTCAGGCCGGCGTGGGATCGGACAACGCCTTCTACGCCATGGAGTACGGGGCGGTCGACATCATACAAAAACCGAAACTCGGCACGAAACAGTTCCTCGAAGAATCGAAGATGCAGATTTGCGATACCATCAAGGCCGCGCATCTCGCCCGAGTCAAGAAACTGCGGGCCGAACCGGAGAAAAAGCTCGAAGTGAGCGAAAAGCTCACCGCGGACGTCATTCTCGCGAAGCCGACCGGGAACGTGAGCATAGAGACGACGGAAAAGCTTCTGGTCGTCGGGGCTTCCACCGGGGGGACGGAAGCGCTCAGGGAGTTCCTCGAGGTGCTTCCGGTGGACGCTCCCGGGATCGTCATCGTCCAGCACATGCCGGAGCATTTCACCGCTGCATTTTCGAAACGACTGGACAGTCTATGCAAGATAACGGTCAAGGAGGCGGAAAACAACGATACGGTGATCCGCGGACGCGCACTCATAGCCCCGGGAAACAAGCATACGCTCCTCAAGCGGAGCGGTGCGAGGTACTACGTGGAGGTCAAGGACGGCCCTCTGGTGAGCCGCCATCGACCTTCGGTCGATGTGCTCTTCCGATCCGCAGCACGCTATGCGGGGAAGAACGCGATCGGCATCATCATGACCGGGATGGGTGACGACGGAGCGAAGGGCATGAAGGAGATGAAGGAAGCCGGGGCCTACAACATCGCTCAGGACGAGGCCTCATGCGTCGTGTTCGGGATGCCCAACGAAGCGATCAAGCAGGGAGCCGTGGACTCGGTGCTTCCGCTGAAATCGATCGCCGCCGCGGCCCTCAGGAAGGCCAACGAATAATCCCGGTACGCGAACAAAGACCGTTTTGAAAGAACCTCTTAGGAAGGAGTGATAAAAGTGGGAAAGAAAGTACTTATAGTAGACGACTCGGCGGCCATCCGGCAGAGCATTTCGTTCGTTCTCGAGCAGGGCGGATACGAGGTCGTAGAAGCCTGTGATGGAATGGACGCACTTTCGAAACTGCCCATGCCGCCCGTCCAACTCATCATCACCGACGTCAATATGCCGAATCTCGACGGAATCGCGTTCATAAAGAAGATCAGGGAGAACGCGAACTATAAATTCGTGCCGGTGATCGTGCTGACGACGGAATCGCAGAACTCCAAGATGGAAGAGGGAAAGGCAGCCGGCGCTACTGGTTGGATCGTGAAGCCTTTCAGTGCCGAAAAGCTTCTCAGCGTCGTGAAAAAAATCGCCGGCTGACGCCGAGGCCGGACAGCACTCGTGGATTTCTCGAATTCGGACAGAACCGACCCGCAGAAAAAAAGAATCCTTCTCGTCGAGGACGAGAGCATCGTCGCGCTCGATATCCAGAACCGTCTGAATTCCCTGGGATACGAGATCGTCGGCCACGCCGTAAGCGGAGCGGAGGCCATCGAACTCGCGAGGAACCTCCTTCCTCAGCTCATCCTGATGGACATCAAACTTCGGGGTGAAATGGACGGCATCGACGCCGCTATGATAATCCACGATACGCTTTCAATTCCCATCGTTTTCCTGACCGCCTATTCCGACCAGGCCACCCTCGAAAGGGCGAAGATCACCGAGCCCTTCGGCTATCTCCTCAAGCCTTTTCAGAAGCAGGACCTCCTCATCGCCATCGAGATCGGTCTCTACAAGCACGAGATGACGAGAAGGCTCAGGGAGAGCGAGCGCTGGCTCGATACGACGCTGAAAAGCGTAGGAGAGGGACTCCTCGCCTTGGACGACAGGAACCGGATAAAATTCATGAACGCAGCGGCGGAATCGCTGACCGGTTGGAATTCGGCCGACGCGATCGGCCTCCCCCTGATAAAGGTCTTCGCCGAAAGGAATTCGGAGGATCGAACGTCGAATCGGTCCCTCCTGGAGCGCAAGGATGGAAGGGTCGTTCCCATTGAAAAGCAGATCAACCTCATCCGCGACGAGAAGGGAACGCATCAGGGTACGGTCGTGGTATTCAGGGACGTCACGCGGCAGGTCGCCTACGAGGAGGAATTGATCACCGCGAAATATGTGGCCGAGGTCGCGAACAAGACCAAAAGCGATTTCATCGCCAACATGACCCACGAACTCAGGACTCCGCTCAACAGCATCATCGGAATGGCGGAAATCATCAAGGAATGGAACATGGTCGGCGAGCGAAAAGCTTTCGTCGAGATACTTCACGCGTCGGCAAAATCCCTCCTCTTCCTCGTCAACTCGATACTCGATTTCTCGAAGATCGAAGCGGGAAAGATGGAGGTGGGCGACGCCGTTTTCAACCTGCACGATACCGTCGGAGAGGCCGCGGAGAATCTCGGTATCCAGGCCGGAAGGAAGGGGCTCTCCCTTTACGTCAACATCGACGACGATGTGCCGGTATTCGTGAGAGGGGACCAGAACCTCATCGACCACGTGCTCATAAATCTCTTGGGCAATGCGGTCAAATTCACCGAACGCGGGGAGGTGGAAGTATCGGTCGCGGCGGAAAAGGAAGGAGAGAATGCAGGCCGCATATCGATCAAGGTCCGCGATACCGGAATCGGGATACCCAAGGCGAAGCTCGACGAGATATTCGAGCCTTTCAGTCAGGTGGACGGGGCGTTGACGAGGAATTTCGGAGGCACCGGCCTCGGACTCGCGATCACCAGGCGGATCGTCCGAATCCTGGACGGTACGGTGACCGTAACGAGCGTCGAGGGGCAGGGGAGCGTATTCACGGTCTCACTCCCTTTGGTTCCCGCGGAGGGTGCCGGCGAGGCGAATGAGGGGTTTTCCGCCCTGCGGGCCCTGGTCTGGATGAAATCGGAGAAGTCGAGGAGCATCCTGGGAAGGATCGTTCGCGGTTTAGGGGTCGAGGTCGCGGAATTCGATCCCGACGGCGCCCCGGCGGTACTCCCGGGAGGTCTGCGAGGCACGATCGTCTTTCTTGATCCGGATACCGTGCAGCGATTCGAGACCTTGCTGCTGGAAGGCTCGGCCGAAGGAGCGGGACCGGTTTCCGCGATAATCGTCGCTCCTATCGGCTACCGATACTCGCCGAAGCCGGGAACCGGTTCTCTTTTAGATCCTTACGTGCTGCACGAGCCTCTCTGGGGCGGAAACATCCGTAGAAGCCTTCTCGCCGTGACGTCCCGGGCGGGCACAAAGAAAGCGGAGCCCTCGGCGAGCGATGAAAGGGTCCTCGACTGCCGGAGCGTCGCTGTCGAAATCGAAAACCGTTACGCGACGGGCGACCTCGCCGGGCTCGAAGCTTATCTTCAGGAGATAAAAAGCGGATCCGACATGAGCCTGGACGGCTCGTTCCACGAGACGATCTTCCGCCTGATCCTGTCGATACGGAAACGGGACGAGGACAAGATACGTTCTTTGATTGAAGAATTGAAGAGGAATACTCTATAATGAAAAAGCCGACAAGAGAGGAGTCAAGGAGGAAGCCATGCGTTTATTGATCGTTGAGGACGATTTCGGAAGTAGACGAGTGCTGCATGCCTTTTTAAAACCTCTCGGAACGTGCGACGTCGTAGTCGACGGCGAAGAGGCCGTCGAAGCCTTTCGTCTCGCATGGGAAGAAAACGATCCGTACGATGCGATCTTTCTCGACATCATGCTGCCGAAAATGGACGGACAGCAGGCGTTGAAGAAGATTCGAGCGATCGAAAAGGAATCCGGCGTCGAATTGGCTGACGAGGTGAAGGTCATCATGACGTCCGCCCTCGAGGATCCGAAGAACGTGATGGAGGCTTACTTTCAAGGAGGAGCCACGACCTATCTGGTCAAACCCATTACGAAGGAAAAGCTCTACGAGGAAATGGGGAAGCTGTCGCTCATTACCCAGGCGGATCTGAAACGCCTCATGCAATAATCGGAGAACCGTGAAATGGAACCTACTCGGATCGTAGTCGTCGAAGACGAGCATATCGTCGCCCTCGACATCAAGATGCATCTCCAGAAATACGGCTATGAAGTGCCGGGTATGTTCGCCTCGGGCGAGGAGCTTCTCGAGAGGATCGAGTCCTTGAGTCCCGACCTCGTGCTCATGGACATCAAACTGCAGGGAAAGCTCGACGGCCTCGAAACCTCCAAGATCATCAAGGAGAAATACAGCGTCCCGGTCATTCTCCTCACCGCCTTCGCGGACGAGGCGACCATCGAACGCGCCAAGACGATCGAGCCTTTCGGCTACATCATAAAGCCTTTCGAGGAGAAGGAGCTCAGGACCACCATCGTCATCGCGCTGTACAAGCACAAGATGGAGCGAAAGCTCCGTGACCGCGAGGAGCTCTTTTCGACCATCCTGAGCTCCATCGGCGACGGAGTGGTTGTTCTCGACGATTCCGGCAGGATCGAATACTTCAACCCCGTTTCCGAACGCCTCTCGGGCCGGAGATCGGAGAACGTCATGGGCAAAATGCTGAGCGACGTGCTCGTACTGGAAGAGGCGGAAGAGAGCGTGAGGAGCCACTATCCCTCGGTCAGGAGCCTGAGGAGCGAAGGCGGAACGGTCCATCTTGAAACGACGTCTTCCCCCCTCGTCAACGACCGGGGCGAAAGGTCGGGGACGGTCCTCATACTCCACGACGTCACCGAACGGCTGGCTGCGGAACGAGCGATCAGGGAGCGGGAGGAGCAGCTTCGGCACGCGCAGAAGATGGAATCGATCGGAAGACTGGCGGGAGGGATCGCGCACGACTTCAACAATCTTCTCACCGTCATCATGGGCTATTCCAAGCTCATCATCGAGGACGTGGGAACGAACAGCGTCGTCAAGTCGAACATCGAAGGCATCCAACAGGCGGCTCTGAAGTCCGTGACGCTGACCAGACAGCTTCTGACGTTCTCGCGTTACCAGGTGATGGAGATGAAGACGGTCAACCTGAACCGCCTCGTCGCGGAACTGGAAAAAATGCTCAGAAGGCTCATCAGCGAAGAGACGTCCATCTCGTTTTCACTCGATGCGCCGCACGCGGACATCTACGTGGATCACGGGCAGATCGAGCAGGTTCTCGTGAACCTCGTAGTCAATGCCAGAGACGCGATGCCGGACGGGGGAACTCTGACGATACGGACGGGTACGACGCTCGTGGACAAGGAACTCCCTTCGCGCATGGGCATCATCAAGCCGGGCTCTTACGTGACCCTGACGGTCCGCGACTCCGGTGTCGGAATGACATCGGATATTCTCCCGAAGATCTTCGATCCGTTCTTCACCACGAAGGAGAGCGGCCGCGGGACAGGTCTGGGTCTTTCCATGGTTTACGGCATCATCCAGCAGAGCAGCGGACACATCGTGGTCGATAGCACTCCGGGAAAGGGAACCGTCTTTCAGATCTACTTCCCTCTTCAGACGCAGCAGTCGGTGGAAGTGAAGCGGGAGGAGGAGGAAAAGAAGAACCTCAGCGGAAGCGAGACGATTCTCCTCGTCGAGGACGAGGAGTACGTGAGGACCCTGATGGCTCGCCTTCTCGTGAAGCAGGGCTATCATGTGGTCGAGGCGCAGAATGCGGGGGAGGCCCTTCTCATCTGCGAGGAACATCAGGGGAACATCCAGATGCTCGTCACCGACATCGTTCTTCCGCACATGAACGGATCGAAACTGGCGAAGCGGCTCCTCCTCATGAAGCCCGACCTCAAGGTGTTGTACGTTTCCGGCTACCCGCTGAAGACGATCCAGGACCGGAATCTCCTTCAACCCGGTGACGAATTCCTCCAGAAACCCTTCGAGGTGGATAGTTTCGCAGCTAAAGTCCGTGCCATCCTCGATTCCTGAAAGACGAGTTGATGTAAACCTCGGCTTCCGATATAGTACCACGTACACCTATGAAAAAAGACCTTATCCGCAATTTCTGCATAATCGCGCACATCGATCACGGCAAATCCACGCTGGCGGACCGCTTCATCCAGAAGGCCCATCTCGTGGATGACCGGAATTTCAAGAACCAGATCCTGGACAACATGGATATCGAGCGGGAGCGCGGAATCACCATCAAATCCCAGGCAGTCGCCCTTCCGTATGTCGGCAGAGACGGGGTTTCCTACACGCTCAACCTCGTCGACACCCCAGGACACGTGGACTTCTCCTACGAGGTCTCGCGGGCCATTTCCTCATGCGAAGGCGCCCTGCTTCTCATCGACGCGACCCAGGGAGTGGAGGCCCAGACTCTTTCCAACATGTACATGGCGCTCGAGCACGATCTCGAGATCCTGCCGGTCATCAACAAGATCGACCTCCCGGCGGCCGACGTGCCGAGCGTCCTGCACCAGATCGATCACGATCTCGGCCTCGACTCCTCGAAGGCCCTCCAGGTTTCCGCGAAGCAGGGCATAGGAATCGACGAACTCCTCGAAGCCATCGTCATGCACATACCCGCGCCGAAGGGGAGCCCGGAAAACCGGCTCCAGGCGCTCATCTTCGACTCCCATTACGATCCGTACCGCGGAGTGATCGTCCACATCAGGGTCATGGAGGGAATCCTCCGGACCGGCCAGGAGATCATGTTCTTCCACAACAAGACGGTGCACAAGATCGAGGAGACGGGTCTTTTCAAGATCGAGCTGCAGAAGACCGGAGTGCTGGAGGCAGGGGAAGTCGGTTACATCATCGCCGGCATCAAGACCATTTCCGACGTCAGAGTCGGCGACACCATAACGTCGGCAGCTGACCCCTGCGAAAACGCGCTCGCGGGATTCAGGAACGTCAAACCCGTCGTTTTCTCGTCGATCTACCCCGTGGACGCCAACGACTACGAGGAACTCCACCAGGCCATGGACAAGCTCAAGCTGAACGACGCATCTCTGGTCTTCGAGAAGGACTCCTCCGCGGCTCTAGGATTCGGCTTTCGCTGCGGTTTCCTGGGACTGCTGCATCTCGAAGTAGTCCAGGAGCGGCTCGAGCGGGAATTCGGGCTATCGCTCGTCCTCACGGCCCCCTCGGTACAGTATCAGATCTACCTCAGGAGCGGTGAAGCCCTCACGATAGACAATCCGATGGACTATCCGGATCCTGCGAAGATCGATCACGCGGACGAACCTTACATCAAGGCGTCGATCATAACGCCCTCGCAGTACGTCGGCTCCATCATGACGTTATGCCTGGAGAAACGAGGCATTCAGAAGGACCTTCGGTATCTCGACGAAAAGCGCGTCGAGGTCGTGTACGAAATGCCCCTCGCCGAGGTCCTGTTCGATTTTTACGACAAATTGAAGTCGATAAGCCGGGGATACGCGTCCTTCGATTACGACATCATAGGGTACAAGACCACCGACCTCGTACGTCTGGACATTCTCCTCAACGGAAAGGCGGTCGACGCGCTCTCGCAGCTCGTTTTCAAGGGCAACGCCCAGGCTCGGGCGAGGATGATCTGCAAGAGGCTTCTCGACGAGATTCCCAGACACCAGTTCAAGATCCCGATCCAGGGCGCAATAGGAAGCCAGATCATCGCGAGGGAGACGATCTCGCCGGTCCGCAAGGACGTCCTCGCGAAGTGCTACGGCGGCGACATAACCAGGAAACGGAAGCTGCTCGAGAAACAGAAGGAAGGCAAGAAGCGCATGAAGATGGTGGGAGACGTCGAGCTTCCCCAGAGCGCCTTCCTGGCGGTTCTCAAGACCGAGGAAGAGTAGAGAGAAGTTCCATGCCCTGAAGGACTCTGCGACGATACCAATCCGCGGAAAGCGCGCACCGTTTCGCGAAGGACGGATCAGGCGGTGGAAGCGGCGGCACGTCCGGGAAGTCGATGGTTATGAAATCGTGCTTCGCGAGGAATTCGTCCCTCTCCGAGCCGGCCTCGCGCAGGACTCGTGCACCTTCCTCGAGCCCCTCGAGGAGGTTTTCGTAGAAATCACGCACCGCCTCGCCCGACCATCCGGCAAACCGAACGGACCTCGGCTCCGCCTCAGCTTCGCCGCGCGCGGGCGGGATCAGGCCTCGGAATTCCGTTTCGTTCTTCACGATGGGAATCCCGAGATCTAGCCCGGTCTTGCCGAGATCGAAGACGTTTCCCCTCGAGAGGGCCGTGTCCCTCATGGCCGTCCGATAGGAGGCCAGGACCGCGTCGCAGTCCTTCAGGCTTCCGTCCTTGCGGAGAGCCGAAGTTTTCGGCCGGTCGAACCAGGCCGAGAGATACCGCGGACGGGAAAGCCTGCCTGAACCTGCGAGTGCCAGCACGTGGGAAGGGGCTCCCCTGCTGTGCGGCTTCCCGGGGGAGTAGCTGAAATCGAAGCCTGCGAGGAAGATCGGATGATCGGGAGGGGTCGCGCGGCCCGCGAGGTGAAGAGCCATGACGCCGACCGATCCCAGGGGAGGAATGAGGGGAGGGAGGATGCCGGATTTTGCCGCCTCCCCGAACCATGAAAGCTCGGAGAATCTGGAAAGAAAAAAGAAACGGTCGCCCGAAAACCTCCTCGCTACCCCCGGGTAGGATGTGAGATCCGCGATGACCGGAATGCTCCAATCGCCCAGACCGATGAAATCGTACTGGTTCGCGAACTGGGCCTCTGCCGCGACGATGAAGTCGGGTCGCACGCCGGCGGCAAGAAGCGCGGGCAGGGCAGTGTCTACCGTGAGGACCTGGATGCGGTCCCGCGATCGGACGATGAGTTCCAGGGACGTTTCGAGGGATTCACCGGCTCCCGTGAGAACGAGCGGTTTCGCGAAGCGGAGGTCTTCGATGGACTTGGATCCCGGCAGGAGCGAGAGATTCAGGAGGATGTTCTTCATCCACAATCTCCCGAGGGCTACGGAGGTCATCTTGTTGCGCCAGAAGACCTGAACGAGGTCGAGAATCGCGGATGCGCTTTTGCGGTAGAACTCGTCGTGAATCGAGTACCCTCGATTGAGCGCCACGGTCTGGACCTTCCTGAAGCGCCAAGCGCCCAGCGTCTTTTCTACGAAGGCGGCTGCTCCCTCGGGGGCGTCGGTCCTCACGAAATGGACGCGGGGATTCCGGACCAAGTCGTTCGGAATCGACTCGAGGGCGATCGCCATGAGCGTCTCTTCCCGCTCGATGCAGAGAATGCGGCTTGATTCGGGAAGCCTGCGGACGAGCACATCCAGTCCGTATCCGAGAAGGGGTGACGGGACGACGACGAGGCATTTTTCCTGAAGGACTACCGCCTCGGCGACGGCTTCCGCCCGCCGCCGGGGCTGCTTTTCATGATAGAGATTCTTCCCGAGAAATCGAACGGTTTTTTCCCCGTCGGAATCGCTCATTGCTCTTTCGGGATGAAATACTGCATGAAAACCTGGTTGAAGTCATCTTTGAGATACTTCGCGTTCATGGCGTAGTTCTGGAGGTTCTCCTCGAGGAACTGCTGCATGATCATGGGGTAATAGGCGTCGAGGTAACCGAGATTCTTCTCGTCGGCGTTCTGTTCCGCCACGAGCTTGAGAAGAACGACGTTGTCGCGGAGAACGATAGGTTCGGAGATCTCGTTCTGCTTGAGGCCGAAGGCGATCGAGAAGAAGACTTCACGGAAGGAGGCGCTGCCGAGAGCGTCGTTGGACTGGGTGACCGGCTTGAGGAAGACGGAGTTGCCGTAGTTGACGGGGAAAAAGCCGGTTTCCTGCACTTTCACGCCTTTCAGGGCCGCGGCGGAATCGATGTTGCCGTCCTTCACCTCGTCGCGGAATTTCTTCGCCTTTTCGAGGACGTAGTCTTCTATTTTACCTCGTTCGAAGCTCGACATGTAGGTCCTGATGGATTTCAGGGTGTCGGAATCGGCGAGATTGGCCTCCTGGGCGGCGGCGTCGCAGCGGAACGTGACCCAACCGTTGATGCCCTCGATGAGCTGGCTGATCTCGCCGTTTTTCAGGGCGAAAATCCTCTTGATGTCATCCTGATTCTTGACGACGCTGTCCATCTCGTAGAAATACTGCGATCCCATGTCGCCGCCCTTTTCGGCGAAAAGGTCCTTGGAGTGGGCCTTCGCCAGATCCTCGAAGCTCCCGGTCTTGTCGACGATCTGCCGATGGATCTTCTCGGCATCGGATTTTCCCGAAGCAACGGTGATGATGGAAAGCCGCATCCTGCGGAATTTCTCGGCGTTCGCCTTGGCGTAGGCCGCGACCTGATCGTCGGGAAACTGCGCGAAGGAGAAGCTCACGAATTTGAATTTCCGTTCGGGGCTGGCCATGGATTTCATGAAACGAAGCTCTTTCGTACTGCTCCTGACGTCGACGATGTCCTGGAGATACCTGTCGAAGATGAGCCCGTCACGAGTCATGTTGCGGATGGTGAATTTTTCGGAATTCGGCGTCTGGCGGTAACGTTTTTCGGAAAACTCGCCGTCCTCGAGATAGGCGGGATAGCGGACGAGGGCTTCGTCGATCTTGCTTTCGGAAACGTGAATTCCGCTCTCCTCCGCCCTCAGGATGATGGCGGTATGGAAGACTGTTCGGTCGAATGCTCCTCGCCATACTTGATAGGCCTGCATTTCGATGTTGTTGTCCTTGGCTCCCGTGGCCCTTATCTGCTCTGCGAGCTGGTCTTTTTGGCGGGAAAAGTAATTGCCCGGAGCGTATTCGATGGCCTTATCCTTGTATTTGCCGAAGACGATCTTGCTGGGTCCGCCCATTTTGCTCACTACCGGCGCGCCGACGAAGGTGACGACGATGACGACGAGGATCACGACGGTGAACGTGTAGATGAGCGGATGGTTGATCCCGTGTTTTTTTTCTTTCTTGACGCCTACGGCTGTCTTTGCTTCGGGTGAGTTCTGAGCGGTTTTTTGCGGCATAGAAGATACCTTTTCCCTGGCGTTTTCAAAAATCAACCTCCGAACCAAGCTCGATCGACGGGGCGATACGTCATCGGTTCGGACTATTATTTCGAAAAGCCTCCATTTGATGAATTTGCAAAACGATAGCATGCAAACTCCGCAGTGTCAATTCACGGGCTTGCCCGACAGCGGCCGGCCGTGCATCATGTGACATGCTCGTTTGTGGAATCGACGAGGCGGGTCGAGGCCCCTTGGCGGGACCCGTCGTCGCAGCCGCCGTCATCCTTCCGGACGATTTTCCCGTCCGGATACTTGCCGACTCGAAAACCCTCTCGGAAAGGAGGCGGGATGCAGCGGCGCCCGTCATACGGGAGCTTTCCATCGCATGGGCGGTTGCCGAGGCTTCGGTCGAGGAAATCGACGAGCTCAACATTCTGCGAGCGAGCCTTCTTGCCATGAAACGGGCCTGCCTCGGCCTTGCCGTGAAGCCGGATCTGGTCCTCGTGGACGGAAACAAATGCCCGGAGATGGACCTTCCCTGCGAAGCGATCGTCCGCGGCGACTCGAAGGTACCGCAGATCATGGCTGCCTCGATTCTCGCGAAAACCCATCGAGACGCGCTCATGAAGGAACTCGCCCCCCTTTATCCGGTTTACGGATTCGAGCGGCACAAGGGATATCCTACCGAGTTTCATCGCGAGGCGCTTCGCGTGTATGGGCCCTCGCCGGTCCACCGGAAGAGCTTCCGTCTCTCGTTTTCTTCATAGCGGCTACTGCGCTGTTGAAGACTTTGAGGAAATCGTCGAGATCTTCCTTGAAGAGAACGATCTGATGCCTTTCGAAGTCGGTTTCTCCGTGCTTTTTGCTTTCCACGATGTTGAGAAAGACGTCGCCGGTCCTGTTTTCCTTGATGTTGAAGAAGTAGGTCCGCTTTTCGGACTTCGAATGCATCCTGACGGAATAGATTTCTCCGCGTATACCCATGGTCCCATCCCTATTACTGTCTGTATCGTGACTATAGAGAAAAAACCTCCCCTTGACAACCTGAATTCGAATCTGTTATATATTGACCGTCGTGCGCCTGTCGTATAACGGCTATTACCTCAGCCTTCCAAGCTGAAGACGTGGGTTCGACTCCCATCGGGCGCTGTCCTGCGGGCGATTAACTCAGCGGGAGAGTGCTACCTTCACACGGTAGAAGTCGCCGGTTCAAACCCGGCATCGCCCAATCCCCCCGAAAGACGCCCTCGGCAGGGCGGCATCTTTTTCTCCGCGAAACAAACTTGACATTTCTCAGCCGCCGATCATTACTAGTAGACGAAAATCCGGCCGCACGCACAGGCCGATGTGAGGTTAACGATGTTGGTGATCAAGAACGGAAGAATCCACGGATCCGCCCAGAAAGGGGCGCGGGATATCCTCATCGGCGGCGGGAAAATACTCGCGATGGCGGAAAACCTGCACGCGTCCGGCCTGCCGGGCGCGGTGGACGTTCTCGATGCCGCAGGAGCTCCGGTATGTCCGGGTTTCATCGACGGGCATCAGCACTTCACCGGCGGAGGCGGGGAGGGCGGGTTCAGGACCAGGGCCCCCGAGATGCAGCTCACCATGAACACGCTCTGCGGCGTGACTACAGCGGTCGGCCTCCTGGGAACCGACGCTCTCACGAGGACCGTGAAGAACCTCTATGCCAAGGCTTCAGCCTTCGACGAGGAAGGAATCACCGCCTTCATGCTCACCGGCTCGTACTGGATGCCCTCTCCTACGATCACGGGCCGCGTGGCCGACGACATCGTGTATCTCGACAAATGCATCGGAGTCAAATTGGCGCTTTCGGACGTTCGCGGCCCCGTCATCGACGCGAAGGATCTTGCACAGCTTGCAGCGGAAATCCGCGTGGCCGCCCTCGTGTCGGGCAAGCCCGGCTTCATCACCGTACACATGGGAATCAAACCCGAACGCCTCGAACTGGTGCGGGAAGTCGTCGAAGCGTACGGGATCAGAGCCGACATGTTCGTGCTCACGCACGTCAATCGCAGCGACGAGAAACTTCAGGAGCAGGCCTTCGAACTCGCGAAAAAAGGCGCCTTTTTGGACGCGACCGGAATGGTTGCGGAGAACCGGCCCGGATCCCTCGCCGTTCCCGCGGCGGAGTTCGCCGTGCTCGCGGACGGGTTGGGACTCTGGGATCAGGTCGCCTTCAGTTCGGATGCAGGAGGATCCATGCCCCATTGGGACAAGGACCACAAGAACATCGTGGGGATGTCCGTTGCCTCGCCTGATTCTCTCGGGATCGAACTCGGCCGTCTCGTCGGCGCAAAGGGCGTGCCTCTGGAAAAGGCGCTCCGGCCCTTCACCGCGACCCCGGCTCGGATCTACGGGCTCTCCTCTAGAAAGGGCGGCCTGTTCGAAGGGGCCGACGCCGACGTTCTTGTTCTCGACGAGAAGTCCCTGCGTCCTCGACACGTCGTAGCGAAGGGAGTCCTGATGGTCAAGGACTTCGCTCCCGTGAAGAAGGGCTATTTCGAGGACGGTCTCCGCGAGGAAGCCTGATCCATGCCGTACTCCGGTCGGAGAGCGCCGGCGCTCCGTCAGCCTCTCGGCGGGCCGTTTTTGCTTGACAGCTCACCATACGAGGTTGAAAATGGTCTTGAAACGCATTCGAAGGGCCGGAGTCCCCGTTGTCGGTCGGCAATCCGCGTCATCGGCTTTGAGCGATTATTGAAAGTATTCCAAAGCGTTTTCAAGAGTAACCGAATCGAACCGTGCAGATCGCCTGTCCGTGAAGGTTCGGATTTCTGAAAATCATTCAGCGGTCTGCCGGGAGGCGATGGGAACTGCATCCATGCGCTGCATCTTTTTGAATTCGTTATTCGAACCTTCACCGAAGATTCCGGCCCGGTACAAGCGAAACGCCGCGCTTCTTTCCGGAATGATTATCGCGCTGACACTTCTGCTCGTGATGAGCTTGGTCGTGGAACCGATGCCGGTTCCCGGCGGAAGGATCATGCTTGTGGCGGGAGCCGCGGCCTTGTCCGTTCTCTATTTTCTGAGCCGGACGAAATTCTACTTGCTCACGGCCATCGGGTTCGTGGCGGTGTTCATCGTCATGAGCGGATTCCTCTGCATGAGGAGCCTCGAAACGGGAAAAGACTCCTCCGTAGTCCCCATTCTGTGGTTTTTCCTGCCCATCCTCATAAGCTCGATTTTTCTCCCTCCGGCACTCACGACCGTATTGGCCGTCTCGGTGCCCTCGGGTCTCTACGCTGTTTTCGTCTTCACCGATCATGCGATCGATCCCACGGTCGTTTCGGGTTTTATCATGCTCATGGTGTTCTCTTCCGCGCTCGTTTTCAGCGTCTTCCATCGAAAGGCCGTAACCGAGGAAGACCTGTCGGCCCTGATGGGGAGCATGGCGAAGGCGAAAACGGAAATAGAAGAACGCATGAGGATTCAAAGCAAACTCGAGGCGCGGGCCGAACTCGACGGCTTCATCAGGGGGATCGACATACTCATTCTCGAGGCGAAACCTCTTGTGGAGATACTCGGCTATATTCGTGAGCATACGCTCAAGATGTTCGGATGCCTGTACTTCAGCATCGTGCTTTTCGACGACGAACTCAGGACCGTCACGATTCTAGGCCAGGACGCTTTCTCGTCGTGGAAGGGCGCCGAGGCTTTTTTCTCTGACAAGGCGGTTCCGCTCGAGAATTTGGATCCTTCCGGCATCGCGATCCGGCGAATCGCCGAGGGGCGTCCCTCGTTCGTCATGGATGCCGCGGAAGTGACGCTTCCCGAGCCGCTCGCGGGAAAGGTCAGGAAGGCCGGCATCGGTTCGTTTCTTTTCGTGTTGATCCGTGTCGAGTCCAAACTCATCGGCATGCAGGTGCTCAGTTTCGCAGGAAGGGGCGAAATATCCGGCGAGGTCCATTCCGCTTCGATCGAGACCGCCCATCAGATAGGCATCGCGATCCAGAACGAGAGAATGCGTTCGCGGCTCGAGAGACACGCCCGCGCTCTGGAGGAATCGCTCGCGCAGAAGGAGGCCCTTCTCAAGGAGGTCCACCATCGCGTGAAGAACAACCTTCAGGTGATATCGAGCCTGTTGTCCCTGGAAGCCGCGAAATCCGTGTCGAGCGGGGATGCGGCGGTGTTCACGGACCTGCAGAACCGTGTCCGGGCGATAGCGGGGGTGCACGAGAACCTCTATCAATCAGAGGATCTCGCATGCATCGGATTCCGCGAGTACATGGAGACTCTGGTCGCCGGGCTCATGACGTCCTTCACCATGCCTCAGGATAAAGTCCGCATCGATATCGGCGCCGGGGACCTGGATCTTCCCGCGGACCTGGCCGTACCGATAGGGCTCATCGTCACCGAACTCGTCTCGAATTCGTTCAAACACGCTTTCCCCGGTGAAAGGAAGGGCGTCGTCCGAATAAATTTCGTCGGGACCGGGACGGATCGTCCGATGCTGATCGTGAGCGACGACGGACAGGGACTGCCCGGTGATTTTTTCTGCGAAAGGGACAAGGGGATGGGACTCGGCATCGTGGAGGTCCTCGCGAGGCAGGTGGAGGCGCGGATGAGCATAGAAGGCCGGAACGGCACGACCGTCACGTTCGAGTTCGATCGCGGAATCTCCGTTCCCCGCGAGCGTTTACTGAATCGGGGATTATAAAAAAGAACGGCCGCCCGGAAGCGGCCGTCTGAGGCGGGCGATGAGCCCTTCTCCTACCGAAGAAGCTGCATGACCGTCTGCGACTGCTGATTGGCCTGGGCCAACATGGCAGTGGAGCTCTGAACGAGGATCTGGTTGGTCGTATAGCGGACCATTTCTTCCGCCATGTTCGTGTCCCTGATCCTGGATTCGGAAGCCTGCAGGTTTTCCGCGCCGATGGCGAGTCCCTTCTGAGCGTGTTCGAGCCTGTTCTGATAGGCTCCGAGGTCCGCCCTCTGCTTGCTGACGATCTTGAGAGCCCGATCGAGCACACCGATGCTGATGTTGGACTTCTCGGGGGTCGAAAGCGAGATGAAGGTCGCGCTGTGCGGCATTCCGTTCGCGCTCTGGATGCCGAGTCCCTGGGCCGTCATAGTGCCGATGTAGACGCGTTCCCTCTGGTCCATGTTGGCTCCGATGTGGAACCACATGCTGGCGGTCACGACGTTTTCACCGGTTTCCTTCGCGAAACGGCCCGTGAGGAGATTCATGCCGTTGAACTGAGCATGGGAGGCGATCCTGTTGATCTCGTCCACCATCTGAGAAACTTCGACCTGAATCTGCATGCGGTCCTCGGTGGAGTAGATCCCGTTGGAAGACTGGACGGCGAGTTCCCTGATCCTCTGAAGGATGTCCTGACTTTCCTGCAGGTACCCTTCAGTCGTCTGGATCATGGAGATTCCGTCCGCAGCGTTCTTTTCCGCCCGGAACAAACCCCTGATCTGAGACCGCATCTTCTCCGACACGGCGAGCCCGGATGCATCGTCGGATGCCCGGTTTATCCGCTGACCAGACGAGAGTTTTTCCATGTTCTTCTCGATGTTGAGCGTGTTGAACTTGTTCTCTCGCTGCGCGAACATCGCGCTCATGTTGTGATTGATGATCATACAATCCTCCGTGATTACGTTACGGACATCCTTGTCCGTTCGGATGTCTAGACATCCACTTAACAATGTCGGGTTTTTTTCGCCTTCCTTGAGCGGAAAATGAGAGGAATCGCTTCTTCGTCCAGCGATCACGGTCGAGGTTGTTGCTTTTCGGCCTCAAAATACCTATGCTGGTTTCGAGGGGAAACCGGTGCTCGGACTTGTTTTCACGGGAGGGGAGGGACCGTCCCGTGACGCGATCGAAAAAGAACTGAAAGAGGCAGATCTGACTGCGGCCGCCGATTCCGGGCTGCTCTTGGCGGAACGTCTCGGAGTGGTGCCAGATCTCATCGTCGGTGACATGGATTCCATCCCGGATCCTGACATCCTGCGACGATATCCGGATTCGGAGTTGCAAGTCTTCGCTCGCGACAAGGATTACACCGACACCGAACTCGCGATCGAGGCGCTTCGCGGGAGAGGCTGCTCCAGGGTGGGCGTGATCGGGGGAGGGGGGGGCCGGCTCGATCACCTTCTCGGGATATTCTCCCTCTTCCACAGGGAAAATGCGCCCGACTTCTGGTTCACGGCGAAGGAGGAACTCGTACTCGTCCGAACGAGGATACGCATAGACGGATGGAAGGACCGGCGGGTGAGCTTTTTTCCCGTTGGCGGCTCCGGGGCCGCCATGACGAGCCGGGGCCTCAAGTGGCCTTTGGATGCGCTTTCGTGGAAGGTCGGCGACATCGGCGTCAGCAACGTGGTGAGCGGCGAAATCGCGGAGGTCGTCATGAAGACGGGACGACTGGTCTGCATCAAATCTTTCCGAGAGGACGAGACATGACGAAACTTGTTTCCTTGTCCCAGGACGAGCAGAAAAAGATACGGGCTCGGATAGAAAGGGCTCTCTGTCTGGGTGAGGATTCGGTCACCAGCATAATTCCCGCACCGAGCGATTCGAAGATTCAGGAAAGCTTCCTGAAGAAAGAATCGGGAGGAAGCGCCTCGGCCGTCAAGATGAATCGTTGGGTACGAGGTTTATTCACCACGAAGAAGGAGTCGGATTTCCTTCTCGAGGACAAGCTCAAGGAATTGAGGAAAAAGATCCAGGAAACCCGAATTCCCTATGCGGATTTCACCATGAGAACGCTCGGTCCGGGACTCGCTACGGCGGTTTACGAGGTTTACCGTAAAACCGATCCGTTTCGAGCCCTCATGCGGAAACTTTTCGAAGATGCCGAGCTCATGGAAAAGCTCATGAGGAAGGTCGTCGAGACGAGACTGCACGGCGCCAAGATCTCGCTCATGGATTTCATCTCCTTCGAGGAGATGAAGGAGCTTTTTTTCCAGACGGAGTCCATGGGAGACCTGGTCGAGGAAATCAACAAGCGGCTCGGGAGGTATTTCGCCGGCCTCAAGGACGAGGACTTCGATAAAATCAGGGAGGGAGTCCTAGGGCTCTACAATCTCAAGAACCTCACGCTCTTCCCCTACGACGAGTTTTTCCGCCTCTTCCATTTCGACGCGAGCGGGAACGAATCCGACGAAGATCCCGCCTTCGAATCGGCAGAGCTCTTTCCGACCCTGGAACTCGTCGAACGGTTCTGCTGTGCCCTGTTCCCGTTCCGGAGGGGCAGCGTGGAGCTCTTCCCCGAAGTCGTGGAATTCTGCGTCAGATCGAAGGGAGGAAGCAGGGCCCTCGAGGAACTCGGCGTTGGCGACAAGGAGTCCCAGACCGTCTATTTCAGGAAGGACATCGTGAATCTCGTGGAGACGGCCGGAAGGCTATACCGGACCGTCCCGTTCACGGAGATCGTGCGGTACTTCATGAACGATCCCTACTATAAGGTGATGATGTATCTTCCGAAGCCGAGGATGAAGGATTTCTATATTGATTCCGTACGCCTGAAGGTCTTCACCGACTTCGAGGATTTTTTCTCGAAAGTCAGGTTCGACATCCTCGAAGACATGATTCTCCTTCTTTTCAGGAAGGATGCCATCGCGAATTTCGAATTCTATCTCAGTTCGGGCATCGGAATTTCCACGAAGTCCGGCTATCCGGGATTCATCCATCAGCGATCCCTGGTGATCCTGAACAACTTCATCCGCGTCCATTACCGCGGATTCATCCAGAGTCTCGTCCACCTGCTGAACCGGGCGGTCACGAACCGCCTCCGGGACAACTTCAGCCTCGTCCTCATCCACGCTTCGGGAATCGAGGACATCGGCAACAAGCTGCGCGAATTCGACCATTCGTTCTCGCCCGACGCGGACGACGGACGCGCCCTCATCAAGATGAAGTTCGTCATCGATCGGGACCAGCAGCAGATGAAGATGTACCGGGCGCTGGTGGCGCAGAAGGACCGGGAGGCGAAGGACCTTCTGGAGAAGGGCATCAGTCACCTGGACGGCCTGCTCGGAGCCTTGGCAGGCATGGCCAAGGACCAGGTTTTCCTCTCGGAGTCCGCCAAAAAATTCAGGGGAATCGACACGAGGCTGAAGCAGGCGGTCGACGCGCTTTCGAGTGCGGTCAAGGTGATCCGCCATCTCGCCGCCGTGGAAAGAGGGGCCCTCTAGGACGCGTCTGCTCCCCGGAGAGCCTCCTTGATCCTCTCCGCCGTGACCATGGGACTTTCCACGAGGACGCGCTTGCCAGCCAAAAGATCCGCTATTCCGGTTTCCCTCGGATAGCGCGGGATGATGTGCAGGTGAAGATGCCTGATGGAGGCTCCGGCGTTGTAGCCCATGTTGTAGCCTATGTTGTAGGCCGAGGGCCTGTGGGTCCGATCCAGGATGTCGAGGAATTTATCGGTGAGGTCGTTGAGTCTCGACGCTTCCGCGGGGGAGTACTGGCGAACGTCCTCCAAATGGCGACGGGGAAGAATCATGAGATGGCCGGGATTGTACGGGTAGAGGTTCACGACGACCTTGAAGAGCTCGTCGTCGAAGACGGAGAGGTCGACGACGGTCTCCCCGCCTTTCACGATCTCACAGAGGATGCATCCCTCGGGCTTGAGCCCTTGGACGTAGGCGAGCTTCTCGAAGTTGAAAAAATATTCCATGCTTGTTCCGCGGGTCAATCCTAGAGAAAAGCGCTCTTTCATGCAAGTGGGGAGTCGTGCTATCGTGTTTCCGATGAACCGTATCCTTTCGGGGCTCTGCACGTTTTTCCTGCTGTTGTCCCTGCTCGCCTTTCTCCTCTTCCTCTCCGGGAACCGGCAGGATTTCCTCCCCCGCTCGCAGTTCATGCTCCTCGACGTACTCAAGGTCTCGAGCCTGCTTTCCATGCTCTCGGGACTGTACTTCCTCGCCTATCTCGTCGCGGCGATTCCCGCGAAAAGGCCGTTGCGGATCGGGAACGTCCTTCTGGCGATCGCGGGATTCGCGAGCGGGGGAGGGCTGCTCGTTCTGTCTCATTTCATCCTCGTCGTGACCCAGCCCGTGCGATAGCGAAGAAAGACTGGAATAGGCGGCCCGGACTGCCGAAATTGTAATGACGCATGAGCAATCTGGCCCAGAACATCACGCTCAAGACGAGTCTCGACATCCACCGCATGCGGAGATCCTCGAGGTTGATCGAAAGGATCTTCAGAAGCATAAAGGGGATGCTGCGTCCGGGAATCACGACCCGGGAGATCGACGAGTTCTGTGAGAGGCTCTTCACGGAGAACAAGGCCGCGTCCTCCCAGAAAGGTTATCGGGGATTCCCGGCTTCGATATGCACTTCGGTCAACCAGGTCGCGGTCCACGGCATCCCGAACGACGTTCCCCTCCGGGAGCACGACATCCTGACCGTGGACATCACCCTCAACATCGACGGATGGCACAGCGATTCGGCATGGACCTACATCGTGGGACGGTCCGACCCGGAACGGCTCCACCTGCTCAAGGCCGCATGGAAGACGACTCTCGCGGGCATCCTCGCGGCGCGCGCGGGAAACCGCCTGGGTGACGTAGGCGCCGCGATCGAGCGGGCGGCGAAGCGCGCGGGGTGTACCGTACTCGACGACTTCGCGGGACACGGGATAGGCAGCTCCTTTCACGAGGACCCCATCGTCGCGAATTCCGGCACCAAGGGGACCGGACAACCCATCATTCCCGGCATGGTTTTCACCGTCGAACCCATCGTCTGTCTCGGGAAGCCGTATGTGAGCATACTGCCGGACGGCTGGACCGCGGTGACCGACGACGGAAGCCTCACCGCCCAGTTCGAGCACACCGTAGCGATATTCAAAGACCGGACGGAAATTCTCACCCTGAGCGACGAACTCAGGAATTGCCTTGACTTGCCTCCTTTTTTTTAATACCCTTGCGTCGTCCTCGCCATCTTAGCTCAGTTGGCCAGAGCACGTGACTTGTAATCTCGGGGTCGTCGGTTCGAATCCGACAGATGGCTATAGATAAAGGCTTTGATCGTAACGAGTTGGCGATAGAAGTCTTGTCGAATGAATCGCATGGCATTTTGATGAAAACCACGGAAAAAGTAATTTTTTTCTGATGTGATACGTTTGTAGTGATGAAACGAAGCGAACGAAGATGAAATTGAAAAAAGTTGTCGAATACGCGCACCATCGGGTCGTAGAGGAAATGCTGGAGCACCTCCGGAGGAACCGCGGGACCTCCCTCTTCGATTGTCCGATGCTGAGAAAAAGAGTGGACGCCTCGATGGAGAAGAAGCTCGTTGAGCTCTGTTCGGACAGCAACGATTTCAGCGAGGATGATCTGCGGAAAGTCTCCCGGTTCGCGGCAGAGATGGTGGAAGACGTGGCGAAAACCTTCGTCGACGCGGAGAACCTCTCCGAGGCGAGCAGCATCGCCCACTTCTCACGGGTGTGCCCCAACTGCCCGTTCCACTACGAAGAACCCATCGAGGCATGCCTGTTCGAGAAGAGGGACGACCTCTGCATCGACATCGATCTTCCGCTTCTCGATGTCGTGGAGAGGTATTTCCTCGAAGAAAAGCTTCCCATCGAGGATCTCCATCTTTCGATCGACAGCCTCATCATCGACCTGCAGCATGAAGGGATATCGAGCTTCAAGGACGCGGAAGAAAAGTCGATGTTGATCAAATCCATGGAAAAGGCCCTGAAAAAGAATTGCGATCAGTGCGATTCGGACGACGCCCAGACGTTCGCGCTGAAGCTCGCTCCTTTCATCCTCACGAGAATCGAACTCATGAGGCGATATCCGGAATGACGGTCTGTTTCTCTTCATAGGAACGGTTGACCTCGTCTGTCGAAATTCCTATTATGGATTCATATTTTCGAAAGGATGAGGAGAAATCGCATGAACAAGCGGATACTCGTCGCGGCGGTCTTGTTAGGTTTCGCCGTGACCTCAGTTTTCTCCCAGGAACGGGTGACCCCGCTGAGTACCCGGGAGAAAATCGTCGTAGCCTACGTGCCGATCATGAAATTCGCCACGTTGTACGTCGCGAACAGCCGCGGGCTTTTCGACAAGTACGGCTTGGACGTCCAGGTGCAGAGCGTGAAGTCCGGTACGGAAGTCATAGCCTTCATGACGCAGGGGAAGGTGAATATCGGCGGCATCGCCATCGTGGCCTCGACCTGGAACGCATGGGCCAAGGGCATGGACCTCAGGATCATAGCACCCGGAGCGATCGAGCCTCTGAAGGGAAGCCCGACGAAACTGCTCGTGCGCAAGGATCTCGTCGATTCCGGCAGGGTCAAAACCGTCGCCGATCTCAAAGGCATGAAGGTCGCCATGGCCGGCGGGCCGGGAAGCGGCGGCGAGTATTTGGCCGCCAAGGCCCTGGAAAGGGGGAATCTCACCATTCGCGACGTGACCATAGTTCCGCTCGGCAATTCGGACATGCCCGCAGCCCTGGAGAACAGGTCGATCGATGCGGGGATTTTAGGCACGCCCTTCGCCGACCAGGCGGTCGGAAGAGGAAAGGCGGTTTCTCTCGAAGAGGACCTCACCCCGGGCGCGATGACCGTGACCTTCGTGGCATCGGGTAAATTTCTCAAGGAGAAGCCCGAAGTCGCCAAGCGTTTCACCCTTGCGCTCATGGAGGCAGCCCGGCTCATGCAGGGGAACGACTACCTCTCGAAGGAAAATCTCAAGGCCTACCTTACCCACGTGAATACCACCGAGGCCGCCCTGAAGTCCTCCGAGCCGGTCATCTACGACCCGAACATGGCGATTTCCCTCGAAGGCCTCAAGGATGTCGAGCGCGTTCATCGAGAAAACCGGCGCGTCGAATACTCCCGCCCCATAGACCTCGAAAAGGTCACCGACACGAGCTTCGTCGATTGGGCCAGGTCCGTCCTGGGAAAGAAGTGACGGAGTGAGCGAAACGAAGAAGCACAAAATCGTCGCGGAGGGCGTCTCCAAGGTCTTCGACGGCGCCGGAGGGCCGGTGAAGGCCCTCAAGGATTTCTCCCTCGAGGTGGGGGACGGCGAATTCCTCTGCATAGTCGGCCCTTCGGGATGCGGCAAGTCGACCTTCCTCCGCATCCTGGCGGGGCTCATGCCGGTTTCCTCGGGCAGCATCGAGGTAAGGAGGTCCGAGGCTTCCGGACGCCCGCTCGCGAACGTGGTGTTCCAGGAGTACGCCGTCTTCCCCTGGAAGACGGTGTTGGACAACGTGGCATTCGGACTCGAGATGCGCGGCGTACCGAAGAAACTGCGCAGAGACGTCGCCGGGGCCTGGATCGAGCGGGTGGGGCTCTCCAAATTCGCGAACCATTACCCGCATCAGCTCTCCGGCGGCATGAAGCAGCGGGTCGGAATCGCCCGCGCCCTGGCGAACGATCCCGAGATCCTGCTCATGGACGAGCCTCTGGGCGCCTTGGATGCGCAGACGCGGACCGTCCTGCAGGAGGAACTCCTCAAGCTCTGGGAGGAGGAGCGCAAGACCGTGGTGTACATCACGCACAGTATCGAGGAGTCGGTCCTCCTCGGAGACCGGGTGGTTCTCATGACCGCGCATCCCGGAACGAAGAAGGCCGTGTTCGACGTCCCCATACCTCGCCCCCGCGATCTTCACGCGACCGCGACCGCCGAATTCGGCGAGCTCTCCTACGCCATCTGGGAAGCCCTCCGCGACGAGGTCGTTGCTGCCATGGAGGCCGTGAAATGAGACCATCGACCGAATCGAGCCGCGTGATCCTGCCGATCGCCGCCTTCGCCGCGATCAACGCATCCGCTACCTTCCTGGGCTTGTGGCCTCTCATCTGGTGGATCCTGGGTCTGATCGATTTCGTGCTGATCGTCATGACGGCCGAGGCTGCAGCCGACCTTGTCCCGGGCCGGTATTCCCGCCTCTACGAGCGGTCGCTCGCCGTCGTCTTCCCCCTGCTGCTCGTCCTCGCATGGGAACTTCTCGTCAGATCGAACATCCTGAGCCCGGATTGGTTCCCGCCTCCCACGAAGATCGCCTCGGGACTCTGGGAGATGCTCACCAAGTACGACGATTTCACCAGGACCTCCCTTTTCGGCCGGCCGTGGCTCCTTCCCGGCGCGGTTGCGGGCACGGGCGGCGAGACGGTGGATGCACTGCTCGCGGAAAGCCACCTTTTCGCGACGCTCATGCGGGTGTTGCTCGGCTTCGTGATCGGTTCCGTACCGGGCATCGCGCTCGGCATGGTCATGGGAATCAGCCGCACGGTTCGCACCATGATCGATGCGACTCTGTCCGCCTTCTACGTTCTGCCGAAAATCGCCATCTTCCCCATCATGATGCTCGTCTTTCCCGATCCTTTCGGCGAAGGCCCCAAGGTCGCGGTGGTCGCCATTTCGGTGTTCTTCCTCGTGGCGATCAACACCATGGTGGGAGTGCTCGACATCGAGCACGTCTACCTCGAAGCGGGACACAACTACGGAGCCCGAGGCTGGAAGCTGTTCCGGCACGTGATCTTCCCCGGTGCCCTTCCGGTCATCTTCGCGGGGCTCAGGCTCGCCCTCGGAACGGCCCTTATCGTCATCATAGCCGTGGAATTCGTACGGGCGAAGACTGGGGTCGGTTTCCTGACCTTCTATTATTGGGAGATTCTCGCTCCCGAGAAGATGTATGCGGGTCTCGTCGTGGTCATGGTGCTCGGCGTTCTTCTCACCTCCGGCCTGAAATGGGCGGAACGGATCGTGATGCCTTGGAGAAGAGAAGAAAAAACGCGAACCTAGAAATCCCCGGCGATATAGGGCCTCCGGATGCGGCCGTCCGTTCAGAGGACGGTTTCCATCATGCGGATGGTCGTGGCCTCCCTGAGTTCCCTCAGTCTCGGGAGGTATTCCCTTACGTGAGCGCTCTCGTTATGCGCGGAGAGCGCCTCCGGGGATTCCCATTTCTCGATGAGCGTGATCCTGTCCGGGTCAGAGGGGTCATGACCGGGGGCCGAAGGATGGATGTCCTTCGCGTAATCGTAGGCGAGACAGCCCTTCTCCGCGAGCACGAGAGGCCTCAGTCTGGAGCAGATCTCGAGATATTCGCTCATGCGCCCCTTCTTGACCAGGGCGCTGACGACGATGTAGATCACGGTTCCTCCTCGTCAACGCAGGTTGGCGGCGAACAATAGCGGAAGCCCGAAGACCTCGGAAACGCCCGAAAGGACGAAATGGACGGCTATCGCCGCGATGAATATCCAGAGCACGCGCGCCACGACGAGGGTTCCGAGGGTCCCCATGATGCGCGCGAGCACCGGGCTGCTCTGGATGACGGCGTAGGCGATGAGGAAGTTGACCGCAAGGGCGATTCCTGCGATCAGCCACCCGTCCCGGTCGAGTATGAGGATGCCCGTCACTATGGAACCGGGACCGACGAGGAGCGGGACCGCCATCGGAACCACTCCCATCTCCATCACTCGTCCCGCAGCGCCCTTGACTTCGCCGGGATTGTGGAAGGCGATCTGTTTGATCGCTATGACGATCAGAAGCACTCCCCCCGCGATCCTGAATTCGGCGACGTGGATTTGGAAAACGTACTGCATGACCCAACGGCCCGTGAAAGTGAGGATCGCGAGGGTGAGGAAGCCCGTGAATGCCGCGGTATTGAAGAGTTTGACCCTGTTCGCCCGGTCGAGGTCCTTGGTAAGGTCGGCGTACATGGGGACCACGGTGATGGGATTCAGAATGGAAAGCAGTGCCAGTATCGCGTTGAGAAGCGTGCCTACGTCCATGCCTGAAGCTTAGTCGATATCCGTGAGGGACGCAACCGCGGTCGGCCCCCTCCGCCGTCGAAGACCCGCCCGCGTCCGTTGTATAATTTGAAAATCCGCTCCACTTATTTTAGATTATATTGAGTCGGAACCGATGATCGAAAAGATGAATTCCGAAGGATACCGGGGGAAAACGCTGCTTCTCGTCGAGGATGAGGCCATCATCGCCATGGAGGAATCATCCATTCTCCGCAGGAGGGGCTTCAAGGTCGTCTCTGTTTCGAGCGGGGAAGGAGCCGTACGGTTGATAGCGGACGGGGAAGGCATCGACCTCGTTCTCATGGACATAGATCTCGGGCACGGAATGGACGGTACTGAAGCCGCGCGAAAGATCCTCGAAATTCGGAAGATTCCCATAGTTTTTCTCTCGAGCCATACGGATCCGGATATCGTGGACAGAACCGAGAAGATCGCTTCGTACGGTTACGTCGTCAAACAGGCAGGGGAAACCGTACTCATCGCCTCCGTCAGGATGGCTTTTCGTCTCCACGACGTTCAGGAGAGATTCAGGCGCCAGAACGAGGTCCTCAGCGCCATGAACTGCGAAATGCGGCTCATGCTGAAGAACATGATCACGGCCTTCGTCGTATGGGATCCGGTTTTCGACGAGAACGGAAAATTCGTGAGCTTCAGGTTCGACTACTTCAACGAGGCATACGAGAGAATCGTCGAATTCCCGATCGAGAAGGTGAGAGGCAAGGACGTCTTCGACGTCTGGCCGGAGACGGAACAGAGCTGGCTGGAGGTGTATGGAGACGTCGCAACTACTGGAAATCCCAGGACCTTCAAGATGTTCCACAAACCGACGAACGGCTGGTATTTCTGCAACGCTTATCGTTCCGACGAAGTCCGCAAGAAGGTCTGCGTCGTTTTCCTGAAAGTCGCGGAGGATCGGGAAACCCGGCCGTCCGGCGGCCCTGATTTGCTCCTCCTCTCTTGACAAGCGGATTCGGTTTCAGTAAGGTATCCGAGTCCTTTGGAGAGATTCCCGAGCGGTCAAAGGGGGCAGACTGTAAATCTGTTGGCTACGCCTTCGAAGGTTCGAATCCTTCTCTCTCCATACGGAGGCCCTTTCTGCGGAAAGGGCCTTTTTTTTCCGCAGAAGGCCCCGGACAACGGAATATTTTCCATTTTGAAAGGGCCGTTTGGTGTGGTATATTGTAACCTGAGGTTGCGCGGTAAACCGTTATGGAAGAATGCTTTTACAGCGAAGGACTCAAATTTTCCTGCGTGAAGTGTTCACGTTGTTGCCGGCACGACCCCGGATTCGTGTTCCTTTCGGAAAGCGACCTCGTCGGGCTCCTCCGGGCTACGGGACTTGCGCGCGATGATTTTATCGATAAGTATTGTAAGAAAGTAGCCGTGAACGGTGCGGTCAAGCTGAGTCTGATCGAGAAGCCGAATTACGATTGCATTTTCTGGAACGACGGGGGCTGTTCGGTATACGAGCATCGGCCTTACCAATGCCGGAGTTTTCCTTTTTGGAGCGAAAACGTCTCCTCCAAGGTCCGATGGTTGGCATTGAGTTCTTACTGCCCCGGCATTGACCGCGGGGCTTTGCACGGAAAGGCGGAAATCGACGAATGGATGAGCCGAAAAGAACCGTGCATCAAACTATCCTAGGGACGGTTTCATGAAAATCAAGTTCTGGGGAGTTCGGGGATCGATTCCGACGCCGGTTACGCCGGAATGCATTCGAAGCAAGATCGCCACCGTCGTTCAGCGAATCAGGCCATCGGATCTCGAGAATTCGACGACGAGGGAATATTTTCTTTCCCAACTTCCACCCTGGCTCTTCGGGACCGCGGGCGGGAACACTTCCTGCATCGAGGTGAACCTCGGCTCGCGGCGATCCGTCATCCTTCTCGACGCGGGCTCAGGGCTCAGGGAATACGGAGTGTCTCTCGCGGGAAAGGATTCGACCGTCACCGAGTATCACGTCTTTTTTTCTCACTTTCATTGGGACCATCTTCAGGGGATCCCTTTCTTTCCGCCTCTTTACAATCCGAAGGTGACGATTCATTTCTACCATCCGGAGGACGGCCTGGAGGAAAAACTCCACGGTCAGATGCGGAATCCGTATTTCCCGGTTCCCATGTCCATCGCGAGCGCCAAGCTGCACTATCACAAACTCGACGGAGGCGCCGTCAAATTCAAGATGGGAGAAGTCACCTGGAAGAAAATGAACCACCCCGGAGGCTGCTACGCCTACGGGATTTCCGACGGGAGGAATAGGGTGGTCTATTCCACGGATTCGGAACTGACGGAAAAGGATTTCGAGAAGAGCGGGGAGAATGTCGGATTCTTCCAGGACGCTGCCGCCCTCATCGTCGATTCTCAGTACACGCTGGGGGAGGCGGTGGAGAAGTACAATTGGGGTCATTCGTCCTTCAGTCTAGCGGTCGATTTCGCCGCGGAGTGGAACATAAAGAACTTGTTCCTCTTTCACCACGAGCCGCTCTACGACGACAGGAAGCTCTACAACAATCTGCAGTCCGCAAAATGGTATTACAGCCACCTGGGAAAGAGCGGAATGAATATTTTCCTAGCTGAGGAAGGTCAGGAACTTGAGTTTTAATCTACTTCTGGAAAAAACGGAATGCGTCGGACTCTATGCGCTTTTGAAGATGCGTGAGTCGGAACTGGACGATTCGCTACTGGGGCTGCTCAGGCGGCTCGAAGGCGTCCTGTTCGAACACCTTTCGATAGAGGACGTGGAAACGCTGTGCGGGGGAGAGGCTTCCAAGCGAGGAGGAAGGGAATGAAACGTTTCGTGTTTTCGATGCTTATTTCCATCGTCGCCCTGGCGGCCTTGTTCGGCGAGTATAATCCGCCTTGGGGCGGCGAGGAAGTAAACGATCTCAGGTCGCCTCTTTTTCTCGCGGGGGGCGCCAGCGTGGTCTCCATGGAATCCCCCGTTTCGGACGCGGTCAACCCGGCCGCCTCCGCGTTGCAGCAGCGGACGAGCATCGACGCGAGCTACGTCGGCCTGACCGATCCGACCGAGGACGGCTGGAAAGGCCATGTCGCGAACATCGGCGCGTCGCTGCCCACGAAGTATGGGGTTTTTTCCAGCAACGTTCAGTTCCTGACTACATCCTTGGAGGACATGGACCTGGGCACTTCCCTGTCCTGGAAGGGGTCGTTCGCCAAGGACCTCTTTCCCAATCTGCTCATAGGTGCCGGCATCACGACGGTCGCCGGATCGGCGGATTCCTTCGATTTCGGCCTCGCCCTCGATCTCGGCTTCCTTCACCTGCCGGGCGAATGGATGGGGCTCAAGGATTTCCGGTGGGGAGTTGCGCTCCAGAATTTCGGTAAATGGTACGCGCCTGTGGACGGTAGGTCAGGCTTCCCGTCGGCGTTCACGCCCGCTGTCGGCGCCGGATTCACCGCTCTTCGAACTAAGGACGCGAGCATAGGAGTGACCGGCGATCTGTCGTTTCCCTCCGTTCAGAACGTCAGGTTCGCGCTCGGCGGAGAGTTCACCTACAAGGAATGGCTCAGTCTCAACGCGTCGGTGCGTCTCGACCTCAGGCAGATCGTCGACGACGACCTCCCGACGAGGAGCCCGATCCCCGCGGTCGGTATCACTGCGGTGTTTCGAACGGATTTCAAGGAAGATTCGAGCTTTCTCAGCAAGCAGGGGTGGAACAGGAGCGACGTGAAGACCCGCGTTTCCGCCGCTCCCCTGCACAGCGGCATCTGGGCCTTCGGTCTGGGGATGAACGCCAATCTCGGAGTCGTGGACCGCAATCCGCCGAAGATCAACGTGGGATACGCGGAACCCAAGGTCATCTCACCGAACCTCGACGGCGTCTCGGATTCGTTGGAATTCCCCCTCGAGATCACGGACGAGCGCTACGTGATGGAGTACCGTCTCGTCATCAGCGACGACAAGGGCAAAGTCGTCAGGCTCATCGAAAACAAGGAAAAACGGCCGGAAAACGAGACGTTCCGCGGCGTCGTTGATCGGCTTCTCTCCGAAAAAACCGGAATCGAGGTGCCCAAGTCCCTTAGGTGGGACGGAATCGGCGACAACGGGGCGAGGCTCCCCGACGGCAGGTACTCCTTCGTCGTGGAGGCCAAGGACGACAACGGCAATTCGGCGAAGACCGAGTCGAAATACTTCATCATCGATACGACGCCGCCCAAGATCGAGATTCAGGTGCCCCGGGGCGCGGATCTCGTCTTTTCCCCGAACGACGACGGAAACAAGGACACGATAACGATCGTCCAGACCGGCTCGGCGGAGGAAGATTGGAAGGCGGAAATTCGGGACGCCTCCGGCAGGGCCGTGCGGACCTTCGAATGGAAGAACGCGGCCCCGGGAAACGTGATCTGGGACGGAAAGGGCGACGACGGCGTCCTGCTTCCCGACGGCATCTATTCCTATTTCATAAAGAGCAAGGACTCGGCCGGCAACGAGACGAAATCCGGGTTCGATAATATTTTCATAAGCACCGAGACGACTCCTATTTCCCTCTCGATCGATGCGTCGTATTTCTCGCCGAACGGCGACGGCGTCAAGGATTTTCTGACGCTGACGCCGGTAATCCCCGTCACCAACGGCCTCGAAAGTTGGGAAATGACGATTTCCGACTCCTCGGACAAGACCATGAGGCGGTTCTCCGGCCTGCTCAATGCGCCTCAGCCGGTCAGATTCGACGGAAGGATGGAAAGCGGGACCGTGCTGCCCGAAGGAGGCTATCGGGCGAAACTCACCGTGACGTACCGTAACGGCAACAGGCCGAGCGCGACGTCCCCGGATTTCTTCGTGGATCTCACGCCGCCTCGCGCCGAGATACGATCGGACCTTTCCGTCTTCTCACCGAACGGGGACGGCAACAAGGAAGAAATAACCTTCTACCAGGATTCCTCGAAAGAGGAGCGCTGGTCCGGAACGGTGAAGAACAAGGACGGCCGTACGGTCAAAACCTTTTCGTGGGTGGAGAGGGCCGAACCGTCGTTCAAGTGGAACGGCACCAGCGAAGCGGGAAATCTCGTCCCCGACGGACGTTACACCTATCAGATCGAGAGTATGGACAGGGCGGGAAACCGCGGCGTTTCCAACATCGTCGAGTTCGCCATCAACACCGAGGAAACCCCCGTCATCCTGAGCGCTGACCTTTCCGCCTTCTCGCCGAACGGCGACGGGATCAAGGACAGGATCCGTCTCACCCCGACGGTCAAGGTGAACGAAGGCATCGAGTCCTACAAGCTTTCCGTGATGGATTCGAAGGGGACCGCGATCAGGACCTTCACGGGTCTCGGCAGGCTCGATCCGAACTATCTGTGGGACGGACTCGCGCAGAACGGCGGCAGGGCTCCGGACGGGGTCTACTTCGCCGAGGTCGACGTCATATACGCCAACGGGAACAAGGCCGTGTCGAGGACCGGTGCCTTCGAGCTCGATACGGTTCCGCCCGAAATATCAGTGTCGGTCGCGCCCAAGCTCTTCTCTCCCGACGGCGACGGCAGGAAAGACGCGGCCGTTTTCACGCAGAAATCCTCACGCGAGACGCTCTGGGAAGGACGGATCGTGGGACGGAACAACGAGAAGGTGCGAAACTATTTCTGGAAGGAGTCGGCGGCGGACTTCTCCTGGGACGGTCTCGACGACTTCGGCAACCACGCTCCGGACGGTACCTACCGATACATCGTCCGCGCGGAGGACAGGGCCGGGAATTCTAGGCAGATCGAGATCGACGGCATCGTCGTGGACACGAAGAAAACCTCCGCTTTCGTGACGGTGGATTCCCCGGGTTTCTCCCCGAACGCCGACGGCAACAGGGACGAAATCGAATTCACCCTCTATCTCAATCTTCTCGAAGGCCTGGAATCCTGGAGGCTTCAGCTCAGGGATCAGGGAGGCTCCGTACGGAAGACGTTCTCCGGCACCACCATGAAGTCGCCGCAGAGGATACAGTGGAACGGAAGGGCTGATGCGGGAGATGTCGTAGAAGGCGTCTACACGGCGGAATTCGAGGCGGTCTACGCCAAAGGCAACCAGCCTACGGCGAAGTCGAGTCCGTTCGTCCTCGACGTCACGCCCCCGGCCGCGAAGGTCAGCCTCTCTCCCATTCCGTTCTCACCGGACAACGACGGCATCGCTGACGAACTCAGGATCGGCCTGCAGGTGACGGACGCGAGCCCCATCCGCGATTGGAGTTTCGTGATTTCCGACCGGAACGGCAAGACGTTCACGCGGTTCTCCGGAAACAGCATGCCGGCCGCTACGATACTCTGGGACGGAAGGTCGTCCGAAGGCGAACTCGTCATAGCCGCCGAGGATTACCCCTACGTTTTCACCGTCACCGATTCCCTCGGAAACTCGCGGGTAGAGAAGGGCCTCATCCCGATCGACATCCTCGTCATCAGGGACGGCGATCGCCTCAAGATAAAGATTTCGAGCATCACGTTCGCCCCGAACAGCCCTGAAGTGATCATGGACGAGACGGAAAAGGGCACGAAGAACAGAAGCGTCCTCCGACGCCTCGTGGAGGTGCTTTCGAAATACGAGAACTACCAGGTGAGAATCGAGGGGCATGCGAACAACGTTTCCGGCACCGAACGGGAAGACAGGGAAGAGCTCATGCCGCTTTCGCTCTCCCGTGCCCAGGGCGTCAAACAAGCCCTGGTTTCCATGGGGCTTTCCTCCAAGCGGCTCGGCGTCGAAGGGAAGGGCGGAAAGGAGATGCTTTTCCCCGGCAACGACATGGAGAACAACTGGAAGAACCGGAGGGTGGAATTCATCCTCGTGAAGTGAAGACCGTATGCGAAAACTGATTCGAGCGCTCACGTTGTTCCTGATCCTGGTCCTCGGAGCGGGATTGGGACTCGTGGGCTATGCGACCTACATGAATTCTCCCGTCCGATCGAACGGAGGCGAATCCGTCGCCTTTACCATCGAAAAGGGGGAAAACCTCAAGAGCGTGGCCGAGAGGCTGGAACGAGAGGGGCTCCTTCGGTCGGCGGATTTCCTCGTCGTCGTCGCGAAACTGAAAGAAAGCGAGAAACTCTTCCAGGCGGGATCCTATCTCGTCCCGCGGGGGAAATCCGCATTGGATCTCCACGATTATTTCATCCAGGGATCGCAATTCCTCATAAGGACGACCATCCCAGAAGGATGGACCCTTTCGCGCATCGCGGACTATCTCGAGGCAAAGAAGATAAGCTCCAAGGAAGCCTTTCTCGCAGCAGCCGGGAAAAGGGAGCTTCTCGACAAGTTCGGGATACCGGGGCGCACGGCTGAGGGTTACATCTTTCCGGATACGTACTTCTTCCCGGAGGATTATCCGGCCGAGAAGGCTCTCGGAAGGATGGTGGACAACTTCTACAAGAAGCTCGCGGAAATCTACCCCGAATACCGGGAAATGACCCAGAAGGCCCTCGCGGAAAAGATCATCCTCGCTTCCATAGTAGAACGGGAATACCGATCGGCGGACGAGGCTCCGCTCATGGCCTCCGTATTCTCGAACCGTCTCGGCGTCAACATGGCCTTGGGATCGTGCGCCACGGTGGAGTACGTCATCACTGAAATCCAGAAGAAGCCCCACCCGGAATTCCTCACCTTCGACGATCTGGACGTAGCCTCGCCGTACAACACATACAAGCATCCCGGGCTTCCTCCCGGACCAATCTCGAATCCCGGAAAAACGGCCCTTCTGGCGGCTTTCAGTCCGGCTAAGACGGACTATTGGTACTTCGTACTCAAGGATCCGGCAACGGGGAAGCATTTTTTCTCCCGCAATCTTCAGGAGCACAATCGGGCCAAGGTCGTCTATCTCAAGAAAATCACCTCCGGAAGCTGATCCATGGCTATTCCCGAAAGCGTCATCAAACAGATCGCCGACAAGGCGGACATCGGCGAGGTCGTCTCGGAATACACGACCCTGAAACGGAAAGGCACCAGATACTGGGGGCTTTGTCCCTTTCATCACGAAAAAACCCCGTCGTTCTCGGTGACTCCGGAAAGCGGTTTGTTTTATTGTTTCGGCTGCCACAAGGGCGGAACGGTATTCAATTTCGTGATGGAAGTCGAACACCTGAGTTTCGTAGAGGCGGCGGAATTCCTGGGGAAGAAGGTGGGAGTGGCGGTGGTGCCTCAGGACGGCGAGATTTCGGAGGTCGAAAAGAGGAAGGCGGCTCTTCTCGAGTTGAACCGAAGGGTCGCGGGAAGTTTCCGATACCTTCTGCAGCACTCCGCCCAAGGGGCAGGCGCCCTGGAATATCTCCACAGCAGGGGCATAAAGGACGAAATCATCGAGCGATTTCAACTCGGATATGCGCCGTCGGATCCGTATTGGCTCGTGAATTTCCTAAAAAAGAAGAATTATTCCGAGGACTTCCTCAAAACGACCGGTCTTTTTTCCGCCAATCAGGCCGGAAGGGCCTTTTTCACCCATCGAGTCGTTTTTCCCATCCAATCCCCCCGGGGAGACGTGCTCGCCTTCGGCGGGAGAATCCTCGAAGGAAACGGTCCGAAGTATCTCAATTCGGCGGAGTCAGAAGTGTATCGCAAGGGCTCGAATCTTTACGGTTTTTTCCAGGCGAAGGATTCGATCAGGCGGCAGAAAAAAGCGGCATTGGTCGAAGGCTATATGGATGTCATCGCCCTGCATCAGGCGGGCATCGATTACGCCGTGGCGCCCCTGGGTACCGCTTTCACCCAGGAACAGGGGAAATTGTTGAAAAGGTTCGCGGAAACGCTCGTGCTCTTTTTCGACGGGGATGAAGCCGGCATTAAGGCCACTCGGCGTACGGCGGAGATTTGCGAGGCTTTGGAATTTCAGGTTTTCGTCGCGGAATCGCCTCCGGACATCGATCCGGCGGATCTCGTTCAGGAAGATCGAACTCAAGAGTTGAAAAAAATCCTCGAATGTCCTATAAATGTATTGGACTTTTTATTGAAAAAATCGATGGCTTCCCACAACGGAGATACTCCCGAAGGGAAGGAGTTGATAATCAGGGACCTGTTTACCTATATTGGAAGCATGGTCTCCGATGTAAAGCGCGATGCCGCGATGACGAAATTGGCCGATCTTCTGGGGATAGAGAAGGCCGCGATAAAAGGAGACTATACTAGAAGGCGAAATCAGTCCTTCGGGAACGTGGAACCTGCTGCTTCTTTGCCTCCCCCTGGGGTAGGAAAAATAGGTTTAACTCCGGAACTCGTACTGATGATATCGGTCATCGAAAGCCGGGAGTCGTTTTCATTCATCCGAACGAGAATTTCCTTGGACGATCTCGCGGAGGGGCCGGCTCGAGAATTGTTCATCTGCATGGAAGAATGTTTCCGAACGGGCGTTTGGAACAGGGATGCGGTTCTTGAAAGGATCGAAAACGTCGAATTGAAGGAATTCGTTATACAGAAGCTCGTTTCGGAAGAATTTTCCGTGAACCGGGAGGGCATCGTCAGGGACGCCGTGGCGCGAATCCAGCGAAACAGCCTGGAAAGACAGCGAAACGACGTCGTAAAGGAAATGAAGAGACTCAAGGCGGAAAGCGCACAGGAGGACCGGCTGACCGAATTGCTTGAACGGAAAATGTATCTGGACGGGGAACTTGAGAAATTGAGGGTAATGGGGAATGAGTGAACTGCAGAGCGATCCTGCGATCATCAAGCTGTTGGAATACGCGAAGAACAAAAAAAGCATAAGTTACGATGAAGTCAACGATTTTCTCCCCGACTCGATCGTCAATTCCGAGAAGATCGAGGAAGTGATCGCACTGCTGGCGAAACATAACGTTCGACTCGAGGAAGAGGAACTCAGGCTCGAAGACGACGACGTCGCCGAAAAGGCGGAGAAAAGGAAGAAACTCGTCTATACGGACAAGGATTCCACCATCGACGATCCCATCCGTTTGTATCTCAGGGAGATCGGAAAGGAAAACCTCCTCACCGCGGAGCAGGAGGTGGAGCTTTCCAAGAAGATGGAACAGGGCGAGAACATCATAAAAGGCGTCATCAAGAACTCGGGAATGCTCATTCCCGAATTCTACGCGCTCGCCCAAAGAGCGTTCTCGAAACGGGATCCGAGGGAAATGAACCTCTCCAAGAAGGAAATCTCGGAATATCTTGCGGAGAGGCGGAGACTTTCGCAATTCTATCGCGAGTCGCTCCGGGAAGTGCTGGGAGATCTCAAAGGCTATATGGAGCTCAAGAGAAAACTCGTCGCCCATGGCGGAGACGTACTCAACGAGGACGATCTCCAGGACCGGCGCAACTCGCTCATGAAGAAATTCTCGAAGGTTGAAATCCATCAGGAGGAGATCCTTCTTTTTTCCGAAAAATTCCTCGGAGCCGCGAAACGGATCAAGAAGTACAAGAGGGAGCAGGAAAAGATAGAGAAACGGCTGCGCGTTTCCAATCTCAGGGAAATTCGCTCGCTCGGGCGCGGCCTCACGATCACCGAGAAACGGCTTAAGATCGAGGAGGATCTCGGCCTTTCAGCGGACGAGATCAAGGAGGAGATCCGGCAGATCCAGATCACCGAGAAGAAGCTGAAAGGCCTGGAGATCGAGTTCGAGGACGCGACTCAGAACATCCTCAAAATGGCCAAGGAGATTCTTCGGGGGAAGAATATGATGCAGACCGCCAAGGACAGGCTCATAAAGGCCAATCTGCGTCTTGTCGTCAGCATCGCGAAGAAGTACACCAACAGGGGGCTCCATTTCTTCGATCTCGTACAGGAAGGCAACATCGGCCTCATCAAAGCCGTCGAAAAATTCGAATACCGAAAGGGGTACAAATTTTCGACGTACGCTACCTGGTGGATCAGGCAGGCGATCACCCGTTCCATCTCGGATCAGGCCAGGACGATAAGGGTCCCCGTCCACATGATCGAGCAGATCAACAAGGTGGTCCGCGAGAGCCGTCAGCTCATGCAGGTTCTCGGCAGGGAGCCTTCGGACGACGAAGTGGCGGACAGGCTGGGCTGGTCGGTTAGCCGCGTCAAGTCGGTCAAAAATGTAGCGCGCGAGCCCATTTCTCTGGAAACGCCGATAGGCGAGGAGGAGGATTCGCTGTTGGGGGACTTCATCGAGGACAAGGACGTGGAGAATCCCTCCAGTCAGACGGCTTTCACCCTACTCCAGGAGCAGCTCCGCGAAGTATTGTCGACGCTTCCTCCGAGGGAGCAGGAGGTCCTCAAGATGCGCTTCGGACTCGAAGACGGATACTCCTTGACGCTCGAGGAAGTCGGCTTGTATTTTAACGTAACCCGTGAGAGAATCCGGCAAATCGAGGCGAAAGCGCTCAGAAGGCTCAGGCATCCCAAACGGAGCCGACGGTTGAAAGATTATTTAGATCATTAAATAGAGGACGAGAGGAAAAGGCATGATTCAGGATGTGTTCGAGAAACTGCGGAATTTGCAGGACATTCTTTCCAAAAAATTCGAGATAGAAGCGGAGATCAGGGATATCCCGAAAACTCTCGCCACCAAGACGGAACTCGTGAACCGTCTCAAAAAATCCTACATCGAGAAGAACGAGCAGAACGAGCAGATCAAGCTCAGGATCAAGAGCCTCAAGGAAAAAATGGCTGAGGCCGAACAGTCCCGCGAGAAACTCGAAGGACAGATGGACATCATCAAGACTCAGAGGGAATACGAAGCTCTCGACAAGGAAATACGGGACGCCTCGGAGAAGGAACTCCAATACAGGAAGGACCTTCAGAAGGAGGAGAAAGTCCTGGAAGAGATGGCCCATGCCCTCGAGCGGGAAGAGTCCATGATCAAGGAACAGGAAGAGGAACTCAACCGGGAACAGGAAAAGATCAAAAACGAGAGCGAAAAAAAGAAGGGCCTGCTCCGCGAACTCGAGATCGACGAAAAGAAGATCATCCCGGGGCTCGACGCGGAAATGCTCTTCAAATTCGAACGAATCATCCGAAGCAAATCGGGTCTTGGAATCGTTCCTCTCAAACGAGGCGTTTGCTCCGGCTGTCACATGATTCTTCCCATGCAGTTCGTGAACGACGTCCGGGCGGGAAAATCCATCATGTTCTGTCCCTACTGCAGCCGTATCCTCTTTTTCCAGGAGGACGGGGAGGAAGCGTTCTACACCGAAGAGAGCGAGGGGATTTTCGACGTCGAAGACTTCGACGTGGAGGAGGGAAGCGAAGACGACGACGATCTTCTCGACGAGGAGGAAGATTCCGACGAGGACGAGGAGGAGGACGACGACCGGCGTCGCCACGACGACATCGAGGATTCCGATATTTAGATTGTGCGTTAACGGCAGGCCGGACCGCCGCCTTTTCCACGAAAAGGAGGAAAGTCCGGGCTCCAGAGAGCAGGGTACCGGGTAATTCCCGGACACCCTTCGGGGTGATAGAGAGCGCCACAGAAAACATACCGCCCCGCTGCCGCGAAAGCGGAAACGGGGCAAGGGTGAAAAGGTGGGGTAAGAGCCCACCGCTCTTTCGGCGACGAAAGAGGCACGGCAAGCCTTACCCGGAGCAAAGTCGAGAAGCGGCGGGTTGCTCGCCCTGAAGCCGCGGGTAGACTGCTTGAGAGCGTCGGAGACGACGCTCCGAGATAGATGGCGGTCCATGACAGAACCCGGCTTATAGGCCTGCCTTTTTTTTAATCCGCTTTTATTTCTTTATACTATTTGACAAAGGTATACGATAGAAATATAATCCTGGTATAGTTCCGATGATGAATGCTGTGTATAAGGAGTAGAAAATGAAAAGAGGCGGCCTGCTCGCTTTATTCTTGTTGCTATTTTTTCTACTTGCCGATTCCCTGATCGCTGATGAAATGACGGTAAATCTGCAGTCGAAAATCGTCGAAGATTTCGATAATCCGCAAGACAATCCCTGGATAATCCGCGGCAGCAAGTTTTCTTCCGTAATCAAGACCAGCTCGGGAGACGATGTATATCCGAAATCCGCTTTCGTGAAGGCTTGGCCTGACGCGCTCTACAGGAAACCTCCGGAAGGTAAGGAACTCAAAGCCTTCGGAATACACGGAAAGTTCGACCGCAAAGGCTACAACTTCATCGAAATACTCCCCGCGAAGAAGAGCGACGACGGAAAATTGGTTCCCAGGACCCTGCCTTTGCCCGGAAGAGTGAAGAACATGGATATCTGGGTCTGGGGATCAAATTACGACTTCTACCTCGAAGCTCATATCATGGATCATAAGGGAATAACCCACGTCCTCAACTTCGGCGACATCAAGTTCATCGGTTGGAAGAATATCTGGTTGAACATTCCCAATACCATCTCTCAGGCGGTTTCCTATACTCCAAAATTCAAGGGCCTTGAACTCGTCAAGCTCGTCCTTTGGACGAAACCGGAAGAAAAGGTCAACGATTTCTACGTTTATCTCGATCAAATCAAGATCTTCACCGATATGTTCGAGTCGCCTTTCGACGGCGAGAATCTCGCGAATCCGGAATATGTGAAAGAACTCTGGGGCGAAGGAGCCAAGAAGTAGGAGTATCGGTATGAGCATGAAAAGAACGTTTGTCGGAATACTGATTTTGCTGTGCGGAGCGGCTCTTGGATTTGCCCAGACTCAGAAAGCCGAGACTTCGCCGACTCCGGGGCAGCCCGTTGCGGAGAACATCGGAGTCGATACGGCTCAACAGAAGCTGAAGGAAATATCCCTGTCGAAATTCGAGGATGCGGGATTCTGGAAAGTCGCCATTTCCCAAGATCAGGGGATATCCAGTCCGAGGCGGTTGGAGGGCAGTCCTGCCGACAAGCAGCCTATCAAGGACGAACAGGCAATAGGTATCAAGGAAGAAGATCGCTACGTATTGGGCGTCAAGACGGAATTCTACAGGCGCGGCGCGGCGATGATCTCCATCCTCCCGTCACGGCCCATAGGAATTGCCGGAGTGGTGAAAACCCTCTCCGTGTGGGTAGCGGGCCGGAATTACAACCATGTCCTGAAAGTGATCCTCCAGGACTTTTCCGGTAAACCCGTCGAACTAACCGTAGGCAAGCTGAACTTCTCCGGGTGGAAGAAACTCGTGGTCGCCATACCGCCGTCAATGGAACAACGTAACGCCCATTACAGTACGCAGACAGGAATCAAATTCCTGGGATTCGCGGTCGAATGCGATATGTCGGAGACCTATGGTTCGTATTTTATCTATCTCGATGATTTACGGGCTGTGACCGACCTCTTCGCGGAAGAGAATCGCGACAAAGACGACATGCTCGATGCATGGTGAACCTCCGAAAAGTCGATATTCGGAACCTCGTCGCGAAGCGACGAGGTTTTTTATTATGAACGGTTTTCCCTCGAAGCGAAGAATGTAGGCGTCGCCATGGAACATAAGATGCAGTTCCTCAAGGATGTATATTTTTTCAAGGATCTTTCCACGGACGAGCTTCGAACCCTCGCTGAATCGTGCAGAGAGGAGAAATTTTCTAAAGGAGAAATTCTATTCATCGAGGGCGAAAAGGCGGAGAAATTCTATATTCTCATGGATGGAACGGTCGAGGTATGGAAAGATTATTACGACCGACATCCCGATCTTCTCGCAATTCACGGTAAGGGACATCTTTTCGGTGAAATGGCCCTGGTGGACGATCTCCCGAGGAGCGCGACCGTTCTGGCTAAAACCGACGTGAACGTCCTGTCGATACTTCGGGATGATTTCCATCGAATCCTCCAGAATAATAACATGGTTGCCCTGTCTCTTCTGAAATCCCTTTCATCCATGGTGAGGAAGAGCAACGATTATTTCGTCGACGGGCTCAGGAGACAGAATCTCGAACTCCAGCATGCATACGAAGACCTCAAAGCAGTCCAAGAAGAACTCATCAAATCGGAACGGATGTCGAATCTCGGAAAATTTTCGTCCTTGATCATTCATGACATCAGGAATCCAATCTCCGTCATGAAAGGATACGCTGAAATGATCCTTCTGCACGGAGAAGACGCGGAGAAGGGAAAGAAATACGCGACAGGGATACTCAAGGAAGTAGATCGGTTGAATCTGCTCGTCGGAGAACTTCTCGATTACAGCAGAGGCGATATCCGCCTCAACTTGTCTATCGTGAGCCTGCACCAATTCTTCGAAAAACTGAGGCAGAACGTAGCGGAAGCAATGGACAAGGCCGGTATTCGGTTCGAAATAAGGAACGAGATATCGGATCCGATTATCTTCGACGAGGCCCGAATGCTCCGTGTTTTCATAAACCTTTGCGACAATTCTCGAAAGGCAATAAGCGATGGGGGGAAGATCTCAGTAACCGCCCGGAAACAGGAAGCTCGGCTGGTCTTGACGGTCGAGGATACGGGAATCGGGATGCCTCGCGAGGTCCTCGATCATGTCTTCGAACCTTTCTTCTCGACTTCAAAGCAAGGCGGTACGGGATTGGGCCTCGTGATCGTCAAGAACGTGGTGGAGGCTCACGACGGGACCGTGAGCGTTCAGAGCAAGGTCAAAACGGGGACCAAGGTGGAAATCGTTCTTCCGTTCAGAGGATGAAAACGAACATCTCAGCCGTTCCTCGCGGTCATCGAGGGAAAGCATCGCTTCAGATTGTCCTCGATCCTCGCCCTGAGGACGGCTTCGTCCATGCTCTTCGCCTCCGCGATGCAACGGCAGACTTCCGCAACATGAGCAGGATTGCTGGGACGCCCGCGATAACCTTCCGGCGCAAGATAGGGGGAATCGGTCTCGACGAGGATCCGATCGATCGGAACGGCCGCTGCGGTCCTCCTGAGTTCTGTGTTTTTGCGGTAGGTGACGTTCCCTGCGAAAGATAGAAAAAGCCCCAGGTCGAGGAATTTCTTCGCCCATTCATAACTCGAAGAAAAACAATGAACGACGCCTCCGCGGTTCGGCGGATTGGCTTTCAACAGGGCATGGACGTCAGCTTCGGCGTCGCGGCAATGGATGATGATCGGAAGTCCGGAATCGTCGGCGATCGCGATCTGGGCCGAGAAAAGATCGGCTTGTCTCGACGGAGTCGCGTAATCGTGAAATCTGTCCATGCCTATTTCTCCGACGGCTACGACTTTGCGGTCCTCGAGAAGTCCGCGAAGGGCGGGTATCTTTTCTTCCCAATCGTTTTCCGCCTCGTGAGGATACAGGCCTGCGCTCCGGAATACCCCGGGGAATCCTGCAGGCGCATCGTGTCTGTGATCAGAGGCGCCGGGATCGGTCACGACGTCGATGCCGCCCCGCCACCCCCGTTCGAACAGCTTCGTGAATAGGTCGTCGACGTCGATTCCCTTCCTGGTCATTTCATCGATATGGAAATGACTGTCGTACAATCCTTCAAGATCCCTCAAAGCTCCGTCCCCCAGAAAAAACGTCCTCACTTGACCCTTCGGTAGGTGCATAGTAATATTTCGAAGGCGCCGAAGTGGTGGAATTGGTAGACACAGGGGACTTAAAATCCCCCGGGACCGAAAGTTCTGTGCCGGTTCGATTCCGGTCTTCGGCAATAAGTTACAACAATAAAAGGAATTAGTCAAGAGTAAAAAAAATACTTCTAAAAAGCCCTTGTCAAAACCCAAAAAATGAGATAAATAATGAGATAGAAGGGAAAAGGGGGCGGGGGATATGGCTTTTTTGGAAGGGAAAGACTTCTCCTTGCATACACGGGAAACAAAAAAAGGCCCTGTTTTTTACGCTCAATTCAAAATAGGTCCCGGCAAATGGTCAAACGCGAAGACAACAAAAATTCTTGACCTCGGAAGAAAAAAAGATCGTTCCGACGCGGTTTCATGGTGTAATGACTACCTCGCATCGGGGCAAATTCTCACCAGAGAAAAAACAAAATTCAAAGACTTCGCGGAGAAATTCTTTTCTTGGGAAGGAGAATTCGCCAAGGAGAAACGACTCCGGGGGCGAAAGATTTCCGAAGAGCAATGCGAAAAGCACGCACAAAATATTAAGTTGCACGCACTCCCGGTCTTCGGAGAAAAGAAGCTCGATTCAATCGAGGAAGATGACATACGACAATGGCAGCGAGACATGAGCGATTCCGGCTTATCTGGTGGGACGATCAACCGCGTTTCCGTTGCCTTGCGTCTCATTCTAAAAGGCGCATACCGAAAAAAACTAATCCGACAGATCCCCACAGTGGAGGCCGTCGCCGAGACCCCGGAGAGTAGGGGAATATACACCCCGAAGGAAATCCGCGACCTTTTCACCCAGGAATGGCCAGACATCCGGCACCGCGTCGCAAACCTCATAGCTTGCGCAACGGGTTGTAGGGCTTCGGAGATTGTCGGCCTACAGGAAAAACACCTGCATCCCGATCATCTGGACATCGTTCAAGGCTGGAATCCGCGATACAAGAAAATCGGTCCGACGAAAAACAGGAAATCACGTATCGTACCTATTCCACGTATTGTCCATGATGAAATAGTCTCTCTCCTCAAGGCAAACCCGTTCGACGAGGGGCCGGAAAGATTCCTTTTTTACAGCAGACTCAAGGACCAGCCCATGAACCAGGAGCACGCTACTGACGGGCTATACAAGATGCTGAAAAAAATAGGGATCGATGACGCCGAGAGAGAACGGCGCGGACTCGATTTTCACGCGTGGCGGCACAGCTTCAATAGCCTGTTGATCGGCGCTCGCGTTCCCATGCAAACCGTTCAGGAAACAGTGGGGCACCTCAGCCCAGCAATGTCGCAACTTTATTATCATATCGGAGAAAGGGAACTCGAAGGAATTCGCAAGATTCAAGAGGGTATCTTCGATGAAGGGTAAATCATACCTGCTTACCGGGTATAAAATATCCAATCCAGACCGAAATATTGACAGGTCCGATTCAAGGATTGATTCAATAATAAAAAAAGAAGTACGCAACGTTGACGACGCTCTCAAGGTTCTGGAAGGAACGTACGAAATCATTGATCATTTATCGAAGCACAAACCATATCGGGCCGATGATGTAAGCTACAGAAAATTGTGGAAGCATCTCGCCTGTAATAAAAAAAGTAAAAGCGATCTTCAAAGAGAGTTGGATATATCACCAGATATATTAGAAGGTATGGAAAAAGGACATATTGCAGACGAAGAAATAAATAAAAAAATCTGCGATTATCTCAAGGTTACACGTGATGAAATAATGGACTTCATCATCGAATTCGACCGTGAAGCCGAATCAAAAATCTGGAGACGGTGGGGGACGAGTGAAGCCGTTGAAATCGAACAAGCAGCACCCATACACGACATAATAGAATCGCGGAAAAAAATACTTGAACTGCTTGAACGGTCCCGCTTCTTGATCGAGAAATACGACATCGGCCTTGACGGACCGCAGGCAACCTTATTTTTCGGCTTCGATTATCCGATAAAACAGCATGTTTCCTATCTCGAATGGTTGCTACACAAACACCCCGCATGGATCGAACCGGCCGTGAGGGTAGGATGGATCAAGCGCCCCCTTCCCGATGAAGTAGGGTACGTTTTTTTGAAGAAGCCCGCGCACCTCGCGGCGCTATACGCCCATGACTATTTTACATCTGGCTTCACCCAGGAAGAGTTTTGCAACCTCTTTGTCAATGATAAAGGCGAACACTTCACAAGCACAGATTCGCTGAAAAATACATTATCTAATCACAAAAAAAATAACACCCTCCCAGAACTCCCCATTCAACTGCAAAAAATCCTCAACGATCTTCACACGCAATCGAAAAGGTAAAGAATAGGTAAAGGTTTTAGAAAAAGTCCAGGTTAGTCTTTAGTCATGGAGGCTAACCAGATGGCAAGCGAATTATTTTCCATTCCCGACGTCTGCAAAGGTGGCTCAAAAGAAAGGATTCCCCTTCATCGGATAACGCTTTACCGGCTCGCCGAAGATGGTTTGATTGCGTCGGTCCGCGTGGGAAAACGCGTTTTCCTGACAGACGACGGTATCCAGGATTTTATTGATCGTCACACCAAGGCCGCAACCTTCGGGGCTGCCAAGTGATGGACGAAGGCAAAAAAATGGCCCCGTTGGGCGACGGGGCGGAAGGGCGGGAAGAGGAAGAAAAGGTTGGTACGTATAATATACCACAACCGCTCGCGATCGGTAACAGCAAACCGCGTAAAAAAACAATAATCGAAACCGCCCTTGACGCCGCCCGCGAAGCGCTCGCGCTCTATGTGGGCGAAGACGGTACCGAAATTGCCGTCACGGAAAAGGGAGAATCCTTCCGTATCACCTCCCGCGCCTTCCGGCTCTGGCTTCGCCGATTCGCTCGCCACGCGACCGAAAAAGCCCTTTCCGATCCTCAGATCAAGGAGATTGTTGAAGAACTCGCGGCCGACGCGCTCGAAGGCCCTCAGGCAATTATCTTTTCTCGCGTCGGGAAAACTGATTCCGAGGAGATCGTTATCAATCCCTCATGGCCTACATTCGAGCTGATCGCGGTATCTCCGGGATCTTGGCGCATCGTGCAGCCGCCGGACACGTTCATGTATAAATCCCAAAAATGCGTTTTCCTCTCTCCTCCGGGAATGCTTGCCATGCCACGCCCCGAGGAAGGAAGGGGGACTCTGTTAGATTTAAAGCGGTTCATCGGAGCCGAAAACGACGATAATAAATTTCTTCTTATCCTCGCTTTTTGCGTCTCGTGCTATTTTTATGACGGTCCGTTTCCGATTCTCGTATTTATCGCAGAGCAGGGAACCGGTAAAAGCAGCCGCACAAAGGCGATAAAAAAACTTGTTGACCCTCATACGGCGGAGTTGCTTTCCCCGCCGAAAGAACCCCGCGATATTTTTGCCTCGGCCGCGTCGTGCTGGTTGCTTCCCTACGATAATATCAGCTCGCTCGAAATAGAAAAAAGTGATGCCTTTTGCCGTCTCTCGACCGGAGGCGCGACAATGGAGCGCCTTCTATACACAAACGGTGAGACGTTTTTCTTCGACGCCAAGCGGCCGGTCATCCTCAACGGGATAGCTGACTTCCTGCACTACGGAGACATTCTCCGCCGCGCGATCGTTCTTTCTCACGAACGCTTGCAGCCGGACGAAATCAGAACAGAAAAAGACCTCTGGTCCGAGTATTACGCCTTGCTACCAGGGATGTTTAAGTCCTTCCTTGACCTCCTCGCACACGTTCTTGAGCTTCTTCCTTCTATAAAAATATCTGAGCCGCTTCTCATGGCGGATTTTTGCATGATCGGCGAAGCTGTCGCCCGGTCCCTTGGATACGAACAAGGGCATTTCCTCAAGGTTTACGCTGAAAACCAGCGATCGACAAATTCAGTAGTGGTTGACTCCTCTCCCGTCGCTCCGGTTCTCAAATCATGGATTGAAACCCAGGTTGGAAAATCCTGGAAGGGAACCGCCGCCGCGCTTCTCGACGAACTAAGCCGACACAACCCGGAGGCCACGAGGAGCAAATTCTGGCCGAAAGACCCGACCCGTATGTCGTCGGCGCTTAGGCGAATCGCGCCGAACCTCCGCATGGAAGGGTACACCCTTGAACTTGAGAACCGAGACGGCAGCAAGAAGAGGGAGCGACTAATCGTATTCGCGAAACTCGCGCCACCCCTGGACGCTCTGGACGCTCTGGACGCTCTGGACGCTGCGGACGCTGATTTCCTTGACTTTAAAAAAGACAACGAAATCGATACGAAGGGAGGGATCACGTTATGATGACCCTCCGGCAAATCTCCGAAAACCTCGACCGAAACGGCGTCTCTATTGATCTACTTCTCAGCGGGGATCTTCATCTGTCGGCCGCCATTCCCCACGAATTGCAGGAAGCGATCAAGGCAAGAAAACCCGATATTGTCGCCTACCTCGCGGAAAGGCAATACAGGAACCTCGCCGCTCGTGCACGAACGCTTGCGGTGGACGCGGACGATGAAGCCCTTCCCATGCGAATACGAGAAGAAGCGCAAGCCGAATTTTCTTCTACCCTCGATCAGATCGCGGGGATAGAAAAATATGTCTCGTTAAGATCGGACGCTCTGGACGCTGCGGACGCTGATTTCCTTGACTTTAAAAAACATGAGTCTCTCTACCCCGGACGCTCTTACTCCTCTGAACTTTCTAAAAATGGGAATAAAAGAACGGATAGAGTAAACGTCGCAAAGAGAAAAATACGTGATTTCCTTGACGGTTTCGATGGTGAGTACATAAGGCAGGTAGTTGAAGACTCGCATTTATGGCAGGCAGATGAAGAATCAGTCCGTACCCTCGCGGCCATAGGGGAAAGACTTAGGCGCTTCGCAGAGGAGATAGCGTGTAACAGTCTCGACGCTATTCAAGATAAGGCATGGGCTAAGAATCGCAGGGGGATCGCATGATGCAATTTTTTAAAGTTGCCGCAAACAGCGTCCAGAGCGTCCAGTGTCCGGGGCTATACCTGCCATCCACCCCCTCCCGGGTGTTCGGGTCCTGTCTAAAAGTGAAGAAAGAGGAGCGGGTAGTTTCGCCGCCCGGGACTTTCCGAGTGACTATGGTTAAAACCGGTTTACATCCGGTTGGTTTACACGGTTTACAAGTAAAATTATGCGGTTAAAACGCATAAACATACAGCAAAAGGGCCGTTTTAAGCGGCCTTGAGGAGGAAAAGATGGTAAAAGAAAAAGTTAACGCCGTTTCGGGCTTAACTCAAACAAAATTCGCCCGGCTCGTCGGACGGACTCAACAAACAATTTCGGAAGCCGTAAGGGCCGGAACGCTGGCCGTTGAATCGGACGGGAAAATTTCGGCGGATCACCCCCTGAACAAGCGGTATATGGAATCCGCCCGCCTTCGCGACCTGCAAGGGTTATCGGGCGAACGTTTCAAACCCTTTCCAACGCTCCGGGCCCGGCAAATCGCGCAACTCGTGGAAAACATCGTCCGCGACATGACCGCCTCGCCCGAAAAGGAGGCCGGCGAGATCGCCGCCGCTCTCGGATTGCAGGGGCGGGAAAACGTCATCGCTCAGATTCTACGAAGCGACACGGAAAAGCTCCTCGCGGACCTTCGCCGCCTCGCGGCCGAGATGATCGGGACGCCCTCGCGGTTCGGGGTAAGGGAGGCGCAGGGATAGGAAGACATAGCACACCACCGCCCGCGACGCCGGAAGAAGCGCCGCGCCCGTCTCGTATGGGACGAGGAGATCAAACAACCCGCGATTTTCGCGGAAAGGAAAAAAGCATGAACGACATACAGGATACGAAAATCGAACCCGAAACGGAGCAACAGCGGCTTCACCGCGAAGCATCGGTCCGTGTTTATGCCGGACTCGCCGAGGACGCGGAGGACATCCCGGACCCGAACGCGGAATGGATCCCTGGCAGGATAGAGGAGATTTAATCCATGAGCGGAAACGTATTCCCAAATTCCGGCCTCGGAAACGCCCCCGGCTTCGCGCCAAGGCTCGGCTCGTGGCTTGACGACTCAGCCGTCGGAGCGGTCCACGCGGAACGAAACCGCGCCGCCGCCCTTGTGGCATTGCTCGGGTCCGATCCGAGAATACAACGTGTCATCGCCGCGATCAAAGCGGGAGAACAGCCCGAGGCCGTCGCGGAAGAACTAGCGGGAGGGAAAAAAGCGTGAAAATTATCCGACTCTCCGGAACCGTCGGCGCGGATTTTTCCGGCGCTTCCTTGGCGGTCGAACTTCATGACGCGGCAGGTGACGACCTCGACATTCAAGTCGCCTCCCCCGGCGGTTCGGTCTTTGACGGCCTCGAAATTTTCAACGCGATCCGGGATTATCGGAGGCAAAACCCTTCCGCGCAAATCGTCATCACCCTCAAGGGCCTCGCCGCGTCTATGGCCTCGTACATCGCATCGGTCGAAGTCGCCAACAGGGTCCGCGCCGAGGACAACGCGGTATTCATGCTTCATAACCCGTGGTCGATTGCAAGCGGGGACCATAGGGAAATGCAGAAAAGTTCCGACTTCCTCAAGGGGCTCGCGGACCTGCTCGCGACCGCGTATGTCAAGAGATCCCGGAAAAGCCGCGCCGAGATCACGAAAATGATGGACGCCGAGACTTGGCTTTTCGGCGATGAAATCAAAGCGGCCGGTTTTGCGGATGAAATCATCCAGGGAAGCGACGACAACGGAAAACCCTCCGCCTCGACGAAAGACAAATCCGCCGCCATCGGTGCCGCCCGTGTGGAATTCGCCAAAATGCAAAAGCTCATCCGCGACACCGAGACCCCCGCAGACATCGACAAAGCCGCCGCCCTCGTCCGTTCTTCCCTCGCGGCCTTCCCGCCTTCCTCCTCGACATGTCGGTCGGAGGCGCAATCCTCCGCCCGGTTGGAAGAGCTCATCCTCCGCGACGAAACCCGAAAGGCCGCCGCGAAACTCGACGCCGCCGAGGCTGCCCCTAAACCGGAACCGTGGAGGCCGGGGGTTTTTGCGGAACATCGGTACAACAGGAACAACCCGATCGACCGGGTTCACGTTGTATTGGAACAGGCCGCCCGCGAGCAGGACGAGGAGCAGGATCGGAAGGAACGGCTTGAGAAATTCCGCGCGTCGCTTCCGCCCGTCGCGGAGATGGAGCGGCTATCGTATCGGCTTCCCCGGTTCGGGGAACAAAACTAAGGAGGACCCAATGAACTTTTTCGATTTTCTCCCCCGCCACATCGGCGAACCGCCGATTCAGGTCTGGAAGGACAAGGACGAGCGCCGGGCCACGATCCATTTCGGCCTATGCAAAACCGTAAACCTTCACAATCAACACATTCGCGACGGCCAAGAAATTTATCGCGTTCAACGTTTTCAAAATGAAGCGGGCGCTTGGTGCCACGGCTCGGTTCTCGGGGTGGACGGCCAGCTCATCGACGAGGGGCAACTCGTTGTGCCGCAAATGCTTGATTGTGAGGGTGAGAACGGAATTTTGAAAGCCTTGGTGAATGAGGGCCGACTTCGTAAATGCGGGCGCTTCCATTCCATCGGCCGAATCGAGTATGACCCGTGGCTTTACGACGCGGCGGACGAACGGCTGCTTTTCGAACATCCCGAACTTGCCGAACCGGGGGAAATCTCGCCCGTCCTGGACCATTTTCGGATGCAAGAGCTTCACGAAAAATTTCCGCTCACCGATGGCATGGAGCTGTACCGCGTCACCGCGAAGCGGGGTTTTTCACCCGGAAACTCCTTCGGTTTCGGCCTTCTCCCCTTCGCCTTCCTCGTTCCCGTCGACTTCGTCGCACGCAACCCTGCGGAGCGGCCCGAATGCCTCGCGGACCTGCTCAGGGAAAAGATTCTCGTCCGCGCGGGGACGTGCCGATTTGATCCGGTCGAAGGATTTTGGAAGTTGGACCCGAAAGGAAAATCCAAGGGGTAATTTGAAGGTTCCGCCCCGTACCGGCGTTGCCGGAAAAGGGGTCGGGGGAATATAAGACAGGACGTCGCGCCGGGCGACTCACCCCCGGCGAATTTTTAGAGAAGGAAAGAACATGAAAGACCCACGCGACTACCTCGCCAACTACACGCCGCCCTCGGCCGGCCACTCTCTCGGCCGTCTCAAGGACGACCCCGGCGACGAGACCGGAAGCGGGATAACCGTTTTGACCCACAACGATTTTCTATATGCGTTCATCTCGACAATCCTGAAACACCGCACCGGCGGCCTGAGCGAGGCCGACGAATCCGAATCGGCTTCCGACTTCCGCGACGCCCTGGAGGAACTTGTTGGCGCTAAGGTTCACGGCGTTTCGGACTGGTCGGCGGCTACCACCTATAACACCCTTGGCACGGCTGTCATGCGGGGAGGTATGCAGTTTACAAGCATCAGGAATAGTTACAACACCAACAAGCCGCCCGAAACGAACCCGCTTTTTTGGCTCAAGGTCCCGAAAGTCGACACCCTCGTCGAGCGGTATCATGAGGGGATAATCATCCCCGCGACGCTCTCGCCGCTTCACACCTACGGCGGCACCTACTATCAGCAGACGTTTTCCCTCGGTCGGCATCGCATAGGCGATGCGCTGACGGGAGCATTCTGCAACGCATTCGGCATCCACCTCGACGGTACAACGGTTGTCGGCGGATCGACACTCGCAACGGCGATAGCCGCGCATTGGGCTAAGGACATCATCGCGCCCGATGTGGCAGGGGTCAGGACGCTGAAAGACCTCCGCGAATGCGTGATTCGCTCCATGGGCGCGGCGGGGGGCAATGCTCCGACGCTCGCGGAAGTGCAAGCGGCGCAAAACTCGGCGCACGTCCACGACCTCGCCCATTCGCATGATATTAATCATACTCACACGATCAACCATTCCCATCCGTCGTCTCTTAATCGTTCAAACAGTACCGGAGCCTATGAAGAACAATTCCCGCTCGGAAGTTCGTTCGTCGCGCTTACGGATTTGACCTATACGTATTCCGGAAATTCGGGCACTGGGGGTGGAACCGTATACGGCACGGGAAATTCCGGCTCGACTGGAGGCGCGGAAACTCGCGGCAAGTCTTTCGTCGCCGGGGTGCCGTATGTCGTGGCGCTCGTAGCGGCGTGAGGAAAAGGAGAAGAACAAATGGGAAAACCGATACCGGGCAAACCCTATTCCGTCATCGATGGCGATACGCTACGAAATCTTTCCCGCGCCGCCTACGGCAACGATCAATCTGATCTTGTCGTCCGCGCGAATTGGGGGATTCTCGCATCCCGCCCGATTTCCGACGAGGGGCTTCCGGTCATTCGAAAAGGGGACACGCTTCATTTTCCCGAAACAACTTCACGATATGGGAAACAACCGCTCACGGCGGATTTCGGAAACGAGGTGACCGTCTCGGTAGAAGGGGAAGTTTTTCCGAGTTTCAAAGCCTCGAAGATCGTCCGCGCCCTCAACAACATTTCGGACGGTTTCGCTTTTGAAACGCCCTTCGATTATCGTGATAAAAAACTTGTCGACGCCCTCCGGCCCTTCGGTTACAAGACTGTCGTCCTCTACATCGGCAAAGAACCGTACATGGTCGCGCGACAAACAAAATGGTCAACACGTCTCGGCCCGTCCGGCCGAGTCATCACCGTTGAATGCCGGACGAAGCCCGGCGACATGATCGAGTGTATGAATCCGGCGGTCAGTACCGAATATCGCGGGGATCTTCTCGGCATCGGCAAACAGATTGCTTCGGTCTACGGCCTCAAGGCATACACCGCAAACGGACGAGGAAGTGAATTCCCCGATAAGGTCAACAAGGAAGCGACCGAACCGGACGCGGAATTCCTTTTCCGCATCGCGGCGCAGCAAGGCTTCCTTGTGACCTCTTCGGTACCGTCCTATGACAATTCAGGAAAAATCATTTCAGCGGACGTTGGCTTGATGTTCGCCCGTGCCGCCGTCGACGCGAAGCCCGTGGCAACGCTCCGGGAGGGCTCTTTCCCGGTCGTCGAAATCGGCTCGACCTACGACGGTACGAAAAGATTTTCCTCATGGACGGCGGTCACAAGCGATAACGACGAACCAAGCGTAACAAAAACGGTCATGGATAAAACTATTCCCATCCTCCGCCCGTTTGTGTTTTCCGCGCCCGACATCGATAAATCCGCGATCGAACAAGCGATCAATTGGCGCATGGCCAAGAGCATCGCCGATTCGGTGACGATCCCCGTTTCCGTAGTCGGCTGGCGCAATGCCGACGGGCAATTGTGGTCGGAAAACATGAAAGTCATTCTCTACGCTCCCGGGGCTTTCATCTTTGAAGAGACGGAATACTTGATTCAGTCGGTAGAACTCACGAAGGACCCGGCAAGCGGAGACGTTGCGAACCTCGCCCTTGTCCTCCCCGAAGCCTACAGCCTTGGAATGCCCGTGAAATTCCCGTGGGCGAAATTCTTCGAGGAAAAGAAGGAGCTTTTTTGATGACGCTCACAAGAGAAGAGGAATCCAGGGCCCTCCGAGAAAACGAGGGGCTCGTCCATTTCGTCCTCCGCCGCTTCTCGGACCGGCACGACTTCCAGGACTTGCTCCAGCTCGGGCGGATCGGGTTGCTACTCGCTGTTCGGAAATTTGACGCCTCGCGGGGGCTTCGATTTTCCACGATGGCGGTTCCGTGGATTTTTTCGATGGTGTCGCGGAAGCTGACGGACGAAAACCGCGAGTGCAGGAACGCGAAAAATGAAGCAATGTCCCTTGACGCACCGATAGGTGACAAAACCTTCGGCGCACTCATCCCGGACCCGCACAGCGGGGACGCATTCGAGCAGGCGGAGGAAAGGTTGCAGGCGGAGAAATACCTTTCAATCCTCTCGGCTCGGGAGGTCCGCATCCTTCGCGCCCTGGCGTCCGGAGTGGCATGGCGAGAGATAGCCCGACGAGAAGGAGTGAGCAGTCCAAGAATTTCTCAAATCAGAAAACGGGCTCTCGCGAAAATTCGGGAACGCTTCGAGATCGTCGCGGGAGACACGAGGAATTGACCACATGACTACATCTCGCCCGGCCGGGCCTGTTTCCGGGGGTTTGGGTTTCCCGGCCGGGCTTTTTTCTCTCAAGGCTCAGGTGTCCAAGTCGCACGTGCGACGCATACCGTCACCCTCGCGGAAATCAAGATACGGACCGAGAGGAAAGCGGGGGAATTGCTCCGGGAAATACCAAGAGAACAGGGGAATACGAAGAACGCAAGAGAAGGAATCCCGAAATCATTTCGATCCACGCTGGATCGAAATGGAATTCCGGTCTCAACCGCTATTCGTTTCCAAAAAATCGCCGACCTCCCGGAAGAAACATTCGAGGCCAAAAAAAGACCGGACAACTCCGGTCTGTCATTTCACTACCCTATACACGAAGGACATAGCTCTCCCTATGCTTCTTTTTTCTCGCTTTTTTTTAAATTCAGGTAAAATTCCATCATGACTTCAACGAGGTTTGTTCGTGAACGTTTTTCTTTCTTGGCTCTTTCGTCAACCCGTTTGACCAACTCAGGATCAAGCCGGAAAGAATAATTTTCTTTCATAATATACATAATAATCTATTGTACCCCATTTGTAAAGTATTTGTATTTTTGCTTGACATACGATATACATTGCATTATTATGTATAGCAAATGTAATCCATTTGTATTTATAGGAGGTTCAAACTATGAAAAAATCAACCCAACTCGCCCCCGCCCCCTTGCCGATGACGCTCCGCCTCGCGGAACTCGACGAGGCCGCGAAGCGCCGCCGGAAGATCCCCGCCGCCCTGCTCGTGGAAGCCGTGGAAATCGCCAGGCACCTACAGGAGGAGCGACACGCCTTAGAGGTGGAAATCCTCAAGTGCATCGAACAGGTCGAAATCCTCGCCGCGAAGGGAAGGAGGAAAGCCGCATAGGAAGACGCCGGGCAGCCGTCGCTCGCGGCCCATGAAAAGCAAATCGTTTTTTGGAGGAGCATATGGAAAATCGAAAAGGAATCGACCTTGAAGACCTGGTAGGAAAAATCGTCCTAACTTCTATGGGCGAAGTCCTGGAAGTCCTCGAAGTCGGTACAAGCGGGGAACTCATCGGGCGGCCCTACCTCATCGACGGCGGGAGGATTGAGACCTTCGAGGTGGTACCGGAAACGTCCCTTATCGTCTACGATCGGGACGAGGCCCGCGAGACCTTCGCCGCGCACATCCTCGATGCGAAAACGGCAGGATTGTGGACCGAGGAAAGGCACCACGAAGAAGAGGATGAAGACGATGTGGAAATTCAGCTCGAAATCCCGTGCGACCTCTACGACAGGATCGCCGCCGAGGCGACCGAGCGCGGCGTTTCTATAGACGACGTCCTCGTCACGCGCATCCGCGCCGGGCTCGCTTACCTGGAATCGCAGATCGCGGAGAAGGAAAAAGCCGAGGCCGCCGACGAACCGGCCGCCGCCGTGCCGCAGTTTTGATCCATCCGGCCCCCTCCTGGCGATCCGGGCGGGGGCTTTTTCGAGGCATGATTATAATGAGCAGAAGAGAAAAAGGCGTTCAACTTCATGTTACTATACCAAAAGAGACGTACAAGGCGATAAAAACAACCTGGGGACACTTCGCGGATTTTAATATCACGAAGGCGAAACAGGCAGCATGGATACTCGACGCCTTCGGGCCGCTGATACCATGTGCGCTCAACGACGAGGCGACCTACGTCTTACATTGCTTCCGTGAATCCGCGCCCAGATGGATCGAAAATTTCAAGACCGCCGCTCGCGGGGGGATCGCCAAGAGGGAAGAACCGCCCCGAAAGGAATTCGGAAAAACCATAGTGGGCCCATGGCGAGGCTCGGGGACATCCGCCGCATCGTGACCGTCGGGACGCGCCCGGCCGGTCTGGCCTCCACCTTCGCCGGACCGCGTTCCCTTTTCTCTCGGCCGACCTCGGGGTTTCTTCGCTTTCCTCGGGGGCGGCCTTTTTTAGAACGCCGTTATATCCTTTATTTTATATGTGCTTGCTCCATCCTCTACAATAATAGCTTTGAATTTCCAGGATGCACCAGGTTCAAAGTTATTAATATTTGCCAGCGTGCTACCTATTTGTGCGCCAGATTTATCATAAAGATTGATTTCTACTTGTGCATAGGAATATTTCTTATTCGTATTGTTTTTAATTGTTCCTACAACGTATTTCATATGTGAATCGGTCTGGACGGAATGATTCAATAATTCAAGGTCAGGTTTTGATTGAGTATTCGTTATGTTTTGATTATTTGAAGAAGAACCATAGGCAATTGTTTTGTCTTTTCCAATTTGTGACAGGACGCCAGAAATAAAAAATAAAACAATAAATCCAATCACAATTTTGAGTACTAAGCCCGTTTTCAATTTTTGCCCACAATTAGGACAAACCCCAGCAGATGACGAAATCTCTTTTCCGCAAGTTTTGCATTTTATGAGCGTTGCCATAGGATCCCCCCTTTTATGAAATTATAGTACTTTTGATTTTTGATTTCAAAATACGAGAGAACCTACATAATCAATAACCCGCAAAAACCCTATAAAGCACGGAAAAACATGATTTGTTTTTTCTATTATATTCTCAATTTTCTCAAGGCCAAAACAGCCGGGGGATATTTTATAACCAAAAAAATGAGATGAAAAATGAGAAATGACCCCACTAAATCGGGCTAATTGCATTTAACGTGGATTTATCCAGATTTACATAACTTCTTTTCCTGGTAGGATTACACTAACATTGACTAACTTCAATTAACATAAGTAAATAGACGGTTTAGGACTTAAAATCCCCCGGGACCGAAAGTTCTGTGCCGGTTCGATTCCGGTCTTCGGCAATCCAGGGCGTAAAGAGGCGCCCACGGCAGAAGCCGCTTGTCCTGCGATATCTCGATATTGAGTCAATCAGCGTCATGACGATTCCCTCGCTTGCGAAGTTCCGCCAGGAATCGTACGGCGAAGCCCTCATATTCTGCGATCGTGGAGGCGTGAACCAGGTTGTTCCGGAAGCGCGAAGATCCGGGAATCCCTTTCACGTATGCGCAGAAGTGCTTCCTCATTTCCAGGCAGGCGCCGCGTTCTCCCTTGTCTTCCGCGCATATTGCGAGATGCCGCAGGGCTGTCTGCACCCTTTCCTCGAATGAAGAGGGAGCGAAGAAGCCTTTCGTGAGCAGATCCTTCGTTTCCCGGAATATCGAAGGATTGCCTATCGCCCCACGTGCGAACATGACGCCGTCGCAACCCGTCTTCTCCAACATGTTCTTCGCGGCTTCCGGAGAGAAGATGTCTCCGGACCCGAAGACGGGCACCGGGCAGCTTCGTTTCAAGACCGCGATGTCTTCCCACTGTGCTTTTCCGGAGTATCCCTGAGCGCGAGTCCTGGCATGCAGGCAGATCATGGAGGCTCCAGCTTTGACGGCGGCGTCGGAGGTCTCGAGATAGTTGATGCTGGTCCCGTCCCAGCCGGTCCGGATCTTCACCGTGATCGGGATATCGGTATTGTCCCCCATCGCCTTTACGATGTCGAAGATGAATCGCGGCGTGCGAAGGAGAGCGGATCCGGCCCCGCCCTTCGTGACTTTTGGGACGGGGCACCCGCAGTTGAGGTCTATGAAGCTGGGGTTGAGGCCGTGTATGATCTTGACTGCCTGCGCGGCAGCATAAGGATTGCCCGAAAAGATCTGTACTCCGAAGAAGGTCTCGTTCGGCGCTCGGGAAAGGAGCTCCGCGGTTTTCTTGTTGTTTCGTATGAAACCTTCGGCTGACAGCATTTCCGTGATCGTGCAATCAGCCCCGTGCTCGGCGCAGACCGCGCGGAAGGCGAGATCTGAAAAACCCGCCAGCGGCGCGAGGAAAAGGTTCCCCGGGATGACGGAGTTTTTCAAGCGTACGGGATGGTAGAGCATCTGCATCGTCGGCGCGGCTTGCCTCTTCTATCAGGGATTGACGGCGAAGAAGCGGAGAGAATTCTGGAACAGTGTATCGGTCACGGTCCCCAGGTCCTCGCCCCGCAATTCGGCTATGAATTCCGCGGTGTCCTTGAGATACGAAGGCTTGTTTCTTTTCCCGCGGTGGGTGGAGGGAACCATGAAGGGGCTTTCCGTTTCGATGAGCATCCGATCGAGCGGCATGCGTTTCGCCGTCTCGTGGAGGTTCCTGGCGTTCCGATACGTCACGTTGCCGGCGAAAGAGATGTAGAGATTGAGTTTCAAAGCCTCCTGGGCATAGGACCAGTCCTCGGAATAGCAATGGAGAACGCCGCCTCTCGCGGGCAGTTTTTCCTTGAGGATTTCAAGTACGTCCTTGCCGGCTTCACGGTTGTGGATGACTACCGGCAGCCCGAGCCGCTCGGCCATTTCCAGCTGCCGAATAAACAGCTCAATCTGGCTGTCTTTGTTGCCGAATTTTCTATAGTAGTCCAATCCGATTTCTCCGATGGCTACGACTCTGGGAAGTTTCACTCCTTCTTCGATTTTCAACATCCAGTCCTTCCCGGGATTGGAGACCTCGGAAGGGGAGACTCCGATGCTATGATAGACGTGAGAAGCGGTTTTCAAGTTCTCGTAGACCTGAAAAAAATCCCTCAGGTTGTTGCAGATGCTCATGAGGAAGTCCACGTATTCCTTTTTCGCCTCTTGGACAATAATAAGCTGTTCGATCGCATCTTCGGTAATCAGTCCAATATGTGCGTGAGTATCAAACAAATGCATAGGGATCATCCATTCTGTAAGATTTTTGGGTGAAGCTTGAAATGCTTTACTTAGAAGTAAAATACCACGAAGGCGGAGAGGAGTCAACATTATATTTGACAAAGTTTTTTCACCATGATAATCTACACCTGGGCTCATCTGCGGATGTTGGTAAGTAGAGAGGAGCTGAATTGTCGCCTGCATATCACTATAAAAAGCTTGAAAATCGATTTTATCACCGCATCCGGAAAGGCCTGAACTCTTTCGGTGGGATAGTCGCCAAAGCGTGGAAATCCTTCGTCGCTTTGGGCCGCCAGCGTTTCACCGTGATGTTCATCCCGCATTCCGAACGGAAGATATTCAACTTCCAGATAAACGTCTTCACCATGGCCTTCATCCTTACGCTTTCGGGCTTCCTTATCGTCGGTTTTTTCGTGCTTTCGACGCATTTTACTGGAACGAGGCAGCTTCTGTCGGTAAAAAGCAAAAACCTTGATACCGCACAGGCAAATCTCGAAATGATCCGGGAGGAAGTGGCGGACCTGCAAAAGGTCGCGAGGGTATTTCAGAATACCTTGAACACGACATTGGGAATCCTGGGAATCAGCGTGCCCAATAAACAGACTCCCGAAACCTCTCGTGGGGACATTTCCTCGTTTCTCAGCGTTTCTCAAGTCGACGACGGCAAACTCAGAGAGCTCCATGATGTCCAAAATCTCAAATCGTTCCTGAAAACGGCCATCAATCCATTGAATGAAATCCAAGAGGTTCTGGCCACTCAGAAGGACCTTCTCATCGATATACCGACTCTCTGGCCGGTAAAGGGCGTAAGAGGACGGGTGACGCAGAATTTCGGTCCATCGATTCATCCGTTCACCCAACAATGGTATCTGCATCGAGGCATCGATATTGCATACGGATACAATGTTCCCGTAGTCGCCACTGCACGGGGAAAGATCGTGACGATCGACTACGAACCACTGGGTTTCGGCAATTACGTAACGATCAGGCATCGATACGGCTTTTATACCAGGTATGCCCATCTTCAAAGGGTCTTCGTTTCCCGCGGCCAGGATGTACAACAAGGACAGGTCATCGCCTGGATGGGGAATACGGGTCTTTCTACGGGACCCCATGTGCATTACGAAGTCATGATCGGTTCCGAGGTCGTCGATCCTGCGAAGTATTTGAACATCTCCAACAACGTATCCGAGGTAACGGAAAAATAGGGAATCGGGCATACATGTCGACTGAAAACGGAAAATACGACAATTTCGTCAATTCGTTGATAGGCGAAGGAACGGTCTTTCGAGGCGAGGTCGCGATCAACGGACTTCTGCGAATAGATGGAGATTTTTCCGGAACCATAAAAACCAAAGGCAAGGTCTTCATCGGCCGCAACGGAAGGGCGGATTGCTCCGTACACGCGTCCTCGGTCGTGATCGGAGGATTGGTACGCGGCGATATCGTGGCCCATGATAAAGTCGTTATTCTTTCCTCGGCGGTGGTGATCGGCTCCATCCAATGCCCCCGCCTCGTGGCGGAAGAGGGCGTCCTTCTGGACGGGGCGGTGAAGGTATCCGGGGTTCGCCAGGAAAAGGCAGAGACCAAGCCTGCCGCCAAGGAAAAGAAGGGCTTTTTCGATTTGAGTCGTTTTATCCGGCCTGCCGAAGAAGAGAATCCGGAATCGAAAATCCTCGTTTCGAGAACCGGCACATGGAGCGCATAGATTTTCAGAGCGGCTTCTTTCAGGTTCCCGAAAAACCGAAGGAACGAAAAGAGACCGCAAAGACCTCGAAAACGAAGAAAAGCTTTCTTTCGCTGATCCAGGACAAAACACGAGAAGGAGAAGAGATCGCTGACGGGGCGGAAACCGTGGGGGTCGATGAGGCTCTGGAGACCATCCTCGACCATGTCCATGAATTGGGAGAAAAGCTGAAAAACGATCCGACCCTCAATTCCCTCAGGCCCTACAAGCAGGCGGTGAAGAGGTTCCTGAAATTCGTCGTTGATCGATGTTATGCAGTCGAAGAGAGAACCTCGACACGGGACATCCTGAGGCAGAAAAAGTTCACCCAGATTCGAATCGTGGATGAAAAGCTCGAGCGGCTCGCCGCAGGAGTCATGGCGGCTCAAAAGGACCAGCTGGAGATATTGAGACGGGTAGACGAAATCAGCGGTGCTTTGGTAGATTTGCTCCAGTGAATCGTCAGTCAAGGAGAACGCATCCGATGGATGAGAATATAGACGTCAAGATGAGCGGGGAAGACCAGGAAGCTGAACAGCTGACGGTGAAACTCGAAAAGGCCCTGCTTTCCGTTAAAATCCTGCATTCAAGCGAGACGGAGCTCTGCAATCCGAAGGAAGCCCAGAGCCTGAAAACGGACGACGTGGTGGTCGTGGAAACGCGATACGGAAAGGACTTGGGGAGGATACTGGGATTCGTTCGGGAGTTCGCGGTTAACGGAAACGAGAATCCCGGAAATCTCCCGACCGTGTACGAAATCGTCCGCCTCGCGACGGAAGACGACTGCCGGCGCTTCGAGGAGAACAAGCGCAAGGAGAGCGAGGCTTTCAACATATGCAGGCAGAAGATCGCCCAGCACAACCTCGACATGAAGCTGGTCTCCGCCTACTACCTTTTCGACGAGGCGAAGATCTTGTTCTTTTTCACCGCGGACGCACGAGTCGATTTCCGCGAATTGGTGAAAGATCTCGTTTCGGTTTTCAAGACGAGGATAGAACTCAGGCAGATCGGCGTGCGGGACGAGTCGAGGGTTCTCGGCGGTATCGGGGTATGCGGGCGTCTGTATTGCTGTCATGGAATTACCGACAAACTCAAACCCGTATCCATCAAGATGGCGAAAGTCCAGAACCTTTCGCTCAATTCGATGAAAATATCGGGACCTTGCGGCAGGTTGCTGTGCTGTCTTTCGTATGAATTCGACGCCTACAGCGAGGAGAGGAAAAAGCTTCCCAACGAAGGCTACAAGATAAATTACGACAACTCCCTCTTCAAGGTCGTCGAAGTGAACATCCTGACGAAGATGGTGAAATTCCTCAGCGACGACGGAAGGTATCTGGAAATTCCGGCGGGAAGGATCTTTTACGATCAGGAACAACAGCGATGGAAGATCCGTAATCTGGACGGCCAAGGCGATCAGCAGGTCCGGTGACGGATCGTCTCACGCACCGTCGGTTTCGTATTGGAATCTGTACAGATTGCAGTAAGTCCCTTTCCTGCGCATGAGTTCGTCGTGCGTCCCTTCTTCGACGATGGTCCCCTGCGACAACACCATGATCTTGTCGGCGTGCTTGATCGTGGAAAGCCTGTGGGCGATGACGAGCGCCGTCCTTCCACGTAGGATGGTTGCAAGCGCCTCCTGGATGAGCTTTTCCGTCTCGGTGTCTATGTTGGCCGTCGCCTCATCGAGAATGATCACCGGAGGATCGTGGGCTAGTATTCTGGAGAACGCAAGAAGCTGCTTCTGGCCCGCCGAGATGTTCGCCGCGCCTTCCTGAAGGACCGTATCGTAGCCTTTGGCGAGCCCCGAGATGAAGCCGTGGGCCTGAGCGGATTTTGCGGCCAGAACGAGCTTATCTTCCGTAATGTCGAGGCCGAGGCAGATGTTCTCCCTGATGGTCTGGCTGAACAGGAACACTTCCTGCTGTATCGGCTGGATGGTCTGTCTGAGCGTCTTCAAGGGCAGGGAACGAATGTCGACGTCGTCGAGAAGAATCGCACCATTCTCGACGTCCCAAAGCCGCGTGAGCAGGTTTGCGATCGTGGTTTTGCCGGAGCCGGTATAACCCACCAGGGCCGCGGTCTCTCCAGGATTCACCGTGAAGGACAAATTCCTTATGACGGGTTCTCCTTTTTTATAGGAAAATTCCACGTCCCTGAATTCGATTTTTCCCTTCACGTGAGGGGGAATGGTCTCAGCGCCGAGATCCGGAATCCGGCGGTCGTTTTCCAATAGTTGAAAAATGCGCTCGCCTCCGGCAAGGGCGGATTGGAGAATGGTGTACTTTTCGGATATGTCCATGACGGGCTGGAAGAATTTCCGTATCAGGGTTACGAAGGCTACGAGCGTTCCGAGGGTTATAGCTCCCCGGATCCGCTCCGCAGCGCCGAAATAGAGAATCGTTCCGAGCGATATGGACGCGCAGAAATCGATGATCGGACGGAAGGTGGCATAGACGTACATTTCGCCCAGCTGCGCCTTCATCATTGCCTCGTTTTCCGTACCGAAGGATCTTCTCACCGATTCCTCCTGAACGAAGATCTGGATGATCTTCATTCCGGAAAGATGCTCGGAGAGGAAGGAATTCACCCTGGAAACCCAGAGCCGGACCTGCCTGAAAGCGTCTCTCGCCTTGACGCGGTAATACAGGGTGAAGCCCAGCACGGGAGGAAGACTGAGAAGCGTTATGAGAGCGAGTTTGGGGTCGAGGGAGACGAGGGCGATCACCACGCCGGCCATGATGAAGAGGTCCTTCAGAAGACTCGTCAATACGGAAGTGAAGAGCTCGTTAACCGTCTCGACGTCGTTCGTGATTCTCGTGACCAGTCTTCCTGCCGGCTGCGATCCGAGAAACGACAGTTCCTGGTGGATGATGTGGTGATAGAGATGCATCCTGAGATCCTTCATGATCCGTTGCCCCGCGAGGGTCATGAGAAGGGTTTCCAGGAAAGAGAAGACAAGGATCACGACGAGGAGCGACAGGAAGGAAACGGCCCCTCGCGCAATGCCTGCCGACGATTCTGCCGAGACCGTGAGGATGTATCGGTCCATGATGTCCTTGAGCAGGACGGGCAGGGCGAGTTCGGCGGCCGTCGAGACGAGCATGGCGAAAATCGCAGCGAAGACGATCCATCGATACGGTCGGGAAAAGGCGAAGATTCGCCTCATGATGTCGGCGTCGTACCCCTTGACGATGGTTTCCTGCTCCACGTCAGGCCTCCGTCTTTCGCGTGTTTTCGGCACCGGCAGTCTGGAGCGAATAAATCTCCCGATACAATCCGTCCGTCCTGATGAGTTCTTCGTGCGGCCCTTCCTGGGCGATACGGCCGTGCCAGAGGACGAGGATCCTGCCGCACCGAGAGAGGGCGGGAATCCTGTGGCTTATGATTATGTTCGTCTTGCCCCGGCGATTCGCAAGGAGACGAGTCAGTATTTTTTCTTCGGTTTCCGTATCGACCGCGGAAAGTGCGTCGTCGAATACGAGTACCGCGGGATCCGCCGCGAGCGCACGGGCGATGGCAATCCGCTGTTTTTGCCCTCCGGAAAGAGTGAGCCCGCGTTCGCCGATCTCGGTGTCGAATCCCTTCGGAAAAAAAGCGAGGTCACGGTCGATGGTCGTGATTCCCGCGATTCGGGCAAGGGTTTCCTCGTCCAGACCGCGACCGATCGCGAAGGAGATGTTGTCCCGAATCGTGGCGGAAAAAAGAAAGGTCTCTTGGGGAACCATCCCGAAAGTCCTTCGGAGGAGCTTGAGGTCGTATTCACGGACGTCCCTGCCGCCCAGCAGGACCGAGCCGGGGGGAGGATCGATGATTCGAGGCAGGAAGGAAACCAGGGTCGTTTTCCCGGCGCCGGTCTTACCCAGGATGCCGACCGTTTCTCCCTCGTTCACGATAAAATTCGCGTTCTCGATGACCGGAGTCCTGTGTCCGGGGTAGGAAAACGTAAGGTCGCGGATCTCGATGCGGGTAGAAACGACCTCCTTGACGGAGATCCGTGGGGAGACTATTTCCGGCTCGGTCCTGAGGATCTCGTTCACTCGTTTGAGGGATGCCGCTCCTCTTTGGAGCAGGTTGACCGTGAAACCCGCCCCGATCATGGGCCAGATGAGCATTTCGAGATAACTGAAGGTGGCGACGAATTCCCCGGGCGAGAGCTCCCCCCTGAGAACCGCGGAACCTCCGTAGTATATGAGGAGCACGCTCGTAAGCCCTGAAAAGAAGGCCACTACGGGATGAAAGAGACCCCACAGCACCGCCAAGTCCATGTTGGCTTTGATGTATGCGTCGTTCTCCTTGCCGAACCGAAACAGAAAATACTTCTCCTTGACGAACGACGTGATCACCCGTATGCCGGCGATGCTTTCCTGCGCGAGCCCGCTCATCGAGGCGAACACGTCCTGGACACGCTTGAACCTTCTCCCCACGAGCGAACCCATGGATACGATCATAACGGTGATGAACGGAAGGGGAAGGGCCAGCAGGAAGGCGAGTTTCGGAGACTGGAGAAAAAGAATGGAAAGGATGGTGATTGTCATGAAAGTTCCGTCGGTGAACGAAACCAGGGCCATGCCGGAAGCCATGCGGATGGCGTTCATGTCGTTCGTGGCCCTGGCCATGAGATCGCCTACTTTTGCACCGGAGAAAAAACCGGAATGGAGGGTCAAGAGATGCTCGAAGAGACGGGAGCGTAGGGTTCTTTCGATCTTACGGGCGGACCCTTGAATGAAGAATCTCCATCCGAAACGGGCGAGCGAGACGGTGAAGGAGATCGAAACGAGCTCACCCACGAGAAAAAGGACGGTTTCCGAATCTATCCTTCCTGCGGCGATATGATCGACGACTCGTTTCAGGATCTGGGGGACGTACATCTGACCTGCGTTCGTCACGAGCAGGCAAAGCAGCCCTATCGCATACTGAACGCGGAAAATTTTCAGATACGGCAAAAGAGAGAGAAGCTCGCGAATCATGCTGGTTCAACCATACCTCATTTTCCTTCCGGAAGGAAGCTGCCGGTACGGGCCGAAACGCAAGCCGGATGTAGGTTTGTTGACTCGTCTTCTCTATTATGGTATTTTATTATCCACTTTGGGGAATGGCCTCATAAGGTCAAGGAGCGATACATGGCCCAGATAAGCAAGAACGCCCGTACAACATCGGCGACTCATCGTTTTTTCTGCCCGTGCGGTGGAGAAGTCAAGATGAAAACCGTATTCGACGGCGGAAAAATCCGAAACGTCGCCGAGTGCGAAAAGTGCAATCGTCGGGAGCGTCGGCCTCGGGATTTCAAATAGATAGGCCGATGCAGAATTGGGAATCCACCCGCTCCACCGGGTGGATTTTTTTTAACTATTGACAGACCAGGATTTATCTGCTAATTTACCATCCGTTAACGAGATGACATTCAGATATGGAGGGATATGACCTTGCCTATAAAGGGTTCCGCTGAAAAGCGTCAGAGACAGAGCGAAGTCAGAAGGATGAGAAACCGGATCGTCCGCAGTGAAGTTCGGACTCAGGAGAAGAAATTTCTCGAAGCCGTCGATTCGAAAGACAAAGAAAAGGCCAGTGCGGAATATCTGGCTTTTCAGAAGCTCATCGATACTGCGTCGAAAAAGGGTGTCTATCCGAAAGAAACCACTTCCAGAAAGAAGTCTCGTCTTCATGCAAAACTGAATAAAATCGTATAAGCACGGGCGAACCGCACTTGCCGGGACGGAAAGCCGAATCCCCGGCTGTGAAAGGAGCAGATGTGGCGAAAACGAAGTTGACGAAAGCCGAGATCGTGGAAAGCATTTCTATCCAGTCCGGTTTGAGCAAAAAGGATGTTCACTTCATTATCGATTCCTTTTTCGAAGAGGTAAAAAACGCGCTCGTTGACGATCGAATCGTTGAGCTTCGAGGTTTCGGTACATTCGAGATTCGTACCCGCAAAGGAAGAGAAAAGGCCAGAAATCCGAAAACGGGCGAGACCGTCAAAGTGAGGGATCATGGAGTAGCGGTTTTCCGTCCCGGGAAGGAACTGAAGGAAAGTACCTGGTCGCTCAGGGATTAGCTTCATGGTCGATACGTCGAGTATCCCGGTTTCCCCCGTGCGACGAAAACACGCGATGCGGGATATTTTTGTCGATTTCCTCTTGTTGTCGTTTTCCGCTCTTCTGTTTTCATTGTCATTTCCGAGTTTTGTTTCGGCGGACGGCTGGGGCTGGCTCGCATTCGTCGCCCTGGCTCCCATGTTTTTCGCGGTGTCCAGGGCTTCCTGGAAAACGATCGCCTTATATGGGGCTTATTTCGGTTTCTTCTCCTATTCGATTTTCAACTTCTGGCTTGCGACGTTCCATCCTCTCGCGATCATCATAGTTCCGACCATTTACTTTACCTATCTGCTCGTTACGTTCGTTTTTCTCCGGTTCACGGTCTGGCTTTTCCCGAAGCGCGGATACCTTATTCAGCCGCTGGTTTGGCTCGCATACGAATACCTTCGAACCAAGGGTTTCCTCGGATACTCCTACGGGATCATGGGATATTCCCAATACCAGTTCACTTCGCTCATCCAGCTCGCAGCTTATACCGGCGTCTGGGGAGTTTCCCTGCTCGTCGTCTTCCCGTCGTCGTACATCGCGGCCGCCTTCGCGGGCGGATTCTCCGCATGGAAGAATTTCGTCAAAGACAATCTCATGCCTCTCGCCGCCTGGGTGATCGTGTTCGCTGCGGCCGTTGCGGCCGGTCCTTTCCTCGCGGTCGAGACCGGGAATCTTCCCGTCTGGCGAGTGGCGCTCATCCAGCACAACGTCGATCCCTGGCGGGGAGGGTTCGAGACCTACAAGATCAATCTCGAAAGACTTAAGAGGATCAGCGACGAGGCCCTGAAGGAGAATCCGAGCATCGTCATCTGGTCGGAAACCGCATTCGTGCCCGGCATTGATTGGCATTCCCGCTACCGGGAAGACCCCGATATTTACGATCTGGTCGCCGAATTGAAGGAATATCTCCGAAGGCAAAAGGTACCGTTCGTAGTGGGAAACGACGACGGCAGGCTGGAAAAGGACCGGGATGGGATCCTGCGGAGGCTGGACTACAACGCCTCGATCCTTTTCGAAGCGGACAGGATGGTCAAGATCTACCGCAAGATGAATCTGGTTCCGTTCACCGAGAATTTCCCCTTCGAGAAGCAGCTTCCTGCGATCTACGCCTGGCTCAAGGCGGCAGACACGCATTTTTGGGAACGAGGCCGCGACCCCGTAGTATTCGAGAGCGACGGGATCAAATTCTCCACACCCATTTGTTTCGAGGATTCCTTCGGGTACCTGTCCCGAGAATTCGTAAGGAACGGGGCCGACGTAATCGTGAACATGACGAACGACTCCTGGTCGGGAAGCGTAGCGGCGGCGATGCAACATCTTGGAATGTCGATTTTCCGTGCGGTCGAGAATCGCAGATCGGTCGTGAGGGCGACGAACGGAGGGATGACCTGCATCATAGATCCGAACGGCAGGATAGTTCAGGAATTCCCGCCTTTCAAGGAAGGATATCTCGTAGGCAACGTCGTGATAAACCGGGGAAGCGAGTCGCTCTACACGAAGTGCGGCGACTGGTTCGCCTGGTCGTGTCTGACCGGCGCGATCGGCTTCCTGGCGGCCGGAACGGTCTTCCGAGTCCGTTTCCGAAATCGAAATGCGATTGACAATAACCCATAAGTATAGGAAAATAAATCACTCAAGGTTGAAGGTAATGAAAGTAAAAGCCAAAATCCTGATCGTTGATGATGAGCAGATCAATCTCGATTTTTTCGATGTCATGCTTTCCAAACTCGGGTTCGTCGTCGAAAAAGCCCAGGACGGCGAGGAAGCCTTGGATAAGGTCCGTACCTTCAACCCGGACCTCGTGATCCTCGACAACATCATGCCGAAGCTTTCCGGATGGGAGGTCACCAAGATCCTCAAAGGCAACGAGGACTTCGCGGAATTCAATCACATCCCCATCATCATGTTCTCGGCGATGGACGAAGTAAAGGACAAGATCGAGGGGTTCGAACTGGGAGTCGAAGATTACATAACGAAGCCCTTCAATTTCTCGGAAGTACTCGCGAGGATCAAGGCGGTTCTCCGGCACAAGGATCTCTCGGACCAGGTGGTACAACGCGAAAGGCGGATAGCCTTGATCGAGTCGCTCAACAAGTCGCTTCTCTTCTTCACCCACCACCTTCGCGAACCGATGCTCGAACTGATGAACAAGGCGAGCTCTCTCGATTCCAACAACGCGAAAGCGGTGAAGGATTTCATCAAAACGGTGAAGGACGAGTCGGAATCCACGCTCGCGGCCCTCGACGGCCTCGACGAGGAGATCAAGGAACTCCAGGGGCGTGAAGATCTCCTGAAGAAAGGTGAAATCAGCCTCGAAGACCTGGAAGCCAAATATCAGAAGCATTTCAACACTTGGCGTGAACGACATGACGGTCATCGCGGAGCGGGGAATTGATCACGGACGAGAAAAAGCAGATTTTGACGAATTTCGCCGAAGGCCGCAAGCTCTACAAGATCATGGATTTCAAAGGCGCCTTGAATTGCTTCAAGAAGGCCTTGCAGATAGATCCGAACGACGGTCCGTCCAAAGTATACGTCGAAAGGTGCGAGCATTATATTGAAAACCCTCCGCCGGAAGATTGGGACGGAGTCTACGTCATGAAAACCAAATAGGATTCTTACCCGACCATGAACATGCCCAATGAAACGGATACCGCAGCCAAGAACGAGTCGAAACTCGGAAGCGCGACCATCCTCAAGGGCGTCCTGAAATTCTCCAGCTCGGTGAGGATGCGAGGGCGCTTCGAAGGAGAAATCGATTCGACGGGATTCCTGTACGTGGAAAGCGGCGCAGAAGTTAGGGCTGACATCAAGGCGAGGCGGATCGTGGTGGGCGGGGTCATACACGGGAACATCGAGGCCTTCGAGAAGATCGAGATGCTTCCGTCCGGGAAGATATACGGTAACGTGAGGACTGCGAAGCTCAAGATCGCCGACGGGGTCGTATTCGAAGGCAAATGCGAGATGATCAAACGAGGCGACCAGGTCGACGTCTTCTCGGCGCCGATTTCCCAGCTGAAGAAAACCATTCAGAGCGTCTGAAGGTGTCATGGAAAAGCAGTCGGTATTGACGGTTCTGCTGGCCCCGGAATTCAGGCTCAGGGAAATGACCGCCGAAATCTGCGGGGACGCGGTGGAATGGCGAATCGCTTCCGATGATTGCCGGAGCGTCATTACGCTGGAAGGCGGACCGTCCGAAAGGCTCAAAGTCGAAGAAGAACTTCGACGGGCTTTCGGAGACCTGATCGTGAGGGACGGCGATGTCGCCTTCGTTCGGGACCTGGTTGGAGCCCTTCGCAAGAGGAAGATGACCCTGTGCGCCGCTGAATCCTGCACGGGCGGGCTGATCGCAAAGCTCGTGACGGACGTCGTCGGGAGTTCGTCGGTTTTCTGGGGCGGTTTCGTCACGTACGACAACGAAGCGAAATGCAGAATTCTCGGGGTTTCCGAGAAGTGTCTGAAGGATTTCGGCGCGGTGTCCCTCGAAACGGTCCGCGAGATGGCCTTAGGCGCGCTGGAGAAGAGCGGCACCAGCTGCTCCCTCGCCGTTTCGGGAATCGCGGGCCCGGGAGGCGGGAGCCCTGAGAAACCCGTTGGGACGGTGTGCATAGGGGCAGCCTGCAAGGACGGACTGTTCTGCGGAAAGCGCTTCCGATTCAGGGGTTCCCGGGACAGGATAAGAACGCTCAGCGCGTATTTCGGATTGATCCTGCTTGAATCTTTGGTCTTGAAGGGTGAATGTCTTGACATGGATATTCCCTATGACTATATTTAGGAAAAGATTTCAGGTGAAGCACTTTCAACTTTTCGGAAGATGATCCCGGCGAGACCATGGTTGTTCGCATCCACGATATGTTCATCAACTGAAAAAGGAAATCGAGAAAGGCTCCGCCCGATGATTCCCTTTGGCAGTCTTGTCGCATTGCACAATCGTTAAATTCTTATGGAGTTAATAATAAAAAACCAAAAGAAATGCGGAGATTTTCATGGCAATAATCCGGAGAAGACGGAGCGCTCCCGGACAGGACTCGGGTCCGTCCGATGCGAATCCGGCTCTTCAAAACGAGCTTGACCTTGGCGGACGTTCTCGGGGACAGGAGGGAGCCGTGAGTGATACGAATTCCGTTCTTGGCGATGGCGAATCGCAGGGAAGCGAAAACAGCAAGGTCGATTCTTCAGAAACGAAGCAGGATTCATTTTTCTCCAAAGAATCCGGGAATCGCGAAGCGAAACCTCATCACGAGCACAGGAAGCGAAAGATAAGGGTCGAGCTGATCAAGGAGCCTTCGGCCGCTCCCTCGATGGAGGAGATCCCCTCTTCGCCACAGACGAAGGCCGAGGAACCCCAGACGCCGCAGGCGGGCCGGGACGAAAACGTTCAGACCGGCTCTACGGAGGCGCCCCGCGGCCAGAGAAACGAGGATTCGAACCGCAAGAACCGTTACTTCGACAGGAACAACCGTCGGCAGGGAAGGGTAAGGGAGGATTCCTCCGGGAACTCCCAGTACGACAAGGATCTCCAGGCACAGGCGGCTCCCGCGGGTCAGAACCAGAACATTCTCAGCATCAACGATCTCACCACGATGAACATGAAGGATCTTCGCGATCTCGCCTCCAATCTCGGCGTGCAGCAGGAGAACCTTCTTTCGCTGAAGAAACAGGAAGTCATCTTCTCGATCCTGAAGGCCCACACCGAGAGAAGCGGGGCGATCTACGCATACGGATCCCTGGAAATTCTTCCCGACGGATACGGCTTCCTCAGATCGCCCCAGAACAGCTATCTGCCGGGGCCGGACGACATCTACATCTCCCCGTCACAGATTAGGCTCTTCAACCTGAAGACCGGCGATACGGTATACGGCCAGATTCGCCCGCCGAAGGAAGGGGAGCGCTTCTTCGCCATGCTTAGGGTGGAAAGCGTCAACTTCGACGATCCGGTGATTGCCCAGCAGAGGATACCGTTCGACAACCTCACGCCTCTCTACCCCGACGAACGGTTCAATCTCGAGGCTCCGGACGGAGGCGATACCTCTACGCGGCTCATCAACCTCTTCTGCCCGATCGGGAAAGGCCAGCGCGGGCTCATCGTGTCGCCGCCGAGGACCGGAAAGACGATCCTCCTGCAGAGGATCGCGAACGCCATTACCATGAACCACCCCGAGGTCTACCTCATCGTCCTGCTCATCGACGAGCGTCCCGAAGAGGTGACCGACATGCAGAGGAACGTCAAGGCGGAGGTCATCTCCTCCACCTTCGACGAACAGGCCTCGCGGCATGTGCAGGTGGCGGAGATGGTTCTCGAGAAGGCGAAGCGGCTCGTCGAGCACAAGCGGGACGTCGTCATACTGCTCGATTCGATAACGCGTCTCGCCAGGGCCTACAACCAGACGGTGCCGACCTCCGGCAAGATCCTCTCCGGCGGCGTCGATTCGAACGCCCTCCACAAACCCAAGCGGTTCTTCGGCGCTGCGAGAAACATCGAGGACGGCGGCAGCCTCACGATCGTGGCGACCGCCCTTATCGAGACCGGAAGCAGGATGGACGAGGTCATATTCGAGGAGTTCAAGGGCACCGGCAACATGGAAGTCCACCTCGACCGCAGGCTGTCGGACAGAAGGCTTTTCCCGGCTATCAACATCAAGAAGTCCGGCACCAGGAAGGAAGAGTTGCTCCTGACCGAGGAGGAACTCAACAAGATGTGGATTCTCCGCAAGGTCATCAATCCGATGGACGACGTGGAGATTATAGAGCTCCTCATTGACAGAATGAAGAAAACCAAGAATAATGAAGCGTTCCTGAGATCGATGAATACCTCATCGGTATCGGATAATTAATTCGGAGGAAGCGATGAAGGCTGATATACATCCTGAATACAAAGCTGCGAAAATTACCTGCGCCTGCGGCAACGTGATCGAGACCCGGTCGACGATCGGCGACGTCTCGGTCGAAATCTGCTCTCAATGTCATCCCTTTTTCACGGGAAAGCAGAAGCTCATCGACACTGCGGGCCGTGTGGACAGGTTCAAGAGACGCTACGGCATCAAGGACTGAGGTCCTTTCGACGGATGAAGAACCGCTCGATCGCGAACGGTTCTTTTTTTTTCGCCCTGATGCTTGATTCGGAAGATCAAGCATCGGCCTTTTTCGATCTCAGTCCGAAGAGAAGAACGAGGACGAGGAGCGCGGCGAAAGCCAGGGGCAGATAATCGCCGAAGAGCGTATAGAAGGTCGGGTGCGCTTCCCGATGGATGGGAATTCCCGTCGCAAGGAAATTCTCCTCGAACATGGGCAGGTCGGCCACGATCTCGCCGTAGGGGCCCACGACGCAGGTCACCCCGGCGTTCGTCGATCTTACGAGCTCGCGTTTCATTTCGATGGACCGAAAGCGGGCGACGACGAAATGCTGGACCTGCGCGGATTTGGTGCGAGACCACGAATCGTTCGTGAGGTTGACGAGGAAGTCGGCTCCTCCGAGGACCATGCGCCGGCACAGATACGGAAAGGCGTCTTCGAAGCAGATCGGGGCCCCGAATCTCAATGTTTTTCCTCCGGCCGGAAGCTCGAATATGGTGTCCCGGTCTCCGAGGGTCCAGATCGCATCCAGGCCGACGACCTTTTGGAAGAATTCCCTCACGAAGGAAAATTCCCAGAAAGGAACGTATTCCGCCATGGGGACAGGGTGCCTTTTCCCGTAAGTGTCCAGGACCTCGCCCTCCGGGCTGATGAGCACGACTCCGTTCTGGATCTCCCGGCGATCTCCGTTTTTCATGACGGGATTCCCCGTTAGGAGAGGCGCGCCGAGCCTTCTGAGAGCCTCCGAGAAAGGCTCTGCATGCGGGAATTTCGCGTAATAGTTCCTGTATTCCTTGTAGGGCCTCGTGAGACTCGATTCGCTCCAGATGACGATGTCCGCCTTGCCCCCGAGCCTCTCGACGCCTCGCTTCGACAGGTCTTGGGCGCGGCGGACGGTCTCTTCGCCCTTGCCCGTGATCCAGGGGTCGATGTTCTGCTGGACGAGCACGGCGTTCACGTTTCCGACAACGGGAACGGGATCGGACATCCTCCAGGCCCCGTAGCCGAGAAAGACCGCGAACAGGGATGCGCAGAAAATCCAGCTCGCCTTGAGTCCGAATCGGTTCGCGGAAGGCGAAACCCCCTCGGCGACCAGCGCGTTGAAGAAAGCCGCGAGGAAGGAAATCGGCCAGATGCCGGCGATGTCCGCTATTTGGAGAAGGGGGAGCCATTCACCGAACGGATAGGCGATGAGTCCCCACGGGTAGGCGAGAAACCCTATCGACTTCACGTACTCGAAGACGACCCATACAGCGGCGAGGAGGAAGGGGCGGTATGGGCCCGGCCTGCCGAAGCGCCAGAGGAAAGCGCCTATGACCCCGTAGATGACGGTGTAGGCCAAGGTGACGGAGCCGATCGTGAGATAGGCGAAATCCTTGAAAAACATAAGCCAGTAGTTCGCCGCCATGGTGGACACTCCTCCGAAAACCGCGGTAGCGAGCATCGCCGGGCCGGGGGACGCGCACCGCGAAATCCAGGAAAAGAGGGGAACGAGGGCCGCGAAAGCGAGCCACGGATTTCCGAACAGGAAGAATTCGTTCGGAAGGGCGAACGCGAATACCAGACCGGACGTCAGGCCGAGAATCGATGCGGACATGGAAAAGAGCATAGTGGATTTCGCGGGAAAAAATCAACATCGAGCCGCGGTTCGCGTTTATTTCCTATCGGAAAAAGATTTTCGTTGAATACTTCGTTGTTTTCTTTTAATATAGAAATGACGCATTCCATTTCGCAGGGAGCGTGAGCATGAAGGATGTGGCCTCTCTCCACAAAGAAGAGTACGGCGTTTCACCTCAGATCATAGCGGCTTCGCCAGGTGTGGTCAACATCCTGGGAGAACATACCGAGCGTACGGGCGGTTTCGCCTTGCCGTTCGCTATCGATAAATACGTTCATCTCGCAGTCTCGCCCCGAAAGGACAATTCTCTCCGTTTCTTCGCCGCCGACTTGAACGAACGGAAACGGACGAGCATCGCGAACATAAAATTCAAGCGGGAAGACCGTTGGGCGAATTATCTGAAGGGCGTGATTGCCGCCTTCCTGGAGGGCGGCTTTCCCATGAAAGGCCTCGACATCACGCTGTTGGGCGACATTCCTCAGGGGATAGGACTCGCCTCCTCGGCTGCCCTCACCGTGGCCGCGGCGTTCGCCTTGAAGAACCTTTTTTCGTTTTCAGTAACCGACCGGAAGGTCGTGGATTTCGCGAGAAGCGCGGAGACCAAATTCATGGCGATCGACGCAGGCGTGATCGATCCGGTGACGTCTTTCTTCGGAAAGAAGGGGAACGCGCTGTTTCTCGACACGAAGACGCTGGACTTTCGCTACGTGCCCCTCGCCTTGAAGGACGTGAAATTCCTCGTGACGGATTCGAGAGTCCCTCACACCATGGGAGACAGCGAGTTTTCCCAACGCTGGGACGACTGCGAAAAGTGCATAGAGCTGCTCGGCAAGCGGAGGCCAGGCACGACGCTTCGGGACTACACGCCGAGGGACATCAGGGAGAGCATGGGCATCCTTCCGGAGAACATCAGGAGGAGATGCCTTCACGTCGTCGAGGAGAATGCCAGAGTCAGGGAAGCGGAGGAAATCCTCCGGAAAAACGGCAGCGTCGGCGCTCTCGGCAAGCTCCTCAACCGGTCCCATGAAAGCCTTCGCGATCTGTTCGAGGTGTCGTGCCCCGAACTCGACTGGCTCGTCAAGCGATCCTGGGAGACCGATGGAGTCCTCGGGTCGAGATTGACCGGCGTAGGCTTCGGAGGATGCACGATCACCCTCATCAAGGCCGACGCGATTCCGGAATACGGAAAACGGCTCGAGGAATACGAGAGAATTTTCGGTTTCAAGGCCGTTTCCTTCGTCTGTGAAGCCTCGGGCGGAGTCAGGATCCTTTGAAAAAGCGGGCGAAACCTGATATGATCCCCCATATGCCTGGTGGAAAACCGCGAACATGAACATTCTCCTGACGAACGACGACGGCGTGAAAAGCCCCGGCCTGCACGCTTTGAAACAGGCCTTGTCCCCGGATCACGATGTTTGGATCTTCGCGCCGGACGGCGAACGGAGCGGGACATCCCACAGGATAACCCTGAAGGGTCCCATACAGAGAACGAAAGTCCAGGACCGGACGTACTCCTGCAGCGGATCTCCCGCGGACTGCGTCATCCTCGGCCTGTCGGGCGGGCTTCCCGTCAAGCCGGACCTCGTCGTTTCCGGAATCAACCTCGGGCCGAACATCGGCACGGACGTCGTCTACTCCGGCACGGCCGCGGCCGCGAGACAGGCGGCCCTCATGGGATTGCCGAGCATCGCGGTTTCCCTGGACGCCTTCGCGGCGCCCTTCCGTTTCGAAAACCTCGCCGCGTTCGTCGCGAAGAATCTCGTCGCGTTCCGGGACCTCTGGAGGGACGATCACTTCGTGAACATAAACGCGCCGAACCTCGAAAATTTCGGAGGAGTATCCATAACCCGCCCCGCAAGGAGGCTCTACAACGACAGGATCGTCGAGTTCAACGCCCCAGACGGACACTCCTACTTCTTCATACAGGGCATGGAGGTCGAGACGGTGCCGGACGAGGCCTCCGACTGGAACGCCCTGAGGAGGGGCGAGATTTCGGTCTCTCCCGTCCATCTCCATCCGGTGAATCGCCCCGACGACGAGCCCTACCGGAAAGCGAGGTTCGATCTCGCATGAAACGGGTGAATTCCGTGGCCGAGGGGATCCGGCTCTACCGGAGCAGACGTTACGACGCGGCGCTTAAGGAATTTCTCGGCCTGCAGGCGGGGGGGAACGATGAGTTCCCGGAGTTGTCCTATTACCTCGGCCTGTGCTACACACAGCTCGGCAAATACGAAGAGGCTCTCCTCTACCTCGAGCAGGTCGTGGCCTCCGAATCCGGCCTCATCCACCTGTATCAGGGAAGGATGGTCCTGGGATTCATCTACGCAGTAACGAAGAGACACCGGCTCGCGGAATTCGAGTTCAGGAAGCTCCTTGACGACGGCTTCGAATCCGCGAAAGTGCACAGTGCCCTCGCGTATACGCTCTTCGTGCAGAAAAAGCCGGACGAGAGCGTGAAATGCCTCGAAAAGGCGCTCGAGCTCGAGCCGGACAACGCCAACGCCATGAACTCCATGGGCTACATCCTCGCGGAAACGAACAAACGCCTCGGAGCCGCGCTCTCCTACTGCCAGAAGGCCGTGGAGAAAAATCCCAGAAACGCCGCCTATCTCGACTCTCTCGGTTGGGTGCATTACAAGATCGGGAACAGGAAGGAGGCGAGGATGTACCTCCGTCAATCCCTCGAACTCGCTCCGAAGAACAGGGAAATACTGGATCATCTGAAAATCGTAATGAAAGAGGACGTGTAAGCGATGCGAGGATGCCTGCATATAGGAACGCTGCTTGCTCTCTTTATTCTCGTCGCCGGTTCCGCCGCCGGGCAGAACATCGACGTCAATCGCATCCGGGCCGAGGACGAGTTCAGATGGGGGGTGAGGGCTTTCCACAACGGGTACTTCAACGAAGCCATCGTCGCCTTCAAGAAGGCTCTTTCCCATAAACCGGACGAACCCCTCGCTCGAACGTGGCTGGGCCGGGCCTACTATCAATCGGGCTTCAACGACGCCGCGATCGCGGAATGGAGAAACGTGATGGCCGCCGGAAAGGCCAGCCAGCTTCTCGAAACCTTGACGGACGTCCTCGATTCGAGAAGGGGGATCGCGAAGGAGCTTCGTCCCCAGGAACGCTGGGTGGTTTCGGGTGAGATCTCGGGAGGCTCGGGGGAGGACGTCCTGTTCAAGCGACCGGCGGCGGTCAGGGCCCGCCGCGACGGCTCCTTCTTTCTGGTCGGTTTCATGAGCAATGAATTGCTCGTCCTCGACTCCAACGGAGCGCTCAAACGGACCATGAAGGGAGGGCTCCAGGGATTCGACCATCCGTTCGACGTCGTCGAGGCTCCCGACGGTTCGCTGTATGTGAGCGAATTCAAGGGCGACAGGATAGCGAAGTGCGACAGGGACGGGAGCCGGACGGGCACGATCGGCTCCAAGGGAAGGGCGCCGGGACAGCTGCTCGGCCCGCAATACCTAGCACTCGACAACGACGGAAGCCTCTACGTCACCGATTACGGCAACCGGCGTGCGGCGAAATACGACAGGGACGGACAGTTCCTCTTCGTCTTCGGAACGGAGAGCGATTCGTACCCCGGCTTTCGCTCGCCCACGGGAATCCTCTCCCACAACGGCAACGTGTACGTCGCGGACTCGGAGCGCAAACATCTGGCCGTCTTCGACTCCAACGGGAACCACCTCAAGACGCTCCTCGAAGGCCGGCTCGCGGCGCCCGAGGGCATCACCCTCTACAGGGAGGGCGTCTTCCTCATTTCCGATTCCAAGAGGCTGTACTTCTACGACGTGGAGCGGGATTCGCTCACCCTCGCGTCGGATTTCGGCTCGCTCGCGAAGCGCGTGCTGATGGCGGACATCGACGCCAACGGAAACATCCTCGCTCCAGATTTCGACGGAGGCAAGGTGCATCTCCTTACGGAGATTTCCGGGATGTATGCGGGGCTCACCGTCATGGTCACCAGGATCTCCGCGCAGGAGCATCCGGTGGTGACGGCCGACGTACAGGTGACGAACCGCTTCGGCGATCCGGTCGTCGGTCTCGACTCCTCCAACTTCGTGATTTCCGAAAACCGGGTCAAGGTCGCCCAGCCTGAACTGCTGTTCTCGGGATCCAGGTCGGAGCGGTTCGACCTCGCCCTGGTCGTCGGAAGATCTCCCGAACTCAGGGATCGAGTCGACCTCGTGGGAAGGATAGCCAGGGAACTCGGCGAGACGACGACGGGATTCGCCGACGTCAGCGTGATCTCGGCGGGCACGGTTCCTACCGTAGTATCGAAACCCGGAGAGACGCCCATAGTCATGGCGAAAGCGGCAGGGGACAGGCCCGAGGCGTACGTGAAGAACTGGGCCTTCGACCTCGGTATCCGGCTGGGCACGACCGAGCTCATCGGGAAAAGGAACCGGAAGGCCCTGCTGTTCCTCTCCTCGGGTATTTTGGGCGACAGGGCCTTCAGGAACTACGGGCTCCTCGAGACCTTCCAGTACATGAAGAACAACTCGGTGGTCTTCTACGCCGTAGTCCTCGATTCGGCGCCGTACAGCAAGGAACTGGACTTCCTCGCGAGGGAGACCGGCGGGAAGGTGTACCGATATTTCGAGGCCAAGGCCCTTACCGCCCTCGGTGACGACCTCAGGGCCCAGAAGGACGGCTCGTATCTCCTCAGGTACCGCTCGGCCAACGATACCGATTTCGGGAGAAGATACATTCCCATGGAGGTCGAGGCCACGCTCGTGAGGAGAAGCGGAAGAGATGAGGCAGGATATTTCGGGCCGATCAAGTTCTGACGGCTCTTCCGGGAAAAAGAGATCCATCCCGTCCTTGAGATTCATCCATCGCCGCTGGGAATCCCTGTGCCTGAAATGCGGGCTCTGCTGTTACGACCGCTACTTCGACGGGAAGGGCTCGCTCGTCGTGGACCTTTCCTCGCCGTGCGACCATCTCGAAAAGAAGACCTTCCGCTGCACGATCTACCCGCATCGATTCAGGATATGCGGGGACTGCAAAAAGGTCACGATTTTCCACGCGCTGTTTTCCCGCTATCTACCCTCGAGCTGCGGCTATGTAAGGTATTTTCGTTTCTGGAGGCGCTCATCGGTTCTTCCCGCGATGGTCAGGAGGAGCGGCGCAGAAGCCTCGAAACGATCCTGCCGAGAAGAGGAAGCCTGACCGCGATGGCCCGGTGGGGGCACATTTCGTGACAGCAGTAACACCGTATGCACCGTGAATAATCGTAGCGAGGCGGTTTGGCCCGATCTCTCCCGGAGAAATCGAGGGCCTTTCCCGGCACCGGGCAGGCTCCGACGCAGACGCCGCATTTCACGCAGCGATCCTCGATGATTTCCGGCCTGCAGACGAGCTGGTTCTTGAGGGGAGCAAGCGCCCGGAGCGTCGCAGCCCCCTCGGCGGGTTCTCTCTTCACGTCGAAATCTGGCTTCGCGAGGTCCTCGATCCTGTCGCCGAGAATCTCCACCTCGTCTTCGGCGAATACCCCGAGGCCCTTCGCCGCGCCTTCCGTGATCGTGGGAACGAAGGCGGGATCGAGACGGACGAGACGGCAGAACACGGCGTCCAGGGCGACCGGATCGCGGGAGAAAAGCAACACGCCCATGGGCACAGGAGTTCCGCTCGCAGGACCTTCGCCCTGCATGGCCATGACACCATCCATCACGTGGAGCCTGGGCGCCAGGGCGAGGTTCAGATCGACCAGCATCGACGAGAACTGCCTCAGGTTGGGGAAGCGGAGATGGTAGTTCGCCTTCTCGAACCCTACGATGCACCCGAACTGGTTTTTGACCGCTCCCGTTATCCTGGTGAGCTGGTGGGTCTTCATCTTGGAGAGGCTGACGATGCCGTCCGCTTCGAGCACGCCCGCGGCGACCGGAAAGGGAGCCTCGTCCTTGCCGCCGGGATAGGGGACGGGCTTCGCCGTCTCGAAATCGGCGAAAGGGACTCCATAGGCTTCGGCGATCGCCGCGAGGCCGGCCTTCGCGGCCGCCTGTTTGGGGTTCCCGTATCCCGGCGAGTCGCCGAACGATAGACGGGCTCCGGCCTCCGCGAAGGCGCGGATCACCGCTTCGAAGACGGCGGGATGGGTGGTGACCGCCTGTCCGGGGTCCTTTCCCACGAGGAGGTTCGGTTTGAGCAGGATGCGCTCTCCGCGCGACGCGAAGGCCGCGGCACCTCCGAGGAGGCCGAGACCCCGTTTCACGGCTTCGAAGACCGCCTCGGACTCGTAGGAAGGGCAGGAAACGACGGCGACTCGGGACTGCATGCTCGGCGTTCTCCTTTTCGGGGTCAAGCCTATCCGTCGGAATCCGCCGGGTCAAGACGTCCGGAGCCCGATCCGTCTCGACGTGTTGCCGCCGGGCCTTTTTTTTCATACTATATAAACTGTCGATGGAGGAATGACGTGGCCGGCGGCGAAGGGATTTCGTTCAAGGATGACACCAGCATCCGGGAAAAGCATCGCGAAGAACTGAAAGAGCCCGAAATGTTCCGGGTCGTCCTTCACAACGACCACTACACGACGCAGGAATTCGTCGTGAGCGTCATCGTAGCGGTATTCCACAAGACCGCGGCCGAAGCTACGAAGATCATGTTGGACGTCCATCGAAAGGGCAGGGGAACGGTGGGCGTCTATCCGTACGACATCGCGGCCACCAAGGTGAAGCAGGTGAGGGAGCTCGCCAAAGCCCAGGACTTCCCGCTGAAATGCTCGATAGAGAAAGCATGAGCGATCCGGTTACGAGAGGTGCCTTTCGATGATGATCAATCAAGAACTCCAGGACGTCCTGAACGCGGCCTACAGCGAGGCGAAGCAGAGAAAACACGAGTACCTGACGGCCGAGCACATTCTCTTCGCGGCCCTGCATTTCGACGCCGCCCGGACGATCCTCCGTGAATGCGGACTGGAACCGGACCAGGTTCGCGACGACGTAAACGCTTACCTCGACGACAAGATCCCAAAGGTCAAAAGAAGCGAACCCGTGCAGTCCATGATTTTCCAGAACGTGATCGAACGCGCCGTGCTGCATACCGAATTCTCCAGCAAGGAGGAGGTGGACATTGGCGACGTACTCGTTTCCATCTTCGACGAGGAGCAATGTTACGGGGCCTTCATCCTCAAGAAGGCGGGGCTCACGCGCCTCACCCTTCTCGACGTCGTTTCCCACGGCACCTATGCCCTGGAAGGAGGGGATGCAGGCGGGAACGTGGGAAAGGACAAGCAGGAGCAGCCCGCTGACGGCGAGGAGGGCACGAAGGAAGGCTTCCAGGCGGAGGCCAATCCCGTCAAGAAAAAGGACATCCTCGCCGACTTCACCACCGAACTCACCGCGCTCGCCCGGGACGGCAAGCTCGAGCCTCTCATTGGAAGGAACGACCTCGTGGAAAGGACCATCCAGGTTCTCGTGAGAAGGCTCAAGAACAACCCGATCCACGTAGGGGAGCCGGGAGTCGGGAAGACCGCGATCACCGAGGGACTCGCTTCGCGAATCGTGGAAGGCAGGGTGCCGGAGATCCTGAAAGGGTATCGGATCTTCATGCTGGACATGGGCGCCATGGTGGCGGGAACGAGGTATCGAGGAGACTTCGAGGAGAGGATGAAGGCGGTCATCAACCGGCTCCTTCAGGAGGAGAAGATCATCCTCTTCATCGACGAGATCCACACCATCGTGGGAGCCGGGGCCGTTTCCGGAGGCGCCATGGACGCGTCCAATTTCCTGAAGCCGGCCCTCCAGTCGGGAAAGCTCAGGTGCATCGGTTCCACCACCTTCGACGAGTACAAGAAGTTCTTCGAGCGGGACAGGGCCCTCGCGAGGCGCTTTCAGAAGATCGACGTCGCAGAACCGACCGTGGACGAAACGGTGGAGATCCTGAAGGGCCTCAAGGAAAAGTACGAATCCTATCACTCCGTCACCTATTCCGACGCAGCCCTCAGGGCCGCGGCGGATCTGTCTTCGAAGGTCATCAACGACCGCTTCCTGCCGGACAAGGCCATCGACGTGATCGACGAGGCGGGGGCGTGGATCAGGATGCACAGCTTTCGGGCAGGCATGGAGCAGGAAATTCGCGAAATCACCGAGGGCGACATCGAGAAGGTCGTTGCGAAGATCGCGAAGGTCCCGGAAAAGAGCGTTTCCCGCTCCGAAAAGGACAGACTCAGAAATCTTCTGCCGGAACTCAAGCAGAAGATCTTCGGCCAGGACGATGCTCTCAAGACCGTCGTCGAGGCGGTCATGAGGTCGCGGGCGGGATTCCGGAAGCCCGACAAGCCGGTCGCCTCGTTCCTCTTCGTCGGCCCCACGGGCGTCGGCAAGACCGAGCTCGCGAAGAGCCTCGCCGACCTCCTCGGCGTCGCGCTTCTCAGGTTCGACATGAGCGAGTATCAGGAGAAGCACACGGTTTCCCGACTCATCGGATCGCCGCCCGGCTACGTCGGTTACGAGGAAGGCGGTCTCCTATCCGAGGCCATCAGGAAGACTCCCCATGCGGTCCTTCTCCTCGACGAGATAGAAAAGGCGCATCAGGACATTTACAACGTGCTGCTTCAGGCCATGGATTACGCCACCATCACCGACAATTCCGGGAAGAAGGCCGACTTCAGGAACGTCATCCTCATCATGACGTCGAATGCCGGGGCCCGCGACATCGGAAAGCCGCTCATCGGGTTCGGGGAAAGGGCTGTTTCGAAGTCGGCCATCGGAGACGCGGTGGAGAGGACCTTCAGTCCGGAATTTCGAAACCGGCTCGACAAGGTCGTGGTGTTCAACAATCTCGACAGGCCGGTGGTGCGGGACATCGTCCTGAAGGAGATCGACGCTTTCCGCTTGCAGCTCGCGGAGAAGAAGGTAGCCCTCGAGGTCAGCGACGAGGCGGTCGACTTCCTCCTCGACCAGGGCTTCTCGCGGGAATTCGGCGCCCGCAACATCGCCCGCGTCGTCGAAGACAAGGTGAAATCGTTCTTCATCGAGGAAGTCCTCTTCGGGACGCTTTCGGAGGGAGGTGTCGCGCGGGTGGAGCTTCGGAACGGGGACATCCGCATCGAGACCTCGAAGCCGAACGAGGGCGGAACATCCGCGGAATCCGAGACGCCGGCGACCCGACCGTGAAAGGATCGAACACAGAGAGGGGAAGCACGGCCTTCCCCTATCTTTCGGAAAAAGAACGTTTCTCCTTCCCGAAACCCGAAACCGCGACCGCAGAAGGCATCGTGGCCGTGGGAGGGAACCTTTCTCCGGGCATGCTGCTTTCGGCCTACGGTCAGGGCATTTTTCCCTGGTTTTCCTCCGACGAACCCCTCCTCTGGTGGAGTCCGGACCCCCGTTTCGTCGTTTTTCCCGAAGAAGTGCAGGTGTCGGAATCAATGAGAAAGGTGATTCGAAAGGGACTTTTCACCTATTCCCTTGACCTGAGGTTCAGGGACGTGATCACCGCATGCTCGAGGACGCCTCGTCCGGGCCAGGACGGGACGTGGATAACGGAGGACATGATCGAGGGCTACTGCGGGCTCCACGAGCTCGGGTACGCTCACTCCGTCGAAGTCTACGACGGGGGTGAATTGTCGGGCGGGTTGTACGGGGTTTCCCTCGGGAGCGCCTTCTTCGGAGAGTCGATGTTCGCGTGGAAATCGAACGCCTCGAAGGCGGCCTTCATCCTCCTCTCCTGCCTCCTCGCCTCCGAAGGCTTCAGGGTGATTGACAGTCAGGTGAGGACCTCTCACGTGGAAAGTCTCGGAGGCAGGCCGATCCCGAGGTCGGAATACCTCGATCTCGTCGGCCTCTGCATCGCGGAGCCGACGAGGCGGGGCTCGTGGAACGAGCTCTTCCCGGAATTTCCGGCTTCGGTGCGAGCGGAGGAACGGGGTCTCCTCAGTACTTGAAGCCGCTGTCTCCGATGAACTCCCTGAGAATCGACGTTTCCGGCACGTACTTGGCGGGTATCGGCAGGAAGTTGCCCAGGAAGGAAAGCAGCCTCACCGCCTCGTAGTAGACCTCGTGATCGGGTTTCACTGTCCTGAGGATCGGCTCCACGACCGGCTTGAGCACCCCGAGCTCGTAATCGAGCGCGGAGTTGAAGGCGGCGTCCGCTCCGTCCTGGAAGGGAAAGATGTTCTTGTTCTCCCCGCGCTTCACCGAAGGCCACATCGAGAAAGTCTTGAGGGCGCTGTGGCCCCTGAACTGGAAATCCCTCACCATTCTCCGGATAAGCCGGTTGTCGGTAGTCGGAATCCTGTTGTGCTCGTCCAGGTTGAGCTGAGTGAGCGCGGAGACGTAGATCTTGAATTTCTTCGCGGGTTCGATCAGGGGGGTGAGACGGTCGTTGAGGCCGTGGATTCCTTCCATGAGAAGGATGCCGTTCGCCGGGAGCGCGAGCTTGGAGCCTTCCGCCTTCCTCTGCCCGGCCTTGAAATCGAAAACGGGAACCTCGATCTCCTTGCCGTCGAAGAGCGAGAGCAGGTGCGAATTGAGGAGCTCGACGTCGATGGCCTCGATCGCCTCGAAGTCGTAATTGCCATCCTCGTCGCGCGGGGTGCGTTCCCTCGGCACGAAGTAGTCGTCGATCGAAAGCATCGCAGGCTTGAAGCCGAGCACGGTGAGCTCGATCGCGAGCTTCTTGGTGAAGGTCGTCTTCCCCGAGGACGAAGGTCCGGCGATGAGTACGACCTTCACGTCCCGCCGCCTTTCCGCGATCCGGTCGGCGATTGCGGCGATCTTCTTGCTGTGGAGGGCCTCCGCGACGCGGATGAAATTCTGGATTTCCTTCGTGCCGCTTATCCTGTTGAGCTGTCCCACGGTGGATACGCCGAGGACCTTGCCCCAGTCCTTGTACTCGCGATAGATGGAGAAGAGCAGGGGGCTCGGCTTGAATTCCGGGAAGAACGAGGGGTTCCTCGTGTCGGGAAATCGGAGAACGAAACCGGGATTCATGTGGCGGAGCTGAAACGAGCGGAGGATCCCCGTGGAGGGCACGAGCGGCCCGTGGGCGAGGTCCATGTAGGAGCCGCACCGGTTAACAGGAATCTTGCTTTCGTTGCGCGAGGCGAGGAGCTCGGCTGCGGCGGTTCGGGATCTTTCGGAGAAATGCTCGATAGCGTCGTGATAGGACACGACGGATCTGGTTATCGGGATGTCCTCCGCCACCAGGGAACGCATCTTCTTTTCGAGAAGGACGAGATCCTCGGGATCGATGGTCTCCAGGCCCCGGAAATGGTAGAAATAACCGTCGCCCAGGGAATGCCCGATGATGAGGACCCGTTCGGGGAAGACGAGCTCCGCCGCGATGGAAAGGAGAAAACAGAGCGAGCGCTTGTATGCCGAAACCCCTTCGGGCATGTCCGACGTGACCGGCTGGAGCGTGGAGTTGAACTTGATCTTGTAGCTGAGGCTCGCGAGCTCGTTGTTGACGAGGGCCGCTACGACGGGAGCTCCCCCCCCTGCGGACAATTCCGGAAGGAGATCCGAGACCTTCGTTCCATAGGCCGTCGTCCTGACGATCCCGTTCGGAAGGGTGACGTTAATATCGTTCATGGGCCTTCTCCTTTTTTCCTTCCTCGGCCGATTCCCTGACGGCCCGCATCCAAATGCCGGGTCCGAGATACTTGAGTCCGGGACGGAACAGGTCCCGCACCTCGTCGAGTGATTCGATCGGCGTGGGAGAAAGATATTTGAACAGCGAGCGGGACTTCGCGTCCCGGAGGCATCTATAGGCCTCTTCGACTCGTTTTGCGGATTTGCCGTCGTCACGATACCGTTCAGTGAGCCTCTCGTAGGCTTCGCGGACATCGGAGTCCCCGGCCTCCTTCGGCAGACCGAGGACCTCGTAGGGATCGAACGACAGGTTACGGAGCGAAAGGAGCGTTTCCACGTTCATGGTTTCCGGCCTCTCACGAGAAAAGATCGAGCTGTACGGGCGAGGCCGCCGCGGCGCCTTTTCGTTTCCGTACGGACTCCGAGCGGGCGGGACTCCGGCAGGCGGAGTCGCAGGCCTCCGCGGCCACAGCGAAAAATCGGCGCGGATCGGTACGGTCGACCGTCTCCGGGACTATGCCGGGAAACCTCGTCTCGAACAGGGAAATGAGTTCATCCAGCGGGGCCGAGTCGGCACCTCCGTTTCCCTCCGACCGGGATTTTTCGGCGAGATGACGGCAGATTTCGAACAGCGCCGCTGCTTCCTCCAGCTTCGGAAGGGGACCTTCGAGAAATCCGACAAAGTACCGGATCCAGGAGGCGAGCGAGCCCTCCGGATCCCGGTCCATGAGACTCAGGGCCGCGAGCCTCCGCGCCTCCTGCTCTCCGAAAATGAGTTTCATGTGTCCTCGGAAAAGGGCCGAGCCCGTTTCCTTCCCGTCGATGCGTTCCATGGCCCAGAGCGCGAGGCGTTTCGCGGTCTCAGGCTCGCCGACATAGAGTTCTTTCACGACGAAGGCTACCGAGTCGGAAAAGCCCGCTTCGTTGTCGACTGCCAGGGCTTCGGTGATCTGGGAGACGGCGTCGACCATGGGTCCTCTTTCCGCTCGTATGTTTGCGATGATTTCCCTTTCGACCCTTCCGAGCCGTGCTTCCGCGGGGCGTACGCCGGAGAGATGGAGGAGCAGCCGTTCGAGCGCCTTCGGAGGGGACGACGCGGGGATCGCGTCCAGATGTTCCTTCATCCCCGCGGCGTCTCCGCGATAGAAGGCCTTCAATGCTCGAATCAAGTCCCTCCAAGGAAGAAAGGGGGAATCTGCGGGGAGCTCTTCGAGAAGTCCGTCGACATCGGGATTCTCCATCCCGTTGGTGACCGATTCGAGTGCGTCGAGAACGACTATGGCCTGCTTCCTGAGGGGGTGACCGTCGGTGAACCGTTCCGCGTTCGTGAACAAGCCGAGCATCAAATTGTCGATAGACAGGCCGTGCGAGTGGGACATTGGGGATTCCTTTCCTTTCGACATATCAGTCTGCGGTTTGAGAAGGTAGCCCGTAAAGAACCGGTTGTCAATCCGATTCCGAAGCCTGGGGATTGATGAAGCGAATCTCCTCCTTCGTGAGAGGCCTGGCGATCTGCAGGGTCTTGTCGTCGGTCTTCACGAGCATGGGATCCTTGAGCCTGTCTCCGCTCTGGGTAATGAAGATCTTGACGATCGGCGCCTTCGGATTTTCCATGTTGGGCTCCACCACCATGCCCTTGGCCCCGTTCGCGATGAGTACGTACATGCCGAGAGGGTAGATGGAGAGGCAGAAGACGAGGGCCTTCAAAATGGTTTCGTCGTAGATCCTGCCGCGGTCCTTGAGGAGGTCGAGAATGCTCGCATGCCCGTCCTTTCCGTCGCGGTAAGGCCGCTTCGAGATGAGCGCCTCGTAGGATCCGCAGACCGCCACGATCTTCGCCGGCAGGGAGATCCTTTCCGCGGTGAGGCCCCTGGGATAGCCCGTTCCGTCGAGATGCTCGTGATGCTCGAGAACGGCGAGGCACACGGGCATGGGGAAGTCGAAGCTCTTCAGGATCTTGAAGGCCAGGACCGTGTGGGCGCTCAGGGCGCGTTTTTCCTGGGCGTTCAGGGTCTTGTTGGACATGTAGAGCTGGGGCGGGAGGCGGATCATGCCGAGTTCGTGGAGGAGGGCCGCCATGCCCACCTCCATGAGCTTGTGGGGGGGCAGTTTGATCTGGATGCCGACGGCTATGCTCAGGATCGCGGTCTTCACGGAGTGCACGACAATGTAATTCTTCTCGGTGGAGTTCATCTCGGAGAGGCGAAGGATGTGGTTCTTCCTGTTCTTCACCTTGTCGACGGTCTCTTTTATCTTTTCGCTGATGAGCTTGATCGAAAGCTCGTTTTTCGTCACGAAATCGGTGAAGAGCTTTTCGGTGAAGTCCAGCATTCCGTTGAAGAACTGGCTCACTTCCTTCAGGCTTTCCTGCTCCTTGAGGTCCTGGTCCAGGGTGAATGTCTCGCCCTCGGACACCGAAACCTGCTTGTCGGCGGCCGGCTTCTCCGAAGGCAGCCCGTCCGTATTGACGTAGCTGTACCCCCACTGCTTGAGCCGTCTGATGAGCGATTCGGTCGCCGGGGTGTCCTGGGAGAGCAGGATGAATTTGTCGTCCAGGTACACCGGGGCGTTGAAGTACATGTTGGGAGAGAGCGTCGAGATTAACAATTTATTCATTTCGTTTCCCGTTGACCGCAGTTTTTGTTTTCATTACACTCCTACCTATATTATAGGAGTTTATTTGATGAAGTTTAAAACAATTTTCATCACTTTCAATATAATACTGCTTTTTTCGTTCCTTTTCATATTTTTCATGCCCTTCGTAATGCTCGGATGGGAATACACGAGAACCTTCTGGAGCCAGAACTGGTACCTCGCCGCGGCCTTCGTGTTCGTGCTCGCGGGCTTGAACGCCTACTTCGTGAAAAATTGGACGCTCTTCACGCTCCTGGAATCCGAGGACTGGCATCGCATAAAGCTCTACCTCGAGGACAGGATCTTCAACCGGAAGGCCGTGAGCGGACAGAACGTGAGGATCCTCATCAACACCTACCTCGTTCTCTCCGAGATCGGCGGGATCCTCCGCCTGGAGGAATTCCTCAGGACGGAGAAGAAACGGCTGCATTCCGCCTTCGGCCTGGAGCTCGGCCTTCCGTATCTCGTGCGCAACGAGCCCGACTCCATGGAACGGTATTTTTCGGCCCTGGCCTCGGAACCCAAGACGAAGAACCGCGACTGGATCAGGTGGAATCTCGTGTTCGCCAGGATGATGAAGAAGGATTTCGATCCCGCGAAGGGCGACCTCATCGCCCTCGCGAGGGAGGCGAAGCATCCGGTCCTCAAGCTGCTTTCCGTGTATCTGCTCGACTCGTTCCGTTCCCTCGATCCCGAGGCGGCCTCGGCCGTCGACGAGGGAAAGGCCGGCATCAGGAAACGGTACGGAGTCAAGGAATGGAACGCCGTCCTCGAGCGATCGAAGACGAACCTCCAGATCCTCGTCCTCATGAAACTCGTGAACGACGCTACGCTCTGGCTCTTCGACGAAAAGAAGTGACTTAGGTTCGGAAAGGATGAAGGTATGCAGGAGAGAAAATTCCTCAAATCCCGGAAACTGGACAACGTCTGTTACGACATCCGGGGCCCGGTGCTCGACCAGGCGAAACGGATGGAGGAAGAAGGCTACACGATCCTGAAGCTGAACATCGGAAACCCGGCTCCCTTCGGATTCGACGCTCCCGACGAAATCATCCACGACGTGATCGTCAACCTGCACAACGCCCAAGGCTACTGCGACAGCAAGGGTGTGTTCGCGGCGAGGAAGGCCATCATGCAGTACTGCCAGCAGAAGGGCATCCGCGGCGTCGGGACCGACGACATCTACATCGGGAACGGGGTGAGCGAGCTCATCGTCATGGTGATGCAGGGGCTTCTCGATTCGGGCGACGAGGTCCTCATCCCCATGCCTGATTACCCGCTCTGGACCGCCGCGGTGAATCTCGCCGGCGGGACCGCGGTGCATTACCTCTGCGACGAGGCCGCCGACTGGATCCCCGCTCTCGACGACCTCCGGTCCAAGATCACGCCGAGGACCAAGGGCATCGTGGTGATCAATCCCAACAATCCCACCGGGGCGGTCTATCCCCCGGAGGTGCTGAAGGCGATCCACGACATGGCGGCCGAGCATCAGCTCGTCCTCTTCGCCGACGAGATCTACGACAAGATCCTGTATGACGAAGCGGAGCACGTCTCGATCGCCTCGCTTTCCGACGACGTCTTCTGCATCACCATGAACGGGCTTTCCAAGTCCTATCGCGCCGCGGGCTTCCGGGCGGGCTGGATGGTCCTGAGCGGAAGGAAGAGCGTCGCAAAGGACTACCGCGAGGGAATCGAAATGCTGTCCAACATGAGGCTGTGCTCGAACGTTCCCTCGCAGTACGCCATCCAGACCGCGCTCGGAGGCTACCAGAGCATCAACGACCTCGTATTGCCGGGCGGAAGGCTCCGGGAACAGCGCGACGTCTGCTACCGGCTTCTTTCCGACATTCCCGGAATCTCCACGACGAAGCCGAAGGGCGCGCTGTACTTCTTCCCGAAGATCGACGCGAAGCGGTTCGCGATCGTCGACGACCAGAAGTTCATCTACGACCTCCTCGTGGAGAAGAAGCTCCTCCTCGTCCAGGGGACCGGATTCAACTGGAAGGAGCCGGACCATTTCCGCGTGGTGTTCCTCCCGAACGCGGATACGCTGAAGGAAGGAATGGGCCGCCTCCGAAGCTTTCTCGAAACCTATCATCAGGCGCCCTGAGCTGAACATTATGAAAAGGACGATTTTAACCGCCGCTCTGGCGCTTCTTTCCATCATCGCGTCCGCCCAGCAGGTCGCGGGAACTTCCGCGGAGCCCGCCTTTTCAGAGGATTCCGGTCGGTATCGGGCCGCGGGCGCAGGCCGCGGAGCGTCCGAGGAGGAGTCCTTACGTCTCGCCAAATCGGAGGCCCTCGGGCGCATCTTCCGGGAGACGGGGAAGGACGAGCTTTTTTCCGAGATGTTCGTATCCTCGTGGCCGGAGGCGATAAGGATCGAATCATCGTCCTCCGAACGGAACTCCGACGGATCTTTTTCGGCGAAGGCGAAGATATCCGTCGACCGGAACGCGACGATGCTTTTGGAGCAGTCCTATCGTTCGGCAGCGGCGGCCCTGTTGGACAAGGCGGAAAAGCTCCTAGCATCCGCTGAGCGGAAGATCGACCGCGCAAAAGAGGCGGAGGCGGAGCTCCGGCTCCCCGACGCGTTCGTACTCTACCGGCAGGGAAGGGGGGAGGGGCAGCAGGCGGTCGATTCCATGAAGCCGCTCGGGGACAACTCGCTCCTCTCGGAACGGGGAACGAACCTCGCCTCGCTCAGACGCATGGCCGCTTCGCTCGCAGTCAGGGCGGACGAGGGACTGTCGCGGATCGACGTCGCGGAAAAGAAGACGGTTTCCGCCTCCCAAGCCGACGAGGCCGGCATGACGCTCGAGCTCATCGAGGCCGAATTCGCGGAGCTGTCGAAGAGCGTGGAAAAGCGCCGCGCTGCGAGTCCTTTCTACGACCTTCCCGCCGGGGAGCTGGAGTCGATCCGCGACGAGCTCGATTCCGCCATGGAGAAGGGGCGGCTCATCGTCGAAAGGCTCGGCGCCGTGAGCGCCTCCGTCCCCGAGAGCAGGACCTTTCTGAAGCAGAAAGCTGCGTTTCTCAGGACCGACGCAGAAGATCTCGTGAAGTCGGTCCGCGGGATGAAGCAGGCTGCGGAGGAGGAACTCCGCTATCCGAGGCTCGCCCGGCAGGAGGACGCGAGGAAGAGCAAAGAGAGGAGGGAGGCAATCGCCTGGGTTTTCCTCCACAAACCTTACGAGTACCTCACGCTCAGGTACGAGCTTCCCGTGCTCTATGATCCCGACAAGGGCTGGGACGATCTTCCCGCCCTCAATTTCAAGCTCAGCCTGGAGGGAAGCTTCAAACCGGGCGTGTGGCTCAGGACGAGCCTCGAGCACAAGGAAACGGAGTACGGAGCCCTGAACCTCAGGGTCCTCCGCCAGGAGGCGTCGATCGGACTCTTCGGCGACACGCTCTGGGGGATCGGGTTCGCCTGGGACTGGATAAGGGACCTCTCCTCGCACGGAACCGACCTCGACACGGTCGATCACTATGCGGTCAAACTCCATTACGGAAAGATCGACCGGGAACGATACCGGCCGTTCATCGTCGCGAGCCTCACCTACCAGATCCCCCGGTATACGGACGAGTTCATACCGGCCTACCACGTGAACTGCGGCGTCGACGTACGGATCAAGGCCGAGGACTACGTATTCGTGGAGGGCTCCTTCGCGAGCAAGGCCGTGCAGACCGGGACCGGGTCGGAACCCGAGAGTCTGCGGGGAAACCTCGCTCACGTCGTAGAATGGAAGATAGGAGTGGCATTCAGGCTGCCTTCGCCCTTCGCGTGGGGGATTTCGTATCGGGGGGGAAGGATCGCCCCCATCGACGTCGAGGGAAACGCTGGAACGTATCGCCGGCTGCCCGACGGCTGGTCTTTATTTATCGAATACGCCTTGTGAAGGGAGGAACATGAATTGAAGGACGAGAACATGAACAGGCCTTTCGTTTTCGGCTCGGAATGCGCGCTCGAACAGGCGGGCGACGGAGTCAAAAGAAGGGTGTTGGCATACGGCGACAATCTCATGGCGGTCGAGGTCCACTTCGAGACGAACGCGGTGGGCGCTCTCCACAGCCATCCGCACACGCAGCTCTCCTATGTCTTGGAAGGAGAGTTCGAGTTCGACGTAGGCGGGGTGAAGAAGACGGTCCGCAAAGGCGACACCCTGTACAAGACGCCGAACCTCAAGCACGGATGCGTCTGCCTGAAGAAGGGAATCCTGCTCGACGTGTTCACTCCCTATCGGGAGGATTTCCTGAAAAAGCGATGAAACGATTCAGGTAATTCCAGTCGTTGACTGAGATTGCCTTGTCGTGTCATGGTAGTGGAAACAACCGCGATCTTAAGGAGATTTTTTATGACAAGAAGTTTGATGGACGTGTATATCGAAACGAACACGATGGATGAAGGCTCCGTGAAGAGCCTCTACGGCGTTTCGAAGAAGAACGCGCTCAAGGTCCTCAAGACCCTCGTCATCGCCGAATTGAAGAACGAAACGAGCGGAGTAGAAGCCGCCGCAAAAAAGGCGAGGAAGCCCCGCAAACCGCGCGCGGGAAAGGGCTCGGAAAAGAAAGCCGAAGGCTGATTCCGCCCGGATTCGGCGGCTTCACCGCGGCCGCCCGGCGACATGCCGGGGAGAGGGGGCGAATTTCGGTTCCGTTTCCCGGAGCCTCAGCATCGGGTCGTCATTGACCTCGAAGTTTTTTCCCGCTATACTGGCCGGGCTTGAAAGGGAACAGCCGGGATGTAGCCTAGTGGCTAAGGCGTCTGCTTTGGGAGCAGAAGATCGCCGGTTCAAGTCCGGCCATCCCGATTTGCGTCCATAGCTCAACTGGATAGAGCAGCTGCCTTCTAAGCAGCAGGTCGGGGGTTCGAGTCCCTCTGGACGCGAGAAAAGCAATAAAATTCAGATAAACCAACTACCAAGCGTCAAGCTGAGGGACTCGAACCTCGGCGTAGGGCGGGCTGAGCCGAAGGCGATGGCCCGCCCAGTCCGCGCCGCCGACCGCTAGAGCGGCGCGGATTCGAGTCCCTCTGGACGCGAGTGTAAGTACTTAAATAAAAAAGAAATAAAAAATGGGAGAAAATCGGGACTGATCGAAAAATGCTTGTGGTGAGTGATTGGTGAGTGATATAATTTCATTTCATCCAATCATTCCACAAGGGAGAACGAGTCATGCGGTTAGAGGATCCCCGATCGTGTCGCTACGAGAAACTTCCTCTCCTCCTTCACGCCTCCGGTGACTCCCTCGCAGGCACCAGGCGCCGCGGCCTATACCGGATGCAGCCCCAAGGCTTCGGGTCCTTCACCCGGAGCGGCTGCCTCCCGAAGGAATCCTTCTCACCCTTCATTGCCCGGAAGAAAAAAGAGAAGAAAGCCTTTTTCAGGAAAACGGCCCAACAACGTCCAATCATCAGGGCTCAAGCGTAGCTTCCCTAATCACTCCCGTATCTCCCCGTAACGCGGAGCCGGACCGTATCCTGGTCATGCGCCGTTTCCTGAAAAGGAATACGATCCATGTAGCGCCGCGAAGCAAGGTGAAGGCTTGCCGGGACCCGGATGACGATTTTCTCCTTGACCTCGCCCTTGCGGGCCGGGCCGACTATCTCCTCACCGGCGACGAGGACCTCCTCTCCATCGATCCCTTCCGTTCAGTCCGTATCGTCACCTACCGGATTTTCCGGGAACTCCTTGAAGCCTGAACGCTCAAGCTCATCACCACGCCGCTCGTCACCCTCGCGTGGTCCCTCCTCCTTTCAAGAAAGCGGATCGCGCGCTCGATCTTCTCGCTCGTGAATCTCGGCGTCTTCATGGTCCTCCGAGCCCCTTCCTCGCCTCGTCCATTTGAACGACCTCGAAATGGTCGCTGTAGGTTTCGAAAAAGCGGATCGATTTATGGGGGGTGAGTTTAGAAGCGAGAAAGGAGTTGATGCCAGCGGCCTGGGAAAACGTCGCGAAGAAATGCCTAAACCCGAGAAGGCAGAGACTCCGTCTCCTGATCTCCTCATTCGGTATCCCGATCGCGCGCATGATGGTCACCACGGAATTCAGTCTTTTTCAGCCGTTTTCGCAACCTGAAAAAACGATCTAATTGCTTCTGTCTCATTACTTTGGACGATGCCGGGTTTGAACCAGCGACATCCTGCTTGTAAGGCAGGCGCTCTCCCAGCTGAGCTAATCGTCCGGATTTTCGCTGACCTTACCACGGCTGGAGGGGGTGATGTCAAGGCTTCGAAGCCGCGAATCGATCTCACTTTACAGAGGGGGCGAGCTTTGCTATGCTTGAACGATAATCGTGAGCGTACGGATGGGGCACCGGCCCCGCCTGATGAATCAACTTACGTGAAACGGAGCCTTCGTGTTTCTAAAAAGCATGGAATTATTCGGATTCAAGTCCTTCGCCGACCGGAGCAGGATTGAATTCACGGACGGCATTTCGGCCCTGCTCGGGCCGAACGGGTGCGGAAAGAGCAACGTCGTGGACGCCATCAAATGGGTCCTCGGCGAGCAGGCGACCAAGAGTCTCAGGGCCGACCGGATGGAAGACGTCATCTTCAACGGGACGGAGACCAGGAAGCCGCTCAACGTGGCCGAGGTCTCGCTCACCCTCGCGAACGACAACGACCTCCTGCCCATCGAGGTGCCGGAGGTCGTCATCAAGCGCCGGCTTTTCCGCTCGGGGGAGAGCGAATACTACATCAACAACACCCCGGTGAAGCTCAAGGAGATCCGCGAGCTTTTCTACGACACGGGGATCGGAAAATCCGCCTATTCCATCATGGAACAAGGAAAGATCGACCAGGTCCTTTCGAACAAGCCGGAGGAGAGGCGGCTCATCTTCGAGGAGGCCGCGGCCATCACGAAGTACAAGGTGAAGGGCCAGGAGGCGGAGCGCAAGCTCGAGCGCACGGAAGAGAACATGCGCCAGGTCGAGGGGATCATCGGCGAGGTGAAGAGGAGCTACGATTCCCTCAAGGTGCAGTGCGAGAAGACCCTGCGATACCGGAAGCTCCGGGAGGATTCCTTCGGACTCGAGCTCGACATCCAGCTCCTCAGGCTCAAGGGCTTCCTCGAGGCGAAGGAGGAGAAGGGCAACCTCCTCGCGGACAGGTCCAAGCGCAGGGACGATATAAAGAAGGAAATCGACGGGATCAACGAATCCCTGGAGAAGAACCTCGATATCGTGAACTCGATGGAGTCGAGGCTCATCGAGGACCAGAAACGGCTGTACGGCATCGGGCTCGAGAAGAACAACCTCGAGAGCCAGGGCAGGATGCTCACCGAGCGCTACGGCGAGATCGAGGCGAAGATAGCCTCGGACCTCGCCCGGGAGAAGTCCATTCGGGAGAAGGTCGAGGTCCTCTTCGGGGAGATCGGGGAGAAGCGCAAGGCCCTTGAGGAATTCAGGACGAGGATCCAGGAGATCGAGAAGAACGTCGGGGAATTCGAGACGTCCATCGCCAGGGCCGACGAGCGGATCAAGGAGAACCAGCGGAGGATTCAGACGCTCGAGCAGGAGATCCACCGGTTCGAGGAGCAGGACGAGGAACTCAGGAACGACCTCCGCGGCCTGACGGACGCGATCGTGGACGAGCTCGACAAGAGGCTCAAGGAATCCGGGTATTCCTACCACGAGCGCTCGCGGCTCGAGGGGGAGATCGCCACGCTCCTCGGATCGCTCAAGATCGCGGCCGAGGGGAAGATCAAGCTCCTCGAGGACGCGGTCTCCCTCGAGGACGGCCATCAGGACCCACGTAAGACGCTCGAGGGCGTTCTCGCCTCGTACCGGGAGGTGAGCGACAAGCTCGCCGCCCTCGCTTCGCTCCTGGATTCCTACCGGAAGTCGACGCCTTCGTTCATCGACGAATTTCTCGCTCCCGAGGGCATCATAACCAGGAAGCGCGAGATCGACGAGAAGATCGCCGCGGTCCGCGCCGGAATCCGGGAGCGCAGGGAGGCGATCCAGGCCCTACGCAAGGAGAACGCCTCGCTCACCCAGAAGATCGACGAGTACAGGAAAACCCTGGAGGAGCTCAGGGTGAACCGCGTCCGCCTGAAGACCCAGGCCTCCGGAATCGAGGAGGCCGTGGCCATGGTGGAGCGGGAACGGGCGAGCCAGGAGAAGCTCCTCAAGGAGACCTCGGAGGAGATCTTCCGCAGCCGCGAGAGGATCGAGGAGATCGGGAAGAAGAAGCTCGAGCTCGAGGAGAAGCGGAAGGCCCTCCTCGAAAGCGAGAAGACGATACAGACGGAGCTTTCGAGCCTGGAGTCGTCAATCTCCGAGCGGAACCAGGATCTCGTGGAGAAGGAGAAGCGGCTCAAGACCTTCATGGAGGACCTCGGGAAGACCCAAGGCGGACTGGAGAAGGCCCAGATGGAGCTCGCCGAAATCAACACGGAGATCCGGAACCTCTACGACAACTTCCGCGAACGCCATTCGCGCGAGCTTTCGGAATTCGAAAGCCGGATTTACGAGATCTCGGTGCCGACGAAGGACCTCAGGGACAAGCTCAACGACATCCGCGAGGAGCAGAAGAAGCTCGGTCAGGTGAACCTCATGGCTCCCGAGGAATTCGCCGAGGTGAAGGAGAGGTACGATTTCCTCACCACCCAGCTCGACGACCTGAAGAAGGCCCGGGAGGACCTCCAGAAGGTCACCGAGGAGATCAGGACCGAGTCCGCGGAGCTCTTCCTCTCCACTTACGAGAAGATCAAGAAGAATTTCCACCTCATGTTCCGCAGGCTCTTCGGGGGCGGAAGGGCGGAGATCAAGCTTTCGGATCCCGACGCCGTGCTCGAATCGGGCATCGAGATCCTCGCACAGCCGCCGGGAAAGAGCCTCGAGAACATCTCGCTGCTCTCCGGAGGCGAGCGGTCGCTCACGGCGGTTGCCCTGCTCTTCGCCACCTACATGGTGAGGCCGTCGCCCTTCTGCCTCCTGGACGAAATCGATGCGGCGCTCGACGAGAGCAACGTGGGACGCTTCGTTTCCATGCTCATGGAATTCGGCAATACGTCGCAGTTCATCGTCATAACGCACAACAAGAAGACCGTCACCGGGGCGAAAACGCTCTTGGGCGTAACGATGGAGGAATCGGGGGTCTCCAAGATCGTGTCCATCCGTCTGGATTCCCAGCCCGAAAAGGAACATGATTGACCTAGGAAGATTCATGACCCGGGAAATCCGGATCTTCCTCGTCTGTACCGCCGGCGTAGCGGTCCTCGCGTCGCTCGGCATAATCGTCGTACACTTTTCGCGGGGCGGCGGAAGCCGGCCGGCCGAGCCCGTGATCCCGTTCCTCGGAACGGGCGAAGAGGCGGGTCCGCAGGCGCCCTATGCGCTCGAGGTACCGGACGAAATCGAGCGGTTCCTCGCGCCTGAGATCAAGTTCTACCGCGAGCCGCGGGAAAGGTGGTCCCGCGGGGAAGTCGACCGTTTCTGGATCGATCCCAGGGAATTGGGGATCGACGCGCTCACGAAGCAGAACCGGAAGAAGGTCCGGGAGCTCTTGGATTCGGTTCCGTAGCCGGGGAGGGGGGCATGGTTCCACGCATACTCGCGGCCGCGGTCGGCCTCGTTCTCACTGCCTGCGCTTCCGCTCCGCCGCCCGCGGACCAAGGCATGCCCGCTCAGTCCGCGCCACGGTTCGAGGAGGCGTCCAAGACGGAGACGCAGGTACAAGCGGAACCGCCCCGGCCCGAGCCCGCCGTTCCCAGGGTAAGGCCCGAGGAACCCGAAAGGCAGTCTCGACTCTTCCCCCTTCCGGAAGCAGGTCCGCTTCCAGAAACCGGAGTCCCGTCCGCTTCCGCGAAGAAGGTGGAACTCGTCGCGGCGGGACTGCCCTTACCAGCGCCGCCCCCCGAGGAAAAGCCCAACCCCGCGCCCGAAGCGCGTCGGGAGAGGCCGGCGGCGGATGCCGCGAAGAAGCCAGCCCCAGCGCCCGAAAGGAAGCCGCCGGCTCAGGTCCGGAACGCCGCTCCGGAGAAAACCGAGAAGCCGCCGGAGAACGCGAAATCCGCGGCGGCGGAGAAGCCTTCCGTGCCGCTCAAGGAAGCCGACGTCTCGGGAGAAGTGGGGAAGGCGGTCAAGGTCGCTCTCCCGGGGATAGGATGGATTTTTCTCGGCGACCAGGAGAATTCGGGAAAGATACGCTATCAGGGGAAGGCGGTGCAGGAGGGGAACACGGTCTTTTCGTTCATCGCCTACACCGCTGGCAACTACACGCTGAAATTCCAACAGCAGGACCTCACGGTCAATTCCGTGCGGCAGAACGAAGTGAGCCTGAAGATCGATCCTCCGAAGGCGCAGTCGGCGGAAAAAGACTCCCGGACGCCGGACGGAAGTCCGCGTCCCGGGGCCTCGAAGACCGGAGGGGATGAACTCGGGGCCGCCGCGACGGGCGGTAAGGCCGCCGGGTTCGACGACCTGCCGTCCGACGACGAACGCATGAGAAAGCTCCTCGAGCAAGGCAGGACCCGCGAGGCTCTCGACGAGATCGAACGCTTCCTCGTGGAGAAGGGCGGGACGCTCGCGAACATCGACGAATGGTACGTTCGTCTGGCCCGCCTCTACGAGAACGACCGCGAGTTGCGGAACATGAAGAAGGCGCTCTGGTATTACGAGAAGCTCAGGGACGGCTTTCCCATGAGCCGTTATTGGGACGAGGCCGACGGGAAGAGCCGCTACATAAGACGGAATTTCTTCGATATAAAATGACGGCCGAATGGCAAGGAAGAACGCGGTGAGGCTCAGGACCCCGCCGCTCCCGGAAACTATGCCCCGACGAGACTCCGGAACTCGTTCAGGATCTCGGCGCCGATCTCGTCGCCGACAGCGGTCAGGGCTTCGGCCCAGTCGCCGATTATCTCCCCCGGTCCCTTGTTCAGGCCCCGCAGGTACGGCCTCATTCGCAGGTGCTTTTCGTCGACGGTGAGGTTCTCGTAATACAGCAGGAGGGGCTTCCTGACCTCGTCCTCGATTTTCGTGTCGATGAACTCCATGGCGCTCTGGCTCATCTCCGCGGTCCGCTCGTACAGATCCCGGATGATGCCGCAGGCGAGGTCGCGGTCCTCGTCGTTCTTCATCTCGGCGGCGGTCAAGGCGGCGAGCACGAGGAGAAGGCCGGTCGTCTCTTCGCGGACGAGCTTGGCTATGAGCGGGTGGTAACGCGAGCCTGCGATACCGTCCGTCTCACGGAGGAGGGCGCAGCACTGGGGAAAGAGCCCGAGCAATCTCGTCTTGATCCTCTTGAACGCGGGCGCGACGTCGTTGGGAGCGGCCTTGGGTCCCAAGGCCAGGATGAGAAGCGCTCTCACCATTTCGCCGCCCGAGGCGTGCAGGATGCCGAGGGTTTCCTTGAGGGAAAGGCCGGGAGTCTCGAAGGGCTCGAACAGCCCCTTGAGCAGCCCGACGCTTTCCCTGTCGGAGAATTCCGGATGGGAGAACACGAGTTCCTCGAGGATAGAGAGGATTTCAGAGGGGGGAAGCCCCGTGAAGATGTCCTCGTGCTCGAGAAGCGTCTTTTCCGGCATCGCCTTCAGGCAGGAGGTCGTCTGCTTCCGGAAACGCTCCTTTCCGAGGCCCGCGAGCACGAACGGAAAGTAACGCTCGGTCGGATGGGCGGCCAGGGCCGAGAGGAAAATCCCGAGGAGTTCGTCGTCCAGGCTGTCTCGTTCGAGGCGGATGAACCTTTCCCCTGTCTCGGCTTCGAAACGGAGGAGGATCGCCGAATACTCCTCGAATTTTCCCGCGTCCTTCGCGGCGACCGCGGCCTCGAATCCGTCCGTGAGCCGCGAGAGACGCTCGCGGAACTCCCCGTCCTTACCCGATGCGCGGAGGCTTCGCAGGACCGCGAGCCGGGCTGCGGTCCGGATCTCACCGGAGGGCGAGTCCTCCTCCTTGAGAATTTCTTCCTCGTGGCTCTCGAATCCGACGCGAGCGAGGGCCTCGATCCAGGCCGCGCGGATAGTCTCCGGCGCGTCGTCCGGGAAGAAGGGCCTGAGCCGCTCGAGGTCCTCTGCGGTTTCCGCCTCGGAGGCGAGCCGGCTTGAGAGGAAGACCTTGACCGAGAGGCTTTGCTTCTCCATCTCGTTCTGGAGCTTCTCGAGAAGGATGGGATTGTCGATGATGCTCCTGGCGTTGTCCTTGATCTTCACGAGGTCTATCTTGCTCCCGCTCATGAGGTTCTCGGAAAGCAGGGACACGTATTTCCTGTTGAGGAAATGATTCAGAACGAGCCGGGCGACCATGAGCGCGGCGATCAGATAGATGAACCAGACCGGATCGATGAGCGATCCGGCGAGGATCACGATAACCGAGACGATGAAGATGCCGAGGGGAGCGAGCACGAGATTGTTCAGAGCCATGATCCTGCCGCGGTAGCGGGAAGGGACGAAGGCGAAGATGGCCACCGCGGCGGGCGAAAGGAGCGCGATCTGGATCTGGCGGGTGAAGTCCGCCACGCCCACCATGCTGACGATGAAGGCCGCGACGCCGAGTACGAGAAAAAGGACCTGGAATGCGAGTTCCTTCCTGTGCTGGCCGCCCAGCGAGGACTGGCTCATGACCTTCGTGAGCACGGTCGCCTGGAGCATCGTGGCCGCCGCGCGCTGGAGCCCCATGAGGTTCGCGGTCGCCGCCCCGGTCGTCACGCGCGAGTGGACGACCGCGTTGTAGGTGAAGATGATGAGGCCCGCGAGTAGCCCGAAGACGACGGTGCTCGCGGCGGAGAGACGGAGGAACGAGCTTCCCGAGAACGAGAAGATGCCCTCCCTTATTTCGGACCGCAGGGTCATCTTCTTGTAGCGGGGAGAATCGAGGATGGGAAAGCGCCGCCTCGCTGAGAGAAAGCCCAGGATGCAGGGGAGGGTGAAGGCCGCGATGACGAAGAGCTGGGCGTTCAGGGGAACGAAGGACGAGAGCGGCGCCACGATGAACGAGCCAGCGGCGTATCCCGCGGCTCCTCCGGATGCGAGGAGGGGGAAAAGCCTCTTGCCCTGCCGGGCGTCGAAGTAGAAGGGGGCGATGTCCCAGAACACCATGAGGAGCACGATTCCCGCAGAAAAACGGAAGACGAAGAGGACGGAATAGACGCCCGGGATGTTCATGAGCCGCGAATCCACGAAGATGAGCATTCCGCCCAGGACGCAGATCGCGAGCGTGACGTAGAGGATGCCGAGGAAGAGCTTGCGCTTGTCGAAACGGTCGGTCACGCCGGTGTACAGGAGACCGAGTACCGCGAGCAGGAATGACGAAAGGCCGTAGAGGAAGAACGAGAGGCGTATGATCCGAGGCTGCCTCAGGGAATGCCCCATCCTGAGGAACGACAGGACGAAGGATTCGGGAGCGTCCATGCCGTGCTTCATGAAGAGAGGGTCGACGACCGAGCTGATCATGCCGACGACGAGGGAGAGGAAGAACTGGAGCAGGACGAAGGTGAGGATCCTACTTCCCTCGCCCCGGTGGATATTGAGCGCCTTGTAGGCGTGGAGTTTCAGGCTGGAGAGGTTCACGCTTCTTCTCCGAGCGTCTTCCTTCCTTCCTCGTAGATGGAGGCGAAGGATTCGACGATCTTCGTGAGGCGGTTCATCTTCTTGTTCGAGGTCCTGAGCCTGAGGGAGAGCTGGGCTATGATCCCCAGGGCCATGGGGGGGTATCGGTGCAAGAGCTGGATGAAGTCGTTCCGCCCGATCTTCGAAATGAGGCTTTCCGAGGTCGTCCTCGCGCCTGCCGACCTGGGCTGCCCGTCGAGGAGGGCCATTTCGCCGAAACAGCTTCCCTCGCCGAAGGTCATGATGACCTGGGAGCCGCCGTCGCCGGACTCGAAGAAGAGCTCCACCTTACCGGAGACGATGAGATAGGCGTAATTACCGGGATCTCCCTGACGGAAGATGTACTCCTCGTCGTCGTAATGCTCGGTTTCGGTTATCTGAGCTATCCTATGAAGCTCCTCAATGGAAAGGTTCTGGAAGATGTCGACTTTCTGGAGAAACAGAATTTTTTCCAACAATTCCGACATGGGACGCTCCTGACCTGACGGTACGATTGTACTCCAAGCCCGCGGTCTCGCCAAGGGCGGCCGCAGAGGACGATGGGAGCCTCCCGCCTTGACACCCGGAACTATAACCGGTATATATATTAAGCTAATTTTTCAGGACGAGGGAATGCTGGACGCACTTACGAACAAATTCGGTGACATTTTACGGCAGGTTTCCGGCAAGGGCAGAATCTCGGAGAAGAACGTCGAGGACGCGGTAGAGGAGATCAAGGTCGCCCTGCTCGAGGCCGACGTCAACCTCAGGGTCGTGCGGAGGTTCGTCAATCGCACCCTCGAAGAGGCGAAGGGCGAGGCCGTCCTCAGATCCGTCACGCCAGGCCAGCAGTTCGTCAAGATCGTCTACGACAGGATGGTCCAGCTCCTCGGCGACGAGAGGAGCGACCTCGCGCTCAAGGGGCCGGACACGGTTTCCGTGATCCTGCTCTGCGGCCTCCAGGGCTCGGGCAAGACTACGACCGCTGCCAAGCTCGCGGTTCACCTCAGGAAGAAGGGAAGGCGGCCGCTTCTCGTCGCCGCGGACCTCGTGCGTCCCGCGGCCGTGGAACAGCTCGCCATCCTCGGCTCCCAGACCGGCGTCGACGTCTACCGGGAAGACGGCGCCAAGAATCCCGTCGAGGTCGTGAAACACGCGCTCGCCCAGGCGTCGAAGTTCCAATTCGATACCGTGCTTGTAGATACTTCGGGCCGGCTCCAGATCGACGAGTCGCTCATGCAGGAGCTCGTCCGGGTCCGCGATGCCGCGGATCCCGCGGAGACCCTCCTGGTTGCCGACGCCATGACCGGCCAGAACGCGGTGGACATCGCGAAGGCCTTCGACGAGAAGATCGGGCTCTCCGGCGTCATCCTGAGCAAGTTCGATTCCGACACCAGGGGCGGCGCAGCGCTCTCGCTGAAGAGCATCACCGAAAAGCCCATCAAATTCATCGGCGTAGGCGAGAAGGTCGAGGACCTCGAGCCCTTCTTCCCGGAGAGGATCGCGTCCCGCATCCTCGGCATGGGCGACGTCGTTTCGCTCGTCGAGAAGGCCAGGGAGAACATCCACCAGGAGGAGGCCGAAGAGCTCCAGAGGAAGATGGAGACCTCGAGCTTCACCCTTCAGGACTTCCTCGACCAGTTCAAGCGCGTTAGGAAGATGGGAAGCCTCCAATCCCTCATCGAGATGATCCCCGGGCTTCAGGGCCAGATAAGGGAAGAGGACCTGAACGAAAAGGACCTCAAGCATCAGGAGGCCATCATCCTCTCGATGACGCCCGCCGAACGGGAAAATTACCGGATCATAGGCCCGACCCGGAGGAAGCGCATAGCGAAGGGGAGCGGCACGTCGGTCTTCGACGTGAATCAGCTCTTGAAAAGATTCGAAAAAACGCGCCTTATGATGAAGAAGGTGGCGAAGAACAAGAATTATCAATCCAACATGCTCTCGAAGTTGGGTGGATGATAGAAATGCGGTCCGTCTTCCGGAAAAAACCGAAAGCTCGCGGAAGCGGAGAATCACGTCGAGGAGGAAACAAGTGAGCGTAAAGATCAGACTGAAGAGATTCGGAACGAAACAGCGGCCCTATTACAGGATCGTGGTGATGGATTCGAGAACGGCCAGGGACGGCCGGGCGATCGAGGAAGTGGGATTGTATCATCCCATCGAAGTCGAGGGGAAACAGCTCACCCTCGACGAGGCGAAAATCCGGGACTGGCTCAAGAAGGGCGCCCTTCCTTCGCCGACGGTAAAGAAACTTCTCAATTCGAAGAGCATTTACCTCGCCTAAGGAGCAGGCCGTGGAAAAAGAACTGGTTACCTACATCGCCAAGGCCCTCGTGGACGAACCCGAGGGCGTGGAAGTCAATATGATCGAGGGAGAGAAGTCGACCATCCTCGAACTCAAAGTCGCGCCCGGCGACATCGGCAAGGTCATCGGGAAGCACGGAAGGATCGCCAAAGCCGTAAGGACCATCCTGAGCGCATCCGCGACGAAGACGGGAAAGCGGGTCGTTCTGGAAATCCTCGACTGATGGATCGTCTCGCAGTCGGCATCGTGCAGCGCCCGCACGGGATCAAGGGTAACGTGCGGGTCAGGAGCCTTTCCGGGGAAACCGCGCATTTCCTCAGGCTGGAGAAGGTGACGCTGAGGAAGGGCGGCAGGGAAGTCGATTTCGCGGTCGAGGCCGTCAAGGTCGCCGGGAAGGACCTGCTCGTCAAGTTCGCGGGGCTGGATTCGCCGGAGGACGCCAGAAAATTCGCGTCCTGGGAGATCCTGGTGCCGCGGGAACTCGCCTGTCCCCTGAAGGAAGGCGAGTATTACGTCACCGATCTTTGCGGTTGTGCGCTCGTCCTGGACGGAAAGCCGATCGGGAGGATCCGATCGGTCGTCGAAGGCGTGACGAACGACATGCTGGAAGTGGAAAGGGAGGGAGCGGCGTCCTTTTTCGTTCCCTTCGTCAAGGAGCACGTGGGCGACGTGGATTTCGAGAAGAAGACGGTGGAACTGAAGTCGGGATGGTTGGTGCCGTGACGACCTTCAAGGTGCTCACGCTTTTTCCCGACATCCTCCAAGGCTTTTTCTCGTCCTCCATCATGGCGAAGGCAGTGGAGCGCGGGCTCATAGCCTACGAGCTCGTCAACATAAGGGATTTCGCGCGGGACAAGCACCGCACCTGCGACGACATGCCCTACGGCGGAGGGGCCGGGATGGTCCTCAAGGCCGAGCCGCTGGCCGCCGCCCTCGACCGGGTCGGGGGCGGGCGGATACGGACGATCTACCCGACTCCGTCGGGGAAGCCGTTCACCCAGGCCTACGCGCGTGAGCTCGCAGGTGAGGAAGCCCTCGTCGTCGTCTGCGGGCGATACGAAGGGATTGACCAACGCATCATTGACCTGTATGTTGATGATGAGATTTCCGTAGGGGACTATGTCCTTTCCTCGGGAGAGGTTGCGGCCCTCGTGATCCTCGACGCCGTGTACCGGCTGCTCGAGGGAGTGCTGACTCCCGAGTCCCTCGAGGAGGAGAGCTTCGAGGAAGGCCTCCTGGAGTACCCGCACTATACGCGGCCGGAGATCTTCAGGGGCATCAGGGTGCCGGACGTCCTGCTTTCGGGCCACGGCGCCAACATTACGAAGTGGCGGAACGAACAGAGGGTTTTGAAGACCCGGAAATACAGACCCGATTTACTTGCTTGGAAGAAGGGTCTCGATATAACTTAACAAGGGGTTGAGCAATGGATCTGATAAAGGCCGTTGAAGCGGAACAAATCAAGGAACTCGCCGACATCAAGATAGGCGATACCGTGAAGGTGTTCTTCTCCATCATCGAAGGAAAGAACGAGCGCATCCAGGTGTACGAAGGCCTCGTCATCGCGAAGAAGAACGCGGGACTCCGCAAGACCTTCACCGTGAGGAAGATTTCCTACGGCGTGGGCGTGGAAAGGGTCTTCCCCCTCCATTCCCCCAAGATCAACAAGGTCGAGATCGTCCGTCACGGAAAGGTCAGGCGTTCCAAGCTCTATTACATCCGGGGACGCTCCGGAAAGGCGGCGAAGGTCGCGGAACTCATCAGGAAGAAATCCGCCGATCACTCCGCGAAGGAAGGCGGCGAAGCGTAATTCCTTCGCCCCTCGATGATCGAACGAACCCAGCACCGTCATCTCCAGGCCGCCGAAAAGGGAACACCTTCTTCGGGCGGCCTTGTTTTTGTACGCGTGCTCGAAAGGACCGGGAACGGCGCCTTCGCGGTGGAACACCTGGGCAAGCGGATCGAGGTGAGGTCGTCGAAGGACCTGGTCCCCGGCGAGGAACGCTCGGGAAGGCTGGTTCCGAAGGGAAAGGGGTTCGAGTTCCTGCCCGCTGAGGGCAATGGACGGTCTCGATCTCCGGAGGCCCGGAACGCCGGGACGCCGCTTCCTTCTCCGGGTCCAGCTCCTGCCGCGGCCGAAACAGCGAGAAGCCTTCTGGTGCAGGCCTTCGTCAGGGCGGGCCTCGTCCCGCCGGGAAAGGAAAGGCTCAGGGAACTATCCGAAATCGCGGGGAAGGACGGAGCGGGGACGCCGAAAAGACGGGCGGCCCTCGCTGCGAGAATGGAGGAGAAGGGGCTCTCCCCGGACCGGGAGGCCTTCGACCGCGTCATGGAACTCCTGGAAGGAGGTTCCTCCAGGGAGGAGCGGAAACGGAGGCGCGGCGACGGGAAGCGGACCGGAGCTTCTGAGGAAATCCTGACGGCCGAGGACGAAGGTTCCTCGCCCCTGCAGGTGTTCAACCACGTCGCAGCCGAGACGGGTTCCTGGACGATCCTCCCTTACGGATTCCGGGCCGGCGATCTTGCATATACCGGCTCGATTCGTTTATGGTATAACGGAACAGCGAAGAGGTGGGAAAAAGCCGTTCTTTCCGTACGCGAGGAATCCGCAGGGAAAACGTGGTTTTTCAGCTGGACGCTCGGAAAAGGGAGTTCGTCGATCAGCGTATTCACGGACGACGAACGCTGGTCCGACCGAAGAGAAAGAGCCGAATTCAAGCGGAAACTCCGAAAGCTCGGCTTGAAAAGTGACGATAATTTCAACAAGGAAGAAGATTTCGACGGTTTTGAGGCCGGTAGGGACGTTTCAAGGCTCGTCGACGCGGTGGTATGACGGACAAAGCTGTTGCCATCAAATACCGGGAAGATCTCCCCGCGCCTTTTCTCGTGGCGAAAGGCAGGGATGCGCTCGCGAAGCGGATCGTGGCCCTCGCCGAAGAGCACGGCGTCACGATCGTCGAGCGGCGGGAACTGACCGATCGTCTGTTTCTGCTTGAGCCGGGATCCTTCATTCCGGAAGAATGTTTCGAAGTCGTTGCTCGTCTTCTCGCCTACGTTCATTCCGTGCATACGAACCGGGAGATGGAAACCGAATGAATACGCTGAATGTAAAGGACTTGAAAGCCGGAAACACCTTCACGAAAGCGGTTTACATCGACGACATGAACATCCTCGTACAGGAAAAAGTGCCGCTCAAGCAGAAGGAGATCGACAGGCTCCTCCGTTGGGGGATCGAAACGGTGAGGACCGAGGGGGAACTCGTCGGAGCCGGCGGATCGTCCTCCGGACAGGCCGTAGGCCAGAACGGCGGCATCTCCTTCGTGAACTATCTCAAGTCGCCGGCACAGCAGGAAATTCAGAAGGTGTACGTGAAGTGCGCCGATAAATTCCGGTCGATCCAGACGGACATCAAGAACCAGAAGGCCGTGGAAATCGGGGAGATCGACAAGATCGTCGACGTCCTCCTCTCCACCCTCAAGAAGAACAGGGACGAGTTCATCCAGCACATCTTCTTCGGCTCGCAGGGCGAGAGCGATTCCGCCCAGAACGCCATCAACTGCGCCGTGCTCGCCTCCATCATCGGGATCGACATGAACATGATCCAGCACAAGCTCCTCCAGCTGGCGACCGGCGCACTCCTGCACGACGTCGGCATGCTGAGGCTGCCCGACGACATTCTCGCCAAGAAGGGGAAGCTGGAACCGGACGAACTCCAGAAGATCAAGGCCCATACGGTCCATTCCTACAAGATCATCTCGAAGGAACTCAAGTATTCCGAGGACATAGGCATCATCGCCCTCCAGCACCACGAGCGCTGGGACGGCGAGGGCTATCCGAAGAAAATATCTGGCAAGCAGATCTCCCTCGCGGCGAGGATCGTGTCGGTGGCGGACTCCTTCGAAGCCATGGTGAGCGAGCGGCCCTACCGGAATTCCATGATAGGCTACGCCGCCATGCGTGCCATCCTGGGAGACAACGGCAGGCGCTTCGATCCCGAGATCCTCCGGGTGTTCATCAAGAGCATGGGGATCTATCCTCTCGGGAGCATCGTGCTCCTGAGCAATTCCTGCATCGGAAGGGTCGTCGAGACGAACGGAGACGCGCCGCTCCGCCCCAGGGTGAAGGTGATGATCAAGAAGGACGGGGCCATGGTGGAGAACGACGAAGGCGAGGTGATCGACCTCAACGTCGAGAAGAAGATCTTCATCGCGAAGGCCGTGGACCCGAAAAGCCTCGCGAAGGCGGTCGCCGAATGACCTCGACGGAGAAGGGAAGACGCGGCGAAGCCGCCGCCGAGGCCTTTCTCGTGTCCTCAGGCATGTCGGTCATCCGCAGAAACTACCGGTCGAGGCGGGGAGAAATCGACCTCGTCGTCAGGGACGGCGACACGGTCGTCTTCGCCGAAGTGAAGCATTGGACGAGGTATTCCGAGGAGAACATCGGCCTGTCGGTGGATCGGAGGAAGGCGGGCAGGATCATCGGTACCGCGAAGGCTTTTCTCGCGGAGTATCCCGAATTCGCGGACGCTCCGGTGAGATTCGATCTGGTGTTCGTGCGCGGAATGCGGGAGGGCATCCTTCATTTGAAGGACGTGCTGAGAGAGGAGTCGTAGATCATGGTCAGGGTCGCCCGGAAAATAGATCCTCGGAGGATTGCGGAACTCAAGAAAAAGATCCATGATGCGAAGTATCTCGACGCGGCGGTGTCGCGGCTGGCTCAGACGATCACGAACGAGCTCATGCAAAGGAACGGGACGATCAGATGAACGACAGATACAGAAGAAACCGAGGGCATTCGAACCGCGACCGGGACAGGGACCGCGCCAGGGAAAAGGCGGCCCCCGCCGAACCCAAGCCCGAACGGGTCTGCCCCGTATGCCCGGCCTGCGGAAAACCCATCAAGGACGTCTATTCGGCCATCGTGCACAAGGAAAAAGGCGAGCCCGTGCATTTCGACTGCATCATGCAGGAACTCCTCGGCACCGAGAACCTCTCCGAAGGGGAGAGGATCTGCTATCTCGGGAGCGGAATATTCGGCATCATGAAGCCCCAGGGGCCGGACAATCCGTCCGGAATAGGCATCCGGAAGAAAATCCAGTACGAAGACAAGGAAAAGGCCGCGGTCTGGCGGCGTTCCCTCCTTTCCTGATCCTCACTTCCTCGGCTCACTTCCTCAGCCTGTCGATGACGTCGAGGGCTTTTCTGCGAACCTCCCCTATGAGCGGAGCGTCCAGGAGGCGCAGCAGGGCCCGGTAGAGACCGGGATCGTCGATCCTGTGTTCGCGCGTGTCAAGCTTCTCGATCGCCAAGAGACAGGTGAACGCGAGATTGTCGTCGTTCTTCGCGAGCACGCGGACTTCGAGGAGCCGGGTGAGGACTTGGACGATCTTCGGGTCCGGCCTGCCTCCGATGAGGGCGAGGGCGTAGACGGCCTCGGAAAGCACCATGGGCTCGCTTTCCGTCTCGAGCACCGAAAGGAGGGTCCTTTTCGCGCCCTCGCCCCCGATCCTGCCGAGAAGCTCGCAGGACGCACGCCTAACGTCGGGGAAGTCCCGTTCGCCCGGGGAGCCTCCCCGGGTCTCGCTCTTCACTCCCTCCTGTGCCAGATATGCGAGGATCGAAAGGACGTTCCCGTCGTTCGGCGAAAGGGTTCCCGTCTCGATGCCCCCGCCGATCTCGCGAAGGGCGCTAAACTTCGTTTCCCGGTTCGGGGATACGGCCTGCGCGAAGAGCAACCGCTCCCTGACGGCGGCCGCTCCGGGGACGATCCAGTCCCTTTCCTCCCCACGGATTTCCGGGGAGAGAACGAGCATAGACAGGAAGATCAGGGCGAAGGAAGCGGCTCTCATTGCCTTACCCTATCATGCATGGTATGCTTGAAACAACGTAGGCGTATTCGAAGAGGTCCACATGATAAAAGCGATTTTCCCGGGTTCTTTCGACCCGCCGACGAACGGACATCTCAACCTCATCCAGCGGGCCGCCGAACTCTGGGACGAGGTCGACGTGGTCATAGCGGTCAACGCCATGAAGAGATACACCTTCGACGCCGACGAGCGGGTCGACATGATGAAGAGGCTCGTAGAGGGCTATGCGAACGTCAAGGTCGCGGTTTGGGACAAGCTCATCGTGGATTACGCGGAGAAGGAAGGCGCGAAGATCCTCATCCGGGGAGTTCGGGCACTGGCGGATTTCACCTACGAATTCGAGCTCTCCATGGTCAACAAGGGGCTCAAGCCCGGCATAGAAACCATCTTCATGCCTACGGATCCGAAATACTTCGTGCTCCGGTCGAGCGTCATCAAGGAACTCGCTGCGCTCGACGGCGACATTTCGTCGATGGTCCCGGAGCTCGTCGCGGACGCCCTCGGGCGGAAGCTGCGGCCCGGCGGCCGCGGCCGGGGAAGCGGGATTCAGACCGGATAACCGAAGAGGCCGCGAAGGAATACGAGGACCGAATGGTAGGCCACCTTCCACCACGGTCCCCGTTCCACGGACACCTCGGCCTTGAGCTCGCCTGAAAATATGGTCGATTCGCCGCTCGTGACCTTCACGGTCCCGAGCACCGCGCCGCGCGGAATCGGCGCCGTGGCGAAATTCGCCTGGCTGATCTCGCCGCGGAGTGAAGTCTCGCTCCCCTTTCTCACGGTCACCCACACTTCATCGGGCCCCTTCGGCACGAGAAAGTCCCGGTCGCCTTTCCAGATCCGCACGGACTCGGGCCGGGGATAGTCGATTTTCAAGGTCGTGAAGTTGTCGAAGCCGTAGTTCAGGAGAGTCTTCGCGTCCCGGTTCCTCTGCCTGATACCGTCGAGCTGGTTCGTGCCTTCCTCTCCGAGCTGTACGAGGATGAGCCTCATGTCGTTCCTCCGGGCGGTGACCGCGATGTTGAACCCGGACTCGTGGAGGTAACCGGTCTTGATGCCGTCCACTCCCGGATAGCTCAGGAGAAGGCTGTTCCGGTTGTACTGGACTATGGGTTTCATGTGATTGAGTCCGACGAGGTTTTCCGGCCTGGGATAGGAGAATTCCCTTACGCTGTGGAGCTCGGCAAGGGCCTGCGGGTGCCGATCGAGGTAGTATTTGCAGAAGAGCGCGAAGTCGCGGGCGGTGATCCGGTTCCTCTCGTCGTAGCCGGAAGGTTCGACGAAGAAGAGCCCGGCGAGGCCGAGGCGTTTCGCCTCCTCGTTCATTTTCGAGGTGAAGGAAGGGACCGATCCCGCCACGAGATGGGCCGCGGCCACGGCCGCGTCGTTTCCCGATGCCACGGCGAGTCCCTCGAGGATGTCCTTCACCGACGGGCTCTGCTCAGGGCCGAGGAACATCAGGGAGGAGTCCCTCGGGAGGTTGGAGGCCCAGCTCGCCGGCGGGACCTCGACCTTCGAGTACGGGGAAAGCCTGCCCGAGGAGATTTCCTCCAAGAGAAGGTGGATCGTCATCACCTTGGTGAGGGATGCGGGAGGATGGGACATCGCGCCGTTTTTCTCATACAGCACGGTTCCCGTCTTCGCGTCCATGAGCACCGCGGCCAAGGCGCGGATTTCCGGCCTCGCCTGTTCGCAGACGAGACCTTGAAGAAAAAAAACCGAAAGGAAAAGGCAGAGGAGGGGTCTACTTCCTCCGAAAAAACACGATCGCGGCATTCCTCGATTCTCCGAAACAATACGGCTTGTAAGAAAATACAGGAAACCGAGGGCAATTGCAATTGCGTCACGCTCCCTCCTGCGTCACGCTCCCTCGGCCGGTCCCCCTCCGCCGTGTTTCGCCGCTCCTTGACCTGGGCCCCGGTGATATGGTACTGTCGATTCATACGGTTTCCCACATGTCGTCAATTCTGTTCAGGTAAGGTCGGTTATCATAATGAGCTTCGCAAGATCGGAATCCCTCGGGATTCTCGCCTGTCCCGGCGGAGAGAAGATCGCCACTGAGATCATCGAACATCTGAAGAAAATCTACACGCGGCGTTTCTGGAGAAAGGCAGGATTCATCGCGGCGAAATACGAGATGAGCAAGGAACAGGCCGCTAGACAGATAAACCTTGACCGGGACATCCGCGTGTCCACCCACATGTCCCAGGGGCCGGTCGAAGCCTGCAAGCCTCCCATGTACGCCATCCCCGCCGCCTTCACGAGATTCCCGAACGGGGAATTCAAGACCGAGATCCTCGCTTCGGTCCGCGGCATGGACCTCTTCATCGTTCAGGACGTGGAAAACCACCTGCCGCTCAAATTCACGGGATCCGAAGCCAAGTACGAACTCAACGTCAACGAACATTTCTTCTGCCTCATGGTGGCGGTCGACGCAGCCATCCAGGCCGGGGCCTCGAGCGTGACCCTCGTCCTGCCGACCTATCCTTACGCGCGCCAGCACAAGCGGAAGGGACGCGAAGGCCTCACGGCGATCAGGATAGGGCAGATGTTCGAATTCCTCGGCGTGAAGCGCGTCATCACCCTCGACATCCATTCGCGCGACATCTCGAACGGCTTCAGAAGGCTGCACCTGGAGAACCTGCACGCCTCCTACCAGATCCTCCTGAAGCTGTCTGAAATAGTCGACCTCAAGGATCCGGATCTCGTCATGGTCGCCCCGGACACGGGAGCGGTGGACAGGAACAAATTCTACGCCCTCAGCCTCGGGATCCCGCTCGCCATGCTCTACAAGGAAAGGGATTACTCGCGGTACTCGCAGAACGCGGCGGACAACAACATAGTCTCCATGAAGCTTCTCGGGAACGTCGAGGGAAAAACCGTGTTCATGGCCGACGACCTGCTCGGGACGGGCAGCACCCTCATCAAGGCCATGAAGCTCCTCAAGACCCTGGGCGCGAAAAAAGTGATCTGCGCGGTCAGCATTCCCCTGTTCACGGGGGAGGCGATCAACCACTTCGAGAAGGCCTTCCAGGAAGGCTCCTTCTTCAGGATCATCGGAACGAACGCGGTGCAGCACGACGAGAGGCTTCTCGATCGCGAGTGGTACATCTGCGCCGACGTTTCCAACCTCTTCGCGAGGATCATCTCCAGGCTTCATCACAACCTGAGCCTCAGCGAACTCCTCGACAACAGAAGGATCATCCAGCATCTTCTCTCCCGCGAAAAATAAAGGATCATAGAAAGTTCATGAGCGTAGAATCACGTTTCCTGTGCATAGATATCGGTACCTCCTCGATGAAGGGAGGGGTTTTTTCCGAGAACGGCGTTCCGGAATCCATCCGGCGGGTTACCTTCCTCGACGACCGAAGGGACGATCTCCTGTCCTGGCAGGCCGAGAGATGGATACAGGGATTCAAGGAACTGCTCGGCGTACTGAAACCGAGAAATCTCGACGGGATCGTTCTCAGCGGCAACGGCCCGACCCTCGTCCCGTTGAACGAGAAGGGGGTCCCGGTCGCTCCCGCGCTCCTCTGGATCGACAAGAGGGAAAAGCGGGTCTCCGGCCAGAAGAGCCTTTTCCTGCCGAAAGCCGCCTGGTTCATGGACACCCAGCACGAGCTCTACGAAAAGACGAAGTGGTTCATTCCCTGCCCGGAGTACCTGTCGTACGCACTCACGGGCGAACGCTGGGCGGTTTCTCCCTCGGACGAGTTCACCGAATACCTCTGGAGCGAGAAATCCCTCGTGGTCCACGGGCTCGCGAAGGAGAAATTCCCGCCGATCATCAAGCCGGGTAGAGAGATGGGCAAGGTCACGGCAGCCGCAGCGGAGGAATTCGGCCTCGAACCAGCGGTGTCGGTCTTCGCTGGAGGCCCGGATTTCCTCATGAGCCTGCTCGGGACCGGGGCCACGAAACCCGGCCGGACCTGCGACAGGGCGGGGACCTCAGAGGGCATCAACTACTGCTCGGAGAAGCCCCACGTCACCATGAATCTCCGATGCCTCCCCCACATCGTTCCCGGCCGGTACAACGTCGCCGGGATCCTTTCCTCGACCGGAAGGCTTTTCGAGTGGTTCCGCAAATTATCGGGACAGGACAACGTTCCCTATGATGAGATGCTCATCACCATGCAGGCCGTGACCGGCGACGGCACCGAACGCCCGGATCTGCCGTGGTTCTTCCCCTCGATGCACAAGTGAGCGGCCTGGGAATTTTCCAAGGGAATGTTCGTCGGGCTCGGTGCGGATCACGGAAAGAACGAGATGGGGCTCGCGGTCGTCGAATCGATCGGGTTCGCCGTGAGGCAGTCGGTGGAAATCCTCGAGAACCACGGCTGCGGAATCGACGTAATAAGAGTTTCCGGAGGCCAGGCCAAGAACCCCACCTGGAACCAGATGAAGGCCGATATCGTCGGCAAGCCTCTCATGATTCCCGAGGTGGAGGATGCGGAACTCGTCGGCGATCTCTGCGCCGGGCTCGTGGGCAAGGGCAGGTACCGGGACGTGGTCGAGGCGTCGGAAAACGTCGTCCGCTTCAAGAAGGACTTCGTTCCGGACCAGACGAAATTCTCCTGGTACACGAACCTCTACCAGCAGTATCTCCTCAATTATTCCCGTTTCCAGGCGGCCCTGAAAGGTTGCTGACCGTCCGGGAACTCCCGTGGGTGGGGCGCGTCTTCAAAGATATGCTTTTCTGGCCTCGAGTATTCTCGCCATGGTTTCCTCGACCCGTGAAAGAAATGACGCCGCGTTCGAATCGGAGGGACATATTCTCTTGGCCAGCGCGGAAAGCTCGCTCTCCGCGAGGGGAAGACTGTGGATCTGGCGGTCTTCGAAGATCTGGAGGAAGTGCTCGATCCGCCTGAGGAGACGATAACCGGCGTCGAGTTCCTTCCCGATGTCCTCGGGCAGATGCCCTGCTTCCGCTATTCTCTTCAATCCCTCCAGCGTGTTGCCGGTGAGGATGCCGGGATTTCCGCTTCCGTGGACGAGCTGCAGCCCCTGGAGGAGGAATTCGACGTCCCTTATGCCGCCAGGTCCGTTCTTCACGTCCATCCCCTTGTTCCGGTACGGCGGGCGGTTCGAGGCCGACGCTTCGCGGAGGAAATCGACCGAAGTCCTGACCTCGTCCCGCCGCCCGGTCCCGAGGGCCGTCCTGAGGAGTTCGGCCGCAAGCCGTTCTCCCGCCTGGATATTTCCGGCCACGGGCCTGAGCTTGAGGAGGGCCTGAATTTCCCAGAGCTTCGCCTCTCCCGCGTAGTAGGCGCGGAGGTCCGAGAATCCCGAAACGAGAGAGCCTGAGGATCCGAACGGTCTCAGCCTTAGGTCGATCCTATACAGCCCGCCCTCCCGATTGTGGAGGCTCAAGGACCCTACCGTACGCTCGAAGACCTTCCAGTACAGGGAAGAGAACCTTCCGAACTCGTCCTCGTAGGCTCCGAGCAGGTCGAGGTCCGAACTGTAGTTCAGTTCCCGGCCTCCGAGCTTGCCGAAAGCGAAGACCGTGAAGCCTTCCCGAGCCTCCGCGGGAGCCGGAACGCCGTCGAGCCCCGATTCGAACGCCTGGGCCAGTTCGGCCTCGATGACGGCCTCCGCGAGGCAGGAGAGCTCTTCAGTCGTCTCCTCGAGGGGGGCGTCGAGGCAGAGATCGCGCGTTCCGATGCGGAGGATTTCCCTGCGCCTGAATCTTCTCACGGCATCCCGCCTTTCTTCGGGGTCCGCGCGGAGGGCGAATTCCTTCCCGAGGTCGGCGGCCATTTCCGCGCGGCTTCGCGGGGCGAGGATGATCGCGGGATCGCTCACCCAGTCGAGGAAGTCCGGATCCGCTATCAGGGTGTTCGCGAGAAACTGGCTTCCCGCCGATATCGAGAAAAGCATGCCGAGCTTGCGGGGCTGGGAGAGAAGACCGCGGAAAAGTTCTGCCTTGTCGGCCGCCGATGCGGCGAACCTCTCCCAGTTGTTGAGCGCCATGTCCGGATCGGCGCTCCCGCCGATCATGTCCCAGGCGAGGACGGAGAGCGGGGCGAAGAGCTTTCCGCCTCCCTCCGACAGACTCCGGAGGTTGCGGAGAGCGCGCCTCTCGTCCGCGATCCCGCAGGCGCCCATGACTCGCTTCACGACTGGATCCGGAGGATCGGGCGAGAGGACGATGTCCGCTATGGTCCCCCACCGCTCGCCGGGTATCGCGGCCCGGCCGAGGTGGACCTCGATGAACCTGCGGATGGTCGCGGTCCACGTCTCGAAATCCATGCGGAGCTCGTCGGCCGCCTGAAGTCCTTCCCTGCCGAGGTAGCCTATCCTCCTGGCCAGGTGGAGGTACTCGGCCGAGGACGCTTCCGGCAGGAAGAGATCGTGAGCGTTGCCGCGGAGCATCCGCAGTCCGTTTATGAGGGTGCGGAAGAAATCGTAGGCGTCCGATATCGCCTTGGCCTCCCCGCGGTCCATGACGCCGGAACACGCGAGATTGTCGATCGCCTCGTGGATCCGCGGCGTCCTGAGCCCGGGATTATCCTTGCCGTACTCGACCTGGAGGATCTGCACCGTGTACTCGAGGTCCACGAGACCTCCCGGGCTGAACTTCGCGTTGAGCCGCGATTCCCCCCGCTTCTCGTCGAGCTGCCTTCTCCTCAGGCTCCGGAGGGCCTCGAGGTCCATGCCCCCCGAATTGTAGACGAACTCGTCCCTGAGTCGTTCGATCCGGGCGCCGAGTTCCCGGTCTCCTCCTATGCTCCGCATCCTCACCAGCGCCAGCCTCTCGTAGCTCATCGCGTCGCCGTGAGCCCCGTAATAGGTGCAGAAGCTCATGAGGCTCACCGCAACCGGTCCCGCGTTCCCGTAGGGACGGAGGCGGAGATCCACCTCGAAGATTCCCTCGCGTTTGGCCTCGATGAGGGATGCGGCGAGCCTGAAGGTCCTTTCGAAGAATTCGGCGTTGCTCACCTTTTCCCCGCCGTCCGTGTAGCCGTTGTCGTCGAACACGAAGAGGATTTCGATGTCCGAGGCGTAACCGAGAGCCTCGCCGCCGAGTTTTCCGAGGCCGAGGATCGAATACTTCGCGGGGAGGTTCGCGACGGTCCTGGGAATTCCGTACCGCCGGGTCGTTTCGGACCACGCGAGGTCCGCGGCTGCCCGGATCACGGCGGCTGCGAGGTCCGTGAGTCGCCGGCTCAGGAAGCGGAAACCCGCTTCGGGACGGAGGATATGGTCGAGGTCGATGAGGTAGATCTCTCGATTCTTGAATTCGTTGAGCCTTTTCTTCGCCTCCTCCGGGTCACGGACGTCCCGGAGGAGGGCGGCGAGCGCGGCTTCGACTTCCGCCGCATCCGCGCTGAGGAATCGCCCCTCCCTGACGGGGGACAGGAGGGAGAAGAGACTTTCGTAGTTGAGACGGACGAAATCCTCCCAGAGGAAGTCCGAAGTCCCCAGGAGTTTCGCGAGGTCCTTCAGGGTTTCGGGATCCTTGAGGGTCTCTTCGATCTTCGACTTCGTGAAGGTCCTGGTCAGCTCCTGAAGAAGGCTTTCGAATCTGACGAACGCGCTGTGGGGATCGGGCGCCTTGTCCAGGAAGTAGGTGAACTGCTTCGTGAAGAGGATGGAAAATTTGAGCTTCGCGAGGAGTTCCTCGTCATCCAACGGCCTTCCGTCGGGGGTCAGGAAATCGAAGACGTCGCGGACTCTTCCCTCCGAGGTTTCGATGAGGACGTTCTCTATGGATATCCGGTGAAGGGAGAGCGCCGAACTCAGGGAATAGAGGAAGAACGGCGTGTCCGCGGCTGTCACGATGAAGCGGGTGCAGCCCGAGGCTGAGGGATCCGCCTCCACGGCCGCGGGAAGAAGGGCCTCCCCCGGAGCGATTCTCCTCTCCGCGATCGCCCCTGCCACGAGGTCGTTGAGCTCGCGCTTCACCGACAGAACGGCATCGCCGCCTTTATCCATGGCCTTCATGAAGGCCGTGAGCCGATCGCCGAATTCCCTCTTCCATGCCGCGAAGGTCTTGCCGCGCTCCAGCCTGCCCTCGAAACGGTCGACGATCTTTCTTCTCGACCGGTCGTCGTCGGCGCCTTTCGACCCGGACCTCCGTCGCGGCGAAGGGCCGGATCCGCGGGAGCGGCTCACGGAGGGTACGGCGTGAGAGAACGTGTGGATGCTTCCGCTCCGGACGTGGAAGCCGGTGACTCCGAGGAGCCCGGTCAGGATCGAGAACTCGCCGGGATAGTCGTAGCTGATGACGGTCGCCTCCACCAGACCGTCGGGCAGTTCCCTGATGCGGAGATCGAGGTTTTTTTCTGGACTGAGAGCGAGGAGGGCGCGGATTTGCCGATTCCGTTCCTCCGGGTCGAATGCCGAGAAGTACCGATCGTTCAGCCGGCCCAGGATCTCGGCGACGCCCTCCCTCGGAAGGCCGGGGTCGTCAGTCAGGATGTCGCCGAGGGAAGGTTTCATGCTAGAGCTTGGATTTGTGCCTGAAAATCCTGGAGTCGATGCCGTGTTTCTCCACGCGGAGCCCCATGATCCTTTCGGTGATACCGAGGAGTTTCGCGGCCTTCGCCATGTTCCCCTTCGTGGACTTGAGCGCGTCGAGAAGGAGCTCCCGCTCGAGATTGTCCAGGGCTTCCGGCAGGGTACTGTGGAGCCTCGTATCGGTGGATTCCGCGGACTGAAGGCTGGGCGGGAGGTGGTGGCTGTGGATGACTTCGTCGGTGGAGAGGAGCACGGCGCGCTCGATGCAGTTTTCCAGTTCTCGGACGTTCCCGGGCCAGTGATAGGCCATGAGAAGGTCGATCGCCGGGGTGGAGATCCTTCTTATGTTGACGTGGTTCTGCTCGGAATACTTCTCGATGAAGTAGTCCGTGAGCAGCATGATGTCGCTCTTACGCTCGCGGAGAGGAGGAATATGCACGGGGAATACGTTGAGCCGGTAATACAGGTCCTCCCGGAATATCCCCTTTTCCATGAGGTCTTCGAGGTTACGGTTCGTCGCGGTGATTATCCTCACGTTCGCTCGGATCGTCTCGTTTCCGCCGACCCGTTCGAATTCCTTCTCCTGGAGGACGCGGAGAAGCTTGACCTGGATCGTGGGCGTGAGGTCCCCGATTTCGTCCAGGAAGATGGTCCCGCCGTTCGCGAGCTCGAACCGTCCCTTGCGGGAGGCGACCGCTCCGGTGAAGGCCCCGCGCTCGTGACCGAAGAGCTCGCTCTCGATGACGGTCTCCGGAAGGGCTGCGCAATTGACCTTGATGAAGGGCTTGTTCGACCTCGCGCTGTTGTAGTGAATCGCGTGGGCCACGAGTTCCTTGCCCGTTCCGCTTTCGCCGCGGATGAGGACCGTCGCGTCGCTTCGGGAAACCTGCGCAATGAGGTCGAAGACCGTGTGCATGGTCTTCGAGTTGCCGATGATGTTCGCCGGTCTGAAACGATCCTTGAGCTCGTTGTTGAGGCGTGCGTTCTCGTCCACGAGCCGTTGCTTCTCCTCGTATACGCTCCGTCTGAGCTTGATGGCCTGGGCCAGCATGGACGCGATGATCGAAAGAAGGCGGACGTCCTCGTCGAGACTGATGTCCTCGTCGAAGATCTTGTCGACGCTCAGGGATCCGATCGTCTCGTTTCCGATCTTGATCGGCACGCAGATGAAGCTGATGTCCGTCTTCCTTATGTTCTTGCGGGCCCCCGTTCGATTGAGGAAGAGCGGCTCCTCGGAAACCTTGGGAACGATCATCGGCCTGCCGGCCTGGATGACCCTGCCGGTTATTCCTTCGCCGATGCGGTACTTGCCTTTTTCCATCTGGCTGTTGGAAAGGCCGTAGGCCGCTTCTATGAAGATTTCCTCGGTGGAGCGGTTGAGGATCGCGACCGTTCCCCGCATCATGCCGAACCTGTCGGCTATGGCCTTGAGAACCGGCTGAACGAACTGCCCGATGTCCATGCTCTGGTCGATGATCTGGCTGATTTCGAAGAGAAGGGACAGCTCCTCGATTTTGTCGCTGTACGGCTGACTTTGATTCATCATGCATCGATACTACCAATTTGTGTGGTTTTCTGCAATACAACCGACAATTATGTAGGTATTATTTTTCGGCACTTCCGTATTGACAGCGGTGTCGAAAATGTCCCATCGTGACACGATGCCGAAACGATTTCTCTTTCTCGACTTCGACGGGGTCGTATGCGATTCGGTCCCGGAATGCTTCATCAGTTCCCATGTCGCATATCACGACCTGTATCTCGGCCGCGCAGTGAGCTCGGTCCCGATCCGCGTGAAGGAGCTGTTCTACGAGTATCGTCCCTTCATACGGAGCGGGGAGGATTATCTCCTGCTCCACCGTTTCATCGAGGAAGAAAGGCCTCTGCGGGTCCAGGCGGATTTCGACGAGGGCCTCGAAGCGACGCCGCCTGAGACGATGGAACTGTTCAAGAAGCTCTTCTATAAGGCGAGGGAGAGTATCCTGAAGGACGACAGGGATTTCTGGTTGAGCCTCAATCCGCTGTTCCCGGGCATGAAAGGCCTGCTGGAGGGGATCTCCGGAAATCCCCGCGTCTTCATCCTCTCAACGAAAAGACCCGAATTCATAAGCGAGATTCTCGGACACTGCGGCGTCGACTGGCCGACGGAAAGGACTCTCTATCCCGCACCGAGGACGAAACGCGAAGTCATAGAGGAAATCCTCGGCGCGGAAGGCGGCAACTCCGCGGTTTTCGTGGACGATCAGCTGGACCATCTGTCCCTGGCCGCCGAGAATCCGGCGATACGGGGATACCTCGCCTCCTGGGGATACGTGAAGCGGGAATGGTTGGAACAGAAAGCCATCGAGGTCATTTCGCGGGAGAGACTCTTCGGACTGGCACGGGATTTCGTCTGAGGTTCAATCCCGGTTCGGGGGAATTTCCTCGTCCTCTTCCAGAAGAAACTGGTATTCGGTCGGGGAGATGATGTCGTTCTCAGGTTCTTCGGTGGCGGGCTGTTCGTCCAGGAGTGCGTGGATTTCGGAGCTGTCCCGTATGTGCTCGCTCAGGGAAATGCGGAATTTCGGGAAGAACGGCTCCAGATTCGGAGAAAACGCGAGCCTTCCGCTCACGGTCTCTTCGAGGAGGTCGATGAACACCTTCTTCGTCCTGAGGAGAGCGCGCAGGTATTCCTTCCTCTTGATGAGGTGCGGATTCGCCTTGAGAGAATTGAAGCTTTTCACCAGCGAGCTGTCGACGAAAAGGATGTCCTCGATGATCTTGTCGATGAAGTATTCCGGGTCGATGTCCAGAGTGAGGCCGGTTTTCAGGCTTTTGATGAGGGTCGTCAGGTAGAACAGATTGTCTTCGTAATGAACCTTCATGCTCATGGTGCGTACGTCTACAGGTATCGGCCTTTCTCCCCGGGTGCTTGAGCCGAGGTTTTCACCATTGACACCGTCCGAACCTTCGTGATAGTTTTCTTAAACCTCTTTAGCAGCGGCAATTGGTCCGTTGCTCATATCGAAGGACGCCGTTTTCGGACGGTAGTCAACGGCGTTGCCGTTCCGTCGGTCGAAAGGCGGTCTTCAAAACGTCCACAAGGAGGAATCCATGCGACATTATGAGGTGGCGTGCGTCTTTCGCGGTGAAGACGACGTCTTTCAGCGCGGCAAGGAAATCGTGAAGAACGAGCTCATCGGGCTCGGAGCCGCCATCACCGGGGAGGAGGACCTGGGACAGCGTTCCCTGGCCTATCCCGTCAAGAAGGAAACGAGGGGTCATTACCTCGTATTCGTAGCCGACATGGAGCCCGAAAAGGCCCACCAGATCGAACACACCCTCAGACTTAAAACCGAGCTCCTCAAGGTCATGGTCGTCAACAAAGACGAGAACTGAGCGAGGAGCGAAAGATGGCGGACATCAATCACGTAGTGCTGGTCGGCAGGCTCACCCGGGACGCGCAGCTGAAATTCACGAATTCGGGACTCGCGATCTGCACCTTCTCGATCGCCATCAACAGAAGGGTGAAGCAGGGAGACAAATGGACCGACGAGGCCCATTTTTTCGACATCACCCTTTTCGGCAAGCAGGGAGAGGGCGTGAGCCAGTACCTGACGAAGGGCACGCAGGTAGCGGTGGAAGGGGAACTCAGGCAGGACCGCTGGGAGCAGGACGGCCAGAAACGGAGCAAGATCGTCATCGTGGCGAACAATCTCCAGCTTCTCGGCGGACGTTCGAGCGGAGGCCAGGAAAGGTTCCCGAGAGACGAAAATTCCGCCGGCGGCGAACCCATGGAACCCGGAAAAGCCGGGACGTTCGAAGACGACATCCCCTTCTAGGGGACAATTTGGAGGAAAAGCATGTCTGATGAATATATCGAAAAAGAAGAGCCCGCGGCCGTAGAGGAGAAGGAACCCATCGAAAGCCGTGACGAGGATCCGGGCGAGGAAAAAACCGCGGCCGACCGCGGCGGCAGGGGAGGCCCCAGGGGCAGAGGCGGCAAGGTCTTCTTCAAGAAGAAAGTCTGCAAGTTCTGCACTCAGAAACTCAAGGTGGATTACAAGAATCCCGACGGACTCAGGCGGTTCACGACGGATCGGGGCAAAATCCTTCCGAGAAGGATCACGGGAACCTGCGCGAAGCATCAGCGGGCTCTCGCCCAGGAAGTGAAGAAGGCGAGATGCCTTGCGCTCCTGCCCTTCGTGGAAAGATAGATACCCGGGATATGGAACCGGGTAAGAAAGGCGCGGTTGCGAAGGAAATCGTCGGCTTCGGAATTCTCGCGGTGGTTTTTTTCCAATTGAGCCTCTTCCTGCTGATCTTTGTCATACCGCTGGTGATCGTGTATCGCCGGCGCGGATTCGTTCCGGGAGCGTTGGCCAGCCTCATCGCCTTCGGAGGAATCCTGGGAATGAAACTGTTCCAGCTGTCCAGGATTGCGGATGCGTTCTCGCGTCCGGACCTGTTCGCGATGGATCTCGTCATTCCGGGCGGGTTTCTCATCGGCGTGCTCGTCGTGGAAGCCCCGGCGTTGGGCAGGTTGCGTCTTTTCGAAAGACTGCTCCTGGCGGGCGCGGTTGCCGTCGTAATGAGCCTGCCGCTCGTCCTGTTCGTGGCCAAAAACCCCGAATTCGACGCGATCCTTAAATACCAGGTTCGGGCCATGATCAAGGCCTTCCAGACGGGAGAACCGATAGGGCCCGCCGGAGAAGGACCCGAGGTCATCCTCGAGCAGGTGACGAGGCTGTCCAAGCAGGTGTTCCTGTACACCTATGCGGCGGGCTACCTGCTGACGCTGGGACTCAACTACCTCATAGGCGTGAGGATAGCGTTGAAGAGCAGGGGGCTCGACGAGGAGGGCGGCGAAAAGGCGATATCCTTCGCTTCCTTCAGGCTGCCGGACGCGCTGGTGTGGTGGTTTCTCGTTTCCTGGGCTGGAGTGTTCCTGGGCATGGTGGCAGACCTCGGATTCGCGCGGATCGTCCTGTGGAACTCGGCCTTGACGGCCACGATCCTGTACGGATGCCAGGGAATGGGAATACTGAAGACCTGGACCGGGAGGATGAGCAGGGGATCGAGGATGGTCTTCACGTTCTGCATCGTCTTCTGCATTTTCATCCCCGGAATAAATGTTCTTCTCGCGGCGGGAATTCCGCTGTTGGGAGTCACGGAATTGTGGATACAATATCGGAGCAAAGAAAGGAGCTGATCCTATGAATACGAAAGTCATATTGATTCAAGACGTCAAGAATCTCGGCGAAGAAGGAGACATCAAGGACGTAGCCAAGGGGTACGCCCGGAATTTCCTTCTCCCGAAGAAACTCGTCATGCCTTACAACAAGACGAACCTCGCCTTCATCGAATCCCGGCGGGCTATCATCGAGAAGAAGAAGGAAGAGAAGCGGAATCAGGCCCTCGGCCTGAAGGGACAGATCGAAGCCGTCAATTTGAAGATCGTCATGCCCATGGGCGACAACGGAAAGCTTTTCGGCTCGGTCAACAATTCGACCATCGCGGACGAGCTGCAGAAACTCGGAATCGTGATCGAGAAGAAGAAGATCGAGGTCCCCGAGCATTCCCTCAAGGCCCAGGGCAACTACAAGGTGAAGATCCGCCTCTACGACAATCAGGAAGCCGTCCTCTCCGTCGCGGTCAATCCGAAGGAGACGAAGGAAACCGAAGCCAAGGCAGCTGCTCCCGCGCAAGCGTCGGCGGCCGAGGAAGAAACCGAAGCCAAAGCCGAGTAAGCCGAAGCTCCCCCATGGCCGGCGAACTCAAGGACAAGATACCGCCCCACAACGAAGAGGCCGAACGGGCTACGTTGGGGGCGCTTCTTCTCTCCACGGATTCCGATGTCCTCACCACGGTTATTCAGTACCTCCGAGAAGACGATTTCTACAGGATAGCACACCGCAAGATATATCACGCGATCATCGGTCTGTTCGAACGAGGGGAATCGATCGATCTCATCACGCTCGCCAAGGAACTCAAGAGCCAGGGAGACATGGAATCCGTGGGCGGGGCAGCCTACATCTCCTCCCTGACCTCGTCGGTTCCCAGCACCGCGAACGTCGAATACTATGCCAAAATCGTACAGGAAATGAGCGTACGACGGAGGCTCATCAGGATTTCCCAAGAAATCACCGCGGACGCGTTCGACGAAGGAAGCGAAAGCAGGGCGAGCATCGAGGAAGCTGAACGGAAGATCTTCGAGATCACCGACAGCCAGCAGAAGGGCTCGTACGTACGGGCTCGGGACATCATCGGAAAGACCATCGAGGCCATCGAAAAGCTCTACCATACGCAGAATTCCTACACCGGAATTCCCAGCGGCTTCGACGCCCTTGACAACATGCTGAGCGGTTTCCAGAAATCGGAACTCATCATAATCGGAGCGAGGCCTTCGGTGGGAAAAACCGCTCTCGCCCTTTCCATGGCGGCGAACATCTCCATCAGGCAGAACCGTCCCGTGGGGTTCTTCACCCTCGAAATGGCCCGGATGGCGCTCATGCAGCGCCTCGTTGCGAGCGAGGCGAGAATCGCGTCGCACGTGATCCGCACCGGAATGCTGCAACCGGTGGATTTCAGCAACCTCACCAACGCGGCGGGGCTCATCTACGAGGCTCCGCTCTACATCAGCGACGCGCCTAACATGAAGCTCCTGGACCTCCGAGCCCAGGCTAGAAGAATGAAAAGCCATCACAACGTCGAGATAATCTTCATCGACTACCTCACGCTGATCTCCTCCGAGAACCAGGATTTACCCAGACACGAGCAGATCGCCGAGATCAGCCGTTCGCTCAAGGCCCTCGCGAGGGAACTCGACATCCCGGTCGTGGCGCTTTCCCAGGTCAGGAGAGAGACCGAAGGCAAGGTGCCGACGCTCGCCGACATCCGCGAGTCCGGCTCGATCGAGCAGGACGCCGACGTGGTCATGTTCCTTCACCGAGAACGGTTTTCGGATCAGGACTCGAACGACGGCAAGGACAGGAACGAGATAGAGACCCAGCTCGTCATAGCGAAACAGCGAAACGGTCCCGTCGGAACGATCAAGATAGCTTTCATGCCGCAGTACACGAAATTCGTCCCGCTCGCAGAAAACGCTCGGATAACGTCGTGATTTTTCCGGGCGGAAAGATTGTCGTTTTCCCGAATCCTTTCTATACTTGAATGCAGGAGGAATAAATGGCGCTAAAGGATAAATACGAATTCGAAACGCTGGTGAACGAAGCCGAACGCCTTGTCGTCGAGGAAATGGAAAAACAGCTGGAAAGCGAGGAGAACAAGGAAACCTGCCGCTGCGAGGATTGCATCCTGGACATGGCGGCTCTGGCGCTCAACAGCATCAGGCCTCTCTACCGGGTTTCGCTTCTCGGCAGCCTGTACGCCTCCACGCTGGAACAGGGGGAGTATCACGAAGAGATCCACGAGGCGGTGAAGAAGGCCATAGGGAAGGTGAGGTCGAATCCCTCTCATTGAAGAAAGTTGCTTTCCTCTTTCCGAATCAGCGGCCGGGTTCGTCGGAGCCGGGCACGTAGAGACGATAGGTTTCAGTTTTTTGCGCAGGCAGGATTTTCCCCCCGAATGAAAGAGCCAGGTATCGCGGAAGGTTTATTTCGTCCGCGGAGGAGAGGAAATTCCCGGCCGGCGTGTATGCGATCCAATTCCCGTCCTTGAAGACGCAGAGATCGAAGACGACCCTTCCCGTGGCCTTGTCCCAGATCGTGACGGTCCCGTCGCGGTTCACCGCGTACAGTTTGTCCCCGGACGACGAAAGCCTCAAAGGACGGTTACCGTTCGGCTCGAATCGTGTCCATGACGTCCCGTTCCATGCAAGGATCGGGCCTCCACCGATGTTCGTGTACGCCGTCGAATTCCCGTCCACGTGGACGTCGGCTTCAAGGTCGATGGAATCGACCGAGGTGAGCACGGAGAAGGTCTCGAGCTGCGAGGCGGAGGCCGATTGCAGGACGGTTTCCGTCCTGCCCGCCTCGTTCTTCCTGAGTCCGAGAAGATAGATCTTTTCCCGTCTCGAGTCGTACTCCATGTTGAAGAAGAAGAACACGGAGGGATGCCGGAGGGAAACGGTTTCACCGGTGTCGGGATTGATCGACACGAGAGGAAGCTTCGAATTTCCCGTGCTGTTCTGCCCGGCGAGAATGCCGTATTGCCCGAGCGATACGACGCTTTGAAATCCGGTCGAAGTGAATTCGAACGATGGCCGGAAATCCAATGTGGAAATCTTTTTGATGGAGCCGCTCTTTTCGAGACAAAGGAGATACTCGGCAGATGATTGGACGTGAAGAAGCGGAGTGCCGAATACCGACAGCCTGGCGAGGACCGCGCCGGTCCGGGGATCCATCTTGAGGATCTCGCCCCTGTCCTCGCCGCGTTTCCAAAGAAAGGCCTGGTCCGTGGACGGGGAGGAGAGAAAGGCCGGCTCTTTGAATGGATTTTCTATCTTATCCACGTCGAGGAATTTCGCCTTCGGGAGCTTGTTTCCCGCGGGAGCCGAGAAGAAGTCGGAGGAAAACCTGTAGACGCGGTCTGCGGTGACGATATGGAGGGAATCCCCGACCGGGAACGCGTCGCTCGCCCTTTCGATGGACGGTTCCGAAAGGACTCTCGTTTCCCAGCTCCCGGGATCGAAGGAGGATAGACCGTTCCCCGCGAGGTAGACTCTGTTTTTGCCGAAAACCGTATCCTGGGTGTCTTCCGGGATCTTCACGCCTATTCCGGGATGGAGGGGTTCCGGTCCCGATGAGGAAGAGGAGAAGCGGAATCTCCAGGTCTGGAGTTCCGTGGAAGAGCCTTCACCGGATATGGTCACGATAGTTCCGCTCTTGTCGTCGGTGATGATTTTCTTGACCGCCTCGCAGTATGAAGATGCCGCCACGGCCCCGGTGACGAGGTCTATGATAACGAGATCGGTTCCCGCGGATGCGGCCGCGTACCTCTCGTTGTAGAGGGAGAGGTTCCTGAGTTCCGGCATGCTCATGACGGTCTGTTTTCTCGTGCCCTGCCTCAGGTTCCAGTAAATGAAAGTTCCGGTAGACGGCGTATAGCTCACCATCGTGTTCTCGCTCGAAGAAAGGAAGATGAAGGAAACGATGCCGAAGCCTGAGGAGAAGTAGGGAAGCGGCCTTCCGTTCGAAGCGTCGAAGAAGAGAAGGCTCTTCCAATCCGTCCTGCTCGCGATGATGAAGTTGCCCTGAGGGGAATACTGGAATATGGACGGCAGTTCCGGGAGGAACACTGAGAATTTCTTGACGTTTCGCTCCCAGTCCCAGACGCTCATGGTGAAGCTCGATCCGTCCGACTCGACGACCGCGATCTCCGAAGAGCGGGGATGGGCCGCCATCTTCCTTACCGCGAAAGGAGACGCTTGGATGCGCGCGACGGGTTCGAACCCTTCCTCCCGCCATACTCTGACGGCCCCGTCCCTGCCTCCCGTGAAGAGGAGGCCTCTCACGGGGTCCTTCGCGAGACAGAGGATGCCGTCGGGATGGCCGGAATGCACGAAGATGCGGGGTTTTTCTGCGGAAAAGGAAAGGGTTCCAAGGATCAGGAACACGGTCGCCGCAAGCGGTCTTTTCATAGAGAGGGCACCTCGGACGCGAAAGCCTCCGCCTCAGCGGCGGAAGAAATAGAATACATCGCTCATCGTCGAAAGAAAGATGAGCGCGAAGATGATGATGAGCCCGATGTACTGGTAGCGGAAGAGAAACCGCTGCCTAAGGGGCCTGCGCAGTATGACCTCGGCGAGGAAGACGAGGATGAGCCCGCCGTCCAGAGCCGGAATCGGAAGAAGATTCATGAAGAAGAGAGCTACGCTGAGGAGGCTGAGGAAGTTGAGGATGGACGTTATGCCGGAGGAAAGGTTCCGGCTGAATCCTTGGGCGGCTACTTCCCCGACGAAATACGTAATCCTTACCGGGCCCGAGACCGCTTGAGAAAGATCCACTCCCCGGAAGAGAAGGCCGAGACCCTTCACGGTCATAATCAGGGTGTCCAGGGTTTCGTCGAGGCCGAGGCCGAAGGCCTCCGGAAGGCTCACGGGACGGGACGAGAATTGGACGGGCTTGAAGGAGATCCCGAGATCGGGTTTTCCGGTCTCGTCGATGTGGGGGATCACTGAGGTGGAGACGGACTTTCCCCCACGGTCCATCACCAATGCGAGCGGGGTCGATTTCGCGTCGCGGACGGCCTTGAGTATTTCGAGGGTATGGGAAACTCCGATGCCGTTCACCGAGACGATCAGGTCGCCGGGCTTGACTCCCGCGATGTAGGCGGCGGAATCCTTTCTGACGGATTCGACCCGGGGCTCGATCCACGCGTATACGCCTATCCTGCCGGCTCCGGTTTCCTTGTTGAGTGTCGGCCGGATCGTCGCGGTACGGACGGCGCCGTCCCGCTTATAGGTGAGGCTGAGCGTTTTTTCCGGATTCTTCGCCACGGTTTCCTGGAGATCGCGATAGGTCGCGACCGGCCTGCCGTCGATCTCGGTTACGTAATCACCGGTTAGGAGGCCCGCATCGGTCGCGGGATACACGACCCCGTCGGGACGTGAAGGATAGTCGGATTCGAGAACGATCCTGTTGCCGAACGTCGAGTAGGTGAAGCCTATGATCCAGACGAGACTGAAGGCGACGATGGCGAAGCAGAAATTCGCCGCGGGACCGGATACGGCGACGAGTATCCTTCGCCAGGGAGAGGCCCCGAAGAACGATCCCTTGTCGTTCTCGACTATGCCGGAGGCCGTCTCCCAGGCCTTCCTGACTGCATCCTCGCCCTTGAGTTTGCAGTAACCTCCTACGGGGAAAAGGGATATGCGGTATTCGGTCCCCCTCCAGGTGAAGGAGAAAAGACGCAATCCCCAGCCGATGGAGAAAACCTCGACTTCGATTCCCGCGAGCTTCGCAGCGATGAAATGACCGGCTTCATGGATGAATACGACGCCGCCCAGTCCCAACAAGCCGAACACTATCTTCAATATCACCTTGATTACCTTCTTCCCGAGGACGACAGGATCGCCACGGCAACGGAACGAGCTTCAGCATCGGTTTGGAGAACGGCTTCGACCGAATCGGGTTCCTTCGTCCACGGACGAGAGGCGAGCGTCCTCTCGACGAGGGCCCAGATGCCCGGGAAACCGATTTCACCGCGAACGAAGGCCGCCACCGCGATTTCGTTCGCAGCATTGTACACCAGAGGGCAGGCCCCTCCCGCACGGAGCGACTCGTACGCCAAGGCGAGCATGGGGTACTTGTCCGGATCGGGATCGGCGAACGTCAGGCTCATGCCTGCGAGGCTGAACCGCCCCGAAGGATTTACCGCCGCCTCCGGATAGGTGAGGGCGTTCAGGATCGGAGTCTTCATGTCGGGTCTGCCGATCTGAGCGTAGAGGGAACCCTCGCGGGTCTCGATGATCGAATGCACGTAGCTCTGCGGGTGGACGAGCACTTTGATGCGGTCCGGGGGCATGTCGAAAAGGTGATGCGCCTCGATGACCTCGAGCCCCTTGTTCGCGAGGGAAGCCGAGTCGATGGTGATCTTCTCCCCCATGCTCCACGTCGGATGCCTGAGGGCATCCGACGGAGTGACATCGGCGAGCTTTTCCTTCGGGAGGTCGCGGAAAGCGCCTCCCGAAGCGGTCAGGATGACGTTTTCGACCTGATCGGCGCCGAAGCGATGATACATGAGGAACACCGCCGAATGCTCGGAGTCGACCGGAAGGACGGGAACAGCCTTTTCCCCGGCGAGCTTTTTCACGTAGGAGCCCGCCATGACCAGCGTCTCCTTGTTGGCGAGGGCGAGTTTCTTCCCGGCCGCGATCGCGGCCACGGAGGGGAGGAAGCCGGCGGCACCGGAGACTGCGTTGACCACATAATCCGCCTCGGTTTCCTCGATCAGAGAGACGAGCCCTTTCGGTCCGGAACGCTTTATGCGGGGGCTCGATGGTTCTTTCCCGGAGAGCGCGAGCTCGGATACGTCGAGGCGATCGGCGAGGGAAAGAAGCTCTTCTTCCTTCCCGTGAGCGGAAAGCGCCACGATCCGGAAGAGGTCCTTGAATTTTTCCGCGACCTCGACCGTGCTTTTCCCTATGGATCCGGTCGCGCCGAGGAGGATGATGCGTTTCGTCATGAGTTCCCGACCGAAGTGACAGCCCAGTACAGATAGAAGAATACGGGGGCGTTGAACAGGGGAGAATCGATGGAATCGAGCACCCCCCCTCTTCCGGGGATGATCTGTCCGGAATCCTTGACGACCGCGGAGCGCTTGAGGGCCGATTCCGCGAGATCGCCGAGGATCGTCGTCGCGCCGAGGACTGCTCCCATGAGGGCGGCGTGCGCGACGCTCATCGGAAAGGCGGACGGGGCGATCAGCCTCCCGGCGACCATGACTGCGATCGACGTGAGGAAACCGAAGAGAAATCCGATGAGACTCTTGTTGGGGCTCACCGCAAGTATGTTCCGTGTGCCGTTTCCCCAGAGAACGCCGGACGCCCAAGCCGTCGAGTCGTTCAGGTAGGTGACGGCGATGAAGGCGAGCAGAATCGCAGCAGCATGGGGAAACGCGCTCAGACGGACTACGTAGGAACCGAAGAAGCCGGGATACACGGCGACGAAGGCGTAGCCGGAGAGACGAAAGAGGACGTCCTTGAATTCGAGCTCGGATTTTTTGAAAATTTCCCTGCTGAAGAGAATCATCATGACGACTACGGCCGCCAAAGGGTAGATGGAGAATTCGACCATTCCGGAAATCCTGAGGTATGAACTCGCCGGTCCCAGGAAGGAAAGCAGGAAACAGACGAGGGAGGAGAGGGCGACCCCGCGATTTCTGAAGATGTTGGCAACCTCGAGGGCGGCCGCTCCGACGGCGACGGAGGATACGAGATTGAAGGCCAGATGATGGCGTTGGGGTAGAAATACGACGAGGATGATGAGCGCCGGAAAGGCGACGAAGAAAAAAATCAGTCGTTTGGAGATGTTGCTCATTTCATACCACCGTATTTTCGCACCCGTTTCTGGAAATCGAGGAGGGCTTCGATGAAGTCTTCCGTTTTCCAGTCCGGCCAGTATTTGGGAGAAAAGTAGAGTTCCGAGTAGGCGCTTTCCCAGAGGAGAAAGTTGCTCGTACGTCTTTCCCATGCGGAGCGTACGATGAGGTCAGGATCGGGAATGTCGGGATTGTCGAGGCAGGACGCGAGGTCTTCCTCGGAGAACGCATCACCCGGTTCGGGATCGGCATCCCGCTTGCCGAGCCAGCGGTTCACGGCACGGACGATTTCGTCGCGGCCGCCGTAATTGAGCGCGAGATTGACCGTGAGCCTGTCGAAGCCCTTGGTCTCCTCCATGGCCTCCCGCAGGGTGTCCTGGATGTTCCTGGGGAGCCCGGCCATGTTCCCGCTGTATCGGATCCTGATCCTGTTCTCCCGGTAGAACTCGTATTCGCTTCGCAGGTATTGACCGACGAGACCCATGAGGAAAGAGACCTCTTCCTCGGTGCGTTTCCAATTCTCGGTCGAGAAGGTATAGAGCGAGAGATAGGGGATCCCTATATCGGCGGCCGCCTTGACGATGGTCTTGGTGGCCTTCAGCCCTTCCTTGTGGCCGGCCGACCGATTCATGTTCCGTTCGCGGGCCCACCGACCGTTTCCGTCCATGATGATTCCCACATGGCGAGGCAGTTTCGCGGGATCGAGCGAGGTATACGAACTCGTATCCATCACACTTCCATGATTTCTTTTTCTTTCGCTTCGAGTTCCTTGTTGATTTCTCCGATGTATTTGTCGGTGAGCTTTTGGATCTCGTCCCCGATCTTCTTTTCGGCGTCCTCGCTGAGTTCTCCGTTCTTCAGGGATTTTTTCAGTTCGTCGTTCGCGTCCCGGCGGATGTTCCTGATCGCGACCCGGATCTGCTCGGCCATGTTCTTCGCGTGTTTCACGAGCTCTTTGCGGCGTTCTTCCGTGAGCGGCGGAATGTTGATCCTGATGACTTTTCCGTCGTTGCTCGGGTTCACGGAAAGCTCGGACATCTGGATGGCCTTTTCGATTTCGTTCAGAAGAGTCTTGTCCCAGGGCTGGATGACGACGAGGCGCGCTTCGGGGACCGAAACCGTCGCCACCTGGCTGAGAGGGGTCTTCTGCCCGTAATAATCGACGCGGATCTTGTCGAAGAGCGCTGGGGAAGCGCGTCCCGTCCTCAGCGTGTTGAAATCGTCGTGGAGCGATTTCAGGGATTTCTTCATTTTTTCTTCGGCCTGAGTCCTGATCTTGTCCATGTGTTTCTCCTTTTCAAGAGAAAAAGCCGCTTCCCCGGGGAAGCGGCCCATAGGGTCATTTCTTGAGCTCTTCACCGACGCGGAAATAGAGGTATTTCTCGATGCTGACGACGCCGCCGACCTCTTTCCCCAGGTCCTGGGCCACCTTGGAGACGGACCGCTTGTCGTCCTTCACGAAGGGTTGGTCGAGGAAGCAGATTTCCGAAAGATGCTTCTTGATCTTGCCCTTCACGATTCCCTGAAGCACGTTCGCGGGTTTCCCGAGGCTTTCGGCCTGTTTCGTGAAAATCTCTTCCTGTTCCTTGAGATAGGCCGCGTCAACGTCCTTCTCGGAAAGGTACATGGGGCTGAAGGCCGCGATGTGAAGGGCGCAGTCGAATACGAAGGCCTTGACCTTGTCGTCGGCGAGCAGTTCGGGTTTGTCGACCTTGGCCTTGACGATGACGCCGATCCTTCCTTCGCCGTGAAGGTAATCCACGAGGGTTTCACCCGGACCGGCGGTCACCACTTCGGCTCTGCGGATGCTCATGTTCTCCTTGATGGTGCCGATGAGGTCGGCCACCTTCCCCTGGAGCTCGGGGGAATCGATGGAGGCTCCCCCTTCTACGACCTTGGAAACGATCTCGTTCCCGAGTCTGATGAAGTCCTGGTTCCTCGCGACGAAGTCGGTTTCGCAGGAAAGTTCCAGAAGCCCCGCCTTGCCAGGCACGACCTTGGAGAAAATTTTTCCTTCATTGGTGGCCCTGCCGCCTCGTTTCGCAGCAGCAGCCAGGCCGAGTTCCTTGAGGATTTTTTCGGCCTTCTTGAAGTCGCCGCCAGCCTCGGTGAGCGCCTTCTTGCAATCCATCATGCCCGCACCGGTTTTTTCCCGGAGGGATCTGACATCTTCCGCTTTTATTTCCACGTTTCGAGTCTCCTATGAATCATTCCTTGTAGAGCTTGTCTTCGTCGATTCCCGCGGCCTCGGCCTCGTCCACGTCGGTTTTGCGATCGCTTTTTTCCTCGGGCGTATAGTTGGAGTAGTCTTCCGAGGTGAAACGACCGGCCGCTTCGGTTTCTCCCGCAACGGGAGCCTTCACGACCTCTTCCTCGGCCTGGGGCTTGGCTGCGTCGGAAGCGGGCGTCTCGTCTTCCTGGTAGGAATCGATGACTTCGAGCCCGATTTCGTTGTCCGCTTCCACGACTGCGTTGGAGATGATCTGGGTGAAGAGCGTTATGGCCCGGATCGCATCGTCGTTCCCGGGTATAGGGAAGGTGATGCCCTGGGGATTGCAGTTGGTGTCCACGACCGCAACGATGGGGATTCCCATTCTCTGGGCTTCCGCGACCGCGATCGATTCCTTGCGCGTGTCGATGACGAAAAGGATGCCGGGAAGCTCCTTCAGGTCCTTGATGCCACCGAGGTTCTTTTCGAGCTTCGTCTTTTCCTTCATGAGGTGGGCGACTTCCTTCTTGGTCATGCCCTCGAAGCTGCCGTCGACTTCCATCTTCTCGAGTTTCTTCAGGCGAAGGAGCGATTTCTTGATGGTGGCGAAGTTGGTGAGCATCCCGCCGAGCCAGCGGTTGTTGACGAAGAACATGCCGCAGCGTTCCGCTTCGCGCTGAACCGCGGCCTGAGCCTGCTTCTTGGTGCCGACGAAGAGGACCGATTTGCCGTCGAGGACGGTCTTTCTCACCGCCTCGTACGCCTCTTTGATCGCCGCGATGGTTTTCTGAAGGTCGATGATGTGGATCCCGTTCCGTTCGGCGAAGATGAATTTCTTCATCCTGGGATCCCAGCGCTTGGTCTGGTGGCCGAAATGCACGCCCGACTCAAGCAGGTTTTTCATGGTTACTACTGCCAATTTTTCCTCCTCACATGTCCGCACGTCGCATGGTGCGGTCCTTCCCTAATTCTCGATCGACGCTCGGTCGACGGAAGATATGCCGTCCCCGAAGGGATAGCGATTGCGCAACAGCATGACATAAATCGACCGGATTGGCAACCCCATGACCGTGCTGTAATTACCGCGAATCCCCTCGATGAAGCAGGCGGCCTTTTCCTGGATGCGGTACCCTCCGGCTACGCCCTGCCATTCGCCGGTCTCCAGATACCACTCGATTTCGAAGGGGCGGAGTGCGGCGAATTTCACCGTCGCGGTCTCTCCGATCGCGTCGAATCGTTCGGTCTTTCGGTCGAAGAGGGCGGCGCCGGTTATGACCTTGTGCCTCTTTCCCGAAAGAGACTCCAGATAGAGGCGGGCTTCGTCGCGGTCCTTCGGTTTCCCGTAGCTCTTTTTCCCGGAGATCACGATCGTATCCGCGCCCAGAAACCATCGATATCCGCGCACCTTCTGGTTTTCGAGGACCGCCGAGATTTTCCTCTTGGCGAGCTCAATGCAGAGGGACTCGAAGTCGGTTTTTCCGGAAAGATCGATGCTTTCGTCGATGGCCGCGGGACAGACGATGAACGGGACCGAAATCTGTTTCAGAAGTTCCCCCCTGCGGGGTGACGCCGAGGCGAGTACTATTGGCTCCATGTCGGGTATTGTATCGCGTATACGCTTCCTGTCAATGAAGGAGCGGCAGAGAATCCTCCTCCGGAAGGAATTCGTAACAATTGTTACCGTTCGGCAATAGCGTTCGGTATAGGGTGCGAACGAGGAGAATCGCCACATGATACGGAAGATAATCGAAATAAACGAAGAGCTCTGCAACGGGTGCGGGGCCTGCGTACCGAACTGCGCGGAAGGGGCCCTCAGGATCATCGACGGAAAGGCGAGAATGATCAGCGATCTGTTCTGCGACGGGCTCGGGGCCTGCCTCGGGCATTGTCCTACGGGAGCGATCGGGATCGTCGAGCGGGAGGCGGAGCCCTACGACGAATGGCGGGTGATGGAAAAGATCGTCGAGGGAGGGCAGAACGTGATCAAGGCGCATCTCCGGCACCTGGATTCGCACGGCGAGAGCGGATATCTTTCCGAGGCGAGGAAATATCTCGAGACCTACGGGATCGACGAACCCGGCATCGGGGGCGGAGCGGAGAACGCGGAAAGGGAGGCGGAATCCCCGCTCACGGCCGCGGCGAAGCCCGCCGGGAGTTTCACAGGCTGCCCGGGTTCATTGACCGCAAGGCTCGCCGGAAAATCGATGTCCCGGGCCGATCGCGGGGCCGAGTTTTCGGAACTCCGGCAGTGGCCGGTACAGCTGCATCTCGTAAATCCTTCGGCGCCGTATTTTCGCGACGCGGACCTGCTCGTAGCGGCCGACTGCACGGCGTTCGCCGCGGGAAACTTCCATTCCGCCTATCTGAAGGGACGGGCGGTGGCGATCGCCTGTCCGAAGCTGGACGACGGCAGGGAACGGTACGTCGAAAAGCTCGCGCTCATGCTTGAAGCGGCGAAATCCGTCACCGTCCTCCTCATGGAGGTGCCGTGCTGCGGAGGACTGCTTCGCATGGTGAAGGAAGCCCGATCCCGCGTTTCCGAACAGATACCGGTGAATTGCGTGGTGATCAACCTGCAGGGCGAGAAGATCGAGGAGAAGCCGGCGTAAAAAAAAGGCCTTCCCCTCGGGGGAAGGCCGAAATCGACTTTGAATGATCCGGTTCGCGTCACCGGAAGATGTGAACGATAGTTGCGTTGAGGTACATGTCCGCAGCCACGAACACGATCGACACCATGCTCATGAGCTTGAGAAGGATGTTCATGGCGGGGCCCGCTGTGTCCTTGAACGGGTCGCCGACGGTGTCTCCGACCACGGCGGCCTTGTGAGGGTCCGACTTCTTGCCGCCGTGCGCGCCTCGTTCGATGTACTTCTTGGCGTTGTCCCACGCGCCGCCGGCATTGGCCATCATGATCGCGAGCGCGAATCCCGAGGCGAGGGCTCCCGCCAGGAGCGACATGACACCGAGCGGACCCACGAGAATCCCGACGAGAATGGGCGTCACGATCGCCATGAGGGACGGCAGCACCATCTCCTTCTGAGCGCCCTTCGTGGAAATGCCGACGCATGCGGCATAATCGGGTTTCGAGGTTCCGGCCATGATTCCGGGATCGGCCTTGAACTGCCTGCGGACCTCCTGGACCATGGCCTGGGCCGCCCGGCCCACCGCCTGCATCGCCATGGCGGAGAACAGGAAGGGAAGCATGGCGCCGACGAAGAGGCATGCGAGCACGTACGGATTCGTGAGGCCGCTCTCGACCTGCTCGACGAAGGGCTTTGCGTACTCCGCGAAATAGCCGCCTTTTCCCGTGAGTATTTTCGCGCCTTCCGTGATTTTCTGGTTGTATTCGGCGATCAGGGCCAGGGCGGTGAGGGCCGCTGAACCGATCGCGAATCCTTTGCCGGTCGCCGCGGTGGTGTTCCCGAGAGAATCGAGGTTGTCGGTCCTGTGCCGTACTTCGGCATCGAGATGCGCCATCTCGGCGATGCCGCCTGCGTTGTCCGCCACGGGCCCGTAGGCGTCGGTGGCGAGCGTTATTCCAAGAGTCGAAAGCATGCCGACCGCGGCCATCCCGATGCCGTAGAGGCCGAGGATGGGTTCGTTCAGGCTGCCCCCGGAAAGGAAGAAGGCCGCGAGGATGGACAGGCCCACCGTCACCACTGGGATGAGCGTGCTCTTCATGCCCACCGCGAGGCCTGCTATGATTACCGTTGCCGGGCCGGTGAGAGCCGAATCCGCGAGCTGTTTCGTGGGAGTGTAGGTGTCCGACGTGTAGTATTCGGTGAAGAAGGCGATGATGTTGCCGGCGATGAGGCCGACGAACATCGCGGTCCAGAGTCCGAGGTACTTGGCGCCGAGTCCCGGGGAGAGCAGGATGTAGACCAGTGAAACCGCCGCGATGCCGATGGTGGAGAAGTAGACCCCCTTTCTCAAGGCCGCAAGAAGGGTAGCCTGCGAGGCCTTTTCCTCCGTCCGGACGAAAAAAGTCCCAATTATGGAAACAACGACTCCGATGGACGCGATGGCCATGGGAATCTGGATGAGTTCTATCGGATCCAGGCCGTTCTTCGACGCGGCGGCGGAGCCGAGGGCCATGGTCGCGACTATGGCGCCCACGTAGCTTTCGTAGAGGTCGGCTCCCATTCCCGCGACGTCTCCGACGTTGTCCCCGACGTTGTCGGCGATGACGGCCGGATTGCGGGGATCGTCCTCGGGAATTCCCGCCTCGACCTTGCCCACGAGGTCGGCGCCGACGTCGGCCGCTTTGGTGAAGATGCCGCCTCCGACCCTGGCGAAGAGGGCCATGGTGGAAGCCCCCATGCCGAAGGTGATCATGATGGGCGGGATTTCGGCGTCGGGGAGTCCGAAGGCGAACTTCAGTATGCCGTACCAGATGGAAAGGTCGAGAAGTCCGAGGCCGACCACCGTCATGCCCATGACGGTTCCGGTCTTGAAGGCGACGCGGAGGCCGGAGTTGAGGCTGGTCTTCGAGGCCCAGGCGGTTTTCGCGTTCGCCTTGGTGGCTATGGTCATTCCGATGTATCCCGCGAGGCCTGAAAAGAATCCGCCGGTTATGAACGCGAAGGGAACGAATCGTGAAACGAGCCCCATACCGAAAGCGAGGAATCCGAGCAGGAAGAAGAGACATATGAAAACCATTCCAACTATTTTGTATTGCTGCGTAAGATAGGCGCGGGCGCCTTTCTGGATGGCTTCGGAGATTTCACGCATCAGCTCAGTTCCCGAATCGGCCTTGAGCACCGATACGGCGAGGATGCATGCGAAGGTCAGAGCGGCCGCCGACCCTATGAAAGTATAGAGAATCAAGACGAACCTCCTCCCGGCATTGTTCACGCCGAAAACTGTGTACTTCCATTGGATGCGCGTTTCCTGATTTCTGTCAAGACATCCATGCATAGAAATGCACTTTTGGAGAAAAACGATAAGATGATGGGTAGAGATGGCAATAAACGAGAATGCATTCAGCTGGTCTATGTGCGAGCGGTAAGCGGGGTTTCGGTTTGTTGGGCGTGCTGGTCCGAGGATCCGTTCCCCCTCATCCTGATGTCGCGGGTTTCGATGAGGGTGTCCTCGATGTGCCGCTTCATTTCCGCGAAGGCGCGCTCGGCGTCATGGGCGGAAATGGCTTCGAAGATTCTCCGGTGAGCCGCCACGGCGAAATAATGATGCTTGGCCTCCTTGACGGTCTCCCGATACATGATGGTGTTGGATTCCACGATGATGGGAATGAGGCGTTCGATTATGGGATTCTTCGTAGCCTCGGCGATGCCGATGTGGAAGAAGACGTCGTCTTCAAGGCTGGTCTTCTGATCGAACTCCCCGGTTTCCATCCTCACGATGCATGCGTCCAGCGAGGCGATGTCCTCGGGGCTCGCCCGGAGTGCGGCGAGCTTAGCGGTTCCGGGTTCCATGAGCAGGCGCGCTTCGAGCATGTTGATGAGGATGTTCTTGTCCTTGATGAATTTGAGTCCGAGCGGGTCGCTCGAGAGGCCGGGGGTGGCGCTCACGAAAGTGCCTTTGCCGCGTCCCACGACCACGATGTTGTTCGAGGCCAACGACCGGATCGCTTCCCGAACCGTGGGTCGGGAAACTCCGAACTGTTTCGCGAGGAGGAGTTCTCCGGGCAGTTTGTCACCCGGCAGGAGTTTCTTTTCTTCTATCAATGAAATGATGTGCTGCGCTATTTCGTTCGGAAGAATTCTGGACGTTCCAACTTTTGAGTACATACCGTCTCCTTCCGTCATAGTATAAGGCATCTATTCCCTGGTGGCAACGGAAGTTTATGTCGAATTCTTGAGTTTCCCGAAAGAGAACGATATAGTGATTTCATGGAGAATAACAGGCGGTGCTCCTGGTGTCTAGGGAATGAAATCTACGAAAGCTATCACGACGAAGAATGGGGCGTGCCGGTCAGGGACGACCGGAAGCAGTTCGAATTCCTGGTGCTCGAATCCGCCCAGGCCGGACTCTCCTGGCTGACCATCCTGAGGAAGCGGGAGAACTATCGCAGGGCGTACGACGGCTTCGATCCCGAAGCAGTCGCTGCATACGGAGCCGAGGACGTTTCGAGGCTCATGGCGGATGCGGGCATAGTACGCAACAGAAGGAAGATCGAGGCGTCGATCGAGAATGCGAAACGGTTCCTCGGGATACGGATGGAATTCGGATCCTTTTCCGATTATCTCTGGGGGTTCGTGGACGGAAAGCCGGTCCTCGGCCGAAGAAAAACCCTTGAGGAGATCCCTCCCTCGACACCGCTTTCCGACAGGATCGCTGGAGATCTCAAGAGACGCGGTTTCAAATTCCTGGGAAGCGTGATCGTGTATTCGCATCTTCAGGCCACCGGTCTGGTGAACGACCATCTCGAGACCTGTTTCCGATACGGGGAAATCACGAGAAGATATGGATGAAAAAAAAAACGATTTGAGATATTATCCAGGAAGATGAATCAAGTATGAGCCAAGCAGGAGGAATAATCGGATGAAGAAAATGTTTTTGCTCGTATCCGCCGTAGCGATTTTCGCTTCGTGTTCAACGGTTTCCAATCTGGTTCCCGGCGGGGTTTCCCTTCCGTCGGCGGTGAGCGGGGTTCAGTCCTCTGGCGCGCTGAAGGCAGCTGTCGATTTCCGGGACGGCGAAGTCCTGTGCGCGGCGGGCACCGATCCCTACCGCGAGACGTTCTACGCCGCGAGGGTGCTCACTCAGGCCTCGGCGGCCACGAAGAATCAGGCCGAGGTGGTTTATGTGAACAGCGGCAAGAAGGAATGGGTCAATTTCATCATACCCAGCGTCAAGGCGGGCAAGGATTCGTTCTCGGTCGGCAAGGTCGTGCTCGTGCCGTTCCACAGGAAGGAGCAGAAGGAAATCGACGCCGACGATTATCGCAAGACGGAATGGGGGCTCGGCAGGGTGACCTCGCTGGACGAGTTGTTCAAGGACATCGTCGAGGTGGACGGGCACAAATACTACTGGCAGTTCGTCAGGCTCCCTAACAAGGAACCGTGATCGGATTTCGTCCGCAGTCAGGGGCCGCCCGTCGAGGCGGCCTCTTCCTTTTTACGGGTCTTACCGCGCATGTAACGCATGCGGAAGCGGGGAAAAGCGCCCGATACTCGTGCAATTGACCCATAATAGCGGTAAAACAGGTTGACAGATCACCGGCGGAGGAAATATCATTTTCAGATTGCTTATCGAGCAATACCGTAATGCAAAAGAGGAAACCATCATGAAAAAGAAACAGATCGTTCTCATCGTAGCGGTCATCGCGGCGATCGCCCTCGCGACCGTCGGCTGCGCCAAGAAGGAGGAGACTCCCAAGGCCCCCGAAGTCGTGAAGATCGGCGTGTTCGAGCCGCTCACCGGCGCGAACGCAGCGGGCGGAGCCATGGAAGTCGAAGGCATCAAGCTCGCCAACAAGCTCTATCCCGAGGTTCTCGGCAAGAAGATCGAGCTCGTCGTCGTCGACAACAAGTCCGACAAGGTCGAAGCGGCCAACGCCGCGACCCGCCTCGTGGACAAGGATAAGGTCGTAGCCATAATCGGCAGCTGGGGAAGCTCCTTGTCCATGGCAGCCGGTCCCATCGCCATGAACGCCAAGGTTCCGGTCGTCGGCGCCTCCTGCACCAACCCCCTCGTGACCAAGGACAATCCCTACTATTTTCGCGTATGCTTCATCGATCCCTTCCAGGGAACGGTCATGGCGAACTACGCTTTCAAGGAACTCAAGGCGAAGAAAACCGCCATCGTTCAGGAAGTCTCCAACGACTACTCCGTTGGTCTCGCCAAATTCTACACCGACGCCTTCAAGGCCCTCACCAAGGACGACAAGGCGGTAGTGGGAGTCTCCAACTACAACACCGGAGACCAGGACTTCACCGCCCAGCTCACCAACCTCAAGAACCTGAAGCCGGACGTGATCTTCGCGCCGGGCAACTATACCGAATCCGCCCTCCTCATCAAGCAGGCCCGCGAGCTCGGCATCAAGATCCCGATCCTCGGCGGCGACACCTGGGAAACCCCGGAGTTCATCGATGTCGGCAAGAAGGCCGTCGAAGGATCCGTATTCTCGACCTTCTTCACCACCGAGGTCCCGATCACCAAGGTGTCCGAAGTATTCCTCAAAGCCTACCGCGACGAGTACAAGAAGGAGCCCGCGTCCGTCACCGCCCTCGGTTTCGACGCCTACCTCGTGATCGTCGAGGCGATCAAGAGAGCCGGAAACCTGGACACCGTGAAGATCAAGGACGAGATCGCCAAGACCTCGAATTTCGAAGGCGCCGCGGGCATCATCACCCTGAACAGCGACGGCGACGCCGTGAAGAACGCGGTCATCAAGCAGGTCAAGGACGGGAAGTTCTCCTATCTCACCACCGTGGAACCCGCCAAATAAGCAGCGGTTTCACGAGATTGCGGCACGGAACCTCGAAAGAGGGCCGTGCCTTTTCGTTTATCAGCTCCCCCTCGTTTCGAAGGGGAATCCAAGTCCGGAGCTCGCTTCATGACGTTCGAGATGTTTTTTCAGCACCTGGCCAACGCCGTTTCCCTGGGGAGTCTGTACGCCCTCATCGCAATCGGCTACACCATGGTGTACGGGATCCTCAGGCTCATCAACTTCGCGCACGGCGATATCTTCATGATCGGAGCTTATTTCGCCTTCTACCTGGTGACCATGTTCTTCATGCCCTGGTGGGTCGCCTTCGTCGTAGCAATCGGACTGACCTGCCTGTTCGGCATAGGCGTCGAACGGGTGGCTTATCGTCCTCTACGCGACTATCCCAGGATTTCCATCATGATATCCGCGATCGGCGTGTCCTTTTTTCTGGAAAACCTCGCCATAGTGATTTTCGGCGGGAGGCCGAAGGCCTTCCCGGTTCCCGACATTTTCAACCAGGTCGTCAATCTCGGAGGGGTGTCGGTAATCGCCGTCACCTTCGTGATTCCCGTCATCACGCTCGCCATCCTCTTCGTTCTTCTCTTCGTCGTGAACAAGACCAAGACGGGAATGGCGATGCGGGCCGTGTCCACGGACATAGAGGGAGCGAGACTCATGGCCATCGACGTGAACAAGATCATTTCGTTCACCTTCGGGATCGGCTCCCTTCTCGCGGCGGTCGGCGGTATCATGTGGTGCCTGAAATATCCCCAACTCCTCCCGCTCATGGGGATAATGCCGGGTCTCAAATGCTTCATCGCCGCGGTATTCGGGGGGATCGGCAACATCCAGGGCGCGGTGCTGGGGGGCTTCATCCTCGGCCTCATGGAAATTCTCATCATCGCGTTCCTGCCCGGCCTGACGGGATACCGCGACGCCTTCGCCTTCGTCCTGCTCATCGTCATCCTCATGGTGAGGCCCTCCGGACTTCTCGGCAAGAGCATGGTGGAGAAGGTGTAGCCATGAAAAGACGCGATGTTTTCCTCACCTTGGGCGCTTTGATCTTCTGGTTCGTCCTCATGCTCGCTTTCGAGAGGATCTTCGATTCGTATCAGATGAGGATATTCAACCTCTGCGGCATCTACGTCGTGCTCGGCCTGAGCCTCAACCTCATCAACGGTTTCACGGGACTCTTCTCCCTGGGGCACGCGGGATTCATGGCCGTCGGCGCCTACGTGTCCGCCCTTCTCACGCTGTCCCCGGCCCAGAAGCAGATGAATTTCTTCCTGGAACCGATAGCGCCCTTTCTCGCGAACGTGCAGCTCCCGTTCTTCCCGGCCCTCGTCGCCGCGGGTCTCGTGTCCGCGCTCGTCGGGCTCCTCATCGGAGCGCCGGTGCTCAGGCTCCGCGACGATTATCTCGCTATCGCGACGCTCGGTTTCGGAGAGATCATCCGGGTCATCTTCACCAACGCGCAGAACATCACCAACGGAGCCCTGGGCCTCAAGGGCATACCGCGGTATTCCGACCTCTGGTGGTGCTGGGGGGCCGCAGTTCTCTGCATCCTCTTCATGATCCTGCTCGTTAGGGGAAGCTACGGAAGGGCCTTCAAGGCGATCCGTGAGGACGAGGTGGCGGCCGAGGCAATGGGCATAAGCCTTTTCAGGCACAAGCTCCTCTCGTTCGTAACGGGTTCGTTCATGGCCGGGGTAGGAGGTGCACTCCTCGGGAACCTCCTCGGAACCATCGATCCGCTCATGTTCCGGTTCCTCCTCACCTTCAACATCCTGCTCATCGTCGTCCTGGGCGGCATCGGAAGCATAACCGGCACCGTGATCTCCGCGATCATCGTGACGGTCGGCATGGAGGCCCTCAGGGTCCTCGACGGCAGCATGGATTTCGGAATCTTCAGGATAGAGGGCATTCCGGGGATGAGGATGGTGATCTTCTCGGCCATGCTCATGCTCGTGATCCTCTTCTACCAGAGAGGGCTCATGGGCAGCAAGGAATTCACGTGGGACGCCCTCATCTCGCGGATCACGCGCTTCGGGAAGGGGAGGTGAGCCGTGAAGGTGCTTGAAACCGAGAACCTGACCATGCAGTTCGGCGGGCTCACCGCGGTGACCGATCTCGGAGTCTCGATCGCGAAGAACGAGATCATCGGCCTCATCGGCCCCAACGGTGCCGGCAAGACCACGGCCTTCAACGTCATCACCGGCATCTACACCCCGACCAGGGGGAAGGTCCGCTTCGAGGAGACGGACATCACGGGGGAAAGGCCCCACCTTATTACGAAGCGAGGCATCGCGAGGACCTTTCAGAACATAAGGCTTTTCAAGGAGTTGTCGGTCCTTGACAACGTCCTCATCGCCAACCATATGAGGCTGGGGAAGGGGATGTTCTCCTCCATCCTGCGGACTCCGGGATATCGGAAAAAAGAGACGGAGATGTACGAGAAGTCCCGGGAACTGCTCAGGAACCTCGGCCTCGAGAACCAGGCCGAGGAACGTTCCTCCTCCCTTCCCTACGGCAAGCAGAGACGCCTGGAGATCGCGAGGGCCCTCGCGACGAGACCGCGGCTCCTCCTGCTGGACGAGCCCGCCGCGGGAATGAATCCGCAGGAGGCCCAGGAACTCATGAAATTCATTCGTCATATCCGAGACATCTACGATCTCACCATTCTCATGATCGAGCACCACATGCAGGTCGTCATGGGTGTATGCGAGAGGATCTACGTGCTCGATTACGGGGTCACCATCGCAGAGGGGCCTCCCGAGATGATCCAGCGGGACCCGAAAGTCATCGAAGCCTACCTGGGAGCGAACTGATGCTGAAGATAAGGGATCTCGAAGTCCATTACGGCGGAATCAAGGCTCTCCAGGGCATCAGGCTCGACGTGCCCGAGGGAAAGATCATCACCCTCATAGGTGCGAACGGGGCAGGAAAGTCGACGACTCTCAAGAGCGTCGTCGGTTTCGTGAAGCCTGCAGCGGGATCGATCCTCTTCGAGGAGAAGAATCTCGTCGGAACGGACACGAAGACCATCGTGGAGCGGGGAGTCGTTCTCGTCCCCGAAGGCAGGAGGATCTTCCCCAACCTCACCGTGGAGGAGAACCTCGTTCTCGGGGCCTATGCACGGAAGGACTCGGAGGCGGTCGAAAAGGACAGGATGCGGGTTTTCGAGATCTTCCCCAGGCTGAAGGAACGACTCTGGCAGAAGGGAGGAACCCTTTCCGGCGGGGAGCAGCAGATGCTCGCCGTAGGGCGAGCCCTCATGACGAAGCCACGGCTTCTCCTCATGGACGAGCCTTCTCTGGGACTCGCGCCGCTTTTCGTGAAGGAAATCATCTCCGTCGTCAAGGAGATAAACCAAGCCGGAGTCACGGTTCTTCTCGTGGAACAGAACGCCAAGGCGGCCCTCGAGATCGCCGATTACGGTTATGTCCTGGAAACCGGGCGCATCACCCTCGAGGGCAGGGGCCGCGAGCTCCTCGAAAACGAGGACGTCCGCAAGGCCTATCTCGGGGAGGAACGTTGAAAAAACCCGCTTCCGGAAAGGAAGCGGGCCGCCGTACATCGTGTCTCAGCCCCTCTTCGCACCGTTCTTCAATGAGATGTTGTAGGCCCCTATGAGGGCCAGGATGCCGGCGGTCGTGATGTCGGTATGCTTGCCGGCCCCCCAATGTATCGCGTCGGCGCCCTTTCTGATGGCGACATAGGCCACGGCTTCGGTGCGCGATCCTTCTCCCAGGGACTGCTCGTGGAAGTCCGCTATGTCGAAGTCGTTGTACCCGGATCCGCGCATCGCGTCAACGAAGGCGCTCAAGGGGCCGTTGCCTTCACCCTCGATTACCTCGTCCTCGCCGTTCCAGAGTATCGTAGCCTTGAGTTCCACCTTCTCGCTGCCTTCGGCTCGGACCGAGCTGTACTTCACGAGTTCGAAGGGACTCTTCACGTTGAGGAAATGGTTGCGGAAGATGTCGAGGACCTCTCCGCTGTCGAGCTCGCGACCGAGATTGTCCGATACGTCGTTGACGATCCTTCCGATAGCGGGGTGCATGTTCTTGGGGAGCTCGTATCCGTATTTCGCTTGGAGGATGTAGGCGACTCCGCCCTTGCCGCTCTGGCTGTTGATCCTGATGATGGCCTGATAGTCCCTGCCTATGTCCTTCGGATCGATGAGCAGGTAGGGAACCTTCCAGCGTCCGGATTCGTCGTTCTCGTCCTTCCTCCTGTCGAGGCCCTTCTTGATGGCGTCCTGATGCGATCCGGAAAAAGCCGTGAACACCAGTTCGCCGGCGTACGGATGCCGTGCAGGGACCTTCATTCCCGTGCATCGCTCGTAGACTTCCTGGATCGCCGGAACGTCCGAAAGGTCGAGGCCCGGATCGATGCCTTCGCTGAACATGTTGAGGGCGACGGTGAGGATGTCAAGATTGCCTGTTCGTTCGCCGTTTCCGAACAGGGTTCCTTCCACACGGTCGGCCCCGGCCATGATGCCGAATTCGGTGGCGGCGACTCCGGTCCCGCGGTCGTTGTGGGTGTGGAGGCTCACGACGATCTTGTCCCTGCCTCCGATTTCCCTGCAGAAGTACTCGATCTGGTCCGCGTAGACGTTCGGCGTCGCTTCTTCCACGGTCGAGGGAAGGTTGAAAATGATCGTGTCCGAGACGTTTCGGGGAAGCCCCCCGTCGAGCCATGCGTCCCGCACCGAAGCACAGACCTCGACGGCGTAGTCGATCTCCGTGCCGGAGAAGCTTTCGGGAGAGTATTCGAACTGGAGCTCGGTATCGGCGAGCTGAGGAAGGAACGATTTGACCAGTTTCGTGCCGTTCACCGCGATCGTCTTGATCTCCTCCTTGGACATCCTGAAGGTTATCTCCCTCTGGAGAGGGGATGTGGAGTTGTACAGGTGGAGTATGGCCCGCTTGGAGCCTTTGAGGCCTTCGAAGGTCCTTCGGATAAGATGCTCCCGGGCTTGGGTAAGGACCTGGAGCGCGACACCGTCCGGCACCTTCCTGCCCTCTATGAGCGACCTCAGGAAATCGAAATCGATCTGCGATGCGGAGGGGAACCCGACTTCTATCTCGGTGAACCCGGTCTTTACGAGCAGTTCGAAGAACTCGTGCTTTTCCTTCAGGTTCATGGGAATGGCCAAGGCCTGATTGCCGTCGCGAAGATCGACGGAGCACCATCGGGGGGCCTTGTCTATGATCCTGTCGGGCCATGTCCTGTCCTTGAGATTCACCCTCGGAAACGCTGCATACTTACCCATGTCGACTCCTTTGCGTTGACGTTAAAAAAAAAAAGACCCGCCGTCCAAGACAGCGGGTCCGATTTTCCATGGAAAAGCCACGGTTCAAGCGGTCATGACACCCTCTGCCTTTACGTGCGGTAAAAGCCCTAGGAGGAGGTTTAGTAGGCTGGAAAGAAACCGCTTGTCGCCTTTCATGACTCGTTCTGGGATGAATGATACGCCGAGAAGGGGGAAGCGGTCAAGAGGAGGGCGCGGAGGATTCGACCGGCTCTGCGGCCGAACGCCGGAATTCCGGTTTGACCGAAAATTCGATTCTGCTGTCGGTAACCGTGCTGAGGCCGCTGTAGACGAAAAGTCCAAGGAAGCAGACCTCGAGAAGCAGAAGGATGCGCCAGTCCGCAAGTGAGAGAAGTCCCGTGAGGACGTCGGTTCCCGCGGCTGCGGGAAAGGGAAGGATGAAGAAGAGCAGGGTCGAATACGCCGCCCCGATGACGCTCATCCATTGGTAGGCGGATATCTTTCCGCCCCCGCGATAATCCGCGCGGAAGAACTCGGAAACGGGACGCCACCCGAGAGTCGCGGCCGCGGCGATCATGAAGGCCGCTCCGGTGCGGCCGCACAGAAAGACGTAGGCGGAAACAACGGAAGCCGCGGAGTACGCGACGGCGGTTATCGCCTGGATCGGCACGAGTCCGATCCCCTCAAGGTTTCCGTCGTATGCAGCCTTCTTGGTCTTGCCGCGGAAGACGGCTGGAATTCCGCCGAAGAGGAAACGTACCAGGTTCCCGGACCGGTCGAGGCGTTTCCCGAAGCAACAGCCGTAGGAGATACAGGCCAGCCTGCCTAAGCCCTCCCCGAGGGCGTAGGCTACGACCATGGCGGCGAGCAGGGGAGAGAGGGAACCGCCGGGAACTGAAAGGACTTTTTCGATCGCAAAAAGCGCCCAAGGCGCAGCCACGATGCCGATGAAGACGGCTCCCCCTATCGTCATCGTTCCTCGGCGTTTTTCTACTATGTACGCGGCAATTTTCGCGGAGGGAAGGGCTATGGAGAGCACCGCAACGAGAAAGACCGTGACGGGAAACGTCGCCGTTCATGAAGGGGAGCTCGGATAGGTATCCGTCGCCTTTGAACGACCCGATGCCCAATATCGATGCCAGGCCGCTGAGATCGGCCCGTTCGGCCTGCATGGAGAACGGCTCGCCTTCGTCGATCACGGTTCTGCTCATATTCCCTCACGCCGAAAGCATCGCTGGAAAACATGGCAATACCGTTAGAAAAGAATGAGAAAGGGATGAATTCCCGCAGTTCCGGAGCGGTATCGTATTCAGGCTGTCCGATTGTCGTGAGAAGGTTTCATATTTTTATCTTGTTCCCCGCCGCATCCCTTTTGTATACGCCGAAGTCATCCAGTCTTTCGACGAGTTCTCTTCCCAGCACGGGCCCCTCGACGCACATCCTTATTCCCAAGGGGTCGCAGACGCAGCTCCCGCACATGCCGACCCCGCATTTCATGTACCTTTCCATGAGGAACTGATAGGGAAGGCTCCCGAGCAGGGGACGGAGGTTGACGAGCATCCTTTCGGGGCCCGCCGCGTAGACCCGGTCGTAATGCAACCCCCGGTCCGGGCCATCGAGCAGCCTTTTGGCGGTTTCGACCGCGGTGAGTCCTTCACCCTCGTCCTCGCTCACCCCGAAGTATTCGACCGGGAGTTCCGCAAACCTGTCGCCGAAGATGAGGTCGCCGCGGCTCTTCGCGCCGTTCACTACGGTGACCTCCGCTCCGGCCTCCACGAGGGTCCTCGCCAGAAAGTGGAGCGGAGCGGTGCCGCAGCCGCCTCCCACGAGGAGAACCTTGCCCGGAGAGATAAAAAAAGAGGAGCCGTAGGCTCCTCTCAATGAAATCAAATCCCCGGGCTCTTTCCCGGCAAGCCGCCTCGTGAAAGGCCCCGCTTCCTTGACGGTGATGCCGATTCGTCCGCCTTCGAATTCGGAAACGGATATCGGTTTTTCGCCGCCTTCGTAATCCGCCACCATGAAGAACTGGCCGGGTTTCACCGGCAGGTCCGTTTCGAAGTAGAGCGTCTTCGCCCGATCCCCTTCCTTCCTGACCGCAGAGATCTTCAAGGTTCTTCTTTCCGCCATAGGGCCTCCGTTTGGATTCCTCATCGAGAGAGCTTCGGGACATCCGCGGGAGAGGGGAACCCCTCCTCCGCGAGATAAGCCAGGATGCCCCCGTTGATTTCTCCTATCGCCTCTATACCACCGCGCCAGACCGCGGCGCCGACTCCCACGAGGGTAGCTCCTGCCATGAGCATTTCAACTGCGTCGTTTCCCGAGGAGATTCCGCCCATTCCGATTATGGGGATTTTCACCCTTCCGGCGCAGTCGTACACGAGCTTGAGCGCGAGTGGCTTCACCGCCGGGCCGGAGATGCCGCCGAATTTCGGATTGAGGACGGGCTTCCGCGCCTTCACGTCGATGAGCAGGCCGGGGCCGAGCGTATTGATCATCGCGAGAGCGTCGGCGCCGGCACGTTCCGCCGCTTCGGCAATGGCGGGGAGGTCGAGGGCGTTAGGCGACAGTTTGGCGATAACAGGCAGCCTGCTCACGCGCCTTACTCCGTCGACTATTTCCGCAACGAGGTCCTTGGAGGACCCGAGCGGTATGCCGAACTCGTCCATGACGTTGGGGCAGGAAAGGTTGAGTTCCACGAAGGACGACGCGCTGTCGTTTACGCGGCGGGCGAGTTCCGTGAAATCGGCGCCGTTCATCGCGAAGAGGCTGGTGATTACCGGAGCCTTGGAGAGCTCGACGAACCTGTTCACCTCCTCGAGACCCTCCTCGATGCCGGGATTGCAGAGCCCCATGCTGTTGAGGATGCCTCCCTCGTATTCCGCGACGACCGGGCCTTCGTGGCCGGTGCGGGGCTTCAAGGAAAGGGATTTCGAAGTGACGAGGCCGAAGCCCTTGGAAAGGGCGAAATTCAGGGAACCGTAGGACATACCCAGGATACCGGCGGGCAGAACGAGGGGCGAAGGAAGTTCCATGCCCAGAAAAGAGGTTCGTAACGACGCCATCTGGACCTCTCGCGGAATTTTTTCGATGATAATGATCCGAGGCGTTTGCGTCAAGTGATGGAAAAGGGTGTTCCCGAAATCATTCGATGGACTTGTGGTAATCTTGAATGCGCGTGATGTTGCGAAGTTTCGACATCGCCTTCTCCTGGATTTGCCGAACCCGTTCACGGGTGATGCCGAGCATCTTGCCGGTCTCCTCGAGGGTGAAGGGGCCTTCTCCGTCGAGTCCGAAGCGCAGCTGAATGATTTTCATCTCGCGTTCGCTGAGCTGGCGGAGTACGGCCACGATGGTATCCTGAAGCGTCATGTGGAAGACCGTGTCGAAGGGTTCGGCCGAAGCTTCGTCACGGATGAGATCGGACAACCGGGTTATGTTGTCCTCATCCACGGTGGAATCCAGGGAGGCGGTCTCCTGGGAGAGTTTCATGATGTCCTTGACCTTGTGGGACGGGAGGTTCATGTACTGCGACAATTCTTCACTGTTCGGATCCCGGCCCAGTTCCTGGGTCAGGTGCTTCGCGACGAAATAACATTTCTTGATGGTGTTGAGCATGTGGATGGGTATGCGGATTACGCGCCCCTTGTCCGCGAGGCTCTTGATGATTGCTTGTCTTATCCACCAGGTGCCGTATGTCGAGAATCTGCAGCCCTTGGTGTAGTCGAATCGTTCTACGGCTTCTATGAGGCCGATGTTTCCTTCGTCGATGAGATCGAGGAGCGAAAGTCCGCGGTGCTGGTATTTCTTCGCTATGGAAACGACGAGCCTGAGGTTGGAGTTGATCATCCGGTTCTTCTGATGTCGGAGAGCCTCCTCGAGGCGGAATTTCTCGTTGCGAAGCTCCGTTTCCGATCTCTTTTTATCACGATATCTTTTTTCGACGACGGACAGTTCGGTACGATACTTCTTGATGTTCTCTCCTATCGATTGTTCGTCTTCAACGGTTAGGAGAGGATAACGGGAAATTTGTTTGAGATAGAGGGCAAGAGGGTCGGTGTCTCCGAATCTGCGGTTTTTCGATTCATCCCGCTGCACAGGTTTTCTTTTTTGCATTCGTTTTCTTAATAGTTTTTATTAAAGACAGCCCGACACCTAACCCACTTACATTTTATCACGAAAATTGCTTATAGTCAATTCCCTTTACCCTTCTGTTCCGTCACCCTGCCTGATTCGCACGGTTTACTATATTTTTCGGCTCGTATAGGTAAAATATAATGCGATTTCAAAAAAAAAGACCGTTCTTTTACAAGAACGGTCTTTTCGTCAAACCCCTTCACGGTCTCTGCGCCGTAGCTCTCCGAGGGTCTGGTTCGTACTCGGGGCATGACCGGCGAGCGGAAGGAGTCGTTCGTGGATCGTATCGAGAAACCAGCTCTTCTGGGGGAAGAAATCCTTCTCCATTTCGTAGGCCGGCGTGATCCAGTTCCGGGATCCGAGAACCGCGGGAGGGGAATCGAGCCAGTCGAAAGCGAGTTCGCTTATGCGGCTCGCCATGGTGTGAAGGAAGCTCCCGCGTTCGCATGCGTCGGACGCGAGGAGAATCTTTCCCGTCTTCTTCACCGATTCGATGATCTTGTCGTAATTGAGGGGGTTGATGAACCTCGCGTCGATGATTTCGGCTTCTATCCCGTATTTCGTCTTGAGTTCGTCCGCTGCTTCTATGGCGCGGTAAAGGGTGGCGCCGACGGTGACGATCGAGAGATCTTTGCCGGTCCTTCGCACGGCCGGCTCCCCCTCGGGGATCTCGTAGTATCCCTTGGGAACCCCGCCTTTCTCGAACTGCTCGCCCATGTCGTAGAGACGCTGACTTTCGAAGAAAACGACGGGGTCGCTGCCGCGGAGAGCAGAATTGAGCATGCCTTTCGCGTCATACGGTGTCGCAGGGAACATCGCCTTGAGGCCGGGAATATGGGCGATGATGCTGGTCCAGTCCTGGGAGTGCTGGGCACCGTACTTGCTGCCGACCGAGACACGGAGGACGAGCGGCATCTTGAGGATGCCGGCCGACATGCTCTGCCATTTCGACATCTGGTTGAAGATCTCGTCCCCCGACCTGCCCATGAAATCGCAGTACATGAGCTCGACGAGGGCCCGGCCGCCGGAAAGGGCGTAGCCGACGCCCGATCCGACGATGGCGCCTTCCGATATCGGGGAGTTGAACAGGCGATGATAGGGAAGGCTTTCGGTAAGCCCCTGATAAACGGCGAAGGCCCCGCCCCAGTCGCGGTTCTCCTCTCCGTAGGCGACCATGGTCGGATCCGTGTAGAAGCGATGGATCACCGCCTCGAACAGGGCGTCGCGGTAGGAGTAGACCTTCATCTTGGGGAAGGGCTTGCCGTCGGCGTCGAAAGCGAAGCGCTCCTTGGCCGCGATCTTTTTTACTCTCGGGTTTTCCTCCAGGGGCAGGAGGACCTCCGGTTTCCGGTCGTCGAAGGATTCCGTCGGCGTGTTTGAGAACATCACCCTGCCGATGTATTCGCCTTGGACCCTGGGGGATATTTCCAGGGATGTGGCCTGCTTCACCGCCGCGGTGATCTTTCCGGCGACCTTGTCCTGCATCGCTTCCGCGTCCGAGGCGGAGAGGACTCCGTTCGCGATCAGATAGTCTTTGAAGCTTTTCACGCAGTCCACGTTTTCCCAGAGCTGGACCTCTTCCTTGGTACGATAACTCGATGCGTCCGATGGGCTGTGGCCGGAAATCCGGTAGGTGATCGTGTCGAGGAGCACCGGCCCCCTGCCTGCGAGGAGGATTTTCTTCTTCCGCTCGATCGCGTCGGCTACGGCGAGCGGATTGTAGCCGTCCACCCGTTCGGCATGCATGTTCTCGGGGTTGACTCCCGCGCCTACGCGGGCGAGGACCTCGTATCCCATGGTTTCACCGTAGGTCTGGCCGCCCATGCCGTAGAAATTATTGAAGAAGTTGAAGAGCACGGGCGGAGCACCCCCGATTTCCTCGGGCCAGAGCTTGCGGTACTGGTCCATGGCTGCCATCATCATGCCTTCCCACACGGGGCCGCAGCCCATGGAGGCGTCTCCTATGTTGCCGATTACGATACCGGGTCTGCGGTTGATCCGTTTGTAGAGGGCTGAACCCACGCAGATGTCGCCCGAACCGCCGACGATGGCGTTGTTCGGCATGCTGCCGAAGGGTATGAAGAACGCGTGCATGGAGCCGCCCAGCCCCTTGTTGACTCCGTTTTCGCGCGCGAAGATCTCGGCAAGGACGCCGTAGAGGATGAAATTCTCCGCGAGGTCCTTGGTGTCGTCGTATTTCTCCCTCTCGACGACTTTGAGCGGTTTCCCCTCGAAGTAACCTTTCATGACCTTACCGAGTTCCTCTTCCCCGAGCTTGGAGATTGCGGAGAAGCACTTCGCTAGGATTTCGCCGTGGCTCCGGTGGGATCCGAAGATGAAGTCCTCGACGCCGAGATGGTAGGATTGGCCCACGGATGCGGACTCCTGACCGATCGAGAGGTGCGCAGGACCGGGATGATTGTACTCGATCCCCCGGTAGGCCCCTTTGGTCTTGAATTCATTGAGCATGGTCTCGAATTCCCTGATGATCATCATGTCGTAGAGGATCTTCTTCAGACCTTCCTTGCCGTACTTCCTGATCTCCTTCTTCGGATCCGAGACGTATTGATTGACGGGAATTTCCTGTATGGTGATACTACCCGGTTTCCTCACTTTCCGGGGATCGACAAGCTGTGATTTGGGCATTGCATTCTCCTTCGTCTTCTCACGGGCGGGCTATTCCGCCTGCGCATTTCCTGTTTCTATCCACGGTCGGCCGTGCGTATCCGTCAGGCGAGTTCGAACATGGCTTCTCTGATGACTTCGCACACGGTAGGGTGGGGGAAGATCATGTCCCTGATGTCCTTCGCCCGGAGTTCGGCCTCGATCATGAGCGCCACGCCGTAGATCATCTCCGAGCAGCCGGAACCGAGCATGTTCACGCCGAGGATCACGTCGGTTGCCGCATCTACGACGACTTTGCAGATACCCTGCTCTTTGGGATGCTCCGCGAGGTACCTTCCGGACAGCCTCATGGGTACTGTGACGGTCTTAACCGCGAGCCCCTTGGCCTTGGCCTCCGCCTCGGTGAGGCCGCATCCGGCGACCTCGGGATTGGTGAAGACCACCCAGGGCACCGCGTGCGATCTCCAACGGTCCTTTTGGCCGAGAATGTCCTTCACGGCGATTTCGCCCATGCGGCTCGCCGAATGAGCGAGGAGGGAGAGGCCCGTGACGTCGCCTATAGCGTACACGCCGGGCAGGTTCGTCCTCATTCTTTCGTCGACGCGGACGCCCTTCCTGTCCATGTCGAGTCCGGCTTCCTTGAAGCCGCAGCCTTCGATGTTGGGTCTGCGACCGATCGAGAGCAGGATCAGGTCCGCCGGCACGGTCGATTTTTCCCCGCGGCGAGAGTAGGTGATGCCCGCGTCGCCTATCTCCTCGACCTTGGCGCCGAGTTCGTAGGTGATGCCGGGGACGGACTTCCTGAGCAGGGCCGCGAAGTCCCTGTCAAGGATCGGGATGATCTCGTCCATCATTTCTACCACGGTCACCTTGACGCCGATCATGGCGAAGAACGAGGCGAACTCCATGCCGATGTATCCTCCGCCCACGATCGCGACGTTCGACGGCATTTTCTCCATGCCGAGGAGTTCGGTGGAAGTGACGACCTTCCGGTTCTTGACGCCGGGTATGGGCGGCACCGCCGGGCCGGATCCGGTCGCGAGGATGATCGCCTTTCCCTCGTAGGAGGTATCGCCGACCTTGACGGTGCGGTTGTTCACGAGAACGCCTTCACCCCGGACGGTTTCCACGCCGAAGCGCTTCATCTGCGACGCTATGCCCTTTCTGAGGGTCTCGATGACCCTCGCCTTCCAGGCCATCGCCTTTTCGAGCCGGAAGACGGCCTTTTCCACGCTCACGCCGATTCCTTCGGCTTCCTTCGTGTGAGCGTAAGTCTTCGCGGCGGAAAGCAAGGTTTTCGTAGGAATGCATCCTGCGTTGAGGCAGACGCCACCGAGTTCGGCTTTTTCGATCAGGAGAACCTTGAGCCCGGCATGGCCGGCGCGTTCGGCCGCCACGTATCCTCCGGGGCCGGCTCCGAGAATGATGATGTCGTACATTGCTCGTCCCTTCCTCACAGCGCCAACATGATGTCGAAATTCGCGAGATCGGAAGCGAGTTCCTTGAGGAATCTCGCACCCGGTGCCCCGTCCACCGCCTGATGATCGATCGTGAGCGACAAGCCCAGGGTCGGCACGAATTTCACGTCGTCTCCGGCCATCACGGGCTTGGGCTGGATGGTGCAGACCCCGAGGATCGCTACCTGCGGGCTGTTCAGCACGGGGGTGAAGCTGTCGATTCCCAAGGCGCCGAGGTTTGAGATCGTGAACGTGCCGCCGGAGAGCTCGTCGGGGGAGATTCCGCCTTCGATGCAGCCCTTCGCAAGGCGTTTCGCTTCGAGTGACAGCTCCTTGAGGGACAGCGTCTCGGCGTTCCTGATGACCGGAACCATGAGCCCCTTGGGAGTGTCGACCGCGAAGCCGATGTGGACGCTCCGGAAACGAACGATCTTATCGCCGAGCCAGTGCGCGTTGAGTTCCGGGAAGGAGGAGAGGCGTCTTGAGGCCGCATAGAGGACGAAATCGTTGATCGTGATTCCACCTAGCCCCAGGGCCTCGGGGCTTTCCTTCAGTTTCTTCCTGAAAGCCTGGATGTTCCGTGCGTCCGCCCCCGAATTCAAGGTGAGCTGCGCGTGGGAAGCGAGCGAGGAAAGCATCCTGTCGGCGATGAGCTTCCTGATGCCTTTGACCGGTATTTCCTCGGTAGGTCCGGGGAAGGCCGGGGCGCCGGCCTGGGCCCGGGCTGCCTCGTCCATGAGGGCTACGACCGACGAACCGAGGTCGGTTACCGTTATCCTGCCGCCTGCGCCGCTTCCGACCGCAGGCGAACCGAGCCTGGAGGCTATGGCAGTCGCCGCCGCCGCGCGGGTGAGGGGCTCCTTGCCGCTCAAGGCCGCGATGACGTCGCGTTCGACGACCCGGCCTCCGGGACCGGTGCCCTCAAGGGATTCGACGGCGAGACCCTTCGCCTCAGCGAGATTGCGGGCGCGGGGAGAGACCTTGAACTCGCCGGCGGTGCGGGCGGGCGATGCCTGGGGCGCCGCGGGCGTCCGGGGTTGAGCGGCTGCATCAGGAGCCTTGGAAGGGGCCGCCGTTTTTTCCGGCGAAGCCTGGGTCGCGCCCGCGGAAATCCGTTCCCCGGGCGTGCCGATGTATGCGATGGGCGCGAGAACGGGAACGTCGGCACCTTTCGGATGAAGGATCTTTATGAGAGTCCCTTCCGCCGGGGCCTCCACTTCGAAGGTCGCCTTGTCGGTTTCGACTTCGCAGAGGATCTCTCCGGTCTTGACCGGATCGCCTTCGTTCTTCTTCCATTCCAGGATCAGACAACTCTCGACTGACTGGCCTTGCCTCGGCATGCATACTTCGGTCGCCATAGAATCTCCTTTCGTTACACGATCTCCAGTTTGATATCCTGTTCGGCGAAGACGGCCCTCGCCTCTTCGCTCAAATCCGAATCGGTTATGATGCGTCCCACGGAGGAGAGGGGGAGCACCTTTACGAACCCGATTTTCCCGTACTTCGTGCTGTCGGCCACGAGAATGGTCTCCTTGGCCTGGGACGCCATTTTTTTTACGATCTCTGCGCCTTCCACGAGATGGGTGGTGAGGCCCTTGTCCATGGTGAAGCCGTCGGTGCCCACGAACGCCTTGCGGACATGGAATTTCTCGAGTTCCTGAAGGGCTACAGGCCCCACCGTGGATTCTGTCGCTGACCTGAACTCGCCGCCTACGAGGGTGAGCCTCACCGCGGGATTGGCCCGGGCATAGGGAAGAACCAGCGTGTTGTTGGTCACGATGGAAATGCCGCGTTTGCCGAAAAGGTACCGCGCGACAAGAGCGGTGGTCGTGCCGGCTTCGATCATGATCGTGTCGCCGTCCTCCACGAGGTTCGCTGCGGCCTTAGCGATTCGGTTCTTCTCCTCCACGCGGTTTCGCTGATGATCGAGAACCTCGGGATGGAAGGTCGGAAAGGCTCCTCCCCAGGTTCTGAGGATGAAACCTTTTTCCTCGAGGGAGTTGAGCGTGGCGCGGACGGTAACCGAGGAAACTCTGAGTTTCTTCCCGAGTTGGGCCACGGTGATCGACGTGTCTCCGGTGATCAGATCGAGAATTTCTTTTTCGCGTTCAGTGACATTCGTATTCATAATTAAAAACTTTCGTAATACTTACGAAAATATTACGAAATCGATTCGATTATATGCCTTCCCTGCGAAAGAATCAAGAGTATTGTACCCGAGAGAGAAAAACCGATTCTCGAACGCTGGAAAAAACACCCGCCTGATGATACGATGGGATCATGCAGACAACCGAATCGAGCCTGTCGCGCCTTCAAGCGGAAGGAAGAAGGATCGTCCTTCTCCAGATCGTTTCCTTTTTCGCGCTCGGAGCCCTCAATCCCTTTCAGAGCCTGTATTTCCGGAATGTGCTCACGGACGAGCGGGGACGACCGGCTTATTATTTCATCGGACTTCTGTTTTTCATTCAGGCGGCTTCGGGAATGCTCGGAACCCCCATCGCAGGTTACTTGTCGGACCGATTCAAGATAAAGAACCGCATACTGTTCTTCTGTTCGCTCATGGTCACGACGGCCGCCGTGTTCCAATATCTTCCCGGTCTTCCCCTGAACAAGGGCTGGTCTTTTCAGTCGAAAACCGTGCTTTTTTTCATCGGCATGACCCTGAACGGTCTTTTTTTCCGTCCCATCCAGCCTCTCATCGACACGGCGATCCTGGAGCATCTCCATGCCGTGGAGGGCAACGGAGACCGATACGGCAGCATTCGGCTCTTCGGCTCCCTTTCATGGGCCCTGGCGGTCTGCGGATTCGGGTACGTTCTTTACACGCAGGAACGTTTCGATTATCTCGTCCTGGGATACGGCCTCGGCTATCTCGTCCTCGCCCTCGTGGCCTCTCGAGGCGTCAAGGCGAAGATCCGGCCGGTCAGAATTCCTTGGGAACATCTTCGCGCTGACGCGACGTTCCGGGCGCTCCTGGTGTTTTCGTTTTTTTACGGGACTGCAGTCAACAGCTCCTTCAACTTCACGAGCTACCTGATGGAGGATCTCGATGCCGCCTATTGGCAGATAGGACTCGCCTTCGGACTGGCCGGCCTGCCGGAAATCCCGTTCATGTTTCATGCAGGCAGGATACGCAAAGGCATCGGAGAGCGCGGAATGATGCTCGCGGGTTCCTTCTTCATGCTCGCCAAGCTCGTTCTGCTCGTCACGATGACTCGGGCGAAGAGCACGCTCTTTTTCATCCTGATCCAGAGCATGCACGGCCTCGGGTACGCGCTCTTCATCCTCGGAGCGATCTATCTCATGGACAGGCGCGCCCACGAAGATCTCCGGGCGATGTATCAGAACCTGTTCCAGCTCGTGTGGAGCATGGCCATGGCCGCCGGCGGGCTTCTCGCGGGATTCATCATCCAGAGATTCGGCAACCTCCGCCTCATGGCCGTAGATGCGGCCATCGTCACCTGCTCCATTCCCTATCTTCTCATCTTTGTCCGTGAACGAGAATGGAAGCGGGTCTCCCTGGTGGAATGACACTCTACGGGTAGGGGGGGCATTCGTTCAGGATACGCTGTAGGAAGAGTACTTCAAAGATATGTAGTCGAATTTTACTCAAAAATGGAATGAAAGATTCTTAATTTCGGACTTATCTACCTTGACAATCGAACCGATGTGGAGTACTAGGTTTATTATACTCTCTTAGGAGCGAGGAGCATGATCGAGAAACTTGTTAACCTCGAAGAAGACCCTCCCAGTCTACCGGAGGAACCTCCTGAGCGCACGCCAGCTCAGAGCGGGGACCTCCAAACATGGCCTGCCGATTTTTCCTGCGGAACGATCGGTGAATCCGGTAAAGTTCAGCTGAAACTGATCAAGCCTCAAACGCGAAGCAGCGCGAAATCGAAAGATTTCAGAATTCAGTTTTATCCTGACGCAACCCAGTCCGATTGGGATGATTGGACCTGGCAGATTGCCCACCGCATCACATCCCTCGAAGAACTCGGCAGAATCATCCACCTGACCGACGTCGAAGCCCAGGTCTTCAAGGACCGAGGCAACCACATCCCGCTGTCCATCACTCCCTACTATGCAAGCCTCCTGGACCGGAACGACCCGACCCATGCCCTGCGGCGCACGGTGGTGCCGACGATCTACGAGTACCTCATGTCGTCCGGAGAGGATCAGGATCCTCTATCGGAAGAACACGATACCGTGGTCCCCGGGCTCGTGCATCGTTACCCGGACCGGGTTCTGTTCCTCGCTACCTATTCCTGCTCGACCTACTGCCGCTACTGTACGCGGTCGCGGGCCGTGGGGGAACAAGGCTGCGCCCCGGGAATCGAGAGATGGGAGGCCGCCCTGGCCTACATCAGGGAACACGAGGAAGTCAGGGACGTGCTCATCTCGGGCGGGGATCCTCTCACGCTTCCGGACGAGGCCATCGACTGGCTCCTGTCGAGGGTGACCGCCATACCTCACGTGGAATTCGTCCGTATCGGCACGAAGGTGCCGTCGGTCCTTCCGCAGAGGATCACGCGCTCTCTCGTGAAAGTCCTTAGGAGATATCGCCCCCTGTGGATCAGCATCCATTCGACCCACCCGGAGGAACTCACCCCGGAGATGCGGCACGCCTGCAACCGCCTGGCCGACGCCGGAATCCCGCTCGGTAGCCAGACCGTGCTGCTCGCGGGCATCAACGACTCGGTTGAGACCCTCATGAGGCTCTACCACGGGCTCCTCACGATGCGGGTTCGTCCGTACTATCTCTATCAGTGTGATCCGATCCCCGGTTCATCGCATTTCCGCACCTCGGTCATGAAGGGGCTGGAAATGATCCAGGGGCTCAGGGGATTCACGACGGGATACGCGGTTCCGCATTACGTCATCGACGCCCCCGGGGGAGGCGGCAAGATACCGCTTCTTCCCGAATACGTGATCGGGTACGAGGAAAACGGAGATCTCATCCTGCGCAACTACGAAGGCAAAACCTTCCGTTATCCGGATCCCGGCGCGTCGGAGGGCAGTCTCGTAAGATGCTGACCATCGGGCTGACATACGATCTCAAAGACGATTACAAATCTTCCGGCTTGACGCCGGAGGAGATCGCCGAATTCGATTCCCTCGAGACCGTCGAGGGAATCGAGGGAGCGATCCGCGCCGCGGGATATTCGACGGAGCGGATCGGACACGTCAAATCGCTCGTGGAGAGGCTCGCCCGCGGCGACAGATGGCGTTTCGTCTTCAACATTGCCGAAGGCTTCCGCGGCCTCGGCCGGGAATCGCAGATACCCTGCCTCCTCGATGCGTACGACATTCCCTACAGCTTCTCCGACCCCATGGTGCTCGGCCTCTGCCTCCACAAGGGGATGACGAAACGCGTCGTCCGTGACGCGAAGATCCCGACGGCGGCTTTCTCCGTGGTCGAGAACGTGCGGGAGGCGGAATCGGTCGATCTACCGTTCCCGCTTTTCGCCAAGCCCGTGGCCGAAGGGACGGGAAAGGGCGTCTCCCCGGTCTCGAAGATCACGAACAAAGGCGATCTCGCGAGGACTTGCTCCGAGCTCCTCGGCCGCTACCGGCAGCCCGTGCTCGTGGAAACCTTTCTTCCGGGAAGGGAATTCACGGTGGGCATCATCGGTACGGGCGTCGAGGCGCGAGCCGTCGGATGTATGGAAATCCATTACGGAAAGGACGCAGACGGCGACGTGTATTCGTACGTGAACAAGGCCGAATACGAGAAGAGGATAACCTACAGCCCGGGAAGGGACGACAGCGCGGGAAGGGCCGAAGAGGTCGCCCTCGCCGCATACCGCGTCCTCGGATGCAGGGACGGAGGAAGGGTGGACATCCGGGAAGACGCTTCGGGCGTCCCGAATTTTATCGAGGTGAATCCGCTCGCCGGACTCAATCCGATTCATTCGGACCTGCCCATCCTGTGCTCGTTCTTCGGAATCACGTACGGGGAATTGATCAAAAGGATTCTGCATGCCGGATTGTCCCGTTACGGTCTGCTCTGATACCTGAAACCATGACGGCGGAAACGACTTTCGGACATAAGGAACTCACCTTTTCCGAGCGGCTGAAGGCCAGGAAGCTGTTCGACGTCTTTTCCGTCTTCAACACGTGTTCCTTTCTTCTGTTGAGCGGGAACATCATCACGCTCTACCTTCTCCGTCTCGGGGCCTCCGGTTCCATCATCGGATTCGTATCGTCCTTCACCTACATTTCCTTCTTCTTCATGTTCGCGGGTCGAAGGCTCGTGGAATTTACGGGCGTCGCCCGGCTGTTCGCGTCGGCTTGGCTGGTGCGTTACCTCTCCACCGTCCCCATGCTGTTCTCGCCGCTTTTCATCCAACGCGGCATGCACGGACTCGGATTCGGACTCATCGTGGTGGGTACGCTCGGATTCCAGGTGATGCGGGGCGTGGGCATGGCGAGCAACAGCCCCATCCTCGGCGATCTCAGCGAAGGAAAGGACCGGGGAGAATACCTTTCCCGTCTCCAGATCCTCAACCAGGCGGTTTCCGTGATCACCGGCGTGCTCATCGCCGTGCTTCTCGGCGGGGACGAGGTGCCCATTTCTCGGTACACGCCGTTCATCCTCACCGGCATCGTTACCGGGATCGCGGGAAGCATGATGCTTTTCCGTCTCCCGCGCCACATCGGATCGATCCAGAAGGGCAGGGAAAGCTTCAAGGCCGCGGCGAGACGAGCCTTCGCCGACAGATCGTTCAGGAGATTCATGGCGGTATTCTCGCTCATGACGTTCGTAGCGGGCATGTCCCGACCTTTCATCATCGTCTACGCCGCGGATATTTTCCGGATGAACGACAGCGCAACGATGTACCTCTCGGTCATCGGGAGCCTCGGCGCCCTCGCCATGGGATTCGTAGCGCAGCTGCTGCTCGACCGCCTCGGCGCGAAACCCATCCTGGTGTTCTTCACGGGCGCGTTTCTCCTCGGCCTGGTCCCCTTCCTCGCGGCCCCGCGCCTCACGGGTCTGAACGCCTTCATCTTCCTGGGACTGGCCTTCTTCGTCTTCAACTTCGGGACCATGGGCCAGGAGAACTCCTCCCAGACCTATTTCTACGCCATGGTGAAACCGGAAGACCAGCTCGATTTCGGCATCCTCTATTTCTTCATCTTCGGCGTCGGAGGCACCCTGGGATCCCTCGCCGGGGGCTTTCTCATCGACGCGCTTCTCGGCATGGGATATCCGCCCGTCCTGTCGCACCGGGTCTTCTTCGGTATCCTGTTCGCATCTACCTTCCTGCTCCTCGTGTCCATGTTCAGGCTCGAAGCGCTCGGAGCCTTCAGCGTGGGCAGGGCGCTGAACGTCATCTTCTCGGCTCGGGATCTCCGGGCGATAGTGCTTCTCAACAGGCTCGACCGCACGACGACGATCGCCGACGAGAGAAAGGTGATACAGGAACTCGGGAACGCTCCTTCTGAAGTCATGGTCGACGTCCTGGTGCGGAGACTCAAGTCGCCGAGCTTCACGATCCGTACGGAGGCCCTCCGCGCCCTGGAAGGGCATTCGGTCGACTCGAGAATCGAGAAGGCGCTCGCTGCGGAGGTGAAGAGCCGGGAGTACACGACGGCGTACCGGGCGGCACGGATCCTCGGCATGAAACAGGTACACCATGCGTTGCCTGTTCTGCGTGACGCTCTCAGGTCCAAGGATTACCTCCTGTGCGCGGAGAGCATGGTGGCGCTTGCCAGGCTCAAGGACAAGCCTTCGGTGAAGGAAATCGAGCGGATTCTCCGGGAGACGGGAAATCCGCTCCTCGTCATCTACGGAGCGGAATCCCTCAAGCTGTTCGGAGACCTCCGTTCGCTTCCCGTGCTTTTCTCGCTGCTCGAGAGGCGCGAACTTCCCCAGGACCTCGTCGATCATCTCGTCCTCTCGATCGCCGGCATCCTGGACATGGAGGAGTGGTTCTATCCCTATTACACGCTTTTCCTCGAAGATCGGCACGAGGGAATCGATCTGTTGCTGGACGCCGTGACGAACGCCAGACCCGAAGGCCCCTTCAGGTACAACGAAGGATCGTTTCGAAGGGCCTTCTCCGGCCTCCTTTCCGACGTCGAGACCTATCTGCGGTTTCTTTCGGAGGCGTTCGCGGAAGCGGATTTCCCCAGGACTGAGGCCGAGTCGCTCAGGGAACTGTTCATCGGCATCCTCGAAAAGGAAACGGTCATGGACAAGCCGAACGTTCGGTTCCTTTTCGCAGCCATCCTGACTCGGTTTCTGCCCAAGTGATTATTATCTCCCACTTGTGAACTCCCTTGCCCTGGTCTACAATGACCGGAATATGGCGTTTTTGTCGCTGCTTTGCGCTTTGTCTGCGGCAGCCTGCGGGCAGGTCGGGGTGTACGCCCTGGTAAAGAACCCGAAAGAGAATTTGAATCGAATTTTCTTCGCCCTCGCAGTCAGCTTTTCCCTGGCTGCCGTCGGAAATTTCTTCTTTTTCCAGGCCGAAAGCGTTCGCGATGCATGGCTCGCCTATTATCCTTCCTCCTTCGCCTGGTTTTTCTTTCCGCCGCTTTTCCTGCATTTCTTCATCCTGCTGACGGGCAGCCGCGGGTGCACGCGGTCGAGGATTCTCCCGGTCTATCTGCCCGGTCTCGTTCTCTACCTGGTTTCATTGAACGGCTCTGCCATCATCGCGGATTTCGTCCGGGGCCCTTACGGGTGGAAAGTCGTCTACAACCATTCCTCTCCATGGTACTACCTTAACATCCTCCATTACACGTCATTGCCGCTGATTTCGCTCTTCCTGCTGCTTCGCCGGTGGAAGCGAAGCGATTCCCCGCGGGAACGAAAGCAGGCGAGGGTGATATTCCTCACGTTCATTCTTTCGTTTTCCTCGGCAACGGTAATCTCGACCCTGCTTCCGCTTTTTTCGATCGGCGAACTTCCCCCCATGGGCACGATCTTCGTGGCGATCTGGATCTGCGGCATAGGGTACGCGGTGCAACGTTATAGGCTGTTCGCGCTGACGCCTGAATTCGCCGCGTCGGAACTCGTTTCCAAGGTGGACGACGTCATACTCCTTCTGGACAGGAACGGGTTCGTTCTCAAGGCCAACGCAAAGGCCGAGCTCCTTTCGGGGGTGAGCGCCGACCGGCTGGAGGGGAGGCCTCTCTCTTCGCTATTGGCGAGCGGCAGAACGGTGGACGAAATCGACGAAAAATGCAGGGACGAGGAATTCGCAGTCGACGGGGGATCCTCGGTTCCCTTGTCCGTTTCGCTGTCGCCGATCGCGGAACCCGAGGGTGAAAGAATAGGATACGTATTCACCGGGAAGGACCAGCGGCTCACGATCGCCTTGAAGGCGTCCGAGGAAAAATTTCAAAAGGCTTTTTCCCTCAGCCCCATAGGCCTCGCAATCAATCGCATTCCCTCGGGCGAATTCGTCGAGGCGAACGACGTATTGGTGAAGATGCTCGGCTATACCAGGCGGGAAATCCTGGGTAAAACCGACCGCGAGCTGGGCCTTTGGGAGGGTTGCGTCGAAGGATCGGACGCCGTCAGGAATTCGGTAGCCGAGAAGCGGGGCCTGTCCAATCTCGAATGCAGGATTCGCGGCAAGGACGGTTCGCATCGCACGGTGCTGCTCTCCAACGAACTCATAAATCTCGCTGGAGGGGAATTCCTCCTCACGACAGCGCTCGACCTCACGGAAAGGAAGGCGCTCGAGAAGGAACTGATCCGGGTCCAGAAATTCGAATCCTTGGCGGTGCTCGCGGGCGGCATAGCGCATGATTTCAACAATCTCCTGATGATCATCCTCGGCAGCCTGTCCTTGGGAAAGCTCTACTCTCCGCCCGAGAACGAGGAATTGGCCGAAGTCATGAACGACGCGGAACTTGCCTGTTGCCGCGCGCGCGATCTCACGTTGCGGCTCATGAGCATGGCCCGCGGACTGCCGGTGATCAGAAGTAGCGTGGACGTCGTCTCGATAGTCAGGGATGCGGCGGCAATGGCGGCATCGGAAAAGAAGTACGTGACGGAGATTTCTATCGAACCGGGCGAATTCGTCATGGACGGAGACGGCGTTCGGCTCGGTCAGGTCTTCTCGAACCTGCTTACGAACGCCCGCCAGGCGATGCCCGACGGCGGGAAGATCCGGATTGGAGTCGGAAAGGAGTCGGTGGGACCGGGACGGATGCCGCCCGGGGAGGGGCCGCTTTCGCTGAAACCGGGAGTCTATATAGTCGTTTCGGTCGAGGATGAGGGGTGCGGGATTCCTCAGGGAATCGTCCAGAGTATTTTCGATCCGTATTTTTCCACGAAGGCGAAGGGTACGGGACTCGGACTCTCGATCGTCTATTCCGTGCTCAAGAGCGAAGGAGGGGCGGTCTTCGTGCGTTCGGACGAAGGACGCGGGGCGAAATTCTCCGTTTACCTGCCCATGAACGGCGGACGTACGACCGACGTGGACGGGAAGGACTGAGGATATGCCGCGGCCCGAGGAGATCATCGTGGACATCTTCAGGCAGGTACGAGAACTGAGGGACCGCGGCGAGCGGCCGGAGAGGGTGGTCGTCTCGCCCGGCGTATACCGCGCTCTGCAGGATTACCGAAATTCCCTCGGAGAACTCGACAACGCCGACATGGACTACCTCGGAAAGCACGACATCTTCGGCGTTCCGTTCTATATCGACGGGAATGTTTCCTGGATCGTCGAAGCAGGCCGGGAAAAGAAGCTACCCTGAGGTTCGGCCGCCCTGCAGCCGCCGCTCGAGTTCCCCCACCAGGTCGTCGAAGAGACGAAGGGCCTTTTCCACCGGTTCCGGCCTGGCCATGTCGACTCCGGCGATCAGAAGCGATTCGATGGGATAACGAGAGCCTCCCGATTTGAGGAATTCGAAATATGCCTTTCGGGCCGGTTCTCCTTCCTCGATCACGCGCTTCGAAAGGGCGATCGACGCCGCGATTCCGGTTGCGTATTTATAGACGTAAAACGCCCGGTAGAAGTGCGGAATCCTGAGCCCTTCGAGATCGTCGAGGTCGCCGATTTCGAGCGACGGACCGAAATACTTGGCGAGCAGGTCCCTGTACAGCCGTCGGACGCTCGCGACGGTGAGCGGTTCGCCGTTTTCCACCATGCGGTGCGCGAGGTGTTCGAATTCCGCGAACATCGTCTGCCTGAAGAGCGTGCCGATTATGTCGTCGACGTGCTTGCTGACGAGATAGGTCTTGAGTTCCTCGGAATCGGTCGTCTCGAGAAGATGCTTCATGAGGAGCTGCTCGTTGAAGGTGGACGCCACCTCCGCCTCGAAGATCGTGTAGGCATAGTGCTGGAAGGGATTGTGCCGGACAGAGTAGTACGAATGCATGGAATGCCCGGCCTCGTGCGCCAGCGTGAAAACGTCGCGGAGGAGATCCTCCTTGAAATTCATGAGGATGTAGGGATCGCCCGAGTACGAGCCAGCAGAGAAGGCTCCGGAGCGCTTCCCCTTGTTCTCGTACCGGTCCACCCAACCGCCCAGGAGCCCCGCGCGAAGCACGTTCCGGTATTCGTCCCCGAGGGGTGCGAGCGCCCCGATCACGAGATCCACGGCCTCCTCGTAGGTGTGCCGTACGTCGACGTTCTTCACGAGCGACACCTTCGTATCGTACATCCTGAGCTTGTCGAGGCCGAGGGTCCTCCGTCTGAGTTCGTAATACCGGTGCAGTGAGGGAATGCTGCGTTCGACGGAGGCGACGAGATTGTCGTACACCTCCTCCGGTACCTTGTCCGGAAAAAGCCTCATGGCCCTCGCCGAGGAATAGGAACGGACTTTTGCGAGATAGATGTCTAGATTCACGCTGCCTGCATAGAGGGATACGAGCGTGTTCTTGTGGGCGTCGAAGGTCGAAATGAATTTGTCGTAGGCCTCTTTCCTCGTATCCCGCAACGGCGACATGAGGAAGGACTGATAGGTGGACTGCGTGAGCGGCTTGTCGCCTTCCTCGGTGTGAACGAAGCCGAACTCCATGTCCACGTCCGTGAGGGCGGAAAACGCCTTCTGCGCTGTCTGGTTCGATTCCTCCTGGAGAGAAAGGATCTTCTCCTCCTTCTCGGAGAGCACGTGATCCTTGAACCGGCGAAGCTTCGAGAGATACACGTGGTAGTCGGAGAGTCCCGGCCAGAACTCGCGCATACGGTCGTCCGGGATGGCCTGGATTTCCGGTTTCTGGTAGCTCGCGAGGGCGTCCGCGCGAGTGGCGTTCTGAAGGTAGCGGGCGTATCGGTCCTGGTTCGCGGCGTCGCCGCCGTTCTCGCAGAGCCTGAGGTGGGCGTAATACCCGAGACGTTCTTCGATCCGCCCGAGTTCGGTCATGAAATCAAGGCATTCCTTGAGCGTCCCGGAAGATTCGCCGAGCCTGCCTTGGAACGATTCGATGCGCTGCATGAGTTCCCGGTACCGTGCGAGCTCCGCTTCCCACGCGGCGTCGTCCGGGTACAGGCTCGAGAGGTTCCAGCGATGCTCTTCCGCAACTTCGGCGCGCGACGGGATCAGGACGGGCTCGGATTTCGTTTTCATGCTCGGTTCCTTTCTATATGGTACTCGAGAACGGCGCACAGCGCCCTGGCGGCCTTCCCGCGATGGGAAAGAAGGTCTTTTTCCGCGGCATCGAGTTCCGCGACGGTTCTGCCGAGTTCCGGAAGAAAGAGCAGGGGGTCGTAGCCGAAGCCGCCCCTTCCCGCGGGTTCCAAGGCTAGGGTTCCGGGAAGGATTTCCTGGGCGGTGAAGAAGCGGTGTTCGTCGAAGAGGAGCACCATGGCGCAGACGAAGAAGGCCCGGCGATCGGCTACGCCGTCCATTTTGGAAAGCAGGAACGCGTTTCGTTCCTCGCTCGTGAGCGGCCTGCCGAATTCCTTCTGGCCGTAGCGCGCCGAGTAGACGCCCGGCGCCCCTCCCAAGGCGGGAACGGAGATCCCGGAGTCGTCGGAGATGACTGCCCGCGCTTCGGTACCGGAAAGGGCCCGGTGAAGGGCGAAGGCCTTGCCGAGGGCGTTTTCCAGGAATGTCGATCCCGTTTCTTCGTGCTCGAATTCGACGCCCAGGTCGCCGGGCACGAGGATCGTGTGATTCGCGAGGATGCGTGAAAACTCCTCTTTCTTGTGGGGATTCCCCGATGCGAGAACTATGATCATGGGGAAACCATACCAGAATTAAAGGACAGCGAAAAGCGCATTCAGGCGTTTCTCTTCAGGTACTTTTTCAGGTAATAGAATCCCGAATCGACCGAGCCCTTGGGAAGCCCGAGGATGCGGGCGATGTCCCTGTGGGTGGGGGATTTCGGGACCCTGCCGATATCGTACGTCGTCCTGTCGTAGCGCTTCTTCTCGTTGGCTATCTGCCTGTCGATCGTGCTGATCCGGTCCGGATTCAGGCATAGCTGCTTTTCCTCCGAAAGGAACCTGATGCGGAAATAGTTCCTGTTTCTTCGCGAGGTCAGCTTCGAGATACGGTCGAGTCGTTTTCTCATGGTGAAGCGAAGGATCTCAACGATGTGGAAAAGGAAATCCCGGTGGATGCCCGCAAGAATAGCGATATGTTCCACGGCTTGGTCGCTCAGGAACATCACGCTCTTCAAGGTCAGAAGGAGAATGTGCTTGACTCCGGGCTTTCGATCCGCTGCTTCTCCGTCTTCGGCTTCCGGGCTCGCGCATTCGAACGCTTCGATCCCATCGTTTTCTTCACGGTTCCGGGCGAGATAGCTTTCCTTAAGGAGGAGCTTTTCCTTGCGGTCGTTCCTGATGCGCTGCTTTAGGTAGGTTTTCAAATGCCAACGCAGACAGGTGTTGAGGTAGGCGTCGAAATTTCTGCCGACGTCCCTGTACCGGACGAGAAGACTCTGAATACGGGGATAGAACGAAAGGAAGAAGGCGGCGCAGTCTTCTTCGGAGCAATGCTCCTTGCCTTTCGGATATCCGTAAACGACGATCGATATACCGGATACGAGCGAATCCTTTCCGTTGCCGGTTCTGCGAAAGTACACCAGGAGATCGTTGAGTTTCCCGTCCATGGTTTCCTTCCTTTTTTTTCATGGTTTCAGCGAGTTCGTTCAATGCAAGAGCCGTGCCGAAATTCCTCGCCTGAAACACGGGAAAGTAGGAGGGTATTTACTATCGTTTACAATAATAGGCTGTCGACGAGCCTTTCTGCCGCCCGAAGCGGCAATGACGGGTCTCTTGGAGAGGAAGGTCGTCTGACGAATGCCGAACGCAGGTCCAGCCGGTTCATTTTCCGACGATTACTTTGATGGCGGTATCGACGTTTCCGAAGGGGGCGCTCACCTGAATCCCCTGGACATGAGGTCTGATTTTTTCGACGATTTCGCGGGCTATCAGGATTCCTTCCTCCCTGGCGGCCTCCTTGTCCGGTGCCTTTTCCATCCTCGCCATGACTTCGTCAGGAATCGTAACCCCGGGAACTTCGTTCTTGAGGAATCGCGCGTTCTGGAGGGAGGCGAGGGGCCAGACTCCGGCGATGACTCTCAACCGACTGCCCTCGATCCTTTCGAGGAACCGGATGAGGGCGTCGGCGTCGTACACCGGCTGCGTGATGCAGAAATCGGCTCCGGCTTCGGCCTTCATGCGAAAACGGGAAACCTCCCTGTCCTGGTCGAGGTGGGTGGGATCGGCGCCCACGCCGATGAGGAATTTCGTGGCGGGCTTCACCTGCTTGCCTCCGATATCGAGGCCGTGGTTGAGCCGCGAGGCGATGCGTACGAGGCCTATGGAATCCACGTCGAAGACCGCGGTCGCATGGGGATAGTCTCCGAGTTTCGGCGGGTCCCCCGTGACGATGAGAAGGTTGTTCAGTCCGGCGGCCGCGCACCCGAGAAGGTCCGACTGCATGCCGATGATGTTCCTGTCCCTGCAGGTGACGTGGAGCACAGCCTCTATGCCGGCTTCGTTCTGGATCTTTTCGGCCGTGATGACGGGGCTGACGCGGGAACTCGCGCGGGGACCGTCGGGAATGTTGATGCAGTCCACGCCCGCTTCCTTGCAGCGGGAGGCCTTGGACAGGATGCCTGCGAGGTCGTAACCGAGAGGCGGGGTGATTTCCACGCTCGTCACCCATTCGCCGCGCGCCAACTTGGCGGCGAATTCGCTCCTTTCCGAAAGAGGCGCGGGCTCGACGGGAAGGGGACCTTCCTTGACCTCGGGGATCTCGATTTTCTGGCGGTGCAGGTTCTTGATGGATTTGGCGGCTTCCTCGATGTGTTTCGGCGTCGTTCCGCAACAGCCGCCGATTCCCCTTGCCCCGAGTTCGATGAACCTTCTCGCATACGAGGCGAAGTATTCCGGGGTGCTCATGTACATCATGCGGTCGTGGACATGCTGAGGATATCCGGCGTTCGGCATGACGAGGACGGGGTGGGGGGCCCGCGGCAGGAAATCCTCGAGGTTTTCGAGCATCTGACGGGGGCCCACCGCGCAGTTGAAGCCGAGCATGAGGGGCGGATGATTTTCCGGAATGACGCGGGCGAAGAAGTCATCGATGCTTTCGCCGCTTCGGGAGATGTTCCGGTCTCCGAACGAAAGGCTCGGGATGTAGGGAGCCTCCAGCATGGCGGCGGCCCTCACTGCGAGGGCGAGCTCTGAACTGCGCGAGAAGGTCTCGAAGATGATGAAATCGACCTCGCCTTCCTGCAGCGCGATGATGGTCTCCGTGAAGGCCTCGAGCGCCTCCTCCTCGGAGATGTCCCTCCCGACGACGCGCCCCAGCGGTCCTATCGAGCCCGCGACGAGGAGTTTTCCGCCCGCGATTTCACGTGCGTTTTCTGCCGCGGCTTTCGCGATGCTTCCGACCCGGTCGCCGAGGAGAAAATCCGCAAGCTTGAAACGGTTCGCTCCGAAGCTGTTGGTCGTGAGAACGTCGGCTCCGGCCTCCCTGTTCTCCGCGTGTATTTGTTTCACAGCCTCGGGGCGGCTCTCGGAAAGTTCCTCGAAGCATACGTTGATGAAATGGTTGCGGTTGTAGAGTTCGGTTCCCATCGCCCCGTCGAATATGACGGGGCGTTCGGCCAATAGTTCCAGAAGACCGGGCTTCATCGATTTCTTCCTTTTCGGGCGAGGGTTCGCGTTCCGACATCCTAAACGAAATTCGAGGTTTGAACAATCGAGACGTTTCCGGACTCTGGAGGGAAAGGACCGGCGTGCCTTCGGGCCCTCACTTCATGCGTTCGAGAATCCTGGAAGCGGCGTAGCGTTCCGGGATGAGCTTCAGTTCCGCGAGCGTGTCGATGGATTCCTGATACCGCTTTTCCTCGAGCGTGCCGACGCCGGCGGGATGAACGAAGAGCTCGCATGTCGCGGCCAATGCGGCCAGAAAAAAGGCCCGTTTTTCCGGCGTCTGCCTTCCGATGTGGCGCTCCGAGATGTCGTAGGCCTCCGTCTGGTGCCTCACCGTATAGTCGACAGCCTTGGCCGTCGCCCGTACGAAGGCTCGAAGCGCATCCGCGCGATTTTTCAAAACCAGGTTCGAGGTGATGAACGAGGCTCCCACGAGGTTCGAGAAATCCTTCACGTCCCACTGGACGAACGGGATCCTGGAGTTCTTGAGCTGAAGAGGTTCGTTGTTGAAGAAGCAGACGACGCCGTCGATTTTTCCGCTCAAGAAGCTCGGGATCTGGGTATAGCCGATCCGCTCCACGATCGCCTTGTCCGCTATTCCGAAGCGGTCCAGGAAAACCCGAAGTCCGATGTAGCTCGTACCGAAAAGCTCGGGCGTTCCGATCTTCTTTCCCGCCAAATCCGCGGGAGTCTTTATCCTCTCGGCGTTCGCGACGATCGTGACAGGGTACTTCTGATAGTATTGGAAGACTGCTTTGAGACCGAGTCCTTTCGAGCCGGCGATCAGGAGCTGGTCGGAATCGGAGAGCCCGAGGTCGATTCTGCCGGTAGCGAGGAGAGAGAAGATGTCCACGCCGAATCCGTACTCGATGTTCAGGTCGAGGTTTTCCTCCTCGTAGTATCCTTTCGCCATGCCGACGTACAGGGGGGCGAACTGAACGTGGGGAATGTAGCCGATCGCGAGGTTCAACGTCCTCTTTTCGGAAAAGGAGGCCGGTGCCGCCTGGAGGAGGATGAATGCGGACAGCAGAAGGGTCGGAGCGATTCCAGTTCCGAAGGAAGGGCCCCTAGAAGCCGGGAAACGGATTTTCATGCCTCGTACCTTCCTTTGTCTGAATGTCGCGTTTACGCCTGACGCGCGGAGTCGTGAGACGCTTTCGGATGAGCCGGTAACAGCCCGACGCCATGCCGTAATATGCGAGACCGAGTCCGATGAGCCAGAGAAGCCCCACGAACATGAGTTCGACGTCGAAATTGGCCTTCGAACGGCTCACCAGCGCTCCGAGTCCCTCGTGACCGGACACGAACTCCCCTACGACCGCGCCAATGACGGAAAGCGTGATGGAGATCTTGATTCCGCTGAAGATGCCGGGAAGGGCGGCCGGGAATTCCATCGCCAAAAGGCTCTGCAGTCTGCCGGGTTTGTAGAAGCGTATGAGGTGACGGACCCGCTCCTCGGAATGCCTGAAGGCTGCGATCACGTTGATGAGAAGCGGAAAGAAGATCACGATGACCGACGTGATGACGCGAGGCAGGAGACCGAATCCGAACCAAAGCACGAGGAAGGGGGCGAGCGCCACCGAGGGGATGGTGTTCGCCCCGATGAAATAGGGCATGAAGAGCCTCGATGCGGTTCCGGATTTGGCGATGACGAAGCCGACGATCATGCTGACGGCGAACGCGATGACGAAGCCGAGAAGGGATTCGGCGACGGTGAGGGAAAGGTCGCGGAGGACCGTGCCGTCGATCAGGGTGGCGAAGAATTTCTCCGCTACCGCGCCCGGAGCCGGGAAGAGGAGATCGGGAACGTCGAAGAAGGTTTTCAGTTTCGAGAGGGCAAGATACAGAAGAGCGAGCTCGGCGGGGATAAGAAGCGAACTCCAATGCCGGCGGAGCCAGTCCTTTGCACGACCTGCCTGCCATTTTCCGGGACTGAACCGGACGGCGGGGATATCGTTTTCCCCTTTGACGGCGTAGGCCGGAGGGGCATCGAGATCCCAGAGGTATTTCGCTTCCTTGCGTATCGTACCGTTGACCGCCTGTTGCTCCGGGCTGAGGACGTACAGATGGTTCGATTCGGGCGAACGGGCCGCCGGGCTCCCCGGGATGTGCTTGATCTCGACGATCCTCGCTGGAAGAGGAGAAAGGACATAAATCCGGTTCGAGAGGAAGCAAGCCTCCTCGACCGAGTGGGTCACGAGAATGACGGTCGTATGGTGCAGGGAATGAATGCGCTTGACCAGGAGATTGAGGCGTTCCCGCGTTATGATGTCCAGGGACGAGAACGGCTCGTCCAGGATGAGGAGTTCCGGCTCGGTGACGATGGCCCGCGCCAGTTCCACCCGTTTCTTCATGCCTCCGGAAAGCTGATGCGGAAAGTAATCCGTATGCCCTTCGAGGCCTACCAGGCCGAGAAGTCCGAGGGCACGGTCCCTCAGGGCATCCGTCGTGTCGATCCTCTTGAGCGTGAAGGGGAGGAGAACGTTGTCGAGAACCGTCTGCCATTCGAGCAGGCTGTCGTGCTGGAAGACGAAGGAAATCCTGTCCGTACCCACCTCGAGCCGCCCCGAATAACCCGACCGGATCCCTGCTATGACGTTGAGGAGGGTCGTTTTCCCGCAGCCGGAAGGCCCGATGAACGAAACGAATTCTCCCTTCTCGACGGCGAAGCTCATGGTTTCGAGGATCGCGGTTTCCCTGATGGAAAGTTTCACGTCGTTGGCAGTTACGATGGCCATGCCGCCTTCCGGATCACGCAGCTCACGGTCCGATACCTAGGAAAAAGTAGCGGAACGTATCTCCCCTGTCAAGCTCGAAGGGATGCGAAGGGGAGATTCACGCGAGACGAAGCCGTGGCCCGAGCGGCGTCGTCTTGACAAGTGAAGGATTTATTGTAATCTGCATTATACGCGGCAGGAGGATTGGCGCATGAAATACGGAGCATCGCGATGCATTTTTCTGGCCGCTACGATCCTCGCAGCGCTTTCGGGACTCGCGTCAGCGAGGGGCTCGCAGGATCGAGCCAGTGCGGTAGACCCGACCGCGAAGGTCCCGAAGGGTGTTCTCAAGATCTCCGTCGCCCACAACGCGTCGATAGAAGGATCTTGGCAGAAGGCTTCGCTGAAATTCGCGGACACCGTGAAAAGCCGGGGAGGAGGAAGGTTCAACGTCGAGATATTCGGCAACGGAGTCCTCTCCCAGCGCAACTGGCAGGTCCTCTTCGATTCGACTCAATCCACGGCTGGGCAGATCGGCATCGAGAACATTTCGGAACTCGGAGCGAGGATGTCTCGGATTTCCGCTTTCAACCTGCCTTTTCTCTTTTCCGACCTCGACCATGCGGCCAGATTCCTCGATTCCGAACCTTCGGTATGGAAGGCTTGGCTGAATGAGGAGTTCGAGGAGAAGCGCCTCGTCGTCCTCGCGGTTTCTCTTCGGCCGTTCAGGCAGCTATCCGATCGCGAACGCATGGTCAAGAATCTCCGCGACATCGATTCCCGAAAGATCCGCGTGCCCGCAGGCCGGATCTTCGCGAAAATCTACGAATCCTTCGGTGCAGTACCGGTTCCGCTTCCTCCGGGAGAAATCTGCGACGCGCTCAGGTCCGGCATCATCGACGGGTCCGATGAATCCGTTTCAGCCCGCTTCGATTACAGGACCTACGAGCCGGCGAAGAACATCACCCTATGGAACTGTTCCGCCGACGCATCGGTCATGTTCATGAACCGGAAGACCTACAACGAGCTTACGCAGGCGGAAAAGGACCTGTTCAAGGAAGCGGGAAAGGAGTGGGCGGCCCTCGGGTTCAAGGAGGAACGGACGATTTCGGCGAAAGCCATGGCGGAAATGGAAAGGTCCGGTGCGAAGTTCTACGAGATGACCGAAACGGAAAAGGCAGCCTTCAAGGATGCGGCGAGAACGGTGTACGAGGACTTCGCCAAGCAGGCCGGTACGGAGAAATGGAATGCGTTTCTCGACGCGGTCGGGAGGACGCGAAAGCGAGGATAGGGAAGGGTGAGCTCCGATGGACGGAGGGAACGTTCGGGCGTTCATGAGAGTGCGAATTTCTTGGTAGAACCATTGAACCAAATGTGATATAAATATGAGTGATTCGAAATGATTCGTCGGGAATTAATATCTAGAAGGAAATGAAGGAATCAATCATGGCGAAAAAGGAAACCATCAAACCGATCGGCAGCCTGTATCGGTTCCTGCCCCAGGAAGGGGACGGGAAACTCGATCCTGCGCTTCTCAAGCGGATGTTGTTCGAAGTCCACGTCATACGTGATTTCGAGACGAAACTACTTTATCTCAAGGATCAAGGCCTCATCCACGGGCCGGTACATTCTTCGATCGGACAGGAAGGGGCCGCTGTAGGTTCGATCTCGGCTCTCGAGAAGACGGACATCATCGGATCGACGCACCGGGGGCACCATCATTTTCTCGCGAAGGCTTTTTCCGCACATCTGCCGGCCTACGATCCCACGATGAAGGCTCCGGAAGGCATCGGAGCGATCCTTAAGAAAACCATGGCGGAAATCATGGGGCTGAAGCAGGGGTATTGCCGGGGAAGAGGAGGCTCTATGCACCTCGGCGACAAGAGCGCGGGCTGTCTCGGGACGAATGCGATCGTGGCGGGCGGAGTGCCGATCCTCACGGGCGCGGCTTGGGCACAGAAGATGGACTCGAACGGCGGAGTTTCCGTGTCCTTCCTCGGCGACGGTGCCATGAACCAGGGCGCTGTCCACGAGGTCATGAACATGGCCGTCCTTTGGAAGCTTCCCGTCGTCTACTTCCTGGAAAACAACCTCTATGCAGTGGCGACGCACGTCAAGGAGTCCAGCTCCCTCGAGAATCTCGGCCAGAGGGGCCTCGGGTACGGCATGGAATGCATGATCGTCGACGGCATGGATCCGGTCACGGTATATCTCGCGATGAGGAAGGCCAGGGAGATCGCCCTGGGCGGCCTTCCAGTGCTCATCGAGGCGAAAACCTACCGGTACAAGCATCAGGCGCAGAGTCTTCCGGGAAGCGCGTTCGGCTACAGAACCAAGGGCGAGGAAGCCGAATGGCTCAAGCTCGATCCCGACGCGCGGTTCCCGGAATCCCTGATCGAATCGGGCGTCCTCACGAAGAAGGAAGACGCGGCTCTCCGGGCGATGAGCGCCTCCCTCGTGGAGGAAGCCGCATCGTCGCTCGTGAAGAACGAGGACGGCAGGCTTTTCATTCCGAAGGAACTTTTCCCGGGCAGGGAGGAATTCGGAACCGGAGTAAAGAGCGACGGGAAGGAATTCGCCGGGTGCCGCTATTCCGAGCCCGAGGATTATTCCTCGAAGAGAAGGCGGACCTACATCGACGTCGTGCCGGAAGTCATGCTCGCTAGGATGGACGAGGACAAGTCCGCGGTCGTCATCGGCGAGGAGGTGGGGCACATGAAAGGCGGGGCCTACCTCGCGACGAAGGGGCTCTTCCTGAAACACCGCGAAAGGGTGATCGATACGCCGATATCGGAGAACGGCTTCATCGGCATGTCCCTCGGCCTGGCGCTTTTCGGCAAGCGGCCGGTCGTCGAGATCATGTTCCCCGACTTCGGTCTCGTCGCGGCGGACCAGCTTTTCAACCAGATCGGCAAATGCCGATACATGTACGGGAACCAGTTCGACGTACCCCTCATCTTACGGACGCGCGTTGCGGTGGGCACGGGCTACGGTGCCCAGCACTGCATGGAGCCAGCGGCCCTTTTCGGCCTCTTCGTGGGCTGGAGGATCGTCGCGCCTTCGAATCCCTTCGATTATGTCGGGCTCTTCAACACCGCGTATCGAAGCCTCGACCCGGTTCTCGTGATAGAACACCAGGCACTGTATCCTACCGAAGGGGACGTGCCCGACGACCGGAATTATCTCATTCCCTTCGGAAAGGCCCGCATCGCGAGGAAGGGAGACGACGTGACCATAGTGTCGTATTCCCGGATGACCATCCGCAGCCTCGAGGCCGCGGAACTCCTGGCCCGCGAGGGAATAGAGGCCGAAGTCGTCGACCTGCGCACCGTCGATTACGAAGGAATCGATTACGGGACGATGGGCGAATCGCTCAGGAAGACCGGGAAACTGCTCATCGTCGAAGAAGGGACCTTCATGGGAGGATTGGGCGCTCAGATCGCGGACGAGGTTCAGCGCCGCTTCTTCGATTATCTCGACGGAGAAATCGGTCGCTGCGCGGGAGTGAACGTGCCGATGCCGGTATCGAAACCTTTGGAAGATGCGGCCGTCCCCTCCGCGGAGGAAATCGCGGCCAAGGCCGGAGAAATGATGAGGTGAACGGAATCGGGGGGCCTTCGGGACTCCCCTTCCTTTTAAAGGGGTTCTTCATCTCCCTCAGGATGCACTCCTCGGCTTCGCGGCCGAATGAATGCCGGACCACGCCTCGCGCGGCCGGAAGCGATCTGGATCCCCCTCAGCAGGTAAAGTGCTTGTGAAGTCGAGGCGGATCGGGATAGAATCCCTTCAAATCGGTCGAGAAAGGGAGAACCTGAAATGGAGGATCTGCGCTCGGTTTTCAACGCGAAATTCGGATCTGACGGCGTCAAGGCGGTAAAATCTCCTCTCCGCATCTGCCCGCTGGGGGCCCATGTCGATCATCAGCACGGTCTCGTCACCGGTATGGCGCTCAAGGCGAGCGTCAACATGATGTATTCCGCCAACGACGAAGGCTACATGCGGGTCCAGAGCCTCGATTTTCCCGACGAGGAATATTTTCCCGTGGAGCATGCACCGGAGATGATTCCCGGGTTCTGGGGAAACTACATACGGGGGGCGGCCCTCTCGCTGGCACGGAATTTCAAACTGAAACGGGGCATCAACGCCGTGATCCGCGGCCGGCTTCCCATAGGCGGCCTGTCCTCGTCGGCTGCAGTAACGACCGCATACCTGCTCGCGCTCTGCGACGTGAACGACATCAAGGTGGAGAAGACGGACCTCATCCGCTACAGTCATTGGGTCGAGAAGAATTTCATCGGACTCAACAACGGCATCCTCGACCAGTCCGCCAACATCCTGAGCAAGGACGGACACCTCATGTTCATGGACTGCGAGACCGAGGATTTCAAGCTCGTGCCCAGAAATCCGTCCATGGCGCCGTTCGACGTCGTCATCGTATATTCGGGCATCAACAAGATTCTCATGGGAACCGATTACAACAACCGGGTCGACGAATGCAAGGTCGCGGCCTGGCTTTTCCAGGAATTCGAATCGGGAAAAGTAACGCCCTTCAAGGAAGTGAAGCTCCGGGCCATTAGCGAAGAGGTTTACCGGAAACATCGTGCGAGCATACCGGGCCGCTTCGGCCGGAGAGCGGACCATTTCTTCTCCGAAAACGCACGCGTGAGGTCGGGGGTGGAATGCTGGGAAAAAGGCGACCTTCCCGGTTTCGGAAAGCTCATGTTCGAATCCGGAGAGAGTTCCATCCGGAATTACGAAAGCGGTTGTCCCGAGCTCATCACCATCTATGAGATACTCAGGGAATCGCCCGGAGTTTTCGGCGCGCGGTTCAGCGGCGCCGGGTACCGCGGATGCTGCATGGGTTTCGTGGATCCTTCCATGCGGGAGGAAGTCAAGCGAAGGATAGACGAGGTCTATCCCGTGAAGCATCCTCGATTCAAGGACGTCTACCGGGTATACTTCAGCGGGACCGACGACGGCGCCCGCATCCTGGGCCCCGAAGAGGCCGCGGCCTTGACGGACTAAAGGAAAAAAAGGATGAAATGCGTCATTCTCGCGGCCGGGTACGCGACGAGGCTCTACCCGCTCACCAAGGACAATCCCAAGCCTCTTCTCGACGTCGCGGGGCGGACGATTCTTGACCGCATCCTCGACAAGGCGGAGCGCATCAAGGAAATCGACGAAGTCGTCGTCGTCTCGAACGCGCGATTCTTCGGACGCTTCGAGCAGTGGAAGGAGAACCGGAGCTTTCCGGCGAAGATCACCCTGCTGAACGACGGGAGCACGGAGAACGAAAACCGGCTCGGCGCGGTCGCCGACCTCGGTTTCGCGGTGGAAAGGGCGGATCTCCGAGACGACAGTCTCGTGCTCGCGGGCGACAACCTCTTCGATTTCGCGCTCGAGGATTTCACCGACTTCGCTCTGAAGCGCCGAACCGACTGCATCACGACGCATGTCCTCGACGATAGGGAGAAGCTCAAACGAACCGGAGTCATCGAGGTCGACGGGAATTCCAGGGTGATTTCGTTCGAGGAGAAGCCCAAGGAGCCGAAATCGAACCTGGCGGTTCCCCCCTTTTATTTTTATACCGGAGATACGCTTCCGCTCGTCGAGAAGTTCCTGAAGGAAGGGAACGATCCCGATGCGCCCGGGAATTTCATACCCTGGCTCATCGGAAGGAAACCCGTGCACGCCTTCCGTTTCATCGGAAGGCGTTACGACATCGGGAACCTAGAAACCTACCGCGCCGCCCAGGAGATCTTCGCCGGGCGCTGAAGACCGATGGGCCGCAGCGGCCCGGGATTTTCCGAGGCTGCGTTGTTCATGAACGGTCAATTACCGGCAGCGGTGCAGGAAGCGGTAAACCCGCCGTCAGCCGTCGTCACGGTGATTGTTGAGTCTTCACAAACCCTACATATTACGCATTGTAGTAAAATGGAGGCATGAAATGGACGAAACGGACGAAGATGAAGACACCGTATGTGACGACGACTACCTTAATCTTCCGCCATGTATTGGATGTATTCATCTTACGAAGACAGGGACGCTTGACCTTAAAGGGTGGACGTGCAAGGCATTCCCCGAAGGAATTTCGCCGCTCATTCTCGACAAGACTTGGGACCATACCGTCCCGCTCCCGTATGACAACGGGTATCATTTCCAGGGGCGTATCGGCCCCGGACACGACGGGACCATATACCGAACTCGGTGGGACGGCTGCCTAGAAAAAGTAAAGGGGGAGTAAGGGGAATGTGGATTTTCAGCAAGGAGGGGTTTTTCAGCATCGTAGCAGACACAACCTCTCGCGGGAACGTTCTTGTCAGGGCAAGGTTCCCTGGCGATCTTGAAAAGCTGTTGGCGGCCGTCGGCGTCGAGGCGGCCGGGAGGATAAAGAAGACGCCGAAGAGCGACTACAAATACAGGATGTCGGTTCCGAAGAGCGTCGTCGCCGACTATCTCCTGAAAGCCGCGGACGGGATCGACTATCCGAACTTCAAGAATGCTGTCCTCGGAGACGATTTCGGGAACAGGTCTGCCGCCTATCATTCCGTATGGTCCGCGATGCGGGCAGCGCAGGAAAGAGAGGGCCTGAAATGAACTGTCCGACATGCGGCGAACCGCTGAAGAAACATCGCGATAGTTCGTCGCGTTGATCGAGCCGCACGTCGACGAAATTAAATTGGTCAGAGGTTTCAATACACGCCGCGCGCTTCAAAATGAGAACTGCTGACTCGGCACAGCATTAACACCGGCGCGGTTTGCCTTGACATTGCACCACCTTCCCGGCTAATCTGTGACCCGCAGGGGCGATTAGCTCAGCTGGATAGAGTACAAGCCTCCGGAGCTTGGGGTCGTGGGTTCGAATCCCGCATCGCCCAAAAAAATGCCGCGAATCATCGCGGCCTTTTTTTTCAGAGAGACTGCACGAGCTGAATCGCCTCATTCTTCCAGATATTTTCTCACCTTCTGGGCCTTCCTCTCGATTACGTACCAAAGAGCCATCGGATAATCCCTTTTCGTAATTTCCGTTCTGAAGAAATCGAGGATCCAATTCTGGATTTCTTCGAGGGATTGAGCCGCAGGAGAGGGCATTTCCGGCATGTGCAGCAAGAGCTTCTTGAGTGCCTCGATTTCCTGCTTGAGGATGCAGGCGTTCTCCTTGCTGACGTACTCGGTTATGATGTGCTTTTCTTCCTTTTGCCGATGAAGGTCTATCAAGGTTTCGAGATCCGCTTCTATGTCTTCGAGCTCGATCTTGAAGATCGAAATGAATTTCTTCATTTTCGTGTACATGACGACCTCCTTTCCTCTCTAGGTAATTGTATTGCCGCCCGAGCCCTCATTCAAGAGAAATCGGCGCAATTGAACTTGTCAAGAAAGCCGTTGCAGATTATGCTGGAGGGGATAGGAGGAAGGTTCCATGGACCAGAATGCTCAAGCGGAACTTCTGAAAGAAAACCAACGCGGTCTAGGCTTGACCGAGGCGGGAAAATTCGAAGAGGCGAAGGCTTGTTTCGAGTCCCTCATCGATCAATATCCGGAGGATCGGGCCGCGTATTTCAATCTTGGAATGGTCTGCGTGAAAGAAGGAAAAGACGCGAACGCTCTCGAATGTTTTCAGCAACTCCTTACGCTGGAACCGAACGATGCGGAAGCCCTGAAACAGATCGAACTCATAAATCGAAGGGCGGGAAAATGAACCGGGAAGATTTCCCGGGAATTTGACCCTGAGGGTAGAATTGATTATATTGTATACAGAACTTATTCGGCGGAAGGAGGGACGCCTCGTGAATCCACCGGAAGGGTACCGCCGGTAATGAGCCGGCAAACTTACAGAGTTCTGAGTTTTTTAAAACCATGTTCTTGAACATGGAAAAAGACGTGAGGTCCGAGCAGGCCGACGAAACGGAATGACCCTGCCGGATTTCTAAAGCCGGATACGAGATCCGGCTTTTTTATTTCCTATTCGATGAGGTGTTTTTTCCTGAGTGCGATCTTGTTCGTCTTGCCGACGCTCGTCTTTTCCAGCGAGTCTACGAATTTCGTCTTCAGAAGGATCGCCTCGCGCGGGATGAGACCTCGGTCGACGTAACCCCGTACATGAGCGAGCAGGTCCTTGTGGCTAACAGCTGTTCCGGGCTTCGCGACGACGAGCGCGAGGGGAACTTCACCCCAAGTCTGGTCCGGCTGACCGATCACCGCGCTCTCCGCTACGGACGGAAAGCCGGAAAGAATGTCCTCGATGGAGAGCGAGGAGAGCCACTCCCCTCCCACCTTGATGACGTCCTTGATGCGATCGGTAATCCTGATGGAGCCCGTCTCGTTCATGCACGCGACGTCCTGGGTGTGGAGCCATCCGCCTTCCCACAGTTTTTCTGAATTGCTGGTGTCCTTGAGATAGCCTTGGGTCAGCCAGGGCGCGCGCACGAGAACCTCGCCGACCGACTTGTCGTCGCGGGGAAGCGTTCCCTTGTCTCCGGCAGCGAGTTTGAGGTCGACGAGCGTGATCGGATTGCCTGTGCGTGTCCTGAACTCGAGTTGCTCCTCCGGGGGGAGGGCCAGTTGATCGGTCGAAAGCTGGGAAACCGTGAGCACCGGGCACGTCTCCGACATGCCGTAACCGGCGAAGATGTCGATTCCCCGGTTCATTGCTGCTAGGGCGAGAGCCTTGGGGAGCGCCGCTCCGCCGATGATGACCTTCCATCGGGAAAAATCGATCCTCGAGGCGCCGGGATCCTGGAGCAGCATGTTGAGGATCGTGGGCACGCAGTGGGAGAAGGTCACTTTTTCCGTGTCCAGAAGCCGGAGCAGAACGTCCGGAGAGTATTTCCCAGGATACACCTGCTTGACGCCGAGCGTGGTAGCCAGGTAGGGAATGCCCCATGCATGAACGTGGAACATGGGGGTGATCGGCATGTAGACGTCCTCGCGATGAAAGCGGCCTTGAACCGCGGGGGAAGCCAGCGTCGCGAGAGTTGAAAGGGTGTGGAGTACGAGCTGACGGTGGCTGAAATATACTCCTTTGGGCAGGCCTGTAGTTCCCGTCGTGTAGAAGGTCGTAGCTCTCGTATTCTCGTCGAATTCCGGGAATTCCGCGAGAGGATCGGAGGTTTTTATCATATCCTCGTATTCTGCGACGAATGCGATGGAGGCTGATGGCGGTTGCTTCCCGTCTGCCAGGAGGACGTATTGCTTTACCGTATCGATGCGACCCTTGATCTGCTCGATGAGGGGAACGAACTCGCCGTTCACGAGGATGAGGTCGTCTTCGGCATGGTCGATCGTATAGACGAGCTGTTCCGGAGAAAGTCGGATGTTGACGGTATGCAGGACCGCGCCGATCATGGGTACGGCGAAGAAACACTCAAGGTAGCGGTGGCTGTCCCAGTCCATCACCGCGACGGTGTCGCCTTCTTTGACACCGAGCCGGAGAAGTGCGGCGGCCAGCCGGGCTACTCGTTCTCGGAATTCTCGATAGGTAAAGCGTACGGTTCCCTGGTAGACGATTTCCTGATCCGGACTATCGATCAGAGGGCAACGGAAGAGGTTTTTTATCAGAAGCGGGTACTCGTATGCAGATGCGGTTTTCTGGATGAGCGTAGACATGGTTCCTCCTGACGACATGCTATCATGGATTCAGTCGGTTGTCGACCGACGAATATTTATCATACGGAACCCTTCCGATCAGGTCAGCGGACGATGCAGCATGTTGTTGAAGTTTCCGGCCGCTGTTATACTGCATCGAGAGGAGGCCCTGCCATGTTCGATACTGCGGATTTTCGAAGCAACGTGGAGAGTTTTCATGAAAGGATGAACTCGCTGCCCTTCGGACTCGTTGACAGGAAACCGAACCCCAACGCCTGGTCTCTTAAAGAAATAGTCGGGCATTTGATAGATTCCGCCGCAAATAACCACCTCAGATTCGTACGGCTTCAATTGAGCGACCTGGAATCGACGTATCCCGGCTATGACGCGGAACCCTGGGTGGACCTGCAGGCTTACAATCAGGCCGACTGGAAACATCTGACCGATCTCTGGTATACGTACAATCTCCACATTCTCCATGTGATCGAACACATGGATTCGAAGACGCTCGGCAGGGTATGGCGGCGCGAAAAGGAATCGCTGACGCTGGAGTTCCTCGTGAACGATTACTACCGGCATCTTTCCTGGCACAGGGAACATTTCGAGAAACGGCTTGAGGAGATAACCGGAGGTTGAGGAAGAAGAGAGGGCCCCGGGGATCAGATCCTGGGGGCGTCCTCAGGACGAATGGCCTTTCCGTCCTTGTAAACGATGAAGTAGAGACTCGATCGCTGTTCGTAGGGATGAACGCCGAGCGTGCCGATCTTCTGTCCTCGTTTCACGGCATCGCCGACTGAGACGAACAAATCCTCGTTCCCTGCGTAGACGTAGATGTAGCCGTCTTCGGACTGGATGAAAACTACACGTCCGAATCCTCGATAGGGGCCCATCCAAACGACCTTTCCCGTCGCTATGGAGAGGACCGGATCGCCCGGATTTCCGTCGAAGGAAATGCCCTCGAGCTTGCCGTCCATGCTCCGCTTCGGGCCCGAATGCGGCCAAAAGAACTCCTTTCCTTCCGGCTCTTTTTTCGCGACGGAGACCTGGACCGGAACGGCTTTTTCCTGTTTCTCGTTTTTTGCGGTCTGTTCCTTCGTTTCGTTTTTCGCGGGAACGCTTTTTTCCTTTCTCGGAATGTAGAGATGGGCACCGGGTTTCAGCACCGCCGAACTCTTGATATTGTTCGCCGCAGTGATCACGTCGATCGACACGTCGAACTGTTTCGCGATTCCGTAGAGCGTGTCGCCTTTCTTCACGGTATAGATGTCGGGAATGAGAATGGATACTCCCCGTCTGAGTTTCGTCGGATTGGGGATGCCGTTGAGTTGCATGATGGCGTCCACGGGTACGTTGTACTTGCGGGCGATGCTGTAGAGCGTGTCGCCGTCCTGCATGAGGTATTTCGTTTCCTGAGCGATGATCGTTCCCAACGACAGACCGAGACCGAGACCCGCGATGACAAGACGTTTCCGAATCGATGTGTATTCGCGTCGCATAGGTACTTATACCATCGGCGGATGGGAAAGAAATCGTTAGCGGGAAAGGGAATCGGTGTAACTTTCTCCGCGTCGGTAAAAAGAGCATCGAAAGAAGAACGATGCCCCTATCTTGCGTCCTTTCACTATCGAAGGATTCCGCTCAATTTGACGTATACCCCGTTGTATTTTTCGTGAATCATCTTTCGGTCGAAATCCCAGAACTCGTTCAGCATGTCGTCCGATTCTTTTTTCGAGAAATACCTCTCGGTATCGGGGAAGAAGACTTTGTCTTCTTTTTCGATATGAACCGGGTAGAAGACGGTCAGCCACTCGATGCATTCGATGATGTCTTTAACGACCTTTCCACCCGCGGTCTTGAACTTCTCGTTCAACGCAATTATCTCTCCGACCTTGGCCCGTGCCTGCTTGTGTTCATCGATGAGTTCCGTCATTATTTTCAGGTTTTTTTCATCGAGTTTTTTCTTTTTCAAGGCAGAGAAAAGGATGTCTTCCTCCTTGCCGTGATGAGTTCGGTCGGCATAGATCTTTATGAAGTCGACCAGCGTGTCGATTGCAATCGGATTGTAATTGTCTTGGTTGATCGATTTTGCTCCGTCTCGTGCGAGTTTCAAGACCTTTTCTATGAGCCTGTGTTCGATCATGAGCGGTCCGCGAGGTTTCACGTGCTTACCTCCAAGTATGTTCTTCCATCAATTATACGGAACCCTGAATGAAATACAAGCGGAAAAAACAAGGGTCGCTTCCCAGCTGCTCTGACCATAGGTCGGGCTGGGCGGAGGTCGCGAAGCGACCCCCGCCTTGTCCTTAA
>CAYNKA010000001.1:0-367333 GCA_964397655.1 uncultured Spirochaetaceae bacterium | reverse complement strand
TGAAAAAGGACCGCGCAAGAACGCGGTCCTTCGACCATAGGTCGGGCTGGGCGGAGGTCGCGAAGCGACCCCCGCCTTGTCCTTAATGAAAAAGGACCGCGCAAGAACGCGGTCCTTCGACCATAGGTCGGGCTGGGCGGATTTGAACCGCCGACTTCTTGGTCCCGAAGTGGATACCACCCCATTGAGCAGTAATCACGATATACAATATCTCTATTCAAGATAGCAAGTTATACGTATATAGATGTTAATATATGTTGACTACCGTTTCAGGGAAAAGTATCTAATTTCATATCTAATTTTCAAGGCGGTTCTTCGACGATCCACCAGGTCGCCCCTCCCGCAGCCCCGATGCCGGCACCGATCGCGGCTCCCTTGATACCTCCGAAGATCGTTCCGATCCAGGATCCGGCCAAGGATAAGAGGCCCCCTCTCCAGAGACACCGCTCCTGGTTAATCAGTATCCTCCTCTCCGCTTGCGTCAAAATCATCGCATCGAAACCCTGCTCTAACCTCGTCAATGAGCTCCTCGCGGTCTCGAGATCGCCATTCACTTCGGCGCTTGTTTTCGTCCAGTCGGCCTTGTCCATCTGATAGAGATTGTCCAATTTGTTGAATTTCTCCGCGAACCAGATCAGCTTGAGCGTGAGCTGCTCCGGAGTCTTCCCCTGGCACCAGGCCCGGACCTGATCCAGATCCACGGCGTCGGCCGAGTAGCACGGCAAGGAAAATCCCGCCAAGAGCAATGAATAGACCGCCCAAAACGGCAAGAACCTTTTTGATCTTTTCAAGCACTTCCCCCTCCCAGCTTGCGCTTTATCATCTGGATGATCGTTTCGTACCCGAGCTGTGAAACTGCAAGAAAGCCGGCAGCGTCCCGAATCGCTGGAGGCGAGTATGAATATACGATGGCTATAATGGGAGCGATCGCGGCCCAGACCCATGTCGGAGCACCTGAAGCGATACCCTTTATCCATTGGATCAGTCCGATGACGACGATGGCGCCTGGAATCCAAGTGCCGAGATTGACCAAATTTTCCATATCCCCTCCCGCCCGGCTAAACCGGGACAATCTCGAAAACTCTCAGGGACTCGCATCGTCCGTTCTGGACAGAGTAGGATCCGCCCTCAATCGAATCCCATTGAACAGGACGCTTCCCGCGACCGTCGCCCTTCACAAAATGCAAGTATTTCCACCTCCACGCCTCAACGACCCACCATCGGCGCGGATCCAGCGCCTCGGCGACGGGCAAAATCCTCATTACTCCAAGAGCATCGGGACCCATGGGCAGACCGAGTCTTGCCGGATCCACATACCGGAGAGGTGCTCCGAGTTCGCGGAATAGATCGTTATAGCGTGAGGGAACAATCTCATCTTCGCCGGCGTCGTCATAATCACCATCGGTGTTAAGATCTCCGGTGATGTACCCCTTCGCCCTGCAGACACTCCAAGCATGTATCGCTTCTCCGATGGTCCAGTCGATTCCGCGTAAAGCGAACCTGGAAAGAGCTATAATTGAAAAAAGACAAACCGACTCCTGGAAATCCTTCGGCGCTCTGGGGTCTGTTTGGAAAAACACGATCACCCCCTGACGAATAAACCGATCACAAAGAGTATGATCACGAGGGCCTGTCCAACCCAGAATTGCCTCGCGCTGAACGAGTTAGATCTTTCTGTCTTGTGCTCATCAAAATGAGTATCCAGCCGATTCCCTACAGGGCAGTCTTTTAAGTGATCCTTCATGGCGTCTTCCAAATCTCTCATCCTCCCGCTCAGGCCGTTATTGCCATCTACACCCCGCACAACGGTCTTGAGCTCCGTAAGCTCTTTACCGAGCTCTCCGATCTCTTCTCTCCGCGCGGAATTGGCTCCAAACAGTTTTTCTATCTGCTCTCCGAGTCGTTCCAATTCGTTCACGGCTTCCTCCGTTTATTTTACGGCCTTCTTGAGCTCGAGAAGAATCTGACCTTTTGCCAGTACAGAAAGGCGCTGATTTTCCTTGATGATTTTCTGAACGAGCTCGAAATCCGATGTATCCAGTTCAACAGGGCCCTTGTCGATCTTCAAGGCGAGCTCATAGACTTTGATTGGATCATCACTAGCCGAAGGAGACATCACCATTGATGAAGAGACGACGCGAGCCATATCCTTCTCATCGATGATATTTCCTTTTTCATCGATTGCTTTCAGCTGCTCACCATCGAGTCCCTTGAGATACTTTGCTTTGAGATTTATTTTCATTGTCATTCTCCTTTTAGTTCTTTTATTTGTTGAGATAATTGTGCGATGTTTGTATCTTGTTCCCGCCTATATTTTTTTAAGGCAGCAAGAATCAATACGGGTAGCGATAGATAGGCGACGCCCTCTGGCACTAGTGTTCCATCCTTCCTGGCGTCATATTGAACGAGCCTCGGCTCGATCTCTGCTACTTCTTCGGCGATAAGCCCGTACCAGCTCCAATCGGGATTGTCCAATTTATTCTTAGAGCGAAAATAAACGGGACGTAAATCCCATACTTTTTCAAAATACTCCTCTTCAATATCCTCAATACCAGTTTTGTATTTAGCAGAAGATGTTACAGAATACATTTCACCGTCTGACCGAACGCCCACGTACCGACCAGACAAGCTCGCTTGATTGTATACGCCGGGCGCATTGATATAACCAGTACCAGACCAAATACGCATTCCCCAGTTTTCACCGGAGTATCCAAGATATAGTGTCCATTTTGAAACTAAGCATAAGTTTCCGCCACTATCTGCGCGTATATAGGCCACTTGCGTGCCGTTACTCTGAAAGTCCAAAACAGACTGAGAGCCAGAACCGCTACCTGATCCCGTGCTATTTATAGAAATTGCCGGCGTTGATACGCTTGTATTTGCATAAGTGCAAGTAACGTTCGCGGCCGTCATTGTGGCAAAAGTTGTATTATTTATTCTAAAATAAATTGCTGTCCCCGAGGCAGCATTTAAGTAAGTTGCTCCATTTGAACCTTGAAGCAAAGCATATGCACCGGCAGTCCCAATCATATCTCTATGACTGAAAGACGCAAAATCAGTATGTGCGCCATGATAACCAATGCCAGCTCTACCTATATATGTTGTTGCATCTTGATCGTCTCTTATTCTAACAATAGCGGAACTATCAATAGCGATTGATGTGGCATAAGTTACGGCTCCTCCAGCCGTACCGCCCGATCCATGGAGAAAGGAAAACCCCCCTGCTGTAGATATTATGCGTAAGCAACCCGTAGAGGCCGATTGATAATAGTCTACTGATGTACTCGCAGCATAGCAGTTGTGTCGAAAGTTTATGTTTCCAGTTCCATCATTAAAAGTTAATCGGCCATCGGAGCCACTTCCCTTGAACACCAATGTCAGGTATGAACTGTCTAATGGTGTAGATGGGTACGTGAACGTCCCGGCACCGAGTGTGACCACTGGCGTTTTTGCATTTATCGTCCAGGCAGATCCCGAGAGCCCGATAAATATTTTACTATCCCATCCAGTTCCATAGAGCTGCAGGTCGAGACTATTTTTCATTGCCTGCAGTCGGTAAGCTCCGGAAGATGCTCCATCGGATACGGACATATAGGTGTCCTCGACTTGCACCTGGTCCGTTATGAGAGTTCCGCGAATCGTGAGAGATTCGCTTCCGAGGGAAAAGAGCAGACCCGGCCCGGTCGATACATCTCCGATCTTTAAGCCAATATCACCGCTCCCCAGGGATCCGAGACGGATAACCTCAGCCGCTTCGGAGTCCTGGACGACATAGGCGGCGTCATGCCGGATAAGGAAATCTCCATTCGCGAAATCAGCACCTCCCTCGATGTATACGGCATTTCCAGGAGCGATATAAAGGCCATAATCGTTCACCGTATAAGAGCCGATCCCGTAGAGGTAGCCAAGCGCGATTTTCTTTGTTCCGACTGCCGCGCGGATCTCGATTCGGCTTTTTGAAGGATCCAGGACAATCAATGAGTTTTCATCTCGGAGGAGAGGATCTTCGATGACCCATGCGCCGATACTGCCGGATCGGAATTCGACGTCGCCGGATCCGAGTATTGCCCAGCCTGCAACCCCCGGATCATAATCCTCGGAATAAACCCCATTCCCTGAGGTTATGGTGCCTCGGATGATGGAGTCCCCGTCGAGTTCAAGCGTCCCCTTCAGGTAGACACCAGGGAGATCTCCCGGTCGTGCGGCAGGTCCCCAGGCAAAAAGATGATCTTCCCATACGAATTTACCGGATCCATCGTTTTTGATGTAAGCGGTCCATTCGCCGCTCGATGTCTCATCATCGTAGGCGTAAAATCCGAGGTAGGTATTACTGAAAAATAGCCCGCTCGTCGCAGGAACGAATGTTTCGTTAAGAAGATGAGCCTCGATCGCTTGAACGATCTGCCCGGAGGGAAGAAGTCCTTCGTTCGCGGCCGCAGCCGCAGCTGCGATCGCGGGCGGTACTGTGACTGAGAATGCGCCGGTCAGGACTGTTGCAATTACAGTCTCGATCGGGGAGGCCCCCTCGGCTTCATAATCGTAAATCTCTACGCCGGCGAAATGCGTCGTCGTTCTTTTTGTCAACCGGACCGTCGTTGAGATATTCAGCGTGATGTCCTGGACCGTGTAATACAGGCCAACTGTTGCAGCCGTCCGAGATCGGAATTTGTATTTCAGCGTGGAGGCGGTTAGATTCTTGTAATTAGCCGCAGCGAGATCTTCGGCAGCCTCCTTGGAGTATATGTGTTCCGTGGAAATTTTCTTCGGTTTCTCGCCGGTTTCAGGATAGGTGATCGATCCTTGCTTGATCTTATAGGTGACGTCCGCATAAACTTCAACCGTCTTGATCTCGACATTGGCTCCTATTCCGTGGAATATCGATCGCGCTTTATCGGTCTCGACAGTATATTCATCCACATGGAAATACTTCAGGGGATCCCCGAACGAATCCGAATACCATTGATTGTGATTCATCCAGAGCTCGGACAAAATACCTTGATTGATCTTCGATATGAAATATCTATAGCTTTTATGAACAACATTTATTGCTTTTTTGGTTTCGGATTCGTCCGTTCCCCAGTCGAGATATTTCTCGAGGTAATCATCCGTGAGCTGAGGAGGATATTTATAATCATCGCCTACAAGGCGGCAGGTTCCGAATCCCGAGGCTTCTCCGGAAAAAACCATCTTATCCGTCTCGGTTTGGACTTTGTAATATTCGACGCTGACCGAGTCCTCGTCCTGGTCGTCTCTGGAAACGATAAGCGGACGTACGATATTCGCGGAATTGAAGGTGCCGGACGACGCAATCGACGATGGCCCCCAGTTATGGATCTTGAATATTCCCGCGGCATCCTCGTAAAAGACTCGGTGATATGAATAAAGAAGGTCATGGAGAAGATCGAAGAAATCTTTCGCGTTGTCTCCAGCCTCGGCGAGGTAGTAGCTTATCGGATCGAGGATATCCGGGACATCGATCGTTCCAGGATACTCAGCCGCGGCGAGGAGAACGTGAACGAGCGACGTCGCGCCGCCGGCGGCCCGGGAAACAACCATGGAATCGGCCACACTCTTCGAAATAGTTGTCGTTACTTTCTTTTTCAGTGAGTAGAGATTTCCGACGGCTTCGAAACTGATTTCCTGGGCCGGCTTGTCGACCGTGAAATCCGTAACAGGGCGGACTGAGCCGGTGAACCAGGCGGATCCGGAGCTCGTGATTCTACAGCTGATGGCCTGAGCGGCATCGAGCGTGAGGAGAGTATGGGCGAGCGATGTTTCGAGCTTCACGGAAAACCGAGCCCCATTGACTACCGGTTTCCGATCGTTGCTCATCAGGTTTTCGGTTCTCTGCAGAGAGGATTCTTTTACTTTTGCAGTGAGGTCGATCCAGCCTGTGCCATAATCGATCTCGACTTTATAGCTCATATACCGACCGTCCCAGTTTTCCTGCCCCGCTTGATCCCCTCGGCGACCCAGGCAACAACCGCGTCCCGGTCTCCGACGACACCGTTGATGATGACGGTCGTCGATCCGAAACCGGCCTTGTCGAGCGGCATGACGAGCTCAGGCTTCCCGGCTTCCGCCACACGAACGAGCGATCCACCCGGTGACGGCTGGACAATACCCCCCTCGGCAAGAGCCGGATATTTCTGAGCCTGGATCATGGCTACTTTTGCGACGGTCAATGATGTGATTAATGCCGAAAGAGCAGGGCCGGCGAATGGACCTGCAGTCCACGCTTTTATAGCGGCCTCGGCTCCTGACATAATTGTCTGGGCGATGTTCATCTTTTTTTCTTGTTCGAATTCTCGCCTCTTGAGGGCATCTTCTTTCCTTGCAATCTGCTCCTCGAGAGCCGCTTTCTTCTCAGCATACTGGGATTCGAATTCCGAAGTGTCGGCACTGAGTTGCTCCTTGAGGGAGAGCTGGGAATCATATGTTTCCTCAAGGGCGGAAAGCTGCTCGCGCATATTCGCTATTTCCTGCTCCGCGGCTTGATTGCTCATTTTATTTGACATTCCCCAGAACCACATCGCGGAGGAGGCGATCTCCGAATAAGCTCCAGAGAGAGCTGCTTTAATCGATTCAGCTTCCGCAGCCGCGGCAGCTTTCCGGGCATCGGCCTGCTCGAGCATGGTATCCGTCATTTGCTTTTGCGTGTCATCATATTGAGCGGAAAGGATTTCCCAGTCAGATGAAGTCTGCAGATTTGCCAACTTTCGAGCTTTTTCCTCTTCCTCTATGAGCATCATGTATCGTGACGCATCGACATCGATCGCATCAGCGGTTTCTCCGGTTTGCCCTTTATCGAATTGTGCGGAAATCTTTTTTGCATTTTCCAGAGCTTTTTTCGCGTTTTCTTCGGCTTCTTTTTCACTTTGATTCTGCAGCTCTCGATTTTCTCTCTGTTTTTCTTCGACCCGAAATTGCTCTTGTTTCCATCGAAGCTGGTATTTTATCGATTCAAGCTGCTCGCTGAATATCGCCACGACGTCGGCGTTCGCGCTGCCATAAGCCTTAGCCTCATCGATGAGTTTCTGCGTCGCCAACTGCTGTTCTGCAAGATAGACCACAGCTTCCTTTGCTTCGGCATTTGCAAGACCTTTGGTCTGAATGCTGTCCGTAGCTTTCTTAAGCTCGAGAACACCGTTCGCACTCTCGAGAGCCTTCTTCGCCGCGTCGCTCATCCAGGTGAGAAGAGGACCCCCCGCCTCTACGATGAAACGGCCACCTGCTTCTTTCAGGCCGTTGTATGAGGATGATAGATCGGTGAGCGCCCTTCTGTTCTCCTCGGTGATCGCCGTGGATTTCGCATAGGCGTTGACGAAATCTTTTCCAAGGGCGATGATCTTTTCCGTCGACTTGAATGCAAGAAGAGGCCCTGCCGCCCACTTCGCCATAGAGACCGCCATTTTCGAGAGGTCGCTATGGGTTTCTTTCGAACTCTTCGAAAATCGCTTCAGATCCTGAACGGCCCTATCGACCTCGGCGCGAAAAATCACTTTGAGTTCATCAGCACTACTACCCACGACTCATCTCCTCGTCGATCGCCTCGATCGTCCTCACGATAAAATCCGGCGTCTCCGCCCAGCCCAGCCCCCAGAATGGAAGACCGAACCGTTTCCACCTACGCCAGAGCTCGATCGCGGCATAGAACGTCCTACCAAAATACCCCGGGATGCTGCCGCGCATTATCAATCCGCCTCCAACAGCGATCGGTTGATCCATTTCATGCGGCAGCGGCCGGAATGTCTCGTACTTCGGAGAAATCCGAAGCAGGTCGATCGCTACACGAAAGGGCGGACATCGATCTCCGGATCCGCCGCATTACGAAAATACAATTCCGCTTCGATGATGAGATCCTGCGGAACTCCTTCGGAATTGTAGAGTTTCGTTCCGGTATCGACATCCGAAGTCTTGTCACCTTTCTTGACCTGCAGGTTGTCGATCTTGAATACGACCGCTGAAACTATCCCGGGCATATCTTCGATCCATTTCCGCTTTCTGGAGACCGGCTTTCCGGTCTCCATGTCCATCTCGAGGTCCTCATAATGGCGAAACTTCTGAGATTCCCCCGGTGTAAGGAAGCGGTGATGAAAACGAATCTGCTGGTTCTCGGGAGCTTTGTCGTTTTCACGGTACTTCGGGATCCAGACTTTCTCCTTCACAATCTCGAGTATCATCAGGTTTCCTCCGTGGTGATCTTCAATTCGACGTCGCCGGTCACTTGGCCGTCCCAGCTCCATTTGTGCGGATTTTTCGAATCGACGTCGAAGCCGAGACTGGTGGAAATCCCCACGAGGGCGATGGCGTAGGTCTTCTTGTCGATCGCTTCGGCAGCAGCAGGGTCTCCCTCGATCAGGACCAGGTCCATCTCGATGTTTGCCGAAGAGATCGGCGTCGTGACTCCTTCCTTGGTCAGCTTCATGAACTGGTTGAGAAGAATCTCCTGTTGAGGATCGCCTCTGGAGAAAGTCCCGTTGCAATTGACCTGCGCTCCTACGAGCCCGGGAAGAAACTCTTTCGACGTCACGCCGAGAGGGCTGAGCTCCTGGACGTCCTTCGTGACCTTCAAGCTGAAGGCGTCGACGTAGCCGATTTTCGTCTTCGTCCCGCCGGCCTCGCAGAGCCGCATCTCTCCTCGGATTCCCTGTATTACGGTACTCATATCAATATCCTCCCTGTTTCTTCTTCATGCCCGCTCGTCGAGCGTGCAGCGAATCCTTGCCATGACGATCCCTGCGAGTTTGAGTCCTTGAACGGGGATCATGGGATCTATGTCTCCGTCGATTTGAGCGTTATCGCAGAGCCCTCCGAAAGTAGGCATATCCGTCACGATCTTGAAGATCGCATCGGCATAGACCGCTTGAGCCGCTGCGACCGCAGCCTCCGATGGTCCTTGGACGATTGCGATCAAGTCGACCGATACCGCCGAGAGCTGAGTCTCCATGTCAGGCGTTCGGGGCCCGGGAATGAAAAGCATTCCTGGATATTTCTTGAGACTGAAAACATCCTCGGCCCCATTCGCAAAGTAGTTGACATTCGGGACGGTCTGTTGTGTGGTCGCGGCAACGGCCTGCAGGACCGTATTGAAATTCGCCAAGAAGAAGTCTTTCAGCCCCAGGAAAAGAGGAGTCGCATATCTCATATCGAACCTCCCTGGTTTCTTGCAAGGGTTTTGGAAAGCCAGGCGTCATAACTTTTTTTAATTGCCGCCATGGCGCTTCCCGCGGCCCGGAATGCCGCGAAACTCGGAGCCATGAAGGGATGTCCCGGCAACATGACGACACGCTTCCGGATTGGCTTTCCTGGATTCGGCGGGTTCTTCATCGTCCATCCTCCGAGCGGGTCGAAATACAGGAATGGATTGTCACCTCGCTTCGCTATTATTTCACCGCCTCCGCGTTCGAAAATTTTGAGATAATTGAGACTACCGCGGATCCCGACTCCAGGACGGACCGCCCACTGACCTTTGCGGCGTCTATACTGAAATATGTTCACGCTCTCCCGGGTCTCTCCCGTGACGACACCGAGAGCCTGACCGGAGAGATACCCGCTTTTCAGGAAATCCCGATAATCAGCTGCGGCATCAGCTACCGCAATGTTCGCGACATTCGGCTGAGTTTTTGCGAACTTGTCCCAGAAATCCTTGTCCCGTTTTTTGATGATTTGCATTGAAAGCATTCAGGCACACCTCGGATCCCGGTAGGAATCTAAGATCTTGAGAGCATTGAATGGAATCGCTCCTTCGAATGTCGTCGAGAGGCCATCGGGTCCCGAAGCCTGCCGAACCCCTATCCCCTTCGACCGGAGCCGCGTGAAATTCTGCGAGACGATCTCCAGGACCGCCTGTTGCAGGTCATTCGGGACTACTCCGCTTTCCCCTCCACCGTAGCCGGCAGTGTAGACGAGCTTCACGACAAGGCGGCCTTTCGGGAAAATCCGCCGTGAAAGAACGATTAATCCCGTCTCTGCATCGAAGACGTATTCCGTTTCCTTCGTCGCGGCCGTGAACGTTCGCGACGAGTCGATGTTGAGCTCCGAAATCGTCATGATCGGCCGCTGCTTCGCGAGGATATCGCAGCTCCCCAAACCGTCTAGAAATTCCGTGTTTTCACGAGCCTTAAGCAGCCGTCCAGTATGCGTATTTGCATAGGCCGAAGCAGCATTGATCAGTCCTTCCGTATAGGCTTGATCCTCATCTTCGAGCGAGAGCATTTCTTTCGTGTACTCCCAGGTGACGAGAGCATCCGCGGTAAGCGTGCTATCCGCCATAATCGGCCTCCCAGTCGATCAAACTCGAATGGTCCTCGATTCTGATTCCAGATCCATATGCGATGCCCAGGTGAAAAAGTAGCGAAGGCCTCTGCCGCTTATATTCGTCCCCTGTCAACGGCAGTCCATAGATCTGGATAACGTCCACCTTCTCTTTGATTGCATGTGCAACCATGATCGGAGGAGTCCCATAAAAAAAACCTGAACTCAGGCGGATCTCATTCATCCCGATCGGATAAGCGCCGTCGATGGGATGCCGCATGTAAACGCGGACACCACGAGAAATAGCCCGCCTGAGAAGATCGATATACCATGTGTATATTTCGGGAGAATGTATTTCGTACGCCCTGTCGACACGGGGCAAAACATCGATGATCCTTCCGACCGTCCAGACCTCGACGTCTGAAGGCAGTTCAGGAGGATGATCAAACCCAGCTCCTATGATGGCGATCTTTCTCACCTGGATCCTCGTTTTTTGCTCTTCTTTTCCGCGACCGGTTCGCCTGCATCGGGCCGTTTTTCGGGAGAAGTCTGGCCCTCGTCCCAGGCCGGTTCGCCGGCATCGAGCGGATCCGCATGACCGGCATGGATCATTTCGAGGGCAAGCACGTCTGGAAGCTCCTTCTCACCGGGGGAAAAGGACCCGAACGCCCCCGATATGCTGGTATGCAGCTTTACTTTCATCTTTCGCTCCTCGTTTTGCAGACGTCTGCAAAACTCAGTGAATGGGGAAGGGGAGAATCCCCTTCCCCGAATCGATGCTCAGCCCTTATCAGGTCGAGGCCTTCATGGCGAGGATTTTCACCGCGTCGGTGTTCCAGGTCTTGCCGTCGATCCGTTCGTTGAAGTCCCAGTTGATGTTGTGGTTGTCCGGATCCTCGGTGATCTTCATCGCGAGGGCGGGACGGCGTTCTCCGATGACGTATCCCGCCCAGTTCACGAGGGCTATGACCTTGTTGCCGGCTCCGATCGCGGGAGCGTAGGAGGAGCGGACGACGGGGCGACCGAACATGGTGAGCATCTTTCCGGAGTAGTATTCCTGGAAGATGTATTTCGAATCGGCGTCTTTCATCGCCCTGATGACCGCGGCCGTGGAGCCCTTCATGACGTAGATCGGTCCCCGGTAAGCGCCCGGGTTTCTCGGATCGAACTGCTCCATGGTGTCCCATTCGTCCGCTATCGATTCGTCGAGCTCGAGGAGCTCCGCGAGCGTGATGGTCGAGGAGGAAGCGCAAGTTTTCGTCGCGCTTTCCGCGAAGATCCCTTTCGGCTCTCCGGTCCCGTCTCCGACGAGGAAGTAGTGGTTCTCGGCCTTCGCGAGAGCGACCGCAGCTTCTCTCTGGAAGGTTTCGAATTCGTTGATGATGGAGTCCTCGTCGGCCTCTTCGCTCATCGAATACCGACCTCCGAGCTTCACGAGGTCGACTTCGATCCCGTCGGGCTCGCCGAGATCCGGATAGTCGCCTTTTTCCGCGATGATCTCGGCGGAGTTCTGCACGACGTTGATCGTCGCTTTGGTTTTCGGAGCGGTGACTCCCCGGGCAAGAGCTCCCCAGCGACGAGCGATGGAGTAGAAATTGAGGTTCGTGAGAACCTCGGCCATCGCCGGCACCGGAATTCCGAAGCCGTCGCTCGTCACGATCGTTCCCGCTGCGTTCTGAGGAATGCCGCGGGAAATGTTCTTACCGCGAAGTGCGTCCAGGAACCAACCCGGGAACTTGTCGTCCCGGGTCCTCGATTCGAGGACCCTTCCGGCCGGAAGCAGCTTTGCGATCGCCGGCGCGGTCCTCTCCGCGAGCACTTCGATGAGCTTGTCCGTGATCTCGATCTGTGCGACCGGCTGCTGAACCGCCGGCGCCTGGGCCTGCGCCGCCTGAGCAGGCTGAGCCGCAGCCTGGGCGGGTTCGTTTTTGGGATCCATGTTCCCCTCCTGAATTGCAGGCTTCTCAGCCTGATAATTTTTCAGCTCCTCAGGGAGCTTGTTGAAACCGATTTTCTTGAGGTCGAAACGATTCGAGGAAACCATCGCCGCGAGCTGACCGTAGTCCTTGACTTCGGAGGCCAGCCCCATATCGACGGCTTCCTGGGCGGTGAGCCAGGTCTCTTCGTCCATCATCGAGGAGATCTCCTCGGGAGTGAGGGCGGATTTCGCCGCATAGATGTTGACGAGCTCTCCTTTCATCTTATCGAGGATCTCCGCGTTCTTTTTCATTTCCTCCGCGTCACCGATCGCGACGGTCCAGGGATTGTGAATCATCAAGTAGGTTCCTTCTGCCATGACGGGGCGATCCTTGCCGGCGAGGGCGACAATTGAAGCCATGGAGGCAGCGAGCCCAATGATTTCCACGGTGAGCTTGTTCCGGACGCTGGAGAGCAGGTTGTATAAGGCCATGCCGTCAATGATCGATCCACCCGGGGAATTGATGAAGAGCTTGATCTCCGCCTGGTCTTTCACGAGGTCGAATGCTTCCTTGAACTGCTGAACACTGATTCCCCAACCTCCGATTTCATCGAAAATCGAGATCTCCGCGGCTTTGTTTTTCACCGACATCGCGAACCATTTGCTTTTCATTTCATTTCCTCCCGAATGAGATCGAGCTGTTTCGGATCGGCCTGCTTCCTTGACCGACTATTTTTCGTCGACGCGACTTCCATGTTGACGGGCCTGAGGTATTCGTCCCCTCCTTCGACCGGATCCATGTCTTCCTTCCTGCGGATGTCATTCACCGAGAGCCAGCCCCACATCCGGCCGGTTGAATATGCGTCGTATCTGCTCGCGATATCACCACGAAGGAGCGCATCGACATTGTGCTTGAAAAAATACTGCTTCCGATCAAACTGGCTGAGGAGCGAGAGGTTGAGACTCTGCTCAATTCGCACGATCCAAGGACCGAGCGTCGACGTGACATATTCGATCCCCTGGTGCTCGATATTCGAAAACGTAGCCTTCTCGAGGTCTCCGATTTTATGCGGCGGCATCCTAAAAAACCGCGCGATATCCGTAATTTGAAATTTCCTCGTTTCGAGGAATTGAGAGTCTTCGGGAGGAATCCCGATGTTTTTATATTTCATTCCGTCTTCGAGTACGGCTGTCTTCCCATGTTTTGCTGCTCCGCCGTGAGCGAGTGTCCATGACAGCATGAATCGCTTCACGGCATCCTCGTTCATGAATTTTCTATCCCATTCGATTACGCCGCCCGGAGTCGCTCCGTTCGCAAAATAGGAGGAGCCGAATCTTTCGGTTGCTTTCGTGAGGCCGAAGGTATCCCTGGCAAGCCTCAGTACACTTCGACCGGTTATTCCGTCGGTTGAAAATGCGTGGCTGAAAAGTATATCGCTTCTCGTTAACTCCTTACCGTCGATCACGTAAATGATCCGTCCATCGTCGACGTGAGCTCCTTGAAACCGTTCAGGTTCCACGAAGTGAAGCGCATAGATTGACGACTTGTCGATGGTCTTCTCTTTTTCCGCGATCGCGTTCCCCGTGAGCAGCATGGAGGCAATGAACGTCTCACGGAAATCCATGGAAGTCTGGTAAGAATTTGGCGCTGCACGGAGAAGCTCGTATTCACGCCGCCATTCGGCAGGGGCTGTTCGGTCCGCATCTCTATACATAAGATTAAGCGGCAGCGATGCGACATCCTCCGAGATGTTCCGAACGCACGCGAATACAGCCGAGATCGTTAAAGCCCGATCCTCATTCACCCATTCGCCGGCCATGGACCCGCCTCCCGGGAATTGAATGTACGTCGTCCGCCTCCGTAAGGCCTGCGAAACGGAGGAGACAGCTGACCGGATGCCTGTCTTAATTTTCTGGAGGTTAAACAACTACCACCCCCCGGGATTCGTAGGGAGATCCCTGTTCACCTTGTCCGATGATGGATCGATAGAGGGCCATGATAGCCATGATCACACCGTCGATCCTTTTTGCACTTTTTCGCCTGTCGGGTTTGATGACCTTGATATTACCGTTCGCGTCGGAATACACCTCAGCGCAGCCCATCATATAGTCCATGACCGGGTTGTCTTCGACTTCGATTTCTGCCGCAAGGACCATCTTTTCGAACATCTTCGCAGCCGGAGAAATCGAGGTAATGTTCTGGGGAAATTTTATACAGTTGAATCCAGCATCCGTGAGATTGTTGACGAGCTGAGTCGCATTGTACGGGTCATGAGGAACTTCGTTAATGTCGAAGATCTCGGCGTCGTTCTTGATTTCCTGCTCGATCCTGTTGTAATCAATGACGTCGCCCTGCGTCGCTATTACGAACCCATCCTTGATCCAGTTATCATATGGCACGCCCTCCGCCTTGATCCTGTCCTCGAGGCCTTCCCTGGGTATGAAGAATTTCCAGACTAACTTCGGTTTCTCATTCGGTTCCACCGGCGGGAATACCTCGCAGAATCCGGAAATATCGATCGTTGAGGATAGGTCGATCGCGAGTACGCAGGACCTGCCGACGAGAGCCTTTTTGTCAAAACGGCTTTTACACTTGTTCCACTTCGTAGGGAGAATCCATCGCGTATAAGCCGACGTCCAGATGTTGAGCCGTTTCGTCTTGAACTCGTTTATTTTTGATGGTTGCGTCGTCGCGGTATTCGCCTGTTCCCGAAGAAGGTCAAGTTTGACCGATACGCCGAGATTCGGATTCGACTTGATCCAATTCTTTTCGTCGAAGGGATTGTCCTCTTCATCAAGCGTATAGATGATCGCAAAATATGCGTCGTTCGGAACGATTCCCTCGAGGACCATAACTGCATAGTCATGCTCTCGCTTGCAGGGAGATGACGAATTGAACCCGGCAGTTGTGATTATCCAGAGAATCGGCTGACGTCGAGAAGCCATACCGCTTTTGAGCACATTGTAGAGCTCGTCCGTTTGGTGCTCATGGTATTCGTCGATCTCTCCCACATGCACATTGAGACCGTCCTTGTTCCTGGTCTCGGAAGAAAGTGGCATGAATTTGCTGTGCGTTTTATCGACGGCGAGCGATGAAGCGAAAACATCGACGATTTTCTTAATGTCGGAAGACTGTTCGACCATTCGTTTTGCTTCGGACCAGATGATCTTCGCCTGGTCCTTATCGTTCGCGGCCGTGTAGATTTCCGCCCCGGGCTCTCCGTCGGCAATGAGTCCGAAAAGGCCGATTCCTGAAAGCTTCGTACTCTTTCCGTTCTTTCTCGCGATCTCCTCATATATCGTTCTGAATCGCCTGAGATGGTCCTCTTTTCGAAGCCAGCCATAAACGCACCAAATACTGAATTGTTGCCATGGCTCGAGGATAATAGGCTTTCCTGCCCATTCTCCCTTCGAATGCTTGAGGAAGCCGAAAAAATCAATGGCGAATTTCGCTGCTTCCTCGTCGAAATAAAAAGGGAAATCCGGATCACCTACGCGGGCAAGGTCTCGGACATGGCGATCGACCGCCAGCCGCACGAGTCGGCATACGGTTATCTTTCCGAGGAGAACGTCATTGATGTATTCGGTCGCTTTGTAGTCCATGGCTCCCTTGCCCGCGAGGGCAAAAAAAAGAGGAGCACAACCAATCGGACACAATGCCCGCAAGATAGACTTCTTGCGAGAACCTGTCCGATCGATCGCGCTCCTCCGGTGGTCCGGTCGGATTGCAATCAATCTCGACTAAAAAATGTTAACTGGGATCATAAGCCCCATTTCAGAAATCTGTCAAGCGTTTTTCCGTTTCTCTCTCAAATACCTTTCAAACTCGGATTCCTCCGGCTCATCCTCAATACCCAGTTTTGCTCGAGAAGCAGGAGAAAGGCCAAACTCCGTCATGTACTTTTTATAGGTCTCCATCGCTGATTTCTTCGCAGTGAGCAACGGAGTTTGTTGGCTCGTTTTTTTAGCGGTGTAGGATTCTATGCCGCCGGCCTGCTGAATCGCGGTCTGGCAGGAGATCACCTCGTCATATGCTATGCAACAGAGCTCGAGAGCTCCCAGGTCAACGCGGTCAAGAAGTTTCCTCTCGCGGAGGAGCTTTACGAGCTCTCGCCATTTCCGTTTACCGGGGGGATTAAGGAATGATGGTACCGGGATGGAAGAGGGGAGGTTGTCACCTGTTGAGGTTGTTGCTTTCTGATCTCTGCAAGGCTGATCAGTACCATGCAGGGCCTTTAGTTCAGGCGGTTTTTTCCAGCTCACGACTCACTTCCTGCATAAAAATACTGATGAAATTCATTCCAAGGAAAGAGAGAGTCAATAGCTCCACACTGCACACGTACACAGAAAATACCACACACCGGTCTCTGTCGAAAAGCCATAGAGATTCAACCCCCCATCCCCCTGCGAGGCCATCCACCGCCGTCCTCGCGGTTAGTTTTCTTCGAATGCTCACCATGGAGCCGCGGCGTCAGCTTATACGCAAGATGATCCGGCTCCACATCTGGATCATAAGCGGGCTCATGGTCCACATCATACTCAGACCAGAGTTCGCGCGGGATCCCGGCCGAAGCGAGGACCCGGGCGCGGATTCGTTTCCATGCCGGTCCGTATCCCCGGCGCGCAGATGAAGGCCTGAGATCGGGAGCTCTACCAACCTGGCTGAGTTTTGTATGGTTCTCACAATAAGGCCCATGCACCGCGATCTTCGGGCATCCCGGGAACTTGCAATAAGCCTTTGCTCTAATCGGCATCGATTATACCCCTCTTTCTCTTCTAGTTTCCCAGGCTCTCATCGCGCGTTCGTGTCCTATCTGCGGATTGAGAGCATGACGAATCGCCCAATTGAGCTGGCCATAAAAAGCATAGCACATAGCGATCGATCGATACGCGGGATCCTGCAGCCTCCGTATCTGGCAATCACGATTGCTCAGGCATATTAGATTTTCAGGCCGGAGGTTGAACCTGTCACAGTCCCGATAAATTACCTTGTGCCCTGGAGGAATAGATCCATAATTCTCTTCCCAGATCTTTCGAGCGAGATTATGACGATCCCGCATCGATGTGCAACGCCAGTATCCCTTGGAACTCCAGGTGTATCTCTGGCCTTTGTAGACAATGACCTCGGATCGGGGCTTACGTCCTCCCACGATCACCACCTCCTCTTCCCGTCCTCAGGAGGTTCGAGGAATCTCACATCAGTACCGAAGGCCCCATGAGCAGGAAGCGCCTTAGTCGTTCTGATAAACTGGATCTCTGCATTCGCTGCCTGAACCACGCCGATCCCCAGCTGAGCTATTGACTGGGCCTCTTGCGGAGTGATCTTCTTTTCCGAGAGATCCCGCATTGCCTGGACCATGAGTTCCGCTGCTTCCGTGACCATCGGTTTTTTTTCTTCGTCTGCCATTGCCATTTTTTTCTCCTCGACCTCCCCAGAGTCCGCTCGACAATTCCTCAGGATGCAGCAGTTCGTTATTGTACTCGCCGAGCGTCGTCGAAATATCCGAATGCCCGAGATATAAACTAACTCCGGTAATCTTCCCCGTCTGTCTGATCTTGTGCGCAACGAACGAATGTCTCAGGCAATGCGGCGTCAACACCCGGCCGAGCACATCCTGGCCGGCCTGCCTGAGCATTCTCCATACGTTTCGCGGGTCATACGGCGTTCCCGTCCGCGTCTCGATGAGCCAATCCCGCCCATGGAATGCGTCCTGGATTCGCCTCCTGAGGCCTGTGTTAATAAATACAATGCGCTCCTTTCCGCCTTTGCCCGTGACTCTGATCGAGTAGACCGACCTCGATTCCTGCCTCATGTTTCGCTTGCGGATCGTGACAAGCTCCGCAATTCTGATTCCCGTCGTGTAAAGCATCTCGATGATCATCGCCGTTTTCTGATCGGACTCTCGGATTAGCTTCCGGAGTTCCTCGATGCTAAAGAACTTCGTCGGCTTAACTGCGAACGTCGCCCGCCTTGGAACTTTGATTTCCCGACATTTCCGCTCGAGCTCGTATAGAGCGACCGACCTCGCATCCTCGTCCGGAAACGGCATGGTTTGATACATGATCCTGAGCCGCTTCCTGATAGCGTAATACCTTCGGCGGATGGTCGCCGCGGCATATCCCTGGAACCTGAGATCCTCGATCCAGTCCTTCAGGGATTCGGCCGAAAGGGGCAAATCTTGGCCGGCGACGAATGCGCAAAACAGGCGAGAATCCGTCACATATTGGTCCTGGAAACCCTCCTGAAATTTCATTCCATCGAATTCGGCCATGAAAATCCCCTAATTCTTTACGACGTAAAGTCATCACGTTTAACACATAACCTATGTTTTTTCGTCAAAAATCGGCTTTTTTACCGGTAGAACCGGGACGAAATTGCATAAATATTCCAGGCTGAAAGAGGTCAACCGGCATGAGCTTTTATCGCGTTTTCCGCCTCTTTCCAGGTTCTCGCGTCCGCGTCGTAGAGCCAGAGGATCCGGCACGGTTTGCACATAGCGCGATCATCCGCGGAGATGACCGGTCCTCCGCATTTCGGACACTTGCGAGGCGGATCCGGCCTGCGGTTCGACTCTCGAGCCTTCTTCGCGCGGTATTTCTGCCTGATGTCTTGGTAGTACATGGCCCGCCGCATGAAGCCGGCGAGATTCTCGGGCTTCCTGCTCCTGGCCTCCTGGACCAGGAAGTCGAAAAAGTCACCGGTGATGAGTTCCTTGCCGAGAGACTTCGCCAAGCGGACACATTCCTCGGGCTCGAAAAAAAAGCAACGCTCGGCGAGCAGCTTTTCGACAGTCTTCTCGTCCCGGGATTCATCGGATTCGGCGGCGGCCTCTTGCTGCTGCTGTGCTGTAGTGTCCTGTGCTGTGCTGTGCTGTGTATGTTTTCTACCGGTAGAATCGTCGTTTTTACCGTTTGTCTCCGGTAGACTACCGGTAGAATCGTCGTTTTTACCGGTTTTTCGGTTGTAAGCGGCCCGCGACTTCTCGCGATTCGTCATCGTCTTCTCGAGATCCTCCTGCGTATGCTCGTTCCAAACGACTCCATCCGTGTAGATAATGATCCCGCATTCGTCCGGATCGGCGAGGAACTCGAGGAAAGTATCAAGCTCATCCGGATTCATCCTGAGCTCGTCCGAAAGATCGTTCCTGTCGAGCTTGCGCTTGAGGTCGAGCCTGCAGTTGTCGGACTGCGCGATGATCTCATTGAGCGTCCAAAACCTGCCGACGCCTTCGAATCCGAATTTCGTCCTGATCGCCTTCAGTTTCCGGTTGTTCCTTGCATCGGACTCATGCGTGAACCAGGGTAGATTATTCTTCACGATGCGCCTCCAGGATCTCGCCGGATTCCTCGTTGATCTTGCTCCAGCGGATCTTCCGTTGATGGATAGTGAAGACAATTCCGAAACGGCCATAATCATGGGATCCGAGAGCTCCCTCAAGCCAGGCGATGAGCTCGCCGGGAATTGCAATTTTCTTCGGAATCTCTTGATCGTCTTGGATGAAAATTTTTTTCACGATACGACTCCGGCTTCATCGATCTCGATGGAATCGGCAAAAAGCGTCATGCGGGAAGCCTCTCTCCCGAAACGATACGGGACGGATCCCTGCGTGACGATATCCCCCGAAATCGTCACATATTTTCCGACGATGATGTTCGCCGAATGTTTTTCGTCCTCATCCGATTTGCAGACGAAAATGATGGACGACCGAAGAGAGGAGACGACAAGCCGAAGCGCAAGGCCTTCGCCAGGCCAGTAGAACGTGTCGGAAAAAATTACCTTGCCTTTCACCGTGAATCGCGCCCCTCCCATTTACCGCTCTCAGACCTCTTTTTCTTTGGCCTTCCGGCTACCCGGAAAGGCCCGAGAATCGACGCAATCAAGGAATGCGGTGGTGTACCCGCCGTACTTGGAAAGATAGGCCCTGAGGGCTTTCCTGCAGAGGATGGAGATTCCGCGATCGTTGCCGCGATTGAGACATTCGGCCTTTGCGTGATCGATGCAGGCTTCGGCGAGACCGGAATTGTCAGGAATGGTTATTCGTATTTCCATGATCTTTATCCTCAGGTTTCTTAGGATCGCTTTCCGGTTTTTTAAGGCTGAAGCATTCCTGTTCTGGATCATCCGGATCGTAGCCATCGCATTTATTGGTACAGGCCTCGCCCTTGCAGGGATGTTTATACGCAGGTTTACAAACGATAAGAATGCAACTCTCTTCGCAGGGCATGAGGTCGTCAATGCTGCAGCCGCACGGATCTTCCGGACAACAGAGGCCGTCATAGCCATTCTTCCTGAGATAGTCCTGGATGATTTCTTTTACGTTCATCTGAATCCCTCCCTACTCGTCTACCACCATGCCCATCACGACGGCCCGTAGATCGCCGCTCGTGAAGTCGAAACAATGACCATCGCCATGTAAAAAAACTTTGCACGTCCATACCGTCTCGGAGGAAACGGCAAAAAGATCACCGAGATAAGATATGTTCGCGAACGCGTTCTTCGGGAGTTTTCGGAGAAATGAGAAATATTCTCTTCCGGTGAATTTCTTGGATGCGGGACTTTCGAAGGGATTCAATACTCCCGTGAAGATCGGCTCTCCTTCCGGAAGGACTCGTCTCCAATTCGGAAACCTTCCCTCAGGCTCCCGGACTCGAGCGATCCCGATCGTCTTCGGCGTGTTCTTGATGAGGTCGTAACTCCCGGGAGCGATCTGGAGAACATTCTTCGCGATATGCAGCCTTCTTCCGTCGGTGGCAACGATGAACTCTTCCTCGACCTCGATCCCCGTCATGTAGAATCGGGCTTCTTCGAGAGATCTCGCCTTTGCGACGAATTTCAAATCCATCATCGCGGAACCTCCGGAGATCTCGACATACTGACTGTACTTGCCCTCGAAGTATTTCGTTTTCTCGGTCTTGCTCGTCTTGCTCTTTTCAGTCGTCGCTTTCATCGCTTTCCTCCTCATCTTCGGGAATCCCCTCTCTCACCTCCGCGGCACATGCGCTGCAGAGATCCTCCTCTACCCAGTAGCACGGCTCTCCGGTCTTCTCGATGCACTGGTGGCAGTCGTCGTCCGTGCAGCCGCAGACGCGGCAACGCTGGACGCCATCCTCTTCGGACTCGTCGTCCTCGTCTTCTTCGTTCTCTTCGTCTTCCTGCTCCCACCGCGCCCGATCCCTCGCTTGCCTTTCTTCTCTCGTCATGGCGAGTTCCTCGGCCGGAACGTCGAAGGCCTTCGATGCCATTGCAATCGCCGCGTCGAGGTCAGCGCCGACGATCGCAGCCGCCTTCCGGAATACGTCCGGTATCTCGATTCCTCCGCCCCACGAGCTTTCTATCTTGAGATGAGGGACAAACGTCATGTCGAGGACGAAGAGCTGGAGCTCGTTCCGATTCATCGATGCGATCTTGCTTTCGGCGACGGGATCAAGTGCTCCCGAATACCCCTGGGGAATTTCCCATCCGAGATGCTTTGCGACCTTCTTTTGCGTGTTCCAGTCGAGCCGATGATAAATGCCGTCGATTTCGAGCCGCATGAGTTCAACGAGGCGCGCATGCTCAATAACGCAATAGGAATTGACTAAGGCCTCGGGCGATTGATTCTCGAGGAAATATTTTCGGACCTTTTCATAGATCGTTGCTCGCACCATCTCCGCGGCTTTAACGAGGTTCTTCTCACGTCTCTTCTTTTCCTTCTCTTTCTCGATTTCCTCGGGAGTTTGCTCGCGATCGTAGCAGTATTTCCTTTTCGTACCATAGGTGAGGCGTCCGGGCTTTTCGCCTCCGACGACGAGTACACGTTGAGCTCCGTCATCTGTCTTCTTGCACTCTGTCCATTCGTAGGGTTGGAGAACCCCTTTCCTATCGTTCCTGCCATATGCGTCGTATACTTCGAGGTACGTCTCGTTCTTCTTCTCGAGTTCCACGCGCCGGCGCTCGACCATCGCCTCCGCCTTCCCGTTGAAACATGCCCGATCGATGCAATGATCGTGTTTGCAGACGTCTGCAAAAAGCTCGATGTTTGCTCCAGTCCGTTTCGCGCACGAGGAGCAGCTTCCTGCAGCTGGAACGAGGGTCTCGTCGTTCATCTTCCATGTCGCCCGTGAGAGGGCAAGAAAAATCTCGCGTTGGATAAACGAGTCGAGCTGACGGACGGAAATTGTCTCCCCATTGCCAGCCCAGGAACGAAAAGCCTCCTTGAGGACCTGCTCTTGCTGCTCCGATCCGAGACGGGCGATGAGGATCGCGTGCCCTGCGGTGATCTCGCCGGAAACGAGCTTCTCCCGGGCGGCCGGCACGAGATCGCGGAGCTTCAGGCGCTGGTAGATGTAGGAAGGGGATTTCCCGAGCTCGCCGGCGATCGCTGCGACGTCGTACTTCCCGCCCTCGAGGAGAGCCGCATATCCATCCGCTTCGTCCAGGGGATGCACGTCCTCGCGCTGCAGGTTCTCGACGATCCTGATCTTGAGCGCCGTCTCATCATCCAGATCCCGGACGACCGCAGGGATGGTTTCCTTCCACGCCAGCTTCGAGGCCCTCCACCTACGTTCCCCCGCGATGAGTTCGTAAACGTCCGGTGCTGCCACCTTCTTCCTGACGACGATCGGCTGCTGCACACCGATCGCGCGAACGCTCTCGGCCAGGCTCTCGAGTTTCGCCTGGTCGAAGCCGCCAACCTTGCGGTTCGCCGGATGCGGGACGATCTGGTCGAGGGGAATTTCAACTACTTGTTCCGCCATACATCTACTCCTTTTTCTTCAGATCCTTCTTGACCTTCTTAACAGCCGAGAGAACTTGATTGAGGATCTCCGCAGTCCTGCAGCGCACGCGAATCGCGACGACTCCGGACCGCTCGATTTCGATGTCCTCTTGTTTTTTTTCACCCTTGGATGAGACACCAGCCGCCTGAGCCCTGCCGATGATCTGGCCGGCGGAAAGCCGCCTGACTGACGCGGGATCTTCACCTTTCTCTATGAGATATCCGGCAACCCGGATGGCTTCGAACTGGTTATTTACCCATCCCACGCCCCGGCCGATGAGTGCGCCGAATTTCGCTCTCGTAAGCGATTGATCTTTTGCTTTGAGTCGATTGAAGGCCTCGCAATATTCGAACGCCGACATGGCCTGACGCTGGCAGTTTTCGACGATCTGCAAGACGATCTTATCCGTTTCCGAAACATCCTCCTCTTCAATCATGCACGGCGCGAACGGCTCGTTCAGGAGCTTCAGCGCCTTGAGTCGCCTGTTTCCGCAAATGAGCTCGTACATATATCCGACTTGCTTGACGACGAGCGGCTGCTTGAGGCCGTGTCGATCGATCGATTGCATGAGATCGCCGATTCCCTCATCATCTTCGAGGCGAACGTTGTCGCGGACGATGATGGACTTGATAGGCAGGATCTTGTATTTCATTTTTTACCTTGCAACTTCGCGGGCAATCTCTCTGACCCATGCCGGCGCCGTTCCTCGCGCCGTGCGTCCAGGACCGGCTTTATACGCAGTCACCGCGAGTTCGAGTGTCCCGAATTCGTCTTTCAGGATTCTGAGCCACCTGGCCGCGGCGATTATCGACTCTTCCGGAGAGAACGGATTGAACTTCCCGAGCTTCTCCCAGTGATAGAGCAAATACCGGTTGTTCCATCCTGCAATCCCATAGTCGTACGAACCGTCTGCATTCGGACCTGCAATCATCCAGTCTCGCCAGGAACTTTCCGAGCAGATGAATTTCGCCAAATTGCGGACCGGAATATCCGAAGCCAGGGAAGCTGCCCTGACGATTCTTCGATATTGCCGGGGTATGTATTCCGAAATTACAGGCCGCGAATAACCGATGAAATCAACAATCTGGATCGCCGGCGTCGGAGCGAGTGCAAGAATGAACACGCTAAGCATGGATAGACTCTCCTCTTCGGTAAACCCAGTTCTTGATGTGTTCGTCCTCTTCGTAATGGGGAAAATCGACGAGATTCTCTCGATCGTTCTGAATCTCTACCTGACTCGAAAAACGAGTTTCTTGAGGACCTTGATCGAGGAGGAGTTCATACTGTTCAGGCATCGGATTCCTCCAGCGCGGCCAAGTCGTGATAACGGGGAAGAGGGATCCCAGATTTTCCGATTGCGATTGAATTGCCCATGTGAGCGAAGCCCCATCCGAGGAAGGGAAGGTGACTCACGGGATCACGGCGATGCCAATAACGCACTGCCGTGAGAGCGATGCACTCCCCTCTGACATGAATACTGCCGCAGAAGGCTGATTTATTGAACGACTGGGAAAAATCCTTGTCGCACCACCTGGGACAATTGAACGAAAAGATGTTGATCCCGGACGGAAGCTGACCACGAAGCCACTTGATATAATCGAAGGCGAAGTATCCGGCGATGGCTCCGCCCAGGGAATGACCCACGAACGAAAGCTGCTTTCCTTCCAGCCTGGCCTCGTGGATGATCTTTCTCACATCGTTGCGAATCGACCAGAGCGCGAACATGATGCCGCGACTTATCCGGCCCCCATCGACCTCCATGGTGAACGGTAGAGCGACATCGAGGAGCACGTTCAGGAAGGAATCCGTTCCGCGGAATACGACGATGATCTCCAGGTCGTCCCAGAAAACACCGTATTCGACGTCCGAATAGAAGCCCTCGCCGAATACATGATTGAATCCCTCGAGAGGTTCCTGATGCCATTCCGCGCGGATCGCTTCGATCGCTTTTTTCTTCGTCATGTGACCTCCGTCGTACCTCCCGGAGGAGGCCTACCCGCGGATCTATTCGGTACGTTTATCGGGTATTTCACCGGACCAACATTTCCGCTCTCGTTCCCCGCCGGCCGTAACACGGTCAGGGCATAGCGCCGTTTCTATGGGCTTGGGCGGGGAATGGACTCGAACCATCGACAATCGGCTTATGAGACCGACGAGCTGCCGCTGCTCAACCCCACCGAGGAAATCCCACGAGAACCGAGGAAAGGAGGTGAAGAAACCCTCGATCCTCGGGGACGAGACGCTGACGTCTCACGACGTCGGAACTTTTTCGTTAGGGGGAACCTAACGTCCGGAAGCGGAGGGATTCGAACCCCCGGGGCTGCTACCCCCTACGGTTTTCAAGACCGCTGCCTTCAACCTCTCGGCCACGCTTCCAAAGAAGCCGCCCGTCCTCCGGGAAGGAATAACCCATCGGACGGACGGCTGGACGAATTCCGGGACGAGTCTCCCGGCGGACATTCGGCGAAAACGAAACCGAGGCGGCAGGTGAGACCGCCTATTCACCAATCAGGAGCCGTCGGAAGCCTCAGCTGCTTCCTGGCCTGTGAACATATCTCGGGGATCCTGCTCGAGCGTCTTGTCGATCTCATCGAGGCGGAGCTGGAGTCGGTCGATTGTCTTGACTATTCGCCCCCGCTCTTTCTTGAGCTCCGCAGGGCCGTCCTTCTCATGTACCTCGTTATCTTCCGCGGGATCGATAGATTTATGCTGACGGACGGCTGCGACGATTTGCTCCGTAGATTCTCCGTCGCGAATCCTACTGATCGCCTCGGACCTATCATCTCCCTTGAGCGAAGAGAGAAGCTCTGCATCCTCGGGAACCATGTTGTCGATCTCGGGGAGCTCGAGCTGGAGGGCTAGCGAGGCCGCAGCGCTCTTCTTCGGGATCCGGGCTACTCGCTGGAGATAGTCGTCGAATCGGGCTTCTTTTTCGCTGCAGAGACCTTTCATTTCGAGGAGCTTTCGACCGAGCTCTTTCTGGAGCTCGATTTGCTTCCGCCTGATCTCCTTGATCTCTTTGTCCTTCGCGACGAGATCGGGATCAAGGGCAAACGGATCGGCGATATATCCTTTTTCATTGGCGATCTTGATGAGCGAGTGATAGATCGCCCAGAATTGAGTCGTATGAGCCCTGCAGGATTTCACCTGGCCGCGGGAAAACATGAGGTGATGTGCGTATTCGTGAATGGCCGTATAGAGGAGGAGATTGTCGGTATTGAAATTCTTGTTATGGATTACAATTTCCGCGGTATCCGGCTCATAGAGTCCGTTCACCTTTTTTGACTTCTTTCCGGAGAGAATAATTGCGAACGGCTTCGGAGGTTCGACGAGCAGCGTCAAGGTATCGTGAATCTGCTGATTGTTCATTTCCTACTCCTTTGCTTTCAAACTCTCCAGGACAAACTCGATATTCGTAAGACAGTCCCGAATATGCTTTGTAAGTTCCCTTTCCTTCGAAAGCATGAAAAACTCCCGCTGGATCGATTCCGTTTTCATGAGCGAAATCCGGAGCTCCAGATCTTTGACCTTTTGCTTAAGGAGCTCGTTTTCGGCGATGATTGCGATGTCAGCGGGCATAAAGCGCCAACAGGATAAAAATCCAAGAAGATACCAGCGCGACGAGCAGACCGAAGATAACCGCTCCCTGGGGACCATCGAAAAGACTTGGTCGTCTCAGGATCGGAGTAAAGCTCGATCGTATTTCCTTAAGCATGGTCTTCTCCTTTTTCCGATGCATCCGAATCGGGAACGGTATGAATAAAATCCTCAAGGAGATGAAGCGGAAGCCCTCCGACCGTGTGGCCCGCGACCTTGAGTTTTCCTTTCATCCGCCATATCCGCACTGTGTTCGGTTTCACCCGACAGATATCCGCCACCTCGGCCGTCGTGTAATAGCGAGGAATCATGACAACACCTCTTTTTCAGCTTTTCCGGAAAGTGAACGGATTGCATCCAGATCGATTTGAGTCTTTCCGCTTTCCAGCAGATCCGACCTTTCCATTTCACGAAGAAGGAGGACGCGAACAAATGGACCAGCCTTTTTTCCTTCACGTTTAAGATAGGACTTAAATCTTTCTTCTTCGTCTCTATCCCAAGGAATTTTTATATTCTTTGCCAAAGTGTTCATATGAATACCCTAAAGAATAATATGCTCATACGGATACTTTTGTCAAGAAAAAAAGTATTCCTTTTGATACTTTTATATTCGATAATTATAATATGGACTTTTTCGATAGAGTGAGATTAGCGGTCAAGTCGCAAAATACAACAATTGAGGATTTTCTCACGAATTTATTTGGATCAAAAATCTCAAGATCGACTTACAATACGTGGCGACGAAGAAGAGTATTACCGCGAGCAGATATTGCGGTAACTATTGCCAAAGCATTAGGGACAACCGTTGAGTATTTAGTCACCGGAGAAACAAATGAAATAAAATACTTTCCTAACCCATCTGGGAATAAAGCGGAAATCTTAGAAGATCTGAATCTTCTTGACGAAAAAAATGTTTCTGCGCTTCAATTAATTATTAAGCAAATGGTGAAGACAACTGTAAAGCAAGATACTCATCTTATGGATGGATTCGTGGCAGAAGGATCTTAACTTTTCCTCAGTATCATAATTTCGTAAGATTTCAATAAATGTTTAGCCTTTTCATTTTTATTTCTTGCATTAAGCATAATCTGGGATAATAATTTGAGAAATAATTTTAGGAGTGAAAATATGAAAAAAATATTTATCCTCTTTATTTTTTCTTTTTTAATTCTTTCCTGTATGACATCGAAATATGCAACTATCGAAAAAATTAATGAAATTGTGGATTTGAATCATAATAAAAAAGAACTTTTTGTGTTATCGAATATCTGGATAGCTCAGACATTCAGATCTGCAAAATCGGTCGTCGAATATAGCCATGAGGATTATGGCGTAATCATCGGAAAGGGTATTGCGACCATGGAATACAAGAAGCCCGGTTTTGGGATGGAAGGTGATTTTAGAAAATATATAGACTTGGAATTCAACTTCACCATAGAAGTCAAAGATAAACGGGCAAAATTAGCCTTTTATGATCCTCATAAATTCGATGAATTTTATAAGCGCATTCCCTTAATTGAATCTGAGGTTCCTGCGTATAACGATTTTATCAAGAAACTCTCTGGAGAATATAAATCGTTTATTCAATCTTATAACACAAGCTGGTAATTCTATGATGCCTTCCAGATGTTTTCCACGTTCGGCCGCTGGACCTGGAGCGCCTTGACCTGCTCCGGGATCGCATGGAGATAAAGCCTGCTCATTTCCTCCGACCGGTGTCCCATGGTATCGCGAATCGTCGTATCCGGCATCCAGCCTTCGACTCTCGATCGATAGGTGTACCTCAGGGAATAGGTCGTGATCCATCGTTTCGTCGTGTCGATCTCCGCGGTTTGGACCGCGAGGGCGAAGCGGCGCTGGAAATAATCCCGCTTCACGAATTTGTCACGGTAAAGAAATAACGGGCCTTTCTCATCGCCGGCCCATGCGACGAGGGCTTTCATCGTCGATTCCGGTACGACCGCCCAGCGAGCTCCGGGATTGTCTGAGGAACGCTTTTTCAGCACCGGCGAAAGCTCTTCGCTCGTCGTGACCATCCTCGATATGAGGATGCAGCCGTAATCTGGGAAAATCTGGTCCCCGTGGAAGGCGCGGATCTCAGACGGACGCATCCCCGAATGCAGCCCGAGAAGCGCCATGAGCGCAAACATGGGAGCGTACGGATCCCCGCCCCAGACCTGAATGATCTTGTCACGGTCCTTCGGCCATAGCTTTTCAATATCAGCTGCAAGGAGAGGATCCTTTCTTTCCGAATCATCCTCAGGACGATGGAATTCAGGCAGTTCGTCGATGATATGGGCTCGTTTGAGATCGGACAGCACGATCCGAGCGGTATTGATGACGCTGTTCTTGGATGAGGAGGAGAGGGGATCTCCGTTGCTTTTCCGGTAGTCCCTGAGACGTTTCTCGAGATCCGGAGCGGTTATGTTTCGAGGGTTCGCCTTTCCGTACCAGTTCACCAGGATCCTCTCGAGATTGTACTTATGCTGGTAGACCGTATTAACACTCGATTTCGGCTTCCATGATAAGAACGGTCCATCAGGATCGAAAAAGCCCTTCGTGCATTCCGCGAACGTGGTTTTCCGACCTGGAGCGGAAGACCACGATTTGACGACGTCCTGGGCTTCGTGCTTCAGGCGCTTCTTCGTCGATCTCGAGATCTTCCGTCCGTTCTCGATCCACCAGACATACCAGATCCGCTTCGGATGATTCATGGTCGGCTTCGGCCACCAGTGATATTCGATTCCGTTGACGATCAGCGTCCCGCTCATATCGAAAATGATAGGCCCGAGACGGAAAAAATGCAAGAAAAAGTATCTAATTTATATCTACTGACAATAAAAAGGCCGTCCTTGCGGAACGGCCTCTTTACAACGCTTTTAGCTGTAAGCATTTATTATCGGGCTGGGCGGATTTGAACCGCCGACTTCTTGGTCCCGAACCAAGCGCGCTAAGCCACTGCGCTACAGCCCGAAAAAAAAACCCCTCGCTGGCGGAGAGGGGGAAACGGGAGCGACGGGGCTTGAACCCGCGATCTCCGGCTTGACAGGCCAGCGCGATAACCAGCTTCGCCACGCCCCCGTTTCGGTGATGCACTATATCGGTTTTTCCCGAAACTGTCAATATGAAATGGATGATGAAATGGTTGATGATCGGGGGAAAAAGGTGAACGTGAGAATGCGGAGAGAACCGCAAACGCGGCTTAAGGACCTTTATTAGGGAATAAAATATAAAATGAATACTTTACGGATACCATGGGAATGGTAGGAAATCAAAGAATCGAATGCTTGACCAAGATGAGGATTACGTTCTATTTTCTTGATGCTGGAGGAACGGGAATGAGCGATATCCTATGGTCGGAAAAACAAAAATCAACTTGGCGAAACAAGGTCGGTCTCGCTGAAATGCTCAAGGGCGGGGTCATCATGGACGTGGTGAACGCCGAACAGGCGAAGATCGCGGAAGAGGCTGGCGCGGCCGCGGTCATGGCCCTGGAAAGGGTCCCGGCCGATATCCGGACTCAGGGCGGCGTCGCAAGGATGTCTGACCCGAAGCTCATCAAGGAAATCCAGGAAGCCGTGAGCATACCGGTCATGGCGAAGTGCAGAATCGGTCATTTCGTGGAAGCCCAGATACTCGAGGCGCTCAACGTCGATTTCATCGATGAAAGCGAGGTTCTTACGCCAGCGGACGATCGTTTCCATGTGTACAAGCACGATTTCAAGGTACCCTTCGTATGCGGATGCAGGAATCTCGGCGAGGCGCTTCGGCGGATAGGCGAGGGCGCGGCCATGATCCGGACCAAGGGCGAGGCCGGGACGGGGGACATCGTCGAGGCGGTCCGCCACATGAGGACGGTCATGGACGAGGTCAGGAAGCTCCAGAACCTTCCCACGGAGGAGCTCATGACCGAGGCGAAGGAACTCGGAGCGCCGTTCGAGCTGGTGCTCGAAGTCGCGAAGACCGGGAAACTCCCGGTGCCGAATTTTTCTGCTGGCGGAATCGCAACGCCCGCGGACGCGGCCCTCATGATGCACTTGGGCGCCGAGGCGGTCTTCGTTGGCTCCGGGATCTTCAAGTCCAAGAACCCCGCGCGCAGGGCGAAGGCTATCGTGGAAGCGGTGACCTATTACAAGGACCCGAAAAAACTCGCGGAAATATCCACGGATCTGGGCGAAGCCATGTTCGGAACGAGCGCACGTGAACTGCCGGAGGCGCAGCAGCTCGCGGTCCGCGGCTGGTGACCGCACCATGAAGACGGTCGGAGTACTCGCGATACAGGGAGACTTCTCGAAACATATCGAAGCCGTCCGAGCCGCCGGGGTGGACGCCGTGGAAGTCAGGGAAACGAAGGATCTGGAAGGACTCGACGGTCTCATCATTCCGGGAGGCGAAAGCACGACGATCGGCAAGCTGCTCGATCGGTACGAAATGCTGGAACCGATGGCGGAATTCGCCAAGGAAGGCAAGCCCGTCTTCGGAACCTGCGCCGGGGCGATCCTTCTCGCGAAGAGCATCGTAGGCAGCGATCAGGTCCGGATAGGTCTCATGGACATCGAGGTGAAGCGGAACGCCTACGGGAGGCAGATAGAGAGCTTCGAAGCCGACATTCCGTGTCCCGTGATCGGGGAAATACCGTTGCGCGGCATCTTCATTAGGGCGCCCGTCATCGCGGGAGTGCGGGACGGGGTGGCGATCCTCGCCGAATACGAGGGCCGGCCCGTTCTCGTCAGGCAGGGCAACCTCCTGGCATGCACCTTTCATCCGGAATTGACCGGCGATCTTCGCGTGCACAGATACTTCCTGACCATCGGAGCCGAGAATTGACATGAAGGTCTTCCGTTCGAAGTTTTCCGGCTTCTGTCCCGGCGTGTTCCAGGCCGAGAAGAAAATCTTCGAAGCCTTAGGTGCACATACCGGGAGTACGATCTACGTGCTCGGCTACCTCATCCACAACCAAACCTATATCGACCATCTCGGGACGCAGGGAGTCGTAACGGTCGAAAGGCCCGACGACGTCCCGCACGGCGAACTCCTCGTCATCCGCACGCACGGACTCCAAAAGCAGGTCGAGGCGAGCCTCCGGCGGTCTCATCAGGTCCTCGATCTCACCTGCCCGAAGGTGAAGAAGGTACAGCTGGAAATCGAGAAGCACGCTCAGCAGGGATACCACGTCGTCATCACGGGGAAGCTGAACCATCCCGAAGTGCAGGGACTCCTCAGCTATGCGACCGGCTCGACCGTGATCGAGAAGGAAGCCGACATTCACGCCTTTCTGGAGAATTTTCCCGCCGCTGGCATCGAAAGGATCCTCGTCATCTCGCAGACAACGGGAGAGCGGGAGCTTTTCGATTCGGTCTGCAGGGACCTCGAGGACGTGCTGGGCGCGAAGGCCGTGGAGGTGAAGGTGCACGATTCCATCTGTTCCATCACGTCGCTCCGGGAACAGGACGCCCTCCTCATCCAAAAGTCGGTTGACGTCACCTTCGTCATCGGGGACCGTATGTCCTCGAACGCCTCGAAGCTTTTCAAGATCCTGGCAGAGCGAGACGAGAGAACGTACTTCGTGAACAGCGTCGAGGAACTTAGGAACGTCGCGCCGCCCCTCGAAAGATGGACGACCGCTCAGGTGGTCTCGTCGTCCTCGACGCCGAATTTCGTCGAGCGCGAAATCGTGGAATACCTGGAGTCGATCTGAATACCGCCTATTTTTTTCGTTCCCTGATGAAGACGAGAAGGTCGAGGAGCCTCGATTTCCATGATTCGAGGACGCCAGGAAGACCGCGTATGAGAGCCTCCGCCTGCTCCGACAGTTCGGCGGCGAAGAAATCCATCTCCTTTCTGATGCCGTGCTTCTCGAGCAGGTCCCGAACGCAGGATAGATCCTCCGAAGATACCTCTTCGGAACCGTAGATCCCGTCGAGTTTCGCGCGCTCGCTTTCCGAAACGCGGGCGTAGAGGAGTTCGCGAAACAGGGTCTTCTTGTTTTCGGACAGATCGGAGCCCACCGGTTTGCCGAGTTCGCCCTCGTCCGACCATATCCCGAGCTCGTCGTCCTTGATCTGAAAGAGCACGCCCATCTTTTCGCCGAGATCCATGAAGGTCCTTTCGGCCGCCTCGTCCTGTCCCGCGAGGATGAGCCCCGCCGCGAAGGGGAGCGAGAACGTGTACCTGCCGGTCTTGAAGGTGTAGAGCGAGAGAATCGCCTCCCGGGAGGAACTGCGATCTCCGGCGCCGAGGTACACGTCGTCCATCTGAGCGAGGCCGACGTAGCTGAATTCCCTGCAAAAGCGGAAGAGCAGCCTGTTTTTTATGTGCTCGGGCAGCACGAGCCTTCCGAGGATTTCGAATGCCATGAAGATCGCCAAGTCTCCGGCGCAGATTCCGAGAGCCTCGCCCAGGTGGGATGGATTCTCGATTCCCTCGCTCGCTGCGAGCCTCGCGTATTGAGTGTGGATCGAGGGTTTGCCGCGCCGCGTTTCGTCCCTGTCCATGATGTCGTCGTGGATGAGGAAGGCCGCCTGAAAAAGCTCCATCGCTACGCCGGCCGACAATGCTTCGCTTCCTGCCGCGCCGGAGAACATGTCGTGCGTGAATCTGATGAGTCCGCCTCGGATCATCTTACCGCCCGCGATGTAGTCTCGGAGCCGGGACAGGGCATCGGGACCCCATCGATTGATTCGAGAGAAATCCGTCCTCATTTCTTCGAGGTAGGAATCGAAGCGGGCGATGATGAGAGTTTTCGAATCCGCCAGATATTTCAACATGTGGGCAGAATACCATGAAGCGATGATAAGGACAATCACCGCCTGATTCCGAAGAAAAATCGTTTCTGAATCGTACTCCGGATAGATAAACCTGCATTAATGTCCAATTTAACGCTTAAAAATCGATATGATTTTCGAAGAAAACAAAATTTCAAGGAAATATTCGTTGAAATTAAGCATGATCGTAAATGACAGCTTGACTTTTACGAAAAATAGCGTTATTCATTGATGGCTCAAGAGGGGGAACGCCATGACGAAGAAAGTCCGCACAGGCGCGGAAGCGATCATCGATGCCATCCAGCAGCAGGAGGTGGAATACATCTTCGGTCTTCCCGGCGGGAATGCGATCCCGATCTTCGATGCCCTCGTCGACTCGCCAATCAAACTGATCCTCACGAGGCACGAGCAGGGCGCGGCCCACATGGCGGACGGATACGCCAGGGTCACGGGCAAGCCGGCCGTGGTCCTCGTGACCTCGGGACCTGGCGCGACGAACACGATAACGGGTCTTCTCACCGCGAACATGGATTCGGTCCCCATGGTCGTGATAACGGGGCAGCAGAATACGAAGAACCTCGGACTCGACACCTTTCAGGAATCCGACGTGCTCGGGATCTCGTTTCCGGTCGTGAAGCATTCATACCTCGTGAAGAATCCGGAGGACATCCCCCGCATAGTCCGGGAGGCGTTCTATCTCGCGAGGACCGGAAGGCCGGGACCGGTACTCATCGATGTGCCGAAGGACGTTTCGAGCGCGATGATAGATCCAGAATTCTCCGACGACTTCCACCTCCCGGGCTACAAGGTCCCGAAGGAGGGCTCTCCCGCGGACATCGAGGAAGCGGCCCGGCTCCTCGAGAAGGCGGAAAGGCCGGTCATCCTCGCGGGACAAGGCGTCATCATTTCGGGAGCGGAGAAGGTACTTCATTTCCTGGCGGAGAAGATGGGCATCCCGGTGGCGAACACCCTTCTCGGAAAAGGGGCTTTTCCCGAAACCCATGCCTTGAGCCTGGGCATGGCCGGGATGCACGGCACCGCCTACGCTAACATGGCGCTCGACAACAGCGACCTCATCATGGCGGTCGGATCACGCTGGGACGACAGGATCGTCGGAAATCCGGAACGGTTCTGTCCCGGAGCGAAGAAGATCCACATCGACATCGATCCGTCGGAGATCGGGAAGATGGTAGTGGCGGATTGCTCTATCGTCGGCGACGCGAAGCCGATCCTGGAGGCCGTGAGCGCAATCGTCAAGAAGGGCCAGACCGAGTCGTGGTTGAAGCAGGTCGCCCGATGGAAGAAGACGTATCCGCTCAAGTACCGCAAGGAAGGAAGGCTCAAGGCGCAGCACGTCATCGACGAGATCTGGAAGCTCACGGAGGGAAAGGCCATCGTGACGACCGACGTGGGCCAGCATCAGATGTGGGCGGCCCAGTATTACAAGATCGACCATCCCAGGCAGTGGCTCTCCTCGGGAGGGGCCGGAACCATGGGCTACGGGCTTCCCGCCGCAATCGGCGCCCAGCTCGCGAATCCGGAAAAGACCGTGGTCGCGATCGTCGGCGACGGGGGCTTCCAGATGACCCTGAACGAGCTCGCGACCGCATCCCTCCACAGGCTGCCGCTGAAGGTCCTCGTCATCAACAACAAATACCTCGGAATGGTGAGGCAATGGCAGAACCTCTTCTACGAGAACCGCCTGTCCGGCGTCGATCTCGACGGCAACCCCAATTTCGTGAAGCTCGCCGAAAGCTACGGGTGCAAGGGAATCAGGATCAAGAGGAGCTCCGACGTGCGGAGGATGCTGCAGATCGCGCTCGCCTACAAGGACGGCCCCTGCATCATCGAAGCCGAAGTGGAGAAGGAGACCAACGTGTTCCCGATGATCCCCGCTGGCGGAACCCTCGGCGAAATGATCCTGGAGCCGCCCAAGCAGAAACTCGAAAAACCCACGGGAGGGACCTGACCATGGAAAGCAGTTCGGCCATCAGGAAGCATACCCTGAGCCTCTTCGTCAGCAACAAGCCTGGCGTCCTCATCAGGATAGCGCTGGTCTTCGCCCGGAGGGGTTACAACATCGACAGCCTCGTCGTGTCCGAGTCCCCCGATCCGGCCTTTTCGAGCATGAACATCGTGGCCACGGGCGACTCCGCCACCCTGGACCAGATCATAAAGCAGCTCAACAAGCTCGTGGACGTGATCCACGCGAGGGACCGAACAGGCGAGGACATCATCGAGAGGGAACTCGCCCTCGTGAAGATCCGCTGCGCCCCGGAAGTTAGGACCGACATCCTCCAGATCGCTCAGGCGTTCAACAGCGACATCGTGGACCTCTCCGACAAGAGCGTCACGCTGCAGGTTTCCGGAAAGACCGAAAAGCTCGACGCGGTGAACAAGATCTTCGAGTCCTACGGGATCCTGGAGACCATGAGGACCGGCAAACTCCTCATGACGAGGGGGGAGGAGCCTACTCCCTGAGCCTGCCGAACCGGGGGCGACCGACCGCGGTCGCGAGAATCTCGGTCTCGACGAAAACTTCGCCCTCGGTCGCCCTGGCCCTGGTGTCCCGGCGTTCCACTCGGACCTCGAATCCCGCCGACCCGGCCTTTCTGGCCTTCGACTCGGCCTCGGCCGCGGCCCGTTCCTTACCGTACCGCACAGCTTCCTCGAGTTCGGGGAAATCCCTGACGCCTTCGGCGTGATGCACGCGGAAGGCTTCTTCCTCGCCGGCCGCGGGCGTTACGACAACCTTGGCCCGTTGGACCACGCTTCCCGCTGCGGCGCCTACAGCGTTCGCGACCTCGGCCCAGCGCGGGATCACCGTTTCGACGTGGAGCAGTTTTCCGACGTCGGGGTAATAGAGCGCCGCGGGCGCCCCGATTGCGACGAGCTCGATGCCGAGCTTGAAATCCACGTCGAAAAGCCTCGCCGGGTTTCCTCCCCGGTCCTCGAAAGCGGCCTCGGCGAGGGCTCGATAGAGTTTGCCGGTTTTTTCGACTGAGACCGAGGAGCTCTCCTCGATGCACGAGGCGAGAATTTCCGAGGCCGAAAGAGCGAGGAGCTTCCCGATTACGGCGTTCGAGACTTGTTCGGCCCCGGTGCGGCCGGGTTTCCCCATGCTCCTGGCAAGGATTCCGGCCCCCAGCTCCGCTCCCTCGCGGGACCAGAGCGCGATCGAGCCGAGAACGTGGGAAGCGTCGCTCGGCGTGAATCCGCTTCTTAGGACGAGCCCCTGCTGCTCGAGGCGCTTCACTTCCCTGTCCACGAGCCAGCGTACCTCCGCCTTCTCGTAGAGATCGGAAAGGGCGCTCGGATTCGAACGGCAGGCGTCGAGGATGGCTGCCTGCATCGAGTTCACGGCCTCGTCGTTCTTGTCCCCGGCGAGGTTGACCACGAAGATCCCGTCTCCGTGCCTGGGGTGCTCGCCTTCGAGCTGGTTTCCGAGCACGGCGAGGACCTCGGGGTGCTCGGAAGCGAGAAGGCTGAGCGGGATAACACGCCTCGGGCCTACGGCTATCTCACCGTCCTTGAACTCCACCTCGCTGTCGCCGCCGAGGCCTTCGGTTCGGATCTTGACCGCTTCGACCATCGTTCTGAAGCCCCCCACGACCGCACCCTCGACGTTGAGAAGGGGAAGACCGTCGCGGATGATCGAGACGTCGGTCGTGGTCCCGCCTATGTCGCTGATCACGGCGTCTTTGACGCCGGAGAGATAGGCGGCTCCGAGGACGCTCGCGGCCGGGCCCGAGAGGATCGTCTCTATCGGGTACTCGAGGGCGAATTCGGCGGCCACGAGGGAACCGTCGCCCTTCACGACCATGAGGGGAGCGTCGATGCCCCGGATCACGAGGGTCGCCTGAACCGACGCGATGAGATCCTCGAGAAGATGCACGAGCCTCGCGTTGATGGCTGCGGTCAAGGCCCTCCTCGACGCGTGGAGGCTCCTCGAGAGTTCGTGTCCGCAGGTGACCGGCTTGCCGGTCGCGGCGCGGATGATCCTCCTGGCCCGGATCTCGTGGTCGGGATTCTTGACTCCGAAATAACCGGAGACCGCAAACGCCGAGGACGCCGCGCCGAACCGTTCCGCGACGAGCGCGATCTCCTTCTCGTCGAGTTCCTCCTGTTCGTTTCCCTCCACGGTGTGGCCGCCGGAGACGAAAACCACGGGGTCGCCTCCCATCGCCTCTCCGAGACCTCCCCGGTCGAGGGCGTCTTCCGGGTATCCGATGAGCACGAGGCAGATCCTGCTCCCTTTCCCCTCGACTATCGCGTTCGTGGCGAGGGTGGTGGAGAGCGCGACCATGCCGACGCCGGACCGGAGATCCTCCGGCAGCTTGCCGACGGCCTCGGAGATGCCGCGGCCGAGATCCCTCCTCCGGGTGAGGGCCTTGGCTGAGGCGAGGACTCCTTCGGTTTCGTGGAAGATGACGGCGTCGGTAAACGTGCCTCCGGTGTCGATGCCGAGTAGAAGCGCCACGGACGTCACTCCTTCCGGCTCTCGCCGCCCGATTTTCTCGTGCCGGAGAAAAGTTCGTAGCCGAGAAATCTGCAGTCGAGGGGACCGTTCTTCAGATGTATTTTCCGGAACGGCCTCAGCCCCACGCTCTTCACGGCCTCGGCGTTGGAGCTGAAGATCCAGGCGCGATAGCCTGAATAGTGCTTCTTCAGGGTGTCGCCGATCGTCGCGTAGAGCGCGGAGATCGAATCCTCCTCGAGTCGTTTCCCGTAGGGCGGATTCATGATGACGAAGCCTCCGTTTCCCTCTTTCAAGGGGGAGCGGGTGTCCTCGAATCGCGCCCTTTCCACCGTAATCGTGCCCGCGAGACCCGCCCGCTTCAGGTTGTTCCGTGAGGTTTCAACGGATTTCGGGTCCTTGTCGCTTCCCCATATCCGGGCCGGCATCGGACGTTTCGCCCGTCGGAAGGCCTCTTTCTCCCTTTCGAACAGATCCCTGCGGAAGCCTTTCCAGCCCATGAAACCGAAACCGCGACCGAGGCCTCCCGGGGCCGCGTTGCAGGCCATGAGACCCGCCTCGGCGAGGAAGGTTCCCGAGCCGCACATGGGATCGCAGAGCGGAATTTCCGGTTTCCAACCCGAGAGAAGGAGGAGCCCCGCGGCCAGCGTCTCGCTCAGGGGGGCCTCGTTCTTCTCGGTCCTGTACCCGCGTCTGTGGAGGGATTCCCCGGAGGAATCGAGGGATATGATCGCAGAATTGCCCTCGATGCGAAGGTTGATCCTGAGGACGGGTGAAATCGGATCGACCGACGGCCTGCGATTGAATTTGTCCGTGAACCTGTCGGCAACGCCGTCCTTGACCTTGAGAGCCGCATAGCCCGGATTGGGAAAAAGCCTGGACGAGACCGAGGAGTCGACGGCGATGGTGTCGTCGGGTCCTATGACGGTTTCCCAGGCCAGGTCCCTGGCCGCCTCGTAGAGGTCGTCCGCCGTTTCGGCGGTGAACCTCGCCACGGGCACGAGAACCCTGAGGGCGGTCCTGAGACCGAGGTTGGCACGGTAGAGAAGGTCGAGTCCTCCCGAGAAACTCACGGCGAGGCTGCGCTCTTCCGTTCCTTTCGCGCCCAGGGCCCCGAGTTCTTCCGAGAGAACTCCCTCGAGTCCGGGAAGGGTCTTCGCCGTCATGGAAAATGAATCTAATTCGAACAAGGCTGCTTCCTATTTCGAGCAATCTTATCCCAAGACTGAAAGAATTTGAAGTGATGAAACGGAGAGATTAGAATGAATTAGAATTCATTCCAAGGACGTATCGATGAGGAAGGCAGACCACCGTTTCCATTTTCTGTTCGAGAATATGTCCCAGGGCGTGATTTTCCAGGACAGGGACGGCAGAATCACCCGGGCGAACCCGGCAGCGGCGAGAATCCTGCGCACGAGCATCGACCGGCTCCAGGGAAGGCTTTTCCCGAATCCGGGTTGGAAGGCCATTCGGGAAGACGGCTCGGATTTCCCCTTCGACCGGCATCCCGCCGTGATCGCTCCGGAAACGGGAAGGGAGGCGCAGGCGGTCATGGGTATCTTCAATGCCGGGGAAGAGGAGTACCGATGGATAAGCGTACGTTCCGTTCCCATGGCCGATCCCGAAGAGGGTAAGCCGAACGCGGTACTCACGGTTCTCGACGACGTGACCGAGTACCGGATGGCGGGCGAGGCGGTGAGCAAGGGGGTCGAACAGTACCGGCTCCTCACGGAGAACATGAAGGACGTCGTGTGGATCCTCGATCCCGAGACGCTCTCCTATCGCTACGTGAGCCCTTCGGTGGGGAAACTGCTGGGTTACAGCCAGGAGGAGTTCATGGGCATGTTCCTGGCAGCCAACATGCCCGGCGAGGAGGCGGAACGCATTCACTCCCGATTCCGCGAAAGGATGAAGGCCTTCCTGGAATCAGGAGGGGAGAAGGAAGTCTTCTATACCGACGAGATCTTGGAGACCCGCAAGGACGGAAGCAGGGTCTGGACGGAAATCGTCACGAAATACTACCTGAACGTAGAAAGAGGCGAACCGGAAATCCAGGGTGTTTCCCGGGACGTCTCCGAACGCAAGAAGGCGGAGGCGGCCCTCCAGAGGTCCTTGGAAGAGAAGGACGTGCTCATGAGGGAGCTTCAGCACAGGGTGAAGAACAACCTCAACGTCGTCAATTCCCTCCTTGCGCTCGAGTCCTCCCGTCTCACGGACGAGAATTCAAGGAACATCTTCCTGGACGCCCAGACGAGGATTCAGGCGATGTCGGGGATTTACGAGAGGCTGTACCGTTCCAAAGCCCTGGATCGGATCCGTCTCGACGAATACGTGAGGGACTTCGCCGAATCGCTCCACGAACTCTATTCGACGGATCCCGGCAAGGTGCGATTCGTCATGGATCTCGACGAGGTCGAAATAGACTTGAAACGGGCCCTTCCCCTCTGCCTCGTCCTGAACGAACTCGTTTCGAACGCGCTGAAGTACGCCTACCCCGGGACTTCGTCTGGAGAGCTCGCCATCTCCGTGAAACGCGGGGCCGGGGACGTCGAACTCGGCGTGCGGGACTTCGGGGCGGGGATACCTCCGTCGGTGGATCCCATGAGGACGGACAGCATGGGTTTCGTGCTCGTGAGGAACCTGAGCGAACAGCTCGGCGGAAGCGTGACGTTCACGTCGGAACCCGGAAAGGGGACCTCCGTGGCGGTGATCTTCACCTACTGATCCTTCTTGTCGCCCTTGAGCAGCTCGATGAGGAACTGCCTGGCCATGTCCTTGCAGCCGAGGCCGAAAGCGATGGCTCCCGCGAGAGCGAACGCCGAGAACAGGATGAGGACGACGAACGTGAGAATCGTGCCGACGATGCCGAGCTGCTCCATGGACAGGAGAATGGCCCCGCCGAAAGTGCTCCAGGCGACCACCTTACCCCAGAGCTGGGGATGCTGAACGCCCGATCTCTCGAGAACGAGCTGCGCGAAGACCGACACGAACATGGCGATGAGGGAACCGAGGAAGATGATGAGCATGAAGCCGAACATCCTGGGAAGGATCTGGCCCATGGACGTGAGGATCGTCTTGTTCATGTCGGGATTGAGGATGCGGAGAGTAAGGAGAATCACGATGATGAGGAGTAGGTAGAAGGTGAACCTTCCGATCGTCCTCGAAGGCGTCATCGACAGCGTGCCCTTGGCCCAGGGGCGGAAAATCCAGACCGACTCGAGCTTGGAGTCGAGTTTGAGGAGCCTGCAGAGCCCCCTCGTCAGGGTTTCGGCGAGGCGGGTGAGGAGAAGTCCGACGACGAACACGACGAGCCCCGTGACGAGACGGGGCGCGAAATCACCGAGATCGCCGAGCACCGATCTGAGGGGATCGAGCCATGCGGAAAACGAAGTCCATTGCATGTTTCACTCCTTGCGTTTTCTGCCCGCCTCCGCGAGACTGCCGAGGAGTCTTTCGACTTCCGACGGGTCCGCGAGCCGGTAACGGGCCTTGGTCCTTCCGGGTCCGACCTTGAACGATATCGCACGGTCGCCGAGCTCGGAGAGCGCGGCGAAGGCGTCCTCGTCCGTGTCGTCGTCACCGGCGTAGATGCAGAGCCCCGAGGCGAGGCAGCCGGGAACGGATTCCGCGAGCTTCAGGATCGCCGCGCCCTTGCTCGCCAGAGGCGGACGGGCCTCGAGGATGAGTTTTCCCGACCTGAGGGCGAAGGGAAGGTCTGCGAGACGTTTCCGAGCCTCGCGGAGGAGAGGAGGGACGAGGACGGGATCCGCGAGCCTGTAATGGAGGCAGAGGTCGGGCCCCTTCATTTCGATTATGGTGCCGGGGGCCATGGGCGCGAGCGGCTCGATCCGTTCGTACGCAGTGCGGCAAAGGCCGGTCCAGTAGGCGAGTTCCTCGTCCGGCAAAGAGAACTCCGGCCTGTTCGAGGTGAGGCCGTGACTGCCGAACGCGACGATTCCATCGATGCCTTCGAGCATGGCGGAGACGCTCGCGAGACTCCTCCCGCTCAGGACCGCGAGGGTCGTGCCGGGGGCGCGGGCCAGTTCTATCAGGAGGGCCTTGGTCCCGGGAGGGAGCGAAGCCTGTTCCGGAGTCGGCGCCATGAAGGAAAGCGTTCCGTCGAAGTCGAAGGCGAGGAGACGGGGCGAGGGGGGAGAGACCTCGGGCAGATCCTCCTTCCGGAAAGCCCGAGGCGTTCTGCAGGCAGTCCCGCTCTCCATCATGCGTCCGTCCGAGCCGCGATGGATCCGTCCTCGGCGAGCCGGACGACGTTGGTCAGTATCTCCTGGGCCCAGGAATAGATGTTGTTCTCCGCGACGGTCGTCCTCATCCTGTCGAGCCTGCGCCGCTGTTCCTCAGCGGGCATCTCGAGCGCCTCCCTGAGCGATTCCGTGAAAGTCTCGGTGTCGTAGGGATTGATGAGCGTGGCCTGTTCCAATTCCCGGGCGGCACCCGTGAAACCGGAAAGCAGGAGGACGCCGTGTCCGTCGTAGGAGGCGGCGACGTATTCCTTGGCCACGAGATTCATGCCGTCGTGGAGGCTGCTCACGATGCAGAAGTCCGAAAGACGGTAGAAGGGGATGAGATCGTCGAAGTTCTTCCTGCCTTTGAGGAATTTGATCGGTTCCCAGGTCCCGTTTCCGAACCGCCGGTTGATCTTCTCGGTTTTGATTTCGATGCGTTCTATGACTTCCCGGTAGTCCTCGATGTGGGTACGGCTCGGTACACCGATCTGGACGAAGACGAGCTTTCCGATGTAGGACGGGTATTTCTCGAAGAGCCTTTCCAATGCGTCGAGCCGTTCCGGGATGCCCTTCGTATAGTCGAGGCGGTCAACGCCGAGCCCGACCTTCTTTCCTTCGAGATCGAATTCTCCGATCAGTTCCCTTTCCGCGCGCCTGACCTCGGGATCCATGGCGAGGCGGACGATGGAAGAGAAATCCACCGAGATCGGGTAGGAACTCACGACGGTGGAGGAATCCTTGCGCTGAATCTTCATCTTTTCCCAGTCGATCCTGCTTTCGAGCTCCTGGTCGACGGTTTCAGCGAAATTGTTCGCGTGATAGCGGAGATGGAAGCCCACGATGTCGTTCGCGAGGAGACCTTCGAGCAGCTCCTTTTTCCAGGGGCAGATCCTGAAGATCTCGGGATTCGGCCAGGGTATGTGCCAGAAGAGCACGGTGGTGAGGTCCGGACGTTTCTCCTTAAGGAATTTCGCGGCGAGACAGAGGTGGTAATCCTGAAAGAAGACGATCCCGTTCGGAGGGGTTTCGTCCGCGACCGCTTCAGCGAATTTACGGTTCACCTCCCGGTAGTGCTCCCAGTCGCTGAGCTTGAATCTCGGGCGGATGTAGCAGACGTGACAGAGAGGCCACAGGGTTTCATTCGCGAACCCTTCGTAATAGCCTTCGATTTCCTCCTGGGAGAGAGGGATGCGCTTGAGCGTGTAGCGCGGATTCGACGGCGGGACCCGGACGTGTCCCCCGGAGTCCGTGACTTCGAAGTCGGCGTCGCCGTCGCCGTAGCACACCCATACGGCGTCGCAGGCCGACGCCATGGAATCCAGGGCCACCGTGAGCCCTCCCGCCGTGCGGAACCAGGAGATCGCGGAGTCTTTTCTGACGTGCGTGTAAGGCTCGCGGTTGGAGACGATGACGAGCTTTCTGCCGGAAAGCTTCTTTCCGACGAGCTCGACGAGGCTTTCGCGGGTCGCGATGTCGCCGAACGGTTCCAGAATTTCCGATTTCATCGCCGCGGTCCGGGTCGCGTCCATGATGCGTTTCAATTTCGTAAGCAGCTTGTCGTCCATTCTCGTGCCCGCTGATAAATATACAATTATCGGGTGATGGAGTCGAGACCGGCCCTGAATTATATCGAGCCTGCTCGGAAGCAGGCCGCGAAGTGGCCGTCTTCCCGTTCATCGAGAGGCGGAACGGCCTCCAGACACTCGGGACCGCGGAGCGGGCAGCGCGGGTAGAAGGTGCAGCCCGGAGGCAGATCGATGAGGCTCGGGACCACGCCCGAATCCTCGCGATGCCCGGATCCTTCGCTTCCAGGGAGGGTCTCCAGGAGGAGACGGGTGTAGGGATGGAGGGGATGCTCGTACAGCTCGCGGGAGGGCGCCCGCTCCACGATTCTTCCCGTGTACATGACCGCCACGAAATCGCTCAGATAGAAAACTACGGCGAGGTTGTGGGCTATGAAGAGGTAGGTGATGCCGAATTCCTTCTGGATGTCGATGAGGAGGTTGAGGATCTGAGACTGGATGGAGACGTCCAGCGAGGAGACCGGCTCGTCGCAGACGATGAACGCGGGGCGATTCGCCAGAGCCCGGGCGATGCTTATGCGCTGGCGCTGCCCGCCCGAGAACTCATGAGGGTATTTGTGGATGTCCCGGGCCTGGAGGCCGACGCGGTCCAGAAGCTCGGCCGCCTTGGCGTCCGTCTCGCCCCTTTTCAAGTTTCCGGCGTACTTGAGCGGTTCGGTGACTATGTTCCTCACCTGCATCTTGGGATTGAGGGATGCGTAGGGGTCCTGGAATACGTACTGCATCCTCGATCTCACCGTTCGGAGTTCGTGCTTGGAGAGCCCGAAGACGTTTGGCGAACCGTCGAAGGAGAAGGACCCGGAGTCCGCCTCCACGAGCCTGAGCAGCATCTTGCCCGTGGTCGTCTTTCCGCAGCCCGATTCCCCCACGAGACCCAGGGTTTTTCCGCGGGGGATGTCGAAGGAAACGCCGTTCACCGCATGGACCTTTTCCTTCGCCGCGGAGAACAGTCCTGCCTTGAGGGGATAGTGTTTGACGAGGTTCCCGACCTCGAGAAGCGGTCTTTCAGCCATGGAGCCAGCACCTCACGGAGCGATTTCCCGAGGAGAAGAGCGGCGGTTCCTCGCGCCGGCATTTTTCCAGGACGCGGGAGCAGCGGGGATGGTAGGGACAACCGGCCGGGCGGTTTCCGGGATCCGGAACCCTGCCGGGAATGGTGAAGAGGCGTTTCTCCTCCTTGAAGATGCCGCGCCGCGGAATGGCGGCGAGGAGATCGGCCGCGTACGGATGCAGCGGCCTGGAAAGGAGTTCCTCGGCGGGAGAGGTCTCGAAGACCTTGCCCGCGTACATGACCAGGATGCGGTCGGCGAAGCCGGAGAGGAGCTCGAGATCGTGGGTGACGAAGACGACGGACATGCCGGAGTCGGAGCTCCGCTCCTTGATAAGGTCCAGGATCTGGATCTGGGTCGTGGGATCGAGTGCCGTCGTGGGCTCGTCCGCGAGGAGGATGCGCGGGGAGCAGGACATGGCGAGCGCGATCATGGCGCGTTGGAGCATGCCGCCCGAGAGCTGGAAGGGGTAGTCGGAGGACCGCCGTTCCGGATTCGGAATCCGCACGCTTCCCAGAAGCCCGGCGGCCCGTTCGAGGGCCTCCTTCTTGCGCATCTTCAGATGAATACGAAGCGTTTCGGCTATCTGGCTCCCCACGGTGAAGAGCGGATTGAAGGAGGCCGACGGCTCCTGGAAGATCATGGAAATGCTTTTGCCCCGGATCTCGTTCATCCGGTCTTCGTCGAGGTCCAGGAGGTTCCGGTCCTCGAAGATGACTTTCGAGGCCGCGTCGATCTTCCCGGGCGGCTGGATGAGCTTGAGGACGGAGAGCGCGGTAGCGCTCTTGCCGCAGCCGGATTCTCCGGCGATCGCCAGGATCTCCCGGTCCTCGAGTTCGAATGAGACGTCGTCGACCGCGCGCACCGTGTGGCGGATGAGCTCGAACCGAGTGGACAGGTTTTTCACTTCCAGGATTTTCATTCCGCCCCCTCAAGCCTTCGGGTCCAGTGCGTCCTTCAGCGCGTAGCCGAAGGCGAAGAAGGAGAACACCGTGATGATGATGACTGCCGCCGGAGCGAGGAGCCAGGGATATTGGAGCAGGACGTTGATGTCCATGGCCGAGTTCATGAGCATTCCCCAGCTCACCGAAGGTTCGGTGATCCCGAGGTTGAGGAAGGAGAGCCCCGCCTCGCCGAGAATGACGCCGGGCACGCTCAGGGTGATGTCGAGGATGAGGATGTTCCGGATCTGGGGCAGGATGTGCCGGAACAGGACCGACGTCCTGGGTGCGCCCGACAGGACCGCGGAGGCCACGTAATCCGAATTCTTCAGCGATAGGACCCAGTTCCTTATGCTGCGCGCGCTGCCCGCACCGCCGGGAATCGCCAGGATTGCGGTGATGTACAGGAATTTCTGCGCCGGAGGGACGTCGGTGGGCATGACGGAACGGAGAAAGAGAAAGAAGTAGAACGTGGGCAGAAGGACGACTATCTCTACCGCGCGCATCGAGAACCAGTCGGTGAGTCCTCCGATGTAACCGGAGAATCCCCCGATGACGATCCCGCCGAAGAGCGAGAGGAAGACGCTGATGAATCCGATGGTGAGGGAAATCTTGGCGCCGTAGACGATGCGGGAGAATATGTCCCTTCCCAGGTTGTCCGTGCCGAGGAGGAAGATCGGCTCCCCGTCGTGGCTGCCGAAGAGGTGGCGGTCGGCGGGGATGAGGAAGAAGAGATCGTAGGGCTCGCCCTTGGCGAAGGGGACGATGCGGTGAAAGACCTTCCGGTCGACCTGATAGGCCTTGAAGACGGGATTGACCATCTCGTACTCGTAGACGAAGGGGCCGATGAATTTCCCCTCGTGGAAGAGCCTGATCCTGTGCGGCGGATGGTAGGACTTGTTCTTGAATTTCGTGTTGGGACCGTAGGGCGCTATGCAGCCTTCGAAGAGCAGGCCGACGTAGAGCACAGCGAGAACGACGAGGCTCACCATCCCGATTTTCTGCCTGCGGAATTTCTCGTACGCGAGTTCGAAGGGCGTTCCCGAAAAAAACGTCATTTGATCCTCACTCTCGGATCGGAAGCTGCCAGAAGGATGTCCGAAAGAAGAATGCCGAGGAGGATGAGGACGTCGCTCGCGATCATGTTCGAAAGCACGAGGTAATAGTCCTTCCTCATCATGGCGTCGTAGAGGAGCTTTCCGATGCCCGGATACCCGAAGATGATCTCCACGAAAAGCGAGCCGGAGATGAGGCCCGCGAGCAGGCCCGACATGCTGGTTATGAACGGCGTGAGGGCGTTCCTGAACGCGTGCTTGATGACTCCGACGTCGCCGATTCCCCTCGCGCGGACGGCCGTGATGTAGGGCTTCCGGAATTCCTCGAGCAGCAGGACCTTCATGCTGCGGATGGAGCCGGCGATTCCGCCGAGGAAGCCGATGAGCACGGGCAGGAGGAGATGGTGAAGGCGGTCCATGACCTTACCCGCGGAGGAGAGGGATTCGTAATTGATGCTCGTGGCTCCGCCGAGGGGGAAAATACCCGTAGCCGCCGCGAAAAGCAGGCCGAGCAGGGCGAGAAAGAAGGAAGGCGAGGAATAGAGAACGAGCGTTCCCAGGTTGACTGCGCGCTCCACCCCCCTGTGCGGCCTGTATGCGAAGTAGAACGCGATCGGATACGAAACGAGGTAGGAAAACACGAGGGAAAAGAGGTTGAGAATCAGGGTGTTCCCTATCCTCGGTGCCATGAGGTTCAGGATGGGCTGCCGGTAGGAGAAGGACATGCCGAGATCGTGATCGATGACGACCTTCTTCAACCAATAGAGAAATTGAAGGTAGAAAGGCTTGTCGAGCCCGAACTCGGCCCGGTAGTAATCGATGACCTTCGGGTCTATCTCGGGATTCTGGTAATAGGCGGTGAAGAAGTCTCCCGGCGCGAGGCTCATGAAGAAGAAGAACATGAAGATCGTGACGAGCAGGATCGGCACCATCGCGAAAACGCGCCGGACGACGAAGGAGAGGAGGGGATGCTTTCTGAAGAACGCCTCGATTCTTTCCATCGCGGAGGAAACCCCTTTCACTGCTTGAGATACAGCCTGCGGTACCCGTCCCCGAGAGAATGGCGGACGTCCCAGTTCAGGTTGCCCCATTTGTCGTAGACGGCGAAGAAGCTGTACATCCTGAACAGCGGAATGATGACCATGGCGTCCATGAGCGTCTTCTGGAATTCGGAATAGATCTCCTTCACCTTCGCCTCGTCGTAGGTGTAGATGAGTTTCTGGTAGAGGGCGTCGACGTTCCTCTCCCATTCAGCGAGGGGTTCCGCCTGCTTCGGATTCCAGTAGTGGAGGTTCCCGTCCGATCTCCAGATGTTGTACCACTGCTCCGGGAAGGTCGGGAATCCGAAGCTCGCGAGGTAGCAGTCCCAGTCCCAGGTATGGAGGAGTTTCTGGACGACGACGTTGCGATCCACGGCCTGGAGCGTGGCCTTGATGCCGACCTTCGCCATGTCGGTTATGATGATGTTCAGGTAATCGTGGAGCACCGTGTCCTGGCTCGACGTCATGATGTCGAAGACGAGCTTCCTGCCGTTTCGGTCCTCGAGCATTCCGTCGCCGTCCGAGTCCCTGAAGCCTCCCTCGGCGAGGAGTTCCCGCGCTTTTTCGGGATTGTAGGAGAATGGCGAGGTCTGCGCCGGATCGAAGAATTTATTGTATTCCGAGATGATGTGGTAGAGGGGTTCGGCGAGACCGTTGATCGTCTGGCTGATTATGGTTTCCCTGTCCACGAGGCAGCTCACCGCCCTCCGGAAGTGGACGTTCGTGAAGAGCTCGTATTTCTCCTTGGAGATCGCCTTGGGATTCTGGTTGAAGATGAGAGCGGGATATCCGTCCGCGGGCCCTCCGTTCCAGACTGTGTATCCTTTCGCCTTCGCCTCGGGCACGAGGGTGGCGAGGTCCTTGCCGCGGAGCGGATAGCTGTCGAGCTCGCCCTTCTGGAATTTCAGGAGCTCGACGTTCCTGTCCGGGGTGAGGGTGAGCACGATCCTGTCGATGTAGGGGAGGCGGTTGCCCGCCGCGTCCTTCATCCAGTAGTTAGGATTCCGTTTGAAGATGAGCCTTTCGCCGGGGACGTTTTTTTCCAGGAGGAAGGGGCCGTTCCCCACGAGCTTCCAGGGCGGCGTGTCGATGCCCCAGAAGTCCATGAGAGCCTTCTTGCTTTTCTTCTTGACCGGCTCCCAGACGTGGCGCGGGACGATGCTTCCCGTGTTGACCATGAGGACGGGATTCTGCACGACGCGGGGGAATAGGTACTTGAATCCGAGCTTGTCGATCTTCTGCAGGAGGATCCGCTTGGAACTCCCGTCGTTCATCTTGACGTACTGCCCCTGCGCTCCGACCGGATAGATGTCGGGGTCGCCTTCGATCTCGTCGTACCAGAACACCATGTCGTCGGCGGTCATCTGCACGCCGTCGCTCCAGAAGACGCCGTCCTTCAGCCTGCAGACGAGCTCCATCCTGTCCTCGGCCGCGTTCTCCTTCACCTCGAAGGTGTCGATGAGCCATCCCGACCATTCGCGCTTGTCCGGATCGTAATCGAAGAGATAGTCGAGCATGAGACCTGAGACCGCGATGTGGCTTCCGTCGAGATTCGAGAAGGGATTGTAGCTTTTGGGATCTTCGGAGTAGGTGTCCTGCCAGGTGCCTCCCGGCTTGCCGATCTCCCAGACGATGGGTTTGGACATCCTCATCGTGCCGGGAATGTCCTTGACGGAGGCGGGGCCCCTGGGGACGCCCTTGCCTTCCTTCAATGCCTCGGGTTCGGAGCAGGCGAAGAAGACGAGGAATACCGCGGATGCGGCGAGGAATCGCTCGAAGCACTTCATATCCCCTCCCGGCGCGACGCTTCCCGAATAGTATAAATTTTCGCGGCGTTGTGCAAGGTTGAAGGGCCGCGGGAGGCGCCGTCCCCCCGGAGCCCGTCATTCATTTCACCTCGATCTTGAGCACCTGCTCCCAGAGCTTGATGATGGCGGTCTGGGAATTCTTCCCGTCGCCCGCCGCCTTTCCCGCCCGGAAAATCTCGGTCACGAGGGCGGTGACCGGCGCGGGGAAGTCGATCTCCTTCGTGAGGGAAAGAACGTAGCCGAGGTCCTTGAGAAGTATGTTGATGGTGCCGCCGGGCTTGAATTCGCGGGTCTCGAGATCGCGGGCGACCACGTCCAGCACCTTGGAGCCTGCCCAGCCGCCCTTGATGGCGTCGTACAGCGTCTTGGGGTCGAGCCCCTTCATCGCTCCGAGCGCGAAGGCCTCGGTAATGGAAGCGAATGCGGCGGCGACGATCATCTGGTTCACACCCTTGGCCACCTGACCGCTTCCGGTCCCGCCGAGCAGGATCGCCGAGCTTCCCATCGCCTTGAAGCAGTCCATGCAGGAGTCGAAGACCCGCTTCTCGCCTCCGACCATGAAGGCGAGGGTTCCCTCGACGGCGGCTTTTTCGCCGCCGCTTATGGGAGCGTCGAGGAAATCGATGCCTTTTTTTCCGAGCGCTTCCGCGATCTCCGCGACTACCTGAACGTCCGAGGTGCTCGCGTCCACGATCGTTCCGCCTGCCTTCATGAAGGAGGCGAGGCCTTTTTCGCCGAGCGTGACCTGTTTGACGATCGCGGAGTTCGGCAGAGAAAGGAAAACGACGTCGCATGTGCGCCCGACCTCCTCGACGCTACCGGCGGGTTCGATCGCCGCCGGCTTAGGGCCGGAAGAAAGGGCCTTCACCTTGGCCGCGTCGACGTCGAAGACGCGCACTCCGGGAAATTTCTCGGAGAGTTTTCTCACCATGGGAGTGCCCATGATGCCGAGGCCGATGAATCCTATGGTCTTTTTCATTGCTGTTTCCTCGCACAAAGTATTAATTTTCGGGAACTGAAGGGCGGGCCCGGGCGGGAAGCCCGGGCGCCGTCTCGGAAGGTTTCAGCCTACGGGGGGAATGGTGGCGACGAAGAAGGTCCCTTCGCCGGGGCCGGGATTGCTGACCTGGTGGGGCTCGCCGGCGGGGATGCGGAGGGCGTCCCCCTCCTCGACGACCGCGACGAGCCTGCCGCCTTGACGTACCTCGAGCTTTCCCTTGAGCAGGTACATGATGTGGTCCGAAAACGGATGAACCTCCTCGTTCATCCCGGACCCGGGAGCGAAGGTCGTCACGTGGGCGTCGACCTTCGTGCAGCCGTTGCCGGGATTGAAGAACTTGCGGGCCTTGACCGCATCGTCGTGCCCCGGCGGCACGTAGAGCTGGCCCTCGTTTTTCTTGATTACCGTGATCATGGAATTTCCTTCTCAGTTCTTTTTATTTTTTCTGGCCGCCGCCTCGGCACGTTTCTTCTCGAGGACGGGGAGAAAATCGTAGGTCAGGTAGAATTCGGTCTTGAACGCCCCCCAGGCCTTTTTTTCGATGGCGAGGTTCACGAAACGGACCTTGTCGGCCTCGACCTCGAGGGTGACGACCTGGCCGATTCCCATGAGGACCTGCCAGGAGACGATCTCGGCGCCCTCGGGAGGAAAATCCGACCAGAAGCCCTGGGAGTAGAGGATGTCGTCGATCTGGTCCAGGTTCTTCGACTGATCGTGCCTGAGGAAGATCGTTACTCTCACTTTGCCTTCGGCGCTCATATCCTTCCTCCTGATTTAGGGTCGGCTTCGGGGAGAATGACGACCTTGATGGCTCCGTCCTTCTTGTTCACGAAAAGATCGAGGGCCTCGGTATACCGCTCGAGGGGGTAGGTGTGCGTCACCATCTTCTCTCCCTTGACGATTCCGGCCTCGAACATCGCGAGGGCCTTGTCGGAGACGTTCGGGTTCGCCCTGGAGCCCGTGAGCGTGAGCTCGTTCATGACGAACTGGGTGAAGGGCGGGACCTTGACCTGGGAATCCTTGTAGAAGGCCACGGAGTTGATCTTTCCGCCCTTGCGGACCGCGGCCACGCACTGGTCCAATGCGACGTCCGCGCCGCAGCATTCCTGGATCTCGTCGACGCCGACGCCGTTCGTGATCTCGAGGATCCTCTTCACCACGTCTTCCTTCTCGTAGTCGACGAGAACGTCGGCGCCGATTTCGCCCGCGACCTTGAGGCGGTGCCTCCTCCCGACCATGATGACGGTCTTGGCTCCCATACCCTTCATCATCTGCATGGAGCAGAGCCCTATGGGGCCGGGTCCCCAGACGGCGACCGTGCCGCCGGGAGTGACGCCGATCATTTCGATGCCGTGGAGCGAGACGCCCGCGGTGTCGAGGAGCGCGGCGTGGACGAAGCTCAAGGAGTCGGGGATCTTGTGGAGGGCCTTCGTCGCGTAGGTGTTGTATTCGCAGTTGGCGCCGGGCGAGGCCATGCCGTAGTGGCGGTGGCCGGTCTCGGGCCTTCCGTAGTTGAGGCAGAGGGTGTAGCGGCCCTTCATGCAGTTGGCGCAGGAACCGCAGCCTTTGTGGGCCTCGCCCGCGACGCGGTCGCCGACCTTGAATTCGCGGACGCCCTCGCCGAGCGCGACGACCTCGCCCGACCATTCGTGGCCGAGGGTGAAGGGGAACTTGGGAGGCCAGCCCTTCTTCGAGTGATGACCGTTGATGATCTCGGGGTCGCTGCCGCAGATGGCGATGGCCTTTATCTTGCAGAGGACCTCTCCGGGACCGGGTTCGGGAACCGGGACTTCCCGCATCTCGATCTTGTCGTAGGCGATGAGCTGGCTCGCTCTCATTGTCTTGGGTATCATTGCTCCTCCTAAAAATTTCGACCCGGCGGCCGGACGCATCAGGCTCCAGCCGCTTCGAGCTTTTTATTCAACCAGAGATTGACGAGGACGGTGACGATGATGAGGGCTCCGATGATGGTGCCCCGCCATACGCTCGGCACGCCGAGAAGGTTCATCCCGTTCTCCACGACCGTCATGATGAGGGCCCCGATAAGGGTCCCGATGACGCCGCCCTGTCCGCCCGCGGCCCTCGTCCCGCCCATGTACACCGTGGCGATGGTCGGAAGAAGGTAGTTCCTCCCGATGTCGGCCTGGCATGCGTTGATGCGGGCCACGAGGACGATCCCCGCGACCGCGGACAGCATTCCGCAGATCATGAAGGCGTAGAGCGTAGTTCGGCCCACGTCGATTCCCGACATCTTGGCCGCGTCCTTGTTGGCGCCGACCGCGTAGAAGGTCCGCCCCAGGGTGGTCTTCTTGAGGATGAAGTAGCCGATCGCGACGACCGCCATCATGACGACTATGGGCATGGGAACCACGTCGAAGAGGTAGCCGTTGCCGACGAACCGGAAGTAGGGGTCGAAGTCGTAGATGACGTAGCCCTTGAGGATCACGTAGGCGAATCCGAACACGGCCCACTGCAGCCCGTAGGTGGAGATGAAGGACGGGATGCCGATTTTCGCGATCATGAGCCCGTTGAGAAGTCCGAGCAGGAGCCCGAGGGCGAGCGCGGCGAGGAAGGCCCAGACGAAGTAGACGTTCGCCTTTATCATGATGGCCGCTATGACGCTCGTTATCGTGAGGATCGAGCCCACCGAAAGATCGGGGCCGCAGGTGATGACCGTGATCGTGAGGCCGACGCCGAGGATCGTCATGACGCTCGCGTTCGTGACGATGTTGCTCAGGTTCCGGGGGCTGAAGAAGACCGGGGAGATGATCGACATGACCACGCATGCGATGACGAGGGCTGCGAACCTTCCGAGGCCGGAGAGGAGATTGGGATCGAAAGCCCGGAAGTTGCCCGGTTTCAGCGGTGAAGTGTTGTTCATCATGTTCTCACCTTTGTTTCTTCATGGAGATTCCGACCTGGAAAACGATCGCGATGATCATGATCGTTCCGATGAGTGCGGGCTGGTACACGGAAGGCGTGCCGACTACGTTGAGCCCGTTCCGAAGCACGGTGATGAGGAGGACACCGATCACCGTACCGCTCACGTTTCCCTTTCCCTTCTGGAAGCTCGTTCCGCCCAGGATGGTCGCCGCGATGGCGTCGAATTCCCAGCCGACGCCGACGATGGGATCGGCCGCCTCCAGTCTCGACGCGAGGATCACCCCGCCCATGCCCGTGACGAAGCCGGCGAAGACGTAGACCATCCACTTCCAGAACGTCGTGTTGACGCCGGAGAGATGGGTGCCGGATTCGTTGCCGCCGATCGCGATGACGTACCGGCCGAAACGCGTGTGGTGCAGGACGAACCACACGAAGAAGAAGATCAGGGCGGAAAGCAGGGCCGCCATGGGGACGTACCGCGCGTATTTTCCGCCGAGAAGCAGGAAGGACTTGTTCGAAGTGAATATGGCCTGGGAATTCGTCATGACGAGAGCTATGCCGAAGTAGATCCCCTGGATGCCGAGGGTCGCGATGAAGGGAGGCATCTTGAAGAACGCGATGAGGCTGCCGGTGATGGCTCCGCAGAAGGCCCCGGTGAGGATCCCGATCGCGACGGCGACCGGCACGGGTATCTTGGCGTTCAGGGCGATGACGGCGGTGATCCCCGAGACGGTGAGCACTCCGCCGAGGGAGAGGTCCAGGCCCTCGCTGAGGATGACGATCGTAGCGGCCGAGGACACGATGAGCAGTACCGCTCCCTGCTGCAGGGTGTTGATCAGGTTGTTCAGGGTGAAGTATCTGCCCGAGATCAGGCTGAACATCAGTACCATGAAGAAGATCGCCCACAAAACCGGGGAGACGGACTTGATTTTTCGCACGAAGATATTGTTCATGTTCTGCATCCTAGTTCACGCGCCTTTTCCGCCGCGGTGGCGCAGGCGATAACGCTTTCCTGGGTGGCGTCCTTGTGATCGATCTCGCTCACGATGCCGCCTTCCCGCATGATGTAGATGCGGTCGCTCATGCCGATGACCTCGGGCAGCTCGGAGGAGATCATGAGGATCGCGGCGCCCCGTTTCACCAGTTCGTTCATGAATGCGTGGATTTCCGCCTTCGCCCCGACGTCGATTCCCCGCGTCGGCTCGTCGAAGATGAAGATCTCCGCCTCGGTGCACAGCCATTTCGCGAGGACGACTTTCTGCTGGTTTCCCCCGGAAAGGAACTGCACGAGCCTCCCGGTTGTCGGCGTGGCTATCCTGAGGTCCTTTATGAATTTGCTGACCACTTCCTTCTCTTTCCGTTTGCTGACGAAGCTGCGCGGAAAGAGCTTCTCGAGGCTCGCCATGACGACGTTCTCGGCCACCGAAAGGATGAGTGCGAGCCCCTGGTTCTTGCGGTCCTCGGGGAGAAGGCTCACGCCCTTTTCCACGACGTCCGCGGGCGTACCCTTCTTGACCTCCTTGCCGAAAATGAGAATGCGGCCTTCTTCGTAGGGATCGGCCTGGAAGATCGCCCGCGCGAGTTCGGTTCGGCCCGAACCCACGAGGCCCGCGAGACCGACGATCTCGCCGCGCCTGAGGAAGATGCTCACGTTCTTGAGTCCGGTCTCCTTGCTCGAGAGGTTTTCCACGCGCAGGACCTCCTCGCCCGGCTCACAGTAATCCCGTTTGTACATGAAGGAAACCTCGCGGCCTACCATGAGGCTGACGAGTTCGTCTACCTTGACGTCCTTGAGGTTTCGCGTATCGATGTATTGTCCGTCGCGGAGGACGGTGATCCTGTCGCCGATCTCCCAGAGTTCCTGGAGACGGTGGGAGATGTAGACGATCCCGAGCCCCTTCTCCTTGAGACCTCGGATGGTGGTGAAAAGCTGCTCGATCTCGCGATCGGAGAGGGAAGCGGTGGGCTCGTCCATGATGAGGATCCTGGACTTGTGGGTGAGAGCCTTCGCGACCTCGACCATCTGCTGCTGAGCCGTGCTGATTTCCGTGATGAGGGCGTGGGTGTCCACGTTCATGTTCAGGCTGTCGAGCAGCTCCTTCGCGTCCCTGTGCATTTTCTTGTGGTCGAGAGCGAAGAAATTCCTCTTGGGCAGCTGATCGATGAAGATGTTCTGCGCGACGTTCATGTACGGTATGAGGTTGAATTCCTGGTAGATGATTCCGATGCCGAGTTTTTGGGCGTGGCGGGGATTCTGGATATCCGCCCGATCCCCGTTCAACAGAATGGAACCGGAATCGGGCAGGTAGGCCCCGGCCAGGACCTTCATCAGGGTCGATTTTCCGGCGCCGTTTTCGCCGAGAAGAACGTGCACTTCTCCGGATTTCAAATTGAAATTGACGTTGTCCAGAGCCTTCACGCCGGGGAAGGCCTTGCAGATGTTCTTCATTTCGAGCAGGTATTCGGATTGGCCCATATTCTATCATCCTTCCTGGTTTTATCTGCGCTGTTCGATGGGAAAAATCGTCCGGCGCCTCGGGCGCCGGACGATCGTTCGACTGTTGTGCGTCAACGAGCGCGGAGGGCGGCGGGCCGTTCGTCCATCTTCGCGAGATTTTCCTTGGTGACGATCGTGATGGGAGTCTGGATGAGACGGGGAACCTTCTCTCCGTTGAGGGCGCGGACGCAGGCGACGACGCTGAGGTAGGCCTGATCGTAGACGCCCTGGGACACCGTGAACGCCTCGTCGCCGTTGTTGACCGCGACGTACTGGGGTTCCTGGACGTCGAATCCGCTGATGAATACGCCTTTCATCCTGGCGGCCTTGACGGCTTCGATGGCGCCTTCGGCCTGGTTTCCGCCGACCGCCACGATGCCCTTGAGCTTGTCGCCCCACTTGGTGATGTAGTCCTCGGCGACCTGGCGGCCCTTGTCGAACTGCCAGTTGGTGATTACGCGTTCGGCGGTGATTCCCGGGAAGTTCGATTTGATGTATTCCATGCAGGCGTTAGTCCTGAGGTCGGACGTGGACTGGCCGGGGACGCCTTCCATGACGAGCATGTTGCCCTTGCCGCCCATCAGTTTCGCCATGGTGAGCGCGATGTCCTTGCCTACCTGGACGTTGTCGACGCCGACGTAGGTGAGGTAATCGACGTCAGAAGGACCCATCGTGTTGTCGTAGACCACGGGGATCCCCGCCTTGATGAGATCGGTGACCGGGCCGCGGACCGCTTCGGTGTTGGCGGGGGCCAGCACCACGGCGTCGACTCCCGCGGTCACGAGATCCTCGAGGATCCTCTTCTGCTCTTCGACGTTGTCCGCCTTGGTCGGGGCGTAGTCGAGAATCTTGACGCCGAGATCCTTGCCGGCCTTCTTCGAGGCGATGATGTGGGATTCCCACACGGGGACGGCTGCGCTCTTCACGACGACGGCGATGGTGTATTCACGGGCGGGGACGGCCTTGTAGCCGAAGACGCTCGCGACCGTGCTCGTGTCGGTGCCGCGCATCGTGACGTTCTTTTTCGACGCCTTGTTCTCCTTGGAACCTTCGGCGAACGCAATACCGAGCGAAAGGAGCAGGATCAGGCCGACGAATACTACGTTTTTCCTCATTTTCTGTTTACCTCCAGAAATTTTAGTGTCGTGCTTCAACGAGCACTTTGGGTACGCGTGGATTTTTCGGCGCTCACTCCGCCTCGAGCGTGTAGCGGGCCTTTTTCCAATCGAAACGTTCCTGCCAGTCCGGGTACTTGTACCTTCCGATGTTCTCGTGATCGGGGTAGACGAACAGCGCGCCTGGCTTCAGGATGACCGTCTTCATGGAAGGATCGTTCTGCTTCACGGTGTATTCGAGCTGATCGGGCTCCAGGTAGGTACAGCCCCAGTTCTCGTAATGATCCGGAATCACGACCTTGGAGCCGAGGGCCTTCGCCACGCGGTAGGCGTCGAAGGGAGTGAGCTTGTCGTAGGATCCGGAAGGATTGTGGCCCATGTCGAGGATCGTGACGTCGATCTTGTTCCGCTGGCCGACGCCGTAGAAACCGTTGTGGTAGATACCGTCGCCCACGAAGGCGATGTTGCCGCCGGAGGTCTTGAAGATGTAGGTCACCGCCGCGTCGTCCATGGTCGGCGTCATCTTGGTCCCCTCGGGGAGGCCGAGCGTCGTCTTGACGGCGTTCATGTCGAAATTCTTCTCTACGACGATCTCGGTGTTCTTGAACTTGACCACGTCGCCGGGCTTGACCTCCTGGATGCGGTCGGCGGGAACGCCCCAGCCCTTGAGGATCGCGGCCGTCATTTTGGGACCGACGAATTTGGCCTTGGTCGTGGCGAGGACGGCCTTTACGGTGTAGATGTCGCAATGATCGGCGTGGTGATGGGTCATGAAGACCGCGTCGAGTTTCTTGAATTTCCAGATGTCGACTACCTGCGGATTCAGCCTCATCCAATGGAGGTACGACGCGCCGGTGTTCTGGCAGTCGCCGCTGTTCTCGTACCGGGTCACGATGGAAGGTCCCGCGTAATTGTCGAGAAGGAAGACGTCGCCGCGGTTCTTGATCGCCCATGAAGGGCCTCCGAGCCACCAGAGGCAGACTTTTCCGGCCTTGGCCTGAGTGTTTTCGATCTGGCGATTCACGTATTCGCCCCAAGGAGGAAAACAGTCCTCCAGCCAGGTTTGTCGGGTGATTTCTCGATTGGAGAGCATGTATGTGGCTTCTATGACGCCCCATTCGTCTCGTTCTTGTTTTTTCAACTTGTTTTCCTCCGCCATACAGCATGGTGCATGCTGAGTTAATAACTCATGATACCATCGATAGCGGAGTTGTCAAGAAATATTTTCGGAAATATAAAAATGAAAATATGAAATAATCATTGACAGATTAATAGTTTCGAATTATCATTTTTCAACAAGGTTCTTTTAGAAACAGTAGTTCTGACGTGGGCGATTTCCCGACATCTCGGCCGCACACGGATTCGGACCTGCGATTCGTGAAAGGACCTCACGAAAAAAAAGAAGCAGCAAGAAAGAAATGATCAACAACACGTTAAGCGAGCGCGTATTCGAACAACTCAAGGACGACATCCTCACCGGATCGTTGAAACCGGGCGATCGACTGCTGTACGAGAAAATCGCCGAAAAATTCGACGTGAGCCTGACGCCGGTCAAGGAGGCGCTGCTTCTCCTGGAACAGGAAGGGCTCGTGAAGACGGTTCCGAGAAGGGGAGCGTACGTCACTCAGCTCACGAACCGGGACATCGTGGAATATACCCAGATCCGGCTCGCGATCGAAGGTCTCGCCGTAGAACTCGCCTGCGAGGCGAATCTCGGCTCCGACGCGTTCGAAACCTTGCGGAGCCTCAACAAGGAGATGGAAACCGCGGTTCGGGACAAGGACGTGCACGCATGCATGCGGATAGACATCGAGTTCCACCGCAACCTCGTAGCCTTGAGCGGGAACAGACGGCTCACCGACATCATGGACCAGATGCCGCTCGCCAACTTCTTCGCCCATGTCGGCACCCAGAAGATCATGATAGAGCGGAGCGATTCGATCCTCGTCGAACACGAGAAGCTCATCAACGCCCTGGAATCGCGGAACGCGGAAACGACCAAGGCTATTCTGCGGCAGAACGTCCGCAATCCCTACATTGAATTTCTCCACACCGAACAGACGCTCGCCGAAGCCGGAAGATGAAGGCCGGAAGCTTTCCGGTTCCCGGCCCCTGTCAGACGTAGACCATCTTCTTCGTCATTCCTCCGTCCACGATGAAATTCTGTCCGGTGATGAATCCGCTTTCTTCTCCGAGGAGATAGACGGCCATGGAGGCGACGTCTTCGGGTTTTCCGACGCGGCCGGCGGGATGCTGGGCGTGATCCTCGGGCCGGAGCTGCTCGGGAACGCGGACCGAACGCTTCCCGTGGGGCGTCACGTCGATCCAGCCCGGACTCACGCAGTTCACGCGCACCGAGGGGCCGAGGCTCACGGCCAGGGCGTGGGTGAGGGCGACCACGCCGCCCTTGGACGCGGAGTATGCCTCCGTGCCGGGTTCCGACATGAGCGCCCGGCTCGACGCGATGTTGACGACGGCACCCTTCGATGCGGCGAGAGCCGCCGCGGCATGTTTGACGAAGAGGAATGCGCCCGTGAGGTTGACCGCGAGGACGCGGTTCCATTCCCGGAGCGAGAGCTCGGTGACGGGCTTGTTCGCGGAGACCGCGGCGTCGTTCACGAGGCCGTTCAGCGAGCCGAATTCCGCCGCGGCTGTTTCCGCGGCACGGACCGCGACGGCTTCGTCGGCAACATCACCGGGAAGGAATCGGCAGAATTCGCCGAGTCCGACGGCGCGGATTCCTTCGAGGGTCTCGGAGCCCGCCTCCTCGTCGATATCCACGAAGGTCACGTTCCAGCCTTTTTCGAGCAAGGCGAGGACGGTGATCTTTCCGATCCCCTGCGCGCCTCCGGTTACGATGGCGGACTTCCTCCGAGCGTTCATGGAATCTCCTCCTGCCTGCGAATCAATCGCACTCTACGACGAGACCGACTCCGGCTTCCCGTACCGAAGAAACCTGGGCGAGGCGCAGCTTGCAGGGGAAATCGGTGTCGTGGCAGATGTAGAAATTCCGGATCTGGGCCTTCCCGACATATTCGGCCGTTTTAGCCATCTGGTTCTCCGAGGTCTCGTCGGATCTGAGATGCGAGCCCCCGAGATAGGTGTGGATCCGGGAAGCTCCGGTGAGTTTCTTCGCGTATTCGATGATGTTGCAGATTCCGTAGTGGGCGCAGGAGGCCACGACGCTGACGTCCTCGCCGTTCTTGTGCCGGTAGGCGAGCTGGGTGTCCTCGATGACGAAGTCGTCCTGCCATCTCCCGTCCTTCAGAACCTTCGCGGTCTGGGGGAATTCGCGTTCGAATGAATTGGAAACGGCGGTCATGCCCATGAACACAAGGTTCTTCGTGAGCCAGACGGGTTCGGACGAGAAACGGACGTGGAAGAACTGCTGAAGGACGTCGAGGTCTACGTCCATTCCCAGAGATACCTTCCAGTTGAATTCGTATTTTTTCAGAAGGATGTCAGGATGGGAAAGGAGGAGGACGGGCTTCCTCGCCATCGCCGTGTCCCGATAGTGCTTGATGAGATACTTGAGTCCGCCGCAGTGGTCGTAATGTCCGTGGGAGATGATGACGTAATCTGCCTTCCGGAGGTCGATCCCGAGCGCTTCCGCGTTCTTGATGAATTTGTCCGAGTATCCCGTATCGTAGAGGACCTTGATGTCCTCGTCCTCGATCCACGCCGAATAGCCGTGTTCGGCGTTCAGGAATCGATTGAACAGGCTGTTGTTCTCGAGAAGAAGAGTCGTTTTCATGGTAATCCTTCTCAATCGTATCCGAAGAAAAAGACGGCCGCGGGTGTGAAGAAGGAACGAAGTCGGAAAGGCTTCCCGGGCCGTCGGTATGTCATTTCCTGTTGATGCCTTTCTTGGTCATCATGTCCTTGATCGCGGTGTTCCGCGCCAGAAGGTCGTAGATGTCGGGCTCGGAGATATTGGACTTCGTGACCGTCTTGGTCGGCGTCTCGATGAATTTCTGCGCGAGCGGCTTCTTGTTGATCACGGCGTCGAGGGCGCGGATGCCCTGGTACCCCTGCATGAAGGGATCCTGAACGACCAGCGCGTCGAGGTAGCCTTCGAGGAAGAGCTGGAATTCGTCGGGAGATGCGTCGAGCGCCACCAGCTTGATCTTGTCCTTGACTCCCCGCTGCTTGAGGACCTGGGCGGCACCGGTCCCTCCGTTGTCCTGGGCGCAGAAGATGCCGTTGACGTCGGGGTTGCCGGTGAGAAGGTCGGAGGTGATGTTCATCGCCCTGCTCACGTCGCCCATCGAGTACTGGACGGGAAGGATCTTCACGTTCGGAAAGTCCTTCGTCATCTTTTCCCTGAAGCCGTTTTCCCGCTGGCGGCCGGTTTCGGAGGACGCGTCGATGCCCATGTCGATCACCACGCCTTTGCCGCCGATGAGCTCCGCGAGCTTGACCGCGCTCATGACCCCGGCCTGGTAATTGTCGGTCGCCACGTGAGCGTAGACCTTCTCGGAATTGATTCCCGAGTTGACGGTCACGACCGGGACGCCCGCGTCTATGGCCTGTTCGATGGGGCCCTTGAGCGACTTCTGGTCATTCACCGCGACGATGATGCCGGCGGGTTTGCTCGTCACCACGTCGTTGAAGATGTTGATCTGGCCGGTGACGTCGGCGAGTGACGCGACTCCGAGGAATTTGACTTCCTTGTATCCGAGTTCCTGTGCCGCCTTCTTGGCTCCGTCCCAGATCGCCACCCAGAACTGCGAGTTCGTCGCCTTCGGCACGAAAACCAGGCTCCGGCCGGCGTTCGGATTGTCCTTGACATTCTGGCCGGCGGCGGAAGCCTCTTTCCCGCCTCCCGCGAATCCCTGGAGCGCGACGGCCACGGCCAAAATCGCGGCGATCGTGATTCTCTTTCTCATACTTGCCCTCCTCAGTTGACAATGTCTGCTTTCATCCGAACGATGTCGGAAATTGCTCATTTCTTGATCGTGTTCCTGACCCGGTCCGTATACACGGCGAATATGACGATCGCTCCGATGGCGACCTGCTGCCAGTAGGCGTTGATGTTGAGGACGTTGAGCCCGTTCCGGAGGCTCGCGATGATGAGGGCGCCGACGAGGGTCCCCCAGATGTTCCCGATGCCGCCCTGGAGGCTCGTTCCCCCGAGCACGACCGATGCGATGGAATCGAGTTCGTAACCCGCTCCGCAACCCGGCTGTCCCGATCCGACCCGCGAAAGCTCGGTGATGCCCGCAAGCCCCGCGGTGATTCCCGCGACCATGTAAATCCATACGAGCTGATTGGATACGTTGATGCCCGAGAGCGACGTCGCCTCCTTGTTGCTTCCGACCGCGTAGGTGTAGCGTCCCCGCTTCGTACGGACGAGGACGACGTAGCAGACGAGGAACAGGAAGAATACCGTGACGGTGGAGACCGGAATCCCGAGTATCCTTCCCTGGCCCAGAAAATCGCTGCCGGCCGCGAGCTGGTACTGGGGCACGCCGCCGGTGATGATGAGAGCGAAGCCCCTCGCTATCCCCATCATGCCGAGCGTGGATACGAAGGGCGGTATCTTGAGCTTGCCGACCATGAAACCGTTGAAGAGCCCGCAGACCGCGCCGACCAGAAGACCGACGGGGAAACTCAGGAAGAGGGAGTCCGTCTGGGCCATCATGATGGCGGTGGAAACCGACGAGAGAGCCACGATCGCGCCGGCGCCGAGGTCAATTCCCGCGCTCAGGATGACGAAGGTCTGTCCGGCCGCCACCATGGAAATGACCGACGCCTGGACCGTTATCTCGCGGAAGTTGTGGATGGTGAAGAAATGGGGGGACAGCTGCGAGAAGACCAGCCACATCGAAAGGAGAAAAAGAAACATGAACAGCGTCTGGCTGTTGAGCAGCTTGAATCTCTTGTTGATTTTCAGGACATTCCTTGCGTTGAACGGCATATCGGCTCCTAATTGTTGGTCTTGCCGCTGACCGCGGCGCTCATGATCGATTCCTGGGTCGCGCTTTCGCCCGGGAACTCGGCGGCCAGCCGGCCTTCGTGGAGAACGAGGATCCGGTCGCAGAGGCTGAGGATCTCGGGAAGCTCGGAGGAGATGAGAACGACCGAACGGTTCAGCCTCCGGGTGAAATCGACGATGAACCGGTGGACCTCCTCCTTGGCCTCGACGTCGATCCCCTGAGTAGGATCGTCGAGAATGAGGATCGAGCTTTCGGCCATGATCCATTTCGCGAATACGACCTTCTGCTGGTTGCCGCCGCTCAGGTACTGGACCGGCTGGTCCTGGCCCGGAGTCTTGATCTTGAGGTCGGTCACGAGGGTCTCGACCCTGGCCCGTTCCTTCTTCACGTCGAGGAAAACGCCGAGCTTGAGGAATTCGAGGAGGCTAGGAAGGGTGATGTTGTGACCGACGCTCATGGACATGGCGAGTCCTGAATTGAGCCGGTCCTCGGTGAGGAAGCCGAGGCCGTTCTTCACCGCGGTGCCCGGCGAATCCACGGCTATCTCCCGACCGTGCAGGAAGATCCTTCCGGAAGTCGTGGGATCGACTCCGAAAACGGCCCGCGCGAGTTCGGTGCGTCCCGAACCCATGAGCCCGAAGAGCCCCAGGATTTCTCCCTTACGAAGGGTGAATCCTACGTTCCGGAGCTTGTCGACGGTGGATAGGTCCTTCACCTCGAGGACCTTCTCGGCCTCCGGACCCGGTCCGCCCGCGCCGGAGCCGGAAGAGGTCCTGGAGGAGTACTTCACGTCCTTGCCGATCATCATTTTCACGAACACCGACATGTCGGCGTCCTCGATGGGGAGCGTTCCGACGATGCCGCCGTCCCTCATAACCGTCACCCTGGTCCCGACGTTCTTGAGTTCTTCCATCCGATGCGAGATGTAAATGACGCCCAGGCCCTTTTCCTTCAGGAGACCGATTATCTCGAAGAGCCTTTCCGTCTCCTTTTTCGTGAGTGCGGAGGTCGGTTCGTCCATGATAAGGATCTTCGCGTCGATGCTCAGGGCCTTCGCTATTTCGATCATCTGCCTCTGGGATACGCTCAAGTCGCCGACGCAGGTCCTCACGTCGACTTCGAGACCGACCTGCTCCAGGGCTTTTTCGGCCCGCTCGTAGAGATTCCGGTAATCGATGATCCCGAACCGGGTCTTTTCCCGGCCGAGGAAGATGTTTTCGGCGACGGACAGGTGGGGAACCTGGCTGAAGTGCTGGTGGATGATCGAGATCCCGAGTTCCTGGGCGTGGCGGGAACTCTCGATTTCGACGGATTCCCCGTCGAGCACGATCTCCCCGGAGTCCTTCCGGTACACTCCCGAGAGCACCTTCATGAGGGTGGACTTCCCGGCGCCGTTCGCCCCCATGAGAACATGGACTTCTCCCCTGCTCAATTCGAAGTCGACGTCGTTCAGGGCAAGGACTCCCGGAAATCGTTTCGTGATTTTCCGCATCGAGAGGAGATGGTTCGGGTTTTCCGTACGCTGTGTCATAGTATCATCATACCATTGAACAGAAAGTTGTCAATTTATATTTTCGAAAATATATAAAATATTTTATAGAGGTGCTTGCAAGGAACGGCTTTTTCTCATATTTTGGAACTACATACCAATTGACGGGACGGCCGAAGACATGGTGATCAACAATACGCTGGGTGAACGGGTATTCGAGCGTTTGAAGGACGAAATTCTCACGGGCAACCTGAAACCGGGCGACAAGCTCAGACACGAGGAACTCGCCGAGAGATTCGAGGTGAGTCTCACTCCCATAAAAGAAGCGATTCACATGCTCGAGCAGGAAGGACTCGCGAAACTGGTCCCGAGAAAGGGTGCCTACGTCATCCGTCTCACCGATCGAGATATCCTGGAATTCACGCAGATACGGCTCGCCCTCGAAGGTCTCGCGGTGGATCTCGTATGCGAGAAAGACCAGGAAAAGGAAGGGCTCGACGTCCTCAAGGGAATAAACCGGGACTTCAAGGCCGCGGTCGAAAGAAGGGATGCAGGAGCCGGCATGCACGAGGACCTGAGGTTCCATCTCGGCATCGTCACGCTGAGCGGCAACAAGCGCCTCGTTGACCTCATGACGCGGATGCCCTTGGCGAATTTCTGGGGGCATGTGGGGCGGCAGGCCATCATGATCGAGCTGGGTGACGCGAAGGTGGCGGAACACGACGGCATCATCGCCGCCATCGAGTCGCGAGAGGCCCAGGCCGCGAAGGGGCTTCTCAGAAGAAACATCCTCTACCCGAGCATTGAAGGCTACTCGGAACCGGGGAATCCAGCTGCAGTAGGGTGACGGAGACCTCCTTCCGGCCGGGCCTCCCCCCGGGTCCTACGCTTTCTGTTCCTCGGTGACCGCCAGTTTGCGTTTGAGATCAGCGAAAAAGTCGACCGCCTGTTCCTGACTGACCTGCTCCTCCTCGTGATACACGATGAGTTCCTTGGGGATCTCCTCGAGGAAGGGCGAGGGCGAGGTGTCAACGGTTTCCCGCAGCACCTTGCGCTTCCTGCAGGCCGTGATGTAGAGCTTCTGCTTGGCCCTCGTGATGGCCACGTAGAAGAGCCGCCTTTCCTCCTCCATGCTCTCCTCGGACTCCTCCAGCGACCTGGCGTGGGGAATGATGTGGTCCTCCACTCCCGCGAGGAAGACGACCTCGAACTCGAGACCTTTGGCCGAATGGATGGTCATGAGGTTGACTTTGCCCTTGTCGTTCTCGTCCTCGAGGTCGTCGCGGGTGATGAGGCTGATCCGGTTCAGGTAGTTGTAGAGGCCGGGTGAGAGGTTCTCCGGGTCCTTCTCCCATTCCTCGATCGAGTTCGTGAAGAGCTCGATGTTCTTGAACTTCCACTTGGCGACTTTGTCGTTCTTCTGGTGCTCGACCACGAGGTAGCCCCAGTAATCGACCGCGGCGACGAGGGCCTTGACCGCCTCCGCTATCTTCTTCGGCTTGAGCGCGGTGGCCCTGTGTTCCTCGATGAGGGCAAGGAAGGACGCGAGCTCGGTCCTGACCTTCTCGCCTGCCGGCGCGTCCTCGGAATGGACGATGGCGCTCATGGCCGAGTAGAACGAGCAGTTCCTCTGCTTCGCGGTCTCGGTGATGAGCTCGATGGTCTTCTTGCCGATGCCGCGGCGCGGCGTGTTGATCACGCGGAGAACGCTCACGTCGTCGTCCGGGTTCGCCATGATCCTGAGATAGGCGACGACGTCCTTGATCTCCTGGCGCTGAAAGAAGGACTCGCCGCCCGAGACCTTGTACGGGATGTTCTCCGCGAGGAAGGCTTCCTCGAGCGAACGCGTGAGGCTGTTCGTCCTGACGAGGACGCCCACGTCGTGGTACCGGAGCCTCTCCTTGAACTGGAGGGTCTTTATCATGGAGGCGATGAACTCGCCTTCCTTGCGTTCGTCCTCGGGGTAGAAGACCTCGATGGGCCTGCCGCCCGATGAGCCGGTCCAGAGCTCCTTGGTCTTCCGGTTCTTGTTGTGGGAGATGACTCCGTTCGCCGCCGCGAGGATCGTGTCGGTGGACCGGTAGTTCTGCTCGAGCTTGATCTCCTTGAGTTCGGGAAAGTCCCGCTCGAAGCGGACGAGGTTTTCGTAGTTCGCACCCCGCCAGGAGTAGATGGACTGGTCGTCGTCACCCACGACGCAGACGTTCCGCGAGCCGTCCGCGATGAGCTTCATGAACTCGTACTGGTTCATGGACGTATCCTGGAACTCGTCCACCATGAGATAGCGGAACCGCGCGCGGTATTCCTCGAGCACGTCCGGGTGGGTTCTCAGGATGCGGATCGGCAGCATGATGAGGTCGTCGAAATCCACCGCGTTGTAGACCTTGAGGTGGGACTGGTATTCCTCGTAGAGGGGCCGGAACATGTCGTTCATCTCGTCCCAGGTTGTGCGGCCGGTCTTGACGGCGGAGAAAAGGCCCGTGAGCTTGGAGAGTTCCAGGGACTCCGGCGACAGCCTGAGCGAGCGAGCCGTCTCCTTGATGAGGGATATCTGGTCCGTCTGGTCGTAGATGCTGAAATTCTCCCGGTAGCCGAGCCTCTGGATGTTCTTCCTTAACACCTGGACGCCGAAGGCGTGGAAGGTGGAGACCGTGAGGTTCGTGAGCTTGCGTTTCGTGAGGTCCTTGACGCGCTCCTCCATCTCCCGAGCGGCCTTGTTCGTGAAGGTGAGGGCGAGGATGGAGCTCTGGGCGATGCCCTCTTGGAGCATATAGGCCATGCGGTAGGTGATGACCCGGGTCTTTCCCGAGCCCGCGCCGGCTATGATGAGGAGGGGGCCGTTTATCGTGGTGACCGCGTCGGATTGGCAGTCGTTCAGGAGCGTCTTGAAGTCGAGTTTCGCTGACATGGATACAGAGTAGTACCCCGAAGCGGCGATCTTGTGCAAGCGGGCCGGGAGGGTACGGAATCGGATTTTCGAGGCAAGGTCGGATTCCGAGAAATCCGACCTTCGGCATTCAGCGAGAGAACTTTACGAAAGTTGCGTTGTTGGCGGCGGCCGGCCCATTGTAGGTCGAGGTTCCTTCCTTGAACTCGTTCGTGCCGTATTGAGTTCCACCGGCATAGACGTAGTTCGAGGCGGCGCTCACGCCGTAGAAAGAACTGGATTCCCCGCCGAGAGTCGAACCGTAAACCCTTGCCCATGAGGCCGCGCCTGCAGTGTTGAACTTGAGGAGAAGCGAACTCGCCTGCCAGGTCGAGCTGTTCCCGGAGGCGGCGACGGTAGTCCCGAGGCCGAAAGTGAACGCGGTATCGCCGGTAAGGTTGCCCGCGGCATAAACGGTTTCGGCTGAGTCGACCGCCACCGAATAGAACATCGATTCCAGGTCGCTGCTCGCGACTTGGCCCCAATCGACGCCGCCGCCGCTCGTATAGCAGACGATGAGGGCGCCGTTGTTTCCCAAGGAAAGGGCATTTGAAACGGCGCCGTCGCCGTAATCGAAGGTCCCGTTCCCGAATTGATAGCCGACCGCGTAAATTCTCGCTCCAGAGGGAGCGACGGCGACATCGGTGAACGTGCACGTTCCGGAAGCGGAGGTCGTGGTCTTCGACCATAGCGCGATCCCGTTGGTGTTGTATTTTACGATCACCGGTACGTCGGACGTTCCGTTTCCCGTGATGCTCCCGGTACCGTAGTCGTACGACAGCGTTCCGACCTGATAACCGACGGCATAGATGTTTCCGGAAGGATCGACGGCAACCTTCGAGAGGACCGAATTCCCGCCGGCCGAGGTAAGGGTTTTTCCCCAGACGGCGTTGCCGGTCACGGAATTGAATTTGAGGACGATCGCATTCGTGGACGCCGTGGTCGGGCCGGTGATGGTGACGCTTCCGGGATACGTGCAGGTGGAATTCCACGTCTGGTAGCCGACGGCGTAGATATTGTCGGATGAATCCACGGCAACGCCGGAGAACTCCGAACCGTCGGTATTGTCGGACGAATAGGTGGCCCATACGTAGTTCCCCGAGGAATCGTATTTCACCAGAACGGCGTTGCCGTTGCTTGATGGAAAACTGATGTTCGTTCCGTTGAAAGTCGCCGTGCCGATGTTCATGACGTTGCCCGCTACGTAGACGTTCCCCGCGGAATCCACGGCGACGTCGTAGTAAACGGTCGAGCCGTTCATGGAGGCGACCTTGCCCCATTGGGGAACGCCGAGGGAATTGTATTTTATGATGAAACCGTTCGAGCCGGAGGGATTGGCTCCGACCAAGAATACTGTGCCGAAGTTGAAGGTGGACGTCCCCTCGATGTCGCCCACGAGATAGATGTTTCCGGCGCTGTCCGTCGTCATGCCTCTGAACCCGGAATTGTTCGACCCTCCGGTGACGCCTACGACGCCCAAGGAACTCGAAACCGTCCATTGGGCATAGAGCACGACGTTCTCGCCACCCATGACGAAGGTCGTGCCCGGAAGACGTTTGGTCCCTGACCCGTCGGCCTTGGTGTTCCAGCTGTCAAAGGTACAGCCGGTTTTCACGAGGTTCTGTTTGCCGAGCACGGTAACGGTTTTGCCCTGGGAATACTTGGACGAATCGACCGGGACCGAACCGGAAGTGCTGCCGTTTGGTTTGTAGGTGACGGAATAAGAAAGGTCATCGGAAGTTTCTTCCTCCGTTGTCGCCAAGGTGTCTTTACAGGAAAATAACAGAACGACAATCGCCAAAAGAAAGAAAATTTTTTTCGCGGATGCCTGCATGAGCCACCTCACTTTTTTCTATGTTCTTTTTCGTAATTGTAGCGCATTCAAGAAAAAAAAACACAAAAGCAGCACAAGCGAATCATCGGGTGAACATTTGTTGAACGTTCCTGTACGACGCCGTGTTTTTAAACAAGCTTTCTCGTATTTTACTGCGCGTACTTCACGATGACGACGTTGTAGTTCGGGGAATTCCCCGCGGCGGAAACATTGCCGTCGGTGAAATCGGTCGTTCCGTAAACCGCGCCGCCGAAGTAGGCGGCGCCCGAGGCGGCCGCGACGCCGTAGAAATCGGAAGGGCCCGACGTCGATGAGAAGCGTTTCGCCCATTGGATGGTTCCGGACGAGTCGTATTTCACGATGACCGCGTTGTGCGATCCGTCAAGACCGCTCGTCGCGATGACGCCGTCGCCGTAGTCCACGGTTGTGCTCTGCTGAAGGCCGACGACGTAGGCGTTGCCGGCGGAATCCACGGCCACGCCGCTGAAAGCGGTGTAGGCCGATAAGTTCGACGAGGCCGATACTTTCGCCCAGAGGGCGTTTCCCGACGAGTCGTACTTGACGATGACGGCATTCGCGCTCGAACTGACCCCCGTAGCGCTTACGCCCGGCCCGTAGGTGTAGGTATCCGTTCCGTTCTGGAAGCCCACAGCGTAGACGTTTCCCGAGGAATCCGCCGCGGTCGCGTAGAAGGTCGAGGCGGCGGAACCGGTAGTGTTCACGCTCTTCGCCCAAACCGAGGAGCCCGAAGCCAAGGCCCACTTAGCGTAGAGCGTGACGTTCGCGCTTCCCATGGAGAAGGAGGCTCCGGCGGCATAGGTGGTGCCGGTGCCGTCCGCCAGCGTGTTCCAGCCGCCGAAGGCGTAGCCGATCTTCGCGAGGCCGCCGGTATTGCCGAGAACCGTGACCGTGTCGGGCGGGTAAATTATGCGCTGTCGACTCTCCGGCGGGAGCGTTTGTCGCGCGTACTTCGCTTCAGACCCTGGCGCCGTAGATGTTGTCCCGGACGATGGCGGTGCACGAGGTTCCCGGGCCGGGGCCGAAGGAAAGGGTCCCGCGGAGCTGGAGCTCCACGAGGGAGACGACGGTCGTGAGGCCCAGCTTTCCGTCCCTCCGGACGTCGAAATCAGGGGGAAGGCCGACGCCGTCGTCTTCCACGGAGAACCTGATGGTGCCCGGCTCGCCCCGGCGCAGGCTCACGCGGATGACGCCGTTCCTCCCGTCGGGGAAGGCGTGCCTCGCTGCATTGACGATGAGTTCGTTGAGGGCGAGACCGCAGGGGACGGCCACGTCGAAGACCGCCACTATGCCGCTTTCGGCGTCGACCTGGATGTTCACCTCGGGGCGTTCGGAAAGACGGGAGTCCTTGATCGCCGCGACCAGGTCGAGAAGATAGTCGCCGAGGTCAATCATCGAGAGATCCTCGGATTCGTAGAGCTTCTGGTGGACGAGGGCCATGGAGAGGATGCGGCCGATCATGTCGTTCAGGGTTTTTACGGTCTCGTCGTTCTCCGAGGACATGGCCTCGATGTTGAGGAGGGACGCGATCGTCTGCATGTTGTTCTTGGTCCGGTGGTAGACCTCCTGAAGAAGGATCTCCTTTTCCTTCAGGGACCTCGACGCGGCTTCCTCCGCCTTTACCCGATCGCTGATGTCGAGATAGCTCACCCGGACTATCTTCCTTCCCGACGAGGCGACCTCCGTTATTCGAACCTCGCAGGTCAGAACCGTGCCGTTCGGTTGCAGGATCCGGCGCCTTACCAATACCGGCTCTCCGGCCAATGCGCGAGAAGTCGTCCGGCGTATGCTCTCTGCGATGGGAAGTCCGTCGGGCTGTTCGGGATGGAACAGATCGGCGGGCGTCGACATGAGGATCTCATCGATCGGACGGCCGAAAAGGGATTCCGAGCGTCGATTGCACGAAATGAAATGACCTGCATCGACGTCGTACATCAGGATCGCGTCCGGGGCCTCGTCGACCAGGACCCTGTTGATCTTTTCGCTCAGCTTGAGCTCGTTCATCGCCTGAACTTCCGCTGCCCTCGATTTCTCCAGGTTCATGCGCATCGAGTTGAAGGATTCGACGAGGATGTCGAGCTCGTCGCCCCGATGACGCTTCGTCAGAACGAGAGGCGGGGCGCCGGAGCCCAAACCGAAGGTTTTGATGTAGTTCGCCATCGCGGCGAGGTGTTTCGTCACCATCGTCGAAAAGAGGAAGAAGACGATGAGGGCCTCGAAGAGGAGGAAGATCATCTGCCATGAAAGGGAAAGAAGAACCTGCCTCGTCACGTCGGAGAGTACCCTTCGGGTATCGATCTCGATCCTGAGCGTTCCGAGCGTCGTCGTTTCATGGTTCGGAGCTTTGCGGGAGAGGACGTAGGTGCGCGACCGGCTTTCTTGTTTCTCGACGCCCTGCGAGACTACGACGCCGTTCATGTCCTCGACGGCTATGTAGTTGATGTAGGGATAGAAGGAAATTCCGTCGACGAGAGCCTGAAGGATCCCCTTGTCGTAATGCCAGAGCCCTTCGACGATTCCCGAAATTTGGGCTTCCCTGAGCTTTTCGATCTCCCACTCGATCGCGGCGGATCTGGCTTTATGCTCGTAGAAAAAGAGCGCGGAGGCGAAGACGACGAGAAAGACCGCGGAGACGGTGAAGGTTATCTTGAGCGCCAGCCTTCCGACGGAATTGGTCCACATAAAACCAGTATCGGACAGAACCGCTCATTCTGCAAATGAAGGAGGGATTAGGTTCCTGACCGGGTAGGGGTAGACGGATGCAAGGCTGAATCGCGGAACATTTCTGGGTGGGGACGTCGGTTGTGCGAAATATGCGGAATTTAAACAGCGGGAAATGCTATGATTACCTAGAATCACAGGGAAGGGGAATCGGCTGTTTTCTAACACAGCGATTCGAGGGCTGCTTCGAAGAACCCGAAATCGTCGTTTTCAAGCGCTTTTATCCCGTCTTCCTGAGGAGGGCGAAGTAGATCGGGCCCATGCCTTCGGCGGCGTCCGGCCAGATCTGCTTTCCGAAGCGGGTCGTTTCCCCGGGCGGGACGGCTGTGCGGAGCGCTTCAGGATAGGGGACCGCCTCGAAGGAGCCGGGGCGCCGTTCGGCGGCGCGGGCGACGACCTCGTCGTTCTCCAGGGGCGAGAGGGCGCAGGTGCTGTAGAGGACGAGACCGCCGGGCTTGGCGGCGGCGAGGGCGGAGAGGAGCATGGCGTAGGCCTGCTGGGCCAGGCGCCTGGTTCGCGAGGGGCTCCATGCTGCGAGGTGGGCCGGAGATCGGAGCACGTGTCGCTCCGAGGAGCAGGGGGCGTCGAGGATGACGAGATCGTAGGCCTCGGGCTCGTGTACTCCCCAACGGGCAGCGTCGTGGCCGGTGACCTCGATTCTCCGACGGACTTCTGTCGGAAGATGCTCGTCGAGAACGGCCTTGAGCCTGCGGCGCCGGTCGGACGACCTCTCGTTCGCGACTATCCTGCCTTCGGGGCCGAGGCTCGAGGCGAGGACCAGGGTTTTACCTCCCGGCGCCGCGCAGAGGTCGAGGACGCTGCGGTTGCCGACCTCTCCCGGGGCGAGGGCAGCGAGGACCGAGGCGCGGTCGAGGTGGTAAGGCTTCACGAGCCCCTTCGAGAAGGGCTCGGGCGCGCCGGGGCTGAGCAGGGCTTGCCGAAGTGCGGGCCACCGCTCGCCGAAGACGCCGCGGTAATAGGTCTCAAAATCGATGCGCCGGACTTTCACGTCGAGTCTCCGGGAAGAGGGTAACGGGAAGGGGCCAAACTTGACAACCCCGTCGCCCTTCGATATGGTTGTTTTTGCGTATGAGCGAAAAATCCGTTACCTATATCTTCCATCTCGGCAGGAAAAGCGGAAAACCGGTGTTTTACCACCCCTTCAAGGCCAATCAGGAGTTCATAGCCCAGGTGAGCGAAGCCAAAATCGAAGGAAAGTACGGAGAGGATCCGAGAGTGGAATCGGTCACCCTGCTGCGGAACGACCTCTATAGAAAAACCGAGGGTGCGGTCAAGCTCTGGGTCACGGACACGAGATTCATTCCCAGGTTCCTCCTCTCGTCGCTCGTGTTCATCATCTCCTATTTCTTCGCGCTCTACGTCGTTCGGGTGCCGGTGCCCTTCTTCTACAAGCTCTTCGCGGCGGTCGCCGTCTCCTTATTCACCTACAGCTGGATCGGGAAGCGCTACCTCAATTCCGATTCAGTGGTGGAGAAGAGGCTCGAACTCAGGACCGTCATCGACGGAATAACCTTCTCGGAGAGCGAATTCATGAAGAAGATCGAGGGAATCCTCGCATATTACGACGGGGCGTCGCTCGAAGAGCTCCTCAAGGTGTACGGCGATCCGCAAAAGCTCGTCCTCGATCCTTCATGGGTCGAGGAGGCGAAAAGCCTCGAACACTACCTGGCCGCTCATTTCAACACGAAGACGATCAAGGACTTCGAGCGAAAGCTCCAGAGAAAGGTAACCATAGAGGCGACGAAGCCCATCGAAAGCCTGAAGAAGATCATAGAGGCGGGGAAGATCGACTTCCCGCTCTACCTGCTCCACATTCTCCTGAAAAAAAGCGTTTGAACGAATCCCGAGTGCGCCTATTCGATCTTCTGACGTTTTTCCATCTCGTCCTGGAGGGCGAGCGCCCGCCGTGCCGTATCGATGGTTTCCTGGGCCGGGGTGTAGGTGGGATCGAGGGCGAGGACCTTTTCACAGAGCACGATCGCCTGCTGGATCTCCCCGCGGGCGTAGGATTCGATGCCGTCAAGGTAGAGGTTCTCGATCTTCTGGGCCCTCTCCTTCCTGCCTTCGTCGCCGAAGTTGATCTTGACCTGCACGCTGATCCTGTCCATGTTCCTGAGCTGAGTGGTCATGTCGAGCGTGTAGTTTACGACGAAGGTGAGCATGTCGACCTTGACGTCGCTTCCCAGGGAGATTCTCGGGTTGCCGCCCTTGAGGAGGAGACCGGATTGGACGGCGAAGAAGTTCGTGACCGCGACGCTGGTGCCGATGGCGTAGGAAGGCTTCTCGGCCGGATATCTCGCCTGGTCGAAACTGAACGGGTAGGTGAAGTCGAATCCGATGAGCCAGGGACGGAGCGGGGCGTAGGAAAGGCCGACCGTCGCGGAGGAGGGGAGCGGTTCGTCGAGGACGTAGGGTCCGATGTTCTTCAACGTCACGCCGACGCCGGCGTTCTTGGCGCGAGCGGAGAAGAATTTGAGAAAGTTGAATTTGGTCATGGCTCCGAAGTCCGCCATGACGCCGAAAGCCGACTGCCCGGTGGCGACGCTGTCGGGAATGTGACGGTAGGCGAATTTCAGGTTCGATCCGAAGGAAACGCCGCTGAAATAGTAGTCCGCGAAGAAATTCTTGGAAAGGTTCGCGATGACGATGGATTCGGAATAGTAGCCGCCGGAGGTCCTTTCTCCCCAGGCGTCGTAGCCTGTGAAGGGGACGTACAGGAACTTACCCGCGATCGCGTAACCGTAGGAATCCGTGCGTTTCGTATAGACGACGCCTTCGATGTTCGTGTCGGCGATCCAGTTGTTGTGAAGGAAGGAGAGCTCGGTGAATTCGAGGACCGCCGAGGCCGCGGGATTCGCGTCGAAGAAGCTGGAATCGCGTGCAATGGCGGTGTAGGCGGTACCCATGCCCTCGTACTCGCCTCCCATGGGGATGGTGAGAATGGGAAAGACCGTGAGGCCCGTATTCGGATCTTCCAGGAAATCGAAAAATCGGGCAGTATCCCCGTAGATGTCCTGGAATTCCGATGCTTGAAGGCCATCGATCGATAAAAAAGATATGATTAACAGGAAAACCAATACGTTTTTATTCATTATTCATCGATAAAAATATACTACGCTGCCTTCGATTATTCTATCGAATAATCTGCAGAGGAACCTTAGCCGTTGTGCCGACAATATGATAAAATTGTTTTCTAGTATAGGGGAAAAGGTCAAATAGTAAGGATTGACGTGGATTCGATGGGAGGGAAAGCACTTACAGGATTATTCATCCTCGTCCTTGTCCTTTTTGTCGCTTTTCCTTCCATGGGAAGCGGACAAAAGGAAGATCCCATCGCGACCGCCAGATCTCTCATCGTGGAAAAACGCTACAACGATGCGCTGATCGTGCTCGCGGAGGTCATCCGCACCGACCCCGAACGCATAGACGAAGCGGAATCGCTCATCAGGAAGATACGGAACATCCGGGGGGACTACAACGAAAAATACGAGGAACTCATAAAGGTCCTCTACGACGAGAGGGACGTGGAAAAAGCCCTTGCCATCATCAGGGAACTGGAGAGCCTGGACAAGGATCCGAACGCCGCCGCCCAGAACGCGGTCGCCAAGGCGAAGGATTCGGCCCTTTTCGTCTACAATCAGAACCGCTTCAACGACATCATGACGAGGGCCCAGGCGGAACTCGCTCGGAAAAACTACTGGGGCGCGGTGGAAATCTATCTGTCGGGTTTCGATCTCGGCAGGGAAGGGTTCGACAAGGCCTCGTACGGAAACATCATCGAGGGAAAGGTGAAATCCTCGCTCGCCGACCTCGAGATCGTTTCACGCAAGTTCGTCCAGGACAGGAACGCACTGATCGGGACTTCGGATGCTGCCCTCGCGGCGCTGGCGAAAAACGATCCGGCGGCCCGCGACGCCGCCGTGACTGCCTTCGTGAGAGCCTATGCCGCGGCCGCATCGGCCTTCAAAACCGCAGTGACGACGGCAAAGACGTTGGAAGAACAGAACCAGAGGATCGTCATGGTGAGGGAGGGCGTCAAGGAGGACTTTTTTCTCGGTTACACGATGCGTATGGCGGTGGGACGAAAGTCCTCGACGAGCCCGGAGGGGATCAAGGGAGCGGTCGAGCTTTTCCTCAAGGACCGTGCCGCCGCGGTTTCCGCCGCTTACGGAGAAAGGAGCCTCGCCCTTTTCGCGGAAGCGAAGGGACGGTTCTCCGGCGACGATCTAGCAGGATCGCGACCCCTGTTCGAAGAGGCCGAAAAGATGGCGGGCCTCGCGCTCAGGCTCGCGGATCCCTGGTTCGCCGCCGTGCCTACGAAGGGGAAATCCGTGATTCCCGAGGCATGGGCGGTCGTGGAGAAGGAATTTTCGAAGTATCTCGGGGCACGGACCGTATTGAAAGGGGCAAGAGCCTACGTCGGGCTCGGAGAAAGAATGGCTTCGGCGAAGCTCGCCGCTGACGGAGGGAAGGACGACCCTAGAAGTCTCGTCACGGCGCGGAACGGTATCATAGCCGTCGGGGACGATGTGCGCCAGATCGAACGAGGCTGGCGGGAATTCGGAGACGCGGTCCGCCGGAACGAGGAATACTCAGAGGAATCCAGGAACATCGTCCGGGCGCTCGACGAGGAGCTCAGGAAGAGGCAGTCCGAACTCGAGACGAGGGAAATTTCCCTCGTGGACCGGCTTGCCGCCCTCGAGATCGCTCCGCTCAACGACGGTCTCGCTTCCTGCCTCGACGATTACAGGAAGGCGGAAGGCCTCCTGAACGGCGTGTCCAAGGCCCTGGACGCGGCTTCGGACACGAAGATCCTCCTGAAATACCCGGCCGAGAGCATCGAAGAAATTACCAGACTGAACGCGAAATTCGACGATCTCGAACGGGCGACCAGGGCATTCGACGAGACTTATCGGAAGGAAAAGGACTACGTAAGGGCGAGTCCCGGCATACAGGACAAGACGAGGAATGCGCGGGAAAACCTCGCGAGGATCGGGAGTCTCCGTCCCTCAATGGCGAAGATCGTGGAGCAGGCCAGGGAGAACGTTCTGCTTTCCGAAAGATACAAGAACGAGGGGAACCGAAAGGTCGCGGAGGCCGAGGCCGCGACCCGCAGGAACAACTTCGACGCTGCCCGCGAGGCCCTCGCCGCGGCCCGTCAGAGATTCTCCCTTTCGCTTTCCTATCAGGAGAACGCCGATTTCCGGAAAGAAAGCGACGCAAGGCTGCTCGCGCTCGCCGCCGGGATCACGGACGCGGAAAACCGGCTCGTCATCGCGGAGGTGCGCCAGTCCATCAACGAGGGTAAAAGGCTCTATTACCTCAACATCTTCGATCAGGCAGAGGAGGTACTGCTTCGCGCCCAGACGAGGTGGAGGACGACTCAGGCGGAGGACAACCAGGAGGTGAGCTACTGGCTCGGATTCGTGCGGGCGGCCCTCTTCGTGAAGTCCAGCAGGGAAATCCTCGAGACCGATCCGCTGTACGTCGAGATGAGCCAACTCCTCAACCTCGCACGGGAGGATTTCCTCAAAGGGAAAGACCTGCTCGAGAAAGGCAACAGACGGGACGCGATCGAAAGCTTCAACAAGGCCCAGGACAAGCTGCAGAAAGTGAGCCTCACCTTTCCCTTCAATCAGGAGGCGAGCGTCCTCACGCTCAGGATAGCCCAGCTCAAGGACAGGGACAATTTCTCGGTACTTTTCAGGAACAAGTTCCGTGATGCGCGAAGCAAGATGCAGACGAATCCGCAGGAAGGGTACATCGATCTCAAGGACCTGGAGGAGATCGACCCGAATTTCCCCGGCCTCAAGGACGCGATCTATCAGGCGGAGCTCGCCCTGGGAATCCGCGTACCGCCGCCCGATCCGAAGGCCCTCGCTGCATCCGCGGAGCTCTACCGACAGGCCTTCCGGATCGTGGCGGGCAACGTTCGCGCCCAGTTTCCCATAGCGCTCGAGCAGCTCAACAAGGCCATAGAACTCAACCCGAACAACCAGCAGGCCATTGAACTCAAGGACAGGATACAGACCGACGCCGGAGGCCAGACCTCCGTCGTCCTGTCGAGCGTGGCGGAGGAGCAGTACCGTCTTGCGGAAAAGCGGTTCATCGAAGGCAGTTTCTTCGAGGCACTTGCCATCGTGCAGCGGCTTCTGCAGAATAAGGAAAGCAAAAGTTATCCGCCCCTCCTTGAATTGAAAAGGAGGATCGAATCGAGGATTTGATGCGCCTACGCGAAGCCTTGCTTGCGGGAATCCTACTTCTCCTCCTTTCGATCCCATGTGCGGCACAGGATCTGTACTGGGAAGATCCGGAATTCATCGTACCCGTCGGAGGAAGATTTCCCCAGGCGAAGGCGGGCGGCGGCGGCATGGCCGCCGCGTGGCAGGACATGAAGGTGCTCGCGGACGGGAAATTCGAGGTCTATATTTCCGTGAAGACTTCGAGGGACGGTCTCGTCTGGAGCGAAAACCGGAGGTTCGCGGGGCCCTACACCTATTACGGAAACGAAACGTCGATTTATTCCCTCGCCGTCGACGGGAGGGGCGGCGTTTGGTTCGCTGTACTCGCCGGGGAGAACACCGTGGATTTCTACGTTTCCAGGGATTCGGGCCGCACCTTTTCCAAGAAGGCGGTGAAGCTCGCGGTCACCACCACGCTGGCCCCGAGGCTTTTCGTCAAGGACGACGGTGGTTTTCTGCTCTTCGTTACCCAGGAAAGGAACGACATTCTCACCCTGTTCTCGACGGTTTCCCAGGACGGGGAAAGCTGGGAACCGCTCATCCCGCTGGCTCCGGAACGCGAACTCACGCTGTCCTTCCTGCCGTCGCACGTATCCTTCAAGGGAAGGGAATACGTAGTATTTCAGGCACAACGGGCGGGAGAGGGCGGAGGTTACCAGCTGTACATGAAATACAGCGGGGACGGAGGAAGGACCTGGGGAAGCCTGACGTGGCTTACGGGATTCGAGGAAATCATACCGGGCAGGGCGACGAGGGCCAGCCTCTTCGACAACCAACGACCTCACATAAACGCCGTGAACGGAACGCTCGCGGTCGCATGGGAACGGAAATTGGGCCGTGATACGAAACAGGTCTACTACATGGAGCTGGATCCTGACGGGAAATTGAAGGGAAATCCTGAGAAAGTGACCGCCGGTCTCAGAACGGCGAATTTCCCGCAGATCATACGATACCGGGGAGAGACCTTTCTCCTGTGGTTCGACAACCGCAAGGGGGACGACCACATCATCCTCGCGAACAAGAACGGACTGCTCTGGAACGAAAGGGATCTGTCGCAGATCGCCGGAAGTTCCACCTTCGGCAGGCCGGTCGTGAACAACGACAGCCTTTACGTGTTCTGGGAGAACAAGCGGGGGGATTCTTCGCGCATCGTGTATCTCAAGCCCGACACGACCGTACAGCCGCCCGAAATCGTTCCGCTGAGCTTCCTGAAGGGGAGGAGGTCCAAGGAGACGACGGTGAGGCTGAGCTGGACCCTGCCGAAGGATTCATCGGGAATAGCCGGATTCAGCTACGAATGGTCGAGGGAAAAGACGCCCCGTCTTCAGAAGAAACTCATGGTGCTCGAGAACGTGAGGACGGCGGAGTTCAAAGCCGTGGAAGACGGGCCCTGGTACTTCCACATTTCGGCGGAGGACTACGCTGGCAACTGGTCGGCGCCCGAGACGGTGACGTACTTCCGGGATACGACGCCTCCGGGCCAAGTGACCTTCGCGGAACCGGAGAAGGACGAGTCGGGATACCTCGTTTCCAACACCTTCACCCTGCGCTGGAAGCCGCCGGAGGACGAAGACGTCGCCGGCTACACCTATTCCTTCCAGTACGTCGGCGAATCGCGGGATCCCCTGGAGCCGCGTCAGGTGAATCTCGCCCCTCCGCCACAGGCCTTCATGTCCGCGGAACCCTTCGTTTCCTACCGAAACAACGACAACGGCCTCTGGGCGCTGAACGTCGCCGCCGTGGACGAGGTCGGGAACGTGGGGAAGGAGAAGTCGCTTCTCGTTTTCCTCAACAAATATGTTCCGGTCACTTACATCGCTTTCGTGGACGCGACCAAGGACGAAGTCGGCACCATCAACCTCAACATCATGGGACGCGGTTTCGTCGCCGACGGTTACGTTTCCGAAGTGATCCTCGACAGGGACGGCAAGGAACCCTACGACTACGTTTTCCCTCTCGGCACCGGCGCGTTCACGGTGCGGAGCGACAGGTCCATCTCGGGGCCTTCCATCGCGGAAATACGGGACGGCACCTACATGATAGGAGTCCTTCACCCGATCAGGGGCGCGGCCTTCGCCGGGAACGCCCTCAGGCTGGAGCGTTCCGGAACCGTCAAATTCGGGGATTTCAGCATCATCTACAAGCCGGGTCTTACCGCCGGGAGAAAGGCGCCCATCCTCCTAACGGGGAACGCCATAGCGGTCTGGTGCTCGGTGATTCTACTTTCCTTCCTCATGTTCTTCTCGATCACGAGACTGGGAGCCCTCATCCGCGAAGGCCGGAGGCTGCGCATCGAAGTCCTCGCCCTCGTGAACGGGGAATCCACGCCATGGGAAAAAAAGCAGGAGAGGCTTTCCGCAATGAAAAAACAAGGAATCGGGCTCAGGGTGAAATTCACCCTCTTCATCACGGTTCTCGTCATAACGGTCGTGCTCATGGTTTCCATACCGCTCGGCTTTTACATGACCAGGAACGAGGAACGCAATCTCGCGGAAGGCCTCACCCAGAGGGCATCGGTACTGCTCGAGAGCCTTGCGGCGGGAGGGCGGACCTATCTGCCGGGCGGGAACAGCCTGGAGCTCGGCGTCCTGCCGTCGCAGATCTCGGCGATGAGCGAGGCTCGGTTCGCAACCATTTCCGGAAGGGGACAGAACGATCCCGCGAATTACGGCTACGTATGGGCGAGCAACGATCCGGAAATCCTGAAGAAGGTCGGCCAGGACGCTCTCATTCCCGGGGCCTCGAAGATCACCGACGACGTGAGCGAGAAGGAGAAGCTCCTCGCGGACGAGATCAACACTCAGGCAAAGGCTGCGGTTTCCGCTCTAGCGGAGGAACTCGACCGTCTCGCTGCCGAGGCCATCAAGCTCGCTACGAGGACCGACGCGGAGTCCCAGAAGAAACTCCAGGACCTCCAGAACAACATCAGGACCCTCGACGCAAGAGTCGGCGAAAAGCTCGCCGCGATCGGGGCCAGGATCGGAAGCGAACCGGAGTTCAGCAAGGAAGCCCTCGATTTCACGAAGAGCCGGTACACCTTTTTCAAGCCGGTCGTCTATAGAAGCAGGGGAGAGAACGTATACTACCGCGGTCTCGTGCGTCTCGGGGTTTCCACGGAGAGCATCATCGAACAGGTCCGCGCATCGAGAACGAACCTCATCATCATAACCGGCGTCGTGGCCTTGGTCGCCCTCGTCGTGGGGATCGTGGGAGCACTCGTCCTTGCGACCATCACCATCATCCCGATTAAGCGGCTCGTGAAGGGCGTCGAGCACATAAGGGATACGGAAGACAAGGCGAAGCTCAAGGACCACGTGATCCAGGTGAAGAGCAGGGACGAGATCTTCCTTCTCGCGGATACGGTAAACCAGATGACGCAGAGCCTCGTGAAGGCCGCCGCAGCCAGCAAGGATCTCACCGTCGGCAAGGAAGTCCAGAAGATGTTCATTCCCCTCGAAAAGGACAGACTGGGAAAGAAATTGACGACGGGGAAGGAAGAGACGGAATCGGCGGAGTTCTTCGGCTATTACGAGGGCGCGAAGGGCGTATCGGGAGACTACTTCGATTACATGAAATTGGACGCAGATCATTATGCGCTCATAAAATGCGACGTGGCGGGCAAGGGAGTTCCCGCGGCGCTCATCATGGTCGAGGTGGCGACCATATTCATAAGCTACTTCAAGGACTGGTCGGCAAAAAAGGTTGGGACCGATCTCGTCACCCTCGTCTATAGGATCAACACCCTGCTCGAGGAACGCGGCTTCAAGGGGAGGTTCGCGGCCATGACCGTGGGGCTCTTCAACGAGAAGTCGGGAATCATACATCTCTGCAACGCTGGGGACACCCAAGTGCAGACCTACGACGCGAAGACGAAGAAGGTGGTGATCAAGACCTTGCCGACCTCTCCTGCGGCCGGGGTGTTCCCCTCCATGCTCGTCGAGATGAAGTCGGGTTTTCAGCAGATAGCCCACAAGATGAACGCCGGCGACTTCGTGTTGTTCTACACCGACGGTGTGGAAGAGGCGAAAAGGATCCTCAGGGACTCCTCGTACAAGGTGAGGGCTGTAACCGAGGACGACATCAAGAATGGGTTGGTCCCGCCCGACATGAAGCCCGGAACGGAAGACGAAATGATGGGACCGGAGCGCAACCAGGCGATCCTCGGCGCCGTGATGTCGAAAGGTCGATTCGTCCTTGAGAAAATATTCAATCCTCTCGGGGACGAGGAACTCGTCTTCGATTTCTCGACCTGCGAGCCTACGGTGGAGAACGCGATCATGGCGATGGTTTCGGTGGAAAAAATCTTCCGCATGTATCCGTCGCCCAAGGCGGGCCCCGACAACAGGATCATGGTCGACGCGAAGGTGGACGAATTCCTGAAGAAGCATTTCATGCAGTATTCGAGGTATTTCCATCATCCCATGCCGAACCCGAATCCCGAGGATTACGGCAATTACAACTTCTATACCCACATGATGGAGGACGATCAGTACGACGACCTCACGCTCATAGGGATAAGGAAGAAGTAATTCATCGGGTCGCCGCTGCCGATAAGGAAGATATGAAACGGATAACCTTTTTCATCATTCTGCTCGTTTCGGGCGTCGTTTCGAGCCAAGCGGATATCGTGCTGCAAAACGACGAAGAAAGCGGTTTGTATTTCACGCTGCTGTCCCTGGGGGACGAGGCGGCGAAGGCCTTCCTTTCCGATCCCTCGACCGGGCCGGATTATCTCAAGAAGCACGTCGCCTCGCTGGAATACATCCCTCCCTACGGAGCTGTTCGCGAAGGAAGGGGAAACGGCCCGAGCCTGCTGCTCGGCTTCTTCGTTTCACCCGAGGACGAAAAACTCCCGATCGTGAGCATGAAGATTCCGGGAAACGATAAACCAACGGCTTTCGGCGTTTCCAAACAGAACATCGCCTATTCGGGCGACAAGAAACCTTACGGCTTCGACGCCTGGGAGATATCGTACCGGAGGCTGTCGATCCATCTCGACAACCGGTACCTCGATTGGCTCAAGGTTCCGGATCTCGCGAAATTCTCCGCCTCTTACAATCCCGGCGTGTTTTCGCGTGAAAGCGGCGGAAAACAGGAAACGAAGAAAATCTCGGAATCGCTCTACTGGAAGAAAGGCGGGACTCAGATAGAGACCCTCAAGGCCATGATCGAGGACCGTTACCTCTTCCTCATGATTTCGTCCCTCTCCGAAATGACCGAAGGATTGTCCTACTTTTTCTACCTGTTCGACGACAGGACCAGGCCGGATACGAGAAGGCTCACCGTAGAGATTCCCCTGCGAAAGAGGGCGGGTCCCGTATTCCTCTGGATGCCGGGAAAAACCGATCCGGTTTTCATCGGCTCCTACGTGAGAGGCGCATTTCTCCTCGAGGCGCAGATAGATTCCGATCTCCTTCCCGAAGAAATTCGGAACGCTGAATGGACGGCGCCTTCGGCCGATCTGACTTCGTGCTTCTTCGAAGGCGGACATTCGGAGGAATTCTATTTCACGACCTTCTCCGCGAAGGATATACCCGTGAAGAACTGAGGAAGCTCATGCCTTCGCCGAAGTTCTACTGCGAAAACTGCAAGAAGGAGGTGTCCTCGCGGGACAAGATCTGTCCGTACTGCGGACGCTTCTTCAGCGACGTGAGGTGCCCCCGCTGCAACTTCGTGGGGAAGGCCGGGGAATTCCTCAACGGTTGTCCGAACTGCGGTTACTTAAGGACGTCGAGCGGCGGTTTCGATGAAGGGCAACTCGAATTCCTGAATCCGAAAACCTTCGAAACGCCGAGACATTCGAAAGGGAAGAAGGCGCTTCAGCCCTGGGTGTTTCTGGCCCTGACCCTCGGGCTTTCCTGCGCGCTCGCCGTTCTTTTCTACCTGTACCTGAGGCTCTAACGTGCCGCTTATCCTTCAATAAATTATCCCCACTCCGCCTCCGAGGAAGATGCGATCCGGATCGCGGGGATAGTACTCCCAAGTCGCGAAACCGCTCAGGTAGAGCAGCGTATTCGGCATGAGCCAATGCACCTCGAAACCCGTGTGGATGGGGTAGAGGATCCCTTCCTTTCGGCGGAAAGACCGGGAGGCGACGGCGGTCGAAAAACCGGTTATGAGGTGTCCGGAATCGAAAAAAACCGCGAAGCGGCCGATGCCCCAGGCATGGAAGTCCTTTTCCGACCACGATTCGATCGCGTTGCCGATCGGATAGGGAGAGAACTGGAGTTCAGGCGCGGCGACGAACGAAACGAGACCGATGTCCAGCTGAGCGATACCGCCGAATCCGATGCCGGGAAACTGGGAAAAACCCGCATATGAAGGATCGCTCGCGAGGATCCCCTTGGCGGTCGCGGCGAAAGACAATCGTGTGAAACCCGATCCTCGATGTACGAGATACTTGAGGCCGATGCTCGCGACGACGTCCGGCGGTTCCGCCTGGTTCGCTATTCTGAGGCCTACGACGGGGGTGAGTTCGAGGGACGAAAGTACCCCGATCGACGCTCCGGCTTCGAAAAAATTGAGGTTTTCGAAGGTGTCGTCGCCGGGAGTCGACGAAAGAGCGAGAAGATTCGTACCCACCTGATAGCTCCCTCGGGGAAGCCCCGAGACCGCGGGAGCGAAGAGAAGTCCCGCCTGACCGCTGTAGAAATTGCGATAAGATATGCGGAGACTTCGGTCGATGGTCACGCTTCCTTCGAGGTTGAGGCTTTTCCCCCGGGAAGACACGGCTTCCACGACGACCCGATAGGTTCCGTCGGGGAGGAGGACGAACTTGTTCCCCCTTCCGTTCCATTCCTTGGACTGGTTCCAGGTGGAAAAGGGCGGGAAGGTCGAAGTATAGACTTCGTTTCCCGAAGAGTCGTATAGCCGGAGAACGCCGTTTCCGGGAGCCGTGACCTGGAAACGGAAATCGGTGATTCCGAGAAGGCCGGGATTCTCCGGATTGAATACCGGACGCGAGATCGAAAGATCCTCGATACGGAAATCCGCCGGCAGAAGCCTCGCGTTCACGGTCGTGACCTTGTCTTCGAGGATGTCGACGCGGGCGGAAAAAGTGTCCCATCCGAATTTCCTCACTCTGATCTCGTAGGAACCGACAGGAAGTTCCGCCTCCTTCCCGTCGAGACGGAAAAGATCGGCCTGCACCTCCGCGTCCTCAGGATCGGAGACGACCTTGAGGGTGCCCGTGATTTCCTTCAAGGTCGCCTTCACCTTGACGGTGGTGCCGGGATCGAGATCCAGGAAGAAGGACAGCGGCTTGTAGCGCTCCTTCTTAACGAGAACGCGGTATCCTCCGGGACTGTAGTTGCGGAGGGTGAGGGGAGTCACCCCTGCGTGAAAACCGTTCAGGTAGACGGTCGAGCCCGGAGGATAGGTGTCGACCGAGAGAATGACGCCTACGTCGGTCTCGCCGACCTTCCTCTCGGTGGGCTTGACCTCGATGGAAACGTCCTTGTTCGAACTCCGGGTGAGAGCTTGTACAGCCTGAAAGTCATCCGCCTTCGTCTGAGCGCCGAGACGGGCAACGGCGAGGATCAGGACGAGGCGTAAAGCGAAACTTCCGAACTTAGCCATGAATTCATACTGATATGGAGATACGAAAAAATCAACAGAGACGTCTTTTCCACGAAAAGATCGAAGGAGTTCGGCGTACAGCCAAGGGGTTTTTTTTCCGATATTGAAAAGGTGAACACGAAAGCGGTCGTATCGTTCGCCCTGGTCTTCGTTCTGTCCTTATGTACGGGATCGGTCCCGGCGAACGCACAGGCATCTTCGCCGGGTGAAACGGTGAAAAGCGGTCCTGGTGCGGCTCTTCAGGCGGGCTTCCACGGTTTGAACCTCGGAATGAAGATCGATGACGTCAAGGAAAGGCTCAAGGGAGACATGTTCTTTCGTTATCGTGGAGAGGCTGACGTGAGCTTCCTTCCGAAACAACCCGAATCGGTGATAGACTGCGAGGGCAATTTCTACGTTAAAAGAGGAATATTCCGATTCAAGGACGGGAGGCTCTTCACCATCATCCTCATGTTGAACGCCGAGAAGATGGATTATTTTACGATGTTCACGACGCTCGAGAAGAAGTACGGCGTTCCCAAGTCGTTCGAGCCTTCGCAGGCTATCTGGGAATCCGATGCGGTGAGGCTTGCCTTGGAAAAACCTCTCACGGTAAAGTACATCGATCTTTCGGCCTTCGAGGATTCCAGGCAGAAGGTCGAGGCCGGGAAGTCCGCGGAGGAAGCTGCGAGGAAAGGCTTCCTCGACCAATTCTGAACCGGAGGATCGAAGGTCGCATCAGTGAAAAGCTCCAGGATCGCGTTCATCGCACTTACATTGTCCATTCTCGGCGCCTGCGGATCAGGCATGGAGACCGTGTCCGTCCGGCTGGCAGGAGAAGTATTCACCCTCGAGGTGGCGAGAACGCCGAAGGAACGGGAGACCGGTCTCATGTTCAGGAAGGCTCTTCGGGAGAGCGCGGGAATGCTCTTCGTGTTCGATCGCGACGAGAGGCTCTCTTTCTGGATGAAGAACACGGAGATACCGCTCTCGATCGCCTACGTCTCGTCCGAAGGTGAAATAAAGGAAATATTCGACATGACTCCCGGCTCCCTCAGGCCGATCGAATCGACGTTCGCCGTCCGCTACGCCTTGGAGGTCCCCAAAGGGACCTTCGACCGGCTCGGGATAAGGCCGGGATACAGAATAAGCCTGCCGGAGTTGAAGGCGCGCTGAATCGCCTATTCCTTTCCGTTCTCGTCGAGTTCCGGGAAGAGCTCGAGTTCGGGCTTGTCGTCTTCTTCCGTGGGCTCGTTAACGAGCATCTCGATCCGGCGTTCGATCCTGGAAAGATCCTTCTCGAGTCCTCGCGCGAGCCTGATTCCTTCCTCGAAAAAACCCGTGGCCTCCTCGAGGGATGTTTTCCCTTCCTTGAGCAAGGCGCTGAGTTCCTCGAGCCGCTTGAGCCGTTCCTCAAAATTCTTCGGCTGTTTTCGTGACTGAGGCATCGATTTCTCCTTCGTGTAAACGGATAGAGATCTCGTCGTTCACCTTGATCGACCTCGCCGAAGAGAGGACCCTGCCGGAGGCCCTGTCCCTCACGATGGCGTACCCGCGCTTGAGTATTTCGAACGGCGAGCAGGATTCCGCGGTACCGAGCGCGATTTCACAGCGGTGTCTCGCTTTGACGAGGGTGTTCTTCATGGAGGAAACGAGTTTCTCCTTGGCATCGTCGAGCCGGAAGAGGATGGGCTGGAGAAGTATCCTGAGGTGACGTTCGAGGTTGTCGGACGAAAACTGATCGAGGAGGAGCCGGATGCGGTCGATTCTGCGATCGATGGATTCCCGCAGGTCCTCCTCGAACGCTTCGACCGACTTGAGGAGTTCGTCGCGTGCCTTGGACACGGCTTCCGCCGCGGCGGACGGCGTGGGAGCCCGATAATCCGCCGCCAGGTCGGAGAGCGATACGTCGACTTCGTGACCTACGGCCGAGATGACGGGGACGGTAGAGCCGGCTATGGCACGAACTACGACCTCCGCCGAAAAGGGGAGGAGGTCCTCGAGTGAACCGCCGCCCCGTCCCACGATGATGACGTCGCCGAGGCCGTAACGGTTCGCGCGCTCGATCTGGGCCGCGATCTTCTCCTCCGATCCTTCGCCCTGGACCGGGGCCGGAAGCACGACGACGTCGATTCCTGCATTCCGTTTCTTGAGAACCTTGAGGATGTCCCTGATCGCCGCGCCCGTAGCGGACGTGACGACGGCGATCCGCTCCGGAAAGGGAGGAAGCGGCCTCTTCCTCGACTCGTCGAAGAGTCCCTCCGCGGCGAGTCTTCGCTTCCTCTCCTCGAGCATGGCGAGTATGTCGCCTTCACCCGCCTTGTCGATGCCATCGCAGACGATCTGATACGTGCCCCGCTGGGGGTAGACCGAGAGGCTGCCGCGCGCGACCACGAGCTGACCGTCCTTCGGCTGGAATCCGAGGCGGAGGGCGCGGTTCTTGAACATGACCGCGGAGATCATCGCGTCCCGGTCCTTGAGGGTGAAGTAGTAATGCCCGGAAGAGGAAGGCCTGAAATTGGAGATTTCGCCCTCTATCGCGACCTTGGGATACGAGGACTCCAGGATCGACTTTATCTCGGTGGTGATTTCCGAAACGCGATAAACGCGTTCCCCCGCTTCGATCATGTCGGCTAAGGTACTCCGTTTCGCAGCTTTGAGGCAACGGTCCGTTCCATGGATCTGTCTCTTTCGTTCGATTTTCCCGCGTACGGCCGTGCGGTCCCGGTTTACACGGCTTTCGGAAATGTCGATAATGGTAACGACTATGAAGACGCTCGCGGTAATCAACCTTACGGAAGACGGCGGCGCCGCCATGAAGACGGTGGCCGGAAGAAAGGTGCTGGACCGGGTCGTGGACTATGCGCTCAGACTGGTCCCGAGGGAGGATATTCTCGTCCTGGGAACCGAGGAACTGACTGCATCGGGCCTGCACTGCTCGGTAAGGCCTTCCTGGACCGATGCGGATCTCGTCCTCGTCCTGAAGGAAGCGGCCGGCAGGTACGACGACATCGTTTACGTGTACGGGGACGCCCCCTTCCTCGATTCCGAGCTCACGAAGAAGATGCTCGCGAACCACAGGACCTACTTCGCGGAGTACACTTTCGCCGACGGTTATCCCTACGGGCTTGCGCCGGAGATCATGAAGTCGAGGATCATGCCGTCGCTCGAAAAACTCCTGAAAGCGCCCCCGTCCCCCTTGAAGCGCGATACCATCTTCTCTCTCATTCAGCGGGACATCAACGCCTTCGACCTCGAGACCGAACTTTCACCCGAGGATCAGAGGCTTCTCAGGGTTTCCCTCACGACGGACACGAAACGAAACCGCCTTCTCTGCGAGAGGGTTGCGGCCGAAAAAGCCGAGGGGACGTCCGCGATAACCGGACTTCTCGGAAGTAAACCGGAAATCCTGAGGACTCTCCCCGCGTACATTCAGGTACAGATCGCCGAGGGCTGTCCGCAGTCATGCTCGATGTGCCCTTATCCCGTTTTCGGAGGAAATCCGCTCGGGAAGAAGGGGGAAATGCCGGTCGAACTTTTCGACCGAATAGCGGAGGAAACCGCGGCCTTGTGCGGAGACGCGGTGATCGGCGTTTCGCTCTGGGGGGAGCCGTCCTTCCACGGTCGATTCGAAAAGATCGCGGAATCGATCGCGAGGCGCGAAGGACTCAAACTCCTCGTCGAGACTTCCGGCCTGGGCTGGAGGGACGAAACCGTGAAGGCGGTGAAGGAACTGTTGGGAAACCGAGCGACCTGGATCCTTTCGCTCGACGCGACGGACGAAGCCGCCTACAGGACCCTGCGGGGCGAAGGCTTTCGGGAAGCCACGGGCAGGGTGGAGAATCTCCTCGCGCTGTTTCCCGAGACGACCTACGTCCAGGCCGTGCGCATGAAGGAAAACGAGGACGCCCTGGAAACCTTCTACAGGACATGGAAGGAGAAGACCCGGAACGTCGTCATCCAGAAGTACGACTGGTTCTCGGGATTCCTGGAACAGAAGAAGGTCACGGACCTGTCCCCGCTCAACCGGTTTCCCTGCTGGCATATCAAGAGGGATCTCGCGATTCTCGTCGACGGTACGGTCGTCATCTGCAGGGAGGATCTGACGAAACGGCACGTCCTGGGAAAGATCGGCGAGGATTCGCTCGAGGAGATATGGAACAGGGGGAACGAGCGTTACCTGGACCACCTGAAAAAGACCTACGCGGATATCTGCGGAAACTGCGATGAGTACTATACCTACAACTTCTAGGTCCGAAAATCTCTCCTACACGGTGGTGGGAGGCACGAAGGGCGTACCCGCGGGAAAGGTGAGAGGGCTTTCGATCGTGCTGCTCAACCGCGGGGGCATGGTGAACCGGGCGGAGATCCTCGAAGATCTCGAACTGCTCGATGTCGACGAAATCCTGTCCATCGAGACCAGGGGGGATTCCTACGCGGTGGAATCGCTCGTCCAGCGTTTCCCTAAGGTACGCTTCATCCTTCTCCACAGGGAAGCGAACCCTGGCGAAAAGATCAATCTAGGAATAGGAGAAGCTTCCGGAGGTCTCGTCGCGGTGCTTTGGAACGACATGAGGATCCTGAGCACTTCCTTTTCCGACAGGTTCATAGAGAAGGCGAGGGAGCGTTCATGGCTTTGCGCGGTGCCCTGCCTGTACAATACGAGGAACGAAATCCTGCCGACGCTCCGGGTTCCTGCGTTTCACAGGAACAGGCTCAGGGTTCTTCCGCTTTCGCCTGCGAGGGACGAGACTCCGAGCCTTTATCCCTATGATTACTGCGGACTGTACTCGAAGGAGCGTTTCGTACTCCTCGGGGGATACGATTCCCATCTCGGGAATCCCTACTGGCAAAAGCTCGATTTCGGTTTCCGGGCCCATCTCTGGGGGGAAACGATCCTTTCCGCATCCCAGTTCAGAATATCGTCCTACGAGGCATCGCCACCCGAGGACTCGACGCCCGACGAATGCTACCGCGTTTTCTTCCTGAAGAACCTCGCGGTGCGTTTCCTCGGCGACCGAGGCGAGCTTCCTTCCTCGAAGTTTCTGCCCTTCGTCATCAGGGCCGGAGGGGATTTCCCTTCTGCGGTCAGGGAATTCCGGGAGGTGCGGAAGTGGGTCGAGCTGAACGCCTACCGGTTCAGAATGGACGGGAAGAGCGTAACCGAGCTCTGGGAGGACCCCCAGGCATGACCGGCGTATTCCTTCAGGCAAGACTCGATTCTTCCCGGCTCCCGGGGAAGGCCCTGCTTCCGCTTTCGGGAAAGCCGATCTTGGAACACGCGATGGAAGCGCTTCTGCGCGTGCCCGCCGACGTGCACGCGCTTCTCACCGAAGAGGGGAGTCGCGAGGCGTTCGCCCCGTTTGCCGACAGGCTCGGTTACGGTCTTTTCGTCGGTTCGAAACTCGACGTGCTGAAGCGGTTCGCGGACGCCGCGAGATTCTTCGGCGTCGATCGGATCGTGAGGGCCACGGGGGACAATCCCCTCGTTTCCTGGGAACTCGCGACGCAGCTGGAGAAGGAATGCGCTTCGCTCGACGCGGACTACGGCGGACACTTCGGGATGCCCGTGGGTTGCGGCGTGGAATGCCTGAAGTGCGGGGCGCTCTTCAGAGCCGAAAGAGAGACGAAGGACCCGTACGACCGGGAACACGTCGCCCCGTATCTCTACGGGAACCCGCGGATTTTCTCCCTGCACCGGCCGCTCGTGCCGATCGAATTCCGGAGCGACTTCCGCGTCACCGTAGACACGAGGGAGGATTACGAGAATATCTCCGCGATCTTTTCCGACATCTACCGGGGAAGACCAGTGAGACTCGATGAACTCATGGAATGGATTCGCTCGCGCGGCGAAAAGGCGGCCCCATGAAGAGGATTCTTCTCGTTCCGTCCGTGAGGAAGAATTGGGGCATAGGCCACCTGGCACGCTGCGCCCGTCTTCTCGCCGGCCTCGGCGAACAGGGACGGATGCTCCTTCCCGCTGAGGATTCCGAGGGCGAGTGGGGATGGACGTCGCTGTCGGGAATGCTCGCGAACATCATACCGGAAAACAGGATCGTCCATTCATCGAGAAGCGACGATCCTTGGGACCTTGTCGTATTCGACAGGCGCATGACGGGCAGGCATGAATTATTCGAGATCGCACAGGACTCGCCGACTCTGGGGCTCGACGAGGGAGGAGAGGCGCGGCCCTTCTTTTCCTACCTCGTCGACGGTTTCCCAAGGCTCGAAGAAGGGGATCCTCCTAACCTGGAAGACTCAGGATTCGTGGCAGAAGGCCGTTGGAAGAGTCCTAAGACTATGCCGAAACGGGTCGGAAAGGTGCTCCTGAGCTTCGGCGGAGAAGATCCCGCGAATCTCACGGACAAGACCTTCGACGCCATCGTGGAGTCCGGAGCCCTCCGGCCCGAGGACATCGACGTCGTCGAGGGCCCTGCCTTTCACCGTCCCTTCGAACGGCGATGCGGCCGGGTCTTCAAGGGAATGACCGATCTGCGGCCGCTCTTCGCCTCCTACGACCTCGTCTTCACCTCTTTCGGTTTGACGCCGTACGAGACCGTGAAGGAAGGCTCTGTCCCCGTTCTCGTGAATCCATCGCGATACCACGAAAGACTCGCTGAAAAGGCAGGTTTTCTTTCCCTCGGGATAGGCAGGCCGGACGGGGCGAAACTCAAGACGATCCTCACGAATCCGGAGGAAATCCTCGACGACCGGAAGCGGATGTCTGGGAACGGAGGAACGGATCCTTCCGCCTTCGTGGCGACGCTCGATACGACGGGATCGAGGGGCTGCCCGGTATGCGGATCGCGAGCGAATCGCGCCGTTCACAGACAGGAGGAAAAATCCTATTTCCGTTGTTCGGCGTGCGGCATCGTCTACCTCGAGATTTTCTCCGGGAGGGCGACGCGTTATGAGAAGGAGTATTTTTTCGAGGAGTACAGGAAACAGTACGGCAGGACCTATCTGGAGGATTTCGACCGGATACGCATGTTCGCGAAGGAAAGGCTCGCCGAACTCGAAAGACTCTCGCCCGGTCTGACGGGAAAGAGGATCCTCGACGTCGGCTGCGCCTACGGTCCCTTTCTCGCGGAAGCCGGTGCCAGGGGCCTTTTCCCCTACGGAGTGGACATGGCGGATGAAGCGGTCGGATACGTAAGCAGCGTGCTCGCGATTCCGGCGTGGAAGGGAGACTTCCTCGCGTTCGACCCGACGGAGGCGTTCGGAATCGAAGGCTTCGACATCGTCACGCTCTGGTACGTGATTGAGCATTTCCGAGACCTCGATGCAGCGCTCCGCAAGATTTCAGGGCTTCTCAGGCCCGGCGGAATTCTCGCGTTCTCGACTCCGAACGGGAAAGGCATTTCCGGCAGGAGGAACGCCGGCGAATTTTTCAGGAAAAGCCCGAACGATCACTTCTCCGTGTGGGATACCGCCGCAGCCAAGTTCATACTCGGAAAATACGGACTGGACGTTAAGAGGATCAGGGTGACAGGGCATCATCCCGAGAGATTCCCGGTCGTAATCTCGAAGATCGTCGGCGAAGGAATCAGGGGCATGTTGAGCAGAACCTTCGGTTTGGGGGATACTTTCGAGGCTTATGCGGAAAAGAAATGAATCCGGAGAGCGCGACGTGAAGAGGAAGACCATACTCATTTTGGGAGCCGGCGTAATGCAGATCCCGGCCATCCGGATAGCGAAGCGAAAGGGCTGGAAGGTCATCGCGGCCGACGGAAATCCGAAGGCTGTCGGCATACCGGAAGTTGACGAATTCGAACTCGTGGACTTGAAGGACAAGGAAGGACTCCTCGAAAGGGCGGCCTACCACAGATCTACTGAGGGCCTCGACGGGGTCTTCACCGCGGGGACGGATTTCTCGGCCTCGGTCGCCTTCGTAGCCGAGGGGCTGGGGCTGCCGGGTATTCCCTACGAGACGGCCCTCGACGCTACGGACAAGTCGAGAATGCGGAAAATTCTAACGCAAAAGGGAGTTCCCTGTCCGAGCTTCACGACCCTGGAAAGGGCAGACATCGAAAAGATAGCGGACTCGGAATGGAAATTCCCCCTCGTCGTCAAGCCCGTAGACAACATGGGCGCCCGCGGCGTCGTGCTCGTTCGGACGATGAAGGAACTCGCGGATACGGCGGAAAAGGCCGTGAATCTTTCGAGGTCGGGAAAGGTCATCGTCGAAGATTTCATCGACGGTCCGGAGTTCAGCCTCGACGCCCTCGTGTATCGCGGCAAGGTGCGGATTTGCGGAATAGCGGACCGGCACATACATTTCCCGCCGGTATTCGTGGAGCTCGGCCATACCATGCCCTCCCGGGCACCGAAGCGGGTTCAGGAGGAGGTGGCGGCCGTTTTCGAGGCGGCGGTCGCGGCTCTCGGTATACACACCGGCGCGGCCAAGGGAGATGTCTTCTATTCCCGTAAGGGTCCGATGATCGGGGAAATCGCGGCACGGCTATCCGGAGGGTATATGTCGGGTTGGACCTATCCCTACGCGAGCGGCGTTGAAGTGACCGCCGGAGCACTGGAAATCGCGGTAGGCTCCGATCCCGGAGACCTCTGCGCCGAACGAGAATGGACATCGGCGGAAAGGGCCTTCATCTCGATTCCGGGAACAGTCGCGGAAATCCTGGGCACCGACGAGGGGATGAGAATGCGTGGCGTCCGGGACGTATTCTGCAGAATCGAACGAGGATCGGTAGTGAAATTCCCGGAGAACAATGTCGAGAAATGCGGCAACGTAATCAGCGCGCTTGAAAATCCAGATGACGCGATATCCGCAGCGGAAAACGCAGTTGCAGAGATATCCGTTCGACTCGAGCCGAGCGACGAGACGACCGAAGCTTTCATCTTCGGCGAAGGAAGAATACGACACCAAGCTTATACGGTTTCGGAGAAAACCGCGAAAGAACTCGAAGAGATGCCCTTCTGGGTCGAATGGGATGAGGTTCCCTGTTTTGAGGCAGGTTGTTTCGCAGTGATGGAGTTTTCAGGGATCCGCACGGAGCTTCGCGATTGGAACAAGAAGACCGCGGAAAAAGGGATGGCGTTCGTCACACGCTACGCCCCGGCCGCCGCGAGGGGGGGCTGGAAGCCGGATTTCGTCCTGGGCAGGTCGTTTTGGGACGTTTTCATAAGATGCGGCGCTCAAGGGGCTCTCTGGATGCTCGAGACCCTGGCGGAATGCGGAACCTGCAACGAGGCGCGGGAGAGACTTGCACGATGGAAAGATGCCGTGGAATCGTACTGCTCCTGACGTCGATGCTCCTTTTCCCGCTTTTTGCCTTCGCGCAGGACAGGAGCATCCTCGCATTCGTGGAAGAGAACGGCGGCCTCATCCAATGGGATCCGTACCGCGAAATCGGGATGATCTCCTCGAGGGGAAAGACCGTCAGCTTTCGCGTAGGCGACCCATGGATGCTGGTCGATTTTCTCACGAAGATCCCGATTCAGCCTTCGTACCGCAGGAACGGTTCGGTCCGCCTTCCCAAGGACACCGAGGAAATCATGAAAAGGATTCTTTTCCCGGCTCCGACGCACGACGGTCCGAGGGTAGCGGCCATTTTCCTGGATCCGGGGCACGGAGGAAAGGACCCGGGAACGATCGGAAGGCATCTCGTCGACGGAAAGGACCTCGTCATTGCGGAAAAGGATGTGGTGCTCAAGACGTCGCAGGAACTTTCCGTCATGCTGAGGAGCCGGTATCCGGACAAGAAAGTGATACTCTCGAGGAACGACGATTCGTACCTGACACTCGAAGAAAGACCGGAGATGGCCAACGCTCTGCCGCTCAAGGAAAACGAGGCGGTCATTTTCATTTCCGTTCACGCGAACGCGTCCCTGAACCCTAAGGCGAAGGGCTTCGAGGTTTGGTACCTTCCCCCGAGCTATCGGAGGAATCTCCTCGACTCGAACGCGAAAACGGAAGACCCTAAGGAGATTCTTCCGATCCTCAACACCATGTTGGAAGAGGAGTTCACGGTGGAGAGCATTCTGCTCGCGAAGCAGATACTCAAGGGTCTCGAGAAGGAGGTCGGTCAGGAAACGGAGAACCGGGGGCTGAAGGACGAAACCTGGTTCGTCGTCCGGAAGGCGAAGATGCCGTCCGTTCTCGTGGAAATCGGCTTCGTCACGAACAAAGACGAGGCCCGAAAGCTCGTGGACGGCACCTACTTGAAAAGGATCTCGACCGCAATTTATAGTGGCATTGTTTCCTTTATCGATTCTTTCGAAAATCCGTCATCGAAGGGGAAGATGTAGCGTGAACTTCCGCATGGACATTCCGAAGAACGTGCTCATATCCGGTGTCCTGTTTTTCGGTACTTTTTTTTTCTCACTCGGTTCCTTCATCGTCGAGAGGTATTCGACGGAGAGGAGACTCCTGTTCTTTCCCGAACACATTCAGCGGACGATAACCGGAGAAGTCCGGCCGGTGGTAAAGCGCGACTCGGTCGAGGAAAACGTCGAGATCCTGCTTCACGAACTCGTTCTGGGACCTATGGATATCAAGCATTCCCGGCTCGTCTCTCAGGAAGCCAGAATAAAATCGGTCCTTATACGAGAAGGGATCGCTTACGTGGATTTTTCCTACGATATCCTGCAGACCGGAGAGGACGTGAAGATCGGTTACGATGAGGGTTTGTCGGCGATAAAACGTGCGATCCTCTACAATTTTAGGGGTCTGAAAGACGTGGTTTTTACGATCGAGGGGCAGATTCCCGGGGAACCGGTATTCATATTTAAGGAGGATAAAAAAAAGGCAACCGGAGAAAAAGCTGGTAAAAAACGTTGACAAAGAGTATTGCTTTCGTATAATGTAATTAACATGGTCATGGTAAAGGAGCATGGAATGAAACGGTTTATTGCCATTCTTTTCGCGGCATTCATGCTGTCAGGCGTAATGCTCATCGCGGACGAGTCTGTGCTTATAGATTTCGCCAATCTGACGACTGATTATCCCTCCGGCGGTGCGGATGCCAGGGAGAATCAGGCGACTATGGTGGATTTCAGCACTGTCGCAGGTTCCAGCTACACCCCGGAAGAAAAGAAGCTCATGAAGACTTCTCTGGCTATCAAGAACTGGGAAGTCGTCCTTTCTTCCTCCTCGCGAACGGTAGTCAACCAGTCCCTATCGCTCACGAAGCCCGCTAAGGTTCGCGATGGCGCGACCAATTTTTCCGGCGCGAACGTACTCGGTGTCCGCATTCATTTCCCCGCCGATACCTACAACGGCTGGGCCCTCGTTCGACCTCCGTTCGAAATCCCCGCCTACATGGACAAGACCGTCGTTCAAGGCGATGCTCTCGCGGTACCGCAGGAAGAACGGGGCAAGGGAAGCAAATTCGACAATATCGGAGTCGTAAAGAACGTCGGAGTTCTGAAGTCCCTTTCCATGAATATTCACGGACTCAATTTCCCGCACGGTGTGAGCGTGGTTCTCTGCGACGAGAACAACATCGAGGAAGAAGTATTCCTCGGCTACCTCCGTTTCGACGGATGGAAGACTCTCACCTGGGAAAATCCGAACTACATAACCGAAGTCCGCAATCGCGATCTCCGGGTTTATCCGTTGTATCCGAAGTCCGCTCCTATGCGCAGGCTCGTCGGGATCAGGTTCTATAGGGACGCTTCGCAGGAAGGCGGAGACTTCATCGGCTACGTAAAAGACATCAAGGTCGTCTACGACAAGGCCGTCCTGACGCTCGAACGCGACATCAACGACGAAATGACGTGGGGCATTCTCCAGAAGAGGGAAGAGGCGAGGAGAAATGCCGAACTTAAGAGGCTCGGTCACCTTCAGGTCCTCCGCTACCTCGAAACCAAGAAGATGCACGTCGAGGACGCGAAGCCCGCACAACCCGCGGCCGGAGCCCAGACGAAGTAAGTCGTCGTTTTCCGGAAAGGTTCTCGAAAGAAAAGCCTTGCATTCCCATGCAAGGCTTTTTTTATGAACGTATTTTGAAGAATACGGGCGGAAGAATCAGTTTCCCTGATCCGCCTTTTTGAGGTACGGATCCAGGTTTATTTTGAAGCCTAATGTCAAGGTGAAAAGATAATTGGAACTTCCGAACTCACCGAAGAGATCGTCCATGCCGAATGAATAGACACTGCTTTCGAGTTCGGCATAGAGAGCATATCCGCCGCGGAAGGCATAATCGAGTCTTGTCCCCATGATGAGGGATCCTATGGTATGTTCTGAGGTAGGACTCGTCTGTTCGAAATTGCGTGAATAGTTCCGGTAGGTCATGGAAATCATGATTTTGAAGGGAGCGTTCTTCTGAAAAATGTCCGTGACGAATGAATAGTCGGTCATGGAATCGGTGACGACCCCATCCGTTGAATCGTTCCTGGAAAAAATCTTGGACTTGATAAGGAAGGAACAGATCGTGTTGCGGAGGTAGAATCCGACGGCGATTTCGTTTTCCTCCTGGCTGAAGTCTCCCACGTCGCTCAACGAACCGGATATCCCTTGACCGGTGAAGATATTCAGAACGTTCAGAGATCTCGATGAGCGAAGCTTTATGAAGGCGGTTCCCGGTTTCTGGAATTTCACGGAGGCGAGGATACCCGGCTTCAGGTACGTTTCCGAGGTGTTGAAGGTGCCGAAAATCGGCCCCACCTCGACGGCGTAATAGGTACCGGAATACGAAAAGGAGCCGTACAGATAGTTGCGCAGTACGCGGTCCGAACGAAACCCGAAATCGATCGAAGAATATTCGTCGACCGCATGATGACCGTAGATAGAATATCCCAAGGGAAAATAATAAGGGGAGAACTCCAGATTTGTCGGATTGCGGTCGGGATGAAAGTTCATGTTGCTCAACGTGGTATCGACTCCGACTTCGAGTGCAGAAACAACGTGAAGGGAAAATGCGCACAGCAGCAGGAAGATGACGCGCGATCTCATGGGAGCCTCACAATTCGGCCTTTATGCCGATATAGGTTTCAAACAATTCCTGTAGTTTATACGGATAGAATCTCAGATTGACCTTGAAATCCCAGATGACTCCGGATGTCACTACGGTCAAGAGAGGAGAAAGGCGATAGGTTATCTGATCGCCTTCCTGTGTCTGGAACGTAACACGGTTCTCTATTCCGCCGCTCACCGTTGTTTTACGAAGGTCGCCGTAGAGAAATTTGAGAAAAACATCGACAGTACCGGTCTCGCCGGTCGCACTCTGCTCGTAGTATTCGGGGCGCCAGAAAAGCGTCAGGATCATGGAGAAAAGGTCGATGCGGATACGGGGTTCGAAGAGAAAATAGAAGAGATCGATGTTGAAAGTCTTGTCAACTTCAGGATCCCATCTTGGGACGCCGATCTGCGTGAAGAATTCTCCTCCAAGACCCGTAGAATAGAAGAAGAGGAGTCCTCCGCGGTAGATCCCGGATCTGGAGTTGAGATAGGTCGTGCCGAAGAAGGTTTCTATCTTGAGGTTCTCGAGGTTGAAAACGCCGCGAATGTCGGATGAATACTTGCCAGCGCCTAGGTATCCGTCCTGATAGGTATATACGGCCAGATTCATCCAATCGGATAGGTCCGGTACGTGAAGCTTGATGCCGGTCCCTTTCACGGTATGGATTCCGTCATACACGATCCCGGTCGGGAAGTAGCCGTAACCTTTCACCGCTGAAGCGACCGCATAGGATCCGTATTGCTTGGGAAATATGTCCCCGTTCGCGAAGATGTCGGTCGTACCGGAGAAATATACGAGGCTGAGGGGCATGTCGAACAAACGGCGGGCTTCGACGCTGATGGATTTAAGCATGAGATTTTTTTGAAGCGCCTGGTCCATCCTCGATGAATCGTAGGTGTCGGGCAAGGTCTGCTGCTGTTCCAGATCCTTGTCGTCGAACATGAACTCGGCTCGGCCTCCGAATTTATAGCCGCCGTCGACGAGCAACTCGAGATATGCGCGGGAAAAGAGGCTGAAGACGTCGTTTTCTACACGTCCCCAGGTCATGAGTTCCATATCCGGAATGGAAACGTTGGCGGCAGGGAGAAACGACGTAAGAAGAAAAAAAAGAACGACGAGGGATAACCGACGGAATATGCGAAGTTGTGCGGGCATTGCACAGCCTCCTGCCAAGATTGTATTGCATCCGTTACGGAATTACAATCGGATGCTCGACCTCCGAACACAAAACATGCTGGGACAATCTCTTATATTATCGTCCAAGCCGCGGTAAAAAATTATCTCGGGCCGAGGAGCCCGTGCGGAAATGAATATCACTTGACTTATCGAAAAATATGTATAAGACTAAGGTGAAATGAGTGACTACCTTGATCCTAACAACGAAGAACTCCTGAAGGATTTTTTTTCGGAAGCTCAACTCCAAGTCGATCAGCTTGAACAAAATATCCTCGTCCTCGAAAACGATCCGGTGAATCACGACGCGATCGACGAAATTTTCAGGGCCGCGCATACCCTGAAGGGTGCTTCGGGGACCGTTCAGATGATGGAGCTTCAAGGATTCACTCATTTGGTAGAGGACGTTCTCGACGAGATCAGAAGCGGTTCCATCAAGGTCACCGGAGAAATGGTGGATACTCTGCTCGGTTCCATCGACATAATCAAGAACATGCTAGAACGGAGAATGTCCGGAGGCATCTTCGACTCGGATATTAGCGCCGTCAAGAACGCGCTCCAGGACTTTCTTCCCGAGTCTGAAAAGAAAAAAGCGGCGAGAACGCAGCAGGTGGCGCAGGCTCCAGCTCCGGCTCCGACGCCTCAGGCTTCGGCGACATCCGCAGCCCACATATCGGAATACGACATTTTAGAGATGCGTGAAGTCGCGGGAAAAGACAACGACATCCTGCGCATTCAGGTCTTCTTCGACGAAAACAATCCCATGAACACGGTCGGAGGCATCCAGGTTTTCGCCGCCTTGAAATCACTGGGACAGGTGCTGAAGACCGATCCCGACTTCGACAAACTGTACGAGGACAACTTCTTTCCGGAAGTCGTCTATTTCCTTGCAACGAAGAGCGATGAAGCGGCGGTTCGAAACAAACTCCGCCTTCCTGACGTGGTTCTGAAGGTGGAAATTGAAGTCGTTCCGAAGGCGGAGGTCGCCGTCAAGGCGACGACGCCCAAGTCCGGGCCGTCGGAAGCACCGAAGCCCAAGCAGGCGGAGTCGCAGAAAACGGTGCAGCCGAAATCCACGGCTGCGGAAAAAAGCCCGACGCCCGTAGTCCAGAAGGCCGCCACGCAAAAATCCGCGGAAGGGCAATCCAAACCGGAAACTTCCGCAGCTGCGGCCAAACTCGAAGAGCCGGAACACAAGGAAGCTCCCGAAGTCAGGAAAACCGGCAACATTTCGACGCAGGGAGCCATTCTCCGCGTCGACAGCCGAAGGATCGACAACCTCCTCAACCTCGTGAGCGAGACGGTGATCACGAAGGCGTCCTTCAACCAGCTCGGCGCCCAGTTCACCGAGACCCTCAACGAACTCATGCAGGTGGAGAGCGTCTTCACGGAAAAACTGAAGACTCTTTTCGATTCGTTGCCGTCGTATCTGGACCAGATTCAGAAAGGCGGTTCGGTCAAGGACATGAAACGGGACCTGCTGGAGAAATACGGTGATCTTTTCACGCTCTTCGAATCCTTCGAAGGAAGAGTGAAGGGAACCATAGCGAAATTCCGGAGTACGTCCCAAAATCTCGGGCGTATCACCGGAGAGCTCCAGGAAGGCGTCATGAGAATTCGCATGGTGCCCATTTCGCAGATCTTCTCAAGGTTCCCGAGACTCGTAAGGGACCTTTCGCGATCGCTCAGCAAGAAGATCAACCTGGTGATCGAAGGCGAGGAGACGGAACTCGATAAATCCGTCATCGAAGATCTGCTCGACCCCCTCATCCATTGCGTGAGGAATTCCATCGATCACGGGATAGAGGATCCGAGCGACCGTCTCGATGCGGGGAAAGGAGAAGAGGGTACCGTCCTTCTCAAAGCGAGCAACGAAGGCAACATGATCATCATCGAAGTTTCGGACGACGGAAAGGGTATAGACGTCCAGGCGGTGAGGGAAAAGGCAATTCAGCGGGGGCTCATACACCCGAACAAGAGTCTTTCGGACATCGAGGCCTTCAACCTGATCTTCGAGGCCGGATTCTCCACGGCGAAGACCGTAACCAACATTTCCGGCAGAGGCGTGGGACTGGACGTCGTCCGAAAACAGATAGAAAAGCTCAACGGAAGCGTCACGGTTTCCTCGGAAAAAGGCAAGGGGACGAAATTTCTCATAAAACTTCCCCTCACCCTCGCTATCATTCAAGGCCTGCTCGTCAAGGTAGGAAACGAGAAGTACGCCATTCCCATTACGTCGGTGATCGACAGCCACAGGATAAGACCTTCCGAAATAAAGATGATCGACAATTACGAAGTCTTCAACGTACGTGACGATGTCGTTTCCATTCTTCGGTTGAACAGGATGTTCAAGATTCCGACCGACGAACAGAAGGATTATTATTTCGTCGTCATAGTCGGCAGCGGAGACAGCAGAGTGGGACTCATCGTTGACTCCTTGATCGGAGAGGAAGACGTAGTCATAAAACCGTTGCGGGATCAGTACACGAACGTGCCGGGGATCGCAGGGGCCAACATTACGGGAGACGGTACCGTGTCCCTGATCATCGACGTGCCTCAGCTTCTCGAATTGGGTCTCAAGAGAGAGCTCGAGGAACGAAAGAAACGGGAAGCTACTATCAGGTGACGGCGCGCAAAAGGTGGGACCCGCATGAATGACATGAACGAAATCCTGGTGAAGAACGAGACTGCTAAATTTCAGACCGATAACCGTGAACAGAAGATTGAACGAGTAGATTTCAAGATGGTCACCTTTTCGCTCGGCGGAAAGGATTACGGCATCGATATAATGAAAGTAAAGGAGATCGCGAAGTTCGGCGGTTACACCTATGTGCCGAACTCGGCTCCTTTCGTACGCGGAGTATACAATCTCCGAGGAGACATCATTTCCATTATCGATCTCCGAGTTATGTTCCATCTTTCCGTCGAAAAACGAAGGGAGGGGTTCGACAGCGGACTCATCCTCAGGCTGGAGGAAAACATTCTCGGAGTGATCGTGGATTCGATCGACAAGGTCGTCGGCATATCATCCGAAGAAATCCAACCGCCGCATCCGATTTTCGGCGACATCAACATCAAGTACATAAGCGGGGTCGTGGAAAGCAACGGCCGTCTTTACATCATCCTCGACGTGGAGAAAATTTTCGCGAAGCCGGATACCGTGCAGAAGAAAGAAATTCACGCCGATCTTGTGCAGGAAGCGGAAGCGCAGCCGACCTCGGTTCCGAAGGACTATCCGGCCCAGGGGGAACCTGACAAGGATTTCATCATCGAGACCCTGGCCACGTTCAAGGACTTCAATGTTTCTCCGATCAACACCGAATGGGTCGACAAGCGATTCGTCGAATGGAAAGGCATCCGAGGCAAGAAAGGTGCCGATTTGCAGCTGAAGTCGCCGGAAGAAGCGGAGGAATTCCTCGAGAATTTCTATTCGCCGTATACCGAGAGCTTCTGGGGAGAGGACGTCGAGAAGGCCCTCTTGGAGATCCTTCCCGATCTGCAGGGCAAGATGATCAACGTATGGAACCCCGGGTGCGGGAAAGGCTTCGAAACGTATTCCGTAGCTGCGATCGTTTCCAAGAGATTCCCGGACAAAAGGATAAAGGTCTGGGCGAACGACAACGATCTCCTGAGCATTTCGACGGCGCCGAATTTGGTCTTCACGGAGGATGACGTACCCCCCTATCTCGTCGAATACACCGTAAAAGGAAAGAACGGACTCTCGTTCAACTCCGCCTTCAAGGAGAAGATCCTGTTCGAGTACCACGACGTACTGCACAAGAGCTCACTTCCCGAAATCGACATCGTCGTAGCGAGGGATTTGATTTCCTTCCTCAATCCGGAAGATCAAAGGAAGATTTTCGAGGAAATATACGAGAAGACGAAACCGACGGGATACCTGATACTCGGCATGAACGAGAGACCTTTGGATGAAACTCAATGGGAACGGATCGAGAAGAATCATTTCTCCGTTTTCCGGAAGATAACGTCGTAAGCAGCGGCCTTTGCGGTGCAAAGGCGGGATTTCATAATTCGAGGAGTGAACGGGATGAGAGTCGAATACATAAATCCTTTTGTAGAATCAGCATATAACGTGTTGAAAGAAGTCTTGTCCTGCAACGTGACCAGAGGAGAATTGTACCTGAAATCGACTTCCATGCCCGTTTTGGGAGTGGCGGCCATAGTCGGTTTGGCGGGAGACGTCGAGGGGCGAGTTCTGTTCGACATGTCGAAGGAGACAGCGATCGCTATCGCCTCAGTCATGAACAGCGAGGAGATGAAGGAACTCGACGAACTCGGCAAGGCGACCATAACGGAATTGGCGAATATGATTACCGCTCAGGCGGTCACGAAACTGCACGATCTCGGCTTCAAGTTCGATCTCACCCCTCCGGCGATTTTTACCGGGGAAAATATGGAAGTCTCGACGTCGGAAGTCGAAGCTTTGATAGTTCCCATGCAGGTCCCGTACGGAAAGGTTGAAATCAACGTAGCTATCAGGGAAAGGGCTTAATGGAGGAGGCATGAAGACGAAGATGGATTTTCCGAATATCAACGAACGGAAACCGGAAGGTCTGAAGGAAGACGGGAATCCCTTTCGGGTGCTGGTAGTGGACGATTCTATGTTCGTCACGAAGCAGATAGGACAGATCCTCACGTCCGAAGGATTCGATGTGGTAGCTACGGCCTCGGATGGTCAGGAGGGATTCGAGAAATACAAGGAACTTTTTCCCAATATCGACCTTGTGACCATGGACATTACGATGCCGAAGATGGACGGCGTAACGGCTCTCGAGAAGATCATCGAATTCGACAAGGAAGCCAAGATCGTGATGATCAGCGCCCTCGGCAAGCAGGATCTCGTTAAGAAATCGCTTCTCTTGGGAGCGAAGAATTACATCGTAAAGCCGCTCGATCGAAAAAAAGTCCTCGAAAGGATTGTCATGTCCTTGAAAAAATGATATAAGTATCCCGCAAGTTTCGATTTGGGCGGTTAGCTCAGCTGGTTAGAGCACCTGCTCGACACGCAGGGGGTCGGTGGTTCGAGTCCACTATCGCCCACATAACTACTACGTAAGGGATTACGTAAAGATCACAGCCCCTGAAAAGGGGCTGTTTTTGCTACAAAACAGCAAAATTGTAGCAAGATCCTTTTTCTTGCAGTTCGGAGACGAATCCTTTCTCCAGGGAGGTCTCGAATGGCAGGAAAACACCAGGAATTCTCTCTCTACCGCAGAAACGGCGTCTATTATGCCCGGATTTGGAATGAAGAGCTCAGGCGTTTCGCATCCGCTAAATCAACAAAAACGAAAAACGCCCATGCCGCCGCGGTCGAAGCCCACAGGATGCTGAAAGCAGGGGAGTTTAGGAAACTCTCCGAAGATCCTTTCCTCTGCGATTATGTCGAAGAGCACTGGACGAAAACAAAAACCCAAATTTCCAAAGTCTATCGTCGTCAGAACTTGAATCTCTTTACCCGGTACGCAAAGGATTTTCCGGATTTCCATGGACTCAGGCTCAGTAAGATAAAGAAATTTCACTTGAATCGCTTTGTCGTCTTCCTCAGTATGAAAAAAGGCTTATCCCCTCGAGTTGTGCAGCAAGCCCTGCAGTCTATCACCGTACCGTTAAACTTCGCCTTTTATCAGGGTTTCATCGAAACCGAAGTCGCCCGTGGAGTTCAGAAGCCCAAATTCTATGCCCGAAAAAAAGGCATTCTCACCATCGAAGAACTCCTGAGAATCATCGACCTTGAGCCCGAAAAGTATCGCGCGAAGGCCGTGGTGCTTCTCGGTGCTCTTGCCGGCCTCAGGCGCGGCGAAATCCTCGGTCTTCGCTGGAAGCATGTCGTGTTTGATTACAATTACCTCGATATCAAAAAGAACATCGTCGAACACGAGGAAAAGAACCCGAAAGACGATTCCTTCGGCAAGGTTGTCATCGCGGAACCTCTATCTGATGTCCTCAAGGAGTTACGAAAAGAATCACCGTTTCGAGGGAAAGAGGATTTCGTCATCTACAACGAAGCTGACCGGGAAAAGTTCGCTGATATCATAACCGTGAAACGGGCCTTCCGCACGATCATGCATGCTGTAGGCATTTCAGATGAGGACATCAAGGAGCGCCGTCTCTGTCTTCACGGCCTTAGGCATTTCTTCGCTGCCTTCTCCCAGGCCGCGGGTCTCAATTCCTTCCTTGCATCGAAATTGACCCGTCATAAATCGATGCGAGTCTTCGAGCGCTACAGCGGCCATTACGAAGTGATCAAACTTGAAACCGCTAGAAAGGTTCTGAACGATAAACTCGTCCGAAACGTCCGGGATGCATGATGTTGCCCACTCCATTTCCGCCGCCCGTTCTTCGCTCCGCTCGGAACCGGCGGCCTTGTCCCTTCGTCGTTTCTCCGGCGCGGGTCGTTCCGTGGGGACGCTTCCGGGATTCCGAAAAACGGCCTTCCTCGAACCGGCCACCTGGAAGCGCACAGCCTTCTTTCCCTCCTTGGATTTGCCTGAGTCTGCCGCGCCTAAACGGAATCCACATTATCGGCAGTTGCTCCGCAACTGTTCGCTCCGCCCGATAATGTGCGATTCCGTTCACCTCCTTCCTCGCTTACCCTCAGGGTTCGCCGCCCGCATCCCGGTTTCTCCCTGCTCTTTCCCACTCACCGGCAAACTCCGCGTCCCGCTTCTTCCCGGCTTCAGTCGGCGGACCGTTTTCCCCAAGGCGGGCTCGTCCCCACCTGCCGCGCTCTAACGGCAACGTCCTGTTGCCAGTACGCGGCAGGGTCGTAGTGAACATCCAGGTTCCCGCCTTGGGTCCTGCATCTTCAAATGGAGACGCGGAGCGGCGCTCGGAAGGAGGCCGGCGCGGCTTGGTTCGTCTTTCAGGTGCGCTTCCCGGATGCCCGGAGTATGCGTCTCTCGATTCGTTTTTCGGACATCCGGAAGCGAGCGTTCCCGGATGCGCCGGAGGCCTATTCACGGCAGCCGGCAGGCGGGCACCGCTTCGCGGATCCCGCCTGCCGGGGGGCACTTCATCGGATGTGCTTCCAGGAAGCTTCTTCTCTGGACTGTCGCCTGCCACAGGCGTTTTCTCGCTGTCACGCCCGAAGGCCTCCGCAAGGCGGAGTCCCTCGGGCACCTGGTATTCATCGGATCCCGGGCCGGGCCCCTTCCTCGAAAAGCAAGGCCCGCTCCACCGGCACCCCGCGGGAAGGAGGCTCCCGGAGTCGCACCCTTCCCGCGGGGCCGGGCTTGGAGGGCTCCACCGATTTTTTTTAGCTTTTCTGAAAACTCCTCGGGGAGCGCGCCGAATGGTTTTCTTCAAAGAGCCGATTTATAATACTTTTCCCTATCTTCAGTTTCTAAGTGCCGCTTGAAGTTCGTACAACGAATAGTGACGCTTTATTCTGTTAATTTCTTTATGTTTTCATCTCTATTCTATTTTCTCTTTTCGCGAATACATAAGCGACAAAGAAGGAGAATTCTAGAAGAGCGAAGAACTCAGGCTGCCTCAGTACCATTCCCGATATCTTCTTCGGGTACCGCTTCATGTCGCTCAGCGCTTCACGCCTCTCGCCGGCGGGGGCGCGGGACATCGGCCTGCTCATAATCCTTGACGTTATTAACGCGAGGCGTTATTGTTAAGGAAATGCTGGTGACTTTCAAATGCAGGGAAACGGAGCGGATCTGGAACCAGGAGTTCTCCAGGAAATTCCCGCCGGCTTTACAGCGCCTCATGCTGAGAAAACTTATCCTGCTGAGCCGCTCGGTTTCCCTTGAAGACCTCCGCTGTCCTCCGTCGAATCATCTTGAGAAGCTGAAAGGTGACCGTGTCGGTAGTTACAGCATAAGGGTGAACGATCAGTACCGTGTCTGTTTCCGCTGGGACAGCGGCAACGCCTTCGATGTGGAAATCACCGATTATCATTAGGAGCTCACGATGAAAAAGATTCCGAATATAACGCCCGGCGAGATTCTCGAGGAAGAGTTTCTTAAGCCCTTCAATATCAGCGCTTATCGGCTCTCCAAGGAAACGCATATTCCCGCGACGAGGATTTCCCAGATCCTGAAGGGCCGGAGAAAGATCACCGTGGATACGGCCCTCCGGTTATCCCGGTTCTTCGGGAATTCCGCGGAGTTCTGGCTCGGGCTCCAGAACGAATACGATCTCCGGGAGGAGCGGGGCGCTCTCGAAGGCGAACTCAAGGCGATCCGCAGACTGGACGCGACCGCGGTCGGGGTTTAGGGCTTACTTCAGAGCCTCACTCCTTCAGTCTCAGCCCCACCCAGTACCTGGCGTCGCTGTACCGCACCTTTTCGATTCCCAGCTCCTGGAGCCTGAGCGCGAGGAGCCGTTCGCTTCCCGCCCGTTCGTTGTTCTCCTCGCACCAGGCCTGGTAGGCCTTGAAGAGTTCCCGCGACTGGACCCGAAGGCCCTTCTCTTCGCGAAAGCAGCGCTCCTTGAGGAAGGTACCGATCACGTCCATGTCGTTCCGGTAGCTCTCCGTCGCCTCCTTCACTTCAGGCGGCATCCCTAGCCCTTCCTTCCTCCAGGCGAGGCAGCCATCGATGAGGCAGGAGAGGATCCCCGGGTATTCCTTCTTCAGCTTCTCGGCCAGGCCCTTGTCCTGCTTCTCCTCGGGGATCGTCACGGTGAAGGGGATGAGCTTGATCCTCCTCCACATGGCGTGGTCGGTTCCTCGGATCACGGGCCTGTGGTTCGTCGCCATGAAGATCTTGAAGGTCGGCTGGAAGTCGAAGAACTCGCCGTAGAGGAAGCGGGCCGTCATCCTGTCGTTCCCGGTGATCTGCTTGATGAGGGGTTCCGAGAGTCGCTTCCCCTGTTCCGCCTCGATCGTGGTCACGAGCCTCGTCCCCCTGAGCCTCGCGATGTCGTTCGATATCTGGTCGTTCGTCCGCCTCATGAACGTGTCGGTCGGTGTCGGCATCGCGTAATCCCCGAGGAGGTCGAGGAGGGTACCGAGGAAGGTGCTCTTCCCGTTCGCCCCGGAGCCGTAGAGGATGAAGAGGGTCTGCTCGCTCGTGTCCCCCGTGAGCGCCCAGCCTGTCGCCTTCCGGAGGAAGTCGACGAGGCCGTCGTTTCCCTTCATTATTTCCTTGAGGAAGCGTTTCCAGGTCGGGCAGGCGGCCTCTTTCTTGTAATCGGTGTTCGCCAGCTTCGTGATGAAGTCGCTCCGTTCGTGGGGCTTCAGCTTTCCCGTCTTCAGGTCTATCGTCCCGTTCCCACAGTTGAGGAGGAAGTCGTTCCGGTCGAGTTCGTCCGGATGCACCTGCGCGTCCTTCTCCCAACTCGCGATCTCGAGGAGGTTCTTCATGCGCCTGTTCGACTCGCATTTCTGGGCATGTTTTTCCATCTCGAGCCTGTCCCGGATGTCGGCGACTCCCGCGGCGTCGAGGTACATCTTCCGGATGGTCTCCTTCACCTTCCCGTAGATCCTGCTGCTGTCGTCGATCTTCCACCGCCTTCCGTCCCAGACGAGCCACTTCTTCCACAGGGCACAGTAGCGGATCGAGTCCCCGTGGTCCAGGAGGAACTTCTCCGCGTTCACCATGTCGGTGTACTGGAGTTCCCCCTTCGCGAGCTGGGAAGCCCGAAGGTACAAGGCCGCGTCCTGGTTTTCGCTCACGGCAAGGCTCCTTCCGTCATTATCTTCCGGTAGAGCTCGTAGCGAAATTCCGTTGCTTCCGCGATGGTTTCCCTGGTTAGGTTCGGCGCTTCCCGGAAGAAGGCTCGGTGGGCTTCCGTAAGCTTCGCGAGGTCTTCGGGGTAGTCGAGATAGCGTTTCTCCTTGAGGAAGGCGCTCACGGTTCCTATCGCCTCAGGGATGCGTCTCCCGGTCAGCCTCGCGTACTCGAGGTAATCCTCCGCGGCTTCCTCCTCGTACCGCAAGAAGTCATCGATGCTCTTTTCCTGCCTATCGAGCCGTGGAAGTTCTTGCTGTCTTCTTTTCATGGCGTCATTTTCCGTTTGCCTTCGGTCTGCCTGCTTAGGTAGTTCTACTCGGTTCCGTTTCTATCCCTTTGGCACGGTTTTCGCTTTTCCGGGATAACTATTTGCAGAATTAGAAATTGAAATGAAAGATGACGTACACTACAATTAGTGCAGAAAGAAAACCTATGAAGAAATATCTCGTTATAGCGGATGAAAATTTTCATTGGAATGGAGTAATCATTATTTTCACTCTGGGGAATGAATGAAAAGGATTATTGAAGCAATAGAACTGGCAGCCTCAGCCCATCAGGAGCAAAAGCGGAAAGTAAGCAAGATCCCGTATATCTCCCATCCTCTTGCGGTCGGGATGATTCTTCAAGAATTGAACTGCTCAGAAGATGTGATCATTGCCGGCATCCTTCATGATTCCATCGAAGATACGCAATTGCGATTTAATGAGATTGAGGATAAATTCGGAAGCAACGTCGCGAAGCTTGTGCTTGGCGTTACAGAGGACAAATCCATACCGGAATGGGAAATCAGGAAGAAGAACTATATTGAAAACTTGCAGCATGAGCCTCTGGAAATTCTGATGATTTCCGCGGCCGACAAATATCATAATCTTTTCGCCTTATCCAAAGACAAGCAGCTTCAGGGAGAAGATATCTGGAAGAATTTCAAGCGAGGCAAAAAAGAACAATTCTGGTATTATCGTTCATTGCTTGAGGAATATGGGAAACGATCTGAATTAAAGGATACGAGTCTCCTACAGGAAATCAAACGATTGATGAAAGAAGTCTTCGGTGAGACGGCTTATTGAGTTAGCCTATCTCCCTCCTCCTCCCGCCACACGAAAACCCGTTCCGCCTCTCCGCTGTTTTTACCTTTATCTCATCGGAAAAGGGGATATTTCTTTTTCATCGAAAATTAGACTACCCCGTCTTCTCCATCACGCTCCGGTAAATCTCCCTCGCTAATCTCGGAAACACCTCGTTCTGGAAATCCTTGTCGTCCATATAGCGGGTGACGATGGTGTCGTTTTCAGCCATCCTCTGCATCATCAACGATTCGATGATCGCCTTTATTCCGAGTTCGAATTTGTCGAGGGGGTTCGCTTTCGCCGTTTGCACCACCCGTTCGTCCTTCGTTGCTTTTTCCTTGATCTGTTCGAAAAAGAGCCGGTCCTCTTCCGTGAAGTCCGTTCCGAATCGTTCATTAAGCGCGTGAATTATTTCCGAAAGCGGCTTGTCTTCGTCCTTCGCTGCGCTCGTACCCACCGCCGTAGGACTTTTGACGCCGTAGACGTCTTCATCCTCAAGGACGATGGAACCGGACATGATCTTTTCGAGGCGGTAGTATTGGAGAAGTACTTCTTTCTCGGGGTGCGGATTCACGCCGTCCTCGTTCAAATCGATGTGCGAGAGAAGATACCTTCCGTACCCGTACAGCATTTCCAATTCCTGGTCGGAATACGGGAGTATTTGACTGATGAAGGCGTAATACCGCACATAGGCGGTGAGCTTTTCGTAAAAGGCTTCTTTTTTCTCCTGGTCCAATGCCTTGAAACGGTCCTTCGCCGGGGCGACGAATTTTTCCATCCTTGCGTGGTCCGAAGGATTCTGTTTCTCTTGCGGAAGATAAAAAATATGGCAGAATCCGGCGACCTCCGACCAGAGATAGACTTGAAAGGAATTCAGTTCGTGTTTCAATTTTTCGAGATGATTCGGATCGGACGTTTCCTGGAGAGTCGTGACGTTGTAATAAGGCTTGAACGCGAGATAGATGTCCTCGGCTTCGTTGACGAAGTCGAGGACGAAGGGGGGCTCTTTTCCAGGACTCGTCCGGTTCAGCCGGGAAAGAGTTTGGACCGCCTGCACTCCGTCAAGGCGCTTGTCCACGTACATCGCGCAGAGAAGGGGCTGGTCGAAGCCGGTTTGGTATTTGTTCGCCACGAGGAGGATTTGATAGTCCGAGGTCTCGAATTTGTCCGGGAGCTGCGATTCCGATATGTTTTTTCCCGTCACCACGTCGATGTTCATCGTGGGTTCCGTGTATTCGTTGCCCGTATCAGGATCCTTCACCGTGCCGCTGAAAGCGACCAAGGGGCGGATATCGGTGTAGTTGTTTTCTTTGAGGTATTTTTGAAATGACAGCATATACCGCACGGCATGGAGCCTAGAGCCGGCTACCACCATGGCCTTGGCTCTCCCGCCGAGCTTGTTCCTCACATGGCCGCGGAAATGCTCGATGATGACCTCCGTTTTTTGTTCGATGTTGTGCGGGTGCAGGGCCATGAATTTCCCGAGTTTTTTCTGCGCTTTCTTTTTCGGCATGGAGGGATCGTCTTCCACGCTTTTCACCAGTTTGTAGTAGGTTTTATAGGTCGTATAGCGCTGGAGGACGTCGAGGATGAACTCTTCTTCGATCGCCTGCTTCATGGAATAGGTATGAAAGGCCTCGGGCTTCCCATCGGCTCCTTTTCTGCCGAAGAGCTCCAGAGTCTTCCCCTTCGGCGTCGCGGTGAAGGCGAAGAAGCTCAGGTTCTTCTGCCTTCCTCGGGATTCCATGACCTTGTTGAGTCCTTCCTCCCAGTCGAATTCGCTTTCTTCGCTTCCCTGCTCGGTTCCCGCACCCAGGATACGCTTCAGTTCCCTGGCCGTTTCCCCCGTCTGGCTGGAATGGGCCTCGTCCACGATCACCGCGTAGGTGCGGGCTGCAATCGCCTCCTGCCATTCCTTCGCCTTGGAGATCGCGTTCTCGTCCGGCTTGTCGGGATCGTCCGCTCCCGCGATGCGGAGGAGCCCCTTCAGGATGAAGGGAAACTTCTGGAGCGTGGTGATGACGATCTTCGTACCGTCCACCAAGGCTTCCGCGAGTTGCCGGGAGTTTTCGTCGATCGCCTTGACGACTCCCTGGGCGTGCTCGATCTGGTAGATCGCGTCCTGAAGCTGTTTGTCAAGAACGCGGCGGTCGGTTATCACCACGACGCAGTCGAAGACTTTTTCGTTCGTTTCCGTGTGCAGGCTCGAAAGTCTGTGGGACAGCCAGGAGATGCTGTTCGTTTTTCCGCTGCCCGCTGAGTGCTGGATGAGGTAGTTGTTTCCCGCGCCCTCCTTCCGTGCCGTCCGGACGAGTCCGCGGACCGAGTCGAGTTGGTGATACCGGGGAAAAATCAACGTTTCCGTTGATATCTTTTTACGCCCTCCCTTTCCGTCGTCCACCGTCGTTTCGCCGGTTTCGATGAACATGAAGCTGCCGACGATGTCGAGGAAGCTCTCCCTCTCGAGAACTTCTTCCCAGAGGTAGCCCGTCCTGTGCCCCGAAGGATGCGGTGGATTCCCTTTCCCGCAGTTCACTTCTCCCGGAGCGCTTCCTCGGTTGAAGGGAAGAAAAAAGGTCTTCGCTCCGGAAAGCCGGGTCGTCATGTGCACTTCCTCCGGGTCAACGGCGAAATGCACGGGTGCGCCTTTCTTGAACCGGAAAAGCGGCGCGTTCGGGTCTCGGTCGTTCTTGTACTGCTCCACGGCGCGCTTCCAGGTCTGCCCGGTTGTGGGATTCTTGAGCTCCAGGGTTGCGACGGGGATTCCGTTCAGGGACAGCACCATGTCGACGGTGTCGCCCTTCACCGGGTGACAAGGCACCTGCCGCGTCACCTGGAGGAGGTTCGCATCGAACGATTCCAGGGTCTCCTTGACGAGTCCGTGGGCGGGCTTGAAGTAGGCGAGCTTGAAGGTTTTCCCGTAGAACTTGAATCCGTGGCGCAGGATGTAGAGCGTCCCCTTCGTCTCTCGTTCCGTCATCAGCGTATCGATGAGCTTCGCGGGAAGTTCCTTCCCGTGGAGCTTCTCCATCTGAGACCACAGCTCGGTTTGGGTCGTTTTGATGAATGCGATCACGTACTCCGGAAAAAGAGCTTTTGTCTTGTCCCATGCGGCGACGGATCCCTCCTTCCAGCCCCGGTGTGCCAGGGTTTCCTGGATGTAGGATTCGAAGGCTTTTTCGGTCGTCGCTTTCATCGAGTGCTCCGGTTTAAGACTGTTAATGCAATTTTTATCATGGTGTCTTTTTCTTCGGGCTTTGATACAGCTATGAGAAGCGTCAGGGCTGCCAGTCCCTCATCGCTGATGATTCGCTGGCCCGCCTGGTTGTATAATAAACCATTCCTGTCAAGAAAATAGAGAAAGAGAGCGGCGGCAATGCGTTTGTTGCCATCGATAAAGGAATGATTTTTTACCACCAGATACAGAAGCATGGCGGCTTTATGCTCGATAGAAGGGTAGAGTTCATTGCCTGCAAAACTTTGATAGATTTGGCCAACCGAGCTGTCAAAACTGTCATCCTTGGGTTGGCCGAATACAGATGAATCGAAATCGCTACGCATTGCTTCGACAACGGTCAGGAAGTCTTGTTTGTCAATCACGACAGCCGGTTTCTGCGTTTTTCCGCTCGTTTCCAAATTTCCATGGTCGTAATCATCCAGAATTTGAAGTCCATTGGCAAATTCCGCTAAAATTTTTATTACTTTGCGGGCGTCATCGATTGTTTCTGCTTGTTCCAGCAAGCTTCGTTCCACTAATTGTATGGATTCGCGAAGCTGCAAGATATTATCTTGCTGTTCTTTAAGGCGCTTCTGGTTGATGGTATAGCCCTGAACCAGATGTTCCTTGAGGATGCGGTTAGCCCAGATGCGGAATTGGGTACCACGCTTGGAATTGACGCGGTAGCCGACCGACAAGATGGCATCAAGATTATAGTGTTTGACCTTTCGCAGTACGTTCCTGGTACCCTCGCGCTGAACTACCGAGAAATCCTCGGTAGTTGCCGGTTCTTCCAATTCTCCTTCTGCATAAATGTTTTTGAGGTGCAGCCCGATCGTATCACTGTCTTTGTCGAACAGTTCAGCCATTTTTCGCTGGCTAAGCCAGAGAGTTTCAGCAACCATACGGACTTCAGTTTGAATGATACCGTCCGGCGTCTCATAAATAACAATTTCGCCAGTGTTTTCTATCATACCGCTTCCCGTACGTCGATCTTGCCCGTCACTGCCGCGCTGATCAGTGCCGTCCTGAATTCCTTGAGCTTCTCGATAGCCGTTTCGATCTTCGCGGAAAGCGCGTCGAGCTTAGCCGTTTCGCGATCGAGAAAAGCGGCGATGGCCTGTTGCTCGGGGAGAGGGGGGAGGAGGAAATTTAAACTATTCATACCTCCCAATGTAAGCGCGGGTTGTGCTGTTGTACTAACCATCAAATCGATTGCTCCATACCATTTAAGGACAAGGAATTGATAATGAATAAATTGAACATCACAGATTAATTTATTTATTGATAATTTCATTGAGTTGCCAGATACTACAGCCTTTTTGCTGATTTCTGGTAATATATTATTTAGACCGAAATATGCTCCAATTTTTGATATAATAATATCTCCAGCTTTAGTTTCACTTCTTTTTATGGTTTCATAATGGTCGTACTCGATTTGCTTTAACTCTTCTTCGTTTAACTTCCCCCTTGTTGCAAAATTACTTTCAATAACAAAAACATCCCCATCAATAATAAAATGCTCTGACTTTAAATTGCTTCCAAATGGCCCATCAACAAATGCATTAGGTGAGTTTTCTTTTATATATTTTAACTTCTTCACTTCCCAATGCTCCGGCACCTCCCCCAGCCACTCCACTCCGGAAGGTTTCATCTTGACCGGCTTGGCCCACTCCGCGAACTCCGCGTCTCCGCGTGAAACCAATCCCGCGAGCCCCTTCGTGACCGCCCGGGAAATAAGAGCTGTCCGCTTTTCCTTGAGCAGTTCCAAAAGTTTCTTTTTCTTCTCGATGAGAGCGTCGATTCTCCCGGTTTCGCGGTCGAGAAAGTCGGCGATGGCTTGTTGCTCGGGGAGGGGGGGGAGAGGAACTGGTATCGAACCAAGCATTTCAAGATTCAAACCATCTCTGGCCTCACCACCGCCAAGATTTCTAATATTTATATAATTTTTTGTTAACCACCAATATAATAGCCGAGTGTTGATCCTGTTATTTGGGATAATTGCCGCCATCGATTGATTGCAGGTCGTCTCAATGCCTATCTGGGCAACCAGTCCTTTCGTTTTTCCTTGTCCAGCTAATGCAATTACTAATGCTTCTTTAGGAATCCATTTTGCACTTGAATTATTAAATGCTTTTTCAGTGATATAACATGATGGTTGAGTAATGTATTTCTCGTTAACTGCACCTGAATTAAGCCATGGGATCCTACCATTCTCCCAATATTCATCAATAGCCTTATCTGGAGTTCCTCCCGAATAGCGTATAGATGCCCATTTTAGCGAAACATAATCCCAATGCTCCGGCACCTCTCCCAGCCATTCCACGCCGGAGGATTTGTATTTGGGATATTTCTCACGTAAAGGCGCGGAGTTAGGCTTCATTTTGTTTCTCCAGCTTGTTTATTCACGCGGAGGCGCGGAGACGAGGAGGGTGTATGATTATTTACGATCCTTTGGAGCCCTTCTTTTAAAGTAGCTGAACCAAAGTTAATCAATAGACCTACTTCGTGATTCATAAGGCGCAGATAGGTAAGCAATTGTTTCTGATGTACGGCCGATATTTTCTCAACGGATTTTAATTCCAAAACGACGGTGTTTTCCACCAATAAATCACAGCGAAACCCTTCATCGAAGTGAATACCCTGAAAGTCAAATGACACTGCTTTTTGTCTTTCAACGTGTAAACCTTTTTCAAGCAGCATTTTCATCAACACCGCTTCATAAACTGACTCTAATAACCCGGGGCCGAGTCCTGTATGAATTTTCATGGCCAAATCAATCACCGTCCCAGTGATCTCATCAATTTCCATAATTCTCTCCGCGAACTCCGCGTCTCAGCGTGAGACTCTCCTCATTTATTTTGTCAGCTTGGGTTGTCCGGAAATTCCGGACAACCTGCATGTACTGACTCATTTCAAGCCCGCACCACTTCCGGTTATCTCCGCCAGCATCGAGACGATTTCCGTTTCCAGGGTTTTTATTTCAGCCTCGATTTCTTCCAGAGGCCTCGGCGGCTCGTAGCGGTAAAAGTGGCGGTTGAGCGGTATCTCGTATCCGACCTTCGTCTTGCTATGGTCGATCCACGCGTCAGGAACGTTGGGAAGGACCTCCCGTTTGAAGTACTCCTCGATGTTTTCCTTGAGAGGAACGTTCTCGGTGTCCCGGAGGTCCGGGTCCGTCTCCGGATTCTCTTTGGCGTCCCGGCAGATCTCGGCGGTCTCGTCCTTTTCGCTCAGGGCCTCCAGGACGGCTTTCAGTTCCTGCGCCGTCAACCGGACGCCCGAGGTCCGGTCCGCTTCGCGGAGCTCCCTCAGGAACTCGGCGCGGTCTTTGAACAGCTTTTGTCCCGTCCTCCTTCCCAGGTCCGCGAGCATGGTCTTTATAGTAAGTTGCCTTCTTTCTCCCGCTTCGATTTCCTTTTGCCGGACGGCTTCGTTCTTTTTATCGCTCTCCGCTATTTTCTTGAAGGCTTTTACGTCGTCCAGGCGGGCGATGCGCTCTACGCTCGCCTGAAAGTTGAGCCGGAGTGGCCTTTCCACCGTGATCTTGTTGAAACCGAAGTCTTCGTTGTCGAAGATCTTCGAGACGATCGTATCTTTTTTAACTCCGTCGATCGTGAGGGTCCTGCTCTCGTCGTGGGTAAAATTCCCATAGATCTTCGTGATCTCGGCGATCTGGTTCGGCCTTCCCTCCTCTCCGTCGCCGATCTGGTTCCGTTTATTCCCAAGGCTCTTTTTCATTTTGACGTAAAACTCGCGGGCGTCGATGAGCTGGATCTTCCCCTTTCGCCTCTTCTCTTTCCGGTTGGTTATGATCCAGATGTAGGTGGAAATGCCCGTGTTGTAGAAAAGCTGTTCCGGAAGCGCGACGATGGCTTCCAGCCAGTCGTTCTCGATGATCCACTGCCTGATGTTGGATTCTCCGCTGCCCGCGTCCCCCGTGAACAAAGGCGAGCCATTGAAGACGATGCCGATCCTGCTTCCCCCGTCTTCCGGCAAGCGCATTTTGGAAATCATGTGCTGGAGAAAAAGAAAGGATCCGTCGTTGATGCGGGGCAGCCCTGCTCCGAAACGTCCGTCGTACCCCAGGGATTTGTGCTCGTCTTCTATCGTTTTCTGCTGCTGCTTCCATTCGACGCCGAAGGGAGGATTCGCGAGCATATAGTCGAACTTTTCTTTCTTGAATCCGTCTTTTTCGAAGGTGCAGTCCGGCTTGATGTTGTCCGAGTCCTCTCCCTTGATGAGCATGTCCGCTCGGCAGATCGCGTAGGCCTCGTCGTTCCAGTCCTGGCCGTAGAGGATGGGGTGGGCGTCTTCGTTCATGGACCTTATATAGTTTTCCGCCACCGAGAGCATGCCCCCCGTACCGCAGGCCGGGTCATAGATCGTCTTCACCACATGGCTTTTCCCGAGGTCCTTTTCCGGAGACAGGAGAAGATCGACCATGAGCCTGATGACTTCCCGAGGGGTGAAGTGCTCTCCCGCTTCCTCGTTCGATTGCTCCGCCCCGATCCTGATGATCTCTTCGAATACGTAGCCCATCTGCAGGTTGTCCATACTTTTAGGCGAGAGATTGATCTTTTCCGAAGCGAACTCCTTGATCACGTTGAAAAGGAGGTTCTTCTCGTTCATTTTATTTACTTGTATACCGAAGTCGAACTTTTCGAATATCTGCCGGACGTTCGGGGAAAAGGCGTTTATATAGCTGTTGAGATTCGGCGCGATATGGTTCGGATCGTCAAGGAGCCTCTTGAAGTCCAACTTCGAAATATTGTAGAAGGAAACCCCAGTTATCTCTCGCATTTTCGCGCTTATGATGTTTTCCGATTTCCCTTTGAGAGCCTTGTATTCCTCCAGCACCTTCGCTTTCGTCGGTTCGAGTATGCAGTCGAAACGCCTGAGCACCGTGAGCGGAAGAATGACCTTGCGATATTCATTACGTTTATACGGCCCCCGGAGGAGATTGCAGATATTCCAAATGAAATTGACCATCTGTCCGTGAATCTGTACGGTCATGAGAAGCTCCTGGTTGTCGAAAAATGCTGAGTCGCCGGAGAGTTCCGAAGCGTTTAGTTCATTATCTAGCTAAGTCGCCGAATTTTCAATAAATCTTTGAATTTATCCACATGCAACGGTCGAGGAAATAATACCTTTGTATCAGTAGTGTCCAAAACAATCATAGGAACTCCAGTTGAAGAGTGCGCGGGCATCCGAGAGAGAACGGAGGACTTTCAGCATAACACAGCAACTCCGTGAGGTCGCGTCTCTGAAAAAGGATGGTTGTGAGAACAGCGGCCATATGGGCGAAACGCGAAGCGGTCTTCGTCACAAATTTCAGATAGCACATCAGGAGGTAAGCTATCATAGCAGTCCAGACTTGAATCAAAACGGCATTGCGACTGGTACCGAAGAATCGTTTGATCTTCAAGAATTGCTTGATCGCTTTGAAGAACAATTCGATCTGCCAGCAGTCACGATAGACCCCCGCTATGGTTTTCGCCGACCATTTAAACTGGTTCGTCAAAATAGCGATTTTCTTTTTCGTCTTTTCGTCCTGGACCACGATTATGCGCAGGCGTAAAGGACAATTCTTTTTCGAATAAAATCCTTGAAACTCGATGAGTTGGTCAGAAAGGATTCCCTGAGAACGCCGAACCTTTTCGCGCTTGACGATGCGGTAGTCAGCGTTCGACTTCTGCCGGGTAACGAAATAAATAACGTCTCGATCGAGAGATGCGAAGGCCTTGTAATCGGTGAACCCTCGGTCGAACACCACCACGTCATCCTTTTCAAAGGGTATTTTCCGTATGACCTTCACTTCGTGCTGGGCCGCGTTGTGAAGAACGAGGAACCGCGGAATATTTCCTCGGTGGTCCATTTTTACCGTCAGTTTGATGCCTGCTTTGGCCTTTCGGAAATCGGCCCAGGGAAAAAGCTTCAAGCACAGATCAATCGTCGTGGCATCCACGCTGTACAGCGGATTCTTGAATCGAAAGCCGTGTCCAGGCTGATGATCAAGAAGCCGCTCCAGCATCATGTGAAAGACGGACTCGAACAGAACAAAGCTGCGCTTTTTGTTGGCGTATGCAAGAGATGATCGTTTGACCGGCCGCTTTATCCCCAAGTGATAGGCGGCTTGCCGTTGACAGGCAAGCCCTGATTCGATACCACGCAGTCCCCACTGGCCGGAAAGCTGAGCGAACAGCATGGCGCTGAAATGCTCCCAAGAGGAAAGTCCTTTACTCGCATGTTCGGTCTTGTAGTCCTTTACCGCCTTTTCAAATCGATATCGCGGAATCAGTTGTAGCATCTGAGCGAAAACCGTGTTATGCTTTTTCATGCCTGTACTCCTTTGTGTGTAATGATTTGTTTTGGTCGACAACCATTATACCGGAGGAGTCAGGCAATTAATAGCTTTTTATTTTGGACACTACTGTACTTTTGTGTTATTCTTCTCCTCTTCTTCGTTCTTATCTTTTATTATCCCTGCATCTCTGCCGTTTGCCCGTCATTACTTTACAATATATGCTGCCATCCCTCCCATGCCCCTCGCTTGGTTCGTCCCGTTCGTGAGGGGCAGGATCACCGAGAACCCGATGACCTTCCTCAAGGCAAAGTTTTTTCTTTGACGGATGATGAACTAAATTACTTAAACACCTCATAATATTCCTGTAATTGTTTCCGCCATGCTTTCATGTGCTTTTGGAATGAAGCGTATTCATCATTCGAAACGGCCTTGGCACTTTCAACATAATAACCATCACGGCGGCTTGTAAGGGTTATAATAATGTTCTCTGAAGTAGACGAATCCCCTACCTTATACTTTCCGCCCAGTTGTACAGTTTTCCAGATATCAGGATTGAGAGGGTCAGAAAAATTCTCTGTACCCTTAGGGAGTGCATACTCGGCATTCATTAAAAGATCAACATATGCTGCCATATACACTTTCGGCTGGAATACATTTGAATCGGAATTTGCGAAGGGGACCGCTTACATAGAATTATTTAAATTGCTATTTTGTTGTACAATTAGTGGGTATGGCAGTGCTGGACAGGAGAAATATTTATTCTCAAATACTAACCTGTAATAGTTCATAACATGAGTATCTTTCACGGCCTCTACATGTGGCTCTGAGTTTTCATCAAAAGGAAGGTTGCTGCAGAGAATTTTATATGCATGGAGAATCTGTTCAGCAGGAGATAATCTCGGTGATTCCCAATATGAATTCCCTTCCCATATTGTCTTATCGTATTTACGAATTTCAATAGACATAGAATATGTATAATATGTATAAGTTTCAGTCTGCATTGCGGTAAATGAGGAACCGCTGTATCGGGTGGCATTTGAAACTGCTGCCGCTATACGAACACCGTAGTCGCTTACCAATGCAGCCTGTGTTTGTGAACTAATATAACTTGAGTTTATGTTGATATTAGTTGCGGATGTCTTTTGAGCCGTCCATGATTTAACGGTAACCGCAACATTATAGTCTGCATTGTCTTTTTTGTTTTTGAAACCACGCCTTTCCAGAATACGAACAAAATCCTTTTTGACATTTTCTATGAATAGATCTTTATATCCAGCCAAAAACGGAAGGTCCCAACTCCCTGAAAGGGAAAATGATTTTCCCAGCTCCATATTTTCCGTACTATTTTGAACGTTGGTCCACGGTCTCCAAACACGTTCTTGCGGAAGCGATGTACAGCCTATTAGGAGAGCAATATTTATAACTAAAATCGAATAGAATTTCATCATTTTCTAATTTCCTCATTGGTTTTAAATTATAAACAATTTACCGAGAATTCCTCCACAATTTTTTGATGAAGCCTGTTCTTATAATAAATCCTCCTTTCACGCGGAACCAGCTATACTTCTCAGATAACAGCCAAGAGCAGTAGGCCTGCAGGTTCGCGGTCCCGTTCACCTCTATCTATATGCACCTGCTTTATCCTTTTACGGTTTCTTCAGCTTTCTCCTTGCTTCTTCCACCTTGTATTCTGATCGAAGGCTGTCTCCATAAAGCCAGGTATAGCTTGCATCAGTAGGTACAAGATCCGCAATTCGAGGTCCATATTTCTTTTGCAGAATCTCTGCAACCATACTAAATCGTTCCGCACTTTCGTAAATCGCGATTTCCTTCCAAATCACTTTCTCTTTATAGTGAATGATGTTCCAGCGATCATTGCCTTCTATCGTAAAATCCCAGGTAAATATGAGATTGTCGCCGTCGATATCGGGAAGCTGCGACGTAGCCTTGAGGATTGTTTCTTTCCACCTCTCTCTCAGCCTTTTATGCCTTATATGTTCTTCTTTTTCCGCTTCGCTGATTTTATCCCAATTCGCTTCCGTCTCTGCGTCTGTGGGATAAAGTACCATTGCCAATATTGGCGCAACCTGCCATTCGCATCTGGGACAAGTGCACTCCATTCCTTCGTCAAAAGGCTCGACATAGCCTTTCTCGAAGGTTCCCTCCCATCCGCATTTATTGCAGTGAAGCACCTTTATTTTCCAATCGCTGTAGTAGTTGAATCTTTCCGGTTCTTGGTCTTTTTCTTTATCCGGCATAAACCTTGACATCCTTTAGGACCGTGCTCTGCATTGTGATTATCATTTTCACCAAGATTTTAAGTCATTTCAAACAGCAGCGCTAATAAAAAACTCCCGCTATAGTCGGGATCTATGAAAATTCTTATTCCTCCGCGTCCCCGCGTCTTCGCGGTTCTCTTCTTTTTCCCCTCTGTTCCCTACGCGCCTCCGTGGTTTTCTTCTCCTCTTACCTCTCCACCTCTCTGTGCCCTTCGTGTCTCCGTGCCTCTGTGTTTTTCTTCTCTTTCCCGCTCCCTCTGCTACTCTGTGGTTCTCTCCTCTTTTTCTTCTACCCCAGCACCATCCGCTTAATGCCTGACCTCATCGCCGGAACATGAAAGTTGAGAATCAACCCCAATCGCAACCCCGTAAGTTTTAAGTATGTGAGGAGCTGCGCCTCATGAACCCGTTCGATTTTCATCACAGCCTTTATCTCCACGACCACCAGCCCCGCGACGACCAGATCCATCCTGTAAGCCTGTTTCAGTCTCAACCCCTTGTATTCGAGCGGCAGGCACTTCTCCTTTTCGAACGCGATCCCACTTATTTCCAACTCCCGACAGAGACAATCCCGATACACCGATTCCAGAAGCCCCGGACCCAAGTTCCGGTGCACCTCGATAGCCGCCCCGATGATCTTTTCCGTCAACTCATACATACAGTGCCCCTGAATTCTTACCTGCGGAATTCTCCCAATAATTCATCTCATTCCTTTTTTTCTTCTGGAACTCTTGTCTCTCTTCTCCACGAATTACCTTCCCTCAGTACCCTCCGCGTCCCCGCGTTTCTCCGCACGCACATGGTCTTCCCTCTCGCTCTTAGGCCATCCCTTCGTCCACGGCGAAGCGCACCAGTTCCGCCGTGCTCCTCGCACCCGTCTTCCTCATGATGTTCTGCCTATGCCCCTCCACGGTCCTCTGGCTGATGCCGCATTCGTACCCGATCTCTGCGTTCGTCATCCCCTCGGCCACGTAGAAAAGGATCGTCCTCTCCCTCTTCGTGAGGCGGAGGTACTTCCTCCGGTTCATCTCCCAGTCCTTCTCCTCCAGGACCTCGAGTACCTCCTTAGGCAGCACCCGCTTCCCGGCAAAGATCATCTCCATGCTCCGCTTCAGGTCCCGGCCGTCCAGGTCGGGCCTGAGGAAGCTCATCGCCCCAGCCTTGAAGAGCCGTACCGCGCCCGTCACGCTCAAGCACAGGCACACGATGACGATCTTCGCCTTCGGCAGCATCCTCTTCAGCTCCGCCGTCACCTCTACGCAGTCCCGCTCCCGGAGCGAACTCTCCAGGAACACCCAGTCAGGCCTGGAAGCCTCCGCTGCCGTCACAGCCTCCTTCCCGTTCACGGCCGTTCCCACCACAATGCCGAACGAAGAAGAGGCGAGGAAGTTCTCGATGAGCGCATTGAGGATCCCCGATCGTGTCGCTACGAGAAACTTCCTCTCCTCCTTCACTCCTCCGGTGCCTCCCTCGCAGGCACCAGGTGCCGCGGCCTGTACCGGATATCGCCCCAAGGCTTCGGGTCCTTCACCCGGAGCGGCTGCCTCCCGAAGGAATCCTTCTCACCCCTCATTGCCCGGAAGAAAAAAGAGGAGAAAGCCTTTTTCAGGAATCCGGCCCAATTCCGTCCAATCATCAGGGCTCAAGCGTAGCTTCCCGAATCACTCCCGTATCTCCCCATAAGTAGGTATTTCTCATGAAAGAGGTCGCCGCTGGAAATTCCAACCTCCTTTCAAGGACACGAGAATTTCGGAGAGCCGACATTTTTCATGGATTCTTCCATGGCTATCCCGGCCGTCCTCCGAGGCTGAATTTTGTTTTTCTCTTGTTCGGCGAAGCGTGAAACGGTATACTTTGCGTAGGTATGAGTATGCTGGTACAAAGCGATGTGGGCTTATCCCAAGTAAAAGAACTCGTCGACCGGCTTCCCAGAAAGGACAAGGAAGCCCTTGCCCGGTATCTCGACGAACAGACGCTTTTCACGGAACTGCGGAAAGTCCAGAAGGAGCTGCGTAATGCTCCGATTACGGAAGAGGAAATCCTCGCCGAAGTGAAGGCCGTGCGGAAAGCTCGTGCGCGTCGTCGTTGATACGAACCTCTGGATCAGTTTCCTATAAGGGAAACAAGTCGCGGACCTCCTTGACCTCGTCGAATCACGGAAAGTCGAAATCATCATCTCTCGGAAGCAGCTCGCCGAAATCGAAGACGTCCTGAGGCGTCCGAAGATAGCGAGGCTCGCGGGGCAGGACCGTATCCTGGTCATGCGCCGTTTCCTGAAAAGAAATACGATCCATGTAGCGCCGCGTAGCAAGGTGAAGGCCTGCCGGGACCCGGATGACGATTTTCTCCTTGACCTCGCCCTTGCAGGCTGAGCCGAATATCTCCTCACCGGCGACGAGGACCTCCTCTCCATCGATCCCTTCCGTTCGGTCCGTATCGTCACCTACCGGATTTTCCGGGAACTCCTTGAAGCCTGAACACTTCAGCTCGTCACCGCACTGGAAATCCCATACCTCATAGCGTCCACCAAGTTGTTCGCCTTTTCGCCTCCCGAATCTCCTGGATCCGCTCGCCCCGAGCCGGGCCGCAGAACACTAAGGCGGGAAGGGGAGCCGCGGTACTCTCTGCAAGATCGTCCCTGTGCTGCCTCACTTCCTCGGAACTGCGGCTAGCCCCGTGACGATGGCGAACGCGTTCTCATACTCCTCGAGCCAGGCACTATTCTTCGTCACCCTCGCGTGGTCCCTCCTCCTTTCAAGAAAGTGGATCGAGCGCTCGATCATCTCGCTCGTGAGCCTCGGCGTCTTCATGGTCCTCCGAGCCCCTTCCTCGCCTCGACCGTGTTGAGCCGTACCAGCTCCTCGATCGTCGATTCCTTGAACAGCACCCGCCGCCCGAACTTCACATGCTCCACCTTCCGCTGGGCGACGTACCTCCGCAAGGTAATCTCCTTCACCGGAATCAGTCCCAACACCTCCTTTACGCTCAGAAGTTTCTCCACGTAAACTACCTCCTCGTTTGCATCGGAATACGAATCCTTTCTCCTGGTCCTATTTGAACACCGACAAATAGAGAAAAACGTAGGTAAAAACACCTGAATCAAGGAAAAAAACCGAACCCCTGCGTTGTACGCAGGAGGTCGCCCACAAATGTTTAGTATGAGCCCTGTAGCAAAAAAAGTGACCAAAGGATTTTAAATCTATATTGAATCTGGGGACATCTCGGGATATAATGGAGCATGTAGGGAAAAAAAATTCCTTACGAAAACATTATTTAGGAGAAAAGAGACATCTCCAGATACTGTAAGAAATTGAAGGGAAGCGATCGACACGCAGGGGGTCGGTGGTTCGAGTCCACTATCGCCCACATAACTACTACGTAAGGGATTACGTAAAGATCACCGCCCCTGAAAAGGGGCTGTTTTTCTGCCCATGAAGTTGCCGTATTTTCCCGGATACCGTTCAATATACTACGTCAGAGTAGTTGATCATCCGCCTCCGACCTGATTCGAAAGAAAGGCTTCCCGATTTCGCAATTCGAGTGGAGAGAATATTCCCTTTTGCGGACTTTCTCATGAAGACCTGTATCTGTCCAGTTCCGCCTTCAACTCGCTCAGTTTCGAGACGATTTCCCGATGCTCCGAAACTCCGGGAAGGGATTCGATCTCCTCAGTGAGACGATGCAGCCTGTCGAAGGATTCAGAAAGCGTATGCGCTAGGGCCCCGAGATTGGAGGAGCATTCGGTGAACTGGTCCTTTTCACGTATGGAGGTATAGGGTCTGAGCCTGCCAGATGCCATCTCGCGAAGGGCCTGGTTGAAACGGTACATCGGACCGGCGATCCTGAACGAAGCCATGAGGACGTAGCCGGATGTGAGAATCGACGACAAAACGAGATTGAGGATGGAAAGGGTGACGACGATCGGGAAGAGCATCGCCTTGACGTTCTTGTAGGTGACCTGGGCGGAGCGGAAATTGCCTTGAATCTCGCTGTCGAGAAAAAGATACATGAAAAATCCGAACAAGAGCATGATCGCGACATTGAGCGCAATGAATTTCGCGATGAGCGCGATCTGGAATCTGCCGTTGATCATTACGGTATGACGGCGGTTCGCTTTGTCCATAGCATCCTCCTAAAAATGACATTGCCGGCACAGTTCGCCGTTCGTGTTCTTCTTGAAGAGAAAATATGTTTTGTACCTGTCCTTTCTGTTGAAAAGGCGCTGATAGAGCGTTTCGGACCTCCAGGGTTCGGAATCGAACCTCTTGACGTGAAGGTCGTGGCAGGTCCTGCAACCGATCCGACCGTATTTCGTGAGTTCGAGCGATGCATCCGTACGCCTGTTCCTTATGCCGATCGGATGATGGGAGACCGAGATGTCGGCGTGGCAGGTCAGGCAGAGGGCGTCGCAGGAAAGCGCGGTGTCCCGGAGCATTTGCCTGTCGGCTTCGGTATGGCATGAAAGACAGGAGGACGGATCCGTGAGATAGGGTTTGATGGAAAGCGTCTCCCGGTCGAAGCCGAGATCGATCGCCGACAATGCGATGATCGACAGGAGACAGGCTAGAAAAAACGCGAAACGCATGCACGATCCTCCCTAAAATCTGATGAGAAACTGCAGGTAGAACTGGTTCCGGTTGAAGTATTCCTCCTCGATGAATTCATCGTACGTCGTGAAATAATGAAGGTACTCGAGCTTAAGACACGCGATTTTCGATATGCCGACGTTGCACCCGAAACCGGCGCGGGATACGCTGTTTTTTTCATCGACCGTTTCGTAACGTTCGCTCGAGAACTCGTCGTAACGCGCGTAGAGCACGAAGGGAAGTCCGACCCCCGTCCTCGCGAGATCGAAATACATCGAAACCTGATAACCCGTGAGGAGTATGCCGACGAGCTTGTCGCGGGAATAGTATTCGGCTCGGACGTTAAGGAATCCCAGTTTCCCCTCTATGTCCAGGCACCAGAGCTTCTCGGAGATGTTGCCCGCCGCGTCGAAATCGTAGATCAAGGAGAATCCGGATTCAAAGGGAGAGACCTCCCGCTGTCTCAGGCTGAAAGGATCGCTGAAGGGCGTGAATCCGAACCTCCCTCCGATGGAGTTCCCGCCGTAGGAATATCCCGACTCTATGCCTCGGAGCACGTAGAGACTGAGGTTGAAGGACGAAAAGTTTCCGAGAAATCGGATGCCCACGTCGTTGTACCCGCCGTCCATCAGCTTGAAGGTGGTGAGAGGCGGATTGATCTCGATCCTGTTGACCGACGAGAAATATTGCCAGTCGTTTCCGAAGGGGACGTCGAATTTTCCGATCTGAAGATGGAGGCCGTTCTGATTGAATAACCTGCCGCGGGGTGCGATGGTGCCGCCGTAGAAGTGATAATCGATGAATCCTACGGAAAGATCGGCCCCGTCCCGGAATACTATGGCGGCCGCGACTTGAAATCGATCGCGGTAGGTATGTTCCAGGTCCAACTCGAGATGACCGACTTCGAAAATGTTCGGCTTGTTCTCGTAATTGGAGATGTTCACGTCGAAGAAGCCGCTGATACGGAGATTGCTCGTCTCCTCGAGCTCGACGATCCTCTTCTCCTGATCCTCCAGACGTCTCTTGATCTCCTCGATTTCTTCGCGAAGTCGCGGGTCCTCGCTTCTCCTTTCGGATGTTGCGTCCTCGGCCGCAAGTCCTGAGACGAAAAGCAGCGCCGCGGCGAAGACGACGAACGGGCGGACGACGATCGGAATGAGCGGCATTCTGCTCCTCCTTATCCGGCAAGGTCACAAAGGCGGACCGTAGATCGATCGCGCTTTTTCGGCGTCTTCTCGGCTCAATTCCTCCCTCTGTCCGATCGTGACTCCTTCGGTCGTGAGGGGAACTATCGTTTCCGATCCGTCTATGCTGAATCCCCTGCTGTGGTAGTGCATGATCGAGGAATAATCGTAAGCGAATTCCTTCTCGTCGATGAGAGGATTGTTCCTTTTCTGGAAATTGCTTCGGTATTCGGGATAGATGTTGTTCCATACGATCCGGACGTAGAGATCTCTGTCGGGTCTCTGATGCTCGTGAAGGAGTCCGAGACAATGGCCGAGTTCGTGCAGGCTGTGGCCGAGCGACTCCTCTCCGTCACCGTAGTACATGTGGTTTTCAACGTTGTTTTCGCCGATGCTCGAAGCCCAGGTATTGCTGCGGCTCGTGCGGATTAGCTTGTAGGCGTTGGATCGGGGGGAGACTTCTCGGAAGCTCACCCCGCAGACGGATTCCCATATTCTCATGGCCTTCGTGACCACGGCACGGTCGGTATCGGAGAAATTTCCCGAGTAGTAGTAAGGAACTACTCCCTTGTCCCAAGGAATGAGAACAGGCTCGGTACAGGTCGTAAGGAGCGTGAGAACAAGGCAGATCGCCGCCCCGGAGAGTTTCGTTCTCATAAATGATGCCCGAGACCATTCTAAGCCGCTCTGAAGCGCAGCGTCAAATTTACGGACGGCTATTCCTCGTTCAGAACGCCCAATACGTATTCCGGCGAGTAAGGCTGACGAAAGAGCCGCTTGCCGCCGGTGGCGTGCGCGAAAGCGTTTCCGATGACGGGAAGAGGACCGTTGATGGCGATCTCCGCTATGGATTTGGCGCCGAAAGGTCCGCTCGCCTCCTCCTGGCCGTCAAGGATGATCGTGGTAATATTCGGAATGTCCCTTGCGCTGAAGAGCCGGTATTTCCCGAATCTTCCGTTGAGGAGCACCCCATTCTCCCCGTACTGATAGTGTTCGCGGAGAGCGTAGGATAGTCCGTTCACGAGCGCTCCCTCGACCTGGCCTTCGGCGAGCGCCGGGTTGATGGGAGTGCCGCAATCCGTCACCGTGAGGTAATCGATGACCGAGATCCTGCCGGTCTCGGAATCGATCTCGATTTCGGCGAAATGGGCGGCGAAGGGAGGCGGTGAACGATCGGCTACGTACGAGGCGTGAGCCTGAATCTGGTACTGGTTCTGGCTGTAATACGAGTAGGTGCAGATTTCCGAGAACGATTTCGAAGCGCCGGTCCCGCGGGAGACGACCTTCCCGTCCTGGATGAATACGTCGATGAGCGGGACGTCGAGCAGTTCCGCGCCGGTCTTCAGGATGGATTCCTTCAGGGCTTCGGCGCATTTCTTCACGGCGCCTCCGGAAAGGTAGGTTGTGGAGGACGCATAGGCACCGGTGTCGAAAGGCGTGAAATCCGTGTCCGATGAGTGGACGATCATCTCTTTCGCCGGGACGTCAAGCACCTCCGCGGCGATCTGCGCGAGAACGGTGTCCGAACCGGTCCCGATGTCCGTCGCTCCGACATGGAGGTTGAATGACCCGTCGTCGTTCATCTTCATGTAGCAGGAGGCCATGTCCACCTTGGGGATAGCGGATCCCTGCATGAAACATGCCATTCCGACGCCCCGTTTGAAGCGAGCGTCCTTCGCGAATCTTTCCGAGTACTCCTTGCGCTTCGCTTTCCAGCGGAATTTCTCGGCCCCTGTTTCGATGCAACGCGAGAGTCCGACGGATTCCAGCACCATCTCCACGCCCTCGGTGCCTTCGCCGATTTCCTTGAAGATCGGAGAGCCTTCCCCGGATTTGATGCACCATTTGAGATAATAATCCACGGGATCCGTGCCTGAGCGTCGGATGACTTCGTCGATGACCTGGCTGTAGGCGAAATATCCCTGGGTCGCACCGTATCCGCGGTAGGCCCCCGCGACGGGGAGGTTCGTGTATACGCCGTAGCCGTCGAATTTGAGGTTGTCGATCTTGTTCAGGATAGGGAGGACTTTCGATGCGGTGTTGGACAGAACGGTGAGGCTGTGGGGACCGTAGGCTCCAGCGTTTTCGATCGCTTCCATGCCGAGTGCCCGAATTTTACCGGTGGATGGATCGAACCCGGCCCTTATGGTGATTTCCTGGGCATGGCGCGTTCTCCCCGACACGAAGACGTCCTTTCTCGAGAAAACGTGCTTGCAGGGACGTTTGGTCCTCCATGCCGCCAGAGCGACGTACGGTTCGAGGATGACTTCCTGCTTTCCGCCGAATCCTCCGCCGATTCTGGGCTTTATGACCCGGAGGTTCCTAATTGGAATGCCGGTGAGCTTCGACACGATCCTGCGGGCATGAAAGGGAACCTGGGTGGAGGAGACGACGACCACGCGGCCGCGTTCGTCGAAATACGCCAGGGCGGCATGTGGTTCCATGGCGCAATGCGACGACTGTTGCATGGAGAACGTCCAGTCGATCTTGCCGGAGCTTTCCTCGAACGCACCGGAAAAGTCTCCAACCTCCACATGGATCCGGGCGGAAAGATTCTTCTCCGGTTCGTAGGGAACGGGGATCACCGCCCGCGCCTCTTTTTCGGGGTGCAGGATGGGACTGCCGGGCCTGATGGCGGCCTTCGGATCGAAGACGGGCTCGAGCGTCTCGTATTCCACCTTTATGAGCGAGCAGGCGCGTTCGGCCGTCTCCTTGGATTCGGCTGCGACCGCCGCCACCTCGTCGCCGACGTACCTCACCGTAGAATCGAAGAGGCATTTGTCGTAAGGCGAAGGCTCGGGATAACCCTGTCCGGCCGTGGTGAAGAAGATGCGATCCACGTTTTCGTGGCAGAAAACATCGACGACGCCGGGAAGCGACCTCGCCTCCGAATCGTCGATGGAAAGGATGCGGGCGAACGCATGCGGGGACCTGAGGAACGCGAGATGGAGCATGTCGGGCGCTGAGAAATCGTCGGCGTATTTGGCCGTGCCGGTCACGAGGGAAAGGCCGTCGATCTTGCGTTCCGATTTGTTGACCCGCTTATACATGACGGTTCTCCGAGGTATTTTTCTTCCTGGTCCTCATCGTCTCCGCCGCGCTCTTCACGGCATTGACGATCTTCGCGTAGCCCGTGCACCTGCAGAGGTTGCCGTCCAAGGCGGACCTGATCTCCTCGTCCGTGGGATCGGGATTCGCGGCGAGAAGAGCCCAGGTCGACAGGATCATTCCCGACGCGCAGAATCCGCATTGGACGGCTCCTTCGTCGACGAAGGCCGACTGGATGACGGACGCTTCGTGGATCGTGCCCAGGCCCTTCACCGTAGTGATCTTCGAACCTGCGGCGCTCATGGCGAGTACCTGGCAGGAGGGGACCGGTTTACCGTCCATAAGGACCATGCACGCTCCGCATTCCCCCTCTTCGCAACCGTTCTTCACTTCGGTATACCCGTTGCTTCGGAGGACGCCGAGGAGCGTGTCTTCCGGGGAGAGCACGAGTTCCACGTTCTTGCCGTTCACCGAGAAAACCTGTCTCATCTCGGCGCCTCCCCAAGTGAAGTAATATGATCGATGAAGGCGGTTCTGTACCATCGAGCCTTGTATGCCTCCGAGAACTCCGCGTCTCCTCGGAACTTCGCCTCGAGCAGGTCAGCGGCCATTCTCGCCGTTTCGGGCGAGGGGAATTCCCCTTCGAGCGCCGATGCCGCCTTTTTTTCCTCGAACAGAACCGACGTAGCGCCGGATACGGCTATCCTGACTCGGGACAACCTGCGATTTCGCCAGGAAGCGGAAACGGCGAGAGAGAATACAGCGAAATCGACGGCGGTTCTCGTGCCTCGATGGGTGAAGAAGGCAAGCTCCTCGTGGGTCAGCCGTATTTCCTTCACGAGATGGGGCTTGCGGAACAGCGAGGCGGCAAGGTATTCGTCGGCCGCGAGGCAGATCTCGTTTCCTGTTTCGTCGAGTACGAGGAGCCTGGCGTCCATGCAGAGAAGCGCCGGCCACAGATCGGACCAGACCGGACGATCCGCGACGGAGCCTCCGAAGGTGATTCGGTTGCGGACCGGAGTGGAAGCAGCGGAGCCGACCGAAGCCTTGAGGAAGGCCGAGCTTTTCGACGCGGTTTTTGTCCGAATCAGGTCCCCGTAGGTGGCGCAGGCTCCTATACGAGTAGCCGACGGTCCCTGATCGATGAAGGAAAGTCCGGTACGGGAGAGGTCGACGAAGGTTCGAACAGAGGAGGATTTAACGCGGAGGAGTCCGGTCCCTCCGCCGTGGATCACGGCGCCTTCCTCGGAAACGAGGATGCGGACGGCCTCGTCCGGACTTTTCGGAAAAAACCATCGGGGATTTTCTTTGAACACGTCTCCTCCTTGATTACGAGACGATGCCGACGTCCTTGTTGAATTCCTCGATGAGTTCGTCGATCTTCGGGGTCATCTCCTGGATACGCGTCCAATAATCCCTCTTGTACCACTGGTCGTTGAGTTCCTCGAGCCTGCGCCCCTGCTGTTCGATCCAGGTGAAGTACTTCAGGTTGTGTATCCTCAGGCGGTCGTAGTATCCGAGTTCGAGCATGTTGTCCTTGCCCTGTCCGTGGATGGAGTGACGGAGGACCATTGCGGCGTTTTCCGAGGTGAAGTCGCCGTATTTTTCCCGCATTTCGGCCTTCCGCGAAGCGTAGAGCTGCATGGAATCGGTGAGGATGGTGAAGACGGCGTCCTCCTCGCCGAGTTCGTAATACTTGGCGAATTTGACTGCCCCGAGAAGGTTGCCGATGCCCGAAATGCCTACGAGGTCGAGGCGGGACACGAAGTCCTCGGGGACCCCGTTCCTCACGAGGCGTTTCCGTCCTTCCTCTTCGTTGAAGAGCCGGAGCACGTCCATACAGTCGTCGTCGTCGACCGAGACGACGAAGTCGGTATTCTTCACGTTGTGTATCCACGGGACGTGCTTGTCTCCGATCCCTTCGATCCTGTGCCCGCCGAAGCCGTTCCTGAGCAGGGTGGGGCACTGGAGAGCCTCGGCCGCCACGATCTTGACCTGGGGATGGACCTGCTTGAGCCTGTCTCCCGCCGCTATGGTGCCGGCGGAACCGGTGGAAGAGACGTAGCCTGCGAGGTTGAGGCCGCCGCCGAGATCCTTTTCGAGGATTTCCAGAACGGCGGAGGCGGTAACTTCGTAATGCCAGAGATAGTTGCCGAATTCCTCGAATTGATTGAAGATGACTATATCGTCCCCCCGGGTCTTTCGGAGTTCCCAGCATTTGTCGAAGATTTCCTTCACGTTGCTCTCGCATCCCGGAGTGGCGATCACCTCTCCCGCGACCGTCTTGAGCCAATCGAAGCGCTCCCTGCTCATCTCGGCGGGAAGGATCGCTATGGAATCGCACCCGAGGAGGGCTGAGTTGTAGGCCCCGCCTCGGCAATAGTTGCCGGTCGAGGGCCAGACGGCCTTCTGCGAGGTCGAGTCGAAGTTGCCGGTGACGAGCGAGGGCGCAAGGCATCCGTAGGTGGCCCCGACCTTGTGGGCGCCGGTGGGAAACCATTTGCCCGCGAGTCCGAAGATCCTCGCCTTGACGCCGGTGAGGGCCCGGGGGAATTCGACGAAATTGACGCCTCCGTAGAGGCCACCTTTTTCCTTGGGCTCGTTGCGCCACGAAATGCGGAAGAGATTCACGGGATCCACGTCCCAGAGTCCCACCGAAGAGAGTTTCTTCCGGACGGATGCCGGCACCAGGGATGGATCCTTCATCTGCGCGAAGGAAGGAAGAACGATGTTCCTCTCCCTGCATCGTTTCACGTTGCGGGCTCGTATCTCCGCATTGACCGAAAGGTTGATCATGGCGACCTCATGGTAATAAGACTGCCGAATGTCCGGCTACTTTACTTTAAATCGAAGGAAAGCCCCGAGTCAATGAAAACGGGAAAGTTTCGCTGAGGACCGTGAAGAGTCGCCGGGGATCAATAGCTGACGCGGTCCTTCCTGGCCTTCCATTCGCGGAAGACTTCGAAGCAGCTTTCCCTGTCGATTTGTTCGACAGAGACGCGTTTTTCGGAAGCCTCGCCCCTGATGTCGTCATAGAGGAATTTGTCGTCGAATCCGATCGATGCCGCGTCGTCCCTCGTACATCCCTGATGGATTCGTCCGATTTTCGCCCAGTGGATTGCGGCGTAACACATGGGACAGGGCTCGCAGGTCGTGTAGATCTCGCAGTCGGAAAGATCGAACCGCCCGAGCTTCGCGGATGCTTCGCGGATGGCGCAGATCTCGGCGTGGGCCGTCGGGTCGTTGGTGGACACGACGTTGTTGTGGGCCCGCACGATTATCTTGCCGTGTTGCACGACCACGGCGCCGAAAGGTCCGCCGTCTCCGTCCTTCACGCCTTTCCGTGCCTCCTTGACTGCTTCTTCCATATAAGGATTCATGGTTTCGCCTCCGCAGGCAGATAGGTCTCTCTCACGTAATCGAGGATGCGCCGTTCGGATTCCGAGAGCTCATCGTCGACGGAAGCGGCCTTCTTCATGAGCTCGTAGATTTCAGCCCGCTTCCTGGGATTGTCCGGCATGCGGATGACGAGCCTGCCGGCGGCCGCTATGCGGAATATGGGCTTGAGCTTTTCGGGATTGTAGCCCCAGCGCTTCGCGAGGCCGATGGAAAAATTCTCCTCCTCCTCGCTGAAAACTCCGTCCGCGCTCACGACGATCATGATGTTGTTGAGCGCGTAGTCCTTGACGTCGTAGAGATCGTCCAATACGCGCGGATCGAGCTTCACCATGACGTCTCCGGCCTCCACTCCGAGCTGGTCCCGGTATTCTTCGGTCGAGAGGAGATCTGCGACGATCCATTCCCTGCGGTTGCTGTTGAGGGGGCTCCCGCAATAGGAGCAGGCGAGGTCCACGGTGTCCTTGACCGGCGCACCGCAGGATGAACATTGGTGAAGGTAGAGCGATCCTTTCGATGCGAGCGGGTCCTTGTGCCTCGACATGAGCACGATTTCATGGCTGAGAACCACCGCCGGATCGAGAAGACGAAGCCTTTCGCCGCCTTCGATCGCGGCCCGTTGGAAGGACGAGGTGACGGAGAAGGCGAGGACGTTCTCCTCGTCGCGGGTGAAGGCCCCGATGAGCGTGACGGAATTGAGGTAAAGCCGGTTGAAGACGATGGGCGAATCGGGAAACCTGCCGCGAATTTTTTCGAAGGCACGGTCCGAAACGAACCGTCGCATGACGGCGGGATCGCGATAGGCGTATGCCGTGAGAATCTGGAGGTAGCCGTTGCTCGCCTTGTCCTCCAGAAGCTGTACCGAGAAGTCCGGATACTCCTTCGAGAGCGCCGACGTCTTGGAGGAAAGATTGTGCGCCTTCTCGAGCGCCGAAATCCTCGAATAATCGTCGGCCTGGGTGATTTCCGAGAGGACCCAGTCGTATTCGCCGGAGTTGACGAGGGTCCCGCAGTAGCCGCAGCGTGCGACTTCCCCCGGATCGTCGGGCAGCTGCGCCGAGCAGTTCGGGCAGAGCCGGGAATCGTAGAGATCCTTCTTCGGCGCGCCGCGGCGCCTGAGAAACGACCAGTATTCGAGGAATTCTTCGAAACCGCCCGAATCGAGCGAATGGTCGAGAGCGCACACGAATTCGTCGTCGAGCCTCGCCCGAATGCCCATGTGGATGATGTCGTAGGATCCGTCGCGTTCAACCTTGTCGATGAACATTTCCTCGATCCTGACGTCGGTGAGAACGTTTCGTTGTCCGAGGAGGGTCATCATCTTGAATTGGGTGTTGAAACGCTGGTAGACGCCGTCGGATATGAATTTCCTCACCTTCGACAGGTCCTGAGCGGACCAGGCTTCCTGGACGGCGTAGAAGGCCTTGTCGACTTTCCCGAGAAAAGCATCCTCGTCGAAGTCCGGGACTTCTTCCCGGAATCTCCGATATCCCGGGACCTTTTCCCTTGCAGGAGGCGTCCTGATGTTGCGATAGGCGGTACCCGAAAGCCGGGCGTTCTTCCTGACGGTCAAGGATCCTACGCCGATCACGATGACCACGATGACGAGGGTGGGTATCGGGCCGATGGCGCGGACGAGGTAGTAGACGATGAGGATCGCGTCCCCGCCGCCGCCTCCGCCGCCGTGATAGCCCGAACCGGACGATGAGGAGCCCTCCGAGGAGGAGCCGCCTGCGCCGCCTGCACGGGCGAAAAGGAACGTCGTTCCCGAGACGAGCAGGACGATGACGATCGTGAGGATGAGGAACGGCGTCCTCCGCGGATGCATGGTTCTACCTCCGGTCCGGATCACATGCCGGCGAGGATCTCTTTCTTCTTGGCGTCGTATTCGCTCTGGGAAATGAGCCCGCCGTCGAGCATTTTCTTCAGTTTCGTGAGTTTTTCCATGGGGTCTTCCTTGGTCGCGCCGGAAGCCTGTCCAGCCATCATCTGGCCGAACTGCATCCCCGCTCCCATGCCCATGCCGAGCCCGGCGGCGCCGCCCGGATTCGCGGCGGCGGACTTCATCGCGTCGAGCCTGGCCATCTGCGCATAGTCGAGTCCTGCTGCGGAAGCGGCCTGCGCCTCCGCCGTCACGTCGGCGATGCGGTTGATCCGCCTCATGGTGTCTTCATCGAAACTCGTGCCTTCGATCTTGAAGTCGGTGATTTCGAAACCCAGCCTGCGGAATTCGGGATCGAGTTTCCCTTTGACCCCCGACGAGATCTCCTCGCGGTTCGCGTCGATCTCCGCATAGGAGAATTTCGACTCCGCGAGGAAGTCCGTGAGGGGCTGGACTATGCGGGCGCCCATGAGCTGACGGAAATCGCTCACCTTGTAGGATGCGTTTCCCGCGCCGACCACGTTGACGAAGAAGGATTCGGGATCGGCGACGCGGAAGCTGTAGTTCCCGAAGGCCCGGAGGCCGACCGGGAATTTGTACTTGGGATCGTCGTACTTCACGACCGAGGGAGTCCCCCATTTCTGATCGAGAATTTCGGTTTTTCTGAAAAAGTAGATGCCCACGCTGTGCTCGCTCCTGAAAGCCTGCATGAAGCGGCTCAGGGTGGTCCAGAAGGGTATGTTGTCGGTCGCGAGGTTGTTGATTCCCTCGTCGAGAATGACCGCCTCGACCTTGCCCTCGTAGACGAAGATGCAGCCCTGGCCGGGGCCGACGATGAGCTTGGAGGCGTCCTTGATCTCGTCGCCGTCGGCGCTCCACCTAAGGAAGAGGTCGTCCGGTTCCGCACCGGTCCATTCGATCACTGACCTGAATTGACCGGTGAATCTTTTGAAAAGCCCCATGGTCTTCTCCTTGAGATATCTCGGATCGAGTATAGACCGAGAGAAGGTACAGGTGGAAGTGGTCCGCGGCGCGGGACCGCGTCACGGACCTTTAGTCGGGGGGCGCAGGCGAAAGGAGCCTCACTGTTTCGTATAGGAAACAGTCACCGCGCCCTGTTCCGTCTGAGTCATGACGGTTCCCGTGGAATTCAGGACATAAGGATTCTCCCAGCCGTAATCCCAGTCGGTCGCGCTTTCGAGGTCGTCGGTATAGACGACGGAACGGAATATTCCTAACGCGGTCGAAGCGTCCCAGATGCCGGTTTCGTTCCTCGTAGACGCGCCTTCCGTTCCGGAATACGTGAAGGTTCCGTTCGAATTCAGCACGAGCGTCCGAATATCGGCTCCCGACGAGTATTTCCAGGTTCCGACGAGATTCGAAGGCTTCGTGAAGAAGGCCCTGCCGAACACGACGTTCCTGTTCCCCGTGTATTCGGGCATGGTGACCGTGATCGTGTAGGTCTGCAAGGAGTAGGGGATATCGTAGGGCGAACCGGTTTCGGTTTCCCATTTCTTCGCGGTCGGATTCCAGGTGTGGGTCGGAGTCTGGGTGACTATTCCCGGAGTCAAATTCGTATAGGCCGTCTTCGATCCGTGGACCTGTTCGGTGTCGAGGTAGAAGCGCATCTCCATGGTCGATTCCGTCATGTCCATGACGATCGTGTCGGCGTACATGCCGGATGCGTACTGATAACGGTCGGCGGTCGTCGCCGCCTTGAACACCCAGCTGCCGCCCACGCTCGTGGTCCAGATCGCAAAGAGCGTCTGGCTCGCTCCGGGCATCGTGAAGGTGGAGCCTATGACGTACTGCGTGCCGCTTCCGTCGGCCTTGGTGTTCCATCCCTTGAAGCCGGACCCGGTCTTGACGAGCGTTCCGTATCCCGCCACGGTGACCGTGTCGCCTTTTTCGTAATCCTTCGTGTCCACCGGGACGGCCCCTCCCGTGCTGCCGTTTCCGTCGTACGTTACCTTGTACGTGTCTTCGTCCTCTTTCACGATCGAGTCGCAGCCCGCGACGGGGAGAAGAATCGCGATCGCGACGAGGAGCAGGGGCAGTGATGGCGCCTCGAACTTTTTCACGCTCAACCTCCTTTCAATCCTATTGTATTGTCGAAACCATTATATCGCGAAATCGGCGACGCCTCACGAGGTTGGGAGAAATCGCTCCACGATACGGAATGGGGACACGGCGGAGGAGGCATCGGACTTGAGGGCCCTGGCCTCGGATCGGTCGTCGCCGGACGATTACAGAATGCGTTCCAGGCGGTCCATCGCCTCTTCGACGCGTTCCCGGTTGTTGAAGGCGCTTATCCGAACATAGCCTTCGCCGCATTTCCCGAAACCGCTTCCCGGCGTTGTTACGACCTGCGCCTTCTCGAGCAGAAGGTCGAAGAATTCCCAGCTGTCCTTTCCTGTCTTCACCCAGATGTAGGGAGAATTGTCTCCGCCTGTGCAGGCGTATCCGAGCTTTGCGAGCCGTTCCCTGATGATCTTCGCGTTGCCGAGGTAGTAATCCACGGCTTCGACGGCTTCCTTCATTCCCGCATCCGTGTACACCGCCTCGGCGGCCCGCTGTACGGGATAGGAGACGCCGTTGAATTTCGTGGTATGCCTGCGGTTCCAGAGCGAATTGAGCGAAACCGGCTTTCCGGCACCGTCGTAGGCGGAGCATTCCTTCGGAATGACCGTGAACGCGCAGCGGGTCCCGGTGAAGCCGGCAGTCTTGGAAAAACTTCGGAATTCGATGGCGACTTCACGGGCGCCGGGGATTTCGTAGATGCTTTGCGGAAGCGAAGGATCCCGGATGAAGGCTGCGTAGGCCGCGTCGAAAAGGATGAGGGCCTTGTTCCTCCTCGCGTATTCGACCCATTCGGCGAGATCGTCCTTGACCGCGGTGGCCCCCGTAGGATTGTTGGGAAAGCAGAGGTAGACGAGGTCGAGCTTTTCCTTGGGCGGACGGGGCACGAATCCGTTCTCTTCGGTAGAATCGAGGTAGTGGAGCCCCTCGTACCTGCCGTCCTTCATGACGCCCGTCCTCCCGGCCATGACGTTGGTGTCGACGTAGACCGGATACACGGGGTCCGGCACGCCGATCTCGATGCTCTGGGCGAAAAGTTCCTGGATGTTGCCGGTGTCGCACTTGGCCCCGTCGCTTATGAAGATCTCGTCGGGATCGACCTTCGCTCCTCGCGAACGGTAATCCCGGTCGGCGATCGCTTCGCGGAGGAAATCATAGCCCTGTTCCGGCCCGTATCCCCGAAAGGTCTTCTCGCAGGCCATCTCGTCGACCGCCTTGTGGAAGGCTTCGATGCAGGTCTTCGTGAGGGGCAGGGTGACGTCTCCGATTCCGAGACGGATGATGTCCGCACCGGGATGAGCTTCGCCGTACGCCTTGACCTTCTTGGCTATGTTCGAAAAAAGGTAGGAAGATGCAAGTTTCGCATAATTTTCGTTCACTCGGATCATGGTTGTTCCTCGCTGGGCTTTTCGGGTGATTCATTGTAGCCGGAACGGACTCGGAGGGCAACCGGGAAGCAGGGCGGCGAAGCATGGCGTTCTTAGGGCCGTGACGATTCGTCCGCGATCGGAATCGTTGACAAGCAACAGGATCGAAGGCTAGTATGGTCCCGAATGAAAGAAAAAACGCGAAGGGTGATGGGCTTCTTTTCTTCTTCCGCCGCCGCTTTTCTCTTCGCCCATGCCGCCCTGATACTGCTCTTCGTGCCGGTCTGTCTCGCGCTCAAGATCTGGACGCCTCCGGTATCCTCCCTCATGATCTACCGGGGGATCTTCTCTTCGGACAAGCTCAAGGCGATCTCGCCCGTTCCCCTGAAATCGCTCCCGAAATGGGTGCCGAAGATGTTCATCTACCTCGAGGATCGTCAGTTCTACTCCCATCACGGGATCGACCTCGAGGCAATCAGGACTGCCTACGAGCGGAACAAGCGAGCGGGGACCTTGGCCTTCGGCGGGAGCACGATCACCCAGCAGCTCACGAGAACGCTTTTTCTCACTCCGCACAAGAATTACCTGAGGAAATACATCGAGGCGATCCTATCGCTGGAACTCGACTTCATGCTCCCGAAGGACAGGATCATGGAACTCTATCTCAACCACATAGAATGGGGACCCGGGATTTTCGGAATCGGCACGGCGGCCAAGGTCTACTTCGGGCGTCAGGCGGACAAGCTCTACGTCGATCAATACCGCAGACTCGCTACGATCATTCCGAATCCTCGCGGCTACTCGGTCTATAATTTCGAGCGGCACTACGGAATGAGGCAGCGGTACGACTTCCTCCTCAGGGTGTTCTCCTCCTGAAGATCAGTGTTTCGCCTCTCTTATGTAATTGTAGACGGTATAGCGGGAAACGCCGAGCGCCTTGGCGACGAGGTCGATGGAGCCCTTGATGTCGAAGGCGCCTTTCGCGAAGAGTTCAGCGACGATGAGCTTGTTCCGGGAAAGGCCGGATATTTCCCTTCGATGATTGATCGCCTCGAAGGCGTCGTCGAGGTACTTGCGGATGAGTTCCTCGGTGTTCATCACGAAGCTTTCCTGGTTATCCGCGAGGCCCGCCGGTCCGTTCGATCCCGGTACGAACTGAGGGAAGAATTCGACGCAGGGGGCGGAGAGATTGAGGTTGATGCAGATGAATCCGATGGGCCTGCCGGAGAAATTGCGTATCAACGTCGTGACGGATTTCAGGACCTTGCCGTCGCGGGTTCGGGAGTAGTAACCGCCTATGATGTCGTTTTCGGAAGAGTCCGCGTTCTTCAGCACCTTCAAGGCGAGGTCGGTTATAGGGGAACCGACGGATCGGCCCGTCACCTGTCCGTTCGCGATCTTGATGACCGACCTGCTCAAATCCTCGAGCGAATGGAGCAGGACCTCGCAATGCGGCCCGAACATCAGGGCGATCGCGTCGACCACGGACTCCATTCCTTTCAGGATGTTACGGTCTTCCTGGCTGAAGACGTAACCGGACTGATCGGTTTCCAGCAATTCCGACAACATATGGACCTCATTATTCTGTTATACCGATAATTATATAGTCGTGTTGAAATATGTCAATAAAAATTCAACATTTTTCATAATAATTGTTTTATTATTTTAAGAATTAAAAAATATTTGGTTGACAATGAGAGGTTTTTCTTCAATACTGTAAAATATGTTTTTCTATCCACAGGAGGAGAATATGCGAATTAAAGTAGCTGTTCTGACGGTGGCGGCACTCGTGCTGGCCAGCGCAGTCGTGTGGGCCGGCGGATCCAAGGAACCGGCCAAATCCGATACGATCCACATCGCCCTCACGACCCCGATTACCGGCGACTACGCCGAATACGGCACCAATTTCAAGCGTTCCGTGGAAATGGCGATCGAGGAAATCAACGCCCAGGGCGGAGTCCTCGGAAAGAAGTTCATCCTCTCCGTCGGCGATTCCAAGGGAGATCCCAAGGAATCCGCGAACCTCGCCCAGAAATGGACGTCGGATCCCAGCATCGTAGCCCAGATCGGGGACTTCACGAGCACCTGCTGCATGGCGGCCCAGCCCATCTACGACCGCGCCGGCATGGTCCAGCTTTCCCCGACCGCCAGCCACACGAAATTCGCCCCCGGTTCCGTCTGGAGTTTCTCCATCGTCGGCACCCAGGCGTACGAACAGCCCTTCATGGCCGACCTCGCCGTGAACAAGCTCGGCCTCAAGAAAATGGCCATCCTCTACATCAACAACGACTGGGGCGTGGATACTCAGAAATTCTTCAAGGAAAACTTCGAGAAGGTCGGCGGCACCGTAACCGCGGTCGAAGGCTTCTTCCAGGGCGAAAAGGACTTCAACGCGGTCCTCACCAAGCTGAAACAGTCCAATCCCGACGCCATCTTCATGGCGGCCATGTACAACGACGGAGCGATGATCAGCCAGCAGCGGGAGAAGCTCGGATGGAACATCCCCGTACTCGGACCGAGCTCCCTGTATTCCGAACAGCTCATCAAGCTCGGCGGCTCCTCGGTCAACGGCCTGTACACGAACGTCAGTTTCTTCACGAAGGATCCGGATCCCAAGATCCAGGCCTACGTGACCGGTTTCCAGAAGAGGTACAACGCGACCCCGAACTTCCACGCGGCCCTCGCGTACGATGCGATGTACATTCTCGCGGACGCTATCAAGAGAGCGGGCTCCGTGGACAAGAAGGCGATCCGCGACTCCCTCGCTCAAGCGAAGGATTTTCCCGCGTTGACCGGAAAGATCACCTTCACCCAGTACGGAGACGCCATCAAGAGCTACAAGATCGTCCAGATCGTCAACGGCGAGTTCGTGCTGAAATAAGCTCGATCCATAGAACCAGGGCCCCGAACGGGGCCCTGATATTCTCTCTTGCTACGAGAGGAGTAATCGATGTTTCTGCAGCAGATCATCAACGGCATCACTCAGGGAAGTATTTTCGCGCTCCTTGCCATCAGCTTCGCCTTGGTTTGGGGACTTCTCAAGCTGGTGAACTTCGCCATGGGTGAAATTTACATGTTCGGCGCCTTCGCGGGATGGCTCATCGTCACGTTCGTAACGAAGAATCTCGCGGTCGCCCTCGCGGCCAGCCTCGCGGTAGGCTGGGCGCTCGGCTGGATAATCGAAAAGACGGCGTTCAAGATGCTCAGGGGCGTTCCCCACATCGCCTCCTTGGTGTGTACCATCGGCTTTTCGTTCTTCCTCAAGGAAATGGCCCAGGTCATCTTCGGCGCCGAAACCAAGGGGTTGCCAGCTTTTTACAGCGAATCCGCGATGACGATAGCGGGCGCGAACATTTCATGGCTTCAGGTGCTCATGATCGTTCTCGCCGTGTCGATGATGCTCCTGCTGCAGGTGCTTTTCTACAAGACGAAGATCGGTCTCGGAGTCAGGGCGGTAGCCCAGGACTTCAGGACTGCCAGTCTCGTAGGAATCAACGTGGACAGGGTCACGTCCTTCGCCTTCTCGCTTTCTGGCGCCTTGGCGGCCTTCGTCGGGGTGCTCGCCGGAGTTTACTACAACGCCGTCAACCCCGGCATGGGCTTCGTCCCCGGCCTCAAGGGCTTCACCGCCGCGGTTTTCGGAGGGATAACCTCGATTCCCGGCGCCATCCTCGGAGGCTATCTTCTCGGGATCATAGAGAACCTCGGCGTCCAGTTCATCTCTTCCGGATACCGGGATCTCATCGCGTTCGTCATTCTCATCGTCTTCCTCCTGTTCAGGCCGAACGGCATCCTCGGCAAGAAGACGAAACTCTAGGGGGCATGAATGGAAACCGCACTGCGAAATAAACTCGAAACCTACAGGATCCCCCTATTCGTCGTCGGGGGGATCGTCGTCCTTGCCCTGCCTTTCATCCTGGGCAATCCTTATCTCGTCAGGATAGCCACCATGGTGGCTATTTACGTCGTTCTCGCCTCGAGTCTCAACCTCATCATCGGCTTCACGGGCATGTATTCCCTGGGGCACGGAGCGTTCTACGGAATCGGCGCATACGTCTCGGCGATCCTGGCGGTCAACCTCAAATGGGCCTTCTGGATAACGATGCCGTTCGCCGGCGTGTTCTCGGCACTCGTGGGAGCTTTCATAGGACTCGCGACCTTGAGGCTCAGGCAGACCTTCCTCGTCTTCGGCACCCTCGCCTTCGGAGAAATCGTCCGCATCCTCATCATGAACTGGGACGGTCTTACTCGAGGCCCCATGGGAATACCGGGCATACCCGTACCGGAGTTCTTCGGCCTGCTCGTGAAGGACACCACCGAATTCTATTATCTCATCCTCGTCTTCACGATCGTGTCGGTGTTCGTAATCCACAGGCTCTACCATTCGAGGGTCGGACGGGCCTGGGTCGCCATCCGGGAGGACGAGATAGCCGCGGCGACCATGGGGATTCACGTATTCGGTTACAAGGTGCTCGCGTTCACGATTTCGTGCCTCTTCGCCGGCCTCGCAGGGGCCTTCTACGCCCACTTCGTGACCTTCATCAGCGCGGACCAGTTCGCGATGGGCGAATCCTTCCTGATCCTCACCATGGTCGCCTTGGGAGGCACGGGATCGATCTCGGGGCCGATCATCGGCGCATTCATCCTCATGCTGATTCCGGAAGTGTTCCGTTTCCTGGAAGAATTCCGCATGGTGCTCTACGGAGCCATACTCATCCTGGTTATGGTCGTCAAACCCGAAGGGCTCCTCGGCATCAAGGGCATATTCGAACGGCCGGCAGGATCGGGAGGAATTTCGCTGTTCAAGAAGAAAGCCGCGGGAGGTGCCGCATGATCCTGGAAATCAAACACCTCACGAAGAGTTTCGGAGGCCTCGTCGCGGTGAACGACGTGAGCGTGACGGTGGAGGAGGGAACGATCCACGCGATCATCGGACCGAACGGCGCCGGAAAGACGACGTTCTTCAACAACATAACCTCGATCGTACCCGCGGATTCGGGCGAGATACTCTGGAAAGGCGAGCGGATCGAACACCTTCCTCCCCATATGATGACGAAGAGGGGCATTTCCCGGACGTTCCAGAACATACGGCTGTTTCCCTACATGACGGTGCTGGAAAACGTCCTCACGGGAACCCATACGCATTACGGTTCCTTCGTGTGGGACGCCGTCTTTCATACCTCCCGCTTCCGGAGGGAGGAAAAGGAGAGCCGGGAAGCGGCCATCGCCCTCCTGGAAAAGGTCGATCTCATCGGAAAGAAGGGCGAGTACGCGAGAAACCTGCCCTACGGCGAGCAGCGGAGGCTCGAGATCGCGAGGGCGCTCGCGAGCCATCCGAGCCTCCTGCTCCTGGACGAACCGGCCGCGGGCATGAACAACAAGGAAACCGAGGATCTCGATCATTTCATTCAGCTTCTCAGGAAAGAAGGCTACACGATCATTCTGATCGAGCACGACATGAAGCTCGTCATGAGCATAGCGGACAGGATTTCCGTGCTCGATCACGGGGTGAAGATCGCCGAGGGCAGCGCCGAAGAGATCCAGAACAATCCCCAAGTCATCGAGGCGTATCTGGGAAAACGGAGGGAAGAGCGTGGCACTCCTTGAAATCGAAAAACTTGTGGTACATTATGGTAAGATAAACGCGTTGAAATCCGTTTCGCTCAAAGTCGAGAAGGGTCAGGTGGCGACCCTCATCGGGGCGAACGGGGCTGGCAAGACGACCCTCCTGAACACGATTTCGGGGATCGTCCACGCGACCTCGGGTTCCGTAAGGTTCAACGGCGAGGAAATCATGAACCACAGGCCCGAGTCCATCGTCACCAGGGGAATCGCCCAGGTGCCGGAAGGAAGGAAAATCTTCCCCGAATTCACCGTGGAGGAGAACCTCCTCGCAGGCGCCTATTCGATCCGGGACAAGGCGAACATCGCCTCGCTCCTGGAGAGGAGCTACGAGCTTTTCCCCCGGCTCGCCGAACGGCGGACCCAGGAAGGAGGCACGTTGTCAGGAGGGGAGCAGCAGATGCTCGCCATCGCCCGAGGGCTCATGAGCGACCCGGACGTCCTTCTTCTGGACGAACCGAGCCTCGGCATAGCGCCCATCCTGGTGGAAAAGATTTTCGAGTTCATCGTGGAGATCAACAAGTTGGGAAAGACGATCCTGCTCGTCGAACAGAACGCGAACATAGCCCTTCACGTCGCTCATTACGGGTACGTGATCGAAACGGGCTCCGTGGTGACGGAAGCCCCGACCGAAGAGCTTCTGCGTTCGGACAGCATAAAGAAAGCCTATCTCGGAATCGCCTGATGGAGGGAGGAAAGAGAGAATGACCAAGATCGAGAGAGTCAATGCGGTACTTGCGGGAAAGGAGCCGGACCGTCCGCCCGTGTGCCTCTGGTACCACTTCGGAGTTCAGCACATGAGCGGCGAGGCCTTCGCACGCATCGCCCTGGAATTCTTCAATCACTATGATTTCGATTTTCTCAAGGTCATGAACGACTACTTCTATCCCATGCCCGAGGGAGTAGAAGAAATCAAGACCGGAAAGGACCTTTCCAAGCTCGTTCCATTCGATCCCGAACGGAGCGACTGGCGGGAGCAGCTCAAGGCGATCCGGCTCATCGGCAAGGAGCTCAAGAAGAAGGCCTATTTCATCGACACCGTCTTCGATCCGTGGCAGAGCCTCCAGAGGAACGTCTGCGGCGAACACCTCACGGATCTCGCGAAACACAGCCCCCGCGAACTCACGAAGGCCCTCAACGTGGTCGCCGACAACCTCATAGCCTACTGCAGGAGTTCAATCCAGTACGGATCAAGCGGGATCTTCATGTCGGTCCTGGCGAGCAAGGAGCAGATCGACAAGAAGCTGTATCTCCAGTTCGTCAAGCCGGCTGCGATGAGAGTATTCAAGGCGGTGAAAGGGCTCGCACCCATGACGACCGCCCACATCCACGGCGACAAGATATACGCCGCCGACGTGCTCGATTTCCCCGTGCCCATCCTGAGTTGGGAGGACCGCATGCCCGGCAACCCGTCCCTCGAGACGATGAAGCAGAAATTCCCCGGAATCGTCATGGGCGGAATCGACAACAACAAAGTGACCCGCAGAACCTGGGCTTTCATCAAGGAGAACGTCCGGGAAGGAATACGTCTCGGAGGCAAGACCCGTTTCATTCTCGCTAACGGCTGCAGCATTCCGACCTGGCTCGATCCCAAGGCGCTCAAGGCCATCGTGGATGTCGCCAAGGAGGCGGCGCCTGCTCCGGAGGAGAAGGAGCCGGCGAAGAAGAGGTAAGCCGGGGGAATTCATGGCTTTCTTGACGGTCGATCTCGGGACTTCGAGCTGCAGAGCCTGTCTCGTGGACCATTCGGGGAAGGTTCGGGTGGTAGCCAGAAGACCGGTCGTCATCGACATAGGGGCCGGGGGAGAGGCCGAGATCGATCCGGGAGAAGCATGGCTGCGCGTAAAGGCGGTTCTGAGGGATTTCAGGGAGAATTTCCCGCGGGAAACCCCCGAGGCCCTCGGAATCAGCTCGTTTCTCGGTTACGTTTTTCTCTCGAAAAATTCGGATTACGCGGCTCCGGCCGTGCTTTACCAGGACACGAGGGCGCGAGCGGAGGCGGAGGAGCTCGATCGGGCGTTCCCGGCCGGCTCGACCTACGGCGTGACCGGCAGGAGGATGAGTCCAGGACTGCTCGCGCCAGTACTGCTCAGGAAGAGCAGGGAGGACGGGGATTTTCTCGGAAAGACCAGGACCATTCTCGGCCTCAAGGACGAACTCGTGCGGCGTTTGACCGGCGAGATCGCCACCGACTTCGCGCACATGAACTACACGTATCTGTTCGATCTCGGGACCGCTGGACCGCACGCGGATTTGTGCGAGGCAGTCGGAGTGAACCCCGGGGTGTTCCCGGATCCGAGACCTGCCCAGAGTCTGGCGGGGAAGGTGACCGGCTCGGCTGCGGCGGAAACCGGCCTGCCGGAAGGGCTGCCCGTGATCGTGGGAAGCATAGACGGGACCACCTCGATGTACGGAGCGGGGCTGACCCTCGAGGACGGCTTTCCGCTCGTCACGGGAACCACGGACGTGATGATGCGTCTTTCGAGAAAGGCGGTACGCGACGGGGACCGCATCCTCAACGTGAACACCGGCATGGTCCCCGGGACGTATGCGGTAGGAGGTGCTACCGGGGCGGCAGGCGGCACGCTCACGTATTTTATGGACCTTTTCGGCATGAGCCGTGAGGAAGCCTCGTCGGCGGCGGCCGGAATCGAACCGCAAGATGCGGATCCGCTCTTCGTCTTTCCCGGAATCACGGGAGAACGTTCTCCGTATTGGACCGAAAACGCGTCGGGAGGGATCGTCGGACTCAGGCCTTCCCACGGAAGAGCCCACATCGTCCGGGCCGTCATGGAGGCCTGCGCCTTCAGGCTCGCGCGTCTTCGCGATGCGCTCGAGTCGAACGGTCTCGGCGCGGATCGGGTTCTCCTGAGCGGAGGGGCTTCGCTGCCGGAATGGAACCGGATCAGAGCGGACGTTCTGGGCCTCCCGGTGGACGTGCTCGCGGAGAAGGAGGCCACGACGCTCGGCACTGCGCTCTTCTGCAGAGCCGCGCTGGAAAAGGATTGCGATCTCCGCAAGGCTTCGAGCGAATGGATCAGGACGGAGGAGCGATTCGAGCCGAGCAAAGAGCGACACGAACGCTATGGGGAAAAACGGAAAAGATTCGAAACGCTCCTGGGCGAAATATTCGGATGAAGTCGGGAGAAGAGTGATGGAGACTATGCCGAAAGAAACGGTCGAAAAGGTGAGGGCCGCGATCAAGGACAGGGCCGTTTGGTTCGCGCTTCTTTTCAGGGCCTTCGAAGGAGAGCTTGGTAGGGATGAGGCCGTGAGGATCGCGCGAAAAGCCATTCGGAACTACGGGCATTACAAGGGAAGCCTCGACGGGAAGAAGCTCTCCGCCGAAGAAATGATGGAAAGGTTCGAAACTTCGGGCGGGACCCGGATCTTCGGGGCTGAAATCGAGGCTTGCGATGAATGGATGGAGAACCGGGTGGGTTACTGCGCTCTGGTCGAAGCGTGGAAGGAGATGGGTCTTTCCTCGGATGACGTGAATCTGTTCTGCGACATCGCGATGGACGGAGATCGGGGCAGGGCAGAATACCACGGAGTGGAACTCAGACTCGAAGAAACGCTCGCAAGGAACGACGGTTTCTGCAGAATCTGCCTGAAAAGAAAGCAAAAAGTATGATTTAGTATACAATAAGAGAATTTACCTATCAAGGAGCCGGTGATGAATACGAACAGCGACGAAAGAACAAAAGAAACGGTCGAGAAGGTCAGGGCCGCCATAAAGGACCGGGCGACCTGGTTCGCTCTTCTCTACAACGCCTTCAAGGAAGCGCTTCCCGAAGACAAGGTGGAGGAACTCAGCAGAAAGGCAATTTTCGAATTCGGAAAGATGAAAGCGAAGAAGGACACGAAGCCCTTCAGCCACAAGGAATGGGTCTCCAAGCACGAGTCGAAAGGTTCGGCCCTGGTCTTCGATTCGGACATCGAAATCTGCGGTGATCATTCGGTGCAGAAGATGAAACACTGCGCCCTCGTTGAAGCGTGGAAGGAAATGGGACTCTCGAAGGATGAAGTGGCGAAATTCTGCGACATAGCCATGGAAGGGGATAGAGGACGGGCCGCTGCCCACGGAGTGAAGATGGAACTGAATGAAACCATCGGAAAGGGCGACGATTTCTGCAGGCTCGTAATTTCGGACAAGTGAGCGGTTCATGAACGTCTATTTCTGCGGTATGATCGGTTCGGGTAAAACGACGATAGGGATGAAATTGGCCGAGTCTACCGGGCTCGGTTTCCTGGATCTCGACCAGGAAATGAACGCCATCCTCGGCTATTCCTTCCATCGTTTGGTTCACGAAAAGGGCTGGCTCGCCTTCCGGGAGCTGGAATACTCCATCTGCAAGGGCTTCAGTCGACGAAAAGACTGCGTCGTGTGCCTGGGGGGAGGAACCATCCGGTACGAATGGAACGTGGACGTGCTGAAACCTTCGGGCGTCATCGTCCTCCTCGAGGCTTCGATCGAGACTCTGATCGAGCGGGTCAGACTCGCGGACCGGCCGAGGGTCAATGCCGGGACCACGCTCGAACAGGACGTGACGCTCATGTGGACGAACGAGAAACACAAATACTACGCGGCCGCGGACGTCGTCTACAACACCGAACGAAAGTCGGTGGACGAGGAGGTCGAGGATTTCAAGTCGATGCTGCTTACCGATCCGAAGTTCGCTGGCCTGGCGCTCGGTCAGGCGCGATGACCCCGTCCGTTCTTGCGGAAACCCGAGGATTCCGGTAGGATGGCCGCATCGTTATGGAAACCGAGAACCTATCCCTGCTCGTTTATCGAGACGGAAACATCGTCTTCTCCAGCGTAAAGAAGTGGCTTCACCCGCTCTTCGACCTGGAGACATTCTTGAAACAAGCCGGAATCGACGGCGCATCGCTCGTCGTCGAGGACAAGATCGTCGGAAGAGGAGCGGCATTTCTGGTCGTCCGCCTCGGGATCCGGAAGGTGCACGCGAGGCTTCTGAGCGAAAGGGGCAGACTCGTCTTCGAACATTACGGGATCGAGCATACGTGGGACGAGCTGGTGGAAAGGATACAGTGCATGACCGAAGACCTCCTCGAAAAGGTAGTCGACGTCGAGGAAGCCTACGCGATCCTGAAGGAACGGGCGAACCGTGCGGCCCGAAATCGCTCGTAGTCGGGAGAATGGATTCGTCGTGGCCGCCGAGGGCGTGGGCTGCGGCTATGCGGGCCGGCCTCTCTTCGCGAGTCTCGATTTCTCGCTCGTTCGGGGAGAGCGCTGTCTCGTAGCGGGAGAGAACGGCTCCGGAAAAACCACCTTCCTCAAAATCCTCCTCGGACTCATCCGGTCCTATTCCGGTTCCGTGAGGATCTTCGGCAACGAAGTCGGAAGCCCCGCATGGTCGAAGGAGAGGAGCAGGTCGGCCTACGTCAACCAGGAGGCCGTGAAGTCGGATTTTCCGATCTCGGCATGGGAGGCTGTCGAGATCGGGACGATACCTCTCGGAATTTCTGGCGAAGAGAGGAAACGGGCCGTGAGGCGGGCGATGGATCTCACCGGATGCGGCCACCTCGCAAAGCGGTCGTACGGCACGCTGTCCGGCGGAGAAAAGCAGCGGGTATCGCTCGCTCGCTGCCTCGCGCAGCGAGCGGAACTGCTTCTCCTCGACGAGCCCACCGCGTCGCTCGATCCCGATTCCGCGAAGGCTCTCGTCGAACTCGTGGAATCGCTCGACGTGTCCGTCGTGATGATCACCCATGACGAAAGCCTGCTTGACAGGCCGGGATGGCGGGTGCTTCATCTCAGGAACGGTTCCTTCACGGAAGCGCATCATGCTTGAATTCATCTTCTATCCGCCGATTCTCAGAGGTTTCGCCGCCATCCTGATCGCGGGAGCGGTGTTCCCCCTTCCCGGGGTTTTCGTGCTCAGGCTCAATCTCGTGCCGCTCCGGTTCACCCTCATGCACGCCAGTCTGCTCGGCAGCGCGGCGGCTCTGGCGCTCGGAGCTGATCCTCTCCTTCCCAGTCTCGCCTCCGCGGTCCTCATGATACTCGTCCTCGCCCCGATTTCCGACAGAACGGGCCTCGGTTCGGGCCAGACCTCCGCCTTCTTCATGGTGCTCGCCATCTCCGCGGCGTTCGCCATCATCTACAAGGCCGACGTTCCGGCCAAGGACGCCTTCGAGATCCTCTGGGGCAACATCTACGCCCTCGGCCGGTCAGATCTCGCCGGCCTTCTCGCTTTCTGCTGTGCCGTGCTGTTCCTGGTATTCAGTCGCTTCAGGCTTCTTTCGGCGGTAATGTTCGACCGGGAGATAGCCTTCACGGTGGGCGTCCCGGAGAAGGCGGTGTATCAGGGCATCCTCGTGGTCACGGGAATCACCGTCGCCTTCGCGATGCGGCTCGTGGGAGCCCTGCTCCTCGACTCGCTCCTTCTCCTTCCCGCGATCGCGGCCTCCCTGCTGGCGGGAAGCCTCAGGGGAACGTTCTTCGTCGCATCGCTCGCAGGTGTCGTTTCGAGCGCTGCCGGTTTCGCTCTTTCCCTAGCCTTCGACCTGCCGGTGAGTTCCACCGTGGGGTTCGCCGCGTCGGTTTTCATTCTGGCCGGAATCATCCGCAAAAGGACAAGGAGAAAAAAGGTATGAGATTCATAGCCGTTATCGCCGGCTTCCTTATCGCCGGAGCAGCGTCCTCTCAGGCCCAGCCGAAGGTCGTGGCGTCGACCGGGTGGACAGCCGCGTTCGCCAGGGCGGCGGGAGCGACGGACGTCACGGTCATCGCGCCCTACGATATGAGACATCCGCCCGAGTACGAGCTCAAGCCTTCGGACGTCGCAAAGGCGGGAAACGCGGACTTCATAATCTACGCAGGATACGAACGCATGGTCAAAAAACTCGCGGAGGCCACGGAGAACAGGAAGGTAAGGCTCGTGAAGATAGAGACCCGGAACGACCTGCCGACGATCGAGGCTTCGGTAAGGGCTGCCGCAGGGGAATTCGGGACCGCGGAAAAGGCCGAACGGAACCTCGCGGCGATCAGGGAATTCTTCGAAGCGTGGAAGGCGGAATTGAAGGCGGCCGGCTTCTACGGCGCTCCCGCGCTCGTCCATTTCCACCAGGTCCCTCTCGTGAAGTATCTGGGCTTCGACGTGAGGGGAGTCTTCGGTCCCGGCCCCCTCGAGGCTGCGCAGATCGTCGCGCTCGCGAAGGCGGAAACTCGGCTCATCGTCGACAATCGGCACAACGAAATCGCGAAGCCGCTCGCGGAAATCCGGAAGGACGCGAAGGTCGCGTCCCTGTTCAATTTCCCGAACTCCGCGAAGACCCCGGACCTTCTCGACCTGCTCGCGGTCGACAAGAAGTATCTGGACGAAGCGCTGGGAAAATAAAAAAAGGACCGTCGCACTGACGGCCCCTTCGTTCACAAAGCGGCGGAAGAGCGGTCTTTCAGTGGCAGCCGCAGCAGCCTTCTCCGCAGTCCCCTTCCTCTTCACCGCAGCCGCCGTGGCAGCCGCCGCAGCCCGCTTCTCCGTGGGTATGACCGTGGGCGATTTCCTCCTCCGTGGCGTCGCGGACGTCGGCGACTTTTCCCGCGAAGTTGAGCGTCTTTCCCGCGAGCGGGTGATTGCCGTTCACCTTGACGCTGTCCCCGTCGACGCTCACGATCCGGAAAACCCGATACTGCCCGTCGAGGGACTGCCCGGCGAATTCCATGCCGACCGCGATACGCTCCGGATCCTCGAAGCGGCTTTTTTCGAAATCGGCGACGAGGGCCTCGTCGTATTCGCCGTAGGCTTCGGCCGGAGGGAGCGACGCGGAGAAGGAGTCGCCCTTCTTCTTTCCTTCGAGGACGGCCTCGAGGGCGGGAAAGATGTTGCCGTTGCCGTGAAGGTATTCGAGCGGCTCCTCCCCTTCGTTGGATTCGATCAGCTCGCCTTTCGCGGACGTGAGCGTGTAATGGATGGACACCACCCGATTTTTCTCGATGTTCATGACGTTTCCTTTTCGACGTATTGGACCCAGAACGGGCCGAAGTTCCAATGTAGCGGAAAATTCGCCCGGGATTCAAGACCGCGAAACCTCGATCGGGGAACGGAGCGGGGAGCGGTCCTCCGGGATACAAGGTCGGCCGTTCAGTCGAAGGCGACGAACCGGCCGTCTATGAGCTTTTCGTGCGGACGGAAGCGGTCCTTGTACTCCATTTTTGCGGATCCTTCCACCTGAAAACCGAGATAATGCCATTCCCTTCCGGTCCTCATGCAGAGCTCGATCTCCTCGAGGACGGAGAAGGTGCCGAGGCTTCTTGACGCGAAATCCGGATCGAAGGCGAAATAGACGCTCGAAAGGCTTCGAGGAAGGAAGTCCACCCAGCCGACTCCCGCGAGGCGGGGGCCCGCGTAATACATCATGATCCGCGTGTCGATCGGCGAGAGGCAGAGGAAATTGCGGAAATTCTCCTCGTCGGTATCGGTCTTGCCGTGCTTGTACTCGACGTACCTCCGGTAGAGCTCGTAGACGTCCCGTCTGAAAGCCGGCGATTTCGTCACGACCGTGACGTCCCGATTTTTCGAGGACGTCTTCCGCTGCGATCGCGTTGGCCGGAAACGTTTCACGGGCACCCGGAGTTGACGGCAGGCCGTGCACCCCGGGCAGCGGTTCCTGTAGAAATGCATTCCGCTTCTCCGGAAGCCCTGATCGAGAAGCCTTTCGTAGACCGGTTCGGGGAAGACGTCCGCGGAGAAGATATGGGTCTTCCAGATCCGGTCCGGAAGGTAGGGACAGGGAGAGTCCGGCGATTCGTAGAGGGTGATGAGCCTTTCCATCCGACTTTTCGCCTACTTCGGGAGCACGTAACTCCGGAGGGGCGGGAATCCGTTGAAGTTGATGGAACTGTAACTCTGCGTATAGGCTCCTGCGGTGAAGAAGTAGACCCGGTCTCCGGCCGACGTCGATGACGGCATGGTGTACTTGTACTTCTCGTAGAGGATGTCCATGCCGTCGCAGGTCGGGCCCGCGAGGATGACCTCCTCGGCGGGACCCGAGCCGTCGAAATAGATCGGGTACTTGATGGATTCTCCGATCGTTTCGATCAGTCCGCCGAAGACGCCGACGTCGAGGTACGCCCATCGATAGAGGTTGTTTCTCGCCTTGTTGGATACGAGAACCACCTCTGACACCAGAACGCCGGCGTCCGCGACGAAGGAGCGGCCGGGCTCGATCCAGATCTCGGGGAGTTTCGTGCCGAAGTCCTCGGCGAGAAAACGCTTGATCTCCGCAGCATAGACTCCCACGGACAGGGTCGGGGCGAGATAGTTCGCCGGCAGACCTCCGCCGAGATTGATCATCTTGAGCGTTATCTTCTCCTTCTTCATCGCGTCGAAGAGGTATTTGCACCGGGCGATCGCCTCGTCCCACTGGCCGATGTCCCGCTGCTGCGATCCTACGTGGAAGGAAAGACCGAAGGGTTCGAGGCCGAGCTCCTTGCTCTTCAGGATGAGCGAGTAGATCAGGTCGGGGTGGGCGCCGAATTTCCTGGAGAGCGGCCAGTCCGATCCCGTGCCTTCCGTGATGATCCTGAAGAAGACCTTCGTGCCCGGGGCGTTCTTGGCTATCTTGTCCAGGTCCTCGAAGGAATCCGTGGCGAAGACCCTGACTCCCTTGGAGTACTGGTAGGCGATGTCCTTTTCCTTCTTGATGGTGTTGCCGTAGCTTATGCGCGAGGGGTCGATCCCGAGCGAGAGGAGCTGGTCGAGCTCGTGGACCGAGGCGATGTCGAAGTTGGACCCGAGCTTGTAGAGGAGGGAGATGATCTCGTTCATGGGATTCGCCTTGACTGCGTAGAAGATGTTCGCGAACGGAAGGTTCTTCCTGAGTTCCTGGTACTTTTTCTTCACCACGTCGAGATTGATGACGACGAACGGCGTCTCCTTGGTCTTTGCGAAGGCCTTGAGCCTCTGGAAATCCTGCTTCGAAATGAAGCGGTCGAGCGTGAAAGCGTAATGTTTTTTTTCCATGAATCTCCCTTTTGCGGTCTTGCTTAAATGAACAACCTTATTTATAAAGTGTAACAAGGTTCAATAACCGATGTCAAAACCCCCGGCCGGCAGGACGGGAATCGACGGGAGGTATTTTCGTGATTTCCTTACCAGTTTTCAAGACCAGCACCCTGTACACCCTTCAGCCTACGAAAATCGTCGCTCTCGGGCTGAATTACCGGGAACACGTCAAGGAAAGCGTCAGCGCCCAGTTCACCCAGGTGGCTTTCGACGTGCCGTCCGAGCCGGTCCTTTTCCCGAAAACATCCAACGTCCTCATCGGGCCGGGAGAACCCATCGTTCTCCCATCGTTCATCTCCAGGTACAAATTCGATCCGCCCAGGATCGACTACGAAGCCGAGCTCGCCTTCATCGTGAAGGAAACCTGCAAGAACGTCCCGCCGGAAAGGGCCTACGACTACATCTACGGCTTCACGTGCATGAACGACGTGAGCATGAGGAACATCCAGACCTCGGACAAGTCCGGCTGGTACCGCGGCAAGTCCTTCGACACCTTCGGCCCGATCGGCCCCCATATCGTCCTCACGAAGGACATCGGGGATCCCCAGAAGCTCGCGATCCAGTGCAGGCTGAACGGCAAGGTCGTCCAGAGCGGAAACACCGAGGAGATGATCTTCTCCATCAAGGATCTTTTCTCGTTCATCTCCCAGAACTTCACCCTGTACGCAGGGGACATCATCATGACCGGCACGCCTTCCGGCGTGGGGCCCATCAAGCCGGGAGACGTCGTGGAAGTCGAGATCGAGAAGATCGGCATCCTGAAGAATCCCGTGAAGGCCGAAGAGGCGTGACCGAAGAAACCGACGGATTCCTGAAGAGCCTCGGGCTCCCGAAATTCAGGATCCACCACTCGTTCAACCATTTCGATTTCACCAAGGGCGGAAGGAGAATACTGGTCATCGGTCCCATGGGCTCGGGGAAGACCGAATATTCGGCGAGGGTGTGGCGCGACTCCCGTGTCGCCCTGAAGAAGACCCGGGCGGTGGGGGAACTCGTAGGATCGGGAGGCGCCGACCGGCGGGACGTGTTGTTCGTCCGCTCGGTCCTCGACGGGAAGAGATTCCCGGACAATCCGGCGGATGCCCTGTCCTATCGGGGCGGTTACGAGCGCTGCGGGGACCGGATCGCCATGATAGCGGGAAGTTTCGATCTCGAGAAGCTCATGGACGCTCATCCCGAGGTCGGAACCTGGATCATCGACGAGGCCTCGTTCTTCGACGAGCGAATAGCCTATGTGGTCAAACGGGAGAGCGAAAAAAGGGACCTCATCTTCATTTTTCCCACCCTGATATTGAATTTCAGGAAGGAAATCTTCAACGCGACTGCGAGGCTTCTTCTGGAACTCGCGACCGACGTGTTTCCGCTCACCGCCTATTGCGAACACCCCGACTGCCTCAAGGACTCCTTCTACACCTACCGGTATTATCTCGTGGACGGAGAGGAATGCCCCGGGATTTACTTCGACCCGCTCATCATCATCGGAGGGGACAGGAAAAAAGAGGATCCTCGGGAACCGAACTACTGCACCCGCTGCGACGAGCACCACTACCTCCCCGGGAAGGAGTACACCTTTCTCTACCTGAAGCCTCTCGGCGAGCGGGCGGCGAGGGGAGACCTCGCCGGCCTCCGGGCGGAGCTCGATGCAATCATCCGGAATCCCGAAGCTTCCATGCTCTTCCGGCACTTCAGGGGAAAGTACGGCGGGCCCTCCGCCTCGGATGCGACGAACGCGAACGCGCTCAAGGTCCCCTGCATACCGGAAAAGGCCCTCGTGTACCTGTTCGCGGAACAGAATCTGGTCACGGAAAACCAGCTCCGAATCCTGGTCGCCGAGCTCGGACTCGACGCGGATTACGTCCGGGAGCGCCTCGCCGACAACGGAAGGGTCGTGGATCTCCCCTGAGGAGGAATCATGCGTGCGGTCGTCATCGTCATCGACAGTTTCGGAATAGGCGAGTTGCCCGACGCGGGTGCGTACGGGGACTCGGGAGCGAACACCGCGCTCGGCATCGCCCGGTCGGTACCGGGCGAAAAATGGCCCGTGCTCCGCTCCATGGGACTCGGCAACTGCTCGGCCCTGCTGGGCGACGTTCTTCCGGGCTGCGAACCGGTCGAAAGGCCCTCCGCATCCTGGGGCGTCATGAGGGAGGCCTCGCCCGGAAAGGACACGACTACCGGCCACTGGGAGCTCGCCGGCATCGTCTTGAAAAAGCCCTTCCACGTGTTCCGGCCGGAGCATCCGTCCTTCCCCCGCGAGCTCAGGGAGGCATTCGAGCGGGAGACGGGGACGAGGATCCTGGGCGACAAGGCCGCCTCGGGAACGTCCGTCATCGAGGAACTCGGAGCGGAGCATCTCGCCACCGGCGATCCGATCTGCTACACGTCTGCGGACTCGGTCTTCCAGATAGCTGCCCACGAAGAAAAGGTCCCGATCGAAGAGCTGTATCGCTGGTGCGGGATCGCGAGGAGGCTCGTGGACCCCCTCCAGGTCGGAAGGGTGATCGCGCGGCCCTTCGTCGGCAAACCGGGGAGCTTCACGAGGACGAGGAACCGGAGGGATTTCAGCATAGCCCTCCCCGAAGCTTCCGTCCTGGACGAACTCTCGAAAAACGGGGTCCACACCGCGGCCGTCGGGAAGATCGGCAACATCTTCAACGAGTCGGGAATAGCGGAAAGCCATCACGACGCGGGAAACCCCGCCTGCCTCGAGCGCACCCTTGAACTGCTCCGGAGACCCTCGAGGGAAAGGGAATTCGTGTTCGTGAATCTCGTGGATACGGACATGATCTACGGTCACCGCCGCGACGCCGAGGGATACTGCCGTGCGGTGGAGGAGATCGACGCCTCCCTAGGAAAGATGCTTCCGCTGCTCGGGGCCGAGGACCTCCTCGTGGTCACGGCGGACCACGGCTGCGATCCCACCTTCGTCGGCACGGACCACACAAGGGAACACGTTCCGCTTCTCGTCTTCAGGCCGGGCCGCGAAGGCAGGAGTCTCGGCGTGCGCTCGACTTTCGCGGACGCTGCCGCCTCGCTCCGGGAATTCTTCGGCCTGGAAAGAGGCGGAAACGGAGAGAGCTTCCTATCGGGCAGCTGAATTAGCTCCCCCGGTCGGAGGGGATGTAGCGTCCTTCCGGCCATTCCCGGTCCGATCGTGTTGACAGCCCGATTGGCAGAATATATCGTAGAAGACGACGGAGTTTCCGTTTCAGAAGAAAAGCGGATTTCCCAAAGAGAGGAGAAACGTATGAAGACATGGAAGGTCCTATGCCTTTTCCTGCTATCCGTTATGGTACTCTTCGCCGGTTGCGCGAAGAAGGAGGAGCCCAAGGCCGCGGCGAAGGATGAGAAGAAGGCCGAGCCCGCGCTTGCGATAGCTATGGTCACCGACATCGGCGGAGTGAACGATCAGTCCTTCAACCAGAGCGCATGGGAAGGGCTCCAGAGGGCGGAGAAGGAACTCGGCATCAAGGCAGCGTACAAGGAATCCAAGCAGGACGCGGATTACGCCCCCAACATGGAATCGCTTCACGACGCGAAGAACGACCTCATCTGGGGCATCGGCTTCCTCATGAGCGACGCGATCGCGAAGGCCGCCAAGACCTACCCGAACCAGAAGTACGCGATCATCGATTCTTCCTACGGCGACAAGACCCCGCAGAACGTCGTCGGCGTCATGTTCCAGGCGGAACAGCCCTCTTTCCTCGTCGGCTACATAGCCGGCAAGATGACCAAAACGAAAACCGTGGGCTTCATCGGCGGGATCAAGTTCCCCCTCATCGAGGAATTCGAATACGGCTACAAGGCCGGGGTCATGATGGCGAACAAGAAGATCAAAATCCTCGACCAGTATGCGGAGTCCTTCAACGACGCCGCCAAGGGAAAGGCCATTGCCCTTCAGATGTACCAGAAGGGCGCCGACATCGTTTATCACGCCGCGGGTCAGGTGGGTGACGGGGTCATCGAAGCCGCCAAGGAGACCAAGAAGTTCGCGATCGGCGTGGACAAGGACCAGAACCATCTCGCACCGGACAACGTGATCACCTCCGCCATGAAACGCGTCGACACCGCGATCTTCGACATCGCCAAGAAGCTGAAAGCCGGGACCTGGGAAGGCGGCAAGACCGTCTATTACAGCCTCGGAAACGGAGGCGTAGGCATCGCCCCGACTTCGAACAAGCACGTGCCGGCCGACGTACTCAAGGAAGTCGAGGACCTGACCAAGAAGATCATCGCCGGTGAGATCGTCGTTCCGAAGACCAAGGCCGAATTCGACAAATTCGTTGCAGGCTTGAAATAATCGGGTTATTCTCGTAGGTGCCGTTTTACTAGGGCTCTCCCGCGGAGGGAGGGCCCTCTTTCCGTCAAGGAGAGCTTCGGGGTGGACAGAATAGATTTCGGCTCGGCAACGGTCAGGATGACGGGGATCACGAAACGGTTCGGCGACCTGCTCGCGAACGACCGGATCGACCTCGAGGTGCACAAGGGCGAGGTCCATGCCCTGCTCGGCGAAAACGGGGCCGGCAAGACGACCCTCATGAAGATCCTCTACGGTCTCTACCGGCCGAGCGAAGGGGAGATCTTCGTCAACGGGAAAAGGACGGAAATCCCGGATCCCAATGCGGCCATCCGGCACGGGATAGGAATGGTGCACCAGCATTTCATGCTCGTGAAGCCCTTCACCGTCGCGGAGAACATCGTGCTCGGGCGCGAGTGCGTAAAGCGCCTCGGCGTCCTCGACATGGAGAGGGCCAGGGCCGACGTGGAGGAGCTGTCCCGGCTCTACGGCCTCACCGTGGACACGGACGCGAAGATCCAGGACATCTCCGTAGGAATGCAGCAACGCGTAGAGATCCTCAAGGCCCTGTACCGTGGAGCGGACATCCTCATCCTCGACGAGCCGACCGCCGTGCTCACGCCTCAGGAGATCGAGGAACTCGGACTCATCGTCAGGAATCTCACGGCTCAGGGAAAGACCGTCATCATCATCACCCACAAGCTCAGGGAGATCAAGCAGATGGCGGACTTCTGCACCGTCATCCGGCGAGGAGTGAAGGTAGGGACGGTCGAGGTCTCCAAGGTGAGCGAGCGGGAACTCGCGTCCATGATGGTGGGTCGGGAGGTGAATTTCAAGGTGGACAAGGAGCCCCGTTCGCCGGGGGAGATCATGCTCGAGGTCAAGGACCTCGTCGTGGAGGACAACAGGGGTCTCGATGCGGTTTCCGGGCTTTCGCTCGAGCTCAGGCGTGGAGAAATCCTCGGCGTAGCCGGCATCGACGGCAACGGACAGACGGAATTCGTCGAATCACTCACGGGACTGCGGAGGATCAAGTCCGGAACCGTCAAGGTGAGGGGAGAGGACGTCACGAACAAGCCGCCTAGGTGCCTGCTCGACCGCAAGCTCTCCAGCATCCCGGAAGACCGGCAGAAGCGCGGACTCATCCTGGATTTCGACGTGGCCGAGAACCTGATCCTCGAGAATTATCGCAGGCCGCCCTTCGCGAGGAAGGGAATCCTGCTCTGGGACAGGGTGGTGTCGTTCGCGAAAAGACTCATCGAGATCTTCGACATCAGGCCCGCGGAGGAAAGACTCAAGGCCCGCAGCCTCTCGGGAGGGAACCAGCAGAAGGTCATCATCGCCAGGGAAGTGACGAACGATCCGGACATCCTCGTGGCGGCCCAACCCACGAGGGGCCTCGACGTCGGAGCGATCGAATACGTTCACAAGGCGCTCGTGGACCAGAGGAACAAGGACAAGGCGGTCCTTCTCGTATCCTTCGAGCTCGACGAGATCATGAACGTCGCGGACCGCATAGCGGTCCTCTTCGAAGGCAAAATCGTGGATTGCGTGAGCTCGAACGGCGTGGACGAGAAGACCCTCGGACTCATGATGGCGGGAGGCTGCCGTGAAACCTAGGCTCGCGCGTATCTCGAACCGGCTGCTTTCCGGATCCGTGGGACTCACGACGATTTCGATCCTCATGGGGCTCGCGATAGGAGCCGCGGTGCTCCTCGTCGCCGGCTTCAATCCCGTGGACGCCTACGTCATCATATGGAACGGGATATTCTCGAAGCCCAAGTACCTGGCCTATGTCGTCATCTACGCGACGCCGCTCATCATAACCGGCCTTTCGGTGGCCTTCGCCTTCAGGACGGGCCTCTTCAACATCGGCGCGGAAGGCCAGTTCATCATCGGGGCCCTCGTGGCCGCCCTCGCCGGATACCTGCTCAAGCTGCCTCCCGTGATCCACGTCGTCGCGGTCTTCGCCCTTTCGGTCGCGGCAGCGGCCCTATGGGGAGGCTTCGCAGGCTGGCTCAAGGCGCGTTTCGGGGTGCACGAGGTTATCTCCACCATCATGCTCAACTGGATTTCGCTCTATTTCTCGAATTACATGCTCGGCCAGGCTTTCTTCTCCCGACAGGGCGAAGGAAAGTCCCATCCCATCCTGGAAACGGCCCGGATCGATCTCTTCGGCGAATGGAAGTTCACGGACGCGGGAAGGGCCTTTTTCACCGCCCATCCCGTTCTCGACGACATCTTCAAGACCCCGGTCAACCTCGGCATCCTGTTCGCACTCGTGTTCGCCCTTCTCGTCTGGTACGTCCTCAACAAGACCACCCTGGGGTACGAGCTCCGCGCCGTAGGCTACAACAAGGACGCCGCTGAATACGGCGGGATCGACGTCAAAAGGAGCATGATCGTTTCGATGGCGATAGCGGGGGGACTGTCCGGCGCCGCCGGAGCCCTTCAGGTCATGGGTGTGGCGCAGCGCGTCGCGAAGCTCGCCGCCATGGAAGGCTACGGTTTCGACGGGATGGCGGTCGCACTCATAGGCAACAACACCGGCGGAGGATCGGTTTTCGCCGGCCTCCTTTTCGGGGCCTTGAAGTACGGGGGCGGCAAGATTCAGGACAGCCTCCGGGCCCCCACGGAAGTAATCAACATCATGATGGGAACCATAGTTTTCTTCATCGCGGTGCCGAGGCTCGTCAGCGTCCTCGGGAATATCCGCCGGAAAGGAGGGCCGCGTTGATGGAAGGCGTAATCGGCCAGATCGGATTCGTGATCGGCACCTCCTTCATGTATTCCGCACCCCTCATCTTCACGGCCCTGGGAGGGGTCGTCACCGAGAACTCCGGAGTCGTGAACATAGGCCTCGAGGGCATGATGGTCGTGGGGGCCTTCGCAGGCGCGGCCGTGGCGTATTACGCTGGCGATCCCTGGATCGGTTTCCTCTGCGCCGGCCTGGCCGGATCGCTTCTCGCCCTGCTCCACGCCGTCGCCTGCATCACCCTCAGGGCCAATCAGGTCGTGTCCGGGATCGCCGTCAACTTCATCGGACCCGGGCTTTCCCTCTTCATTTCCAGGCTCATCTTCGACGGAGCTACCCAGACCCTCACGGTCAAGCGGAAGATCCCGAGGCCCTTCGAAGGCTTCTTCGGCGAGGGCGGTCTCTTTCCCCACGCTTCATTCTTCGACCAGGTCTTCAACAAGGAGGCCACGGTCTACATCGCGTTCGCGCTTTCCTTCGCGGTCTGGTTCCTCCTCTACAGGACCCGTCTCGGGCTCCGCATCAGGGCGGTCGGCGAACACCCCGAGGCCGCCGACACCCTCGGAATCAGCGTATCCGGGATCCGCTACTTCTCCGTCGTGCTTTCGGGATTCCTCGCCGGGCTCGGGGGAGCGGCCATGAGCATCGCGGTCGTATCGCAATTCAGCCCGACGGTGATCTCCGGCCACGGTTTCATAGCCATGGCCGCCATGATATTCGGGAAATGGAAGCCCCAGGGCGCCCTGGCTGCCTGCCTCCTGTTCGGGGCCGCCAAGGGCCTCGAGATCTTCCTCGGGGCCACGGATCTCAAGGTCGCCTCGGAGATCCTCGCCATGCTTCCTTACGCGCTCACCCTCGTCATCCTCGTGGGATTCGTGGGCAGGGCCGTTGCGCCGGCGGCCTCAGGTCTCGCCTACGGAAAGGAAGATTAGAAAGGATCGGCGAAGCTGATGAAATCCATCGAGAAGTGCACTTTGATCTACGGCGCGATCGAGGCCGGGGGGACGAAATTCGTCTGCGCCGTGGGAACCGCACCGGACGACATCCGGGAGGAGACGAGGTTCCCCACCGCGGACCCCGCAGGTACGTTGGAACGGGCCACGGACTTCTTCCGATCGGCCGAGGATCGGCATGGAAAGATTTCCTCGTTCGGGATCGCGTCGTTCGGTCCTCTGGATCTCGACGAGAGGTCGCCCACCTACGGATTCATAACCTCCACGCCGAAGCCTGGCTGGCGGAACACGGATCTCGTCGGTTTCGTGAAAAAGGCCTTTCAGGCGCCAGTCGGCTTCGACACCGACGTGAACGGTGCGGCGCTCGGCGAACTCCGCTGGGGCGCGGGCAGGGGCCTCCAAAACCTCGTCTATTTCACCATCGGCACGGGGATAGGAGGCGGAGTGGTCGCGAACGGAAGGCCGGTCCACGGCCTCGTCCATCCCGAACTGGGGCATCTCAGGATCCCCAGGGACCGGAAAAAGGATTCGTTCGCCGGAAGCTGCCCGTTCCACGGCGATTGCCTCGAAGGCCTCGCTTCGGGCTCGGCTATAAGGGCGCGTTGGGGCAGGCCGGGGAACGAGCTCCTGGAATTGAAGGAAGTCTGGGAACTCGAAGCGGACTATCTCGCTCTCTGCGTCGTGAACACGGTGCTTTCCTATTCGCCCGAGAGGATAATCCTGGGAGGAGGAGTGATGGGGAACGATTTCCTCTTTCCGATGGTGAGGGCGAAGGCGCTCGCGCTCCTCGGAGGCTACGTACAGGCTCTGCCGATCCTGGAGAGGATCGACGATTACCTAGTACCGCCCGGTCTCGGGGAACGATCGGGCATCGCGGGAGGATTCGTCCTAGCGGAGGAAGCTCTACGTCGGGAGGAGAAGAAGTGACGGGAATCGTGGAAAGAACGGCCGAGGAACTCGATCTGAGGGCGGACCGCGTCCGTGCCGTGGTGGAACTCCTCGACGAGGGAGCGACGGTTCCCTTCATCGCCCGTTACCGGAAGGAGGCCTCGGGCGGAATGGACGAGGTCAAGATCATCGGGATACGCGACCTCGTGGAAAGGTTCCGTGAGCTCGAAAAACGCAGGGAATCCATCCTGAAGACCCTCGCGAGGCTAGAAGTGTCGGACGAGGCGCTCGGGAAAAAAATCCTCGCAGCGCGGGACATGGAGACTCTCGAGGACCTTTACCTCCCTTACAGGCCGAAACGCAAGACCCGTGCGTCGATCGCGCGGGAGAAAGGCCTCGAGCCTCTCGCCGAGGCGGTGCTCGCGGGAAGGAAGGACATTGAAAAATTCGCTGCTTCCTTCGTCTCGGAGGACAAGGGAGTGGAGAGCGCTGAAGCGGCGCTTGCGGGGGCCAGGGACATCGTCGCGGAGACCGTATCCGAGGACGCCGAGGTGCGGAACTCGCTCAGGAGGGTGTTCAGGGAAAAGGCGGTCCTCAGGACAAGGGTCGCGGCGGGAAAGGAGGAGGAGGGGAAGACTTATCGGGACTATTTCGAGTTTTCCGAACCCGCGGCGCGGATGCCTTCCCACCGTTTCCTCGCGGCGAGGCGGGGCGTTCGTGAGGGCGTCCTTCGGTGGGAGGCCGTTCCCGAGGGCGGCGCAGGACTCGAAGCCGTGAAGGAGGCCTTCCTTCGAGGCCGCGAACCTGACCGGGAACTACTGCTCGCGATCGAGGACTCCTACGAAAGGCTTCTCGAACCCTCGCTCGAGAACGAGCTTCTTGGCGAGCTCGGAAAGGGCGCCGAGGCGGAGGCCATCAGGGTGTTCATGGAGAATCTTCGGGACATCCTCCTCGAGCCGCCCCTGGGGAGGAAGATGGTCGTCGCCCTCGACCCGGGCTTCAGGACAGGATGCAAGGTCGCCTGCCTGGACGCGCAAGGAGGGCTGCTCCGCCATGCGACGATCTACCCGCTCGAACCCCACAACAGGACCGAGGAGGCGGCGGAGACGTTGCGCTCGCTCGCGGACCTGTACGGCGTCGAAGCCTTCGCGGTAGGAAACGGGACCGGAGGGAGGGAGGCCGAGAACTTCCTCAGGGGAATCGCCGCGGAACGGGGAATCCCCGTGGTCGCGGTGAACGAGTCGGGCGCGTCGGTCTATTCCGCCTCGGAGACCGCGAGGAAGGAATTCCCCGACCACGACGTCACGGTGAGGGGCGCGGTCTCAATAGGACGGAGGCTCCAGGATCCGCTCGCGGAGATCGTGAAGATCGATCCGAAGGCGATAGGAGTCGGTCAATACCAGCACGACGTCGACCAGAAGGACCTCAAGAGATCGCTCGACGACGTCGTATCGAGCTGCGTGAACGCGGTGGGCGCCGACCTCAACACGGCGAGTCCCGAGCTCCTCTGCAACGTATCTGGTCTTTCCGAAAGGCTCGCGCGGGCGATCGTGGAGCACCGGAAGGCGAACGGAGCCTTCCGTGACCGGAAAAGCCTCCTCGACGTCGCCGGAATGGGGCGAAAAACCTTCGAGCAGTGCGCCGGATTCCTCCGCGTGTCGGACGGCGAGGAAATCCTCGATTCGAGCGCGGTGCATCCCGAACGCTACGACCTCGTGAGGCGGATCGCGAAGGACCTGCGCTGTACCGTGGAGGATCTCGTGAAGTCGGCCGAGGCGAGAAAACGCATCGTGCTCGAAAGCTACGTGGAAGGGGACGTCGGACTCCCGACGCTCGAGGACATCCTGCGCGAGCTCGAGAAGCCCGGCAGGGATCCCCGCAACAACTTTGAACCCTTCTCGTTCACGGAGGGGGTGAACGCGATCGAGCACCTATTCGCGGGCATGGAGATGCCGGGCGTGGTGACCAACGTGACGAATTTCGGTGCCTTCGTGGACATCGGGGTGCACCAGGACGGTCTCGTCCACATAAGCGAACTCGCGGACGTTTACGTAAAGGATCCGAGGGACGTCGTGAAGGTGCGTCAGAGGGTGAGGGTCCGGGTCATCGGAGTGGACGTCGAAAGGAAGAGGATCTCGCTTTCCATGAGAAAGGAAGCCGGGAGAAACTGAGTCCGGTCGGCGCTGGTGGCGCTACTCCTTCCAGGGAAAGATCATTCCCCTGAGGGTGCGCTTTCCGACCCGTTCTTCCTCCTCCGCCAGCAGGGCCTCCCAGGGAATCTTCCTACGGTCCGCTTCGGGGTTTTTTTCCAGATAGTCGTACTTGAGAAGCCTGAGCTTGAAACCCACCTGGAGCCAGATGAGCACGGCGGCGAAGCCGGGGAGAAGGAAGGCCGTGAAGCTCGACAGCACGACGACTATGACGGATCCGAAAGCGAGGAAGATCGTGAAGGCCGTGTTGTCGAAGAAGAGCAGGAAGCATTTCTTGACGATCTTCAGAGGATTGCGGTCGAGCCTCGCCCTGAGAGGAAAGTAGAATTGGCAGGAGAGGGCCCAGATCACGCTGAACCAGAAGATGAACACCATGGCCGCGATGCCGAAGACGTTCTTCATCGACGCATAGACGGGAAAAGCCACCATGAGGACGGCGATGTGCGCCACGACGATGAAGCCGAAGGCGAGGCTCGTTCCCCAGCTCTCCTTGAGATAGCCGAAAAATTCCCGGAATCCCGGATTGCCGTAATCGGATATGTCCCTCGCCACGAGCGACGCCGCGCCGGTGTAGACGAAGATGAGGAGAATTCCCGCGACGAAGGCGGCGACCGCGGCGACGGTATGGATCCTGTAGAGCCAATACGGAAGGAAAACCGGCACCGAAGCCAGCAGGATGTACCCGAAGTTGAGGACGATCGTCTTGAACAGGTTGTCCCAAAAGTCGAAGAACGCCTTTTTCACGGTGAATCCGATCATGGTCCTGACTTTACACGATAGGAGGCGGGGACGCAAGTGATTCGAGTCCGAAGGAGCGGGCGAGCGCCTGGCATCTGTCGATCGAAGCGGCGGCGTCCTCGGGCCGGTGCGCGTCGGAATTGCTGATGATCTTGACGCCGTATTCCGCGGCCAGTTCCCAGAACCGCGGGAAGGGATAGGGAATTCTCGGTCCGTCCTGCCCTTCGACGAGGGACTTTCGAAAGCCGTTTCCGTTGATTTCGAGCACCGCGCCGGTTTCAGCAGCCGCTTCGAGGATGTCCCTCGAACAGGCCTTCGCCTCCCGGTCCCAAGCCTTCCAGCCCGCCATGAAGTGATCCGGGTGGGCGAAGAACGAAAAGAGCCGTTCCCTCATGGCCGAAACGAGCGTGTCGGTATAGGCCCGGAGATGGCTCGGAGAGCTCACGTCGACCGCGTGGGTCCATTCACCGCGGCATTCGTACCAATGAACCGAACCGATGAGGTAATCGTAGGAACGTTTCAGGAGGAGCTCTTCCCTGTAGAATCCGTAGTATCGCGGGACGGCCTCGCATTCCATGCCTTTCAGGACCTTGAAGGACGGAGTCGAGGCCTTCTCGATCGCCAGGGTATAGGCATCGAGCTCGCTGAGAGGCATGCGGATGTCTCCCATCCAGGAGTCGGGAAGCGGGACGTGATCAGTCATGCCGAGTTCCGAAAGGCCGGCTTTGCGTGCTTCCCGGGCGTAGTCTGCGACGTCGCCCGAAGCGTGACCGCAACGGTAGGTGTGCGTGTGGTAGTTTCCGAATGTAAGTGGATTCATGACCGGAGAAGACTACCTAAAAATACGAAGCTCGTCCACGGGTCCTGCTTCGAGGCAGGCCTCGATCAGGCAGATGGAATCTCGAAGTCGTTTACCGACGTCGAACTCTAGGCTAAACTGTCTGCATGACCGATGAAGCGACCGTCGAAAAAGCGATGAAGGAGCTCGTCTCCGTTCTCACCTCGGTGGACGACCCCGAACTCATGGAAGGCTTTCTGTTCGGCCTTCTCACCAAGGCGGAAGTAAAGGAAATCGCGACTCGCTGGGCCCTGGTAAGGGAGATCGAGGCGGGAACGACGCAAAGGGAGATCGCGAGAAAGTATTCCTTGAGCCTGTGCAAGATCACGAGAGGATCCCGGGAACTGAAAAAGGAGAATTCTCCGTTCAAGCGCATGATCGAGATCTTCAAGACCCTTCCGCGAGAAAGGCAATGATCGCGTCCGCGACTCTCTCTTTTTCCGAACCGTTCACGACCACGTGACCGCTTTCCTTGAGGACGAGACGGCGGACGTCGTCCGATCCTATGCGCGATTCTACGATTTCCGCGGCCTCCAAGGGTACCGTATCGTCCCGCTCCGATACGATGACGAGCGTTTTCGCCGTCACGCCGGGAAGCGCCTTTCCTGCCAGGCGCTGGAGCTTGAGGAGTTCCGCGGCGGGTCCCACCCAGGTCTTTTCCCAGTACTCCCTCGCGACGGGCCGGTATTCCGGCGGACCGTCGAAGACGTATTCGGGTCTCGGAAGCGTGCGCAGGAACCGTCTGAGGAAGGGAGTGAGCAAGATGCGGGAGTCCTTCGCCTTGATCGCGGGAGCCGCGAGCACGATTTTCCCGGCGCCGTAGCGCTCCGCGAGAAGGATGGCGATGAGGGCTCCCATAGAAAGGCCGCAGAGGTGGACCTCGCCGTGCAGCGCCCGCAGGTCGAGGTATTCGTCCGCGATCCTCCTCACCCAGTCGCGGGCGTTCGTGGAGACGAAGTCGTCGCCGTTCGTTCCGTGGCCGGGTAGGCGAGGAGCCGAGACCGTGAATCCGGCTCCGTTGAGCCGCTTGCCGAGATAGCGGAATTCGTCGGTTATTCCGGTATAACCGTGGATCAGGAGAACGGCCTCCGGTCCGCCGGTAAGGAAAAACGGCAGCCCCGGTCCGAACGTTGCTTTTCTTTCCGCCGATGCCATCAAGCCCCCTCCGAACGCACCTTCACGCCTTTCCCGGACGAAGTCTTCGCCAGTATCTGTCCCCGGGATTCGCGGTACTTTCCGGGACTCACTCCTGTCATCTTCTTGAAGACCTTGGTGAAGTAGCTCTGGTCTTCGAAACCGGTGAGGAAGGCGACGTCGACGAGAGGGACCGAATTGTCGAGAAGGACGGTCTTGCTCCGTTCGATGCGCACCTGATTGAGGAATTGGTTGAAGTTTTCCTTCATTTCGTCCTTGAAGAGCTTGGAAAAGTACGAGGGGCTCAGGAGCACGCTGTCCGCGACGTCCTTCAGGGTGATCTTCTTCATGTAGTTCCTCTTTATGAAGTCGATCGCCTTGTAGATGACGTCAACGTGCTTCACGTCCTGGAGGTTGAAGACGAGGTCGGTGAACCTCATCATGATTCGGGAGAGCCAGAACGAGATGTCCTCCACGGTGACGAATTTGTGCACCTGGCTCAGATAATTGTAGTTGAGGCCGAAGATCTGTTCGGCGTCCGCCCCTCCCTCCATCGCGGCTCGCGAAAGGAGGACGACGAGTTCGAGGACCCTGGCCTTCACGACGTCTATCTTGCCTGCGCTCGAGAAAAAGACGTGGCCGAGGATCTCGTTGAGGAGCTTCTGGGAACCCGGCTTGTCCCCGAGGGCGATGAGCCTGAGGAGCTCCTTCTCCTTATCCAGAGGATATTCGTCCGGGACCTTGTCGTCCCCACCCATGGTCTTGATGTGCTTGATGTACTCCGAGATGTTCGACTGCTGGCTGATCTTTTCCCTTTCCGAAAGGTATTCCGCCGCATTGATGTCCGAGATGTAGGCGGTCAGGATGAAGAGAATCTCCGACAGGCTGGTGACCTCCTCCGGATCGCGGTAGGGGATCTTCTCGATCTTCTCCCTTATTCCGAGGGCGTCCCCCTCGGGAAGCATGCCTTTCTTCATCACCTCGTCGTTGAAGTATTCCTCCCTGTCGATCATGAGCGCAGGTCCGCCGATGACGGCCCCTTTCATCATCCCGTCCTTCAGGATGGGCGAGGCCCAATGAACGAGGCCGTTGGGACAGAAGTAGACGTACTTGCCGCCGAAGCGTTCTGCCTGATAACTCCCGTAGAGGTGCGCGTGCATGCAGGTCTCCGGCCTGCATTTCAAGGCCTGCAGGGAGCCGCACAGGGAGCAGAAGACGCTCTCACCGGTCGAGAAAAGCACGATTCCGTCGAGATCTATGATGAAGCAGTCGACCCCGGTAACCGTCTTGTAGTCCTTGGCGATCTTTGACGCGGCGTCGATGTCGAACCCGGGCGCGTTGCGCGTTTCCGGCAGCATGGATCTACGTCCTCTCCTGGAAACACCTGTAAACGTTGAACATGACGAGGGGCCGGTCGATGCCCTTCACGCTCTCCTGAACCATGTATCCGGCCGGAACTTCCAGCCCCGCCTTGAGGCACGCTTCCCGAGATGCGAACACCTCGCCGGGCGGGGTTACGGATTCGATGCGCGCAGCCGTGTTGACCGTGTCGCCGATGAGGGTGTTGTCGCTCCTGAGCTCGCTGCCTACGTTGCCCCGGATGACCGTTCCCGTGTGGACGCCTATCCTGAACCTGAAGGTCGTCTTGCCTTCGTCGGCCCGCCTTGCGTTGAGGTGGAAGAATTCCTGCTGGATCTTCACCGCGCATTCAATGGCCTCTTTGGGGGCCTTGAACACGGCGAGGAACGCATCGCCGATGAATTTGTCGATGTCCCCGCCGTGGGCGTAGGTGAGGGAGTTCACCGTCGAATAGGCGTCGTTCAGCATGTCGATGACTTCCTTGGGCTTCTTGTGCTGGGAGGTTTTCGTGAAACCGGCTATGTCTCCGTAGACGATCGTCACCTCCTCCTCGGTTTCCGGGATGAAGATGTTCTGCTCGTCGGCGAATCTGTTCGCCGTATCCCAGACCGTCTTCGGGATGTAGCGTTTTATGAGGTCGGTGAGGATGTAGTTCTTGATGTTTTCGTCCTGGAGCCTCATGATTTTCGCGATGAGATCGTCCATCAGGAGCTTGTTGCGGAGGAGCGGCAGCGCGTGGAGAACGAGTTCGTCGGGCGAGAAGGGACCGGGAACGTAATCGTCGGCTCCGGAGGAGAACGCTAGTTTCCGTTCGGATTTCTCCTTCTTCTTCTGGACGACGAGTGCCGGAAGGAACTTGAAGAGTTCGTCGCCCTTGAGCGCCTTCACGAAGTCGAAGGCCCCGTCCAGCGAATCGTCGATGACGAGGAGGCTGAATGTGCGTTCGAAAAGGAGTTTCTCGGCGGAGGGGACGTCTCCGGAGTAGTAGGGAACGACGGCGCATTCCTCGGGACCGAGTTCGAGCATCTCGAGGATTTTCGGGCAGACTCGTTCCATGGAATCGGGTTCGGAAGAGACGCAAAGCATATTGATTTCTCGCATCGGATTCTCCGCTTTTATTTGTACTCTCATTTCCCCCTTTCCCGCAAGTGAAAATTGTTTTCTCGTATCGGGCCATCCGCTCAAGGCGGCAAAACTCTGCCGCCGAACGAATATTGTCAGGGAATTCGCCGCCCTCCATACTTAACCGGACCTTCGCAAGGAGAGCTATGACGAAACTTCAGGCGGCCTTCGCCGGGAACATCAAGAAGGCGAGAACCAAACTCGGATATTCCCAGATGCGCCTCGCCGAGCTGTGCAACCTCTCTACGAGCTTCATTGGAGAAATCGAAACGGGCAAGAAATTCCCGTCGCCTGAAAACATGGAAAAGATCGCGGACGCTCTCGGAATGAAACCCTATCAACTCTTCTGGGAAGACGAGCAGTGGGAGATCTTCGACCGTTACGACAGGTTCACGAGCCTCTATCAGGACCTCAAGGAAAAAATCAACGCAGACATCGAGGAAACGGTGAAGCGGCACCTCCGCGAATGAGTTGATTCGCCCGAGGTCCTGGGTTATCATGGGCCGATGACCCAAGACGAGCTCGAAAGAAATCTCGACGAAATACATGAAAGGACGTCTCGCGCTGCGGCGAGGGCCGGCAGGAAGGCGGAAGAAGTCTCCCTCATGGCGGTGACGAAGACCTACGACTTCGAAACCGTCATGGCTGCCTATCGCGCCGGCATACGGATATTCGGTGAGAACAGGGTAAAGGAGGCGGAGGGAAAGTACCGCGACAGGCCGGGCGACTTGGAACTCCATCTCATCGGACACCTCCAGACCAATAAGATCAAGGCTGCGCGGGATCTGTTCTCCTGGTTCGATTCCATAGACTCTCTGCATACCGCCGAGGCTCTGAACCGTAGGCTGGCGGAGACGGGGAGGAAGGCCCGGTTTCTCGTGGAAATCAACACGTCGGGCGAGGCCGCGAAGAGCGGCTATGCTTCCTACGAGGATTTCCTCGGTGAGGCCGAGTCGCTTTTCGCGCTCGAGAACCTGGAGCCGAGAGGCCTCATGACGGTCGGCCCCCTCACGGGCGACGATCGGGAGGTCCGAAAGGCCTTTCGTACGCTCAAGGCCTGCTTCGACGACATGCGGAAGCGCTTTCGCCTCGCATCGGCGGACGTGCTTTCCATGGGAATGAGTTCGGATTACGAAACAGCCGTGGAGGAAGGCTCCACCCTGATCCGGATAGGTACCGCCATTTTCGGGAGAAGGCCGTCTTGAAAACGAGGTTGATTTCCATCGTGCTGCTCTTCCGTCTCGCGACCTCCGCGGTGCCGGCGGAGAGCACGCAGGAAGCGGAGCCCTACAAGCCCGAGGAATTCCCGTCCTGGGCGAGATCGCTGAGGAGAGGCGAAATAATCGCCCTGGGGCTCCTTCCGTTCGCCTTTCTCTTCACCTCTCTCTCCTACCAAGGCCTGAGATACGCGTCCGGAGAGGGATCGTCCGGACTCTTTTCCGGCCCCTCGTCGGACCGGGATAAAATCGCGGTGATCGGCTTCAGTCTGAGCCTTTCCGCGCTCCTCGCCCTCGTGGATTATTTCATCGATCGACATCAGGCCGAAAAATGAAACGGATCACGATCACCGCCGACAGCGATGTTCCCGAAGGCACGAGGATCGACAAATACCTCTCGGAACGCACGGGGATGTTCACCCGAAGCCAGCTCAAGAACCTCTCGATGGAGATAAAGATGGACGGCAGGGCCGTGAAGCTCTCCAAGAAGATCGAACCCGGAGCGGTACTCGAGCTCTGTTATCGCGAGCCGGAGCTCCAGGAATGCCTTCCCGAGGCGGTGGACCTGAACGTCGTGTTCGAGGACGACCGGGTCCTGGTCGTGGACAAGCCCCAGGGCATGGTGGTACATCCGGGCAGCGGGGTGAGGCACGGGACATTGGTCCAGGGACTGCTCCATCGGTTCCTTCCGCTCAAGGAGCGATTCCCGGACGAACCCATTCGTCCGGGAATCGTCCATCGACTGGACAAGGAAACCTCCGGCGTCATCATCACGGCCAAGGATCCGCAGACCCACGAGTTCCTGAGCAGGCAGTTTCGAAAGCGCACGACGCGAAAAGTGTATCTGGCTCTCGTGAAGGGGAAGCTGACGCCTCCTTCCGGCGCGGTCAGCGTCTGCATCAAGAGGGATCCTTCCCACAGAAAGCGGTTCACCTGCTCCGCGACCGAAGGCAAGCCGTCCGTGACCGAGTACCGGACCTTGAAGGAATTCGGCAACCATTCCTTCGTTCTTCTGTCGCCGAAGACGGGGAGGACGCATCAGCTCCGCGTCCACCTTAAGAGTCTCGGTACGCCGATCGTGGGCGACTCCCTCTACGGAAGACCCGACCCGGACTTTCCGGAAGCGGGGCTCATGCTTCATTCCTATCTTCTCACCATCGCACTGCCCGGGGACGAAGTGGCCAGGACTTTCCGGGCCGCCTTGCCGACCCGCATGAAGGACATGCTCAAGAAGCTGGCTCAGGTCTGAGCCGAGAGATCCCGGTTGAATGTCTTTTCGAGCCCGACGGTCGTCGGAGGGCCGTACCCCGGAAAGATCGCGATCGACTCGTCCAGCGTCGAGAATCGTTCCTTGATCTTGGCGGTGAGAAGGGCCTTGCTGAAGGCGCTCGGGACTTCGCCGAGGAATCCGGCGGTAAGGACGTCCCCGGTGAAGAGCGCGTTCCGGATCTTGAAGAACACGGCATCCCTGCAGAAAGCGTGCGCGCCGAAGACCTCGACCGGCAGGCCGTGGAGATTGAAGGCGTCTCCGTGACCGATCACCCTGCACGGGATGTCGTCGATCGTCTGATTGGCGGAGTAAATGTCGGCGTCGTAGATCCTGAGGATGGTCCTAATGCCCTTCACGTGCGATTCGTAGGACCTTGTTATGAGGATGGAACGGATGTAATAGCCGTTGCCCTCGACGATCTGCAGAAGAGGAACGTCCATGGTTCCGGGATCGATGAGAACCGCGGCTCCCCTGTCGTCCGAACTCACGAGGTAGGTGTTGGACAGGTAGGGGATGGACATGTGGTAATAGAGCCTCACGATCCCTCCCTGTTCTCGAAAAAGGCGTCTTCCTGATTGGAATATTTGAAGCTGACGTCGCTGCGGACCGAATGGCGGAAATCGACGTTCTTGAGGTTGCAGTCGGTGAAATCCACCCTTTCCAGCACCGAGCCGATGAAGCGGGAATTGTAGAGGTCGGAAGCCTTGAAGCTCACGTCGCGGCACAGCGGAAGGTCGTTGAAATTCACCTGCAGGAAGACGGAGCCGTCGAAAACGCAGCGTTCGATGCGGGATCCCGCCATCACCGAATTGAGCGTGTCCAGCCGCTCGGCCGTGCAGTCCTCGAAGCTGCAGAAATCGAAGAAGCACATCCTGAACGTTGCTTCCGTCATCGTGATGTTCCTGAACGAACATCGGGAGAAATCGCAGAGGATGAAGGTCTTTTTCCCCAGATCCAGGGCGGCGAACTCGACGAGGGGAAAGGACAGCCCCGTGAAAACGTCTCCGCCGGATATGATCCGCCCGACCTCGGCGAGGTATTCGTCCGGATCCGGGAGATGCCGGAAGCATAGGTTCCTGAAACTCACCGAAGGATTTCGGCATCCTTCGACCGAACATCGGTTGTGGATGAACATGCGGATATAACGATAGCCGAACCTGGGCACGAAATCAAGGACGGGAAATGAAAGGTTCGGGAATTGAAGTTCCTCGGGATCGGGAGTAGTATAGGAATATGCGATGTCATTTCTGCGGCGGAGAAATTCCCGCAGGCGAAAAATTATTCAGGTCGAGTCTGTGCCCGAGCTGCGGAAAAGAGGCGAGAATCTGCCTTCACTGCACGTTCTACCTGCCCGGGGCGCATTGGGATTGCCGCGAGACGATCCCGGAACCGGTTTCGGACAAGGAACGCGCGAATTTCTGCGACTATTTCCGTCCGAAACAGGACGACGGCGGGCCTGGAAAATCGAAATCCGCTTCTGGGGACCATGATGCAAAATCTCGATTCGACAAACTCTTCGGTAACTAATCCCGATGCTCCGATCGCGTTCCTCGATTCGGGCGTCGGAGGATTGCCCTATTTGGAAAGGGCGCGAGAACTCCTCCCGCACGAGAATTTCTTCTATGTAGCCGACCGGGCTAATTTTCCCTACGGAATCAAAACCTCGGATCAGGTTCGTTCGGCGGTGTTTTCGCTCGTGGATCGAATCCTGGCCAAGGAGCGTCCCAAGGCCTTCGTGCTGGCCTGCAACACCATGTCCGTGGTCGCTCTCGAGAAACTCAGGAAACTCCACCCCGGACTTCCCTTCGTAGGGGTTGTCCCCGCCATAAAGCCTGCAGCGGAGCGCACGGCGAAGAAACGCATCGGCGTCTTCGCCACGAACAGGACGCTGCAGGACGCGTACGTCGACGAACTCGTAAGAAAATTCGCGTCCTCCTGCGAAATCGTGCGCGTGGCGGGGCCCGGTATCGTCGATTTCGTGGAGACGAAGCTCTTTTTCTCCACCGAAGACGAAAGGAGAGAGGTCATCATCGACGCCGCGAGGACCTTCAAGGCCCGCGGAGTGGACAAGGTCGTGCTCGGATGCACGCATTTCCTCTACGTACGCGACGAGCTCCACGCGGAACTCGGGGACGGGGTGGAGATCATCGATTCCCGTGAGGGAGTCGTGAAACAGCTTCTCCGCGTCCTCGACTCCCGCAAGCTGAGAAGCCCGAGGAAGGTCCCCGGCGGCGGAAGGTTCTTTCTGACCGGGGAAGCCGAGCCGGAAAGGCAGTACTACGGATTCGCCGACCGTTTCCGACTCGAACTGGCTGGGACGATGTGACGGAAGTCAAAGGCACCATCGCGAACGGTATCAATAATATATTCACGGTCACCGGGCGATTCGGGACGGCGGAATGCAGGATCAAGGGGAAGGTCCTGAAGGATTCCGAAGGGGATTACAATCCCCTCGCCGCCGGAGACGAAGTAATGTTCCTGCCGGAAGAGAACGATCCCGGGAAGGGGAAGATTCTTTCGAGAACGAAGCGAAGGAACGCTCTCGTGCGCTGGAACAAGAAGGGCAGGGCTCCCCAGACCATTTCCGCCAACATCGATCTTCTCGTCTGCGTGACCAGTCCGTTTTCGCCGCCTTTCAGACCGCGTTTCCTCGACCGTCTCCTCGTCGCGGCGGAAGCCGCGGGTATACCCGCGGCCGTGTGCATGAACAAGATCGACCACGGCACGGATGCGGAGATCGAGGAGAGGCTCGCCGTATTCGAGGATGAGGGCTGCCCGGTCTTCAGGGTTTCCGCCGCGGACGGAACGGGGATGGCGGCGTTCGAGGATTTCATCGCCGGGAAGCGGGCGGCCTTCGTCGGGCAGTCCGGCGTGGGCAAGACGAGCCTTCTCAACAGGATAGCGCCGGGCGTTTCCCGGAAGGTCGGAAGGCTCTCTGAGAAGTACAATCGAGGCTGCCATACCACGGTGCTCGCCCATCTCGAGGCGTGGGCCCGAGGCGAGATCATCGACACTCCCGGGGTGAGGGAATTCGAGATCCACGGCGTACCGTCGCAGTCCCTCCATCGCTATTTCGGGGAATTCGGCATCTACGCGGAGGGCTGCGCCTACGCGGGCTGCACCCACGTCCACGAGCCGGACTGCGCGGTCAGGAAGGCCGTAGAGGAGGAGGAGATCCTCTTCGACCGATACGAAAGCTATCTCCGCATCTACGACGATCTTCGCCGCAGGGAAAGGTCCCGCCATGAATAAGCACGCGGAAACGGTGCTCGAATTCCGCCACATCCGTCGGGAGCTCGAGGAACTCGCTTTCAGCGAGGGAGGGAGAAAACTCATCGCGGGACAGGATTTCCTCTCCCGGCGGAGCGACCTCGAGAAAATCCGAGTTCCGTCAGCAGAATTCCGCAAGCTGCTGGCGGAGACCGAGGATAGGCCGTCGTTCTCCTTTCCCGACATCGAGGAACAGACCTCCGCGGCGGAAAAGCCCGGGGCGGCGCTCGATGCGCCGGAGCTCGCGCGCGTCGCCGCCTTCGTCCGCCAGGCAAAAATCCTGAAATCTTTCCTCGAGCGGGGCGGCGAGCGTCTTTCCGAGGAGGCGGCCGACCTTCCCGATCTTACGGAACTTGCGAAAAAGATCGGCCGAGTCCTGGATCAGGAAGGCAACGTCAAGGACGGCGAGATCCCCTCGCTCGCTTCGATAAGGCAGCGCATCCGGACGATCCGCCGGGAATTGGAGTCGCTGTCCTACTCCTATCTCGGAGGCTCCGACTACCGGGGCTACTGGCAGACGGACACCCCCACGGAAAAAGACGGGCGCCTCGTGCTCCCCCTGAACGCGAACTACCGCGGCCGGCTCCGCGGAGTCGTCCACGAGGTATCTTCACGGGGAGCCACGATTTTCTTCGAGCCGGTGGACATCTTCGAGAAGAACAACGCCCTCGTGGACGAGGAGAACGAGTACCGCCTCGAGTTGTTCCGTATTCTCCGCGATCTCACCGCGGAGGTCGGGGCGAGAGCAGGAGAACTCCGCTATCTCTCCGAGCGGGTCGCCGTGATCGATTCCTGGCACGCCAGAGCCCGCTATTCCGGAATCCACGACTGCTTTCCCGCGGCCTGGGACGGCGGCAGGCTGGTCCTCAAGCGGGCCCGTCATCCTCTCCTCGGGAGGAAGGCGGTCCCCATCGATGTGGAGATCGGCGAGGGAATCAGGATCCTCATCGTGACCGGACCGAACACGGGTGGCAAGACCGTGGCGCTCAAGACCGTCGGCCTTCTCGCCCTCATGAACCAGTTCGGACTCGACGTTCCCGCGGATCTCGGGTCGGCGCTGCCGCTCTTCGACGACGTGTTCGCGGACATAGGCGACGAGCAGTCCATCGCGGAATCCCTCTCCACGTTTTCGGCCCACGTACGGAACCTGTCCTCCATCGTGCTCTCCTGCACCCCGAATTCCCTCGTCCTGCTGGACGAGCTGGGATCCGATACCGATCCTGAGGAGGGAGCGGCCCTCGCGATGGCGTTTCTCGACCGGTTTCTCGCCGTCGACTGCATCTCCATGGTCACGACTCACCTCGGAGTCCTCAAGAACTACGGCTTCACCAAGCCGAACGTGAGCAACGCTTCCGTCGATTTCGACGTGACGCTCCTCAGGCCCACCTACCGGATCGTCCCCGGCATTCCAGGATCGAGCCACGCTCTCGAGATCGCGGAACAGCAGGGGATCCCCCGGGATATCGTGGAGAACGCCAAGGCCTACGTCGATCGAAACGAAACCGACGCCTCGAAACTCATCCGCAACCTCATCGAGCACCAGAGGAGTCTCACCGAACGCACGAGGGACCTCGACAGAAGGCTCGAGGATGCGAAGCGAAAGGAAGAGGAACTCGCCGGCAAAGAGGAGTCCATCGAGGAAAGGGAGCGGGAACTCAGGAAGGAGGGACTCGCCGAGCTCAACCGCTTTCTTTCCGAAAGCAGGAAGGAGTTCGAGAACCTCGTCCGGGAGATCCGGGAAGGCGAGCTCACGAAGACCAGGCAACAGGCTGCGAAAACATTCACGGAGGCGGTGAAGCAAAGAATCGCGGAAGAGGAGGAGAAGGCCGGACGGCCCCGTCAAAGGCCCAAATTCCTGAAGGCCGGCCCTCTCGAACCGGGAATGGAAGTCTACGTGGGAAAACAGAAGCGGCGGGGCGTTCTGATCCGCAGAATGAAGGAAGGCCGATGGCTGGTGAGCGCGGGGGCCCTACGGCTCACCCTCGCTGAGGACGAGCTCATGCCAGCTGCGGTTACCGAAAGGAAAAGCGATTTCGTCGTCTCCCTCGCCGAAGGAGGAGTCCAGGAACCCGCTAAACTGGAGATCGACCTCCGCGGCATGAGGGCGGATGAGGCTCTGAAGGCGCTCGAAAAACAGATCGACCGCGCGCTCATGCAGGGACTTGCGGAGTTCGGGGTAATCCACGGAAAGGGGGAGGGAATCCTCCAGCGTGCGGTTCAGGACTACCTTTCGACCTGTCCCGCGGTGGGAACCTTCGGGTTCGCCTCTCCAGAGGCCGGTGGAAGCGGGAAAACCCTCGTTTCGCTCAAGCGATGAACCCGCCCGGCCGGCGCCGGATTTTTCCGCGACGCTTCTTGCGCGAAATCCTCTCCATAGGCTATCATGAATACCGGTATGCGAGTCGTTTACGTCATATTCAGGCTTTTCACGGACTGGCAATTCTGGGTGGTCGCGATCTTCCTGATCGCCCTCTATTCCCTGGTATCGCGAATAACCGCGCTGGACAAGAAGCCGGCCGCGGTCTATGTCCGCCTTTCCTCGACGCCCGCGCAGTCGAAATCCCCGGCGGGCAAGGCCGGTTCCGAAAAAACGTCCGAAGCCAAGAAAGAAAAGTCCCGGCAGACGAAAGAAGCCGCAGAGGCCGAGACGGACTCCAAGAAAGGTGCGCAATGAAACGAACGAAGACACTTCAGCTTCTGTCCCTGGGCGCCGCTGCGTTGCTCCTCATGTCCTGCATCGACGTGGATGCGAAGATTTCCCTTTCCGAAAACGGTTCGGGCGAAGTCGATCTCGTCTACCGGGTTTCTCGTCTCGTCATGAATCTCGGCGGAGCGGAAAAGGACAGGTCGCAGCTGCCCTTGCCGATTGCTGAGGACGATTTCACCAGAACGATCCGGGCGATCGACGGTCTCACCCTCAAACGGTACTCGAGAGTCGACGACGAAGAAAAAACGACGATCACGGCCGGTTTGACGTTCGCCGACGTCAAGGCGCTCGGAGCGCTTCTCGGTGAAGACCGGGACGCTTTTTCCCTCGCCGCGGCAGGCGGAAGGACGGTTTTCAGGCTGCTTCTCGTCCCCGGCAATCCTGAGCCGCTCGACGCGAAAACCAAGGAATTTTTTCAATCTTTCTTCAACGCTTACGGGCTCGGTTTCACGCTCGTCGCTCCCGCCCCCGTCAAATCCACGAATTTGAAGGAAGCTTCGGTGAAGGACAGGGAAGCGAAAATCCGCATTCCCATACTCACCGCGGTGGAGACCAAGGATCCCATCGCCTGGCAGGTCGAGTGGTGACCGGGTGGAACTCCGAGGGTCGACCGCCCGATTCGCGTTCAACCTTGCTTTCGGAACCCAATGAGTCAAATTATATCGATAATATCGATGAGATACGACTAGTTTTCCCTTGCAATTCTCAAGATCATCCGGTACACTGAATCATATCTCGGGAAACGATAACGAGGAAGCCATGGATATCCAACTCAAAGAACTTATCGAAACCATCAAAAATGAAGGAATCGCCACCGCGGACACGAAAGCCGCGGAAATCATCGCACAGGCGGAACAAAAGGCGAAGGAAATAACGGCCAAGGCCGAATCGGACGCGGAGAGGATCCTGTCCGACGCGAAAAGGGAGATCGCGAGGAACGAGCAGACCTCGCGTGACGCCCTGACGCAGGCGGGAAGAGATCTCGTACTCAATCTCAGACAGCGTATCGTGCAGCTTTTCGATACGGTGATAGCCAACGCCACGAGGGAAGCGCTCCAGGGGAAGGGGCTCGAGGACGCGGTTTCCTCCCTGATCGCGGCATGGGCGAAGAAGGGGTCCGCGGACATCGAGATTCTTCTGCCCAAGGCGGAGCTCGAAAAGATCGAAAAGTCGCTGAAGGCGAAGCTCGCCGACGCCATGAAGAAAGGCGTTACCCTGAAACCGGTTCCCCAGATCGACGCCGGCTTCAGGATCGGAGAGAAGGACGGTTCCGCCTATTTCGATTTCACGAGCGAAGGCATTGCGGAAATCCTGTCCGAGTACCTCAATCCGAAGCTGGCGGAGATTCTCGAAAAGGCCGTCCGCGGGGAGAAGTGAGCCTTGGATCGGTATTATTCCCCCATTTCGGCCCTGCCGTACCTGACCTACGATGGAGAGGCCGCGCCGGAAATCGACGAATTCCTCGACGCCTGCAGGACTACCCTGAAACCCGAGGATTGGGATCTCGTTTCATCGATCGAGCTCGGGAGCGACGAGCATGATTCCGACAATCCCACCTACGCCGCATGGTTGAAATGGGAAAGGTCTCTCAGGTCCGAACTCGCGAGATTGCGAGCCCAGAAACGGAGCGTCGATTCGGCGCCTTTCGTGAAGGAGGCGGCGCACTCGCAGGTCGTGCTCGACACGGCGAGATCCGCGTTCGCCGAGACTGCTCCGGAACATGCGGAGGAAATCCTGCTCCGCGCCATGTGGCGCTGCCTCGACGATCTCGAAGTCGGACATCATTTCGACGTCGACAAGCTCATAGTATACTTTCTGAAGCTGCGGATCCTCGATCTGAAACGCAGGAGAAACAAGGAAGACGGACTACGGATGTTTTCGGCCCAGTACGAGGCTATCCGTACGAGACAATAACATCGTGAAACGCTGGAGAAGGGAATGACGGATACAAAGGGAAAAGTGGTCGGAGTGAACGGAAACATGGTGACCGTCGAATTCGACGGCATCGTTTCCATGAACGAAGTGGCATACGTCGTGGTCGGTGACAAGCGCCTCAAGGCCGAAGTCATCCGGGTTCGCGGCAGCAACGCGGAGCTTCAGGTGTTCGAGATCACCAGGGGGCTCGGCGTCGGAGATCCGGTGGAATTCACCGGCGAACTGCTCGCGGTCCGGCTGGGACCCGGACTCCTCCAACAGATCTACGACGGGCTCCAGAATCCGCTTCCCGAACTCGCGGAGAAGTGCGGATTCTTCCTCGACCGAGGCGTCTACATCGAACCGCTTCCTCTCGACAAGACCTGGTCCTTCACTCCTGTCGTAAAGGCCGGCGACACGGTCGAGCGGGCGGACAGCCTGGGGACCGTGCCCGAAGGCATATTCAGGCACCGGATCATGGTGCCTTTCAACTTCTACGACACCTACAAGGTGAAGAGCGTCGCGAAGGCGGGCGATTACAGGATCACCGAGACCATAGCGGAGCTCGAGGATTCCAAAGGGCGGGTTCTGCCCGTTTCCATGAGCTTCACCTGGCCGGTCAAGCGCCCGATCACCGCCTACACGCAGAGGCTCCGCCCGGAAAAGCCCATGGTGACCAAGGTCAGGATAATCGACACGTTCATCCCCGTCGCACTCGGCGGGACCTACTGCATTCCCGGCCCGTTCGGCGCCGGCAAGACGGTTCTCCAGCAGGTCACGAGCAGGAACGCCGAGGTCGACATCGTCATCATCGCGGCCTGCGGCGAGCGCGCGGGCGAGGTCGTCGACGTCCTCAAGGAGTTTCCCCAGCTCATAGACCCGAGGACCGGAAAGTCCCTCATGGAGCGAACGGTCATCATCTGCAATACGAGCTCGATGCCGGTCGCCGCCCGCGAGGCTTCGGTCTATACCGCGGTCACCATTGCGGAATATTACCGGCAGATGGGCCTCAACGTCCTGCTTCTCGCGGACTCCACATCCCGGTGGGCGCAGGCCATGCGCGAAATGTCCGGCCGCCTCGAGGAAATCCCCGGCGAGGAGGCCTTCCCGGCCTATCTTGAATCCGTCATTGCGAGCTTCTACGAACGGGCCGGCGTCGTGCGTCTCAAGGACGGAAGCGTGGGTTCGGTCACCATCGGCGGAACGGTGAGCCCCGCGGGCGGCAACTTCGAGGAACCCGTCACCCAGGCGACCCTCAAGGTGGTCGGAGCCTTCCACGGTCTTTCCCGCGAGCGCTCCGACGCCCGCAAGTATCCCGCGATCCACCCGCTGGAAAGTTGGAGCAAATACACGGGGTCGGTCGACAAGGTGAAGACCGAGTACGGAAGGGACGTCCTCTTCCGCGGAAACGACGTAGCCCAGATGATGAAGGTCGTCGGCGAGGAAGGCACGAGCACGGATGACTACATCGTATACCAGAAGAGCGAGTTCCTCGACTCGGTCTACCTCCAGCAGGATTCATTCGATCCGGTCGACGCAGCCGTGTCCACCGAACGCCAGAGATACATCTATGAACTCATGTTCGAGCTCCTGTCCTCCAAACTATCCATCGCCACGAAGGAGGAGGCTCGGCATTACTTCAACAACTTGAGGCAGAATTTCAGGGACTGGAACGGAAGCGAATGGAAGTCCGACGAATTCAAGAGACTCGAGGACGCGATCCGGAAACAGATCGCCGATAAGAAGACCGGGGTGGAAGAGAACGCCCGGGATATCGCCGTAACGGTCAAAGGCTAGGAGCAGGTCCCATGCGAAAGGTATACAGCAAGATTGAATCCATTGCCGGAAACGTCATCACCGTTTCCGCCGAGGCTATCCGCTACGGCGAGCTCGCCGAGGTCACCTCCGGTCACGGCAAGTCCCTCGCGGAAGTCATCCGCCTCAGGAACGACAAGGTTTCGCTCCAGGTGTACGCCGGCTCCCGAGGCATCTCCACCGGCGACGAAGTCCGTTTCCTCGGCCATCCCATGCAGGTCTCGTTTTCAGACGACCTCATGGGGAGGATATTCGACGGATCCGGCCGGCCCCGCGACAAGGGTTCCGCCCTCACCGAGAACCTCATCGAGATCGGCGGCCCTTCCGTCAACCCGGCGAAACGCATCATTCCGCGCAAGATGGTCCGTACCGGAATCCCGATGATCGACCTCTTCAACACCCTCGTCGAGTCGCAGAAGCTCCCGATCTTCTCCGTTTCGGGCGAGCCTTACAACCCGCTTCTCGCGAGGATAGCGATGCAGGCCGAGGTCGACGTCATCATCCTGGGCGGCATGGGACTCAAGTACGACGACTACCTCTTCTTCAGGAACACTCTTGAGGAGGGCGGGGCGATGAGCAGGGCCATCTTCTTCGTGCACACCGCCGCGGACCCCATCGTCGAATGCCTTCTCGTTCCGGACATCTCCCTCGCGGTCGCCGAGCGCTTCGCGCTCAAGGGCAAGCGTGTCCTCGTGCTCCTCACGGACATGACGAACTTCGCCGACGCCATGAAGGAGATCGCGATCACCATGGAACAGGTCCCCTCGAACCGCGGTTATCCGGGCGACCTCTACAGCCAGCTCGCCTCGCGGTACGAAAAGGCGGTCGACTTCGAAGGCGCCGGCTCGATCACCATTCTCGGGGTCACCACGATGCCCGGCGACGACGTCACCCATCCGGTTCCCGACAACACGGGATACATAACCGAAGGACAGTACTACCTGAAGAACGGGCGCATCGAACCTTTCGGTTCCCTCTCGCGCCTCAAGCAGATGGTAAACAAGGACACGAGAACCGACCACCGTGCGCTCATGGACGGCATGATAAAGCTCTACGCAGCGTACAAGGAGTCGGTCGAGAAGAAGTCCATGGGTTTCAGGATGTCAGACTGGGACAACAAGCTCCTCAAGTACGGCATCATATTCGAGAGGGAAATGATGGATCTCTCCGTGAACGTGCCGCTGGAACAGGCTCTGGACACCGGCTGGAGGATCTTCGCGGAGTGCTTCACCCCCGAGGAGACGGGAATGAGGTCCGAGCTCATCCGGCAGTACTGGCCGAAAAAAGAAGCGGTGAAGTAAAGAAGGCGGACGTACCATGGCGGCCATCAAATTCACCAAGAACGAACTCAAGAAGCAGAAAGACGGCCTCAAGCGTTTCCAGCGCTACCTACCGACGCTGCAGCTCAAGAAGCAGCAACTCCAGATGGTGATCCGAACCGTGGAGAACCAGGAAAGGGAGAAGAGGGAAGCCCAGGATGCGATCAGGAAGGAGTTGGATGCGTGGATCTCCCTCTTCGGCGAGGACGTATCCTTCAAGGACCTCGTCTCGATCATAAGGATCGAGACCGACACCGGAAACATAGCCGGCGTGGACATACCCGTCTTCAAGGGGATGGAGGTCGCTGTCGCGGCCTACGACCTTTTCGTCTATCCGCTCTGGGTCGACGCGGCGGTCGATAAGGTGAAGACGCTTCTCGCCCTCGACGCGGAGGTCAGGATCCTGCAGGAACAGCGGGAACTCCTCGCCCAGGAACTGAGGGTGACGAGTCAACGGGTGAATCTCTTCGAGAAGGTGAAGATTCCCGAAACGAAGGAGAACATCCGGATGATCCGCATCTATCTGGGCGACCAGCAGACCGCGGCGGTGGTGCGGGGCAAGATCGCCAAGAACAAGCTGGTGTCGTAGGAGAACTTCGCATGATAGTGCCCATGAAGAAGATAACGGTCGTGGTGCTCGATTCCAAACGAAGGGAGAACACCGCGGCTCTGCGGAAGCTCGGCCTCGTACACCTCGAAGGCCTCTCCGGAAGTTCCCCCGCCCTGGAGGAAAACCGGGAAAAGGCGGCGAAGATCGCCAAAGCGCTCCAAGCCCTCCCCGCCGAAAAAAAGAAAACGTCCCCTGCAGGAAAAGCAGATCTCGCCGCTGCCCTGGATCAGGCTTCCGGAATCTTAAGGACGGCCGACGAGATGAAGAGCCGCAAGGACGAACTCGAGAGGGCGGTCCGAGAATACGAAAGGATCGCTCCTTGGGGCGATTTCGACCCTGCTTCGATCGAAGACATTAAGAAGGCCGGATACATCCTCAGACTGTATGAAATTCCGAAGGAAAAGCTCAAGCTCTTTTCGACGGAGGCAAGGACCTTCACGGTTTTTCGCGGAAAGAAAAGCGTCGGAATGGCATGCGTCGCCGATGACGAGTCCCTTTTCCCGAAGGAATGGGACAGCGTTCCCCTTCCCGTAAAGGGTCTTTCCGAACTCGCGTCCCTCATCGACGAAAAAAAGGCCTCCATCGCCTCGTGCGAGGAACGACTCTCGGCGTCGCTCGCGTTCAAGGCGAACCTGCTCGCAGCCGAAGCCGAGGTCGGCGACACGGTCGAATTCGAACAGGTCGCCGCGGGTATGGCCCGTGAAGAGAGGATTTCCTACGTCTCCGGATACATTCCCGTGCCGAAGCTGCCGGAACTGCGGAAGGCTGCCTCGGCGAACGGCTGGGGACTCCTCGTCGTCGACCCGTCGCCGGAAGACGCGGTCCCGACGCTCATCAAGAATCCCGGCTGGGTGAGCATCATAGAACCGATCTTCGGGTTCCTCGGCGTGGCGCCCGGCTACCGCGAAGTCGACATCAGCACGGTCTTCCTCCTGTTCTTCACCTTCTTCTTCGCTATGATAATCGGCGACGCGGGATACGGCTGCATTTTCTTCTCCCTCTCGCTCTTTCTTTTCTTCAAGGAAAAAAAGAACACGGGGTACGCGTCGAGGATGACGATCCTGCTGCTTCTGCTCACCTTTGCGACGATCGTTTGGGGAGCGGTGACCGGCGTGTGGTTCGGCTCAAAGATACTCAACAGGAACCCGATCCTTTCGTGGATGGTGATACCTCGCCTCGACGGTTTCGTCGACGAGAACGCGCAGCTCATCAAGCACATCACCTTCGTGATCGGCCTCGTGCATCTGTCCATAGCGCACGTCTGGAATTTCTTCCGCGAACTCAAGGGCAGCGTGAAGATCAAGGCCGCGGCCCAAGTCGGATGGCTCTTCATGGTATGGGGCCTCTACTTCTTCGTCCTGTTCTTCGTGTTGGATTCGAAGAAATTCCCCATTCCCGCCTTCGCGACCCCGATGGTTCTCGTTGGTTACGGGCTCGTGCTTTTCCTCGGGCAGCAGTCCGGCGACGGTTTCCTCAAGGGTATGGTGCGGGGACTCGGCGGTTTCATCCCGACGACTCTTTCGAGCATCTCGGTCTTCGCGGACATCATCTCGTACATCCGCCTCTTCGCGGTAGGGCTCGCGGGAGTCGAAATTTCCAAGAGCTTCAACAGCATGTCCTCGGGAATGAGTTCGCTCGGAGCGTGGGGAATAGTTCCCATGGTGCTTATTCTCGTGGCAGGTCACGGACTCAACATGGCCATGTGTTCGCTATCCGTGCTCGTTCACGGAGTAAGGCTCAATCTTCTGGAATTTTCGAACCATCTCGGGCTTGAGTGGGCGGGGAGCCTCTATAAGCCCTTCAAAGAACGAATTTAAGATCATCTTTAAGGAGAGAAATGATGGACATCGGATTGATCGGAATCGGCGCGGTCCTCGGTTTGGCCGCCACGGGTTCTTCCCTCGGAGCCGGCGCCGCCGGTATGTCTGCGGTCGCCGCGTGGAAACGGTGCTACATCCAGAACAAGGCGGCGCCCTTTCTGCTCATCGCCTTCGTGGGCGCGCCCCTGACCCAGACCATCTACGGCTTCATCGTCATGAACAATTTCCTGACGGTATTGGGCAAGATGAATTCCGGCATCATCATGGGAGCGGGCATCCTCGGCGGTCTCGGCATAGGCTTTTCCGCCTGGTTCCAGGGCAAGGTCGGAGCGGTCGCGGCGGACTCGTTCGCGGAAACCGGGAAAGGCTTCGGGAACTACCTCATGGCTCTCGGTCTCTTGGAAACCATAGCGATCTTCGTCATGGTCTTCCTCCTCAGCATGTTCGGTCAGTTCGCTTAAAAGCCCCTCCCTTGAAACGATTCGCGGGGACGGACAGCTTCCGTCCCTTTCCTTCACCTTCAGGAAGCGTTCCATGAAGACTCGTCTCGTACATGTAGGAAGCGTCTCGATAGGGGGCGGTTCTCCGGTCTCCGTCCAGTCGATGTGGAAGAGGCCGCTGGAGGAGTTTTCCGAAGCCTTGGTTGCCGAGGTCAACGGGCTCGCGGCCCTGGGCTGCGACATTCTCCGCTTCGCGGTGCCGGACATGAACTCCGCCGAACTCTTAGGCGAGCTCGCGGGCAGGGTTTCGATCCCTCTCGTGGCCGACATCCATTTCGACTACAGGTTAGCGCTCCGGTGCCTCGATTTCCCCGTCGCGAAGATACGCATCAATCCCGGCAACATCGGAGCGAAATGGAAGGTCGAGGAAGTCGTGAGAAAAGCCCTCGATCGCGGAGTCCCCCTGAGGGTGGGAGTGAATTACGGCTCCCTTCCAAAGCATCTCCAGGGAGAAAAAGACGCCGCCGTCGCCATGGTTAAGGCGGCGGTGGAGGAAATCGAAGTCCTCGAGAGCCTGTCCTTCAGGGATGTTATCATTTCGATGAAATCGTCCGATACGGAGAGTACGGTGAAGGCGAATCGGATGTTCGCCGAAAAATACGACTATCCCCTCCACATCGGGATCACCGAGGCGGGGCCTCTCATACCGGGAATAGTCCGGAGCACCCTGGCTTTCTCGGATCTGCTCCGCGAAGGCATCGGCGACACCGTTCGGGTCTCCCTATCGGACTCCCCTGAATCCGAGGTGATCACCGCCCGAGAGATTCTTGCAGTTTTGGGGAAACGGACGGGCGGCGTACGCATCGTGAGCTGCCCGCGCTGCGGAAGATCGGGCTTCGACGTCCACGGTTTCCTGAAACGGATGCAGCCGATGCTCATGGCGCTCAAGAAGGACGTGACCGTCGCCGTCATGGGCTGCGTGGTGAACGGACCCGGGGAAGCCCGTCACGCCGACATCGGCATAACCGGGACCGGGAACAAGGTGATCATCTTCAGGCACGGGGATATCGTGCGGACCGTGACGTCCGCAGAGGCGGAACGGGCCTTCATCGAGGAGCTGGAAGGATTGTGATGCCGCGGAAATCCGTCTACGGAGTAATCGCGTTCCTCGCCGTCTTCGCCGTTGCCCGGGCCGTCGGGCAGGCAGGCGGAGGCGAACCGGCCTGGGTCGTGTATCAGCAGGGGCTCGAGGCGTTCCGGAACGGGGATTTCGGGCAAGCGATCAAGGTCGTGAAGCTGCTCACCGAAACCTACGGAGAAATTCCGGAGGCCCATCTTCTCCAGGCCAGGGTATACGAGCAGGAAGGGGAATACCAGCTCGCTGAGAAATACTACAACCGCGCGTTGGAACTTCGAAAGCAGCTTTACGTCCTCGAAGACAAGTACACCATCCTCTATAGGCTGGCGGAGATCTACCGGATCCAAAAACGGTACCGGGATTTCGAGATCGTCCTGCTGGAAATCCTGAAGGACCAGGATTCGTTCACGAATCCGCGCTACGCGAGGCTCCGGGATTCCTACGTGAGAACCCTATCGGACGAAGGCTTCGACCGGCTCGTCACCCTCTACAGGATGAAAGAGGACTTCTCCCGAAAGGCCCATTCCGAACTCGGAATTCTCTACTGCAGAACGGGACGTTCCTATCAGGCGGTGCTGAACCTCGTTTTCGCGAGCCTTCCCTCGGTAACGACTGTCATAGACGAGCTCAAGCAGCACGATCCGGATTTCACCTTCAAGAGCCTCCGAGAGACCCTCGACGCGGCGTCGAGGAGGCAGTACCTTGCGGATTATCTCCGGGAGGGCGATTTTTACAAGGATACGTATTATCTGGCATCCGCCCTCTATGCACACGGCGTCAAGGCCGAGGCCCGGTCGCTCTGGAAAATCATCGCGGAGTACGGCTTCGGGGAGTGGAAAACGAGAAGCAGGAGCCAGCTTCTTTCGCCCCAGTCCGAACCTCTCATCCTCTACTGAGTCCGGAAATCCGTTTCGCCTTGAAAAGTGGATCGGAATGTCGTAAAGTCTTCTGACAAATATGGACAAAATAATCATCAAGGGCGCTCGGGAACACAACCTGAAGAACATCGATCTCGAACTCCCCCGCAACAAGCTCATCGTCGTTTCCGGCCTGAGCGGCTCCGGAAAATCGTCGCTCGCCTTCGATACGATCTTCGCCGAAGGCCAGAGGCGGTACGTCGAGTCGCTGTCGTCCTACGCGCGTCAGTTTCTCGGAAAACTCGACAAACCGGATCTCGATTACATCGAAGGCCTTTCTCCCGCCATTTCCATAGAGCAGAAGACCACGCACCGCAATCCCCGGTCGACCGTGGGCACCGTTACGGAAATCTACGATTATTACCGTCTCCTTTTCGCCAGGATAGGCATTCCTCACTGTCCGTCCTGCGGCAAGGTGATCCGGGAGCAGTCCGAGGACCAGATCATAGACACCGTCATGTCCTATCCGGAAGGCGCCAGGGTCATGATCCTGGCGCCGGCGGTTCGGGGAAAGAAAGGGGAACACCGGAAAATTCTCGAGGATGCGCTCAAGGCCGGTTTCGTGCGAGCCCGCGTCGACGGAAAGGTGCTTTCCCTGGAACAGGAGATCGATCTCGACAAGAACAGGAAACACACCGTCGAGATCGTCATCGATCGTCTCGTCGTAAGCTCGGAGAACAGGAAGAGGATAGCGGAGTCCGTTGAGACGGCCATGGAGACCTCGGACGGAAACGTGATAGTCGTGCGGCTCGACGGCAAGGATGAGTCGGAGGAGTTCTTTTCCCGCAAGAACTCCTGCCCGGACTGCGGAATAAGCCTGCCGGAGCTTCAGCCACGTCTCTTCTCGTTCAACAATCCCTACGGCGCCTGCCCAGCGTGTTCGGGCCTCGGCATCACCCTCGAATTCGATCCCGACCTCCTCATTCCGAACATGGACCTTTCCTTCGACGAGGGCGGCATCGTTCCGTACAATCCGGAAGCGAACTGGTACAGGAGCAAATTCGAATCCCTGGCCCGTCATCTCGGCTTCAGCCTCGACACGCCGCTCAAGGACCTCCCGAAGGACGTCTTCGATGCCATCCTGCACGGCACCGAGGACGACGTGGCGGTTTCCTACGTGAACCGGGGCGGTACCGGCAGGTTCGAATATTCGGCGCCGTTCAAGGGCATCCTCGACGACCTCAAGAGGAGATACCTGGAAACGACCTCCGAAGGCGTGAAGGAATGGCTCGAGCGTTTCATGTCGCAGAAGGACTGCGCAGAATGCGGAGGAAAGCGGCTCCGGAAGGAAAGCCTCGCCGTGAAGATCCAGGGCAGGAACATCCACGATCTTTCCTGCATGTCCGTTCGCGATTCGCTCGACTTTTTCGACAGACTCGACCTTTCGGAGACGGAAAGAAAGATAGCGAAACAGATCCTCAAGGAAATAACCTCGAGGCTCGGCTTCATGAAAAACGTCGGGCTCGAGTATCTCACCCTCGAACGCAAGGCCACCACGCTCTCAGGAGGCGAGGCCCAGCGGATACGGCTCGCGACCCAGATCGGTTCGTCCCTCGTGGGCGTTCTCTACATCCTGGACGAGCCGACCATCGGCCTGCATCAACGCGACAACCAGCGGCTGATCGACACCCTCAAGCATCTCCGGGACCTCGGGAACACGCTCATCGTCGTGGAGCACGACGAGCAGACGCTGAGGACCGCGGACTACATCGTGGATCTCGGCCCGGGGGCCGGCGTGCACGGAGGACACGTGATAGCGTCGGGCCCGCTGAGCGTCATCCTGAAGAGCGAGGAAAGCGTAACCGGCCGATTCCTTTCCGGAGCGATCCGATTCGATCCCAGGCCGGAAAAGCGCACGGGAAACGGCCGGACGCTGAGCCTGAAGGGAGCTCGCGAGCACAATCTCAAGAACATCGACGTCGACATCCCTCTCGGGAAGTTCACCGTGATAACCGGAGTCTCCGGCTCCGGGAAATCGTCGCTCCTGACCGACCTCCTGTTCCCCGTTCTCTCGAACCGTCTGAACCGCAGCAGGCTCCAGGAAGGCGACTACGACTCGATCGAGGGGGTCGAAGCCCTCGACAAGGTCATCAACATCGACCAGAGCCCGATAGGAAGGACGCCGAGATCGAATCCGGCGACCTATGTCGGGCTCTTCTCTCCGATAAGGGAGCTGTTCGCGGCGCTTCCAGAATCCAAGGCGAGGGGCTACAAGTCCGGCCGCTTCTCATTCAACGTATCCGGAGGAAGATGCGAGAACTGCCAGGGAGACGGAACCATCAAGATAGAGATGCATTTTCTCCCCGACGTATACATCCTCTGCGACGTCTGCAAGGGGAAGCGCTTCAACCGGGAGACCCTGGACATCCGGTACAAAGGGAAGAACATACACGAAGTCCTGGAGATGACCGTGGAGGAGGCGTCGGAGTTCTTCTCCTCGATCCCGAAGATCTCCGGAAAGCTCGAAACTCTCATGTCGGTCGGTTTGGGATACATACGGCTCGGACAATCGGCGCTCACGTTTTCCGGAGGCGAGGCTCAAAGGATCAAGCTCGCTCTCGAACTCTCCCGGCGAAGCACCGGATCCACCTTCTACATCCTCGACGAGCCCACTACCGGGCTGCATTTCGCCGACATCAAGCAATTGGTGCAGGTTCTGCAGAAGCTCGTCGACCGCGGCAATACGATGGTCCTCATCGAACACAATCTCGACGTCATCAGGCAGGCGGATTGGGTCATCGATCTGGGCCCGGAAGGCGGGGAAGGGGGCGGAAGGATCGTCACCGAGGGGACGCCGGAGGACGTCGCGCGCAATCCCGCCTCGTTTACGGGACAATATCTCAGAGAGGTGCTCGGGGAAAAAGCTTGAGTACATGCGGACTCCGCGCGGCGACAGTCATTTGGATTCTCGTTCTATGCGCCGGGCTTGCCAACTCCCAGGAGCGAAGCGGCAAGAAGGAGGGGGTACGGCCGCCGGCCGAACGCACCGAATCGGAACTTTTCCGCGAGACGCTTCCCATGGAGATCAGGTCGGCGAGCTTCATAGAACTGGCCGAATGGTGCCAGAAGCTCAAGCTTTCGTCCAAGGGGAGCCGCGCGGAGCTCGAAGACCGTCTCTTCAAATTCTACGGCGTCGAACCTCCGAAGAAGGAGGCGGAGCAGGGAACGATCATCAAGATAGAATCCGCCTCCAATACGGAATACTTCTCCCTCGACCGCTACGGCGAGGATTACGTGAGGTTGGACGGCGGGGTCCTGATAACTATGGAGGACAAGAAGAAAGGCCATTCCTACGTCATCAAGGCCGACTCGATCCTGTACAACCAGACCCTCAAACTGCTCAATGCGAACGGCAATGTCGAATACAGGATCACCGGTGAAGGCCGCGACGAAACATTCTCGGGGGAGAGTGTCACGATCGACCTCGACACCTGGGAAGGATTCTTTCTCAAAGGGGCTTCGAAAAAGGATCGTCAGATAGAGTCGGAAAAGCTCACGTTCACGATTCAAGGTGACTTCATTTCCAGATCGTCGAAGGATTTCGTCATCATAGAGAACGGCAACATCACATCCTCCCCGAACATTCCCGCGAACTACCACATCTCGGCGAAGAAGATCTGGATCTTCGGCCCCGGGGAATGGGGTCTCCAGAACGCGACCCTCTACGTCGGCCACATTCCTCTGTTCTATTTTCCCTTCTTCTTCTATCCGGGCGACGAGGCGGTCTTCCATCCCGTGTTCGGCTACAAGACCAGGGAGGGCACCTTCATGCAGACCTCGACCTATCTCGTCGGGAACAGGAAGAACAACAAGGACGCCGCCTTCTCCTTCCTGCAGCTCACGGAAAACGAGGCGAACGACAAGGTGAAGGAAAGACACGGCATCTTCCTACGGGACACGGACAGGAAGCTGGAACATCCGGACTGGTACGTGAAGATCCTCTGCGACATCTATTCGCGCCTCGGAGCGTTCGCCGGAATACAGGGGGAGCTTCCGCAGTACGCTCCCGGAATCAAGACCTTCACCTTCCGGGGCGGGCTCGGGTTGAGCAGGAACCTCTACTCGAATTCGGTGCCGGGTTTCCTGGACTCCTACACCCCGTATTGGAAGGACGAGAACGGGGACCTCACCACCCACTGGAATCGGACGTACTTTCTCGGGAGCAGGCTTCCGTTCAGGTACCTGTTCGAGACCAATCTCGCCTATACCGTCGGCACCCTGAACCTCGGTCTTCTTTTCGAAAGCTATTCGGACCCGTATCTCGACCAGGACTTCTTCAATCGGAAGGAGGAAATGGATTGGGCGAACCTTCTCGAAGGGAATTTCGAGGAGGCGACCACCGCATCACTCAAGGATTCGCTCACATGGAAAATCGATGCATCCTATACTCCGAAAATCGACGGGCTTTCACCCTACGTCACCTCGTTGACGTTTTCCCGGTTCCTCCTTTCTCTCGCCTGGAAGTCGAAGGACGTGGAATCGAGCCTCCTGGCAGACTACGACAGGAACGTTTCCCCGACCAGACGTTTTTATTATCCGTACAGCCTGCAGGCGCCGGAATTGACGGTGCAGATGAGCGGGACCATTTTAACGTCGGAGGCGTGGAAGGATAAAACGAAAACCGGGGATTCCAAGAAGGCGCAGCCGGCTCCGGTGAAGGATTTGAAGCCTCCGTGGGAATTTTCGGAGCCTCCGAAGGAGGAAAAACAGGAAGATGCCTACAAGGTCCCCGACCTCAGGAAGGACGTCACCGTATCGGCCTTCCCCCTTCCTCTTGCATACAGCGTCAAGTACACCGTGTCTCCGAAGGTGAACTACCTTCTGACCGCGAATCCCGACGAATGGAAGGAGCCGTCGGACGCGAAATACGATTTCGCCTATTCCACGGTAACTCTTCAGAACTCCGTACAAATCAGCTACGACACCCAGGTTTACGACCAGATCTTCAAGACCGCAGGAAATCTCGCTCTTACCATGCAGTATCAGGACATGAATTTCCTGAACGATTCGCTCTCCGAAGCGGTCAAGAACAGCCTTCGGCAGACCGCATATCGGAACTCGTCCTCCACCCTTGCGAACACCGTCGAGTTCTCGACCTTCCCCCTGTACAAGAACGAAGTCTTCAAATCGTCCAACATGAAATATTCCAACTCGTCGATTCTCTTCAAAAAAACCTTCCTCGAGATGGACGGGGATTCTCCCGTGTACAAGGACCGCTACTTCAGGATTTCACGCGACATGATGACCGCCAACAAGGTGAGCGTCGACCTCAAGGCCGAGATACCGCTGTTCACACCCTCCGCATCGGCGTACTACGTGTGCCCGCCCTTGGACGAGGTGTTCAATCTCACGGGGTCCCTCGCGACGGGCCCGCTCACGAGTTCGGTCACTTTTCAGACGAAGAAGGACGCGAACGACGTCTGGAAGAATCAACCGATTTCATTTTCCGAAACCCTCAAAATCTCGGACAACGTAAGCTTCGCGACTACGTACAAGTACGATTTCGAAGAAGACACGCCTTCATCTCTGGATTCCACCTTGAAACTCTGGCATCTGACGGCGAACTTCTCGGCGCAATACACCTATCCTTACACCTTCGACGACCAGAAAGGGTGGCTCAGGGACACGGAAAAGGACTTCATTCCGAGCAGCGCCGGCCTTTCCTACAATTACACCTACAAATCCGACCCCATGTGGAAGAACAGGATCAGGCTCACGAGCGGAGTCACGAGTTCATGGACCATGAACCTCATCCAATTCACGGAATCCTCCATGAGTTTCAAATTCGACTTCGTTTTCACGCTGTACAGGTTCCTGGACCTCAAATTCAGCTCGACGTCGACGAACACCATGACCTACCAGTACATCCCCCCCCTCGCCGAAAAGGTGGGGCGAAGCTGGAGGAACCCGCTCACGGACCTCGCCAAATCCTTCAATTTCTGGAGCGACAGCGACCGTCACGACTCCTTCTTCAAGCTGTCGACGCTGTCCGTGGAAATCGTCCATCACCTCGACGATTGGGACCTGTCGATGTCCTATTCGGGAACACCCGAGCTGGTCACGAACACGAACGGAACCCAATCCTTCCGATGGGACTCGATTCTCGCCATAACTTTGAGATGGAAACCAATCTCCCAGATCAAGACCGAAATTCAGTACGATAAAAACGGCCTAAGATACTAGATTTCTCCAATCCTTGACATTCCCGAGATTATCCCGATACACTAGTTCCCGAGGTGGTAGTGGATACGAAAGGTTCCATCGTCGTGGATACACTGGATCAGTTGTTCGATATTTGCGGTGCGAATGACTCCAACATTCAGATATTGGAAGAGATCCTCGGGACGAAGATCTATTCCCGCGGGAACGAGCTGATATTCGATTCGGACGACGAATCGAAACGCGAAATCTGCATGCGGCTCATCAAGGAACTGCAGGTGCATTCGGGAAAGGGCCAACCTCCGACTCCCGACCTCATCCGTGCGATTCATTCTTCCCTTCTTTCCCGTGAAGAAGACCATGTCGAGCTTCTAAAGTCCGTTTCCATAAACGTTCCGGGCGGATATTCCCGAATATTCCCGCGGGGGCTCAGGCAGGCCAAATACGTGCAGGCGATCCAGAATTTCGACATGACCTTCTCGATCGGACCTGCGGGAACGGGAAAGACGTTTCTCGCGGTCGCCTGTGCGCTGGAGGAGGTTCTTTCCCGGAGAAAAAGGAAGCTCGTCCTCACGCGTCCCGTGGTGGAGGCGGGAGAGTCATTGGGATTCCTTCCCGGCGACCTCACGCAGAAGCTCAATCCTTACCTAAGGCCGCTCTACGACGCCATGGAAGCGATCATTCCTCACGAAACGATCGCCAGGCTGCGGGACAACGGCGTCATCGAAATCTCCCCGCTCGCCTACATGCGCGGAAGGAGCCTTCGGAACTGCATGATCATCCTGGACGAGGCGCAGAACACCACCCGGGAACAGATGAAGATGTTCCTGACGCGGCTGGGAGAGGACTCCAAGGCCGTCATCACCGGCGACGTCACCCAGATCGACCTTCCGAACAAGAACGCCTCCGGCCTGCTTCACGCGAGAAAGATCCTCGGCGGCATCGACGAGATATACTTCGGAACGTTCGGAATCGAGGACGTGGTACGAAACCCTCTCGTCGCAAAGATCATTCGTGCCTATGAAGCGGAAAGTTGACGGCCGGCCGACCGAAGCCTCCTCAGGCTTCATCGGCGAGATGAATATGTTCAAAGTCTCGTTCCTGACCTTCTCCTTCCTGTTTTCGGCCCTGCTGCTGATCCTGTCCGTCTCGTTCGATCACACCGGGGGCGTCGGGGCGTTCGCGGATTTCGAGATCGGCAGGGAGGCGCCGCGGGATCTCGTCCTGAACCGGGATTTCGTCTTCCTCGATTACGAAGCGACTTCGATCAAGAAACAGTCGAAAGACGATCTCATCGTCCCCGTTTTCAGGTATCGAGAGGAGATCCTCGGACAGGTGAGGGAGAAGATCTCGCTGTTCCAGACCTTCGTTTCGCAGCGGCGCGGGAAAACGGTCCGTGAAACGAACGCCCCGTACGACGATCTGTTCACGAAGGCGGAGCTGGATTTTCTCCTGAGGCGGCTTTCGGAGGCGGGGACCTTCGCGCTCTTCAGGAAATATGCGGACGAGATCCTTTCCGAGGGGTATTTCCTCATTCCCGAGGGGTTCGGGAGGGAATATCCTAAAGGCTTCGTCGAAGTCGTGAGACCGATCGGGGGAAAGGTCGAGGCGGAGCTCGTGGATTCCGCCCTGGTCGTGACCAGGAAGAATCTTAAGGAGAAACTGACGGAAAGGGGCCGAAAAGATTCCGTACCCTTCGAACAGATCCAGGCCATCTGTCTCCTCGCGTTCGCCTTCCTGAAGGAGAACGTCGCGATCGACGATCTCGCGACGAAGAATCGAAAGGAAAAAATCCGGAGTTCCATGGATCCCGTGTTCAAGAGAATACCGCAGGGCACGGTACTCGTATCGGAAGGCCAGGTCGTGACCGAGAACGACGTCGCAAAAATCCACCTGTTGAAGATAGAGGAGCTGTCCAAGAAGTCGACGGGTGTGGCAGGAATGATCGCGTATCTCGCCATGCTCTACGGGCTCGCCATCGCGTTACTCCGTCCCCCCATGCTCGAGAAAGGCGTGGTGAGAAAACAGTTCATCCTCATAGTCGCGCTCGACCTGATCTACTTCGTAATCGCGATGGGGCTTCAATGGTTCTTCCCGCTTCCCGACCGTTTCCCGTTCGGAGTGCTTCTTCCATCGGCCCTCGTGGCCATATTCATTTCCGTGCTCGTTTCATACAGGGCGAGCATAGTCAACACCGCGATCCTGAGCCTCGGACAGATTCTCGTCACGGGAGCCTCGCCCGAATCCGTGGCCTTCGTGTTCTTTTCCGGAGTCGTCGGCGCCCGGATCGTGCGGTCGGCCGAAGAGCGCATGGATCTCATCCGGGCGGGAGTCTACCTTTCCATCAGCCACGGCATCGCGGCCATCGTGCTCTCCTTCCTCGGGGACCATTCCCTTTTCGTCACCCTCAGAATTTTCGCGTACGCCGTGCTGAACGGCATAGTCTGCGGGATACTGGATCTCGCCGTTCTGCCCTTCCTGGAACACGTCATGAACGCCTCCACGAAATTCCGGCTGCTCGAGCTTTCCGATCTCAATTCGCCCATCCTCAAAAGGATGCTCAGCCTCGCGCCGGGAACCTACACGCATTCCATGAGCGTCGCCAATCTGGCCGAAAACGCATGCAGGGAGATAGAAGCGAACGCACTGCTCGCGCGTGTCGGGGCCTATTATCACGACATAGGAAAGATCGACCAGGCCGAATACTTCATCGAGAACCAGGACAACTACAACAAGCACGACGAGCTCAAGCCGGGCCTTTCGAGTTCGATCATCAAATCCCACGTGAAGATAGGAGTGGAACTCGCGTCGAAGCTCGGCTTGCCGGAGGAAGTCATCGACATCATAGCGCAGCATCACGGAAGCGGAATCATCCGCGTCTTCTACCAGCGCGCCTTGGATTTGGAGGACGACGACTCGCAGGCATCGATAGAGGATTACAGCTATGCGGGCAGTCCGCCCAGATCAAAAGAAGCCGCCGTCGTGCTGCTCGCGGACAGCATAGAGGCCGCATCCCGCGTGTTGAAGAAGCCGTCGGTGGCTGCGCTCGAGAAATGCGTCGCGTCGATATTCCAGGAAAAGATCGAGTCCGGTCAGATCCACGATTCGGCCCTTACGCTGAGAGAACTGGACATCGTGAGGAAATCCTTCGTGAAGGTCCTTGCAGGATCTTACCATTCGAGGATTCAGTACCCGAAGGTCAAGGAGCTTCAGAGATGAACCGGATAGACATCACCGTCGAGGGGTTCCCGGAACCCGAATGGCTCCCTCTCGTACCGTCATTCTGCGACAAAGTGATGGGAGAGCTTTCCCTGGACAATACGGAGCTTTCCATTGTATTTTGTAACAACGAGTTCATTCGTGAATTGAACCTTCGCTTCCGCGGAAAAGACGAGCCTACGGACGTCCTGTCCTTCTCCCAGAGAGAAGGCGACGATTCGATAATCCCGTTCGAAGGGATGACGGCGGTCGGAGACATCGTGATTTCCCTGGAAATGATCGAGGAAACGAATTCGGAATTGCACGTGGAACCTGAGGAAGAACTGAAAAGGCTTTTGATTCACGGAATCCTGCATTTGGCCGGATACGATCATTCGGACAATTCGCCTGATCAGAGGATGCTCGTGATTCAGGAAGAATTGATGGAAAAATTCTCGGAGGAAAGAATATCTTGAGCCTTTCTCGCATCCTGAAAATGATGCTCAACCTGAAGAAGACCACCGATCCCGATGCCGCCGATTCCGGCACGCTCGACGAAAAAGAGATGATCCACGGCATCAGGGAGCTTTCCTCCACGACCGTCAAGGAGGTCATGGTTCCGAGGATCGACGTCGTCTTCATTTCGCTCGACACCCCCATCAAGGAGTCGCTCGAGAAGCTGATCGAGTCCGGATACTCCCGGTTCCCGGTATACCGCGACACCATCGACAACGTCGTCGGTATGCTCTATGTGAAGGATCTCCTCTCGCTCCTAGTTCAGGGAAAGAACATAGTGCTCGAGGAACTCGTCCGTAAACCGTATTTCGTTCCGGAGAGCAAGCGTCTCGATTCCCTTCTTCGCGAAATGAAGCGCAGGAAGGTTCATATCGCCGTCGCGGTCGACGAATACGGCGGGGTATCCGGCATCGTCTGTTTCGAGGACATCATCGAGGAGATCATCGGCGACATCCAGGACGAATTCGACAACGAACGCGAGGATATAGTGAAGATCGGGGAGGGCGTCTTCCTCTGCGACGCCCGCGTCAATTTGAGCGACCTCAACGACGAGACGGGCCTGCACGTCCCGGAGGACGACTTCGACACCCTGGGCGGATTCGTCTTCGAGCTTTTCGGAAAGATTCCCGTTCGCTATGAGAAGGTCGTCTACAAGAATCTGGAATTCGTCATACAGGACATGGAAGGCCACAAGATCAAATCGGTGAAAATCGTGCAGCTCAAACACGAGGAAAAGAATCAGGATGCCTGAACGGTTGCTTCTCACGATGCTTCTGCTCTCCCTCCTTACCTCGGGCACGGCCGCCCAGACCGCCCCCCAGCAGGGCCCCATACAGCTCTACCGTAAGGGCGTCGACGCCAGAATCGAAGGGGATTACTACGGAGCCCTCGAGTTCTTCAAGGCGGCTCTCGAGAAGAATCCCGGTTATTTCGATCCGACGTTAGCCTCGGCCGACGTCTATTTCGTCCTCGAGGAATACGACCAGGCGCTCGCCTTGACCGAGAAGGCCATCTCGCTTTCGAAGGCGAACTCGTCAGCGCGCATTCTCAAGGCGCGGATCCTCGCCTGCGTAGGAGATCCAAAAGGTGCCGCCGAGATATACAGGGCCGTCCTTTCCTCGGAACCGAACAACCTCGAGGCACGTCTCGGCAAGGCGGAGCTCGAGATTTCCCAAGGAAAGAACAAGAACGCCTCCCGCGAGTATCTCGAGACGCTCAAGATCGCCCCGAACAACCGGAGGGCCCTGCTCTCGCTCGCTGTCCTCTTCCAGAGCCAGGGGGACGTCGTTTCGGCGCAGGAATATTTCGAACTGGCGGTCCGTTATCACGGCGACGTTCCGCTGACTCACCTGCTCGCGGGCGAATTCTTCCTGAGGAGGGGAATGCTCGACAAAGCCGACGAGCACGCGGGGATCGCCCTCACGCTCCGGCCCGACTACGAGGACGCCATGATGCTCCGGGGCGCCGTTCAGCTCAAGCGGGGCAGGTACCAGGATGTCTACGATGTCATGGACAGGGTGATAGCCCTGAACAGGAACAATGCCTCCGCCTGGTACATGAAAGGGCTGTCCTCGCTCAGAATAGGCAAGCCGCAGGACGGCATCCAGTTCCTGAGGACGCTCGTCAGCCTCAAGCCGGACGACGAGATCGCCCGCATTACCCTCGAGGACTCGCTCAGGGAATTCCTGCCCGTGGAGGACCCGGTGAGAGCCTCCTATGCGGACCATCATTTCGACCGGGGGGACGCGTTTCAGGAGAGGAATCTTTTCTCGCGGGCATTCGAGGAATACCGAAGGGGACTCCAGGTCAATCCGTATTCCAAACGCGGCAGAATAACCTTCGCGGACATCCTGTCCCGTCTCGGATTCGAAGCGCGGGCCCTCCAGGCTCTGGTCTTCCTCAAGGATCAGAAGATCGCGGATCGGGACGTCCTCGAACGGATCGAAACCGGACAAAGCCTCCTGGAGGACCGTGTGTCGAGGATGTGGAAAATCGACCAATTCGCGGTGAGGAAGGAGAAATTCTCGCTTGCGGTGTTCCACGACCCGGGAAAATCCCTCCTCGTCCACGAGGAGGCCGGCACCTACCTTTCTCGCTTCTTCTCGGACCTCCTCGTCGGTTCCCCCAAGTTCTCTCTCGCCGCGGATCCCGTAGCGGTGACAGGATTCAGCCAGGCTTTTCAGGAGGCTCGGCAGCGGAAGAGCGACTACTTCTTCATGCTGTCATTTTCGGAAACGGAACGGGAATTCGTCGCGAAGGCCGATCTCTATCTTTCGAGGACGGGGGCAAAAATCGATTCCTTCCAGGTCTTCAGGACGGGAAACGACAAGGTTCAGAACGCTCTCGTCCAGCTCACGGCCTCGGCTGCCGGCAAATTCCCCTTTCGGGGGGAGCTGCTCAAGCGGCAATTCGAACGGGGGATCGTGAGCCTCGGGATCGTGGACGGTATAAAGAAAGGCGACAAGCTCGAGATCGTGTCATCGAAGAAAATTTCCTTGAAATTCGACTCGATCGAATTCGTCTACAAGCCCGAGGACGTGCTCGGCACGGTCGTTGTCACCTCGGTGGACGATCTCGTTTCCGAGGGCACGGTCGAAAAAACCGGATTTTTCGACCGGCTGAATCCGGGCGACACGGTCATCGCGGCGAAACCCGAGGGGAAGAAATCCGTTCCGGAGCGGGAGGCTCCCGACGTTCCTCTCTATAAAAGAATTTTGAGGATAAGATGAACGCCGATTCGAGAAGGTTTGATCGAATTGACACGTTCGGGCCTTTTCCTTATAGTTTCGGATTGTAAACTTTTGTAGTCAGGGGGATATGATGAAAGTCGCCATTAATGGTTTTGGCAGAATCGGAAGACTCGTTTTCCAGTCCATGGTCGAACAGGGACTTCTCGGCAAGGAAATCGACGTAGTCGCGGTCGTCGACGTAAGCACCGACGCTTCGTACTTCGCCTATCAGCTCAAATACGACTCGATCCACGGCAGGCTCAAAGCCGCGGTGGGCTCGGAAAAAAGCGATCCGTCCCTCGCGGAAGACGACATCCTCGTCGTCGACGGACACAAGATCAAGTGCGTGGGAGCGAAGAAGAGTCTGGAAGAGCTTCCCTGGAAGGATCTTGGAATCGAATTCGTCATCGAGTCCACCGGACTTTTCACCGAAAAGGAAAAAGCCGAAGGGCACCTCAAGGCCGGAGCAAAGAAAGTCATCATTTCCGCGCCCGCGAAAGGCGACCTCAAGACCCTTCTCATGGGCGTCAACCACACCGAATACGATCCCTCCAAGCACGACATCGTTTCCAACGCGAGCTGCACGACGAACTGCCTCGCTCCCGTCGTGTTCGTCCTTCTCAAGGAGAACATCGGCATCGAGACCGGCCTCATGACCACCATCCATTCCTATACCGCAACGCAGAAGACGGTCGACGGGCCTTCCAAGAAGGATTGGAGAGGCGGACGAGCGGCCGCGGTCAACATCATTCCCTCCACCACCGGCGCCGCGAAGGCAGTCGGCGAGGTGCTTCCGCAGATCAAGGGAAAGCTCACCGGTATGTCCTTCAGGATTCCGACTCCCGACGTTTCCGTCGTCGACCTGACCTTCCGAGCGAGCCGCGACACGTCGATCGAAGAGATCGACGGATTGCTCAAGAAGGCCTCCGAGACCTACCTCAAGGGCATTCTCGGGTACGCGAACGAGGAAGTCGTTTCCTCCGATTTCATCCACGACACCCGGAGCTCCATTTACGATTCGCTCGCGACACTCCAGAACAACCTCAAGGGCGAAAAACGCTTCTTCAAGATCGTCTCCTGGTACGACAACGAGTGGGGATACTCGTCGAGGGTCGTCGACCTGCTTCGCTATATGGCGAGCAAGAAGTAGCCGCAGGGCGGACGGGAGGAAGGGAACATGATAAAGACCGTTAAAGACATCGAGATTCGCGGAAAGAGGATCCTGATGAGGGTCGATTTCAACGTCCCGATGAAGGATGGCGTCGTTCAGGACGACACCCGAATCCGGGCCGCCCTTCCGACCATCCGTTATCTTCTCGATCAAGGGGCGAAAAGTCTCGTTCTCATGTCGCACCTCGGCGACCCCAAGAAAGACATGGAGAAGGCCAAGGAAAAGGCGGCAAAGGACGGAAAACCATTCGACGAGAAGGCCTATATCGAGGGCAAGCACAAGCTGTCGCCCGTGGCAAGGCACCTCGAGAAGCTCCTCGGGAAGCCGGTCAAATTCGCCCCGTCGTGCGTCGGGGCGGAGACCGAGGCCGCGGTCAAAGGCCTTTCGGACGGGGACGTCCTCATGCTCGAGAACACCCGCTTCCACAAGGAGGAGACCTCCAAGGAGGACTCCGTCCGTGAAGCGCTGGCAAAACAGCTCGCGGCCTACGGCGACGTCTACGTGAACGACGCGTTCGGAACCGCCCATCGGGCCCATGCATCGACCGCGGACATAGCGAAATTCCTTCCCGCCGTGGGAGGCTTCCTCATGGAGAAGGAAGTGAAATATCTCGAGCCGCTTCTCAGGAATCCGGAGAAGCCGTTCGTCGCGATCATCGGAGGAGCGAAGGTTTCTTCGAAGATAGCTGTCCTCGAATCCCTGCTCAAGAACAGTACGACATTGGTGATCGGCGGCGGCATGGCCTATACCTTTCTCAAGGCCCAGGGGCATACGATCGGCAAGAGTCTCGTCGAGGACGATTTTATCGAAACCGCCAGGAAACTCCTCGCCGCGGCGAAGGAGAAGAACGTGACGGTTATTCTTCCGGTCGATCACGTTCTCGCGGCGGAATTTTCAGACAAGGCGAAGGCGGAAGCCCTGGACTCCACGGATATCCCGCAGGACAAACTCGGCATGGACGTGGGCCCGAAGACGCTCGCCCTCATCAGGGACAAGGTTAAGGACGCCAAATCGGTCGTGTGGAACGGACCGCTCGGCGTCTTCGAGTTCGACGCCTTCGCGAAGGGGACTCAGGAAGTCGCCAGGATGGTCGCCGACTGCGCAGGTACGACGGTCGTCGGAGGAGGGGACTCGGTCGCCGCCATCAACAAATTCGGCCTTGCCGACAAGATCGATCACGTTTCCACCGGAGGCGGCGCATCCCTGGAATTTCTCGAGGGGAAGATCCTCCCCGGGATAGCCGTGCTCCAACAAAAATAGCGACTTCCGCTCGGCGGAGCGGGAAACATATCCGAGGTGAACGACATGCGAACGAAGTACATTGCCGGCAATTGGAAGATGCACAAGACCGCATCCGAGGCGGTTTCTCTTGCCCAGGCGCTCGTGAAGGAACTCAAGTCCTGCAAACACAAACTGCTGATCGCTCCTCCTTTCACCGCGATTCAGGCGGTTTCGGAGGTCGTCAGAGGCACGAACATCCTCCTGGGCGCTCAGAATATGTCGAATGCCGAACAGGGAGCGCACACCGGGGAGGTTTCCGTTCTCATGCTGAAAGACCTCGGGGTCTCCGCAGTCATCCTCGGGCATTCCGAGCGCAGAAGCATCTACGGAGAGAAGGACGCGTTCATCAACGAGAAGGTGAAACTCGCGTTGAAACACGGAATCGACGTGATCCTCTGCGTCGGGGAAACGCTCGCCGAAAGGGAAGGGGGGAAGGCGGAGTCCGTAGTCACGGAACAGGTGACCAAGGGTCTCGCCGGAATTCAGGAATCGGACCTCAAGCGCGTCACGATCGCGTACGAACCCGTATGGGCCATAGGAACGGGGAAAAACGCGACGCCGGAGGACGCGGACGCAATCCACGCCGTGATCCGCAGGGTGCTCGGCAGGCTGTATTCCTCCTCGGCGGCGGAAGCGATGCTGATCCAATACGGCGGTTCCGTTAAGCCGGAGAACGCCAAGAGTCTCATGAACATGCCGAATATCGACGGGGCCCTGGTGGGCGGCGCTGCGCTCAAACCGGAGACCTTCGTGCCGATCGCGATGTTCTAGAACATATAGGAACAGGGGAAAGATAGATGGTCATTGTAAGCGTCATTTTACTGGTGATATTCGTCATCACCGCGTTTCTTCTCATGATTTTCGTCCTCATCCAAGACGAGCAGGGAGAGGGCCTGGGAGGCATTTTCGGCGGCGGAAGCTCCACCCCGTTCGGAAGCAGGTCCGGAAACATCCTCACGAAGATCACCTCCGTGTTGGGAGTCGTTTTCATCGTCGCCTCGCTCGGGCTCGCCTGGGTGAACAGGACTCCCGAGACGGACGACGTCATCGGAGCCGCCAACCGTCAGGATTCCGCGAAGGAAAAATCGATCGACTGGTGGAAACCCGAAGCCAAGAACGAGGCTCCGGCTCCGGTCGTACCCGCTCCTAACGCCGTACCTCAGCCCGGAGCTGCACCTCAGCAATCCGGGAAATGACTCGTCGATGGTAACGAACACAGGCGGCTTTCCGAGCGATACCCGATGCGGAACGCCGTTTCCGAGTGGGCGGTGGTAATCCACCCGTTCAAGGGGGAAACATGCTGCTGCAGGATATCTTCACCGCTTCGAGGATAAAGATAGACCTCGAGGCGGAGGATAAGGACGAGGTTTTCGAGGAACTCGTAGACTATCTCGTAAGGAACAGCGGACTCTCGGGAAGGAACGAGATCATCGGTTCCATACAGGAACGTGAGTCCAAGATGTCCACGGGAATCAAGACAGGCATCGCGCTTCCTCACGGGAAAACCGACGCCGTGGAAGGCATCTGCGGCGCGATCGGCATATCCCGCAAAGGGATCGATTACGATTCTCTTGACGGGGAGCCCGTTTTCCTCGTCATTCTTCTTCTCAGCTCGAAGAGCGATTCCGAACTCCACCTTCGGACCCTGAAAAGAATCGCCGGCCTCCTGGAGTTCTCCGAATTCTATCAGCAGATCCTGAAGGTTGAATCACCGGAAAAGGCGAACGCGGTCGTCCGCCATTATGAAAACATGCTCAGGAACGTATAAAATGAACGATACTGATCTTCTCAAGGATTTGCTGGAAACCGAGCAGGCGGCCAAGAACCTGGTCGACGAGGCCCAGAAAAAATCGGACTCCCTGCTGTCCCGCGTGAGACAGGAAAAACAGAAGGAATACAACCGCTGCATCGAAGACGGGACCAAGGAGCGCGACCGGAAAATAGAGTCCTTCAAAGCAGACCTAGAGAAGAAAAAAACGAAGGAGATCGAAGACTACCGGAGCCGGATCCGAACGATGCGCGTAAACGGCGAACTCGCCTTCGAAAAGCTGCGGGAGCTCCTGAAGGGTCTATGAGCCGGGTATCGAACCATGCGTTTCTGCATGGAAAAATGCACGGTATCTACGCGAAAAGCAAATTCGACGAACGACTGCTTTCACTGTCCAGATTGAGCAGTTTGAGCGAACTCGCCAAAGCGCTTTTTCCATCCGAAGAAAATGCTGTCGCGGACAGAAATCTCGTGAACGTGCTACAAGTCCGATTCGAGAAGAAAAATCTGGGCCTGCTTCTCGGATTGCTTTCCTTGTCGCCGGAGCCTCACCCCCTGCTCGTTCAAGTCGTGAAGGAATACGAGTACAGGAATCTCAAGACGCTCGTCCGTATGAAGGGATCCTCGGTCCGGGACGTGGAACTTTGGGATATCGGAAAGTACAAATCCATTCCCGCTGCCTTCGAAGGCTTTCCCGGCTATCTCGCGAAATCACCGTACAGCCGACTCGCGGAAAAGATAGCGAACGGTTCGGTATTCGAAATAGAACTGTATTTGGACGAGGAATTCAACAAGAGCATAGCCGAAAACGTGAGATCCCTGCCTTCGAGGGAAAAGCTCCTCATCGAGCCGCTTTTCAAAAAGGAAACCATCCTCAACAATCTCGTTTGGGCCCTTCGGCTTCGGTGGTATTACGGGTATTCCTTCGAAGAAACGAAAGCGCTCCTTTTCACCCTGGGATACGATAACATCGAAAAACTGGTCGAGCAGTTCTATTCCTTTTCGCTCGACAATCCTGAACTCTGGTCGAACTGGAAATACGGGTGGGTGCTCGGCCGTCAGCAGGACGGGAAACTGAGTCCGCCCGAGGCGGAAACCCGGGTCATGAATTATCTGACGCGGAAATATTCGCTCACGTTCCACAACAATCCGTTCACGCTCGCCTCGATCTACGCATTTTTCCGTTTGAAGACGATGGAGATAAGATTCATGAAAACCGTTTCGGAAGGCATAAGGATGAACGTTCCGGCTTCCGAACTCGCCGAATTGCTGGGAGTGGAGGAATAATGCTCACCGAAGGGATGAAGAAACTGGAATTCCTCATATACAGCCGGGACATCGACGTCGTCATCGAGTATCTTGGGAAGACCGGATGCCTGCAGGTGACGGACAGCGTGAGAAAGGACCTGTCCGATACGCACAAGCGATGCCTCGAACTCGAAAAACGTCTCCAGGACGCCTCGGTCTTTCTCGGCCTCCCCCCGACCGGTTTCACCCTGGAAAACGAACGCATCCCCAAATCGGAGGATTATGAGGAGGCCGAACGGTTTCTGGCCGGATTGAAGACTCTCCTGGAACGCGAAAAGGAAGCGGTGGAGAAAAAACTGAGAATCGATACCATTCTGGACGAGGTAGGGGTCTTTCGAAAACTCAACCTTCCCCTCAAGGACCTCGAAGCGGTGACCTACCTCTCGTTCCGGTACGGTTCGATCGCCTACGACAGGATCGGCGAACTCAAGACAGTCCTCGAAAACAGGGCGGTCGTGATCGATCTGGAATCCGCAGGCAGAATCATAGCTATTTCGACGAAAAAGGGTCGTTTCGCCCTCGATACCGAGTTGAAACGCATGAATTTCAAGGAACTCCAAATCCCCGAGGAAGCGAAAGATCTTCCTGCCGAAGTGTTCGAATCGCTCGAAAAGGACCTGGGGGAGGCACGCGCAGCCCTCGCCGGCATAGAGGAGGAAAAACATCGACTCAGCTCGTCGGTTGGAAGGAGAATTTCCGAACTCGCAAGGATCTTCACCATCGGCAGCTTGGTGGAGGAGCTGAAGGATCACATAGAATCTACGGATTCCGCATATCGTCTCCGAGGATGGATGCCGGCCGGAAACATCCCCCGCACTATCCAGGACCTGGATGCCCTCACTGATCGCAGGATCGCTATACGAACCTACGAGGTCTCGGAAGTCGACGACGTGAGGCAGGGAAAGGAGAAAGTGCCCGTGAGACTGAAACACGGCAAATTCGTCTCCTCCTTTTCCGGGATAGTGTTCTCCTACGGAGCCCCTCTGTACGGCACCATAGATCCGACTCCCGTCGTGGCCTTCTTCTTCATCCTCCTGTTCGCGATCATGTTCGGGGACGTTGGGCAGGGCAGCGTCGGTCTGATCGTGGGAATACTCCTCGCAAAAGACAAGATTCCGGCCTTCAGGAGTTGGAACAAGTACGCCCTCGTCTTCAAGACGGTCGGCATCGCCTCCATGACCACCGGTTTTCTCTACGGCTCGTTCTTCGCGAACGAAGAGGTTCTCGTTCCGATCGTCCGTGCCGCTACCGGTCTCTTCGGTACGCCGAGGGACAGGTTCATCTCGATCCTCCCGTCCGGAGGCATGGATAAGCTGTTCATGTTTTTCGGCTTCACCATCGCGGTCGGCGTCGTGATCAATTCGGTAGGACTCGTCATAAACCTCTACAACAGGTTCAGACTGCGCGACTTCCGCCGGGCGATCTTCTCGAAGACCGGCCTCGTCGGAGCCTTCTTCTTCTGGTACAGCGTCGCGCTCGGGATCCGGCTCCTCGCCGGCGGCAAATTCGGATACATCGACGTGTTTTTCCTGTCGCTCCCGCTCGTCCTGCTTTTCTGGGGCGAACCCATCTACCGTCTCGCCGTCGGCGAGAGGCCGTTATTCCCCGAAGGAGGCCTGACCTTCGTCATGGAAGGCCTCGTCGAAATCATGGAATCCGTTTCGTATTACTTCTCCAACTCGGTGAGTTTCCTCCGCGTCGGTGCCTTCGCCCTCTCGCACGCGGTGCTCAGCCTCATCGTCTTCCAGATGGCCGAACTCGTGTCTCACGCCCCCGGGGGCGCCTTTTTCCAGATCGTCATCATTTTGTTCGGAAATCTGCTCATCATCGTACTCGAAGGCCTGATTGTCTCCATCCAGGTGATCAGGCTCCAGTATTACGAGTTCTTTTCCAAGTTTTTCACGGAATCCGGCGTGGAATTCAAACCGTTTCATTTTCCCAAACCTTTGGGGTGATGTACATCGAAGGAGTCGCATATGAAGAAAAAAATCCTGTATCTCTCCACGATCCTGCTTTTCGCCTGCACCGTGTCCGTCTTCGCCCAGGGTGCGGCAGCCGCCCAGGAGGCACACACGTACTGGAAGTGGATATCGGCGGCGATCGCTGTAGGTCTCGCCTGTATCGGAGGCGGCATCGCGGTAGGACAGATCGGGGCAGCGGCCATGGGAGCCATGAGCGAGAATCCCGAACTCTCGGGAAAGGCCCTTCCATTCATCGGTCTTGCCGAAGGTATCTGCCTTTGGGGCTTCCTCGTAGCGCTGCTCATCCTTTTCATGTGACGGATCGATCGTGGAATTTTTCGTCGTCGCTGAAGAAGAAATCGTCCTGGGCTTCGGTCTCATAGGAATCCAGGGGAAGGTCGCGGTGACGCGTGAGGAGGCCATGTCGGCCTTCCGTTACGCCACCTCGCTTCCTGACCTCAAGGTTCTCATCCTCACGGAAGAGATTTCTTCCACCCTGGATGACGTGGTCGTCGAATGGAACATGTCGGGTTCCTTCCCCCTCATCGTGGAAATCCCCGGCTTGCAGGGAAGAATTCCCGGCAAGAAGACCCTGGTCGATTCGATCCGCGAGGCGGTCGGCATCAACGTATAGGCTTTTGGTGAAAGAATGGAAGAAGTCAGAAACAGTGAGAATTTGAAGAAAGAAATTCTCGAAGACGCGCGCAAGAAGGCTGAACGTATCGTAAAGAACGCGGAAAAGCAGGCGAACGGAATCCGCGACGAATGGGATCGAAAGACCGCCGAGGACCTCGCGGAAATCGATAAGGAGTACACGACCCGCGCATCGTACCTGGAAAAGGAAACGATGGCCGCGCTTCCCCTCGAGAAACGGAGAATTCGGCAGAATTTCTTCACGGAAAAATTCGAGGAATGCCTCGCCGACTTTGCGGAGAGAATCGACGAAACGGAGGCGGAGTCGGTCTTCAAGAGAAAGCTGCGTGCGGGTGCGGTCCTCCTCGGAGAAGGAAAGCTGTCGGTGGATTTCTCGGGTATTTCTCTCGAGGCCGCCAAACGCATCGTACGTGAAGGCATCGACGAGAATCGGGTACTCGCATGGAAGGAAACCTCGGGACCGAAGGGAGTAGTCCTTCGGGCGGAGAACGGCGGATTCACCTACCGGATGACCCTGGACGAGATAACCGAAGAGCTCAGAGAATATTACCGGAAGGAAATTTTCGAGGCCCTTTTTAAGGAAAACGCTGAACATGATTGAAGGAAGAATTCTTCAGATAAACGGTCCCATCATCAAAGCCTCGGGCCTCGATTCCTGCGGTCTCTACGACGTCGTGGAGGCCGGAGAGAAACGGCTCATAGGCGAAATCATCAAGATGAACGGGAAGATCGCCACGATTCAGATCTACGAGGACAATACGGGAATGAGGGTGGGGGAGAGCATCTACTCCTCCGGAATCCCTCTTTCCGTCCAATTGGGACCGGGGCTCATCGGACAGATCTACGACGGCATCCAGCGGCCTCTCCGCGAACTCTTCGGGCTTTCCGGCAGCGGGCTCAAGCCGGGCGTCAAGGCTCCTCCTCTCGACGAGACGAAGAAATGGCGTTTCGTTCCCAAGGTGAAGACCGGGGACAAGGTCTCCTCGGGGACGCTGCTCGGGACCGTGAAGGAGACCGACCTCCTCGTTCACAAGATAATCGCGCCGCCGACTCTCGCCGGCGAGCACGAACTCGCGTTCGTCGCGGCCGAGGGGGACTACGCGATAAGCGAGGTCGTCGCCCGGACCAAGGGCGGGATCGACGTGAGTCTCACGCATTCCTGGCCGGTCCGGAAACCGAGGCCTTTCAAGGGGAAGCTCGGCATGAGCGAACCTCTCCTCACGGGGCAGCGGGTAATAGACCTCTTTTTCCCCATTTCAAAGGGAGGAACGGCGGCCATCCCCGGCGGCTTCGGGACTGGCAAGACCATGACCCAGCACGCAGTGGCCAAGTGGTGCGACGCGGACATCATCATCTACATCGGATGCGGCGAGCGCGGGAACGAAATGACCGACGTGCTCAGGGAATTTCCCGAAATCGTGGATCCCAGGACCGGGCGTTCGATCATGGAACGCACCATTCTCATAGCCAACACCTCGAACATGCCGGTGGCGGCCCGCGAGGTCTCGATCTATACGGGAGTCACCCTCGCGGAATACTACCGCGACATGGGATTCGGCGTGGCCATAATGGCGGATTCCACTTCGCGCTGGGCGGAGGCTCTCCGCGAGCTTTCCGGCCGTCTCGAAGAGATGCCAGCCGAGGAAGGTTTTCCCGCCTACCTCCCGACCCGGCTCGCCGAATTTTACGAGCGGGGCGGGCGCGTGACGACTATGGAGGGAACGATAGGGTCCATCTCCATCATAGGCGCGGTCTCTCCTCCCGGCGGCGACTTCTCGGAGCCGGTCACCCAGCATACGAAGCGGTTCATCCGCTGTTTCTGGGCCCTCGACCGGGATCTCGCCAACGCGAGGCACTATCCGGCGATTTCCTGGATCGATTCCTACAGCGAGTACGCCGAGGAACTCAAGGATTGGTGGGAACGCGTGAATCCGGCCTGGAAGAAGACGCGTGCCGACGCCATGGAACTCCTTAAACGGGAACAAAGGCTCGCCCAGATCGTCAAGCTCATCGGCCCCGACGCCCTGCCGGACACCCAGCGTCTCGTCCTTCTCTGTTCCGACATGATCAAGAACGGGTTTCTCCAACAGAACGCCTTCGACGACGTGGACATGTACTCGGTTCCAGAAAAACAGGTGGCGATCCTCAGGCTCGTCATGGAGTTCTACCATCGCTCCCTCGACATCGTCAAATCGGGCGCCCCTCTCATAAAGGTGCGAGAGCTTCGCTGCGTAGAAAGAATAGTGAGAATAAAGTCCCAGGTGCGGAACGAAGACATGACGGGGATTCAGGAAATCGAAACCCTGATGAACGAAGAACTCGAACGGCTGGAAAAGGAGTACCGATCATGAGAGGCCTCGAATTTCACGGACTCTCCGCGGTGGAAGGGCCTATCATCATCCTTCGGAGGGAGGAGAACGTCGGGCTCGGCGAGATCGTCGCCATCAGGGACCGGTTCGGCGAGAAAAAAACAGGAAGAATACTCGAAGTGTCCGAGAAGAACGTGGCGGTTCAGGTCTTCGGACCGACTACGGGTGTTTCGGTGGACGACACTTCGGTCGAATTTCTCGGCAAACCCATGGAGATGCTCGTGTCGGAGGACATGCTGGGAAGGATCTACGACGGTCTCGGCAGGCCGATCGACGGATTTTCGCCGCCGTTCTCCTCAACCTACCTCGACGTGAACGGAGAGCCCATAAACCCCTTCGCCAGGGTTTATCCACGCGACTTCATCCAGACGGGGATTTCCTCCATCGACGGCTTGAACACCCTCATTCGCGGCCAGAAACTCCCCATCTTCTCCGGATCGGGCCTTCCCCACAACCGGCTCGCGGCTCAGATCATAAGACAGGCTAAGCTCCTCGGTGAGAACGAATCGTTCGTCATGGTTTTCGCCGCGATGGGCGTCAAGTACGACGTCGCGAGGTTCTTCATCCAGTCCTTCGAGGAGAGCGGCGCTCTGAGCCGCGTGGTCATGTTCCTGTCCCTCGCGGACTCGCCCTCGATAGAACGCCTCATCACGCCCCGTTGCGCCTTGACCGCGGCCGAATATCTCGCCTTCGAAAAGGGGATGCACGTCCTCGTCATCCTCACCGACATGACGAACTACTGCGAGGCGCTCCGCGAAGTTTCCTCGATAAGAGGGGAGATTCCGTCCCGGAAAGGCTATCCAGGCTATCTGTATTCGGACCTCGCGGCCCTCTACGAGCGTGCCGGGAAGGTGAGGGGCGCCGAAGGCTCGATCACCCAGATCCCGATCCTCACCATGCCGAACGACGACATCAGCCACCCTATTCCGGACCTCACCGGGTACATTACCGAGGGCCAAATCGTCCTCGAGAGGGAACTTTTCCAGAAGGGAATCTATCCACCGGTGGCGGGACTGCCCTCGCTCTCCAGGCTCATGAAGGACGGCATCGGCAAGGGAATGACCCGGGAGGATCACAAGGACCTCGCCTCCCAGCTCTTCGCGGGGTATTCCCGCGTGAAGACCGTCCGCAACCTCGCGGCCATCATCGGCGAGGAGGAGCTCTCCCCCCTCGACAAGAAGTATCTCGCGTTCGGCGAGCGGCTCGAACGCGAGTTCATGGCGCAGGAGGAGACGGAAAACCGTTCCATCGAACAGACCCTCGACATCGGATGGAAGATCCTCGTCGAGCTGCCCAAGGACGAACTCTACCGCATCAAGACCGAACTCATAGAGAAATACTATCCCAAGGTCGAAGAGGGGGCGCGATAAGGCATGTCCAGACTCAACCTTCCGCCGACGAAATCCAACCTCATCAAATGCAAGGAACAGCTCACGGTCGCGAAGGAAGGCTACGAGCTTCTGGTGCAGAAGAGGGACATTCTCGTCATGGAACTCATGAGGATGGTCGAACGGGTAAAGCTCCTGGAGGAGGACCTCGACAAGAACATGAAATCCTCCTATTCCTCCCTCAGAAAGATGCTCCTCAACATCGGCAGGGAAACCGCGGTCGAGGTCGCTTCCGGAATCCGCTACGATTTCTCCCTTCGCGAAAGGCACCTCCGTATCGCCGGAATGAACCTTCCCACCCTCGAACTCAAGACGCCGAGGCTTTCCCTCCAGTATTCGTTCCATCACACCTTCGCCGCATGCGACGAGACCATGAAGGACTTCCTCGCTTATCTTTCCATCATCGCCGAACTCGCGAGCATACGGACCATGGTCTGGCGGCTCGCGAAGGAAGTCAGGAAAACACAGCGAAGGGTGAACGCCCTGGAAAAAATGGTCATTCCCGAGACCGCGGGCACCGTCACCTACATAGACGGCGTTCTCGAGGAGAGGGAACGCGAGATATTCTTCATTCAAAAGATTCTGAAAACCAAGCTGGAGGGCCGGAAATGAAGCCTCTCATTCAGAAAATCCTGGTGGCGATCAGCGGTTCGGACGCGTCGATAAACGCCGCCAAGTACGCGATCGTGCTGGCCAAGCAGTACCATTGCTCGCTCACGGTAGTCTATGTGGTAGACACCGCGACTCTCCAGGAACTCGTCATAACCAAGATTTTCGTCGAGGACGAAAGGATGGATTACGAGAAGAACCTTCTGGCCAACGGCGACCGGTATCTCACCTACGTCAGGGACCTCGCGGGACAGAAGGGTGTTAAGGTAGAGACCGTCCTGCGCAAGGGAGCGATCTACACGGAGATCCTGAGAGAGTCCGAAAGCAGGGATATCGATCTCATCCTTCTGGGAGGGTGGGAACGCGAACGGAAGGAACGCGACATCATATCGGAAGCGCATCGCGAGGTGCTCCTCAACGCCCGTTGTTCGGTCCTCGTCGTGAAGGAACAAGACATCGATTCGATCTTCAAGCATGCATAGCATTTCGGAGGCTTCAATGCGGGTGGGAATCGTTTTTTTCGCGGAACGCAACAAGGCCGGACTGAAGGAAATCAGCCGGGGGTTGGCCAGAGGAATCGAGGCCCAAGGGCATCACGTAGACATCGTGGACGCGTTCGTCGATCCGCAAACGAGGATTTCGATCTACGATTACCTCGCCTTCGGCACCGAATCGCTTTCGTTTTTCCGGGGGAAAATCTCGGAAAGGATTCCTCAGTTCCTCGCTAATTCCGGAACGGCTACGGGGAAACGGTGTTTCGCATTCGTATCGAAGCACCCCGTATCCGCGAATCGTGCTCTCGGAAAACTGATGAAGGCCATGGAGCACGAAGGCATGTATCTAAAATATTCCGACGTTCTCACGTCGAAGGAGCACGCCGAGGCCGTCGGAAGGCGCCTTTCCATCTCAAATTGACAGAAAGCGTCCGAATTCCGTATAGTACTCCAGAAAAACCGAGGACCGGCAGAACTTGAAAAGTTACTACGCCATTCTCGAAATCGAGCCTTCGTGTTCGGTCGAGGATATAAAGAAATCCTTCAGGAAAAAAGTAAAGGAATATCATCCCGATCTCGCGAACGGCGATTCCTCCGACGGCGGCGAAACGCTTCGACATCTTCTCAACGCATATCAGGTACTGAGCGATCCGGAAAAGCGACGGGAATACGACCGCAGGTTCAGGATCCTTTCGAATCCCGACGAATTCGATTATCGTGCGTTTCTCAAGGAGAACAAATACGACAATCTTCTTCAGGCGAAACTCATTTTCTTCGATCTCCTCCATGACCGTGAAACCGACGCTCTCGAACTCTACGAGACGTTGCTGCTCCGGCCGGAGTTCAGTCTCGATCGTTTCATGGACAGGGAAGACTTCATGGATTGCGCCTTCCTTCTCGCGGAGGAATACGAAAAGCGCGGCTTGTACCTGCAATCCTTCGATCTACTTTCGAAGATCGTTCATTTCGAAAATCAGAAGCCGTATTTCAGGCATTTCTTCGACGAGGTGGTCAGTAGACTGAGGAAGCTCGCTGTTCAGAAACTTCCAGCGCTCCTTTCCCCGAACGAACTGCTATCCCGGTGTTTTCAATTGGTCGAGTTCAACTTCTCGAGAAAAGAGACCGCTTTCTATCTGAAACGAATAGCGGAGATCTATCTTGGCATGAGCCGGGGAGATCTCGCCGCGGAATACCTGGAAAGGGGGCTCGCTTTGGACACGAACCTTCAAGGTGCAAAAAAGTTGAAAGAAAGGATAGGTGCTTTTTCGCGATTATGATACACTGGGGACTATAACAATCACAGGAAGGATGAAAATGAAAAGATATTGGGGCTTGATGATTCTCCTGTTCATCGTGAGCGCATCGGTTTTCGGTCAGATTATAGACCAGCCGGTCGCTCGGGTAAAACTCACCAAACCCGAGGTCATCACGCAGAAACAGTTGAAAAAGCAGATCGAGTTGGTGGAAAAACAAACCCGGCAGCCGGTCTCGTTCGAGAACCGAAAAAAAATGCTCGATCTGCAGGTAGGCGAACTCCTCATCAACCAGGCGGCGGCGAGGGACAATTTCAGGGTGTCCGACGCGGAGGTTTTCGCAAGCGTCGAACAGTATAAAAATTCGATAAATCCGGAAATGACCGACGCTCAGTTCCGCGTGGCCATCCAGAACCAGCTCGACATGTCCTTCGACGATTTCATCACCAACATGAGGCAGCGGCTCGTCCAGGAAAAATACGTCCAGGAAAAGAAGAGGAACCTTTTTCAGATCGACGATCCCACGGAGTCCCAGATCAAGGACCTCTACGGGGCGAACGCTACCGACTTCATCAATCCTCAGATGGTGAGGTTCAATCACATTTACATCGACACGAGGAAACTGGGTGAGGCGGAACGGGCCCAGGCGCAGAAACGCGCCGAAGACGCGCTGCGCGAGCTCAAGACGACCCCGTTCAAGGACGTCGCCGTCAAATACTCGGACGACACCAAATCGAAATACCGTGGCGGAGACTTCGGCTATCTCGTACGGAACGACGCCCAGCGCCAAATGCTGCTGGGCAGGAGTTTCTACGAGGCGGTTTTCGCGCTCAACCTGAACCAGATCAGCGGGATCATTCAGTCGAACGTCGGGCTCCACATCGTTCAGATCACCGACCGCAGGGACGCAAAGCTCCTCGGCCTGGACGATCCCATCTTCCCCGGAGAGACGATGACCGTGAGGGAGAGGATCAAGCACGTAGTACTTGCCCAGCAGCGGCAGAGGGCCTTTCAGACCGCGGCGAACGAGCTCATTCAGGAACTCCGCAAAGACGCGGAAGTGACCGTATACGAACAGAATTTATCCTGGTAATGCATGGGATCTAGAAGACGAGGAAGAATACTTGCCATTCAGGCTCTCTATTCGTGGGAAATGTCGGACGCTCCCCTCGAAGAATTGACGAGTCTCTCCTGGAGCGATGACGGCAAAGCGGGGGAAGGTCTCGACGAGGCCACCTCCGCATTCGCACGCCTGCTCATCACCGGAACCGTCGAGAAAATCGACGAGGTCGACGGCATGATCAGGAAACGCCTGGAAAATTGGGATTTCAGACGCCTCGCCAAGGTCGATCTCGCCATTCTCCGCATGAGCGTCTATTGCCTGCTCTTCCAGAAAGACATTCCTCCATCCGTGGTGATAGACGAGGCGATCGACATATCCAAGGATTTCGGATCCGAGGACTCCTACCGTTTCATCAACGGAGTGCTGGATGGAATCCGGAAAATGCTGGGAAATGAAGAAGCGTGAGAAAATAAAACCGTTCCATTTCCTGATTCTTTTTCTCGGTCTCGTCGTTTTCTCCGGTCTCGTCCTTTTCATCCTTTCCGATTTGCGCGCCTCCGCCCGCGTTATGCCCCTGGAGCGATACGTCGAATCACTCGATAGAAGGATAGCAGCATCGGACTTCGAGGCAGCGGCGCGGGCGCTCATGGAATTCGACCTGGTTCCGGCCCAGGCAAGGGACTGGCTCAGGATTCTGAAACGGGCGCGAATCGTTTCTGACCGTATCGGAAGACGGGAAATCGCGGCTCGTCTCGCCGAACAAGCCTGCGAGGCCTTTCCCGGGAACGAAACCCTCCGCGCCCTCGCGGTCGTATTCTTCATCGAGGCCGGCGATGCAAGAAAAGCGGGCCGCTGGGCGGAAACCTACCTGAAATCCAGTGAAAACTCCGGAGTGAAGGCAGAAGCCTTTCTTCGCGCCGACATCGTCCCCGGGGAAAACGCCGAGGGCGAACTGGCGCTCGCCGGTCTTCCGGCTTCGAGGGATCCCGCGGCCTTCGTCCGTGCCGGCGACCTCACCGGAACCGCCGGATTCTACTTCGACGCCGGACTTCTCTTCCTCGAGCGCGGGTCATTCGCTGAAGCTCGAAGAATTTTCTCGGAGCGCACGTTCGCGGACTCTTTCCCGCTCGCATGCGCGCTCGCGGCCTACGACTCGGGATCCTACTCCGAAGCGGAAAAAATCCTCGCCTTCTACAGGCCGTCGAGGGAGGAAACCCCGGAGAAGCTGCTCCTCCTCGCGGATATCCGCATCAGGACGGGCAAGCACGCCGAAGCCGAGGGAAACTACGCCGAACTCCGTTCCGAACACCCTAGGGCGTCCCTGCTGTCCTATCTCAACGCGGCGGCACTCCTTCACGGGAAGGAGGCATGGTCCGAAAGATCGGTCCTCGAGGAAGGACGCTTCCGCTTCCCCGAAAGCGGAGAACTCTCGCTCGCGGCGGCAAAGGTCTACACCGCCGTCGGGAACCGCCGGAGGGCTTTGGAGCTCCTCGATCTGCTCGAACGGCGGGAACCTCCGTCCGCCGCATCCCGGACGGTCCGCCTGCTCGCCCAGCGGGACCGGCTCACCCCGGCGCGTTTCATAGGCGAACTCTGGATTCTCCGCGACACGTATCCGGTGGACGACCAGGTGCCGAAGATCCTCGCGTGGCTTCTCCTAGGGACCAACGATCTGCCGGGTATTGCGGACATTCTCTCCCGGTCGAACGATTCCGCCTGGGTCGCCTTCTATCGCGGGATAACTGCTTACGAAACACGGGACTACCGAAACGCGTTCGCGGCCTTCGATCTGTCGTACAAGCTGCGCGATACCAAGGAAGCGGCCTTCGATCGCGGCTTGGCCGCCTTCGAAACGGCGAATTACGCGGAAGCTCTGTCGTCCTTCAGGCGCACGAAGGAAATGCTCACGAAGCAGGGAAGACAAAACACCCTCCTCGCCGAGAAGTCCGTCCTTTCCTCGGCGCTCTGTCTGGCGGCGCTGAAACGAAGCGACGAAGCTCGAAAGGAGATCAGGTCCCTGCTTGTGGAAAATGAAAGGAATCCGGAAGCGATCAGAATCCTCCGTAAACTTGAAGGGCGCCCTTAAACATGCTATAGTTTCAGCCCTATGATACGCCTTAAAACGCCGAGCGAAATGGAAAAGATCCGCGCTTCCTGTGCGCTCTTGTCGGATACCCTGAAGGCTGTCAGGGCCGTAGTTCAAGAGGGAATTACGACCAAGGACATCGATTCGTTCATCAGGAACCATGCGAACAAACTCGGGGCCCGTCCGGCCTTCCTCGATTATCAAGGATACCCGGCGGCGGTCTGCGCCTCCGTGAACGAAACGGTCATCCACGGTATTCCCAACAAACGAAAACTGCGAGGTGGCGACATTCTGAGCATCGATTGCGGCCTCGAGTACGAGGGATTCTACAGCGACGCCGCCTTCACGATGCCGATCGGAAGCGTTTCGCCCGGAGCCGACCACCTCCTGCGGATAACGAGGGAATGCCTCGAACGCGCCGTCGCGAAGGCGGTCTGCGGCAACAGGATAAACGACATCTCGCAGGCGGTGTTCGAACATGCCAAGGGGAACGGACTGGGAGTCGTACGGGAATATTGCGGACACGGAGTGGGTTTCTCCCAACACGAAGATCCCCAGATCCCTAATTACGTGAGCCGCGGACCGAATCCGCGCATAAAGGAAGGCATGGTTCTCGCGATCGAACCCATGATCAACGAAGGCGGCGACGGCATCGAGGTCCTAGACGACGGCTGGACGGTAGTAACCGAGGATGGAAGCCTTTCAGCGCATTTCGAACACACGATCGCCGTTTTCAAGGACAGAACCGAGGTGCTGACCTCGTGGGAGTGAACGAACGACGCCTCACTTTACAATCTCTTGTTCTTGCATATAGTTATACTTAACAAGCGGGGGGACCGTACGATGGTTTTGGGCCGATTTCTGACATCCAAAAAACTCTTCATTTTCAACCTCGTGCTTTTCGGCATGATTTTCGGATTCATGCTCGCCTTGCTGTCCTTCTCCTGTTCAACCAAACTCCAGCCCGCGGATTCCGCCCGGGCGCAGGACGCCTCGTTCGATACCGTCAAGACGCTGCAGAGCCTGCAGAATTCCTTCCGCTCGGTAGCCGATAAGGTGCTTCCGGTCGTCGTGGAGATAGACGTCGTGGAGGTCAAGAAAAAGGGCCCCGCCGACAACAAAAACCTGCCGTGGTTCTACTACTTCTTCGGCCAGCCGGACGGCAAGGAACCCAAGGACCGCGAGTTCAGGAACAAGGGACTCGGTTCCGGAGTCATCGTTCGGAAATCGGGAAAAACCTATTACGTGCTCACGAACAACCATGTCGTGGGCGAAGCCTCCGAGATAACGGTCCAGCTTCACGACAGGCGCGAGTTCAAGGGCAAGCTCGTAGGCAAGGACGAGAGGAAGGATCTGGCCCTGGTTTCCTTCAACGGCGATGAGAATCTTCCCGTGGCTGAACTGGGCGACTCCAACGGGCTGCACGTCGGCGACTGGGTGCTCGCGGTCGGGAATCCCTTCGGCCTCGAATCGACGGTCACCGCGGGAATCGTGAGCGCGCTCGGCAGACGCGGCGGCCCCGAGGGCAACATCAACGACTTCATCCAGACCGACGCATCCATCAATCAGGGGAATTCGGGCGGTGCCCTCGTGAATCTCGCGGGCGAGGTGGTCGGGATAAACACGTGGATCACATCCCCGACGGGAGGGAGCATAGGGCTCGGATTCGCCATCCCCGTCAACAACGTGAAGAAGGCCATAGACGATTTCATAACGAACGGAGCCGTCCAGTACGGCTGGCTCGGCGTGAGCATCTCCGGCATATCTCAGGAGATGGCGAACAGCTTGTCGCTGAAGGACGCGAAAGGAGCCTTCGTCTACCATCTTTTCAAGGGCTCCCCCGCGGACATCGGAGGAATACTGCCCGGGGACTTCATCGTGGAACTGAACGGCAGGAGGATTTCTTCCTCCGACGAGCTCGTGTTCATGGTCGGAGACCTTCCCGTGGGAAAGAAAGCGGCGTTCAAGCTCGTCCGGCAGGGAAAGAACCTGAACCTCGACGTCATGATAACGAGCAGACAGAACCAGCAGAGCATTTCCGAACAGAGCCGCAATCTTTGGCCGGGCATTTCGGTCGTGCCTCTCACCGACGAAATTCGGAAGGAAATGGAGATATCCTCATCCACCAAGGGCATAGTAGTCCAGTCCGTGGAACCCCGCACACCCGGAGCCCTTGCGGGAATCAAAAGCGGGGACGTGATAACTTCGATGAACGGGAAGCCCGTATCGAATCTGGCCGATTTCTATCTCGCCCTGAACGAAAAGGCGAACGAGAAAGTCGACTTTGTTTTCGAGAGAGGCGGCGTAAAGATGAGCGTCGGCGTCTTCCGCTGACTCGGTAGGGGAACATGGCTAAAGAATTTCTGACTTTCAACCAAGTTCGCAACAATTCCCTCAAGCTCGCGTATCGCATCCACCGGTCGGGGTTCGTTCCCGACGTAATCTACGTCAGCCTTCGCGGCGGTGCCTACCTCGGCAACATCATAAGCGAATACTTCAAGACCGTGAGAAGGAACTCGCGGCCCGTCTTCTACGCCGCCGTCGTCGCGAGGTCGTACACGGACGTGCACACCCATCAGAAGGTCATGGTCGACGGCTGGACCTACAATCCGGACTATCTCCGACACGGCGACAAAGTCCTCCTCGTGGACGACATCTTCGATTCGGGCAACACGGTCAACTACCTCGTGGAACTCATCATGGAAAAGGGAATACCGAGAGAGGACATCAAGGTGGCGGTGCACGACTACAAGACCCGGTCCTTCGAAAAGACCAGCCATGCGATACAGCCGGATTTCTACTGCCGCAAACACGTCCTGGACTCTCCCGACCAGGACACCTGGATTCACTATATGAGTCATGAGCTCATAGGGCTTACGGATGAGGAAATCGAACTGTATTACCTTTCCGAAGACCCGGAGTTGAAAGAAGTATTCGATGTCATGAAGAAAGCGGGCGGTGCTTGACCGTTCCGCGAAGGAACGTGAGCGATGGGAAAAAGGCGGGTGTTGCCGATCGGCCTGCTCGTTGCGGCGGCATTTCTCGGTTTCGCCGACGATTCAGGCATTTTCAACCTTTCCCGGGAATCCGGAGTGTACCGGAGCGACGTCAGGCTCGAATTCCGTTCGAACGACGCCTCCTTGACGTTTCAATATCGCTTCAAGGAATCGAAGACCTCCTCCTTCGTCAGGTATCGCGTTCCGATCCTCCTGAGCGCCGTGCAGGGCGAGGAGCGACGATACACGCTCGTTGCCCAGGCCCTCGACGGGAATCTGCTCAGGGAGGAACGAGAGTTCGTCTACCTCATCGACAAAAAAAGCCCTCGTTCACCGAAGGTCTCGCTCCCCGAAGGGGAATATGCCGGGGAACAATCCTTGAAATTCGTCGACGCGGAAGAAAGCCGGATCTATTATTCCCGAGGATTGGATCCGGACAAAGGATTCACTCTTTGGGACGGCATTCCCATCGCGTTGAAGGCCGGCCCGGACGGCGGGAACGTCGAGATATGCGCCTATGCGGAAGATCAGGCGGGAAACAGGAGCACCGCCTCGGTATTCCGCTATCGTCTGAGAACGGAAGCGGCCGAGAAGCGGGAACGTTATTTTTCGGTTTTGAGCCCCGTTCCCGGCGTTTTCCTCAATCCGCAGACCCTGTTCATCGCCCACGAAGGATACGATTGGATCAGGTTCAGCCTGGACGGTTCCGATCCCGAATCTGGGAAACCCTATGACGGCCCTCGAAAAATTCCCGGCGCCGGAAAGATGGTGCTCAAGCTGGCTGCCAAGCGTGCGGGAGAAGGAGTCACGGACCGGACCGAGGTTACATTCGAACAATCCTCGGACAACGCTATCCTTCTCGCCGACGGAGTATTCGAGACCGATTCCGTGGCCGATCTCGCGAAATTCGGCGCAGAATTTTCGTACTGCGTCGAGGAACGAACCCCGAAAGCATTCGACGCCCCCGCGGTACGCGAAGTCCGTTTCGAAACGACGAGGGGAGCGGTCCGCACCATTCCCTTGCGCATCAAATCCCTCAACGAAGGCACGAACGGCGAATACAGGTTCTTCTACGTCATCGACGGCCGCGTACCCGGCCCGGTGGAAATGGCCGTCGACGGAGACGAGCCGATCTCGAACGGAAGACGACTCCGCATCTCCGCGGCAAACGGATCGGCGGTCCGCTACACCCTGGACGGGCGGGAACCCGATTCCGAGTCTCCCCTTTACGAAGGCCCGGTCGCCCTTTCCTTGCCTGAAGATACAAGCGGGAATCTCGTAGTCAAGGCCCGCGCCTTCCTGGGAACCTCGAAGGCGGGCCCGGTGGCGGAGAAAAAAATTCGATTTTCCACGGAGAAACCTCGGGTCAAGAGCGTTCGATCGGGCGAAAAACGCACCGGCGGCTTCGTCTTCCTGACGGCGGACCTCGATCCGGACCTCCGTGCGGTCTACGAGATCGCATGGGACGGCAAGGAGCCGAACGAGCCTACCGCGGGATCGCCCGAAACAACCGGAATTTTCGTCCTGCAGGTGCCGTACGGCTATTCCCGCGACGTGGCGGTCAGGGTCGCAGTCGTTGACCGTGCAGGAAACATCTCCGTCCATCCCGACACCTTCCGCTTCTCGCTTCACCGCGTCGCACCTGAAGCGCCCCAGGTATTCATACAGGACGACGTCGTTCACCTCCGATCCAAGGAACGCTGCTTTATAAGGCTTCGGGAGACGGGTATACTCCAGGGCATCCTCGACAACGAGGATTTTCACGCCTACGAAGCTCCCGTGGCGCTTCCCGTTCCTTCCGGCAAGAGAATCGAATATTCAGTCGAGGCCTATTCCGAGGACGACCTCGGGAACAGGAGCGAGGTCGCCGGTCCCTTCCTCCACGTATCCGACAGGCGGATTCCGAGAATTCCCGGAATTTTGCCCCGAACCGAAGAAGGCAAACTCTACAAGGACGACTGCGTCCTCGACTTCGCCAACCGTCCCGGGGATCTGGAATTGTTCTACACGTTCACCGAGGACGGGACCGAACCTCCGGTCCCTGACGGTTCCTCTCTCAAGATCAAGGACCGGATCGTGTTCAGGGGAAAGGACGGAAAGGAAATTCCCTATCGGGTGAAGGTTCTCTCAAGATACGCGGATTCGCCGGAAAAGGGCGAGATAGCGGATTTTCGCTTCACGGTAGACCGTCTGCCGCCGGAAGATCCGGAACTCTTCGGCCTGCCGCAAAAGTCCGTGGTGAACCACGGCATCGAACTGGTTATAAAACCGCGCAAGGAGGAGGAAAGGGTCTTCTACCGGCTGTGGGCAGACGGAGGAACCGCGAAGCTTACAGGCGAACTCAGGGCCTACGAGGAACCCATACGTCTTCCGGCGGTCGAGAACGAAACCGTACGTTATGAGGTCGCATACGAGGTGAGGGATCCAGCCGGCAATGCGACTTCGAATTCCAGCCCCCTGGTCTTCGTAGTGGACCGAGTACGTCCCGCTAAACCGGTATTCCGCCTGCTCGCCGCGGATCAGCAAGAACTCGAGCTCAGTTCCGACGAGGGACGGATCCTTTATGAAATCGCGGGCGGAGGAAAACTCCCTCCTTATCCGGGCCCGAAGTCGCCTCTGTACCGCGGCGCGCTCTCCGCCGGTTCCACGGCATTCGACGTCTTCGCCGTCGCCGCTGTCACCGTGGACGAAGCCGGCAATTTCAGCGAACCCCTCCTCGTCAGCGACATCGCGGTCCATCCGGAACGGCTCCTCACCGAAGTCGAATTCGATGCGGTCCGAGCGGGGAACGTCCTCGTCCTTTCCTGGAAGGACCAGGGCGACGACGCGGTTTTCTTCTCTGAAGAACGGAACGGACAGCCGAGGTTGTACGAAAGGCCCCTCCTGATTTCCTGTACCGAAGAGCGGGGAAGGACGCTCGTTTATCAATCCCTCAGAGGGAAGCCCTTCGTTTTTTCCATACCGACGATCATCGAAACCGTAATGCCGACCGTCGATACGACTCCCCCCGAAAAAGTCGCGACGACCGTAGTCCTGAAGAATACGCAAAAAATCGGCGTCGTTCATTACGAAATCGGCACGAACGGAATACCCCCTCGTCCGGTCACGCGGTTCTCCCCCTTATTCCGCGACACCCTCGAATTCACGGCAGCTGACGGCGAAACCGTTTCCTACTTCGTGGAGCTCAAGGCTTTTCCTCCGTCCGGAACGGAAGGTTCGAAATCCAGCAGTTTTTCCTTCACGATAGACAGAACCGCTCCCATCCCTCCGGTCGTCGAAGGAGCCATGAACGAGCATTTCTACGTGGTCGACAGAACCATCTCTCTGAAATCGAACGAAGGCACCATACTCTACGATTTCAGGGAAGTTCCATCCCTCAATCCGTCGCCCGAAACCTTGAAACCTCGAGCATTCTCCGTCTATGAAAAACCGATCTCAGCCGTCGCGCCCGAAGGTACCATGAAATCGTTCGTCGTACATGCGGTCACCGTGGATTCCGTGGGAAACCGAAGTATTTCGGTCAGCTCGCTCGTTTTCACGATCGACAAGGCTGTGGTTTATCTTTCTCCTTCGGGCAAGGACGATCAGGAAGGATCGAGGAGCTTTCCTCTGAAAAGCCTGCGGAAGGCGTTGTCGGTTCTGCGGAACAGCAGAAGGACATCGCTTTTCCTCGCGAAAGGAAACTATCCCTGCGATACGACCTTGGAGGCCTTCAAGGATTATGTCGTCGTCGGAAGTTTCGAGGAAAGCTCCTGGCGAAAAACGGGAGAGGCGTCGATCATCACGTTCGCCGTCCCCGGTACCGCACCCGCTATCCTCGCAGGGAATCGTGAACTCTCCCTAGAATCGATCGTGGTGTCCGGAACGGCCGGCGCCGGAGACGGTTTCATCCGCGTCGAAACCGGAAGTCTCAAATTGACGGATTGTGCGGTCCGGCTCGAGGGGAGAAACCGGGTCCTGGTCCAGAACGGAGGAAGGGTTCTTCTCTCGAAAACCTCCATCTCCAGTGAAGATCTCGGGCAGGGGGAATTGATCCTCTCCCGAGGCGGCTCTCTGGAAATCACGGGTTCGACCCTTTCCTTCGCCCGCTGCGAGCAGGCGTCACTGATCGTGGTGAAGCATCCCGCCGAAGCTTCGATCGATGACAGCACCCTCACCTGCGGCGAGGGCCTGGTGACCACGGGGATACATTCCCTGGGAGCAATGCTGAAAGCTGCCGACGTCAAGATTCACGCAGGCCAGGGGAGTCTCGCATCCCTCGGCGTGAAATGCGACGGCGGTACCGCATTTTTCGACAGGCTTTCGCTGTATTTGGCGGAAAAAGCCTATATTTCCACGGGAATTTCCGCGTTTTCCGGCGCGATCGACGTTAAAAAATCCTATCTTTCCGTGGCCGGTCGGTACGGAGCCACGGGACTCTATCTGAAAAACGGATCCGCACTGGTGACCGACACGGTCTTCGAGGCCGGCACGAGCGACGATTTCCTCTATCACTTCCATTGCGAAGGCGGCAGTGCCGTACTCTCTGGAAATGCTTTCTCGGGCGGAACTTCGGGCGATTTCATCGCAGCCGTTCTCCAGGATTCATCTTCCGTCTGGAAGCAGAATTCCATGACGCTCGGAAAGGGAACGGTTTCCTCGTCGGGCTTCATGCTCAAGGGGAATTCGCCTCTCATCGCGGAAGCCAACCGTTTCGCCTTCACAGGCCAGAAGGGGGTGTTTTTCGTCATCCCCAGGGAGACGTCGACGGTAAAGATCGAAAAGAACCGTTTTACGGGCGGAGGAGGGGTGATCGTGAGGGCGGAAGACCCGTCCGGAGGATGGAGCAGGATCCCGGCTCTCATCACGATCCGGAGCGCCGACGCGCTCAACGCCCTCAAGCGGGCCGAGGGAACGTTCTCGGGAAACGTTTCCGAATAGTCCGACGCCCCTTCATTCCTGCGACCAGACCGGACTCGTCATGGAGGAGGTGTAGTCCCCCCTCCACACTCCGTTGGCCGCGGTCGCCGCGAAGACCAGCCTGTCGAAGACGAAGATGCGGAGCACCGTGGAATCGTAGAGGTCCGGGATCTCGTCGTAGTTTCCACCGGGATTGCTGATGCTGTCGATGTCGTTTCCGGATCCGAGCTCCGCGATTCCCGTACTACCGGCGCCCAGGATTATTTTCCCGTTCACTTTTCCGATCGAGTAGAAAGCGTAGTCGTGGGAATCGGAAACGGTCCAGGAGGCTCCTGAATTCGTAGACCGGTAGATGTAACCGCTTCTGCTGCATATATAGATGGTCGACGAATCGTCGGGATCGACGAAGATATCGGAAAATTTCGAGTGACCGGAAAGTTCCGCAGGGGCCACGAGGTTCGTCGTGGTGTCCCATCCGGTCGACGAATTATGCCTGAAAATATGGTTCGCACTGCTTATGAACCAGTAATCGGAACCGTCCCAGGCTCCGCCCACGATGATGTACGAAGATATTCCGGTCGAAATCAGCTGCGTCCCGTTGAAGACGAAAAGTTCGTAATTGTCGTCGAGATCGGTCCCGGTTTGAACGAATAGAAGGCCGTTCAGACTGAACAGCCGGGTAACCTGCTTCGCGGAGAAATAATTGACGCTCGTGACGTACGAGGTGTAGTTCGTGCCCGGGTCGAGCTTGAAGAGACCGTGCCTCGCCCCGTTGGTCACCGAGACGAAGATGTCCGTTCCGACGAGGGCGAGGCCGGTCACGATGCCTTCGGAGATCGGGTTCTTTATCTTGATCCAGGTGGAAGTGTCGCTCGTCGAGTCCCGGTAGAACACCGATCCGGTGCCTATGTAAAACCTGTTCAGCGCGGCGTATTTGAACATGCCGCCGCTTGTCCTGACCGAATTGGGAAGGGAATTGTCCTGGGCCTTGACTTCCTTTTCGAGGCTGTAGAACACGCCGACGTTGTCGTTCGAACAGGAAAGGGCGATCGACAGAAACGCGGCGATCAGGATGAAGAGTAGACGCGATGTCCGCAGATGTTCATTCATGATTCAGGACTCCTCGCTAGAAATGATACATGGCCGAGAGGCTGATCTCGAGAAAATTTCCCAATCGGCTCTCCTCCTTCGGAGGGTTGGGGCCGGTATAGACATTGGGCACCCACCAGTAGAAGAAATTGATTCCGAAGGCCCATTCGCTGCTGTAGTTCCAGTAGGCGGACACGCCCGGCTTGACGATCGGCAGGATCTGGAAGGAATGGCCGAGACGCGTGAAATTTATACCTCCGGAGATGGAAAGAGGAAATTCGAAGGGGTAGGCCTTCAGACTGTAGGCGTAGCGGGCGGTGATCGGAAGCATGAAAAGACTGCGGTTGTTCGGGCTGAAGGCGAACATGCCGCCGCCTTCGAGTCCGAGCGTCATATTGTTGCTGAGATGGGCCGCCCACTGTATCGAACCGACTCCGCCGAGCGACAGATTGGTGTCGTGGATCGTTCCTCCCAATTCCTGGAAGAAAAGCGGAAGAAAGAGCCCGCCGTTGATGATAAGCAATTGATTCCCCAATACGTAAGTCGGAACGTATTCCTCATCATCCGCCGCGTGAATCGGGAATGATCCGGCGAAGAAACAGAGGACGAGCGCCGCCAGGATGTACTTGCTCTTCAAATTTAACCTTCCCTATAGGTCGTTTCTCCCATACTACCATTGCAATAAGGACCTGTTCAATATTCGTCGACGCTATACAAACACCGAAAAGGGGAAAGGGTCACAGCTTCCTTGCAACGACGGGACGAGCCGTGATAAAAGAATTGCTAAAGACAGCAAAGCGAGGTGCCGATGGCCGCGGAAATCATTGATGGGAAGCAAATCGCCGAAGCCTTGAAAAAAAACATGGCGGAGGAAACGGCCCGACTCAAGCTCAAGGGGATCGTCCCGGGACTCGCCGTCGTTCTCGTGGGCGACGACCCGGCCAGCGTATCCTACGTAACGGGGAAGGAAAAAGCGTGCGCGGAAGTCGGCATTCATTCCTCCGACAACCGTCTTCCGGCGGACGCGAGCTCCGAGACTCTGCTTTCGCTGATAAGGGATTTCAACCTTGACGAACGGATCCACGGCATTCTCGTACAGCTTCCGCTTCCCGGGCACATCGACGAAAGGAAAATCCTCCTCACCATAGATCCGGACAAGGACGTCGACGGCTACCATCCCGTGAGTTTGGGGAAAATGCTCCTGGGCATGGACACCTTTCTCCCGGCCACGCCGTTCGGAGTCATGAAGATCATCGAGACCGCCGGAATCCCGACCGACGGCGCCAAGGTCGTGGTCATAGGCAGAAGCCCGACGGTAGGCAGGCCTCTCGCAAACCTCTTGTCGTCGAAGAAGGCGAACGCTACGGTCACGATCTGTCACTCAGGGACGAAAGATCTCGCGCGGATCACGAGAGAAGCCGACATCCTCGTCGCCGCGGTAGGAAGACCCGGGCTCGTCACCGCATCCATGGTCAAGGAGGGCGCCGCGGTCATCGACGTCGGAGTGACACGCATTCCCGACTCGTCCAGGAAAAGCGGATTCAGATTGGCGGGCGACGTCCGGTTCGAGGAGGTTTCGAAAGTCGCAGGTAAGATAACTCCGGTACCGGGCGGGGTGGGACCCATGACCATCACCATGCTTCTGTACAACACCCTGAAGGCTGCCAAGATGAAAGCCGGCACGGAGGTCCGATCGTGAAGCTCAACGTGGTTCGGAAAGTCGACGACGAGGTATGCGTCAGGAACGCCATCGTGAGCGTTTCCGACAAGAGCGGGCTCGAATCGTTGGCGAAGGGACTCGTCGAACGGGCGAAGGACGTCGTCATCTACTCGACGGGAGGCACCTACGCCTGCCTGAAGGAGGTCTTCGGAGAGGAAGGATCGAAGCGGAGGCTCCGATCGATTTCCGACTACACCGGGCAGCCCGAAATGCAGGGAGGCCTCGTGAAGACCCTGGACTTCAAAATCTACCTCGGCCTGCTTTCCGAAACCTACAACGAGGCCCATCGGACGGATCTCGGGCGCACCGGAGCGGTCGCCTTCGACCTCGTCGTGGCGAACCTCTATCCCTTCGGTCGGGCTTCTTCGGAACCTGGAGCCACGCTCGAAGACGCGAGGACTCATATCGACATCGGCGGCCCCTGCATGGTGCGGGCCGCGGCGAAGAATTTCCTGCGCGTGGCCGTCCTCACCGATCCCGCCGATTACGGCTCCTTTCTCGAAGAACTCGGAGCGAAAGGAGGCTGCTCGTCCCTCGCCACTCGCTTCCGTCTCGCGAAAAAGGCCTTCGCCGCCGTCGAGGATTACGACTCCTCCATCTCGGCGTATCTCGGGAAAATGCCGGATACGGCTCCGTTAGGCGTTTACGAAGTTAGAGATCGCGGCCTCCATTGAAATTTTTCCGCTTTTCATAGTATAGTGCTGCCGTCGCATATGATAAGTTGGTATCTGTCCGGCCTCGTGGACGGCGTAAAAAACCTAATCTATTCGATCTTCCACTCCGTATGGGGAATCGTGCTCCTCGTGATTCTCGTCATGGGCTCCCAATTCCTGGTGATATTCGTGATGTTTCATCAGTTGGAATCCTCGATGACCAAGGAAATACGGGACGCTTCGGCCGCATCCGAAAAAATCAAACAGAACCTACGATTCCTTCACCAGGATACGGGCGAATTGCGTACCGCTCTCGGACTGCCGGAGAGGGCCTTTCCTGCGCTCGAACCAGCGTTAGGGGAAAACGAAGATGCGGAGGAGGACGAATCCTCCCGGAACAACGTCTATTATTTCAAAGCCGTGGAAAGACTGCTCCAGCACGGAGAAAAAACCCGGATGGAAAGAACCTTCTGGATGACGTTGGACGGCAAGGAGATCGGCGAATTCCTGACGCGCAACGGCCTCGCGCTTCGCAAGACCGAAGGCGGTGCCGTGATCGAGAAAGACCTGAAGAACTATTTCACGATTTCCGTGACGCAGAAATCCTCGCAATACCGGATCAGCACGCCTACGGGAAAATCCCTCCTGTGGGAAGGAAGGGATCCCGCACTGCTTCGGTTCCTGGAGCAGGAAACCCCTCGGCTCTCCTCCCATTATCTGGAGTTGGCCGCCAGGAGGAATTACGCCCAGGAGCTGCTTCAGACCAAGGAACTCCAGGAAAAAATGCGGATCAAGAACCTTGCCGCCAATCCGCCCGTCGACTCCCCGGAATCGGTTTTATTTTCGATAGTTCTCAAGAAGGAGCGCTCTCATCCGAGAATCCGGCTCGGCGTGGACAAGAAGGACGGCGCATTCTTCGTCGGAGAACGCCGATGCGCGACAAGGGAGGAATTCCGCGCCGCCGTCCTCACCGCCCTGGACTCGGCCGACCTCAGGAGCCAGAACGAACTGAAGATCGACGATCTGAAAAAGCAGCTCCTTTCGCTTTCCGACGACAAGGGATTCAGGGCCTTCCTCGAATCGAAAAAACTCAAGGCCGCCTCCTCGTTCAGGGAGGGCGGCGAATACGTCTATTTCGACTTCGTAGACGAGAAGGGAAAACGGAGAGGTTCCTTCGGAATCCACAAACTCAGGCCCGAAATCTACCTGATGGACGAGGACGACCTGTCTCTCGGCGCCTTGAAAACCATCAACCTTTCGGGCGCGACGGATGCAAAAAAAAAACCGGGAACCGCTGATATCCCCAGGTTGACGGGTCTTTACAGGAATGATTTCTCGCATACCTACCTTCTCGTCGGCTCGCACGAGAATTTGACGGACACGATCATCCTCGCCCACATAGACGAGATGAAAAACTACTTCACGCTCATCAGCCTGCCGAGGGACCTCTACTACAAGGGAAGGAAGATCAATACCCTGTATCCTCTGTACGGCGGGGAGCGAATGTGTTCTGAACTCTCGAAGATCACGGGACTTGCCGTCGAAAAGTACATGGTGATCGACATGTACGCATTCATCGACGCCGTGAACATCCTTGGCGGGGTGGACGTGACTCTGGAAGAGGATCTCATCGATCCCTCCTATCGCGTCAAGGAAGGCGGCAGGTGGAGCACCCTGTTCTACAAGGCCGGAAGTTACCACCTGAACGGGGTCGAGACGCTCAGGATCGCTCGTTCCCGACATTTTTCCTCGGATTTCGGCAGAGCCCGGCGTCAGCAGGAGATCGTCGAATCCATCAAGACCAAGGCGGCGACATTGGGAATCAGCGACATCGGAAAGGTCTACGATCTCGTGAAAGTCCTTCAGAAGTACGTCGATACCAACATGTCAGCGATCGAGATCGCTCACGCGTTGGTCAAATACGGCAACATGAAGGTCACGAGTCAGCATGTGCTCGACACGTCGAACGTTCTGAATCATTCCTATACCAACCTCCTCGATTCAGACAAGAAGGAGGAGGAATTGGAACGCGGCTTCGACAAGGGCGCATACATCCTGCTTCCGAAGAACAACGACTGGAATTATTTCCGCCGGTACATCCGTTCGCTCGTGGAAGGATCCCGAAAATGAACCGCTACTGGACGGAAACCTACGGTTGCCAGATGAACAAGGCCGAATCCAATCACCTGGAACGCGAACTTCAGGAAAACGGCTGGTCCCGAGCCGAGCAGCCGGACACCGCGGACATAGTCATACTCAACACCTGTTCGGTCCGCACGACGGCGGAGAACCGCATCTGGGGAAGAATCGGTTATTTCAAGCATCTGAAGGACCGCCACCCCCACACCCTCGTGATCATGGGATGCATGGCCGAAAGGCTCAAGGACCGGATACGGGAAACGGCGCCCTCGGTGGACGTCGTCGTAGGCAATTTCCAGAAGAAATCCTTCATAGACGATCTCTGCCGCGGCAAGGCGAGGGTTCCGTCAGCGGTATCGGAGAATCCGAAAGCATACTCCTTCGCCCCGGACCACGGAAAGGACGACGAGTTCAAGAGCTACGTTCCCATAATGCACGGCTGCGACAATTTCTGTTCCTACTGCATCGTCCCCTACGTGAGAGGCAGGGAGGTATCGCGTTCTCCCGAGGACATTCTTTCGGAAATTGTTTCCCACCTGCGCCGCGGAGTGAAGGAGATTACGCTGCTGGGACAGAACGTCAATTCCTATCGATTCGTCGAGGGAGGAAGGACTTTGACCTTCCCCGATCTCCTCGGCCTCATCGCAGACCGCGTGCCCGAGCTTCCCTGGCTCCGGTTCCTCACGTCCCATCCCAAGGACTTTTCCGACGAACTGATCGGACGGCTCGCTGCCGTTCCCGGACTCTGCAGGCACGTCCATCTTCCGGTTCAGCACGGTTCGAACCGAATCCTCGCGTCCATGAACAGGAAATACACGCGCGAGCATTACCTCGGCCTGGTCGAAAGAATCAGGGAACGGGTGCCCGGAGCCACGCTGTGTACAGATCTCATCGTCGGTTTTCCCGGCGAAACCGAGGAGGATTTCCGAGCCATGGTCGACCTCGTGCGCCGTGTACGGTTCGAAGACGCCTTCACGTACTATTTCAATCCCATCGAAGGGACGAAGGCGTACGAACTGCCGGATCCGGTACCAGAGGACGTCAAACTCGAACGTCTCCGTGAGCTGATCGAGGTACAGCGGAGCATCACGGCATCCGTCAAAGCGAAAAAAATCGGAACCACCGTCCGCGTGCTGGCCGAGGCGGTTTCGAAAAAGAAAGATGGCGAAATACTCGCGAGAAGCGAGCACGACGACATGATCGTCCTCCCCGGCGGCAGGGAACATATCGGTACGTTCAGGACTGCGAGACTCCTCTCCCTCAAGGGAAACACGTTTCTGGCCGAGGAAGTACCATGATTCCTTGGAAGATTTTCGTGATTCTGGGATCTTTCGCTTTTTTCGTCGCATTCGCCGCCTTGAACGTCAGGAACGAGTCCGACGTGTCCTTCGGTTTTTACGTTTTCCGGAACGTTCCCGTTTTCTTCAGCCTCTTTTTCGCGTTTCTCGCCGGAACGGTCTTCATCATCCCTTTCTTCATTCGGAAGAAGATGAAAAAATCCGACATATTCCCTAATCGGAAAAAGCCGACGGCGAAGGAAAAAATACAGGCGGACGATGAATAGGAAGCTCCTGCTGGCATCGCTGGTGTTCCTCTCTTTCCCCGTCTTCCCGGGTCCTTTGGAGGAGGCGAAGGCTCTCGAGTCCAAGGGCTCGGCGAAGGAGGCGATCGGGAAATACCGCCTTTGGCTCAGGGACAATCCCGGGGACGGAAGATTCTCGGAGGTGCTACTCCATACCGCGGACCTCTTCACGTCGCCTAAGGATGCGGTCGTGTTCCTCAAGCAGGTTCTCGATCTGGAAAAGGACGCGTCGAGAAGGAGCCTCGTCTGCGAGAAAATGGGGTCCTTTCTGGAGATCCTCGGGGATTACGAGAACGCCCAGAAATACTACGAACTCGCATACAAGAGCGATTCGAAGAACGCCTCCCTCGAGAACCTTTTCAAGTCCGCCCAACTTCTTCTCGAACTCGGCGAATTCCAGACGAGCGAGGAGCAGGTTCGGGTAGTCGCGAATTCATCGAAGGATCCGGGACTGAAGAAGAAGGCGATCCTCCACATCGCGAGGATCATGGCGTTCACGGGACGGGAACAGGAAGCCTTGAAGCTCGCAAGGCTCCTGACTGAAGATCCTTCCTACACCTCAGGAAACGAGGGTATTCTCTATTTCATAGTCGCGCTGTCGAGGCACACCGGAGAGTCGAAGGAGGAATCCGCCGCGCTCGAGAGATTGAAGAAGGAGTATCCCGAAGCCGTTGAAACCGTGCTCGCCTCCGGTGCGAAGAATACCGGAGCAGCCATGCTGTTTCCGAGTCCGATCTTCTTCCTGATTCCGTCGACGGCGAACGAAAAATCCGCGTTCCCCGACGAACGCAGGCGGGAGGTACAGGCCCCCTCCGCCGATCGGGAAACCAAGCCGGCGAACGCCCAAGAGACGAAACCGCCCAAAACGGTCAAATCCGAACCCTCGTCTCCGGATTCTATCCAGACCGGATCTTTTTCCGTCAAGGAAAACGCAGAGTACATGGTGAAGGACCTCAAGAAGCTCGGTTTCGAAGCGGAGATACGCGAAGCCTTTCGCCGGGACGGCAAGAAAATCTACAAGGTCGTCATTCCCCTGTCAGGCGAACAGAAAACTCCGGAAGGCACCCAAAAAGCCCTCATTCTCCTGAAGGAAAAAGGCGTCGAGGGTTTCCTCTTGTTTCCGTGATTCCGGTCGAACGAGGGCCTGAGCGGACGACGAAGCCGGGAACGTCAGCTTCCTCCGTCCACCACCTGCTGGAATCTCAGCGTTCCGTTGGACTTCACGTCTACTCCCTTGAAGTTGACGACTGCGGGCTGAAGCGTGAGGTTGCGTATGATACGCCTGCCCTTCGTTTCCTCCTGGAGGAGCAGTCGGTAGGTCCTGGCGGAATCGACGAGACCGTTTTCCTTCACGATCTTGAGCTCGAGAATGTCGCCGCCGAAGGAATAGATCGCGAACCCCCCGGTCAGCTCCTTGTTGTTCTCCCGTAAAGTAAAATTCGGCGGCGAAAAGAAAAGCTCAGTACCGTTTTCGTTCTTGAACAAGCCGGAGAGCTGGATCCTAGAAAGTTTCACACCGGACTTCCTCGACGCGAGATAGGCGTTTTGGAGATCTTTGTTGAGCCGTTTGTACTGCCCGTCCCAGCCCTCGGCCCCTCTGATCTGCATGTCGAAGGAATCCATCCCGGTCACGGAAAGCGAGATCTGCTTGGTGATGCTCGGAATGGCCTCGTTCGCGCAATTGATGTAAAGTCCCCGATATATCGTCCTGTAGGAATTCACCCAGTTGAACACTTCCTGTATTTCACCGTTGTAGAAGACTATTTTTCTCGATTTCGGATCGAATTGAATGATTTCTCCCATTCCTTTCGGCCTGCCCGTCGCGTCCGCGGATCCGGAGAGGAACCACGGGCCGGCCAGGAATTTTTCGAATTCGTCAGATTCCTTGTTGAAAAGATCAGCCATCCTTTTCTCCGCCACGATCTGACCCGGTATCTTGTCGCGTTTCGCGGGTATGTATTTGCCCTCGTGCGGATTCCAGTAATACGTCGTCTTGACGAGGTCGCTGATGTTCGTAGAGTCCGGGTCCCGCGTATACACCATGATCGCGAAACTTTCGTCGTTTTTCTGAAGAAGCTGGTAGGCTTCTGACCTCTGCCTTTCCTCCACTTCGATGCTTCCGTTCGAGGCTATCGACAGAATCGAAGCGTAATACAATCCCAGTCCGTTCGGAGATGGAGTCTTCCTGAACACGTCGATGGTCTGTTCCCCCTTGTTGTTCCTCCCGAAACAGAGGATCGACGTAACATGGTCGCCGATGAGGTCCTGAAGGAATACGGAGAAGGACCGATTGTTCGTTCCCTGGGTCTCTCCCTGCCAGGTCGCCACGTAGGTGTTGCGTACGTTGTCGAAATCCACCACGAGCAGCTTGATCCGGTCCGAAGGATCGTTCTTCGTCTTGAAGACCACGATCTGTTCCTCGATCTGATCGATGTCGAGATTGGCGTTTATCACCTGAAGGAGATGGTGATCCGGACTCAGTGGGATCCTGGTCTGTGACAGAAGATCGTTCACGCGCTGTTCGAGAGGGAGAGCAGAGTCCGGTTCCACGCGTTTGACCTCGAGCGAGTCGCTGTTCTGAGACGGTTTGACGGATTTCTTGCCTTTCGCCTGATGGGTAGAATCCGACTTCAGGCCGCACCCTCCGAGAAGAAAGGACGCGACGATGAGGCATGTTCCGAAAAAAAACGTTATCCGAGGCATGATCCGATTCTAACCGAATTCGACTCGTTGTTCTACCGTAGGTCTTGCGGGATACTCCTTCCCGGGGATGCAGGGCCGTCCCTCAGGGCTGGCGTTCCCCGGCAACCTTTGACAAAAAAAAAGATTTTTGTCAGAATAGTGTATGGAACGATCGAACACTTCTTCTTCCGGCCACAAGAGAAGCATCTACCTCAACCTTTCTCCGCTCGACCACAGGTATTATCTCTCGAATCGAGCCGCCTTCGACGCGCTCGGTTCCTACCTCAGCGAGGAAGCCTCGATACGATATCTGGCGCGCGTCGAAATCGCCTTGCTCAAGGCGCATTTGGAGAGGAAGGGGATCGAGGATCAGGAAGGAATTCTGGACGGCCTGGAAGCCGCAATAGATCCGGAAGAAGTCTACAAAGAAGAAGAAAAAACCCAGCACAACATACGGGCCCTGGTGAACGTAATGAAGCGCATGCTTCCGGCAGGTCTCGGAAGCATGGTTCACGCGGGAGCGACCTCGGCGGACATTCTCGACACCGCGCAGTCGCTCAGAATCAAAGATGCGGTCCGAAAGGTCCTTCTCCCCGAACTCCTCGAGATGCTCGGACTGATCGCCGATTTCGCGAACCGTGAGGCGGCGACTCCTCAGGTCGGAAGGACCCACGGCCAGCACGCCGTGCCCATCACCGTGGGATACTGGATGGCGGAATTCGTCGCACGTCTCGGCAAGTCGATCCGTGAGATCGAAGCCAGATCGCGCGACCTCCGCGGAAAACTTTCTGGCGCCACGGGGTCCTACAACGCGACTTCGCTGCTGACGAAGGATCCGCTGGCCTTCGAATCGACCTTTCTGAAGAACCTCGGCCTCGAGCCTTCGGAATACTCGCATCAGCTCGTGGAGCCGGAATACCTCCTCAGGCTTCTTCTAGAAATCAACACGGCCTTCGGAATCATCGCCAACCTCGCGGACGACCTCAGGAACCTCCAACGTTCCGAAATATCCGAAATACGGGAATTCTTCTCCCATGATCAGGTCGGTTCCTCCACCATGCCGCAGAAACGCAATCCATGGAATTCCGAGCATGTGAAAAGCCTCTGGAAGGCTTTTTCCCCCAGGGTGATGAGCTTTTTCCTCGATCAGATTTCCGAGCATCAGAGGGACCTCACGAATTCCGCTTCGTCCCGTTTCGTCGCGGACTATCTCGCGGGATTTCTCGCGGCCGTCCTCCGGATGAAAAAGGTCCTCTCCGGCCTCACGGTCGACGCCGAACGCCTTACGAGAAACATCCGCGCCACGGGAGATCTCGTCCTCGCGGAGGCGGCCTACATACTGCTCGCGGATGCCGGCGTGCCTGACGCGCATGAAAAGATCAGGCGCATCACGCTTTCCTGCGAAAAGAACGGCACGAATCTTAAAAGGGAATTGGCACGCGATGGGGAACTGTGGGGCCTCATCGGGAAGGGTCTCGACAGGACACTCGGAATATCTTCGGAGGATTTTTTTTCGAATCCTGAACTCTATCGGGGAAAGGCCGCGGAAAAGGCGAGGAAGATCGCCGCTGAATTTTTGAACCTGAAAAGGACACTTGAGGAGGCCCTCTCATGCAAATAGAAGAATCCTTGAGCTACGACGACGTCCTGCTCGTCCCTTCCCATGCGGATTTCCTTCCCGCAGACGCGGAGGTCAGGACTCGTCTTCTGGGGAACATCTATCTCAACGTTCCCATTCTCTCCTCGGCCATGGACACCGTGACCGAGGAGGAAATGGCCATCGCCCTGGCTCTGGAGGGAGGCGTCGGAGTCATCCACAGGAACCTGTCTCCCGAAGACCAGGCCGAACAGGTCGCGTCGGTGAAACGATTCCTCAATTGGATCATCGAGGATCCGGTCACCGTTGAGCAGGAGCAGCCCCTTTCCGACGTCGTGGACAGGATGAACAAGTTTCGAGTCTCGGGGCTTCTCGTCCTCGACGGAAGCGGAGTCCTTCGCGGCATCATCACCAGCAGAGACATGAAGTTCTGTACGGATTTCTCGAAGAAGGTGAAGGACGTGATGACCCCGAATCCGATCGTCGAGACCGGCGAACCGGATCTTCAGAGGGCGCTGGAGAAATTCCACCAGCACAAGGTGGAAAAGCTCCCGGTCGTCGACAAGGCGGGAAAGGTGAAGGGTCTGATAACCGTGAAGGACATCGAAAAGCACCAGAATTTTCCTCAGGCCGCACTCGATTCCTACGGCAGGCTTCTCGTAGCCGCGGCGATCTCGCCGAACGATTTCGAATCGCGCATTCCGCGGCTCATGGAAAGCAAGGTGGACTTCGTGGTCATGGATACTGCCCACGGCGACTCGGAGAGCGTAGTCAGGGCAGTCCGGGAGATCAAGCGAAAATACCCTGTCCCGGTCGTGGGAGGCAACATCGCTACGAGGGAAGGGGCGAGACGGCTCCTCGACGCCGGATCGGACGCCATCAAGGTAGGCGTAGGTCCCGGTTCGATCTGCACGACGCGAATCGTAGCCGGGATCGGAGTTCCGCAGTTCTCGGCCGTACTCTGGGCTTCGGAGGAGGCGTCGAAACGGGACATACCCGTCATCGCCGACGGGGGCATCAAATACTCGGGCGACATCGCGAAGGCCATCGGAGCTGGAGCTTCGTCGGTCATGATCGGCAACCTCTTCGCTGGGCTCAAGGAAGCTCCCGGAAAGGAGATCATCTACGAAGGAAGGATCTTCAAGCAGTATCGCGGAATGGGCTCCATGGGAGCCATACGGGAAGGTTCGGGGGACCGCTATCAGATGGGCAAGGACGAAGATCCCGTACCCGAGGGCGTGGAAGGCAGGGTTCCGTACAAGGGGAACCTCAAACCTTTCCTGCATCAGCTCGTCACCGGCCTGAAAAAGGGCATGGGATACTGCGGATGCAGAACGATCGTTCAATTGCAGAACTATAGGAAATTTGTTAAGATTTCCTCCGCGGGCCTTCGGGAAAGTCATGCACACGACGTAGCCATAACTCAGGAACCGCCAAACTACTCTCGATGAGGAATCATTCATGAACGTAGTCGTTATCGGCGCTCAATGGGGTGACGAAGGAAAAGGGAAGATCGTAGACTTCCTGTCCGAGAACGCGAGCATCATCGTCAGGTTTTCGGGCGGAGCCAATGCCGGTCACACCATCGTTGACGGCGACAAGACCTATAAGCTGCATCTCGTTCCCTCGGGGATTATTTACCCGAACCGTCGCGTCGTCCTCGGAATCGGCATGGTCATCGATCTCGAAGCTCTCTTCCAGGAGCTGTCGATGCTTTCCGAACAGGGAATCAACTGGGAGGGCAGGGTCTTCATCGCCGACCGGGCCCACCTCGTTCTTCCCCGATACCGGGAAATGGACAAGGAAATGGAGAAGAACCGCCTTCGCCCCATCGGGACGACGGGCCGGGGGATCGGCGTCGCCTATTCCCTAAAGGCGTCCCGGGACGGCATTCGGGTGGCGGACATCTTCGACGAATCGGTATTTTCGGTGCTTCCCGCGGAGGACCGGGCGTATCTCGGACCCTATAGGGATCGCATTCGGGACATGGTGATCGACCTCCCCTCGTTCATGCACGAGCAGCGTGAGGAGCCAATCCTCTTCGAGGGAGCCCAGGGAACCCTTCTCGATCTCGACCTGGGGACCTATCCCTTCGTATCCTCCGGCGTTTCCGCCGCGGCCGGGGCTACCGTGGGAGGGGGCATCGGGCCTCGATCCATAGACAGGATCCTAGGCGTGTTCAAGGCCTATTCGACTCGAGTCGGCAACGGTCCGTTTCCTTCGGAATTCAAGAAGGACGTCGACGGATCCCTGGAGGATACGATACGGGATCTCGGCAGGGAATACGGCGTAACCACGGGCAGGCCGCGGCGCTGCGGCTATCTCGATATCGTAGCGCTTCGTTACGCGTGCCGGGTGAATTCGATAGACGGCCTCGTGCTCACCCATCTGGACGTGTACGACCAGATGGACGAGATAAAGATTTGCGTCGCATACGAGATAGACGGCAAGAGAGTGGAAATTTTTCCCGCCTCCATAGAAGCCATGAACAAGGCCAAACCGATCACCGAATCTTTCAAGGGCTGGAAAACCTCCCTCGGATCGGTGGCCCATTACGAAGCCCTTCCAAAAGAGGCCAAGGAATACATCGAATTCATCGAAACCTTCACGGGCGCGCCGGTGGACATCGTGTCGGTCGGCTACCAGAGGACGCAGACTTTCATCAGAAGGAATCCATGGATACCATCCTGATTGTCGATTTCGGAGGTCAAACCTGCCAGCTCATATCCCGACGGATCAGGGAATTCGGCGTCTACAGCGAAATCGTGCCCCATGACTTCAGGATGCCTTCGCCGATTCCTGCTTCGCTCAAGGGCCTGATCCTTTCCGGCTCTCCGTTCTCGGTTTACGATGACGGCTCCCCGAAACCCGATCCTAAGATCTTCGAATCGGGACTTCCGGTCCTCGGCATCTGCTACGGCCTCCACTGCATGACGGACATGCTCGGCGGCGAAGTCGGCCCCCTCGAGAAGAGGGAGTACGGCAGATCGAAACTCCGTCTTTCCGGCGGCAGCCCGCTTTTTTCCGGGGTCCCGGACGGATTCACGTCCTGGATGAGCCACGGCGACAGCATAATTTCTCAAGCTCCCGATTTTTTCTCGATCGCTGTATCCGAACACGGCATACCAGCGGCCCTGGAGAACCGTGCGAAAAATCTCTTCGGCATCCAATTCCACCCCGAGGTGACCCACTGCGAGCACGGAAACAGGATTCTCGAGAATTTCGCCGTGGGAATCTGCGGTGCGAAGAAAGAATGGTCCATGAAGGCCTATATCGAATCGGTCGGGGATGATGTCAGAAAGAAAGCAGGTTCCAAGGACGTGCTTCTCCTCATTTCAGGAGGAGTCGATTCTACGGTGACCGGAGCGCTCCTTCTCAAGACCTTGTCGTCCGATCAGGTCCATCTCATGTACATAGACACAGGCTTGATGAGGAAAAACGAATCCCGCGACGTGGCGGAAAACCTCAGGAAGCTCGGGGCGAAGAACCTCCACCTCGTCGACGCGTCCGATCGATTTCTCGATGCGTTGAAGGGCGAGGCCGATCCGGAGAAAAAACGCCACATCATCGGCGACATGTTCATGAGCGTCCAGGAAGCCGAAGTCGAGAGGCTCGGCATTCCCGACGCCTTTCTCGCTCAAGGCACCCTCTATACCGACCTCATCGAATCCGGCAAAGGAGTAGGGAAGAAGGCTCACACCATCAAGAGCCACCACAACGTCCGTTCCCCCCTCGTGGAGAAGAAACGGAACCTGGGTCTCATCATCGAGCCGTTGGACCGTCTCTACAAGGACGAGGTCCGCAATCTGGGCCGCGAGCTCGGCCTCTCGGAATCCGTCGTGGGAAGACATCCGTTCCCGGGTCCGGGCCTCGGAGTCCGCATCCTCGGCGATGTCACCAGGGAAAAATGCGACATCCTTCGAGAGGCGGATCACATCTACATCGAGGAGCTCAAGAATCGCGACCTGTACGACAGGATCTGGCAGGCCTTCGCGGTGCTCCTTCCCGTACGATCGGTCGGCGTGACCGGAGACGCCCGAGACTACCGTTATGTGCTCGCGCTTCGCGCCGTCGTTTCCCTGGACGGAATGACAGCCGACGTATTCGATTTCCCCATGCGGGATCTTCTCGAGATATCGGCGAAGATAACCAACTCGGTGAAGCAGATCGGTCGGGTCGTATACGACGTTTCGAGCAAACCTCCGGCGACGATAGAATGGGAATGAGGCCTTCATCTTCATCTCGCCTCCCTTTAGGTCGACATCGTTTCGGCCGATATGAAAAATGGAGGCACTATGGCCGACTGCATTCTACCGGAAAATCCCCAACCCGAGTTCATCCTGAAATGGCTGGAACGATCCTTCGCCATGGATGTTTCGTCCCTCGCCTGGATGTTTCAAACCAGCACGGACTCCATTCGAGCCTGGATGAAAGGGAAACGGGTATCGCATGAAAACCTCATGAAAATGCGGAAAAGCTATTATTTCCTGAACGGAACCGTTGATCCGCACGCCGGTGAACGAATTTGCGATTCGTGCGGGGCGTGGAAATCAGCCGGGGAGATGAAAAACGGCCTTTGCCCCGATTGCGGCAAGACATGAGTCCGTTTGCATGATATATTTATTACCATAAAGTGACGAACGTGGGTGTAATGGATTGAAAATGATGAAAATCGCGCTCGCCTTCGGGCAGGGCGACAAAGAAGCGGCCGTCTCCGTTCTTCGAGTCTTCCAAGAGATTCAAATCGACGCTTCCGCTTTTCAGATCGGAGTTCAGTGGGAGACCGCGGGCCGGGATCTCGTCGAACAACTCGACAGGGCCACGCACGTCATCATCATCGCTTCCGTCAAATCCGTGCGGTTTCCTTGGTTTCCGTTTCTCGTCGGCTACGTTACGGGAAAACATCCCAGAGGATTCCTCTACGTCATAGATTCCGCCATCGTCCCAGATCCCTATTCCTCGATTCTCGACGAATTCCGCGATATCGAAAGTCTTAAGAGTTTTTATATCGAGCAGAAGCAGATCTGGGAGAACCAGGAGAGAATTGCGGACGCCAAGAACGATCTGGTGGAGTCGGGGATCGGACTGACCAACGAAAATTTCACGCTCTGCGTCATCCAGGGAAATCTCTCCGCGGTGAACGATTTCCTCACGCTCGGTTTCTCTCCGGATACCGAAAACGTCAAGGGCGTTCCGATTCTCATCCTCGCGGTACGCAACCATCATCGGGACATCGCCAGAATCCTGCTCGGTCATGGAGCCGACTTGAATCGAAAGAGCGGGGACCGCGGGAACACCGCGCTCATGGACGCCGCGGTATTGGGCGACGTTGAAATGGTCAGGGAGCTTCTCGACGCGGGCGCCGACATGAACGTCAAGAGCAAGAACGGCCAGACCGCACTCATGCTCGCGGTCGGCGAAGGACGCGACTCCATCGCGGAGGAACTCATCGATCGTGGAGCTGATCTCTCAATAACCGACAACCTCGGCATGTCCGCGAAAAAATACGCCGAACTGTTCAAGCAGACTTCGATCCTTTCTATCCTCGAAAAAACGTGACAGAGGACATCATGAACAGACTCGAAATTCAGGAAAAAGCCAGGAATTACCTTAGGCGCGAGAATAATCCAGATTTCAGGCAGGAAATCGAGCGGCTCCTGTCAACCGACGACATGAACGAGCTTTCCGACCGCTTCTATCGAGATCTCGAATTCGGCACCGGGGGACTGAGGGGAGTGATAGGCGGCGGATACAACCGCATGAATCCCTTCGTGGTGAGAAGGGCCACTCAAGGTCTCGCGACCTACGTGTTGAAGAACTCCGCGGTAAAGGAGAAGTCCGCGGTCATCGCCTACGATTCGAGGAATTTTTCAAGCCTCTTCGCCAAGGAAGCGGCCCTCGTCTTCGCCGCCAACGGCATCAAAGCCTTCGTATTTTCCACTATCCATCCGACTCCGATACTCTCCTACGCGGTCCGCTCCCTTCGCGCATCGGTCGGCATCGTGGTCACCGCGAGCCACAATCCACCGGAATACAACGGTTACAAAGTGTATTGGTCCGACGGCGGACAGGTCATCGCCCCGCACGATACGGGAATCATTTCCGAAGTACTCAAGGTTACCGACGAAATCCGCACGATGCCGGAAACCGAGGCGGTTCGAAACGGCTTGCTCGAATACATAGACCGTGAGATCGACGATCCTTACACCGCCATGGTGAAGGGCCAGATCAAACGACCCGAACTCGTGAGGAAGTTCGGCAAGGATCTCCGCGTAGTCTATACGCCCCTTCACGGAACCGGGACGATCTTCATCGAAAGAATCCTTTCCGAAATCGGCATTCAGGTCGTCACCGTTCCTGAACAAAGGGAACCGGACGGCAATTTCCCTACCGTCAAATACCCGAATCCGGAGGAAGGCGAAGCCTTGCGGCTCGCTCTCGATCTCGGCAGGAAAATCAAGGCGGACCTCGTGATGGGCACCGATCCGGACGCCGACCGTCTCGGGATAGCCGTTCCGAACGGCGAGGATTTCGTCCTCATCACGGGAAACCAACTGGGGGCATTGCTCGCAGATTACATCTTCTCCACGCTCGAGGAAAACGGAAAACTTCCTGAGAAGCCCGCTTTCGTCAAGACCATAGTCACATCCGAATTTCAGAGAAAAATCGCCGAATCCTACGGAGTGGCGTGCTTCGACGTACTCACGGGATTCAAGTACATAGCAGGCATGATCCGTGAATTCGAGGAATCCTCTGGCTACTCCTATATCTTCGGCGGGGAGGAAAGCTACGGCTATCTGACCACGACGGAAGTACGGGACAAGGATGCCGTTTCCGCGGCAGTACTGACCGCAGAAATGACGCTCTATCTTCGCTCGAAGGGAAAGAGCGTCCTGGATCGTCTTCATGAACTGCATTTCAAGCACGGCTGGTACCGGGAAACCCTCGTTTCGAAAGGCTTCAAGGGCGAGCGAGGCCTATCCCTCATGAAGTCTTTGATGGATGGACTGAGAGCCTCTCCTCCCAGGACGTTCGGCGGCGTTTCCGTCGTCAGCGTCAAGGATTACTCGGACGGAACCACCTTGAACCTGAGGACCGGCTCGAAGACGAAGAACATTTCGCTTCCTTCCTCGAACGTATTGCAGTTCATCCTGGAAAACGAAAGCGTCGTGAGCGTTCGCCCATCAGGAACCGAACCAAAGGTGAAATTCTACATTTCCTGTAAAACCGGAATCGGACTTTCCGCAAACGAAGCGGATCGCGTCCTCGCCGCGCAGACCGAAAAACTACTAAGCGACATCGAGTCTTTCTTCACGGCCCCATGAACGCGTCACCCGACCGGAACGTCAGCGGTCTTTCGATCGTTTCATTCGACGTCGAAACCACGGGATTGAAGCCCGAATTCGACAAAATCGTCGAAATGGGAGCGGTCAAATTCCGCGGCACCTCGGTGATCGCCGAATATTCCTCATTCGTCAATCCATGCATGCCCATACCGGCGGATGTTAGCCGAATTCACGGAATCACCGACGGCATGGTATCCGATGCGGCGGTTTTCGCGGACAGGGTCGATTCGCTGCTCGATTTCTTCGAAGACTCGATCATAGTCGCCCACAACGCCTCGTTCGACTGGGGGTTCTTAGCCGCTGAAATGCTTGCGGCGGGGAGAAAAGTTCCTGAAGGATACCGCGTCTTCGACACGAGACTCCTCGCGAAAAGGGCCTTCCCGAATTTGGGACATTACGGATTGGAGTTTCTCTCGGACCGTCTCTCGATCGAAAAGGGGAAGTCCCATCGGGCGCTCGACGACGCCCGAACCTGCATGAGGCTCTTCACACGTTGCGTCGACGAGCTGTCCTTCATGGGACAGTTCACGCTGGAGGAACTCGAATCGTTTTCGATTCAGACCCTATCGAGCACTTCCAACATGTAGAGAGCGATGTATTCCCGAAGGTGCTCCTTGTCTCGTATCCTGGAAAGCACGTCGTTCTTAGCCAATTCCGCTGAAAGGCTGTCGAGTTTCGCTGCGTCCGGGGCATGGAGTCTGGCTACGAATTTCAGTTTTCGGAGATAATCCCTCACCAGGGAATTGACGTCTTCGATGAGATTGGCTTTCGCGGTCTGGTCAATGAGCGGATTCCACAGGTTCGCGAGATCGGACAGACGTTTTTTCGCGTCGGCCCCGTTCTCTATGTAATGATCCCGCAATGCTGCTATGGCTTCCTTGTATTTTGCTTTCTGAACACGCTTCGTGGCTTCCGTCCGGTCGTCTTCGGCCGAAGAAGCCGCGGAGGAAGAAGGGGCTGCCGCCTTTCCCTTGATGAAACCGACCTCCTGACCGTTTCCCCTTTTTTTCTTCTTGTCGGTTTCGGAAGGCTTCCCCGATCCGAACAGCAGCTTGTTGATGAGTGAGAAAATTATGTTCAGACCCGGAATGACTTTCCAGATGGGAAGCTTGAGTCTGGCTACATGGTAGATGTCCTTCCTTTCGAGATGAAAGATATCCGACATGGGCATCAAGGTTTTGTTCTTTTTATCGAGAAGGCAGTTTATGAAATCGATCTCGATCGACGACAGTTGAACCTGCTCGCGGATCAGGAATATGAGATTGAAATTGAGGAGAGCGAAAAACAGAGGATCGAGCTCGTCCAGCTTGCGCCCGATCTCCTCGTCGAATTTGGCATCCTCCTCCATTTCCGGCGATTTCTTGTCGTTCAGGAGACTCGCCGTCCACGAGGAAACGTAATGCTCCTTCATGTCGTTCGACAATCGTCCTATCCTATCCGTCATCAATTTGAGGACGTGCTCTTTCCGAATAAAATATTCTTTCTTGTCCGAGGTCTTGACCTTGATCAGATCCGGAAGACTCACCTTGTCCTTCGGCTTGGTCCTTTCGTCGAAAAACTGGTTCAAGCGGTCCTTATCGAGCTTGTTAATGATCGGAACGCCCTTCGAGTCTTTCAGGTTGTAGATGTCGTGGAACGTGAAGGCGTAGGGCGGCTTGTCCAGCGAGGCCTGAAGGACCCTAAACGCGAATTCGGATTCCTTTTCCTTCTGCAGCTTGCTCTTGTTGAATACCGCATAATAACCTATGAGATACGCGGCATGGCAAAGGTCAACTTCTTCCTCGAGCTTGTCCTTTTTCGGGATGTATTCCTTGAGCAGGAGACTAGAAAGCTGAGTCCAGAACTGGAACACCAGATCGGACGGAGTAAGGAGTTCCTGCACGGTCTGGTCCGGCTTCGTCACCGTATTCACGATCATGTCCTTCAGAATTCCTTCCTTCTGCCGGAATGAGGGAAGGAGCTTGTGCTGTATGTAGATCGCGTTTTTCGATGAACGGAGATAGTTCTTTATCTTGAGCAGGGAACATTCCAAAAGTCCGCGAACGACGATACCGGATGTGACTATGACGGTTTTCGGAATGTCGGGAAAAACGAGACGAAGAATCACCGTTTTGACGTTTTTTCTCCCCAGAAACTGAACAAAAGACTGCTTCACTTCGATTTCTTCAACCAACTCCGTATTCAGGGACAATCCGAGCGATTCTTCCGAAGGAAAGGGTATTTCCGTCCGGGTTTGAATCCTCTGATACTCCTTCTCGATCTTGTCGATAAAATAGCCGATATAGTTGATCAGCTGAATTTTATCTTCCAGAATCTGAAGAGTGCACGAACCTTCCTGTCGCATTTCGTATACCAGGGGATCGAGAACCGAACGAAGATTAGAGCGCTCCACGAACAGGCCGGGAGCTTCGTTTCCGTGCTTTTCGAGGAATTTCTCGAGAAATCCCACGAAATTATCGTATACGACGTTCGAGTTCGCGTTCTTGTGACAGTATGCCTTCAGTATCCGACCAAGCTCGTCCTTCGTGTTCACGGTGATAATAGTAACTGTCTTTTCCTTACCTGACAATAGTTTCGTCGCGATTATGGCATAAAAAAAAGACTTGGAATTGACAATTCAGAATAACGACAATACACTTTCGATATGAACATGAGCAAGTGCGGCATAATGGCGTTTCTCTGCCTTTCCCTCGTCTATTGCACGACCCAACCCGTCAAGAACGAACCTGCCGCCGAGCAACCGAAGCAGGAAACGATCGTAAAACAAGAGCCACCCCCCGCGGCTGAAGCTCCCAAAGACCCGATCCCTCCGTCCAATACCGTCAAAACTCCTTCCCCCGGTCCGGAAAAAAAACCCGACGTGATCAAAACAGAGGATCAAACCACGGAAATCTCACACGAAGAATATGCCAAGACTTTCGAGGAAGTGGAGAAGGTCATAGACGAGCTCAATTCCATAACGAAGGCGGGAGATTTCTCGAGATGGACTACCTATCTTTCGAGCAAATTCACCCAGGAAGTTATGAATCCCAAAGCGCTGGAAAATATCAACGAGCAGCCGCTCTTGAAGCGCAACAATATAACGATCAAGACCTTGAGCGATTACTTCATGTATGTCGTGGTACCGTCGCGGGCCTCGGTGCGACTGGACGATCTCATATTCACGGACACGAACCGGGTACGGGCTTTCATGCAGATAAGAGGAGATCGCGTATTGATTTACCAGCTTGAAAAAATCAACGGAAAATGGAAAATCAGTACATGGTAATTTTTTCGATTTCGTAGTATGATACAAAACGAGGAGTTCCTATGAAGCTGAACAAAATAGCCGTCTTATTCGTCGTGGCTCTGAGCATACTCGCTCTACCCGCTTTCAGCCAGAGCCAGCCCACATCGAAACAGGAAACTACCGGAAAAGAAAAAACCATAGAAGAGCTCTATTTGACCCAGAATATCGAACTCCAGATGATTCGTAATCAAGCGATCTCGAACGATTGGAGAGTCAAGGACCTGGCCATTCAGAATCTTAGGGCCATGGCGAGCGACAAGCGTATTTCAGACGAAAATCCGGGCGGTTTCGTGATTCTCGAGACCCTCGCCAAACAGGAACCGGGGCCCAACACGAAGAATTTCAACCTGATCCGCAAGGACGCATGCTCCATTCTCGGGGACATAGGGGGAACACGCGCTCAGAAAATCCTCGTGGACGTCCTGATGGCCGACGACGAACCGATGGTTCTCGCCGAGGCCGTCTATGCCCTCGGGAAGATCGGCAACGACAAGGACGGGGAAATATTCAACCGTATGATGTGGATACTTCACAAGGAAAACTCCAAGCCGACGCCCGACAACAACTTCGCCTTCGCGTCTCTTTTGACCATCGAGAGAATCGGAAAATCCTCGGACGGTTTCAAGCATCCCGAAGCGTTGAACATCCTCATCGAGATGATCGAATCGAATTATATCCGCGACGTCAAATTGAAGGCTGCCGACGTCATATCCAAGCTTTTGAAAAAATAGTGACAAGCCTTTGGTTTCTCACGGGTTCAAGGTCGGCGCTTCCGCCGGCCTTTTTTATTAAAATCGGGAGAGAGCGGAATGAATTTCGAGAAACGCATTCTTGATGACGATTGGTACGAAAATTCCGAATTCTGGCGTATCTATGCGCCCTTCATGTTCGGCACGGACAGCTGGGAGCGTACGGACTTCGAAGCATCCGGGATAATTCGTTTCCTCGACTTGAAGCCGGGAGCCCGTATTCTCGACGCCTGTTGCGGTGTGGGACGCCATTCGGTTGCCTTGTCGAAGTTGGGGCTTTCGGTCACAGGAATCGACAGGAACGTAGAATTCCTGCAGGCAGCCCGCGACTATGCCGACGCCGAAAAAACCGATCCGCTTTTCATAGAGGGCGACGTACTGACGTTCTCGGCCGGTTCCTCATTCGATGCAGTCTTGAATCTGGGAACTTCTTTCGGCTATTTTCCCACGAAGGACGACGATCTCTCCTTTCTCGCCAATATGCATTCCCTCCTTTCGAAATCCGGCAGCATGCTCGTCGAGACGGCCGGCAAGGAGACAGTCGCGCTCCGCTACAAGGAGTCCGAATGGTTCGAACGGAAGGGCGCTTACATCTTGGCACGTTACGAGATCGCCGATAATTGGTCGAAGCTCGTGAACAGATGGATAGCCGTGACGAAAGAAGGAACTCGGGATTACACCTTCAGTCTTCGCCTGTATTCGGCAGCCGAACTCGAAGAAATGATGAGAAAAGCAGGCTTCGGTAAGATCGAGGTGTTCGGAGACTTCGACGGAAGGCCTTACGACCATCGCGCGGAAACCCTCGTCATGATTGCTGGGAAGTGAACGCCAGGGGCAGGGTGATCGAGGTAAGGGCGCCTTCTTCCGTGTTGGAGAACACGAATGCGTCCTGCAATCCGATTTTTTTCAACATGAAGAGCATCACGATGAGGCCGAGTCCTGACCCCTCCTCTCCATCGTGCGTGGCTAAGAGCAGGTCAGACAGCGAGCCGGATTCCTTCGCGATGCTCCGTTTCTCGAACATTCGGAGTTCTTCGTAATAATTCAGCCGCGAATTATTGAGAACCGAAAGAACGAGGGATCGACCGCGAATCGCGAACGTGATCCGGACGAAGTAGGAGGGGGCGCAGCTTTCCATCAATCCGTTCAGTCCTCCGGTTTGAATAAGTGAGCGAAAATGGGCCATCCCGGCCGTATACTGTTCCGGATCCTCGATATCCCACCCTTTTTCCTTGAAAACCAGACGCTTCAAGTTGGCCTTTACCGCGTTGGAGACGAGTTCGTCCATGCAGTATTCGATTTGACGGGACCAATCCCTGTTGTCGGTCAATGCGAGGATTTCTTCGACGAACGAATCTATTATACGTTTTTTTGCGTAGGTGTATTTCGAGAATTTGAGAGTGATTGATTTTCTGCCGGAAACGAAATGAGAAATGCAGTCTTTATCGAGATAGGCTCTTTTCTCCTGCATACTCACGGCGACCTGTTCAGCAAACCGAAGGATAGAAAAAAACCCTCCTTTTCCGGAGGGTCTCAATGAGCCTCACTCCCCCGGAGAGACTCGAACTCCCGACCCGGTGGTTAACAGCCACCTGCTCTACCGGCTGAGCTACAGGGGAATGTCTTTCGACGCTGACAATCTACCGAAAAAAACTTTTTTCGTCAATAGCGCATCTCATGAAAATTTTCCGTCGCAGCGGACCGGTATCGGAGTTCCGCATTTAGAGCATTTCCCGTCGGTCAATCCTTGAACGACCGAGGAGAATCCTCTTCTTCGAATCAACAAAGTTCCGCATTTCGGGCATTTGGTCTCGTTTCCCCTGTCCGTATTCCCCGCGTAGACGTAGGCCAGGTGCCTTTGGGCGACTTTCATGAGAGGCTCGATATCGTCGAAAGAAGTGGGACGTATCGTATATCGATAACGAGGATAATAGCAGGAAAGATGGTAAGGTATCGACGAATCGATCCGCGCCAGATGCCTCGATAGGGCGTCGATTTCCTCCACGGAGTCGTTCTTGCCGGGGATGACGAGCGTTGTAACTTCGATGTGGCACAGTCGATGGGCGACTTCGATGAAGTCGAGTACTGTCTGAAGTTCGCCCTTTAGTTCCTTCCTGTAGAAGTCACGGTCGAAGCACTTCAAATCCACGTTGGCGGCGTCAATCACCGAAAGGAGCTCCTCGGCGGGAGTTTTGTTCAGCATTCCGTTGGTAACCAGCACCGTCTTGATCTTCCTGGTTCTCGCGGTCTTGGCAGTTTCATAAACGTATTCGAAGTGTACAGCAGGCTCCGAATAGGTGAAAGCGATGAACTTTTCCCCGCTTTCCTCGACCGCATCCACGATTTCACGCGGCGAGAAATACCTGGTTTCGTGCTCGAAAGATTGGGATATCGAGTGATTCTGACAGAACTGGCATCGAAGATTGCAACCCAAAAATCCGATGCTGAAGATCTTCGATCCGGGGTAGAAATGGTAGAGGGGTTTCTTTTCCATGGGATCGATCGAAATGGAGCTCAATCTTCCGAAAAAGGGGAGCTCGATGCGATTATCTACGTTCTTTCGGACCCCGCAGTTCCCGGTTTCGCCTTCTTTCAGGATGCATGCGTGAGGGCATAAACCGCATTTGACGAAACCGTTTCCTGTCGAGAAATAGGCAGCGTTCATTTCGGGATGTCGGCATACTGTTTCTGTTCGGGAACGACCCAGTTCTCATCGACTTCGAAGGCGTTTATTTTCAGGGCGAAACTGCCTTTTTTTATCCAGAGATTCACCATTCTTATGCTCTCGCCTTTTTCCGTCACGATACTGGGCAGATCCTCGGCATGCATGATGTCCGCGATGCGGAATTCGAAAAACCATGTATTCGCGTTGAACGGCGCCGTCAGAAGGACGAGTTTTTCCCTGTCGTAGGGATGTTTCCTCGGTGTACCCGAGAAACAGACAGCTTCTTTCAGATAGCGTTTCGTCGTATCGTAACGTGTCACTTCGGAAACAGGGAGTGCTTCGAGCCGTCGTATCATGTCTACCTCCAATTCCCTTAGTTACTATGTATGCTAAGAATTGAAGGTTCCGCTGTCAAGAAGCAAAAGACGATATGAGTGCGTTCAATTCCCCAACCGGTTGAACGAAACGGAAAATAAAATCTTCGGAAATCGACGTAAGTTCCAAATCGACTTGATATATTTTCTCTCCGACCCTGAGCGAACATTCCGAAATGACGGTGTTTGTTTCCAGGGAAATATCCTTTTCCGAATCAGCTGGACAGAAATGGATTTCGCTCGAGGACAAGGCAGTGACCTTCCCCCTTACGAGATGGAGATTCTCAGGATGCAGAAATATGAGATCCACACGATCATCGGTAGCGGGGCGAAAAAGACCCGCGGATTCGCGTTTTTTAGATACCGTTATTTTTTTATATCTCGCGAGGATGTCTTTCAATTTCTGCATTTCGCCTTCCGTTTGGAAGGAATCGTCGACCATGCCGTTGACTCCGAGGTACGTCGCCTTGGAAACCTCGTCGTAATCGAAATCCTTTCCGTGAAGAATGACGAACGGTACTGACTCCTTCGACACGTTGCTGCGAAGAAACACCAGGAAGATTTTCCAATGCCTTGGAAAATCATTGGCCGAGAAAAGCACCGCCTCGGGGGCCAACTCTTCCAAATTGTCCATCGCCTTTATAGGATTGCGGTAATGAATTATTTCGGTGCCCGAGGATGACAGTTGCTTTTCTATCCTCGATTTCAAATCCTCACTTTCCGAAATAACAAGTACTTTCATGAATTCCCCGAATCATTCGGTGCCTAGGTTCCGCACATCGTAATTATATATCACCCATATGGAATCTTTCTTGTACAGATAATAGGTGTACTGTTTTACTTCCCTGAACCCTTTTTGGGCGAATTTCTGAACGACTTCCACGGTTCCTTCGCGTGCAGTATAAGTAGTCTTAATGATTTCATATTCGCTCGGGATGGTCAAGATTTCGGCATCTGCCTTGGAAGCCATGAGGTCTTCTCGGAACCGTTTCAACGCCTCTATTCTCGCGGTTTCAGACATATTCTTGTAGGAACGCGCGCCGGACGGGCTTTTTTGATATAGACTCTCGATATCGAGATAGAGGAAGAATTTGTTCCAATGCCCCTTTCGCCTCGCCTCGATCATGTATTGTACGGTCTGATCGGGTGGAAGAGGAGTTTCCTTCAAGATTTCTCCGGTTTCCAGATCGATCTTGTCCTTAACCGTCTCTACTCCTCCGACCGAAGGACGAACCTGAAGATTGAGGAGGTTCGATATCTGACCGTTCGGATGCGGAGAATTGTTGAGGTCCGGGTAGAAGGTACCTTGAATCGTATATACGCCGGACTGTTCGATTTCCACGTAGTCTTTCAGGTTGGCTATGAAGGAGAACTCTTCGCCGGAGGCGATCTGAACTTCGCGGAAGAATACCGGTTGATTCGAATTCCTGTCTGTGATAAATTTTCTTGACTGTTTCAGGGGCTGATTCGCGAGATTCTTGACGTCGAAACCCAACGAGAACGCCCGATTATCGGCCAAACGGAAACGATAAACCTCCGGAGATTGGTTGGTCAAAACGATTTTCAATTCGATATCGCTTTCCGGGTAGTAGATTCTCTTGTCGAAAAAACGGATGGTGAAAAGGACCTCGGACGAAGCCGACGATACGAAAAGGACGAAGAGAAGGATGGAAAGAGTATTCCGTTTCATAATCATTTTAATTCTCGGCATGAATCATGATAACATTATTTCTTAATGATGTAACCAAAAAACTGAGATCTTACAAGCCCTATCTCGATCTTAAGGAAGCATTTTCAAGGGGTTCGTTTCCGATAACCGTCTACGGACCGCAGGGGAGCTTTCTCGCCCTGGTGCTGCGGGAGCTGAAAATCACCAGGCCCTCGCCAGCACTCATCGTTCTTCCGACCGAAGTCGAAGCGATCAACCTTGTAGAGGACTTGAGGTTGTTCCAGGTCGACGCAAAACTGTTTCCGTGGTGGGGCAGCGTTCCCTACAAGGAAGTTCCTTCCTCCTCTCCGGTCTTCGGAAAAAGAATCAGCGAAATGGTCGAAATGGTCGAAAATCCTACTTCGTACTATGTGACGTCTCTCAGAGCCTTCCTGACGCCCGTTCCTCCGGTCGCTTATCTCAAGAGCAAGCTGATTCGTTTGAAGAAGAACGATCCCGTCGACCTCATCGACTGCGCGAAAACGCTTCAGAGTTACGGGTATCTTCGCGTGCCTCGTGTTTCGGTCCACGGAGAATTCGCCCTCCGCGGAGAGGTCTTGGACGTTTTCATGCCGGGACACGAGGAGGCGGTCAGGATCCTGGTAGAATTCGACCGCATAGAAGGAATCAGACATTTTCGAATCGAGGACCAGAGCTCCACGCGGGAGGCCGTCGAGGTCGTCCTCCATCCCCTCAAGGAGGTCGTGTGGACGGACCGGACCGTCGCCTCGCTCCAGGAACGAATCGCGGCCGAACCCGAATACGGAAACCGCATCCCGGATTTCATCGATTCGATCAAGACGTTCGGAACCGTTCCCGGAGAGGAAACCTTGTTCCCGCTCTGCTTTCCCGAACGGCACCTGATCTCCGAGTTCCTTCCGGAGAAGACCCCCGTCCTTTACGTCGAATCGGAACGGCTCGATACCGCGAACGAGGCTTTGAAGAAGGAGTATTCCAACCTTTACCGAAAAGCCCGGGTCGAAAGGATGGCGCCGAGTCCCGAGAACATCCTTCTCGACCTCTCTGAGATAAAGAGCAGGCAGAAACATCGAATCGATTTCACGGTCCTGAAGCCGGAAAATACGTCTACCGTCGTAGATCTCAGGTCCGATCCGCCTCGATCCTTCTTCGGAAATTTCTCCTTCCTGAAAGAGGAACTCGTAAATCATATCAGCAACGGATATTCCGTCCACATCTTTTCCGACACCGAGGTCCAGGCGGAGCGCATACGGCATCTCCTTCAAGACCTGAAAGTCAACGTGATCCCCGAAGCCCTTTCCGGAGGCTTCTCCTATCCTCCCGTCAAGCTCATGGTCATCCACGAGCACGAGATCTTCGGAAGACGGAAGCGCATTCCCAAATCGATAAAAACCACGACCAGCAGAATAATCGATTCGTTCGTCGAGCTGTCACCAGGGGATCACGTGGTTCACCTCAATTACGGCATCGGGCGCTTCAAGGGTATTCAACGCATCAAGGCCGGGGGAAACGAGCGGGACTACATACATCTCGAATACGCCGACGAGGAATTCGTCTATCTCCCCATCGAGCAGGTCAACCTCATTCAGCGGTATATCGGAAGTCAGGGGAACGTTCCTCGCCTCGACAAGATAGGCGGCAAGTCGTGGGAGGCCAGGAAAAACAAGGTAAGAAAATCCGTGGAGGACATCGCGGCGCGCCTCATCGCTCTGTATTCACGGAGAAAGACGGCGAGAGGCTTCGCCTTTCCGAAGGACACCGAATGGCAGATAGAATTCGAGGCGGCCTTCCCTTACGAGGAGACGGAGGACCAGCTTCGTTGCATCCGCGAAGTGAAGGAAGACATGGAAAAGCCGATTCCCATGGATCGTCTCGTATGCGGCGACGTCGGGTACGGCAAGACCGAGATAGCGATCAGGGCCGCGTTCAAGGCCGTCATGGGAGGCAAACAGGTCGCCATCCTCGCTCCCACGACGATCCTCGCGGAACAGCACTACGAGAACATCACCGAACGCGTTAGGAATTACCCGGTCAAAACCGGAATGCTTTCCCGGTTCGTGTCCAGGAAGGACCAAACTCGGATCCTCGCGGATCTGGCGGGCGGAAAACTCGACATTGTCGTCGGTACCCATCGTCTGCTTCAAAAGGACGTTCTTTTCAAGGATCTGGGACTCATCATCGTCGATGAGGAACAAAGATTCGGCGTGAAGGACAAAGAACGCCTCAAGGAACTGAAAAATTCGGTGGATTGCCTGATCCTGACCGCGACGCCGATACCCCGAACGCTCCATATGTCACTGCTGAAAATCAGGGATATGTCCGTATTGAAGACTCCTCCCAACAACCGGCTCCCCATCGAAACGTACATCCAGGAATTCTCCGAAACCGTCCTCGCTGACGCCATACGGCGCGAGATCAGGAGGGGAGGGCAGGTCTATTACCTCCATAACCGAGTCGAAAGCCTGGACGACGTCCGGATCTTTCTGGAGAAACTCGTCCCCGAGGTCCTCGTCGGCACCGCACACGGTCAGCTCGCCGCGGACGAACTCGAGGAAATAATGCACCGCTTCATTCACGGCGGATACCAGGTTCTCGTATCCACGACCATAATAGAGAACGGCATCGACATTCCCAACGTCAACACCATCATCATCGACCGGGCGGACGTCTACGGCATTTCTCAGCTTTACCAGCTCCGCGGGAGGGTCGGCAGGTCGAACAGGCTGGCGTACGCATATCTTTTTTATCCGGAAGGCAGGGCGCTGTCGGAGATAGCAATGAAGAGGTTGAAGATCATATCCGACAATACGGAACTCGGCTCCGGTTTCAAGATTGCTCTTAAAGACCTCGAGGTTCGCGGCGCCGGCAACCTTCTCGGGAGGGAACAGAGCGGCGACATCATGAGCGTAGGATTCGACCTTTATCTGCGTCTGCTCGACGAGGCCATCCGGAAACTCGGGGAAGAAAAGGAGGAGACTCCCCTCGAGGTCTATCTGGAACTGGAATATTCGGGATATATTCCCGACGGCTATATCGAGGAAGCCGAGGAAAAGATGGAGGTTTACAAGAAGATCGCGTCCATTGGTTCCGACGAGGAACTCGAAGGCATCGCCGCTGAACTTATAGACAGGTTCGGCCCTCTTCCGGACGAGGTGCAGAGCCTGCTTTCCCTCGCGGAAATCAGGAGCATTTGCAGAAAACTCCATATCGCCTCGCTCAAGGAGAGGAAAGGAATGCTCGAAATAGAATTCGCGAAGGTTGCGAAAATATCCGTCGAGAGGCTCCTTGCATTGATTCGAGATGCGCGCGGCGGGGTCAAACTCGACGCGAAGCGGCCTCAGGTTCTCCTCATGGAGACCGGATCGATCGGGCTGAAGGAAAAGAGCGAATTCATCCGTGACCGGCTCTCGGTTCTGGTATGAAGGGCAGGGCAGGACCGGCATGAAGTCGAATCACGGATCTTACATAAGAAGTTACGTCAGGCGTCAGGGGAAGATGACGAAGGCCCAGAGGGACGCGCTTGAACGGCTCCATTCCGTCTACTGCCTGCCGTGGCAAGATGGAACCGAGATCGATCTCGGCAGAGTTTTTCCCGGAAAGGAGCGAGTCATCCTCGAAATCGGTTTCGGCATGGGAACTACGACGGCCATAATCGCAGAAGCCCACCCGGAGATCGGGTATCTCGGAGTCGAGGTACATACCCCCGGCGTCGGCAAGCTTCTCTGGGAAATCGAGAAGAGGGGAATCGAGAACCTGCGCATCGTGCACGATGATGCGATCCCGCTTCTTTCGAGCGGCCTGCCGCAGGAAAGCCTCGACGGAATTCACGTCTTTTTTCCGGATCCTTGGCCGAAGAAAAAGCATCACAAGCGCAGGCTCATTTCTCCGAGCTTCGCGAGAATCCTCGCCTCACGGCTTAAGGTCGGAGGTTACCTCTATCTCGTTACCGATTGGGAGGACTATGCGATCCGTATGCTCGAAGTCCTGTCGCAGGTTCCGGAGCTGCGGAATCCTCACGACGGTTATGCTCCTCCCCAACTTTGGCGACCGGAAACCTCCTTCGAAGGAAAGGGAAAGAAGGCGAACCGACCGATACGGGAGCTCGTTTTCACGAAAAGCACGAACAGTTCTTCATAGCGAAAAAAAAGGAACGGCGCGTCGACCGTTCCTTCAGATACGATTTCCCATGTGGAATTCTTCGTCAATGCGCGTCGGCTGCCTTCGCCTCCTTCGACGCCTTGATGATGTCGTCGGCGATTTTTCCGGTTACTGGGCTGTAATGGTCGAATTCGGCCTCGAACGTGCCAGTCCCTGACGTCATCGCCTTCAAGTCTATGGCATACCGGAGCAGTTCCGCCTGCGGCACCTGAGCTTTCACCTCCGCGATTCCTCCACCGAGGATATCCTGCCCCAGCACGCGTCCGCGCCGCGAGCTCAGGTCGGAAAGGACGTCTCCGAGGTACTGTTCCTCTACGAAGACGACCAGATTCATCACCGGTTCCAGAATAACGGGTCCCGCCTTCTCCATCGCCGCCTTCAATGCCTCGCGTGATGCGAGCTTGAAGGCCATTTCGGAAGAATCGACCGGATGCTCCTTTCCGTCCGTGAGCGCGACCCCCACATCCATGACGGGATAACCCGCGAGAACTCCTCCTTCCATCGCCTCATGAAGGCCCTTTTCGATCCCGGGAATGAATCCCTTCGACACGGCCATGCCGCGGATCACGTTCTCGAAGGAGTAGTGCTGTCCTCTGGGCAAAGGCTTTATCTGGATGGAGACCTCTGCGAATTGCCCGTGGCCTCCGGTCTGTTTCTTGTGCCGGTACATGGCGTCCGCGGCCTTGGTTATCGTTTCCCTGTAGGCTACCTTGGGAATCTTCGTATCGATCTCGATCTTCTGACCGTCCCGTATTCTCGAGAGGATCATATTGATCTGCAGTTCGCCCATTCCGGAAATGACGGTTTCCTTCGTTTCCGTATTGTAGGTTATCTTGAAGGTCTTGTCCTCTTCGGCCGCTCGCTGCAGCATCTGGGCGAGTTTATCTTCGTCCTTCTTGACCTTTGCCGAGACGGAAATGGAATGCACGGGAACCGGAAGCTGAAGGGGGTTGTATTTAACCGGCTTGTCCGCCGAGGCGATCGTGTCGTTCGTGTGGGTCGTCGCGAGTTTCGTCAAAACGCAAAGATCGCCCGCGACGACTTCGGACGTTTCCGTGAGTTTTTTCCCCTGCGCCAGGAACACCTTTCCGACCTTCTCCTTCTTGTTCTCCCTCTGGTTCACCATTTCCATGTCGTGGCTCAATTTTCCCGTAATCACCTTCAAATACGAAAGCTGGCCGGAAAATTGATCAATCGTGGTCTTGAAGCAGAATGCGGAGAACGAACCTTGGGCAGAAATCCGAATCGAAGTCTCCTTCCCGTCGGAGTCCGTGACGATTTCCGAACCGGAAGCGGGCGAAGGGAATGCCGCTGCGATGAGGTCCAGGACCGAAGTGACCCCGGAATTCTGCAGTGCCGATCCGCACAGCACGGGGACCACCTTGTTCGCGATCACACCCTCCGAGATGCCCCTCTTCACTTCGTCGATGGTCAATGTTCCTTGATCGAAAAATTTCGTCATGAGTTCGTCGTCGCCTTCAGCAGCCGATTCGACGAGCAATTGGCGGAACTCCTCCTCGTTGCTCTTCTGATCAGCCGGGATTTCCTGAGGCTTCTCTTTCTCTCCGGCCTTCGGAGTGAAGTAAGCCTTCTCTTCGATGAGGTTGATGACTCCCTTGAAATCTCCCGCCGAACCCATGGGTATGGTCACGGGAACGAAAGATTTCTTGAACCTTTCCTTCAGGTTGTTGAGCAGCTGCCTGTAATCGACCGGCTCCTTGTCCAGTTTGTTGATGAACACGATCCGCGGCATGTTCCTCGCATCGAGCCGTCTCCATACCTTGATCGTCTCTATCTGGACGCCGGCCTTCGCTCCTACCATTACGACAGCCATGTCGGCGACCCTGAAGGCCGCAGCTACTTCTCCCATAAAATCGGCGGAACCGGGAGTATCGAGGATATTTATTTTCTTTTCGTCCCAGGGAATATTGGTCAAGGAAGTTCGAATGGAAATTTTCTGGCTTATTTCTTCGTCGGTGAAGTCGCTGACGGTCCTGCCCGATTCGACGGTCTCCGCTTTCGGAATCACACCTCCGTTGAAGAGGATCTGCTCCGTGAAGGATGTCTTTCCGGTACCGCCGTGTCCAGCAATGGCGACGTTCCGAATATTCTCGGTGGTGAAGCTCATACTAATCTCCTTCGATTTCCATGTCCATGGGATTCGGATGGAAAATGCCCATAGAGAATTTTTCCATTCAACTATATGGGCGGGCCGAGTAGTTGTCAAGGAAATCTTTGGATCGCTCCGGTTCCCGAAGAGAACCGGTCGAACGCACCGACCTTATTTGGAGTTCTTCCGTTCGAAATGGGAGAATTCCATGGCGAAGGTGCCTCTTCCCTGCGTGATGCTTCTCAGTGCCGTCGAGTATCCGAACATCCTCTCGAGCGGAGCCATTGCGTGAATATGCTCGACCTGCGGTCTCGAATCGAGGCTCTGGACGACGCCTCCTCGGGTCGAGATGTTGTTGATGACTTCACCGAGAAATTCCTTCGGGCAGATCACGTCCACCGCCATGATCGGTTCCAGCATCACCGGATCTCCCTGTCGGCACGCGTTGTCGAAACCGAGCGAGGCCGCGGCCTCGAAGGCGAAGGGCGTCGCGGTGTTCTGATTGTAGACCGCTCCCTGAAGCGTCACGCCGATGTCGTAGGCCGGATATCCCCACATGATGCCGGATGAGAAGGCTCCGTTGATTCCGCGCTCTATCGCTTCGACGAGGTCGTCCGGCAAATCGCCGTTTCTCAGTTCCGACCGGAACTGATTTCCGCTTCCCCGCGCGAGGGGTTCCACTCTGATCGTGATTTCCGCGTCGTTATCCTTACCGGCGAGGACACGATGAAATTTCTCCGTATGGGTGACGGCTTTGGAAATGCTTTCCCGGTAGGTCACCTGCGGTTTCCCCACCCGCGCCTCCACCTTGAAATCCTTGATCACCCGCGTAACGAGAACGTCCAGGTGAAGTTCGCCCATTCCGGAAATGATGAGTTCGCCGGTTTCCTGGTTTTCGCGGGTGGTGAAAGTAGGGTCCTCCCGCACGAGGCTGTCGAGCACTTCCTGGAGTTTCTTGCGTTCCGAAAGCGTCTTCGGCTCTATGGAGACGGAAATCACCGGTTCCGGGAAATGCATACGCTCCAGAAGTATCGGAAATCCCTCGCTGCCGATGGTGTCGCCCGTCTGTACGAGCTTGAAACCGATCACGGCCGCGATCTCTCCCGCCGAGACGCTGTCCATCGGTTCCGATCTGTTGGCGTGCATTCGAACCAGACGGTTGATCCGTTCGCGCTTCTTCTTGTTGACGTTGTACACCATCGTGCCGTTCTTGAGAACGCCGGAATACACGCGAATGTAGGACAGGGGACCAGCCTCCCGGTCCGTCTGGATCTTGAAAACGAGAGCGAGCGGAAATCCTTTCGGATCCCTCGGAACTTCGACGTCCTTTTCCTTTTTGGAATGGTGCCCTGTCACCGGTGGAAGTTCCTCCGGCGAGGGTAGATAGTCTACGACGGCGTCAAGCAGCGGCTGTACCCCCAGGTTTCTCAGGGATGAGCCGCACAGTACCGGAACGATGTTTCTCGCGATCGTCTCCTTTCGTACGGCCTTCTTGAGGATGTCCGTGGGTATTTCCTTGCCTTCGAGATAGAGCTGCGTGATCTCATCCGAAAAGCCGGAAAGGGCGTCGATGAGCTTTTCACGCCATTCACCGAGCAGTGGCCTCAGTTCCTGCCTCACCGGAATCCGTTCGAATTCCAGCCCCATGGTATCCACGTTCCAGTGGATCTCCTCCTGCGTGATGAGGTCGATTATCCCGGAAAACCCCGATTCTTTTCCGATAGGAAGCTGGAGGGGAAGGGGATTCGCCCCGAGTTTCTTCTTTATTTCCTCCACTACGGCGAAGAAATCCGCACCTATGCGGTCCATTTTGTTGATGTACGCGAGTCGTGCCACATGGTACGTGTCCGATTGACGCCATACGGTTTCGGACTGAGGTTCCACTCCTCCGACTGCGCAGAAAACAGCGATCGCTCCGTCGAGCACCCGCAAGGATCGTTCAACTTCAGCGGTAAAATCCACATGCCCGGGAGTATCGATGAGGTTGATCTGATGTTCCTTCCAGAAACAGGTCGTCGATGCGGCCGTTATGGTTATTCCGCGATCCTGCTCCTGCTCCATCCAGTCCATTGTGGCCTCTCCGTCGTCCACTTCTCCGATCTTGTGACTTTTCCCGGTATAAAAAAGTATACGTTCCGTCGTAGTAGTCTTTCCCGCATCGATATGGGCCATGATTCCTATATTTCTGAGACCGACGATTTTCATGTATGATTACTCCTCGGGCATAATATCACGAAGACCGTTCAAAAGAAAAGACGGAAAAGAGAATTATCATCCGCCCCCCCCTCGTACGGCCCCATGAGTACATTGACTTTTTATGGAAAAAACTTTTTAATGTTTCAGATATCCAGGACGGTTTCATGATATATCCAGGGGGACGCTTCCGATTTATGCCGAACAAGTCGCGAAGACGGAAGCGGATCGCAAAAATCTTTCTTTTTTTGTGTGTCGCTGGACTGCTTGGTACCGGTGTTTCTTGGTTTGTCAAGCAAGGTTTCAAATACATGCCTTCTTCCGACTCGACGGAAAGGAAAAAGGTATTGTCCTTGTGGGAATCGAAGAATTATCAGGAAATCATCAAGGTGACGGATGGTCTATTGGAAAAGAAACCCATGAGTTCGTACAATCTCATTTTCAACGGATTCGCTCATTTCTACACTGCGGTGAATCAGGCTACCGTTGAGGAAAAGAACGCCCATATCGAAAAAGCCATCGTCGCTCTCAGACGAGCTCGACTGCACGATAGGATTCCCCTCTCCGGTGAAGTCGATTACGTGCTCGGCAAGGCCTATTATCAAAAGGGCATGTATTACGCCGACCTCTCCGCTCAATACATGCTCTCTTCGATCGAACGACAGTATGTCGGTCAGGATTCCTACGAGTACCTCGGACTCGCCTATTCCAATCTCGGGAATCATGCGGAGAGCCTCAAATATTTCCTCAAAGCCATAGAGTCCTCTCCGACGGACCTCCTTTTTCTCACCGTGGCCCAAAGCTACTATCAGCTCGGCGACAAAGCGTCGTGCGAGGAATATCTCATGCGGGCCATCAATAAATCGAGCGACTCGCGTCTCGTTCAGAAAGCGAGATTCATGTTGGGGGACATCTATTTCCAGAACAAGGAATACCTGAAATCCGAAGAGCAGTATCAGAAGATACTCGAAAACAATTCACAGAGTTCGGACGCGTATTTCTGTCTAGGGGAAATATACTTCGCCATGGGAGACAATTTGAAAGCGAGGGCGTTCTGGAGAAGAACTCTCAGGATCGATCCTAATCATTTCGGAGCTTTGCGTCGTTTATATAAATAGGGCAGTACAGCGGAGGACATATGGGGTTAAGCACAGTTTTCAATGCTTTTTCAACGGATATCGGGATAGATCTAGGTACATGCAATACGCTCATTTATATAAAGGGTAAGGGGATTGTCATCAACGAACCTTCAGTCGTAGCAGTCGAGCGCGGAACGAAACGGGTGGTCGCGGTAGGAGCCGAAGCGAAACGGATGCTCTGGAAAACGCCGGGCGACATCATCGCCATCCGCCCCCTCCGGGACGGAGTCATCGCCGATCTGGAAACGACCGAGAAAATGATCCGTTATTTCATCTCGAAGGTGTTGCCGAGGAAATGGTTCGTAAAACCGCGTATGGTCATAGGGGTTCCTTCCTGCATCACCGAGGTCGAACGTCGCGCTGTCGAGGAAAGCGCCTACAAATCCGGAGCCCGCGAAGTCAAGGTCATCGAAGAATCACTGGCCGCGGCCATAGGCGCCAGCATCCCGATCTTCGAGCCGGCGGGGCACATGGTATGCGATATCGGAGGAGGTACCACCGAGATTTCGGTCATCTCTCTCGGAGGCATGGTCGTTACGAACGCCATCCGTCTCGGCGGTGACGAATTCGACGAAGCTATCATCAAGCACGTCCGTACCGTCCACAACCTGATAATAGGCGAACAGACGGCCGAGAACCTCAAGATGACCATAGGCAACGCATCTCCTGACAAGAAAATCGAGAAAATGGAAATAAAGGGAACCGACGCGATCACAGGACTTCCCCGCAGGCTCGAGATCGATTCGGTGGAAGTCCGGGAAGCCCTCCAGGAACCCATCAACGCCATCGTCGAGGAGATCAAACGCACGCTCGGCCAGACTCCTCCCGAACTCGCCGCCGATATCGTGGAACGAGGCATCGTCATGACGGGCGGAGGATCGCTTCTCAAGGGCTTCCCGAAGCTGATCTCGAAAGAGACCGGCGTTCCGGTCATCCTCGCGGAAGATCCGTTGAATTGCGTCGCATTGGGCGCCGGGATGTACTTCGACTATGCAAAAGGGATGAACAACACGCGTAACATCTACAACCGTCTTAATTCGTAAAGCGCGGGACGTTCGATGATCGACAGGAATTTCTTCTCAAAACACAGGTCCGGTACTTTATTGGTCGCGTACGTCCTTTTCTGTTTTTTTTCCCTCGGATTATCGACGCGGACGATCATCCTGAAGCCCAAGGAACTCGGGCTTTCCTTTTTCTCCATTTTCCAGGAAGGCATTTCATCTGTTTCGACGTTCTTTTCCGAAACCGTTAATTCCATACGAACCCTTTCCGAATTGAAACGGGAGCACGCCGCGGCTCTGGAGCGCCTCAAGGAATATGAACGCATAGAAAAGGATTATGAGACTCTCATCGAGGAAAATCGACAGTTGAAGGAAATACTCAAATTCTCCAACGACATCGAGTTTCAGAACATTCCGGCAAAAATAATCGGCAAGGATCCCCAGAACTACCATGCCACTCTGACTGTGAACAAGGGAAGAGCGGACGGCGTGAAAAAAGACATGCCCGTCGTCGCGGTACAGAACGGCAGGCAGGGGCTTGTAGGCAAGGTCGTCCAGGTAGGGATCAACTCATCGATGATCCAGCCTCTTTACGATTCAAGCGCGTATATCGCCGCCCGGCTCCTTTCGTCCCGTTACGAGGGGCTCGTGAACGGGATCAGCGGAGATTCGGTCGTCATGCGGTACGTGAAGCGTTACGCCCGTTCCAACATCCGGTACGGAGACATCGTGATAACTTCCGGCGTCAAATCCCTGTATCCTTCGGACATTTACATAGGGACCGTAAAAATGATCCATGCTCGCGACTACGATACCTCCCTGGAACTCGAAATCGAGCCTATAATCGACTTCGCAAGGCTCGAATACGTTTTCATTCTCTACACCGAGAAGGGATCCAAGAAATGATGCACTACATCGCCTCGACGATCACCTTCGCTATCCTCGTGCTCCTGCAATCCACCGTGTTTCATTTCATCTCCATCCAGGGAATCATTCCCGACTTATCGTTGATTGCTCTGGTGTTTCTTTCGAACAGGAACGGCAAAATCGTTGGCGAGACGATCGGCTTCGCGGGAGGGCTTTTCGAGGATTTTCTCAGCCTTTCTCCGCTCGGCTTCCATGCTCTCACCAAAACCCTTCTGGGATTCGTTTTCGGCTTCACTCACGGTGTCGTTTTCATCGGTGCAGTAATGATGCCCATGCTGATGATCGGAATCGCAACCATCGTAAAAGCAGTATTGATTTCCTTCATATCTTCGTTCTTCCAGACGTCCTTGTCCGGGTATTCGTTTTTCTCGCTTAAAACGCTCGTCGAAATAGGTTACAATGTGGTTCTGGCGCCGTTCATCTTCGCCTTTCTCGGCTTGTTGAAATTCTTGCAGCCTAAGGAACGTTAGGAGTCGAAAGTGCAGGGCGGATTTTCCGACTATCGGGATGCCGCGGTCTCCCGTACGAGAATATTCGTTCTCGGAGGGATAATCGGCGGTGTTTTCTCGCTTTTCATGCTCTACCTCGTCAATCTCCAGATTCTCAACGGCGAGCTCTATCAAAAAAGAGCGACCCAGGTGACCCAGCGCAGCATCCCCATCTATGCCCAACGCGGGGAAATCTACGATAGGAATTACGACGTTCCCATCGTATCCAACATCGATTCTTTCGCGGTAGACATCATTCCCGGAGAAATACCTTCCGGCAGCAGGACGAAAATTTACCAGCAGCTCGCAGCCTACCTGAACATTTCCATAGACGATATTCGCAAGAAAATACCCCCGAATTACGAGGAACTTTTTCAGCCGATCGAGATAAAAAGCGGAATATCGCTCGAAACTATCACCTATCTGGCGGAGCATATCGACGACTTCGTCGGCGTTACTTGGCACAACAAACCCATCAGGAACTATGTCGAGAAGGAGTCCTTGGCCCACGTCCTCGGGTACGTAGGCGACATCACCCGGGAGGAACTCCAGGTCCTTTACAACAAGGGGTACAGTTACGGTTCCGTCCTGGGGAAAAGCGGTATCGAAAAGCAATACGATCTCATCCTTCGCGGAGCTGACGGCAAGCAGTTCAGGACGGTGGACGTCAGGGGAAGAAAGGTGGGCGAGGCGCTCATGGACGAGGAGCCTCCGACCCTCGGTAAGAACATCGTTCTCACCATAGACAGAAACATTCAGCGGCTTTGCGAAAAGGCTTTGGGAAACCGCATCGGCACCATTCTCGTCCTCAAGCCTCAAACCGGAGAAATCCTTGCTCTCGTTTCGTACCCCACCTACGATCCGAACCTCTTCTACGAATCGAACGGTTTCCAGATGTTCCGAGACCTGACGCTCGACACGAGCTACCCCTTTCTCAACCGCGCAATTCAATCGCAATACGTTCCGGCATCGACGTTCAAGATCATCATGAGTACGGCGATCATAGAAGAGGATGCCTTCCCGATCAACAAGACAGTCCTTTGCACAGGATCCCTGGACTACGGCGATCGAGTTTTCCGCTGTCATAAACACTCCGGTCACGGACCTTTGAGTCTCTACGAGGCGCTGGCCGAGTCCTGTGACGTCTATTACTATACCGTAGGGGCCGAGCATCTCGGAATCGAACGAATGGTAGATTACTCTCAAAAATTCGGATTGGGAGAAAAATCGGGAATAGACCTGCCCGGTGAAATAGGCGGTACTCTCCCGAGTCCTTCGTGGAAAAAGCGCATCTTCAACTCCCGATGGGTCGGTGGAGACACCGTGAACATGACGATCGGACAGGGGTATCTCCTGGTTACTCCCATCCAGATGGCGAACGCGGTCTCGCTCATCGTCAATGAAGGCAGAGCGTACAAGCCGCACTTACTGAAGGAAGTCCGAGACCCTGTTTCCGGCGAATTGATCGACGCGCAGAAACCCGAACTGCTTTTTTCTTCTACGATTCGGCCTTCGAGCTTCCAACGCGTAAAGGAAGCCATGAGAAAGGTCATCACTTCGGGAACCGCGAACGTCGTAATCACCACGGACTCGGTACAAGTCGCGGGAAAAACCGGTACCGGAGAAATCGGCGTCGACAACCATTATCACAGCTGGTTCGTTTCCTACGCACCTTACGACGATAAGAATCCCAAGGAAAAAATAGTTCTCGTAGCACTCGTAGAGGCAGTGAACGATTGGGAATGGTGGGCGCCGAAGGCTTCGAATATCATTCTGCACGGTATTTTTTCCAATATGACCTACGAAGAGGTGCTCGGCAATATGAATCTATGGTACTTGAAGGCGTCGAGTCAGGGGGAGCGGTGAAAGGACAGTCCATTTTCGGATTCGATTTTCTTCTCCTCTCTGCCACCGTTGCTCTGGTGACGATAGGGATACTATTCATTTACTCGAGCGGGGTGACGGCTACGGGTCTTATGTTCTCGAAGGAATACATAAAACAGACGATCTGGGCGGTTACGGGATTCGGACTTCTTTTCACAATCGCGTTCATCGATTATTCCCGCCTAAAAACCTGGGCACTGCCTCTCTACGGATTGTTCCTTTTCATACTCCTGATAACTCTGTTCTTTGGAAAAATCGTCAACGGAGCCAAATCGTGGATCGGGTTTCTGGAATTCGGAATTCAACCGTCGGAGTTCTCGAAAATCGTCACCATACTCTTCCTGGCTCTTTTCATCGAGAGGATCGGACCCCATATGAGAAATTTTGGCTACTTTCTTCTCTGTTTTCTGATAGTCCTGATCCCTATGGGGCTCATCCTTCTTCAACCCGATCTTGGTACCGCGTCCGTGTTCCTGCCGATCTTCTTCTTCATGATGTTCGTCGCCGGGGCGGACATCAGATACATCATCTTCTTTCTGGCGACTGGTGCACTCCTCGTAGTTTTTTCGATATTACCAGCATACGAGACGTATTTAGCGGGGCGTTCCATCCCGATACTGTCTCTTCTCACCGAAAAAAGCCTCTCTACATACCTCATCGTCTCCATTTTCGTGGTTTTCGTGCTTTCACTCATCGGATTCTTCGTGATCAAGCGGCCCGTATTCTATTGGTTCGGTTACGGCGCGTTGGTTCTGTTCCTCTCCGTACTCGGATCGAATCTATTCCGCGGCATGCTTAAGGAATATCAGCTCATGAGATTGATCGTATTCCTCAACCCGAGCATCGACCCTCGCGGCGCTGGATGGAACATCATCCAATCCATGACCGCCGTAGGATCCGGCGGCCTTTTCGGCAAGGGCTTCCTTCAGGGAACCCAAAGCCATTATCGTTACATTCCTCAGCAAAGCACGGATTTCATCTTTTCCATCCTTTCCGAGGAATGGGGATTCTTGGGCGCCCTTTTCGTGTTCGTTCTCTTCATCATCATCCTGGTCCGCGGGCTGCAAATCATGATAGTCGCGAAAGACCGTTTTGCGAGCATCGCGACCGCTGGAATCGTCGGCATGATTTTTTTCCATTTCGTCGTCAATGTGGGCATGGTCATCGGCATCATGCCGATAACGGGAATACCCTTGTTTTTTCTTTCCTATGGAGGATCTTCGCTCTGGACGGTACTTATCTGCATCGGTCTTCTCATGAGCTTCTATGTTCGTAGATACAGGTACTGATCGATGAGAATCGTGCCGGAAAAAGACCTTTTCAGAATCCTCAAGAATGTCGAGAATCCCTGCAGATATGTCGGAGGAGAATACGGCTCCGTGATTAAGCCCGATGCTGGGTTGAAGGTCGCCGTCTGTTTTCCCGAGATATATGAAATCGGAATGTCGAATCAGGCGATCGCCATCCTGTATTCTTTGATCAATTCAATCGAGTCGATTTCCTGCGAAAGAGTCTTCGTTCCGGCTGAAGACTTCGACGCAGCGCTTCGCGATCATTCCGTTCCTCTCTATTCGCTCGAAACCGGAACGCCTATTAAGGATTTCGACATCCTCGCTTTTTCCTTCGGTTACGAACTGCTGGCCACGAACGTTCTTTCCGTTCTTGAATCAAGCGGAATTCCTCTGACGATTTCATCTCGCACGGAAAATGACCCTATAGTAATTGCCGGCGGTCCTGCGATTACCAATCCGCTTCCATTTGCGAAGATCTTCGACGCCGTTTATATAGGCGAGGCCGAGAACGTTCTTCCCGAAATCCTAATAAGGATGTTGAAGAGTAAAAGGGAAGGTGGTACGAGAAGCGACCTGTTCGACATTCTCTTGCAGTTCTCTTGCATATGGAGCGATGAGAAGCGTCACGCCGAACGAACCGTATGGATGAATTTCGGGAAATTCGGTTCTTATCGCCCGGCGTTCCCGATCCCCTCACTTCGTACCGTACAGGATCACGGAGTTGTGGAGATCATGAGAGGTTGTCCGAACGGATGTAGATTTTGCCATGCAGGCATCTATTACCGTCCCTTTCGCATGAAAAGTCATGCGGTTGTTTCCGATGAAGTATCTTATTTGATACATAATTGCGGCTATCGAGAAATTACCCTGTCCTCTTTAAGCTCCGCGGACTACATCGGAATAGATATGTTGCTGAGAAATCTCAACAAATTGTATTCGAATAGATACATTTCTTTTTCTCTTCCAAGTCTCCATGTCGAATCATTCGGGTTGAATCTTCTGTCCGAGATAGCCGAAGTGAGAAAAAGCGGTCTCACATTTGCCGTGGAAACGCCGAACAGCGGTTATCAATCATTCTTGAACAAACAGGCCTCGAAAGAAAAAATCCTTTCCATCGTAAAAGAAGCGAAACAGTCCGGTTGGAAAATCGTCAAATTTTATTTTATGATAGGCTTACCGTTTTCACGGGATTACGACGAAATCTCTGAAATCGAAGATTTCATCCTCGAAGTATACGAAGAATCGAAGCTCCAGATCAATTTGAATATTGGGACCTTCATACCTAAGCCCCATACTCCGTTTCAATGGTCGTTTCAATTGACAGAATCCGAGTCGTCCGAACGCCTTTCCCGGATAAAACGAGAGCTAAAGCCCCATATTGCGAAGATAAGCTATCATTCCCCGTTCCTTTCGTTTCTGGAGGGAGTCATTTCTCGTGGTGATGAACGGGTAGGGGATCTCATCCTCACTGCCTATTCAAAAGGTGCCCGATTCGACGCCTGGGACGAAAAAGTCAAAAAGCCCGCCTGGCGTGAAACACTGGCTCAAGCGGGTTGGGACGTGGAATCCGAGCTTTTCGGCCAAAAGAAACCGGACGAACCGCTTCCATGGGATTCCGTCGATATCGGCGTTACGAAAAATTACCTCGTCCGTGAATTCGAATTGGCGAACGACTTGAAGACGACGGATCCGTGCGCCGACGATTGCAATCACTGCTGCGGAATTTGCCGAAACGAAATACAGCCAATAGGATATGAGCCTCACGGCATCGTCGCCGACGAAAAGTCGGCAGACGCAGTTCCAGTCAGCAAGACCGAAAGAGTCTCTGCTCGGAACGAATTTCTCCGCATTCTTTTCTCCTATTCGAAATACGGTAAAGCCGCTTTTCTTCCTCATCTCAGCCTTATGACCGTTTTCGAGAGAAGTTTCCTTCGTGCCGGATTCGGTCTCCGCTTCACCACGGGATTCAATCCCAAGCCTGTCCTCGAATTCGCCCAACCGCTTCCTGTGAGCGTTTCTTCCGCAGAAGAGATAGCTTGTATCGATTTGATCGAAAATATTACCTGCGTGGATTTTATCTCACGGGTCAACCCGGTTCTCCCCGACGGGATCCGTATCGAACGTGCGTCATCTTTTTCCTATCGGGAAGGCGACAAAAAAAGACCTTCGCTCATGTCTCTTTATATCGGAGGTATATTCGAAATCGAAGCCGAACACCTGGACGATCATGCAGCGATCGAAAAGGCGTTTTCCGATTCAGCCCAATGCAGAATTCTTGAGAACGATTTTCCCCGAATACGCCTCCTGCATACGGCGTCTGAAGGGAAGCGCGGCTTTTTCTCCTTCCTGAAGGATTCCTTTCCCGATTGGCTTACGATTTGTTCGGTCAAACGAATTTCCTCGCTGGCGCGCACCCAAACGGGAATCCCAGCGTCTTTCTTCGAAGAGATTGAATCCTGACCGAGCCCAGAAAAGCCAGAATAATCATAAGTAGACAGAATATTCATTATCAGAAGTTGCAGGCTATGATCTTGCCTCAGCTGTCGTCTCGTGAACTTCCTATCTTGTGGAAAAGCCAAAGGAAAATCGCCGCCGTGAACAACGGAGGAAAAATATTTATCGTCCCGAAAACATGTGCGAGTTTCGCCAGCATGTCTCCGAAAAAGAAATCGATGAATCCTCCTACGAAGGACCCTATGACGCCTATTATTACCGCTCCAAGAAAATCACCAGGAAAGTTTTTTTTCATGCCGTAAAAAAACATCAGAGTCATGCCGAATCCTATGAGAACGTAAACCAGACCGATGGTGAAATAAAAAGTAGACACTATGATGCTCCTTCTTCATCAATAATTGGCAATTTCAAGAGGTGCTAGATCGGTGTCCTTAGTCCTATTCAGGAAAACCACTTCGCTGAACAGCGGAGAAAAAACAGAGTCCCAACCATAAGCCACGACGCACAAGGACACCGCTATGTTTTGTCCGGCTTTTATACTCGTAGCAACCGCGACACAATCCGCGTCCTGGGTAGTCCCGCTGTTCAGATCATCATAGAGAAAGGTCTTGTACTCTCCTGAATTATCGGGATCCTGGATGTTCCTGCGCATGACGAACCAATCTATGGGGGTGCCCGGTTGATTTTTCCTGTAGACCGTGATTCTCGGTTCTTTCTGAGGACTGTTCACCAGGTCAGAGAAGTCAATCCGTATCTTGATGTTTTCATCCTTGTAGGAAGAGAGATTGATCAAGGGAGTCAAGGAATCCGTCGTAAATCGTCTGCAGACCGGAAGAAAGCCTTTCGCCCGTATGGTGTTTTCCGTAGATATGTAGATGTTTTCCAAGGAAGCGATGTCGGTCGCGATTGAGTCGGCTTCTTTGGCATAGAATTTATAATAGATGTTGTACCCTTTGAACTCGTCTATGTCGTCTTCGGCATAATTATGGGTGAACTCGTAATAATTCAACAGCCTGCTTCCGGTTATGATGTCTTTATCTATCGGGGCGAGATAGATCAGCTCCTTGAGCCCGCAGGACCCGAGGCTTCCCAATAAGATCAACGCCATAACAACGAGGAGCTTATTCTTATTTTTTCCGCAGATGTTCTTTATTTTCGGCTTTCGGTACATCGAGACCTTCGATCACGTCTATGAGCTCGTAAATAAGCACGGGCCTGTTTTTTCCCTTCACGCGGATATTGTCGAGCTCTCTCGCGACAACCTTGTCTTTTACGAGACTGTAGGTGTTTTCGCTTATGATGATGTGCGTAAGATATTGTTTATTGGTGCCTTCAAGTCGTGCGCCCAGGTTGACGTTGTCGCCCATGAGGGTGTAATTCATTCTTCCCAGCGATCCCATGTTCCCCACCGTCATAATTCCCGAATTGATGCCTATTCCAATATCTATTCTTTTTTCTTTCGGCCATTGAGCGTTGAGCTCCCCCAATACCTGCATCTGCTTCAAAGCGCACTTGCAGGCGAGAATGGCGTGATCCTTCTGCGGTATCGGAGCCCCCCAGAAACACATCACCTCGTCTCCCACGTATTTATCGAGCGTGCCCTGATAATCCATGATGATATCGGTCATGGCGGTGAGATACACGTTCAGATGATTCACGAGTTCCTGCGGCGTCATGCTCTCCGAAAGCGTCGTGAACCCGCGAATATCGGAAAAGAACACCGTCAATTCCTTGTCGACTCCTCCGAGTTCCGGAGGATATTCCATCATCTGGTCCACGACCGTTGCGCTCACATATTTGCCGAACATATCGCGGATTCTTTTCTTGTCCTTCTCTTCGGTCATCGCCCTATAGACGACCACTCCCAGGAAGGAAAAGAAGGATCCGAGCGCCGGGACGGAAAAATTCAGAATGTACGCGTATTTGTCGAAGATGATCGTCACCGTGAGGAAATAACCCAGGATGATAACGAGCGATGCCGCTAGCGCCCACACGGTGGACAATCTCGATGTCATGAAGGTCACCACAAGCACCATGAACGAAAGGATGCCGAAGGTCGTCAGCCAGGAAGAATAATGAAGAAATTTGTTCATCAGTATCGTGTTCAATGCGTTTGCATGAATCTCGATCCCGTACATGAGACCGTAAGGCGTCGGCTTCTGGTCGGCGGCCATGCCTTCCGTGAAGGGACCAACCATCAGAATCTTGTTCGAAACGGCCTTGGTGCGCGGCCATTCCCTCGGATCGGCGCCGGGAACCCGAGCCGAGTATCCTGCATATGACCTTATCGGAAAAGTTTGATGACCGTCCGGGGAAGAAGAAGACGGAACACCCATGAAATTCACCAGCATCTCTCCCGCTTCGTTGATGGGTATGTCCAATTCCTTCACTTCCTGATAGGCGCCGGGATTCGTTTCCTTTCCTGTGGAATCGTATTCCGGCGCTTCAATCTCCGTCTTGTAGGGTTCCCATTTTTGAGTCTTCGCATCGAATCGCATGGGTGCGGTTATCCTGATGTATTTCCCCAAGACGATCTCTACGTCTTCCAGTTTTTTGTTGAAATAATCGAGGGCGAGAGACAGGGTTATCGACGGCACGAAATAATCACGATATTTTTTCAATACGTGAAACGAAGCGTCCGGTTTTCCGTCATTGTTAGTGTCGACGGTTTTCGCAGGCGCTTCCCGGCGAATTCTTTCCCTTTCCTGTCCCAGGATCTTCTCCGAAAGCGGGTACGGAATCGCATGCGTCATTCCGTCGACGTCGGTCCATCCGAACCATTCGAATTTCGAACGATCGATCTTGGTGTCGACGGTCAGCTCATCGAGCTTGATCGTATCGACGAGCTCGGTAAGTCTCGCTATCATGGCCTGACGTCTGAATATCTTGTCGTAATCCTCCGCGAAATTCGCGTGACCGTATCCCCTGCTCGCCTTTGCGTACGGCTTCAACGGAGGCTGCACCCCGTAATACGGAGGAATCTTCGTCCAATCGCCCTCAATCTTTCGAATCTCGCCGGCTATGCCGAAAAGGGTCTTCTGGCGGGAGAAATACTCCTTTTCCGATCCCGCTGGAGGCGGATTTATTTCGAGGACCGTTTCGAGAAACACCCGTCCATTCGAAGACATGCTGTCCGTCAGGATGGCATCGTCGAACGCGCGCTTATCCGGCTCTATGAAAAAGATGTCGAGAAATATCGATCGTTCTCGTTCCTGCTGATTCAGTATCCTCGAGAAGGAATCGAGAAGATTCGCGTGACGGTAACGCGGGAAAGGCCATCTGCCGAATTTATCAAGGCTGTTTATGTCGATGCCTACTATGAGAATGTCCGGTGAAATGTCCGGATTCCGTCTTTCGAGGGTCACTCCTTCCTGGACGCTCCTGCCCCGAAACGCGTTCTTGAGGTTGAAATGAAGATCGAGGACCTTAAGTTCCATCCTTTCCGGGATGAGCGTGAATTGATCCAGCAATACGAACAAACAGATGATCATGGCACCGATCACCGGCCCGAAATACTTCGTCTCCAGGATCTTCGGTCGTTTCTTTTTCGATGCCATGGAAATCCTCCAGGATCTAAGGAATCGCTACTTGCTCACCTTGTTCTGAACCTTGAGAAGAATTATACGGTCCCTGGCGAGCTTTGTCCAACTGCTTGCAGCGTAATCCTCTATGAGCTTGTTGTAATATTCCGCAGCCTTCGCGAAATTCTGTTTCTCTTCGTTCAATCTCCCGAGTGAAAAAATAACCCTCGACATTTCCGGAAAATCGCTCTCGGTTGTCAAGATCGCAGTCAATGTCTCTACGGCCTTGTCGATGTTCCCGTTCTCTTCGTAAGCCGCAGCGGCGTTCATGCGCGCAATTGACGCGAGGTGGCTCTTAGGATAACGGGCGGCCATCTCCGTCCAGGTCTTGGCCGCCGAATCCCAGTCCTTCTTCTCGAAGGCGAGGCTTCCTTTTATATAAGCGGCCCTCTGCGCGGCATAATAGCCCTGGTAATTCGCTATGATCTCGTCGAGCGACTTGGATACCGTCTCGAACTTCTTGCTTTTTTCATCTGAATCCTTCATGGCCCGATACTCGAAATAAGCATTTTCCGCCTTTTCTGCTAGGACGGTCGATTTCTCGATGACGTTTTTCCGCATCTCGAAATAGATTATCAAGCCGGCCAGTGCCGCCACGAAAACCACCGCGACCATAATCATTAGTTTTCGATTCCTAACAATAAAATTCGCGACCTTATCCTTAAACTTCAATTCTTCTGTTTCTTTCGATGCGACCGTCATCTTCGATGCTCCTTACCTGGAAATTTCCAGTTCTTTTATCAATCTCGTCAGATATGTACGCTGCATTCCCAGTTCACGCGACGCAGAAGTCTGATTCCAGCCGTTCGCTTGAAGAGAATTATATAAGAAATTCTTCTTGAAAGAATTAACAGCATCCTTGAAGGTCTTTCCGCGGTAGGAATCCACGTCCTCCCCCTGGCCTCCCGGGAGGAGGAGTTCTGCCGGCGTGATGTAGTCGCCCTTGGCGATGACGACCGCACGTTCAACCGCGTTCTCCAACTCTCTCACGTTTCCCGGCCAGGAATACGAAAGCAGGAGTTCCAAAGCCTTGTCGGAAAAACCCTGTACCTGCTTATTGGTCTCCCTATTGAAGCGCTTGAGGAAATAATGGGCGAGTTCCCGTACGTCCTCCGTTCTCTGCCTGAGCGGCGGAATGTAAAGCGGCAGGACATTGAGCCTATAGTAGAGGTCGCTCCTGAACGTACCCTCTTCCACCGATTTTTCGATGTCCCTGTTCGTGGCGGCGATTATCCGGACATCCACGTGCATGGATTCGCTCGAGCCGACTTTCTCGAAGGTCCGATTCTGTATCACGCGGAGAAGTTTCGCTTGAAGCGATAGGGGTATCTCGGCGATCTCGTCGAGAAAGATAGTCCCGCCGTCCGCCAATTCGAATCTTCCGCGCCGGTCGGTCGTTGCATCGGTGAAAGCCCCTTTGACGTGCCCGAACAGCTCGCTCTCCAGCAGGGATTCCGGAAGGGCCGCGCAATTAACGCGGATGAACGGCTCGTCCTTGCGGTTGCTCAAGAGATGGATCTGTTCCGCGAAGAGTTCTTTGCCGACGCCGCTTTCTCCAAGAATGAGCACGGACGAATCCGCCGAAGAGATTCTCTTGGCTATGTCGAGTTTCTCCAGGATGGCCTTACTCGAACCGATGAACGTATGGAAGCCCTGTCCCGCCGTGACCTTCTCCTGTAAAAGATCGATCTCATCCCTTACCTTCTGGAAATATTTGGCGTTCTGGATGGTTATTGCCGCCTGCGTGGAGAAAATCTCGAGCCAGTCGAGGTCTTCCTGATTGAACGACTTTCCGTTCTGCTTGTTGATCAGTTCTATGACGCCGACGCAGTCGTTCTTGATGTGCATGGGTGCAGCCAGGATGGAATTGGTCCTATATCCGATTTTCTTGCTCACGTCCGCGAAAAAACGCTTGTCTCGATCAACGTCGTTGACGATGAGAGAGGTCTTGTGCTCTGCCACCCATCCCGCGATTCCTTCCCCAAGATTGAGAGAGAATTTCTTCACTTCGGGGCCCTTCGGTCCCAGCGCGATTTCGAAGAAGAGTTTGTTGCTTTCCTGGTTCAAGAGCAGCAAAGACGACGATTCTCCTTCGGTCAACTTCATGGCCGATTCGAGAATCCTCGTCAGTAAAATCCTTACGTCCGTGTAGTTCGAGTTAATGAGATTGTTTATTTCGATAAAAATCTCGAACTTTCTTGGATCGATCGTCGATTTGAACATCTCTCTCCCGGAGACAGGCTTCAGGGATTGTCCTTATCCTTGAGGAAATCTCCTAAAGTGAAGGTCGACTCACTCTCCTCGTCGTGTATGTATTTCTTCAATTCTTCCCGCTGTTGTTTTTTCTGATATTCTCTCACCGAGAGCGAAAGCTTCTGCTTTCCGGGATTGACCTCGAGAACCACCACTTTGATCCGGTCGCCGATCTTGTATTTCTTCATAGCCTCGTCGGGATCGTCGTTCGGATTCTCGACTATGTTCATCTTGCTGATGAGGCCTTCGACACCTCCCTGAACCTTGACGAAAATGCCGAATTCGGTAATGCTGGTGATCTCGCCTTCTATGACGCTCTTTTCCGGATAAGCCTTCTTGAGAGAAAGCCAAGGATCTTCCTCGAGCTGCTTCACGCCGAGGCGGATGTTCCGTTCTTCCTGATTGACGTCGATCACGATGACCTCGACATCATCGTTCTCCTTCAACATCGAACCGGGGTTCTTGACCTTCTTCGTCCACGAAAGATCGTCCACATGGAGGAAGCCGTCGATTCCTTCCTCGAGTTCTACGAACGCTCCGGCGTTCGTCACCTTCTTGATCTTTCTCGTCAACCTCATCCCTACCGGGTATTTCGATGCGATTGCGTCCCATGGATTCGGATAGACCTGCTTGAGCCCCAGAGAGATTCTCCCTTCCTGAAGATCGTAGCCGAGAATCTTCGTTTCTACATCGTCACCGACCTTGAGGATTTCCTTCGGATGTTTGATGCGCTTGACCCAGGAGAACTCGGAAATATGGGCGAGTCCTTCAATTCCTTCCTCGAGTTCGATGAAGGCCCCGAAATCGGTGAGCTTGGTAACTCTTCCCTTCACGACGTCTTCGACGTGATATCTTTCCTCGAAATGCACCCACGGATCCTCCGAGAAGTGTTTGAGGGAGAGATTGATCTTCTGCTGCTCGGGATCGAGGCGAATGACCTTCAGGCTTACGACCTGCCCTTTCTTCACGTAGTCCTTCGGCCGCGTCACGTGCCCCCAGCTCATGTCGTTGATGTGGAGGAGTCCGTCAAAGCCGCCCAGATCGATGAATGCGCCGAAAGAAGTGAAGCTCTTAACGGTTCCTTCCACCACGTCTCCGATCTGCGTGTTCTTGAAAAAGGCTTCGCGCCGACGTGCGATCTCCTCCTCGAGCCAGTTCCTTCGCGACAGGATGATGTTGATGCGGTTTTCGTTGTAGAGCCGTTCGATGTAGAACTTCGACTCCATTCCGATGTACTGCTCCGCATCTTCCACTCTCTGAACGTCCATTTTCGAGATGGGATTGAACCCGGTCACGTTGAATCCGAGGGAAATTTCGAATCCGCCCTTAACGGTTTTGGCGACCTTGCCGTCTATGGGAGCATGATCCTGAAACGCGGTCCTGAGACGCTTCCAGAACAATTTTTCATCGGCTTTCTGTTTCGATACGATGACCTCGCCGGCTCGGTTTTCTTTTTTCAGCAGAACGACTTGGACGACCTCTCCGATCTTCGGAGCTGTCTGGAATTCATTCAGAGGAATTTTACCTTCGGATTTGTATCCGACGTCGATAAAAACGTTTTCCGTGCCGACTTCCACGACCGTTCCTTCGACGAGTTGCCCCTCTTCAAGTTCATCGAGAGTTTTCAAATACTTTTCCTGAAGCTCTTCCTGCAAAGGAGCCTGAGTGTTAGGGGCTTCAGTGGTTTTCGGTTCTTGTTCTGTCATGACTTCCATAAAACTCCTGCTGATAATCTTCGTCCGTGTTCGTGGAATGATCGCTACTACTTTCTCACAAACTTCATCTATCGTCAAGTCCGATGTATCCAAATAGACCGCCCCTTCCGCCACTCGAAGTCCGCCCTCTTCCTTGTTCTTGTCGATTTCATCGCGGGCCTTGATGGAATTCTGCAATTCCTCCAGAGTCTGCCTGCTGGTTCCCTGCAGGTAACGCCGATTCGCACGCGTTTCGATCGAAGCGTCCAGGTAAATTTTTACGTCGGCGTCCGGAAACACCACGGTGCTGATGTCCCTTCCTTCCATTATTACGTCGTTGTCTTTCGCCACCGACCTCAACATCCGGTTCACTTCGTGCCGTACTTCGGGAATCGCTGAATGCCCCGCCACCCAGGAGTCGACTTCATCCGTATGCAGTTCGACTTCCACATCCTTTCCGTCTACGAGAAGTTTTTCGTCCGCAACCCGGATATCTATGTTTTTTGCGGTTTCCACGACGTTTTTCGGCTCTGCCGGATCATCTCCTCTTTTCAGAGTCTTCCATGTGATCGCCCTGTAAAAATTGCCGGAATTCAAGTAGAACAAACCGCGGTTTTTCGCCACGGCTTTCGCTACCGTGCTTTTCCCGACTCCAGCGGGGCCGTCTATCGCCACGACCATTCCATCATTCCTTGTTCGCCGCTTTACCGACGAGCGACAGCACTTCTTTCTGAGTCAGATTACGGTACTTTCCTGAGTCGATTCCTTTCACCATGATCGAGCCGATGCGAATGCGATGGATCCGTTTCGGATAAAGCCCGCGCGAAGAGAAAACCTTGCGGATTTCGCGGTTCTTGCCCTCCAGAAGCACGAGACGCACGGATTTCGGCGACCGAAACGTGTAGCTCTTCAACCGGTAGAGTTCCCCCTCGACATAGACTCCCTTGAGATATTCCTTCAGGAGCTCCTCGGGAATTTCCTTTTTCGTCTCCACCAGGTATTCCTTTTCGATCTCGGAACTGGGATGCGAGACGATCTTGGCGAATTCACCGTCATTGGTGAAGAAGATGAGTCCTGACGACAGGTAATCGAGCCTGCCGACGGGGTACACCCTCACGGAAACGGACTGCTTCAACAGGCTGATGGCCAGGGGCCTTCCGTCGGGATCGCTGTTCGAGCTCAGGAATTTGGGAGGCTTGTTGAGCGCGATATAGACCAGCTGTCTGGTAGCGTGTATCTGTCGCCCTTGAAACAGGATGACGTCGCTCGGCTCCACCTTGGTTCCGAGTTCCGTCACTATCCTCCCGTTCACCATCACGAGTCCTTGAGTGATGTACTCTTCGCATTTCCTTCTCGAAGCAATACCTGCACGTGCGAGATAAACATGGAGACGGATCGGTGAAGCCTCTTTTTTGACGACTTTTCTCTTGATCTTGAATCTCTTCGGCTTCGGATTATCCATTCAGTTCAAACCTCTCTCTTTCCTGTTCGTCGAGCTTCGGCAGGTCGGCGATGCTGTTCAATCGGAACAGCTTCAAAAATTCCTTCGTCGTACCATATTGCACCGGTTTACCGGGTGCGTCCTTTTTACCGACTTCCCTGATCAGGTTCCTGGCAATAAGGAGTCGGATCATGTTGTCCGCCGCTACACCGCGCAAGTTCTCTATTTCGCCGCGGGTAATCGGCTGCGAATATGCGATGATCGAAAGGGTCTCCATGGCGGCTCGGCTTAGCCTGCTGTCGTTCCTTTTCCCGTACCGTTCCTTGAGGTAGTCCCACAGTTCCTTCTTGGGAGCGAACATGTACCCGCCTCCCATCTGTACGACTTCAAGCCCATGGCCGTCGGAAGCATATTCCTCCTTCAACCCAGCCAGTACGCGATCAACGGCTTCCTTCGGCAAACCGGTGATTCGGCAGATGGCTTTATCGTCTATGGGTTCGGCTTCGAGGAAAAGAATAGCTTCAATTAACGAGGTTTCCTTGTCCAGATTCATCCTCCTGCCTCGATTCCGCGGCGACTACGCGGATGTCCCCGAATAGTTTGTTTTGCATTATTCTTATTCTTTTGCTTCTCACGGTTTCAAGCACGGCGAGAAAAGCGCACACGATGTCCATGATCGAGTCGGGCCGAACGATGAGATCCGTGAACAGGAATTCCTTCTTGTTTTCGAGAAGCTCGTTGATGAGGCTTATCTTTTCGTTGATGGAGACTTCTTCGTAAAGGTCTATGATCCTTTCCGGGGACAAAGAACTCATTATTATGCTGAAGGTCTTCAACAGATCCCAAACCTCGATCTGTTCCCAGATCGCTTCATCCGTGAAGGGAAGAACCCGTTGCCTGTTCTTTCTCTCAACTATCCATTCGGAATCCCGTTCCTTTTCGCTCATCAGTTCGGAAAGCTTCTTGATCTTTTGATACTCGATGAGCTTTTCCACCAATTCCCGCCTTGGATCCTCGAACTCTTCGGAAAGATCGACCTCGATGGGCAGCAGCATCCTGGATTTGATATAGAGAAGCGTCGCCGCCATCAGGTAGAATTCCGTGATGTTTTCCAGATCCACCCTCGTGGAAAAATCGAGGAACGACAGGTACTGTTCGGTGATCTGCGAAATGGGTATGTCGTAAATGTTTATTTCATTCTTTTTTATCAGAAAAAGCAAAAGGTCCAATGGACCTTCGAATTCTCCAATATGAAAGCTTTGCCCGCTTTCCGTTTGGATATCTTCCATTTCTCGACTCGTAATTCCTTGCAGGAATACTATATCGATTCATGGTAATCTAATCAACTACTGTACAGGACGGACGGATTCAATACAGCAATTCTCCGCTGGCGGGTTTCTTTTCGTCGCCTTGCGGATTCCTCTTGGACGCTTTCATGTCATCTTTTTCCGGCTGTTTGGCCGGGCCCTTGGCACCCGTCACCTTTTCGTCGATTCCGGCCGTGCCTTCCGTTGCGTCTTTCTTGGTTCTCGGCGGAAACATGACTTCTCTGAGCCTTTTCTCCATTTCAGCGGAGACTTCGGGATGGGTTTCGAGATAGTCTTTCGCGTTGTCCCTCCCCTGCCCTATTCTCTCCGCTCCGTAGGAGTACCAGCTTCCGCTCTTTTCCACTATATTGTATTTCATTGCCGCGTCCAAAAGGCTCCCCGACGCGGAAATTCCCTTTCCGAACATTATATCGAGTTCGACTTTTCTGAAGGGAGGAGCCACCTTGTTTTTGACGACCTTCACCCTCACTTTGTTGCCGATCGCATCGTCCTCATTTGTCTTCGTGATGGTCTCCACCTTTCTCACTTCGAGTCTTACCGAAGCGTAGAATTTCAATGCGTTCCCGCCCGTGGTGGTTTCAGGATTCCCGAACATGACGCCGATTTTCATGCGGATCTGATTGATGAAAACGAGACAGCTTCCCGATTTGGAAATCGTTCCGGTCAGCTTGCGTAGGGCCTGACTCATCAATCTTGCCTGCAAGCCCATATGGGAATCTCCCATGTCACCCTCGATTTCCGCCTGAGGAGTGAGGGCAGCCACTGAGTCCACGACGATGATGTCCACTGCTCCGGACCGTACAAGCGATTCAGCGATCTCGAGCGCCTGCTCCCCGGTATCCGGCTGCGAAACCCAGAGCTCGTCGATGTTTACGCCCAGGTTCTTGGCATACACCGGATCGAGCGCGTGCTCGGCGTCTATGAACGCCGCTATGCCTTTTTTCTTCTGGACCTCCGCGATCGCATGAAGCGCCAGAGTAGTCTTTCCGGAAGACTCAGGACCGTATATTTCGATTATCCTGCCTTTCGGATAACCTCCGATCCCCAATGCCTCGTCCAAGAGAATGGAACCCGACGGGATCGCCTCTAGTTCGAGAGCCTCCACACCGGAGCCGAGTTTCATGATGGAGCCTTTTCCGAACTGTTTTTCGATCTGGAGTTTCGCCGCCTCCAAAGCCTTGATCTTGTCGTCCTGCTCGGATTCGTCTATGACGTTGGTTTCTTTTTTCGCCATGTTTATCCTCTTTGAAGACTACGGCATGATTGCGCTCGCTGCTTGCGTTTCGATAATAGTATTTTGCCGATTTGACCGTCAAGTGCGAGTTTGCGGAACGGTTTTTCAGAATTTCTTTTCGGAATCGATGAGAAGGGTGACCGGACCGTCGTTCGTGTATTCGACGTGCATGTGCGCTTGGAATTTTCCCGTTGATACCTTGAGACCTTTCGTCCTCATGAGGGCGGTGAACTTTTCGTAGAAGGCCTCCGCCTTTTCGGGCGGCGCGGCGAGATCGTACGAAGGCCGTCTGCCCTTGCGGGTATCTCCGTACAGCGTGAATTGGGAAACGACGAGGACGTCACCTCCTGCTTCTTTCACTGAAAGGTTCATTTTACCGTTTTCATCGGGGTATGCCCGGAGATTCGCAACTTTCTCCGCAGAGTATTCCAGATCCTTATCGTGATCGTTCACCGAGACTCCCAGAAAAACGAGGAGTCCCTTTTTCATGAATGCGATCGTTTCTCCGTCTACTTCGACCCGGCAGTCGATCACTCTTTGTACTACGCAACGCATTCATAAACCCAATTCGTGAATCGATGCGATTTTCAAGGAGAACCCCTTTTCGTTTTTCGCGGCCGGTACGATCTGCGCGATGATTTCATAGGCGAACGCTGGATCGATCTTGACGGGAAACTCCAATTTCGCCGGTATAATACCCTCGAGAACCTTCTGATCGTGATAACCGGATAAAAAATCGAAGGTTATTTCCTTTTCGGTTGTTTTCAGATTGGTCACCCTTCCCTTCCAACGTACGAAACATCCTTCGTACAGCGCCACGTTCCTGGAAACATCCTGGAAGGTGAAAGTATCGTTCATGGTGATGAAGTTGGGAGCTTTGATATGCGGAATGAAGATCCTCACACGGTCCTTAACCTGTCTCGAAGCGTTGGACAGGAGAATCCTGTTGATCTCCTTCCTGGCCTGGTTGTCCTTGTATTCCTCTAATAAGCGTTTGATGTTTTGGAATGCTTCCCTTATCTCGGGCGCCGACAGCATGAACGCCGCCTTTTCTCCCTCGTCCACGATCGGCGCGTCCTTCTCTATGGTGACGGCGGAGATTTCCGGCCGCTTCGAAGCCTTCTCGATGTCCATTCCTCGCTTAATCAAAATGCCAGTGATTGCGATGACTGCAATCAGAACGATCGCAATCGAACTTACGAGCAGGGAGAAAGGAAGGTAGAAGCCGGTTGACGGTATTATGCTCTTCAATTTGGAGGATTCGACGAACTCCGGTATCCTTTCCGGCGATGCATTCATCTTGAGAAGATCGAGTCCTTTTTTCGCGATTTTATTGTTCGGATGGTCGTCAAGCACCTCGAGCCAAATCCGGATGCTCTCTTCCGTTTCCATGCGTTTCAGGTGCACGACGGCCAATGCGAGCCTTGCATCGACGAAGTCCTTGTTCAACTGGACCGCTCTTTTAAGGTAGGAATAAGCTCCTGCTGAATCGTTCGTAAGAAGACAGGACATACCGAGCATGTAATAAAAATAAGGGTTTTCACGGTAGGTGAAAACCTGAGGTTCGAGGATTCGTATGGTTTCAGAGAATCGGCGTTTTCGGAAAAGGCTCCTCGCCCTTCCCAAACCGCTATTCTTCATCTTCTTCATTCGTAACGCGATTTCCGCTGTTTCAATTCATCCAATACCCGCTGCAGAATCAGGACTTCGTCGCCGGTCAACGGTTGGGCCGATCCTAGCCGAGTGTTGATCTGCCGGATAAGGTCTTCCACCGTGAGCAGATCGGATTTCAACGCTCCCAGAAGATCTCCGGTCCGTCCGTCCTTCTGGGCACTCGCCTGTTGGAGCAGATTCGATATGTTCGACGAAGCCGCGGCGGAAGCCTCGAAAAAACCCGAACTGCGGTTTCCCATGATCGTGACGATCTCTCTCTTGTCTCCTTTCCGTAGAACCTCTTCGTCGTAGTAGAGAGCGGCCGCGGAATCATTGATCGAATACGGAAGCAGGTTGAAGTTCCTCGATGAATTCGTTTGGTACTTCCACGGATTCTCGTTCAGACGTTTCCAGTTCGCGAAGACCACCTCGCTCACCGGAGTTATGCCTTCTCCCATGAGCATGACTTGAAGACCGATGCCCGTGGAGGCCGTCGGATCCGCCGAAAAGAAGTAGAAATCCTTCAGAGAAGGCTTCAATGAGGTTTCTTCAAGGTATCGGGCCTTCGAGGGCGATGAAAAATGGTTCTGGGAAGCCTCTCCGAGATAGGTATCCAACAGGTACTTCGCTCCTACCGATGCGTCGGCGTCTCCGGTGTTCTTGAGCGTCAGAGTAATCTTTACCGCGTCTACGAATGCGGATTCCTTGGATTTGATGAAACTGAAATTCTGATAGACTTCCAGAGATGACGATTTCCACGTGAACAGTCCCCCATCGACCGTTTTCTCGGTCGTGAGTGTGAAGCCAGCGGTTTCTCCCATCCTTATGGTCTTGTTGTTGAGGAGAACCGTTAGCACGGTCGTTCTAGGATCCTGGTCGAGCAGCAAGGGAATGTAGGTGTTGGTTTTCACGTCGTTCAGGTAATACAACGAAAAACGTCCTATATTCTCGTGCAGGACGAGTCGTATTCTCCCGGTCTGCAATTCCAGAGTACCCACCGAAGCGAGTACAGCGATGAAAAGCACCAATCCCAGAGAAACCTTCTTTCCCATCACGGCACCTTCTTCGTTTCCGCCTGAACGCGCCCCAGATAGAATTCCTTGAGGTTCAAGGCTTCTTCCTTTATGGAAAGGACTTTTCTTCGATTCTCCGCCTGTTCGTCCGACGACGACGCCGCACCTGCCGCAGCCTTGCCGTGGCTCACTCCCGGCAGAGCCTTGTCCTTGGCTTTCAGGGCCTCTTCCAGTCCAGCTTTTTCCGTTTTCGCGTAATCGGCTTCCGTCCTGGCCTGTTTCAACTCGGCTTCCAGCACCCTGTTCTGCTCGTTGAGTTTGACGATCTCAGCCTGGAAATCCCGCGTCGTCAAGGCAGAGATCCTTCGTTGATAGGCACCCATAGCCTCGGTGTACATCGTCTCCCTTCGGTTGAATTCCTCGAGAGCCTTGAGATATTCCTCGTGACTCCATTTCAGGAGTTTGAGCAGCTCCTCCTCCCGATACTTCATTCCGATGAGGGACAGGCGATACCTTGCAGCCTCGTTCCTGAAGCTCGTGGGATATTGGGAGACTACGGTGTTGAACATTCGTTCCGCGGCCTCCATGTTCCCAAGGGCGAAAAGAGACTCTCCGGCCCAGTAATATGCGTTCGCGACATAGGGTGAATCGGGATAGGCTGAGAGGAAGGATTGAAGGACCTGGAGGGACGACTCGTATTCTCCCTGGAGGAAAAGCAGACGTCCCTTCTCGTAGACTCCCTCGGGATAGAACGCGTTGTCCTGATGATTCTTGAGGAAAATTTCCAGATTCTTGGATGCTTCGTCGTAACGGCTCAACGAAATGTTCGCCTTAGCGATCCAGAAATATGAATCTCCGTGAAAATTCCGGTACGCAGGATTCGAAAGTATCTCCCTGAAATGAATGAGCGCGTTCTGGAAATCGGACTGTTTGTACTGATCTACGCCTTTCTGGATGATATCCAATCCTGCATCCTTCTCCTGCGCCAGAATCGAAACCGAAGAAAGGAGGAGAAAAACGAGCGACGAAACGATGGACCGTTGTTTCATGGTGCTATCTATTTCACCCCTTCGTTTATTTTCGGCTGAAGCATGCGTAGGCTAAACAATTTGATGACCCTTCACGGCCGCGACTTCCATCGAGGGATTTTCGGAGGAAAAGAAGGCGGAGCCGAGAACGAGTACGTCCGCACCGGCCTCGATCACGGAAGATGCCGTTTGCCTGTTCACGCCGCCGTCGACCTCTATGAGGAAGTCCCTCCCCGTTTCCTTTCGCATTTTCGCGAGTTGGCGTACCTTTTCCAGACATTCCGGAATCATTTTCTGCCCTCCGAAGCCGGGGTCTACGGTCATGACGAGGACGAGGTCGATCGTCGGAATCAATTCCTGAAGCATGAACGCCGGCGTAGAGGGAACGATCGAGACGCCGGCTTTTTTTCCGAGCCTCTTTATTCGATCTGCGGTCCTGTGTGCGTGAAGGGAGGCTTCCAAGTGGAAGGTCAGAAAATCAGCCCCCGCTTCGGAGAAGGAATCCAGGAACCGGTCGGGTTCCACGGTCATAAGATGCACGTCGAAGGGCAGCTTCGAGAGTTTCCTGAGGTCGGCGACCATCTTTGGCCCGAAGGAGATGTTGGGAACGAAGCGGCCGTCCATCACGTCCAGATGGATCCAGTCGCCTCCGTGTTCGGCGACCCTCGCGAGTTCTTCTCCCATACGCGAGAAATCGGCGGTCAGAACGGACGGAGCGATCAGGATATTTCCTGTTCTCATACATTCATTGGTACAATAAATGGCAGAAAATATCAAATGGTTTCTCCGTTAATCCTTGCATTGACTAAAATTCTCATAATGGTATAATGATTTAATTCGGTGTTATGGAAGAAATCTCGATACAACACGATAATATCCAATATCATTTGGCCGGTGCCTACGATGATTTTCGTAAGGGAAATCTGGAGGAAGGCTTACATAAACTAGACTTCGCATTGAGCGTGGACTTCGACAATCCCGAGGTCATCTCCGCTCTAAAATGCTCCAATTACTGGCGCGATCGCTTCGTTGCATCAGAAGAGATGTCCAGCCCCTTCGAGAAAGCCGAATATCTTTTCAATCAATGGAAGGCTTTTCCCGGTTTCGCGGAAAGGGTCGGAAATGTGTCCGAACGATGCAGTTCCTCCCTCAAGCAGCTCGTTTACGAATCCTGCCTCGGTTTGTACCGGGAATTCGTCGACGATACATCCGGCGGCAAGGACCCGGACATCCTTCTCAGGATCGGAAAATGTTACAAAGCCCTCGGTGCGTACGACAAGGCCCTTCAGGTGCTCGACGGAGCCAACCAGCTGAAGAAGGATCATGCGGAAATACTCGCGGAACTCGCGGACTGCTACGCCCTGGTGAACGAAATGCAGATTTCCAAGGCCTTCTTTAGAGAAGCCTTTTTCATCGATCCTCAGGGAATCGATTATTCGAGCCTCGAATCCGAAATGATCCTGAGGCTCGTCGGCAAACTGCGGGGAATGGGATTTTCCAGCCCGGCCCTCGAGGAATGGATTCCTGTGTACGGAGTCCTCTACGGCGTCCTCACCGTAAAGAGGGAACTCAGGTCCATCGAATACGGCAAGCTTCGTCAGTCGGTTTACGCGCTCGAAGTCGAGCTGCGGGACAATCCTTCCAGGAAGGAAGCGATCATGCCCCGATTGCTGAACAGGTATTTTTGGCTCATCGATCATTACGTCAGCGTGAAGGAGCACAGGGAAAAAATCGATGAGATTCTGGTAAAAATAAAGGACCTTAATCCGGCTCTTTACGACCTATACACCAAATGATCAGGAGAGATCTATGTCGGAAAAATCCCAAGAAGTCATGAAAAACGTCCATGAGCTCTTGAACGAGGAAAAATGGACGCGCGCGACTCTGAACAACTATACGATTAACAATTTCAAGGAACTCGACGGTCTGCTGACGCGAATCTTCGAAGAAAGCCTGCAGGAAGAGACGAAGACGGCTTGCGAGGAACATCTGCACCATACGAAGAACAGCATCATCGCACTGTATCTGTCCGGAGTCATTTCTCTGAGCCAGCAGCTCGTCGACGATTCCCACCTCATCATGCTCATCAACATCTTCTCGGACAACCACAAATGGAACATCGTCGAATATCTGTGCTTGAGGATCCTCGAATACGGTGAGAACAAGACCGCATTGCGGACCCTTTCCGAATGCTACAACAACGAGAACGAAACCGAAAAGATGTACGATATCTGGGAAAGGCTCATTCGTGTGGACTACGAGGAGGCGGACATCGTCAAGAGCCTCGCGGAGAGGAAAGAACAGCACAACCAGACGGAAGATGCGGTGGACTACTATAAAAAGGCCCTGCACAGGTACATCAACAAGAAGCTTTTCAACAATATCCGGGAAATATGGCACAAGCTCATTTCCATGTGCCCCGAGGAAACCGAATTCTTCTACCACGCCGAACATAAGATCGCCAAGGCGATCAGCGAGGAACGCGCCATCCAGCTGCTCGAGGATCTGTTCCCGTACTACAAGAAGAAACAGAGCTGGGACGTAGCGATCGAGATCCTCAAGAGAATCATCTCCTACGACGCAAAGAACGCTTGGGCTAGGAAAGAAATCATCGAATGCTACCGGGAAAAGTTCAAGCATCACAGTCATCTCGAGGAATACATCCGCATATCCAATCTCAACCAGAGTTGGAGGAACATCAACGACGCCATCGCCGATTTCGAGAAGCACATAGCCTTCGACGCCGGCAACTTCGTCTTCCATCGTGAATGGGAAGTGGGTCAGATCAAGGGAATCAAGGACGACGTCATCGAAATAGATTTCGTGAAGAAGCGTCATCACAAGATGTCGCTGAAAATGGCGGTCAGCGCTCTCCAGATCCTGAGTAAGCAGCATATCTGGGTCTTGAAAAGCGCCATGAACAAGGACAAGCTCAAGAAAAAGATAAAGGAAGACATCCCCTGGGCGTTGAAGACCGTCATCAGAAGCCTCGACAACGCTGCCGATATGAAGAAGATCAAGGCCGAGCTTGTCCCCTCCATCCTGACGCAGGGCGAATGGTCGAGCTGGAGTTCCATGGCCAGAAGGATCCTCAAGGAGGACAACAATTTCGGCAATCTGCCCGACAAGGTGGACTATTTCGTCGTCAGGGATCAGCCCGTTTCCCTCGAGGAAAAAACCCTCAACAAATTCAAGGCCGAAAAGGACTTTTTCGACCGTGTTCAGATCATCCAGGAATACGCATTCAACATGAAAAGCGTGGAACCGAGCACGGAATCCTTCAACGAAATGTTCGAGTATTTCGCGGGTTTCCTCCGTTCCTACACGACCGTGAACGAGTTGGTCGTCTCCAGCGCTCTTCTCGTGAAGAAGATCGTCTCGAAGTATCCGTATCTGAATCCCGGAATAACCATCGATTTCAAGGAGATGCTCGGCGGCATAGAAAACCTCGTCGAACTCTTCCAGAGAATCGACAATACCGATCTGAAGAAGGAATTCCTCCTTCAGGTCAAGAAGAACATCAAGAATTGGCAGGACTATTATATCGAGCTCTTTCCGCACTGTCTTTCCCGCTTCGTCCTCGACGAGCTCATCGAAAACCAGTATTCGGACCGCCTGAAGGAGCTCTTCCTCTCGATCATCAACAACTATCGGGAATTCCGGGAAAGCTTCGTCTGGCTTGCGAAGAATTTCCTCACCCCCGAATGGATCGCGAAGCTGGACGTCAAATACGAGAAAATGCTCATCGCCATGATCCATCTTCTCGACATCACCGACAGGGAAATTGAAAACAGGAAGGATGTCAGCCTCAACCGCAAACTCTACAAGCAGATTCAGACCTACCTCATCGACGACAAACACGTCGAACGTTTCCTGGCCGAAGCGGACGAAGACTCCATAAACAGGATCTACACCCTGATTAGCGACGTCGGTTCCATCAACGACGCCCTCAAGCTCGAACTAAGGTCTCCGATCATCAAGCGTTTCCCCAATTTCAAATTTTTCGGCAAGGACGAGAAGGAAGTCGTCTCTTCCCGAGGCTTCTACGTCGCGTCTTCCAGCTATGAAAACAAACATCGGACGCTTCAACAGATCCTGGAGGTCGAAATCCCCGCAAACTCGAAGGAAATCGCGGAGGCCCGAGCTCACGGAGATCTCCGGGAGAACGCCGAATACAAAGCAGCGAAGGAGAAGCAGGAACTTCTCAATTCGACGGTGGGTAAGTTGAAGGAAGAGCTGGAACGCTCCCAGATCATGTACAAGAAGGATGTGGATCCGTCGAAGATCGCCTTCGGCACCAAGGTGCGTCTCGAAAACTTGAGCACGGGTGGCACCGAGGAATTTACCATCCTGGGGCCCTGGGAATCAGACCCCGCGAAGATGATCATTTCTTATCTATCGCCTCTCGGAAACGAACTCCTGAATCATGTGAAAGGCGAGGAGCTTTCATTCGTGATCAATGAACACGAATACCACTACCGCATCCTCGAGATCGGCATAGCGGATTTCTGAACCTAGGGCGTTCGCTCAGGACTGGCCGCTATCCTCAGGGAAGCGGCCTTTTTCATCCATTCCGGAGCATAGGAGGTGAGGTATTCAGCCTTCGAGGACCGAAAGCGCCTGCTTCCTCAGTTGAGGCTGGTATTTATCTTTGGTGAATTCCTTGATCTGATCGGTGAAGCCCGGCAGTTTGTTTCTCTTGATGCCCCGCAGGGCATAGATCTGGATGATGTAGGACCTGTGTTCCAGCATTCTCTTGTAGGCGGTTTCCAGTCCGCTCGCTTCGGTCGCGGACAACAATTTGCAGACGGAGTCCAGGAGCGGCGAGTTGTCCTTTTTCCATTCCTGATCCATCACTTTCATGAGAGACGGGAGGGCTTCCGAGAGATGCCTCTCCACGAGCTGTTCCGCCGTGAACGAACGAAACTCCGGCGTGGTCTTCTCGTCTTCCAGGCATTCCTGCAAGAATCCTACGGCCCTGTCTCCTCCGATCTTCGACAAGGCCCGTATCGAGGCCAGTCTCACTTTCTTTTCGGAGTCCTTCTTCGACCGGTAGACGAGCGGATCCGTCGCTTGGAGCGTCTTCAGGTCTCCGAGCCTGTCGGCCGCCAGCTCCCGGACGCGCGGGAAGGAATCACGGAGAGCCGACAGAAGGACTGACTCCGTTTCTTTTCCGGGAAAATTACCGAGCGCCGAGACAGCGTAGGCCCTGAGCAGGTTGTCGTTCGCGTCCAACGCCTTTCGAACGCTCGGCAGGGCCTCCGGATCGCCTATCCTCCCGAGTGAATCGCACGCAAAACGCCGCAGGCTCATGTCCTCCCCCTCGTCTTCGAGGACTTTTTTCAGCAGTCCCACGGCCTCTTTCGCCTTCAACTCTCCGAAAGCGAGTATGATCTCTCCTCGTATCTGGGTCGATGTTCCTTCCGCGTCGAAAAGTTCCCTCAAGGCTTCGTAGTTCCGGGCTTCCTTCGTTTTTCCGAGGAACCTTATCGCGGCCGAAACCACCGTTTGATTCTTGTGCTTGAGCAGCGGCTTGATCTTGTCGAGCTGCGGGGTTTTTCCCGTTTCCGCCAGGTAATTGAGCGTCGCTACGAGAAGGTCCGGTTTGGTCTCGTCCTGCCTATCCAACAGCGAGTATGCATAGTCTTCCGCCCTTCCGTCCTTGACGACGCGGAAATAGTCGAATATCTCCTTCACGAGTCTGGAGTTCGTCGTGCTCGACAACAGGGCGCGGACGTTTTCCGCGAGCGACGTGTCCTTCTCTTCCTTCAGTGTGGAGAGCAGTTCGACGATCTCCGTGTCGATTCCGTACCGGATCACGTCGAGCCGGTCTTCTCGGATGGATCGTATTGATTTTGCGTCCTCCGCTCCGGCGCCGATTCCTACGGCGAATACGGCAAGGATCGCGAGAAAAGCACGGATGTTCATGTTTTCTCCTCCTTTCCCTTCCGGAAAAGCTGTTTGAGGATGTCTATCCCGAACAGAGAATAGATAGCCATCACGACCGCGCCGGACGACGCCCCGACAAAGAGGATCTTGACGAGGTTCGCGAGCGTGCTTCCGACTTTCCACCAATCTCCCCATAAACGGTCCAGGATGAAATACATCACGAGAAGCGGCACCAAGCTCAGGCACGCTATCGAGAAACTCGAGAAGATCGATTTACCGTTCATGCCTCCCAATTTCTTCGCGGCCTGCACGTACATGAGGATCATGCCGATCGTGAAGGCCGTGGAATTCGCCAAAGCCAGGCCCATGACCCGAAGCTGGGTTTCCTTGAGCCAGAGAGAAAGCGCGATGTCTATGGCGCTCACGATGACCGCAGACTTGAGCGGAGTCCTGTAATCGTCCACGGCATAGAAGAAACGCTGAAATAGTCCGAACACGCCGGCGGAGAGAAGTCCGAAGGTGAAGCCCAAGAGGACCCGGGCGGTGAGAATAGTGTGCCCCTCGGAGAAGTTGCCGCGCTGCAGAGCGACAGCGACGATTTCCTTTCCCCAAAGCGAGAGCACGATGGACGAAGGGATGAGAAGGATGATCAGGTAGCGGAGCCCGTATTCGAGGGAAGCCTTGAGTCCGGCTTCATCGTTCAAAACGGCCTGCCTGCTCATGCGCGGAAAAAGAACGGTCGCTATCGATGCGGAGAAGATGCCTGAAGGCAGCTGCCAGAACACCAATGCGTTGCTCATCGCGGAAGCGCTGCCGTCTTCCAGGGCGGTCGCGAAACGTATGGCGATCTGCTCGTTTATCGTGTAAATGGAAGAGGTCGCGACCACGGGCAGCCACTGTTTCATTATCTGCCTGAATTCCGGATTGTCGAATTTCCAGTCGAGTTTGAAGTCATAGCCCAAGGATTTGAATTTCGGATATTGGAAAAGTATCTGCCCGATTCCCCCGACCAGTACGCCTGCAGCCATCGAGAAGACCCCGAGCGTCCTGTGGAAAAGCACGACCGAGGAGATGACCGCCACGGAGAAGAGAATCGGAGTCACCGCCGGGACCAGGAAACTGGAATGCGCGTTTATCGCCCCCATGATGACGGCGCTCACGCTTATGAGGAGGAGATAGTGGATCATCCACCGAAACAGCCGCGAAGCGAGTTCCACACGCTCCTTTTCGGGGAAATCGAGGATCACCTTCACGGCTTCGCCGGAAAATACGACCGCCAAGGCGAGAAGCGGTACGAGGATCGCAATTTGTAGCGTGAATATGTTCCTCGCGATCCTCCTCGCCTTCCCGCCGTCCGGGTCGAGCGCTATCGTCTTGGATAAAACGGGGATGAACGCCGAAGAAAGAGCTCCTTCCGCCATGAGCTTCCTGAGATTGTTCGGTATGGTGAAAACCGCGTTGAGGACGTCCGCCTGGCCGCTCGCTCCGAATATCGCCCCTATCACGGCGATCCTTACGAAGCCGAACATTCGGGAAACGAAGGTCGAGATCATCACCACGAGGGTGGAGAGGGTGCTTTTCTTTATCGACGGTTCTTTCACTCGGAAGCCTCTACCGAAAACGAGAGAGCCACGGAATTCGTGTTTGCCTCGTCGATCATGTTCAGCTCCCATTTTCCGGACTGCGTCACGATCCAGACGAATCCTCCCGAGATCCGGTCCAATTTCATCCTCTTCGTCATATAGGCTTCCCCGTTCAAGGTCAGCGTGAGTTTCCAGGCGGACGAACTGCCTTCTACCGGAAGAACTCGGAATCCCAGGGGGGTTTCAGGAGCGAACTTCCTGGGGAATCCCGTCTTCTCCTTCTTCGGGCCGGGCGTCAGCTGGAACGTCGGCATGGACCAAGCGAGAATTCTTCGAGCCCCCAGGTACCTCGTCCTGTAGTAACTCTCAGATAGCGAGGAGACGATGACGCCGGTCTTGGGTCCTTCGGAGGCCGCATGAATGAAATGTCCTTCTCCGGAGAAGATCCCCACGTGTGAAGGGCCTCCGCTCGTGTCGAAGAAGACGAGGTCTCCGGGCAGCAACGGACCGTCGATGCTTTTCCCGACGAGAAAAAGTTCCCGACTCGTTCTCGGCAGGACGCCGGTTACGAGATCGTGCAGCGATGCATTGACGAGTCCGGAGCAGTCGAATCCCTTTTCGTCGGTCCCGCCGAGCTTGTAGGGAGTGCCGACGAAATTCAGAGCCGTGCTTACTGCTCGAATCTGCTGGGACGATCCGGGAATGAATTTAACGGAATCGTTGTCCGCCCCCCATAGGCCGATCGTTCCTATAAAAAAAGCTACGAGCGTCGTCATCGTCCGCGAAACCATGGGTACCTCCGAAATGAAGCCTTTATTATCCGCACAACGTATTTTCGGCAGAAGGCGACGGTGGGTGTAGATCCCGGCCCGGAAATGGGGGATCATCGCGCGGGACCTTCCCAGACGGCGAGAAAGGTTCGCTTGAATTCCGAAAAGGTTCCGTCGGTGATGCTCGCCTTGATCCTGTCCACGAAATTCCGAAGGTACGCGAGATTGTGATGAGTCGCGAGCATCGGTCCGAGGATTTCCTGGCATTTGAAAAGGTGCCTCAAATAGCCCCGCGAATAAGTCCTGCACACCGCGCATCCGCACGACGAATCGATCGGCTCGTCGGCGAAAGCATGGACATCCTTCTTGAGCGCGATCCGTCCCGTCGACGTGAAGACCGTGCCGTTCCTCGCGATGCGGGTAGGAAAAACGCAATCGAACATGTCGATGCCGTTCTCCACGGCGGCGAGGATGTATTCGGGCGTCCCTATTCCCATGAGATAATGAGGTTTTTCCCTCGGAAGCAGACCTGCCGTGAATTCGAGCAGATCTTCGAACTCCGCGAAGGATTCTCCAACGGACAGGCCCCCGATGGCGATTCCCGGAAGATCCAGCGCCGCTATTTCCTCGACGCTTCGCCGCCTGAGATCTTCGAAGAAATTTCCTTGGACGATCCCGAAGAGTTTTCCCTCGAAATCTCCGGGGATTTTATCCCATGCGTCCCTGCTCCTCTTCGCCCATTGCGAAGTGATGTCGCAGGCCTTCGAAGCCTCTTTGTAGGTGATGCCCGGGGAGGTGCATACGTCGAGCGGCATGAGCACGTCGCTTCCGATGATTCGTTGGATCTCCACGACCCGCTCCGGACTCAATTCGTGGTACGAGCCGTCGATGTGGGATCGGAACCGGACTCCCTCGGGTCTTATCTTGCGGAACGGAGCGAGGGAGAAAACCTGGAAACCGCCGGAATCCGTCAGGATGTTCCCTTTCCATGTGGAGAACCGATGGAGTCCGCCGTATTTCTCAATGACCTCCGTTCCCGGACGAAGGTAAAGATGGTAGGTGTTGCCGAGGATGAGGGAGAATCCCATCGATTCGAGATCCGCGTGCGTTATGGCCTTAACGGTTCCGTTCGTGCCGACCGGCATGAATACCGGCGTCTCGACGTCGCCGTGCGGCAGGGCGAGCATTCCTCGTCTCGCCCTCGTCTTTCCGTCTTCTCCGATCACCTTGAAAATGTTTTCGTCCTTGTTCATCGTCACGTTCTCGCCGTTCGCATGAGAAGAAATCCGGCCGCCATGAAGATGAAGAAGGCGGCCCAGGCCCCCATGATCGGGGCCACATAACCCAGTTTCGCGAGGAGCACGAGCAGCATCTGCGAAACGTAATATATCACCGACAGCACAAGACTGGAAAGCAGGCTCATGAGCAGGATGTTTTTCCTGAACCAGCCACCCAAGGCGCTCGACAAGAACGCGACGATAAGTGGAGCCAGGGCGAAACTGAATTTCTTATAGTACTCCGTGAGCGCCTCGCGGTACGGCAAACCCGCCCTCTTGAGCGTCTCGATCCAGGTTCTCGCATCGATTGCGGACATCTCTTCGATTTTCCTCGTGATCCTTCTGAAACTATCCGGAGGAACGTCTATTTCTGGGTCGCTGAGAGTCTGCTCTTCCTTTTCCTCTATGACCCCTTCTCTCAGGGTGAAGATCCTCACCCGCGATAGCTCCCATGCCGTATTTTTCCAGACCGCGGATTCGGCGTCGATCCTCTCGACGAAATTTCCTTCCTTGTCCCGCTTTACCGCAATGAGGTTGGAAAGCGTCTTGTTCTGATCGTTGTAGTATTCCGCATGATAAACGAACCTGGCATCGTCGCCGAGGATGGTTATGTTGGAATTGCTGAAGGTCGTATTCGCGTTCAACACGGTATTCACCAGGGAGTTCTTGTCCTTGTACGTTTCAATGACCAGCGATTCCTCGAAAAAGAAACCCGCGAAGGAAAGGAAGAAGCCGAGCGCGAGCATCGGAACGATGAAGCGGTAAAGGGAAACGCCGGCTCCGAACACCGCTATAAGCTCGTTCTTGCTGTAGAACTCCCCGAGGCTGTAGGCGATGCTGAACAGGAGGGCGATGGGGATGGAATAGGAGACGCATTTGGGAAGATAGAGGGTCTGTATCAGGAGGATGTTCGCAAGGGAAACGTCCTGATTGAGATATCTCCACAGGTTCGAGAAAAGGTCCACCATTTCGAGAAGAAGGACGAAAAAGGAAAGTGATACGAAGAAAACGGGAATCAACGTCATGGCCGTCATTCTATAGAGAGTCTTCATCTCACTCGCCTCACGAGGAAGGCCGCTCCGCCGATCGCGAGGATGACCGCATCGGGTATCCACATGGAAAGGAAGGGGGAGAAATTCGAACGGATCCCGAGCGTCTGTCCCGCCACCATGAGCCCCCAGTAGAATATCGAGACGAAGAGGCCGATACCGAAACCCATCGATCTTCCGCTCTTCTTCGTGAAGAGCCCGATCGGGAAAGCTAGGAAAATGAAGACCATGCATCCGAACGGGATGGAGAATTTTTTATAGAACTCGATGAGATGGAGCTGGAGCGACCGGTCCGTCATCTCGCGCTCCTTCTCCGCGTCCAGCTCGGCAAGCGTTCTTTTCAACGCTTCCTGAGCGTTCTGGTAGCCGATTTCCCCGGCGAACAGCCTTTTGACCGCCGATGCGTATTCGAGTCCGTACCTGTACCCGAGACCGGCGATCGCCTGCTCGTGCTCCGACTCGCGTTTTTTGAGTTCTTTTCTTTTGCTGACGATTTCCTTGTACACGTCGTAGGAACTCATTTCCCGCGGACCCGGATTCCTGAAGGTCAAGGATATGTTCCTAAGCAGGATGTTGTAGGTAAGACTGTCTGCAAACGAATACGTGTACTTGTCCTTCTCCTTTCTGTCTATGGAATGAACGACCACATTCTTCAAACGGAGGCTCACGACGCCTTCAATCGATTTATCGATGTCTGCCCGTGAGGCCGATATGATCCGCTTGTTGCCGTCGGGTTCCTTGTCGACGATGAGAAGGCTGTTGATCACGTCGTGCTCCACCCTGCCCGTGGCGATGATGCTCTCCTGGAAATTCTTTATGGAGTAACTTTCCATTTCGAGTTCCGGATGCGAATACAGCATCTTCCTGTACAGGCGGCCGAATTTGAGCGTGCTGAGCGGGAGGTAGTAATCGTTCATGACGAAGGATACGCACGAGAATACCACGCTCAACACGACGAACGGGAAGAAAATCCTCATCAGGGAGATGCCTGAGGCCTGGAAGGCTATGATCTCGTTGGCCGAGGAGAATTTTCCGACGGCCATGAGACCTCCCACCAACGTCGCGAACGGAAACGAAAGCGCGATGATGGACGGAAGCGAATAGATGATCAGCAGAGCGACGTCCTGGAACGGGACCTTCTTGGACAGGATCTCCTCCGCGAGGAGAAGCATCTGGTTTATGAAAAAGATGCAGAAGAAGAACAGGAAGGAGACCAAACAGGAGAATACGAATTCCTTTCCGACGTATGCGGTTATCCGAGAATAGGACCCTTTCACCCGGTCGACCCGAATCCTCCGGAGCCGCGGTTCGATTCGTCCAGATCCGCGCATCTCTCGAAATCCGCGGTAACAACCTCGGAGATAATCAGCTGGGCGATCCTGTCTCCGCGATTGACGAGAAAAGGCTTTTTCCCATGATTGACGAGGACGACCTTCACTTCGCCGCGGTAATCCGCGTCTATGGTTCCCGGAGCGTTGAGAACCGTGACGCCGTGCTTGAACGCCAACCCCGAACGGGGCCGCACCTGCCCCTCGAATCCAACAGGAATGGAGAGCCGGAGACCGGTGGGGACAGTCGCGAATTCGCCGGGCCCGACCGAAATTTGTTCGTCGTTCGAAGCCTTAAGATCGGCGCCTGCGGCGAATTCGGAGGCGTAGAAAGGCTTCATTTCTTCACTGCACACGCAAGGAACCACAATGCGTTTCATTCTCCGGCCTTTCGAAAAAAGGCCATCGTCATCCGATGGCCTTTCACGTCACTTGTCCGAGGACTTGTTCGAATCCAGGATGAGCCCTAGGTTGACCCTTCCCATCTTGTCGATCTCCAGGATCTTGACGGGAACCTCCTGGTTGAGGCTCAAGACCTCCGAAACCGAATTGATCCTTCTGTTCGCCATTTTCGAGATATGGCAAAGCCCTTCCTTGCCGGGAAGGAACTCGATGAAGGCTCCGAAGTCCACGATGCGCCTAACGACACCCTGGTAGGTCCTTCCCACTTCGGGCTCCTCGAGCATCTTCATGACCGTCGCTTTCGCGCCTTCTCCGCTCGATTTCGCCTTGCTGTAGATCGTGACCATGCCGTCGTTCTCAATGTTGATGCTGACGTCGAATTTCTCGGAAATCCCCTTGATGTTCTTCCCTCCCGGCCCGATCACGAGACCGATCTTCTCGGTGTCTATCCTGAAGTTGAGTATCCTCGGAGCGAACTCGGAGAGCTCCTTGTTCGGGGAAGAAATCGTCTTCGTCATGATGCCGAGGATGTGGAGGCGGCCTTTCTTGGCCTGCTCCATGGCCCGCTTCATGATCGCAGGACTCACTCCGGAAATCTTTATATCCATCTGGAAGCCGGTTATTCCGTTCTCCGTACCGGCTACCTTGAAGTCCATGTCGCCGAGATGGTCCTCTTCCCCGAGGATGTCGCTCAGGATCACGGTCTTGTCCCCTTCCTGAACGAGTCCCATCGCGATTCCGGCTACGGGCTTTTTGAGGGGAACTCCTGCGTGAAGGAGCGAAAGGGTACCGCCGCAGACGGTGGCCATGGATGAGGACCCGTTGGATTCGAGCACTTCGGAAACGATGCGGATCGTGTAGGGGAAAGCGCTCTTCTCAGGAAGCACGGCGCTGATCGCACGATAGGCTAGATGACCGTGACCGATTTCGCGTCTTCCGGTGGAGAGCCTTCCGGTCTCGCCGACCGAGAAGGGCGGGAAGTTGTAGTGCAGCATGAAGTTTTCCCGCTTGTCGCCTTCGATGTCGTCCATGATCTGCTCGTCGAAGACGGTTCCCAGCGTCGTCACCGCGAGAGCCTGGGTTTCGCCCCTGGTGAAGAGGGCCGAACCGTGGGTCCTCGGAAGGATGTCCACCTCGCAGGTGATCTGCCTGATGTCCTCGGGTCCTCGGCCGTCGGTCCTGACGCCCCGTTCGAGAATCGATTTCCGTACGACTTCGGCCTCGATTTCCTCCATGAGCCCGTCGAACACCTTGCCGTGGGTTTCCGGAATCGTTTCCTTGAATTTATCCAGGGTCTCGTTGCGGAGCAGGCCGATCGCCTTCGCGCGATTGTGCTTGCCTTTTACGAAACAGGCTTCCTCCATCCTCGGAGTCACGTAGGCCCTGATATCGCTTTCGTTGTCCAGCTTCAGTTCGGCTTCTGCGCTGAGCGGCAGCTTTTCCTTGCCAGCGAGTTTCCTGAGCTCGAGTTGGATGGCGCAGAGATCGGTGATGGTCTTTCCCGCCTTCTCCAGCGCCGAGAGAAGAAGCTCCTCGGGAACCTCCTTGGCGCCGCCTTCGACCATCGTGATGCCTTCCTGAGTTCCGGCTACCACGATGTCGAGCTCCGACTTTTCGATCTGTTCGAAGGTGGGATTGACGATGAGCTCGCCGCTCAGGGAACAAATCCGTACCGCGGCGACCGGTCCTCCGAAAGGAATGTCGGAAACGACGACGGCCGCCGAAGAGGCTATCATGGCGAGGATGTCGGGAGGATTGACCTGATCGGTCGACACCGTCGTCGGTACGATCTGGATTTCCCGTTTGAATTTCTTGTCGAAGAGAGGTCTCATCGGCCTGTCGATGAGCCGTGATACGAGGATTTCCTTGTCGCGGGGGCGGCCCTCTCTTTTCAGAAAGCCGCCGGGAATCTTTCCCGCGGCGTAGAACTTTTCGTTGTATTCCACGGAGAGCGGGACGTAATCGAGGCCTTCCACGTCCTTATCAGAGCAGCAGATCGTGGCGAGGACCGCGGAACCGCCGTAGGTTGCGAATACGGCGCCGTTCGCCTGTTTCGCCATCCTTCCGGTTTCCAGAACGAGGTCCTTGTCCCCGATCCTGTATTTAACTTGTTGGGTCATGTATTGTCCTTTTTCTAACTTTACTTTCTGAGGTTCAACTGTTCGAGAATTTTGCGATACTTCTCAAGATTGGTCCTTTTGAGGTACTTCAAAAGGCTCCGCCTCTTGCCTACCATGATCAGGAGACCCCGCCTCGAAGCGTGGTCCTTTTTCTGAACTTTGAGGTGTTCGGTGAGCTCGTCGATCCTTTTCGTGAGAAGGGCAATCTGAACGTCGGTGCGCCCGGTATCCTTTTCGCTCGCACCGAAATCTTTCACAATCTTGAGGGTGTCTTCCTTTTTAAGAGACATTGTTTTCTCCTTACATCCGTTCCTGCGAAAATAGTATGGCTTCAACTTGGCCACGATGATTCCACGAAATATCGTGTTCATCTATCTGCAAGGTCCCTTCTTTTTCTCCTTCCGGGCCCTTGAAAACTACGGGATAACTTCCGCTCATCGGAAGAACCTGAGAAATGCTCCTCTTGTCGATTCTCGTCCTGTCCTTTCCGGTCCGAGCGGTCGCACCTGATGCATCCACGACATACGGGTGGCCCAACATCTCTTCAACGGACCGGAAATCGCCGTTCAAAACCGATCTTCGCATTCTCGTGCTGCTTACCACGGCATTTCTGTAAAAAACCGGCGGAATTATCTCTACCTGGACGTCGAGCGGTTCCAGAAGTTCCCGTACTTTTTCCGCATTCGTGTCCATCTTGTAGCCGCAATGAAAATCTTCTCCCAGAGCAATATAACGAAGGGGGAAGCTCTTCCATATCATGGAAAAAAATTCCGCTCCCTTCAGTTTACCAAAATCACGGGAAAAGTCAATAATGACAGCCCCTTCGACGCCGAAGGCGGCCAGTTTTCCGGTCTTCTGGCCTAGGGTCATGAGATCGCCCGCGTACGTGTCCGGGAAAAGCACTCTCGAAGGATTCGTCCTGAAGGTCACCACCCATGGCCTTTCGTCTCTCCGCGAGAGTACTCTCCGCAACAGAGACTGATGCCCAACGTGCACGCCGTCGAAGACGCCGATCGTCAGAGCGACCGGGCCGAAATCCGGTCTCGATCGCTCGATAAGACCTTCCCATTCGAGGATTTCCATATCGTCTTCATGCCGCCACGAACCTGTAGCGGAACGCTCCTTCGCACCCTTCTATGAAGGCGACGAGTTCGTCTTGCTGCGAAAATACTATGAAAGGGCCCTTCCCCGTCGGTTCCTTCAGGAAAAAGCCGCCTTCGATCTTCCCTCCCAGCCTCATCCGGCCTATGAACCGGTCTTGCACGACGAGCACGCCCTGATCCCCGAGCCGTCTGAACGGTGCGCTTCCGTGTACGACGTCCTTTTCCGGCTGAAACTCGCCGTGGGCGACCGCTTCGTCCAGGGAGAATGGACCTACTTCGGTTCGTACGAGACTCCTCAGGTAAGCGCAGCTCCCGCAGGCTTCGCCGATATCCCTGGCGAGGGACCTGATGTACGTACCCTTTCCGCAGGCGACGTCAACCGTCAGGACCGGTGGATTCCAATCGACTACAGAGACCTTCCTTATCGAAACCGTCCTGGCAGGCATCACGGGAGACTCCCCCCGCCGTTTCCGTTTGGAGGCCCGTTCGCCGTCGATGTGAACGGCCGAGAATTCCGGTGGTCGTTGTTCGATGTCGCCTACGAATTCGGGGATTCGGACGGAAATGGTCTCGATGGTCGGAATCGGGGCTTCACGCACCGTCTCCCCTTCGGGATCGAGGGTGTCCGTCTCCCTCCCGAATTCTATGCCTGCAGTGTATCTCTTGTCCAGACCGGAAAGATATTCGGCAAGCCTGGTATATCTCCCCACGAGAACCACAAGGAGACCTTCGGCGAATTTATCGAGCGTACCTGTATGTCCGATCCTCTTCGTCCCGAGCCGGCGTTTCATGTCTTCCAAGCTGGAGAACGAGGTCAAGCCCGCCGGTTTCCGGAGAAGGACGAGTCCGTCACCATGGGGCATCAGGACATCACTTCCTTGATCTTCTCGTTCACCCGGAAACCCTCTTCGATCGCATGATCCACGACGAAGTTGAGTTTCGGCATCAGTCTCAATTTGATCCTCTTGCCGACGGTCGACTGTATGAAACCCGAAGCGTGGTTGAGCCCTTCGACCGCGGCGCTCAGCGAATCGCCGCTTTCGTAGGATGAAACGTAGATCTTCGCATACGACAGATCCTTGGAAACCTCGATGTTCGAAATTGATATCATCGTCGTCACTCTCGGATCCTTTATCTCGTGCTTGAGAATCATGTCGCTGATCCGCGAGCGGAGGAGATTCGAGACCCTTTTCAGCCGATAGCTATCCATGTTCCGGCTCACCCAATTTCTTGGCTATTTCCCGTATCTCGAACACCTCTAACTGATCTCCCACCTTGATGTCCGTGAAATTCTCTATGCCGATTCCGCATTCGAAACCCGCGTCGACTTCGCGTGCGTCGTCCTTGAAGCGCCTGAGGGAGACGATTTTTCCGTTGTGGATTTCGATGCCGTCCCTGTACACATGGACCTGTGCGTTGCGCTTTACCTTTCCGGAAAGGACGTAACACCCGGCGATGAGACCGATTTTCGGCACCTTGAAGGTATCGCGTACTTCGACGACTCCGAGGTTCTCTTCTTTAAGGTCAGGGGCGAGGAGCCCTTCCATGGCTGACCTTATGTCCTCGACCGCGTCGTAGATTATGTTGTACTTTCTGATCTCGACCTTCTCTATGTCGGCGAGCTGCTGGGCCTTCGGCGTCGGCCTCACGTGGAAACCGATGATGATGGCTTCCGACGCGCTCGCGAGCTGTATGTCGCCCTCGTTGATCGCTCCGGCCGATGCGTGGATCACCGACAGCCGGATATCCTTCGTGGACAACTTCTCCAAGCTCGTCTTGAGAGCCTCCACCGAGCCGTAGACGTCGCCTTTTATGATGACCTTGAGGTCCTGCACCTCGCCTTCCTGAATGCTGTCGTACAGGTTGTCCAGGGTGATCTTCTTGACGTTCTTCGCCTCTTCGGTCTTCTTGAGTTCCTGTCGCTTGTCGCCTATCTGCCGGGCGACCTTTTCGTTGTCCGTCACCTGGAACGGATCGCCGGAATTGGGAATACCCGTGAAGCCGAGAATTTCGACCGGCATGCTCGGCGTGGCCGCTTCGAGCTTCTCTCCCTTGTCGTTGAACATCGCCCGGACCTTTCCCGGGTAGATGCCGGCCACGAACGTGTCCCCCACCTTCAGGGTACCGCGTTCGATGAGCACGGTCGCCACGATTCCGCGACCGTGGTCGATTTTCGATTCGATCACCTTGCCTTCGGCGTTACAGGTGTAATTCGCCCGCAGGTTCATGATCTCCGCCTGAAGCAGGATAGTCTCGAGAAGGCTGTCTATGCCGATCTTCTTCAGGGCCGAGATCTCCACGTAGAGGGTCTTCCCTCCCCATTCCTCGGGAACGAGATCGTATTCCGAAAGCTGCTGCTTGACCCGCTCGATACTCGCTTCCGGGAGGTCGATCTTGTTGATGGCGACGATGATGGGCGCGTTCGCAGCCTTGGCGTGGTTGATGGCTTCCACCGTCTGCGGCATGACGCCGTCGTTCGCCGCTACGACGAGGATGACGATGTCGGTGACGTTGGCCCCGCGTGCCCTCATCATGGTGAATGCTTCGTGGCCCGGCGTGTCGAGGAAGATTATCTTTCCCTGAGGCAGATCGACCATGTAGGCGCCGATGTGCTGGGTGATGCCGCCGAACTCCCCCGCCACGACGTTCGAAGTCCGAATGGCGTCGAGGAGCTTGGTTTTTCCGTGGTCTACGTGACCCATGATCGTCACGATCGGAGGCCTGGACACCAGGTCCTCCTCCTTGTCCTTCTCGGACTCGATGATGGTCTCGTCGTACAACGATACGATGTTGACCTTACACTCGTATTCCTGGGCGAGTATGGACGCGGTCTCCGCGTCGATCTGTTGGTTGATCGTGACCATCATTCCCATGGACATGAGCTTTGAGATGAGCTCGGAGGCTTTCAGGTTCATCTTCTTGGCCAGGTCGGAAACCGTTATGACCTCCATGATGTCGATGGATTTCGGCACGGGATTGAGCCGCGTCACCACCTTCTTTTTTACCTGAAGCTCCTTCTCCTGGGTCTTGTCCCGCTTCTGGTAATTTTCCTTCTTTTTCGCCTTGAAGAATTTCTTCGGTCCCGTCTTGGTTTCGTCAGTTATGGAAGGCTTCGTTCCCGGACGTCCCTTGGGGCCGAATCCCGGTTTCTGGCCTCCCGCACCGGCCGCGGGCCTCGGAGGGCGCCCGCCCATGGGCCTGGGACCGGGTCTTCCCTGCTGGTAACTTCCGGCACCGGGACGGTTTCGCTGGTCGGGGAAACGGTTCCCTCCGGCTTCGCGATAACCGGTCGAGCCCTGACCTCCGTAGGGTCTCTGCCCCCCCTGGTATCCTCCCTGGTATCCCCCCTGATAGCCGCCTTGGCCGGGACCGCGATACGAGGACTGTCCGCCGCGATAATTGCTCGACGGCCCCTGTTGATTGTAGGGCCTTGGGTACCTCTGCTGCTCTCCGGATCGATAACCGCCCTGAGAATAGGGCTGCGATCCCCCGCCCTGCGGCCGAGATTGAGGAGGGCGATACGGCGGCCTGGCCGGGGGCGTCTCTTCCGTCTTGGCGGCAGGCCTCGGTATCTCCCGAGGAGTCTCCGTTTTCTCTGCGGTTTCCGAAGGAACTGAAGGCGCCTGCGGAGTCTCCGCGGCAGGTTGAGGCGCCTGGGCAACGGGATGTTCAGCGACCGGCTCTTCGCGGTCCTTGACTGATGCAGCCCGCGGAACTACCTTAGGCGGTACCTTCTTGACCAGAACCTTTTTCTTGACTACGACGATCTTCTTCTTGTCGGCCTTGTCGTCGGGCTTTTCGACCGTTTCTTCGGCCGGCTTGTGGATCACGGGTTCTTCTTTTTTATGCTTGATGAGGGTCGCCTTAGGTTTCTGTTTTTCCTGTTTTTCCTGTTCTTCGGTCATACCATTCCTTTGCTAATTACCTTGTTCCTCTTCCTCGATCTCAAAACTTAAACCAACTCCGCAGTTTGGGCAAGTCGTCATATCGAGAGTAATCGGGCTTCCGCATTCCGGACAGACGTAGGATTCCTCCTCGTTCGCCGAAGGCTCCTTCGTTTCGGCCTCGACCGGAGCTTCTTCGGGAGTCTCCTCCATTCCGCCGCCGTCGTCTTCGATGATTTCCACGTTGTCCGCGATGATGGACTTGATCGCATCGATGTCCTTCTGGGAAATGTCCTTCAGCTTGGAGAGGTCTTCGTCGCTCAGGTTCACGAGGTCTTCTATGAGCTCTATGCCGTTCTCTTTGAGGACGTTCACGAGCCCCTCCTCGATTTCCGGCAGCTCGCTGATGAGCGTGATCTCCTCCTCTTCCGTCTCCTCCACGTCACCGAACAGGGCGGAAACCGCCTTCTTCGAGGCCGCGGAGATGTCCATCTCCTCGAACTGGTTCTCCGTCTTCACGTCGATGTTCCAATCCACGAGGCGATTGGCGAGCCTCACGTTGAGCCCCTGCTTTCCGATGGCGAGAGAAAGCTGATTGTCCGGAACCACGGCGAGGGCCTGGCGTTTCCCCTCGTCCAGGATGATGATCTGGCTCACCTCCGCAGGCGAGAGAGCGTTCTTGATGAACATCTTGGAATCCGTATCGTATTTGAGGATGTCGATCTTCTCGCCCTCGAGCTCCCGCACGATCGCCTGTATCCGGACTCCCTTGAGCCCGACGCAGGCTCCTACCGGGTCCACGTCCTCACGGGTAGAATAGACGGCGATCTTCGTACGGTATCCGGGCTCCCGGACGATTTTGAAGATCTCGACGGTCTTGTCGTAGACTTCCGGGACTTCGAGTTCGAAAATCCTCTTCACGAAATCCGTATGGGTCCGGGAAAGGACAATCTGGAGTCCGGTCGGAGTCTTGTTCACCTCGTAGATGAGGGCCTTTATCCTGTCGTTCGGCCGGTAGGTTTCCCGGGGAGACTGGTACTTCTTGGGAAGGATGCCTTCGGTCTTTCCGAGATCCACGAAGATGTTTCCGTTCCTCTCCCTCTGGTAGTACCCGATGATCATCTCGTTCTCTTTCTCCTTGTATTCGGAGTACAAGGTGTCTTTCTGGATTTCCCTGAGGGTCTGCCGGGCCTTCTGCTTGGCGCTCTGCACCGAAACCCTGTCGAATTCCTTCGGATTTATTTCGATGAGAAGCTCGTCGCCTATTTCGCAGTCCTCGTTGAGTTCGAGGGCTTCCTCGAGACTGATCTCCGTTACCGGGTCCTCGAGATCGTCGTCCTGCACGATCTTCTTCTTCGCGAAGACGGTGACCTCGTTCCCGTCTTCGCTGAAACGCACGACCGCGTTCTCCGAGGTGCCGAATTTCTTCTTGTAGGCCGCAAGAAGGAAATCCTCTATGGTTTTCAGGACCAGGTCTTCCGCTATGCCCTTGTCCTGAACGAGCATTCTGATCGCATCGGATAAATCTGAAGCCATGGTTTTATCCAACCTCCTGTCCGTCATCAAGTTTGATTTTCTTTATCTGTCCGAATGAAAGGACCTTGACGCCGTCCTTCGTCGAAAGTTCGAGAGACGACTCTTCCACCTTCGCGAGGACGCCTCCGGTCCACTCGCTTTCCCCGTTCACGAGAACCCTCACTCCCCTCCCTCGAAAAATTCCGTATTCCCGCACGCTCTTCAGGGTTCTTTCGATCCCCGGCGAGGACACTTCGACATAGGCATCGGGACTGCCTGAGATCATCTGGATGCGCGGACGCAGGGTCTTGAGCACGTCCGCGCAGGCATCCAGGTTCAATCCTTCCTTGCGGTAGATGACGATGGCTACTCGCGTGTTCGACTTTGTTTTGATGGACTTCAGTTCGACAAGATCGAATCCCATGCCGCGGACGATCGGTTCGAGATCGTCGTAGAGTTCGCTGTCCAATTCGCTCGGCCCCATTTCGAAAGTCTCCGAATTGCCTTTCGGATAAAAAAAAGAGTCGGCTGCGCGACTCTTTCCGCCAGTAGAACAATTTTGATGAAAAGATACCAGCTCGGGTCGGGATTGTCAATACACCGACGCGTCGTCTTTTCAATCCCGAGCGAGAGTGAGAACGAAGACCCGCTTCACTCCCATTTCCCTGAGGACTCGGGCGCATTCGTCGGCCGTGGCGCCGGTCGTGAATACGTCGTCGAGCAGGACGACCTCCTCGGGCACGGTCGTCTTTCCCGGATGCCTCGAAGGACGGATCCTGTTTCTGAGGTTCGCCTTCCGGGACTCGCGGTCGAGGGACTTCTGTTCGGGGCTTCGTCCGGTCCGCGCGAGGAGAGTCTCGTACGGGATATCGTGCCGCCGCGCGAGTTCCTCGCACAGGAGGCCGATTTGGTCGAAGCCGCGCTTGCGGACGGATTCGGGGCGGAAGGGAACGGGCACGACAGTCCTGCCGTCGAACCGTTCGCGATACGAGCGGGCGAGCCGCGAGGCGAAGAAACGCTTCAACGCGACGATTCCCCGGCTCTTGTAGGCCGACAGGCATTCCTTAACCGCGTCGTCGTAGAGAAAAACGGAATGATTGCACTCGAAGCTGTACGTCCCGCCCCGGCATTCCATGCAGGTCTCCAGTTCCGATACGAGCGGTTTCGAGCAGGTTCCGCACCTTCTCCCCTCGGGCTCCCGCATTCCGGAATCGCAATCGGCACAAACGGGATAGTCTCCCCTGCGCAGGCGGACGAGTTCGCCGCAGACTACGCAACGCTCCGGCGCGATCAGGTCGAGGATACGTACGAATCTTCCGACGGATTCCATGCCCGGAATCACGTTTCGATTTTTCGTCCGGCTTGAGGGCTCGCGGGGAATTCGTCATTCATTCCCCGAGTCCCCTCCTATGATCGTCTTCCACCTCGAGAGAAAATTGAGGGCGTCGAGCGGAGTGCTCCGTTCGATCGGGAATTCCCTGATTTCCCGTTCGAGTATTTCGCTGTACGAGAAGAGCGTCCGCTGAACCGCAGGCTTCCTCGCAGGCGATGCCTCCCCGGGGTGCCTTTTCCGGACGGGACGCTCCTTGCGCTCGACGAGCCCTTCCAGTATCTCCTCCGCCCGGAGGAGAACCTTCTCCGGCAAGCCCGCGAGTTTCGCCACGTGGATTCCGTAGGAGTTGTTGGAAGGTCCGTCCTTCACCCTTTTGAGGAAAATGACGGTCCCCTTGTCCTCCCGGATGTCCATGGACAGGTTCTTGAGCTTCGGGTGCTCCAGGGCGGTGAGCTCGTGAAAATGCGTAGCGAACAGGGTCTTGGCCCCCAGACGGTCCAGGAGATCCTCGGTGACAGCCCACGCGATCGCGAGCCCGTCGTTCGTACTCGTTCCGCGGCCGACCTCGTCCATGATCACGAGACTGTCCTTCGTCGCCGTCCTGAGAATGTTGGCGGTTTCGTTCATCTCGACGAGGAAGGTCGATTCCCCTCTTGCCAGATTGTCCTGAGCGCCGACCCTGCAGTAGATGCGGTCAACGATGCCGATCTCTGCCTCGAGCGCCGGAACGAAGGAACCCATCTGGGCCATGACGACGATGAGTGCCGCCTGCCTGAGATAGGTCGATTTTCCCGCCATGTTCGGTCCGGTGATGAGCGCGAAGGACTTCTCCTTTCCGTCGAGGTCGAGCGAGTTCGGGACGAAATCGCCGTGCGGCAGGTGCATTTCCACGACCGGATGGCGGCCCTCGACGATCCTTATGCCTCCGCCCGTCGAGATCGCGGGGCGGGTGTATCCGTGGACGGTCGCCGCCTGGGCAAGCGCCTGCATAGTGTCGGCTTCCGCGAGAAACCTGCTCGTTTCCGTGATTTCCGCGATCCTCGCCTTGACGCGGTCCCTCACCTCGAGGAAGAGTTTCTTCTCGAGCTCCACGATCTTCTCCGAGGCGTTGTTGAGGAGGCTTTCAAGTTCCGCGAGTCTCTCCGTGGAATACCGTTCTCCGTTCACCAGTGACTGACGGCGTATGAAATGAGAGGGGACGAGGGAGGTTTGGGCCTTCGTCACTTCGAGGTAATACCCGATGATTTTGTTGTACCGAATCCGTAAATTTCCGATTCCCGACGCCCTGCGCTCTTCGTCGAGGTAGGATTCGAGAACCTGACGGCGGTTGGCCTGAACCGATCTGAGGCCGTCGAGTTCCTCGTCGAATCCGTCCCTGATGAGGCCTCCCTCCGTGAGGAGAATCGAGGGGCTCTCCGCGATCGCGCGTCCGAGCATTTCTCCCAGATCCCGCAGCGCGCCGGCGGCGGAATCGTCGATCCTCGAAAGCCCCGCGAATTTTTCGTCGGCGAGGACGGAGCGGATCTTAACCGCCTCCTCCAGGGTGCACCTGATCGAAAGCAGGTCCTTTCCGTGCGCCTTGTCGAGCGCGACCCTTGCTACGAGCCGCTCGAGATCGTAGACCTCGGCCAGCAGGTTCCGGAGCCCGACGAGCCTCTCCTGGTCGTGATAGAGCGCCGCTACCGCGTTCTGTCGCGCGAGAATCGCATCCCTGTCCACGAGAGGCTGAAGCATCCATTTTTTGAGGAGCCTCGATCCCATCGCGGTCTTCGTGTGATCCAAGGCCTGGAGAAGCGTGAACGCCGACGATCCGTCGTGGATGTTCCGCACGAGTTCCAGGTTCCGCAAGGCGGATTCGTCGAGAGAGAGGAAGTCCGACTCCCGGTATTTCCGGATGCTCCTGATGTGGGACAGCACGCCCTTCGCGTTTTCCTCGAGATACTCGACGAGGACTCCGGCGGAGAGAAGTTCGGGATCCTCCTCCGAAATGCCGAAACCCTTGAGGTTGGCGACGCCGAGGAGCTTCCTCAGACGCTCGTAGGAGACCTTCCTGTCGAAACTCCAGTCCGGAAGCGTGTTGACGACGATTCCCTTGCCGTCGTTCACGAAGCGAGCTATCCCTTCGTTCCCGGCAAGCAGGGATTCCTGCACGAGCATTTCCCTGGGGGCGAGCCTGGACATCTCCCGCCGCAGTCCTTCGAGCGAGGCCTCAGCCGGGATCCTCGTCGTCACGAGATCGCCGGTCGACACGTCCACCGCCGACAACGAGAGGCCGTCCTTCCAGGCAGCCAAGGACGCGAGATAGTTGTTGCTCCCCCGATCGAGATAATCTTCGTCCACCACGGTGCCGGGCGAAAGGATCTCGACGACTTCACGGTCCGCGAGTCCCTTCCCCCCCTCGGGCAGGCGAAGCTGCTCGCACACCGCGATCTTCTTCCCAGCCTTGAGCAGTCTGGCGATGTATCCCCTGGACGCATGATACGGAATGCCGCACATGGGGACTCCGTTGCGCTTGGTCAGGGTGAGCCCGAGCAACGCGCTCGCTTCCTTCGCGTCCTGGAGGAACATTTCGTAGAAGTCCCCGAGCCTGAAGAAAAGGACGGCGTCGCGATGCAGCTGCTTGATCCTGGAATACTGCTCCATCATCGGGGTTGTATTCACCATATTCGTTGATTATAGTAAAAGACGGACGGTCATGGAAGAAGCCCTTTTTTTCGGAGAACGTGAGAGCGTACTCTATCTGCGCGTCACGGGCCACATCACCGCGAGGGTTTGCGGAGGTCTCAGGAAGAGGACGTCGGAACGATTCTCCGCGGTTCCTCCTCCGACCGGTTTCGTCGTCGACCTCTCGGAATGCGTCTACATGGACTCCACGTTCATCGGGCTCCTCGTGAGCATGAACAAGAACCTGAACAGGGTTTCGGGAGGCAGGATGACCCTTCTCCGTCCCGGCGAAACCTGCATCGGGCTCCTGGACGGACTCGGCGTCTCCCTTCTCTTCTCGATCCGTGACGAAAGCGGCGACCTTCCCGGCGACCTGTCGAACGTTGCCGAAAACGAAGAAACGACGCCCGAACTTCTCCTGCACGCCCACGAAGAACTCATGGAGGCCAACCCCGCGAACCGGGCGAAATTCGCCGGTCTTCAGCAGGTCCTCCGGGCGAGCGCGAAACCCGTGCGCCGTCCTTGATCTCCTCCGAAGGACGGGACCTCACTGCCCGCTGTTCTGCACGAGCCTCTGCACGACGAGGTCGGTGATATCCACCTGCTTGCTCCACCAGAGAAGATTCGGATCGGTGCTCTTCATGATGACGTTGTATCCCTGGTCCTCGGCCACGAACGCGATCGCCCGCTGGAGTTCGGAAAGGAATGACGCCGATTCCGCCAGACGGTTCCTTTTCTCCTGGAGTTGGTTGCTCTTGATCCTGAAATAATCCCGGAGATAATTGGTCTTGTTGTAGATTTCCTCGTCCAGCTGAAGGGCCTGGCTCCTGTTCCCCTGGTTCTCTGCCTGGAGCTTGCGTTCCTTGAGGGAATTGATCTCCGCCGTGATGCCGTCGATCTCGGCCTGGAGCTTCGCCGTCATGTCGTCGAGTTCCCGAACCGCCTGTGAATCCCGGAAGAACGCGGTGGTCACTTTCGCGATGTCCACGATTCCGACCGTTGTCAACTGCTCAGCGAAGAGCGAAGGAACCGCAAAAAGAAGCGGAACGAGGGTCCAATATCGCAATTTCATGATTCCTCCCGTGCGAATCATTTGTTGAAAATTTCGTATCCGATGGAGAATACGAAGTCCATCCCCAGGGTGTCTCGGAAGAGCGCCCCTTTCCTCCATACGACGTCGTTGTTGTCGTCGACCGAGAAGCGCTTCGCCATGTAGAGTCTGATCGGGAACTGCGGAATCGTGAACCGGAGGCCCCAGCCGTAGCCGAAGAGAAAGTCCTGTATCCTGAGATTCGTGAAATCCCTGGGCGTCGTCCAGCGTCCCACTGCGTCGAAGAAAAAATCCAGCCAAAGGATCTGCTCCGAGATCGGCAGCCTGAGTTCCGCCCAGTTGTCCCAGATCGAACGCAGATCGTACTCGATGGACCAGCCGCGCGCGACGTACATGCCGTCGACGTAGAGAAGGTCGCTCGTTCCGGCGGTCAGCCTGCTGTAGTTGCCCGGGGCCCAGAACTGCGGCCAGATGAAGGAAAGGTCGGAATGCAGGCCGAAGACCACTTTGAATTTCCATGCGTCGGTCAGGGGATAATCGATCAGGGTGAAGAAGTTCTCCGCCTTGCTCTGCGTCTTGATGTAATGTTTCGATCCCTGGAGCGGACCGCCGACGAACCTCACGGTCTGGCTCAGGTAATAGCCGCTCGATGGATTGAAGTAATAATCCCTTCCGTCGAGATACACGGTGACCGGGAAACTGTTGGTCCAGACCCATGAGCCCCGGTTTTCCCGGTCGGTTTGCAGATAGGGGCGGTAGAGGTCCTCGTCGTAATCGAGGAAGCTGACGGTCGTCCTGAGTCCGGTGCCGATCCCGAAGATGCCGGCAGGGGTGCGCCAGCGGTATCCGGTGTTGAAGCCCAGCGAGAAATCGTAGGTTTCGTACGTCATGAGATAGGAGCTCGGCACCACGGCGGTCGTTCCGCCGGCGTATTCGTAATCGCGCTCCAGCCCGTAGAGCTCGATCTCCTCTTTCGTCGGTTTCCTTCCGAATGGCTTTCCGTTGCTGCCGTAGACGTATTCCCCGGTGTAGGGATCGGGAAAAGCATTCTTGCCCGGATCGTCGCCGTCGAAGACCGGTCCGAGAATGTCCTGGGGCACTCCCGTCGTCTTGCTGTGCCTTATCGTGAAATCAACGCCGCCCGACCAGCGCCTTCCCGTCAGCCAGTTCTCCAGGAAGCTGAAGGTGAGGCTCTGTACGTACGGGGACGCGTTGAGGTTGACGCTGAAGGTCTCGCCGACCCCGAGGAAATTCCTGTCCGTCCACTGCACGTTCGCCGAGATCGGGAAATCGGTGTTGCCGCCGAAAGCGAGCCCGAACATGATGTCCGCGGTGCTCGACTCCTCGACGTTGATGACCAGGTCCATGAGTCCGTCCGCGCTTCCCGGAGGGGTTTCCGGCGTGACCGCGGAAAAATATTGCAGGTTGTAGAGGTTGCGGAGGCCTTCCATGATCTTGGTCTTGCTGAAAACGTCGCCGACTTCCAGCGGGAGTTCCCGAAGCATGACGAAATCCCTGGTCTTCTTGTTGCCTTTCAGGATGATGTTCTCGATGTGCGCCCGGCCCCTCTCCACGATGTTGACTACGAAGCTCACCGTCTTGTTCGTCTCGTCGCGCTTTTCCTCGCGGTTGATGGTGTTGAAGATGTAGCCGTTTTCGTAATAGAGGTCGGCGACCTTCTGATAATCCGCGTCCACGAGGGTGAGGTTGAGCAGTCCGCCCGACTTCTGCTTCAAGAGCCCTTCGAGCTTCTCCGTGGAGAAGAGCTTGTTTCCCTTGAACGTCATCCCCCCGTATTGGTACTGCTGGCCCTCCTGGATGAAGATCGTGAGATGCAGGTACGTCCTGTTCTCCTCTTCGTCGCGCTCGACCACCCGGTCGACGTTCAGGACCTTCGCGTCGATGTATCCGCGCTCGCGGTAGTACTTTTCCACCGTGCGCAGGTCCTGGTTGAATTTCTTCTCCTGGTACACGCCGCTGTTGAAGAGCGACTGTTCCTTGCTTTCCATCCCCTTTTTCAGGGCGCTTTCGGAAGCGAAGACGTTGCCGCTGAATTTTATGGTCTTTATGCTCGTCTGGCTCCCCTCGTTCACGGTGAAGACGATGATCTTCTTTTTCTTCTTCGTGTCGTCCTCGAAGGAGCTCGTCACTTTGACGTCGGGGAAGCCCTTCTCTAGGTAATGCTGCTTCACCGCCTCCTCGTCGATCTTGATCTTGGAATTGTTCACGAGGTCGCCGGTCTTCACGAGCACGACGTCGAGAAGGTCCCCGGTTCTTATTTCCTTGTTGCCCCGGAACTGGATCTCGCCGACGACCGGTTTCTCCTCGACGGTGAACTCTATGACGACCGAGTTCTTCTCCGGGTCGCCGGGAAGGGCGTTTGGCACGATGGAGTCGAAATAGTCGAGGGCGTACAGGCTGCTCTGCAAATCCCAGAAAATCGTATCGGTGAATTTCTTCCCCCGGTATTTGCCGACTACGTTGGAAAGCTCGTTCGCGGAGACCGTGTTCAGGCCCTTGAAAGTGATATCCTTGATGGGTTTTCCCGTATACCATTCCTGCGTGTTTTGAGCCCATGCGACAGAAAGTGAAAAAAGGGCGAAGCACAGCATCAGGACGCATTTCCGCATACATACTCCTTGTCAGAACGAGAATTTCCATTTGAAAGCAAAGGTCATGTCGCGAACGAACAACTCGTCCGGATTCGACGGCGCGAGAGTCCATTCGAGAAGGAAAAACGGAGTCTTCCATTCCAGCATGATTTCAGATTCGATTTCCATTCCCCCGAATTCGCGTCTTCTCCGTTCCAACGGATCACGGGCATAGAACTGCATGAGCAATTCCAGGAATATATCCTTGCTCAGGTATTTTCCTAGAAAAACGCTCGTTTTATCAAGATACCGGCCGAAGGATACGTCGTTGTAATCGGTCGCGCGCGTCGTCTCCGTGGTGTTCGACCGATTCACCGCTTCCTGGAGCACATTCTGCACGATATGCGTCCTGAACGAAAAGAGGTCCACGTCCAGCCTTTCCCTCATGTCGCGCTCGAAGTTCCTGACCAGGCCGATCTGGCTGAGGACGTCGCTGGTGACCAGCAGGGCCGTGGAGAAGTTGATGGAATCCGTCGGTTCCGTCGTGAATATGTTCTTTCCGAGGATCGCGAGGATCTCGGGATTCGTGAGCGCGCTGTCGGACTCGAACCTCGGAAAGAACTGGCTGAGCTTCGTGTTGTCCGCCACCAGATAGATGCGGACGAGTCCCTCGTCCGTGCTTTCGCGGATTTCCGCACGGGCCGTCAACGTAGGATCGAACAGCTCCTTGCGTTCGTCGAATCGGATCATGCCTTCGCGAAGATAGAAGCTCCGGTCGAAGTAGAAGATCTCGCCTCCGATGATCTTGATGTCGCCGACCACGCGGAAATCCGTCGTTCGGCTGTCGAGCCTTACGGAGAGCTTCTGCCCTATGTCCGCGTAGGTGCGGAGGATGGGAAAATTCGTGTTCGGCCAGTAGAATTCAACGGCCTTTCCCGATTCGATGTTCAGGTCGAGTACGATGGCGGTCTGAGGCTGCTGCTGGCTCTGCTGAGCCGCCGAAGACACGGCGTTGATGTCGCCGATCGTCATGACGGTCGAGAAGGCGGTTATGTTCCCGGTGATTTTCGCGGTCTGCATGTCGCCGTTGATGGACAGCCGGCCCTTCGCGAAACCGTTCAGGTTCATCGGGCCGAACGCATACTTAACGTGCACCGCGCCGGAGGATTTCGTGTCGATGTCGACGGCGTAGGTCTCGGGAATCCATTGATCCAGAGTGAACGAAGCCGACACCTCCGCGGTGCCGCCTTCCACCGGAACGAGCATGGACTGGAGCACGAACTCCTTTTCCCTGAATATCAGATTTCCCCTGAAGGGGCCGAGTTCCTCCGGGATGATCTCGACCTTCGCGTATACCTGCGTGGCCGTGATGGCGCCGAAGAAGTCCGGATCGCGGAGAGGGCCGGAAACGCGGATGTTGCCCTTCGCCTGTCCGCGGAGGAATTTGAGCACGGTGAGGTCGAGGAGCTTGGGGATCTTCTCCGCCTTGAACGCGATCCTGTTGAAATCCGCCTCTATCCGCGTGGAGGTGAGCGTTCCCGAAGCGTCGAAGGTGACGGGAAGCGGCTCCTGTACCGAGAGCTCGAAGCCCCCGTCGTCCCGATAGTAACCCTTCAAGCCCTCCCCGGGACCGCCGCTGAATTCCGTGGTGTTCCCTTCGCGTCGGACATCCATCGACCATCCCCGAAGGAGCGGATCGACGGATTCGTTCGACGTGGAAACGGTCACCCCCCCCCACCATTTCCCGGCCGGGATGTTCCTGAGATCCTCGATCCGGCTGTTCTGATCGAACCGGGCCTTGAAGCCCAGCCGCCACTCGACCGGACTCGTGCTCAATCGATAGGAAAAGCCGGTTTCCAGATCGAACGTACCCCGTCCCAGATCCAGCTCGCCCTTGGCGCCCGCGATCTGAAAATACCGGTATCTCGCGCTCGCCTCATCCAGGGTGAATACGCCTCGCCGGTAACTTCCGCTCACGGACACCGCGAGCGAGGAGTCGCCGAGGGCGGCATCCTCGAGCGTCGCGGAGAGACGGACATCGGGATCGTCCGGGATTCCGGTGACCACCGCCGATCCCGCGAGCCTGCCCGTGAGCTCGGCGATCCCGAGCCTTTCCGCCGGGGCTCCCGCGAAACCGACGAGCCCGGAACCCGCGGTCGAGTTCGCGGAGAAAGTCAGGCTGTAGCGTTCCTTGCCCCCCGAGTCGGACAGCTTGAGATCTCCGGAAATAGAAGGAGGCCGGAATTCGTAGCGCAGGACTCCGCCCCCTTCCAGCTCCGAGTGGCGGTCCCTGTACTTCAGCTTGGCTATGTCTCCTCGGAGGGGGCCCAGGGTGCCCGCCAGTTCGATCGCGGAAACGGTACCGGGCACGACCCTGAGGCCGGTCAGGGAAAGGGTCGTGATATCGACCTTCCACGACGACATATCCTCGAAATTGACGCCCGCCTTCGCGGACAGCCTGACGTCGTCCCCCAGGCCCGGAAGTGGCAGATTCTCTATGGCGACGTCCCCGAACAACGGACCTCGTTCCTTCCACGCGAGCTCGGCGGAGAGCCCGTACAGCCCTTTGAGCCGGAGATAACCCCTCGGATCGAGGAGCCCGGAGATTTCATAAGGGACGTCGAGGATCGAAAACCCCGACTCGAAAACGAGTCTCCCGTCTTCCGAAAGCTCGCCGCGCAGATTTCCGTTTCCGCTCACCGCTGCCCAGCGGAAGTTCCACCGCGAAACCTCTATGCGTCCCCGATCGAAGGAGCCCGAAAGTTCTACGAAATTCATCCCGTTCCGGCCGTCCCGTACGACGATGGCCGGGAAGTTCAGGCTCAACGACCTGAAATCGGTGCTTCCCGAAACGCTGCCGAAAAGGGCGAAATCGCGGCCTTTCAGGTCGTCGAGCGGAAGCTCGTGACCGGGCGAAACCTCCTCGACCAAGGCGACGATCTTCGAGGACGGCACCGCCTCGAAATCGACGCCGAAAGACATGGGCGAATTCTTCGCGAAGGGGAACGACAGGTCGGCTCGGACCGACGAGGCTCCGACCTCGTCGAGCGAGAAGGCCGCGGACACGCGCACGAGGCTCTTTCCCACGAGAATCCTTCCCTCGGGCGCGCGGATCGTTTCGTTTCCGATCGCCACGCCCGGACCTGAGAAGGACAGCGCACCGCCGCTCCTCCTGAGATCGAATTCCCCCGACATCCTCGGGAGATCCGGGAGATCGAGCCGGGTGATTTTCACTTTCCCTTCGGGAAGCAGGGACTCGAGATCCACCGTCCCCTCGAATACGGAATCCGTGCGCGCGTTGACCACACGGAAGGGTGCGAATCGAACTTCGCGCTCGTTCCCGCCCGCCTTTCCGACGATCCGCGTTTCACCGGCAGCGACCGAGCCCTTGACGACGGAGTCGAAGTCGGCCGAATAAGCGAGCTTTCCCGAGGAAGGTTCCCAGCCCGCCGCGACCTTGGCCGTGAGGGCCGTCCCCATCCAGTCGTTCAGATAGGAGAGCGAGTCCTTGAAACGAACTACCGTGGAAGGCGTGAAATTCGATGAGATGAAATCGCCCTTCAACGTGCGCGTCGGAAGATGGAAAACGAGGCCGGCGTCGAACGGAGTATTGTCCTGCACCTTCCTCATGGCGAGCGATTCGCCGTCGAAAACGACGCGGAAGGTCTGTCGTCTCGCGTCGAAGAGGTTCGAAGCGAAGCGTGAGAAAGCTATCTGCACCTCCGACCGCTCGTAGGAATTGCCGACCTGTCCCCGGAGATCGACGACCGTCCTGCCCCATCTGAAGAGGGCTCCGTCCTTCGCCGCCTCGTAGGACAGCCCGCCCCGGATTCTCACCGAGGCCGCGTCCCTTCCCGGTTGGAGGACGAGGAAGAGCCGTTCGGCGGTCCATTCACCATCCTCCGTCCTTACGACGATGTTGAGGTTGCGGCCGGTGATCTTCACCTTTCTGATGAACGGACCGCCGGAAGCCTCCGGCGATTCCGTCGCACCATCGGAACCGTTCCGCCCGAGAAGGAAATCGATGAGATCCCGGTCGCGGCGAAGGTCGAACTCGAGGGAGGAATTCTCGACGCTGATCTCCGAAATCCCGGGTCCGCCCTTCCTTCCGATCAGGGAGAAAACGTCGTAGTGAACCCGGAGCTTCTTTATGGTCGTGAGGCGCCCTCCCTGGGCGTCGGTGAGGCTCAGATTTCGGATTTCTACGTATCGGAAAATGGAGGGAGAAATCGACTCGTAGGCGATCTTCCTCTTGATCCTGCTCTCAAGGAAATCGACGATCTCTCTCTTGGCCTCCGCGGTCTTCCGCTCGACGAAAGCCTGGATCGGGAAATAGAGAGCGCCCGACACGGCGAGAAAAAGGGTCAATGAGAAGATTTTGACCATCGCATGGCCGGGGTCCCGGATCGCCAAAGACTATCTCTCCTTGCTAAAAACGGTTAGGCGCTCATAAGGTTACAGATTTCACGCTTCTATCGACAATATCGGGGTATTTTCGCGGCTGGACGAGCCCTCTTCTTCCCGGTAGACTGTAGCATAGTTGCAGGGGAAAAGAAACCGGCGGGAATCATGCGTAATCGGGAAACACTGAAAAAATTCATCGTCCTCGAGGGGCTCGACGGGGCAGGAACCACGACGCAGAGCCGCTTGCTCCACGAACGCTTTCAGAGCAAAGGGCTCCCCGCGAGCTCGACCTGCGAGCCCACATCCGGTCCGATCGGGAAGGCCATCCGGTCCTTCCTGAAGGGCACGGATTCCTTCGCACCCTCGACCGCCGCCTACCTTTTCGCCGCGGACAGGAACGAGCACGTGTTCGGGAAGGACGGAATCGCGGAAAGGACCGCGAAGGGCGAAACGGTCGTATGCGACCGCTATCTCTTTTCCTCTCTCGCCTATCAGGCCGTGGACTGCGATTTCGGCCTCGTCGAATCGCTCAATTCGCGTTTTCCTCTCCCCGAGTTCCTCTTCTTTCTCGAGGTGCCGCCGGAAGTTGCCGAGGAAAGGATGGCGGCCAGGGAGACGCGCGAGGTCTACGAGCGCCTCGATTTCCAGCGAAAGGTCCGCGACAACTATCGGAAGGTCCTCGCGGGATGCGAAGGGTCTCCCATGCGCATCCTCGTCATCGACGGCACGCTCGGCCCGGAAAAGATCGCCGATGAAATCTGGAGCTTTTACTCGAAATTCCGATAATATAGGCATGAGGCATCGTTTCCTTCCCGCGGCGACGCTCTTCGTCCTCCTCTTTTCCGCACCGTCGGCCTACGGATACAAGATCATGTACGCGGAGCAATTCTACCGCCTCTTCCACGTGCATTATTATCAGTATCCGGAACGCATCGCGGAGAACGTCTCATACCTCAGGCTGGCGTTGAGTTCCGATTTCGCGAATCCCCTCTATGCCCTCGCCAAGATACCGGATTCGAAGCATTGGGAACGCTACCGCTATCTTTTCTACATGCACGTCAACCTCAAGCTCGTGGAACAGCATCTCGTCTGGGGAGGCAAGTACCAGAAGATGACGGCGTATTTCTACAACGCCCCGTGGAAGGAGGACAACCTCGAAAGCCTCGATCGGGCGGAAGAGCTTTTCAAGTACGCCCTCCGTTACTGGGAGGAGGCGAAGAAGTGGTCGGCCAAGGCCGCCCCCCTCAAGTACCACCTGGAGGAGATCCAGTTCTGGGAAGACGAGAACCTCAGGATCGAAACGAAGGACCTCGATTACGAGGACATCATCAACGAACATCTCGCAAGACTCGAAAAGGTCCGCAAGGACTTCAGGGCCATGGACGCCTCGACCTACTGATTCCCTCTCTCATACGATGAGCATCGCATCCCCGTAGGAAAAGAACCTATAGCCCTTCTCGACCGCCTCCCGGTAGGCTCGGAACACGAGGTCTTTGCCGGCGAACGCCGATACGAGCATGAGCAGGGTGGATTCCGGCGTGTGGAAATTCGTGAAGAGACGGTCGACGCAGCGGAACCGGTAGCCCGGATAGATGAAGACGGACGTCGAACCGGGTCCCGAACGGAGGCCGTCGCCGTCCCATGCCGATTCGAGCACGCGAAGCGAGGTGGTTCCCACCGCGAGAACGGGCCGCCCTTCCCGTTTCGCCCGGTTGACATCCTCGGCCGTCTCCCTCCCGATCTCGAATTCCTCCTCGTGCATCCGGTGATCCTCGATGTTCTCCGTCCGCACCGGCAGGAAGGTCCCGAGCCCGACATGGAGGGTCACGAAACGCCGTTCTATACCCCTCGCATCCAGCTTTCCGAGCAGCTCTTCGGTGAAGTGCAGTCCCGCCGTCGGAGCCGCCGACGAGCCCACCTTCCGTGCATAGACCGTCTGATAGCGCTCGGAATCCGCCGCCACGTCCTCCCGCCTTATGTACGGAGGAAGCGGAACGTGTCCGTTCCGCTCGAGGTAGTCTTCGGTCACGGGGAAGGAGAAGCGGAACACCCGATCACCCGATTCCCCTCCCTCGGCGACCGCTTCGAGCCCTTCCGGAAAAAGGTAGACCTTCCCCGGCCGCTGCCGCCGGGACCTGTCCGTGAGCACCTTCCAGCGTCCGTCTTCGAGAGGCTTGAGGAGGAGGAATTCAACCGCGCCTCCGGTTCCCTTCACGCGGCCCTTGAGCCTCGCCCTCCTCACCCTGCTGTCGTTGAAGACCATGAGCGTTCCACGCTCGAGCAGGTCAGGCAGCATGCTCACCGTACCGTGATCGAAGGCGCCGGAAGCCCTGCGGACGGTCATGAGGCGGGATTCCCCGCGCCGTTCGGAGGGGTACTGGGCCACGAGCTCCGGAGGAAGGTCAAAAAAGAATTCCCTGGTCTTCATTCCCGTTCCGTTTCAAGCCGAGATGTTCGTAAGCCATGGGCGTGACCACCCTGCCCCTCGGCGTCCGTTTGAGGAACCCCCGCTGGATGAGATAGGGCTCGTAGAAGTCCTCGAGCGTATCGATGGCCTCTCCGACGGAGATAGCGAGTGTTTCCGCGCCCACGGGACCGCCCTCGTACTTCTCGATGATCACCCTGAGGATCTCGCGGTCGTGACTCTCGAGCCCGTGAGAGTCGATCTTGAGCCGGGAAAGCCCGTCCTCGACGATCGGGCGGGTTACTTCACCGGTCCCGAAGACCTGGGCGAAGTCCCGCATCCTTCGAAGCAGACGGTTCGCGATCCTCGGAGTCCCCCTCGAACAACGCGCGAGGAGTTCGGCCGCCTCCTTTCGGATGGAGATTCCGAGGATCTCAGCGGAGCGGTAGACGATGAGCATGATCTCGCGGGGGTCGTAATAGTCGAATCTGATGTTGATGCCGAAGCGGGAATAGAGCGGGCTCGACACGAGTCCGGCCTTGGTCGTGGCACCGATGAGCGTGAAGGGCGGGACGGGTATCCTTATGGTCCTCGCCGAAGGCCCCTGGCCGATGATCCAGTCGATCTCGAAGTCCTCCATTGCTATGTAGAGGAGTTCTTCCATCGCTGGCTTGAGGCGGTGGATCTCGTCTATGAAGAAGACCGTGCCTTCGGTGATCGTCGTGAGCACCCCGGCAAGATCCTTCGGCTTGTCAAGAGCGGGCGCCGAGGTCACCTTGAATTCCGCCCCCATCTCCGATGCTATGATGCCGGCGAGGGTGGTCTTGCCGAGACCCGGGGGGCCGCTCAGGAAGATGTGATCGACGCACTCCTTCCGTTCCCTGGCCGCTCTGATGAAAACACCCAGGTTCTGCTTGATCTCGTCCTGGCCCTGGAAGTCTCCGAGCCGCTTGGGCCTGAGACCGGCTTCCTTCGCGTCTTCCCTATCGTGATATTCGCCCTGGAGGAGCGACTTGTCTTCCGCCATGGCGCTAACTGCTCAGCCTGACGATCGCCCGGCGGAAGATCTCCTGTTCGAGCTTCTCCCCCGCGAGGCCTTCTTCCCTGGTTTCATCGAGCAGCGAGGCCACCGCCGCAGCCGCCTTCCTCCTGTCGAAGCCCATGTCAGCGAGGGCGGTAACGAGGTCCCGTCCCTCCTCGGCCTCCTCCGATTCCTTGAGCGTGAGCTTTCCCTTGAGCGCGAGGATGATCTTCTGTGCGGACTTCACGCCGATTCCCGGTATCCGCTTGAGCGAGTCCACGTCCCCCGCCTCGAGGATCTCAGCGAAGGAATCGACGCTCGCGCCGGACAGGATCCGGATCGCCTGCTTCGGGCCGATGCCGTCCACCTTGAGGAGATCGAGAAAAAGCAACCGTTCCTCTTCCTTGGCGAAGCCGAAGAGACGCATGGAATCCTCGCGGTGAAGCAGGTGGGTGAAGATCCTCGCCGGGCTGCCCGCGTGAGGCAGTCCGCTCAGGGTTGTGTAGGAAACCTCGAGTTCCCATTCAACGCCGCCGGTCTCGATCCGGACCTTTCCCGACGTCTTTTCGGTGATGACGCCTTTAAGGCTGTTGAACACGAAGACCTCCTCGCGTATTCGCGTGGCAGATCGCCGCGGCGAGGGCGTCCGCGGCATGGTCGGGCTTCGGGATCTCGGGGAGCCGGAGGAGAAGCCGCACCAGCTCCTGGACCTGCCTCTTTTCCGCCCTGCCCTGACCGACGATCGCCAGCTTGATCGCCTGCGGCGGATAGCTTTCACAGGGGACGTCCGCCTGAGCGAGCGCCACGAGCACGACGCCCCTCGCCTGAGCCACCGGGATCGCGCTCGTTATGTTCTTCGCGAAGAACAGGCTTTCCATCCCGGCCTCGGCCGGCGAATAATCCCTGAGCAGTTCGCGGATCCGGCCGTAGATCGCCTCGAGACGCTTACCGATTTCCATGGACGACGGCGTCGAGATGACGCCGTGGCACACATGGACGTATCTGCCGCGGGAGACGTCGACGACTCCGTAACCGGTTTCGGCCAACCCGGGATCGAGGCCGAGGATCCGGATCATTCTTCGGGTTCGAAGTCGTCCGGGATGTCGAGATTGGATGAGACGCTCTGGACGTCGTCGTGCTCGTCCAAGGATTCGATGAGCTTGACGGCCTTGGCGGTCTTCTCCTTGTCGAGCGTGATGTAGCTGTCCGGGATCTTGCTGATTTCGCCGGTGGTCGGCTCGAGTCCGGCCTTTTCCAGGGCGGTCATGACTTTGGAGAATTCGTCCGGATCCGTGGTGACTTCGATCGTGTCGCCCGAGGTCGCGACGTCCTCTGCCCCCGCTTCTAGAGCGACTTCCAGGATCCGGTCCTCGGTGTATTTCTTCGCGTCGAAGGAGATGATGCCCTTTCTCTTGAATAGGTAGGACACGCAGCCGGATTCGCCGAGGTTGCCGCCTCCGCGGTTCAGGACATAACGGATGTCCGCCGCGGTTCTGTTCTTGTTGTCCGTCATCACGTCCACGAGGATGGCGACTCCGCCCGGTCCGTAGGCCTCGTAGGTCATTTCGACGTATTCCACGCCTTCGAGCTCTCCCGTCCCCTTCTTGATGGCGCGGTCGATGTTGTCTTTGGGCATGTTCGCGGACCTCGCCTTGAGGACGGCGGCTCTCAGCCTCGGGTTGGCGTTCTGATCTCCCCCTCCGAGACGGGCGGCGATTGAAATTTCCTTAATCAGCTTCGTGAACATCTGTCCACGTTTCGCGTCGGCTGCACCTTTCTTGTGTTTTATGGTGGCCCACTTACTATGTCCTGACATTTTATCTCCTTTTACGACATGTCAGAATAAATCTCATTGGAAGCGCAAATAACATATCACGCGAAAAATCGAGGTGTCAATAAACGCAACCCGTTCTCCGGGCCCTTCATGCGGGTCCTTTCGAGCTAATGCGACCGTGCCCGCCTAGGTCCCGATCGGCCATGAGCAATCTTTCGGTGCATCTCCCTTTTCGATCTCCCCGAAGAGGTCCACGAGGACCGAATTCAGAACGCGTCTTCCCGCATCGGTGAGAGCGAACCTCCCCGGGGCGTCCGAGAAGAGTCCTCGCCGTTTTTCCACGGTCCGCGGCGCGAGCCCCCTCGCGTCCTCCCCGAAGATGCGAGCGAAGGCGACCTCGTCGATTCCCTCCGCGGTCCTCAATCCCATGAGGAGGTAGTCGTAGAGGAAGTCCCTCCTGCCGACGATCTCGACGTCCAGGCCGCCGGAGACTTCGATATCCGTAGAGGCGAAATCCGCTCGAGCGAAGGCGAGAGCGTCGCGCTTCCCTGTCAGCCTGACGGCCGCGGCGGGCGCTCGGGCCGGAAGCGTGGATACTCCCGCAGGCCCTATCCCCACGTAGGGACGCAGCCTCCAATAGGCTTCGTTGTGCCTGCATTCGTTCCCCGGCAGCGCGTAATTCGATATTTCGTAGTTCCTGTACCCGGCCGCGAGCAGCCGCGCATGGAGCTCGTCCCTCATGTCCTCCTGCGCGTTCTCGTCTATGTTCGCCGCGTCTCCCCTTCCGATTCTCAGCCCGAGCGGCGTGTCCTCCTCCACGGTGAGCGCGTAGACCGACACGTGTCCGGGTCCGTACGCGAGGAGCTCTTCGACGTCACTGACCGCCTCCCCGACCGTCTGCCCGGGAAAGCCGTACATGAGATCGAGGGACACCTTCCCCTTCCACCTCTCTCCTAGAAGCTCGATCGCGGCCCGGTTCGACCGGGATGTGGCCCGCCTGCCCAGGTCCGCGAGACGGCCGTCGTCCCATGTCTGGATGCCGAGGCTGATCCGGTCCGCTCCCGCCTCCTCGAGCGCGGAAAGGAAGTCCCGGTCCAGGCTTTCCGGGTTCGCTTCGACGGTGAATTCCCCGATCCTCCTGCCCGCCCTTTCCGCGAGCCCCCGGAGAAAGCCGGCAAGGATCCTCCGCGGTACCGCGCTCGGCGTCCCGCCTCCCACGTACAGGGAGTCGAAGGCTTCGATCTCCGAAATCCGAGCGAGGGCTTCGAGTTCCTCGATCTCTCGGGCGAGGACGAGGGAAACGAAGTCTTCGTCCCATTCGCTGACGGAAAAAAAATCGCAGTATCCGCATTTCGAGGTGCAGAAGGGAACATGGGCGTAGAGTGCGGGAAATATTCCGGCGGGAAGAGGCCGTATCGTTGAGAGGGATTCAGGGTTTCTTGCTGCCACCGAGCGGCCAATACCGGAAGAGGACCATACCGCGGATCTGGTTTTCCTTCACCGGTCCCCAGAGCCTCGAATCGGTCGATCGAGTTCGGTTGTCGCCGAGCACGTAGTACTCGTCGTCCTTGAGAATCACGTCCTCGGCGAAGCCCCCGAAAGGATCGTTTTCCCTCCAGTCCCGGGGAAGCGATTCCTTCAGAATTTCATAACGGCTCAGCGAGAGGGAGAATTCGGAAACGAAGTCAGGGGTTCCTTTCGGGCGGATCAGGGCTTCCAGGTTCTTGACGCGCACCGAATCCCCGGGGAGAGCGATGACGCGCTTCACGACGTACTCGTTTTCCCAGATCTCCCTCTTGGACAGGGAGAAGGAGGAGGTTTGGAAGGTGAAAAAACTCGTGAACTGCCCTATCGCGGTCTCCATGAACGAAGCGTGCCGGCGGTAGGGAGTCCTGAGCAACACCATATCGCCACGCTTCGGCTTGGCGAGTCCGGGGAAACGATCATCGGTGAACGGAATCACGGGGCCGTAGACGAGGGGCGAAACGAGGAGCCTCGATCCGGGTTCGTAGTAGGGAACCATCGAAACCGAGTCGATCTTGTAACCGCCGACGACGAACGAAGTGACGACCTCGTAGAGAACCGCGACGACGAGGAGAAACCTCAGCATGCGGAACAGTTTCCGAAGCAAGGGATGGGGATCGCGGTAGGATTCGAAGCGTTTGGCTGAACCGAACATATCTTAAGTCCTTAGCGAATGATTCCCGCTCTTGGAAGCGGCCAATAGCGGATCATCGCCCTTCCGAGGATCTTCGACTCCTTCACCGAACCGAAATAACGGCCGTCGCGGGAATTGTCCCTGTTGTCTCCCAACGGCAGGATCTTACCTTCCGGAACGTAAAGACCCTCGTGGTGGGTCCTCCATCGCCCTCCGTACTTCCTGTCCTGCGGGTTGATCGAATAGAGGGTCTTGGTTCTCCATTCGTCGAAGGCGAACCCGTCGAAGAATTCGCCGTTCTGCATGGATTTCAGGCTTCCGCTCATGCTGTCCGTCATGGGGAGCCTGAGATCCTGGAAGGCCGCGCCTTTTCCGGCTTCCCTGATCGCTGCATAGTGTTCGGGGGAGACGAGGCGCCGCACGGGATAGGAAAGACCGGAGAGCTTCTGGAAATCCTTCTCGCTCAACCATCGATCCTCGCCCTTCGGGAGGAACTCGATGTTTCCTTCGCGCTGGCGGATCCTGTCGGCCCCCATCCCTACCGCCCGTTTGATGAGGAAGTGGGCCTTCGGCATTCCGTTTTCGTCCCGGTCGATGTCGACGAACGACAAGGTGGCCATGTAAAGCACGCGTTGGACGATGTCGAAGACCGGACCTCGGGAAATATAGGAAGGATTCTCGAAGATGATGATCTCGCCCCGCTTCGGGGCGACGAAGCCCGGCAGCTTGCCGATGCCGGGAAGCAGTTCGGGACCGAAGATGAATTTGTTCACGAAGATCCTGTCGTTCACGAGCAGGGTGTTCATCATGGAGCCGGAAGGTATCTGATAAGCCTGAAGCACGTATTGGTTGATGAGCAGAACCACGCAGGCCGCCCAGACGAAGGCCTCTATCCAATCCACGACCGGATTCTTCCGCCTCTGCTTCTCCTTCTTTCGCTCTATCCTGGCCTTCCGCCAGGTGAGGAAGGATTCCGTCGCTTGTACAACTCGATCGAGGGTTTTATCCATGGTGGCTTCCCGAAAGAGGGTAGCATGAAAGTCTCAACGTTGACAATAGATAGGGCCGTTCCTATAATGCAGCACTATGAAGAAGAGAAACAACCCGCCCGACGCGAACGCGTCGCCCGGGGCCCGCGTCGTACTGAAACCGATCCTCGGGGTCCGTCCCCGCACCTATATGGCGGTCATTTACTCCGCGGTTCTCGTCGCCGTCCTGTTTATCCTTTTCCTGTACGACGGGCTCTTCTCTCCCGGAGCGGAGGTTACGATCGAAACCCTTCCCCGCGGGGCCTCGGTTCGCGTCGACGGACGCCGGGTCGGTTACACGCCCTGCACGGTTTTCGTTCCCGCCGGGAAACGCTCCTTCGCATTGTCGAAGCCTTTCTTCGGAACCTTCGAAAAGGAAAGGGACGTTCCGTCCCGCCTCGTAGGAAGCCTCTTTGCCAAGAAGAAAGACGGATTCTTCGTCAGGCTCGCGCTGAAATCCGAGGATGGACTTTTCGAAAGCGCCCACAGGGAATTCTCCTCATGGACGCTGACCGGCGAACCATCCGCGACCTATTCCTTTCCCCCGGTGTTGAGCGAAGCGGTCGAAGATTATTATCTTTCGAGCGAAGGCAAACCCTCGGTCGATCGACTTCCTGAAGCCTTTCTGCTTTCCGCGGCGAAAAACGTCGCGAACGAGGGCGTCTTCCGCGATTATCTCCGCGCCGCCGCTCTTGCCGGATCGAAAGGCAAGGCGATGTCTCCCGCCGGCGCGGCGCGGACCGCCGCATTTTTCGCCAGACTGTACGCCTCTTCGGACTACGCCGCGCTCTGGCTTGCGGAGGTGCTTCCGGAAAAGGCCGCGGCCGAAATCGTCGGCAATCACGCGGTCGCGGCGAGGCTCGACTCCCTTTTCGCCGGGATCAAGAGGGAACTGTCGGTCCCGGTCGCGGCCGCGGGGGCAAGTATCCGCATAGGTTCGATGGATTTCGTTCCCGTGCCCGCGGGGAACTTCGTGCTCGGCTGGTCCGGAACGAGTCCCGAAGGAAATACCTTGAACTCGCTCAACGCGCCAAGGAAGACCGGAATCGGAGGATTCTACCTCGCCGCCACTGAGGTGAGCGAATCGGAATACGCGGATTTCATAAAGGAAGTCCCGCTCTACTCCCCTTCGAACCGGAAAAAACTCGCGGAAGAAGGGCTCGCGGAACAGGGATATCTCGAATCGTGGAAGGATTCAGCGAATCCCCCCAAGCCCTCGTATCCGGTCCGCGAGGTCTCACAGTTCGCTGCCCGGGCCTATTGCGAATGGCTCGGAAGGAAATATCCCGCCTACATCTTCTTCCTGCCTTCGGAGGAACAGTGGGAATGGGCTGCCACGCTGAACGACGGGAAGGGAAAACGCCCGGCTTCGAAGGAACTGGCCTCCGTAAGGGAGGCCGAACCCGGCGCCATCGGGCTCAGGAACATGCTGGGAAACGTATGGGAATGGTGCTCCGACTGGTTTTATCCTGCCGATTACATCTTTCCCGCGGAGTCGCGTTTCTCAGGCGCCGAAATCTCCGTGAGGGGCGGCTGCTGGCTCAACCGGGACGAGAACGTCGGCGTCTCGACGAGGGCGTCCCAACCCCCGACCTGGTGCACTCCCTACCTTGGCTTTCGCGTGGCCGCGGTAAGGAAATAACCGCACCGTGAACGAAAGGAAACCATGCCGAAAGAACCTATGAAACTCCTCGCGGACAACCGAAAGGCCCGCTTCAATTATTCGGTGGAAGAGACCTTCGAATGCGGCATCAGCCTGCAGGGCACGGAGGTGAAATCCTTGAAAAGCGGGAAATTCTCCTTCGTCGACGCATACGCCCGCGTGAGGAACGGAGAGCTCTGGCTCATAGGGTTCCAGATCACCCCCTACGATCACGGAAACCTCTTCAATCACGAGCCGCTCAGGGATAGGAAACTCCTCGTGCACAAGAGGGAAATCCGTCCCCTCGAACGCAAGACCGACGAGAAGGGATTCACCCTCGTGCCGCTCAAGGTCTATCTGAAAAAGGGCATCGTGAAGATCGAGATCGGGGTTTGCAAGGGAAAGAAGAACTACGACAAGCGCGAGGACCTCAAGGAGAAGGACGTCAGGCGGGAAACCGAGCGGAATTACCGAATGAGAATTTAGACGCGGGGCAGGAAACGGCACGATACAGGTCGAAAGGCTCCCCTCCGCGCGTTTCCTCCAAGCCGAATCGTGCTTGTTCCTTGTCCGTCCCCTTATTGCCTTTTTTCGCCTCTTGAGGTAATTTTATAGCGCGATGCATGAGGGGGTGCACCGGTTTCGACTGGGACGAAGGTGTTTCAGGTTGCAGGTGGAGGGCCGGACTCCTAAAAACGGCAAAAAACATAACTGCCAACAATAACGCAGATTATCAACTGGCCGCCGCGTAAGCGGTGACCAGCGGGTTCCCGGCTCCCCGCCTTGAGGGCCGGAGAGCTTGCAAGAAACCAAGGCTCACCGACCGATGAGTCCGGGCATCGGAAGGGACATCTTCCGGAATACGGAGAAGGAAGGCCGCCGCCCCGCCTCCCCTTCTTCGGAACTAAAAGGGGCGACTAAACCTGTAGCATGCCTGACGTACCCGTCTTAGGACGCGGGTTCGATTCCCGCCACCTCCAGTAGCCCCTTCCCTTCAAGGGAATCGAACGAGTGCGAGCGCCGAGCGTCAGCGAGGAAAGCCCGACAAGGATGTCGGGCGCCAGCGAGCACTCCGGCCCGCAGCGCGGAGCCACGATGGCGACGAGCGGAGGGTCGATTCCCGCCACCTCCAGTAACCCCTTCCCCGCAAGGGAATCGAAGGGTACGAGCGCCGAGCGTCAGCGAGGGAAGCGGGACAGGATGTCCCGCGCCAGCGAGTACCCCGGCCCGGAAAGCCGAGCCAGGACGGCGAGGCTTGGAGGGCGATTCCCGCCACCTCCGCGTCAATTCTACACTTACGGCCGATAGCAGATCCCCTGGAGGTCGGCCGTGCCCGGCGAGACTGCAGCCGTCCAGGTCGCTCCGTTGTCCGTCGAGCAGCAGATCGTGCCGCCGGCGCCGACTGCCACGAACTTGCCTCCGGCGTAACAGACGTCGAGGATGTTCGCTCCGACGGGAACAGCGGCCGCAGCCCATGTGTTCCCCGAGTCCGAGGAATGATAGATCGTTCCCGAATTTCCCACCGTGACGAAATGTCCGTTGCCGAACGCGACGGCGTTAAGCTGCACGCCGGCGTCGAATTTGTTCGTCCACGTCGACATATCCGAAGCAGCGCAGACATCGATGGTGCCGTTCACCGTGATGCCCACGTAGACCGAATTGCCGTAGGCGTAGCCGTAGATGGAGTACCAACTCTCCTGCCTGATGCTGTTCCAATCGCTTGCGACGACCTCGCCGGCCGTGGCGTATCCGGAGTATCCTCCGTTCCCTCCCATCAGAAAGAGCCCGTTGTCGTAGATTATGTCGTACCCCTCGAGCGCGACGACGGATTCGGACCAGCTTGCTCCGTCGGAGGAATAATATGCCCTCGAAGCGGTTTGTGCGCAGGCCACGTACAGGCCGCCGCCGTAGGCGACCGAGGTGAGGGTATCGCCGGTGCCGGTGGTGACCGGAGTCCAGGCTGTCGCATTCCGTGAGCAGTAGGCGGTCCCCGAGCTTCCGCATGCGACGAAGAGGTCGGGGACCGAACCGTAGACGACGCTCATGAGGGTTCCCGTGCCTCCCGGACCGGAATTCGCATTCCACGTCATTCCGTCGGTCGAAGTATGGAACGCATTCCGCATGTGAATCAGAGCGCGAGCTTCAGGATGGCGCGGACATCGTCCTTGTCGAGCTTGATGACGTTCCCGACCGTGCCTCCTCTCCCGAGGTAGGTCTTGCGCACGATCTCGTCGAAGTGGTTTTCGCCGATGCCGATCTCTCCGAGGCGGATCGGCAGGCCCAGGGACTTGAAGTAGGCTTCCATCCTCGCGATGCCTTCGAGACTGGTCCGCTCCGGATCGTCGAAGCGCTGTTCGACGCCCCAGACCCGGACCGCGAACTGCACGAACCGCACGGGGAACCGCTTCAGCACGTACTTCATCCAGGCCGGCATGATCACCGCGAGTCCCGCGCCGTGGGCGACGTCGTTGATGCCTGAGAGCTCGTGTTCTATCTGATGAGACCCGAAGTCGGCGACCCGCCCCGTACTCAGCAGGTTGTTGTGGGCGAGCGTGGACGCCCACATGATCTCCGCCCTCGCGTTGTAGTCGTTCGGATTCTCGAGGCAGAGCGGAGCGTTGTCGATGACCGACTTGAGGACGCCCTCGCAGAGCCGGTCGGTGAGGTCCACGTTCGTCACGTCGGTGAAGTACCGTTCGATGACGTGGGACATGATGTCTGCTACTCCGCAGGCAGTCTGGTACGGAGGCAGCGAATAGGTGAGCTCGGGATTCATGACCGCGAAATTGGGCCGGTTGAGCTCCATGTTGAGGGCCCGCTTCAGCATACCGTCCTCGTTCGTGATGACGCAACTGTGGGAAGCCTCGCTTCCTGCGGCAGGGATCGTGAGCACCGAGCCCACGGGGAGCTTGACGGTCGGGGTTTCCTTGCCCGTGAAGAAGTCCCAGACGTCCCCGGCATAGGGAACTCCGACGGCGATCGCCTTCGATGAATCGATCACGCTCCCGCCTCCGACCGCGAGGATCATCTCGAGCTTGTTCTTCCTGCAGAGCTCGATGCCTTCCCGCACCAGACCGACCCTCGGATTGGGCTTCACTCCTCCGAGTTCGAGGAAACGGACGCCCTCTTTTTTGAGGGAGGCCACGATCCTGTCGTAGAGGCCGGACTTCTTGACGCTTCCGCCGCCGTAATGCAGAAGGCAGGAAGAAGCGATCCTCTTGACCTCGGCCCCGACCTGGTTTTCCGTGCCTTTGCCGAAAACGATTCGCGTCGGATTCAGGAATTCGAAGTTGTTCATTGTGTCTATCCTCCGGGTGAGATTCGCATAGGATTATACTCATCGAGACGTGAATGTCAAAGCTCGGCCGGGGAAGAATCTCCTGAATTCCTTATCCTTCGCGGGGAAACGTGGTATGCTCTCCGCGAGAAACGTCGCGCAAAAAAGGGGATACCATGAAACGAAGCGAGATCAACGAAATCCTCAAGGACGCGAAGGCCTTCTTCGCTGAACACCGGTTCTTCCTTCCTCCCTGGGCGAAGTACAGGCCCCGCGACTGGAAGAAATGCGGCGGAGAGATCAGGGAGATCCGGTCCAACGGCCTCGGCTGGGACATCACCGACTTCGGGTCGGGCGACTACGCGAAACGGGGGCTCTTCCTCTTCACGATCCGAAACGGCAATGTCGAGGACGGCCGCAAGCCCTACGCCGAGAAGATCATGATCGTCGGGGTGAATCAGGAAACGCCGATGCATTTCCATTTTTCAAAAATGGAGGACATCATCAACCGCGGAGGCGGGAAGCTCGTGATCGAGCTGTACAAGTCGACGAAAAAAGGCGCCCTCTCGAACGCTGAACTCGACGTGTCGGTGGACGGCGTAAGGCGGCGCCTTCCCGCGGGAAGCAGGGTGGTCCTCGCGCCAGGCGAATCGATCTGCCTTGAACAGGGCGTCTACCACCGTTTCTGGGCGGAGAAAGCCCGCGTTCTCACCGGCGAGGTGAGTATGACGAACGACGATCATGCCGACAACCGGTTTCTCGATCCCATCGGAAGATTCCCAACGATCGACGAGGATGCGGAGCCTCTCCATCTTCTCGTGGGCGACTACCAGAGGTACCTGTGAAGCCCCGAGGGAAGGCCCCGTCCATTTGACTTGAAGGACCGTATCGACTAGAGTTGAACCATGGCGGCGAATCACAAGTACAACCTCGGGATCGTGGGTAACTGCTCCTTCCTCGCCTACATCGACACCAGGGCAGCGGTCCAATGGCTCTGCTTTCCCCGTTTCGATTCGAGCTTCGTTTTCGGTGGATTGGTGGATCCCGACAAGGGCGGAGAATTCTCGGTTTTCCCTAAGGACGGCTCCGCATCCTCGACCCAGTACTACCTTCCGAACACGAATGTCCTCGTCACGGAATTCGATTGCTCGGACGGAGCTTTCCGCGTCGTCGATTTCGCGCCGAGATTCCGTCAGTACGACAGGTACTACCGGCCTCTCATGCTGATAAGGAAGATCGAACCGATCTCCGGCAGCCCCTGCATCGGCGTCCGCTGCAGGCCGGTCGGCGACTACGGGAATTTCGTCCCGGAGACCGTAACGGGCAGCAACCACATCCGTTTTCTCAACTTCGAAAGCCACGTAAGGCTCACGACCGACGTCCCCCTGAGCTACATCCTCCTGGACAAGCCCTTCGCCCTTAACGGAAGCCGCTACCTCGTGTTCACCTACGGCGTGCCCCTCGAAGCACCCATCGAATCCACCTGTGAAACCTTCCTCGAGAAGACGAAGCGGTACTGGATCGAATGGATAAAGGCGACCTCGATACCGACCATCTATCAGGAGGAGACCATCCGTTCGGCCCTCGTCCTGAAGCTCCACCAGTACGAGGACACCGGCGGCATCATCGCCTCGGGCACGACGAGCCTGCCGGAATCGCCCGGCAGCGGCAGGAATTGGGACTACCGTTACTGTTGGATGCGCGACGCATTCTACACTCTCAACGCGTTCAACAGCATCGGGCATTTCGAAGAGGTGGAGCAATACTTCAACTACATCCACAACATAATCCTGAACGCGAAGGAGAACATCTCCCCGATGTACACCATCTCCGGGGACAGGGTCGCGAGCGAGAGAAACCTGGATTTGTCAGGATACCTGGGGAACCGGCCCGTGCGCGTGGGAAACGACGCGTCCAGCCAGAAACAGAACGACATCTTCGGCCAGGTCCTCGTAAGCCTGCTTCCTCTCTATGCGGACAGACGACTCGCCTTCGGCTCCACCCGGAAGTCCCTCACGATGATCGACTGGCTCGTGGACCGCATCGCGGCGGTGATCGACGAGCCTGACGCCGGTATCTGGGAATTCCGCAACTCGGCCCGGTACCACAGCTATACCTACCTCTTCCACTGGGTGGGGTCCCAGGCGGCTTACCGCATCGCCAAGATTGCGGGAGCAGTCGAGCTCAAAAAAAAAGCCGCGAAGCTCATCATCGAATCGGCGAAGAAAATCGAAGCCTGCTACAACCAGGAGCTCGGCGCCTACACGCAGGCGGTCGGAATCGAGGCCCTGGACGCGAGTTCCCTCCATCTCATCACCATGAAATACCTGAATCCGAACTCGGACCGGGCAAGGCAGCATCTCGCCGCGATCGAGGCGAAACTGAAGAGCGACAGGGGGCTCGTGTACCGGTACGTTCACGCCGACGACTTCGGGAAACCCGAAACGGGATTCTTCGTCTGCTCCTTCTGGTACGTCGAAGCCCTGGCCTGCGTCGGACGCGTGGAGGACGCGTTCGAGGCGCTCACCGCCCTGACGAAGTACGCGAATCACCTGGGACTCTTCAGCGAAGACATCCATTCCGACGGCGGCCAGTGGGGGAATTTCCCCCAGACCTACAGCCACGTCGGACTCATGAACGCCGTTCACCGTCTCGCGTCGAAGATAGACAAGCCGATATTCTTCGGAGTCGATTGAAGTCTTTTCACTTCGCCGCCGCGTTTCCGGGCCTCACCTTCATGGGCACATCGACGACTTCTCCAGGCTTCAGGTCCGAGGAGAGACCGCGAAGGACCGCCTCCGCGTAGTCCTTTTCGAAACTGAAGAGGATGGGCAGCTCTTCCGGCTCCGCGAGCCTTCCTCTTTCCGCTATTACGAGAGGAAGCGGGCCTTCCTTCCGGATGACGGCGAAGAGGGCCGCGGTCTGTCCTCCGGCAAGGAGGACGCAGAGCCTGGGCCGCCGCTTGAGTTCCTCCGCGAGGCGTGCCTTCACGCCATCGAGGCCGTCCTTCGAGCTCACGTCTACGCGTATCGATTGCTTTTCCGGATCGACGAAGGCCTCGGGCTCGAAATGCTTCGAATAGGCTTCCTTGTACTCGCTCCCGATCAGGGCGAGAACCGGTCTCCCCGGCTCGCCTTCGGATTCGAGACCGAGTCTGACCTTCGTACCGATTTCTCCGAGCGCTCCGCCGTTCGAGAACCGGATCCAGCGGAACGGAGTCCCCTTGGGCGGATCCTCCGGTGCGTCGAGCGCCACGAACGCGATTCCGGGATTTTTCTCCGCAACGGCTTGGATTTCGAAGGCGATGAACGAACCGAAGAACACGATCCCGGGCTTTTTTTCCGCGAGGAAACGTTCCAGGCCCTCGGCCGCCTTTCTTTCCGGATCCGCCCGCTCTATCCGCACGACGGTCCCGGCCTCCTTCCTGACCCGTTCGACCGCTTCGTTCAGGTCCGCAGCCGTTTCGACGACGGGACTCCAGAAACGGTCCACGTACAAAAAAGCCCCTCCCTCCTGGGCGCATGAAGCCGCGAGGAAGGAGAGGCTGACGGCCGCAAAAAGGGCCTTGAAGAAGGACTTGCTTTTCGACACGGCGGTTCGGCGGAGTCCCGCTAGTCCCTGAGGGTTCCGCCGTTCACCATCATGCTTTCCGCGGTGATGAATTTCGCCCTCGGGCTCGCCAGATAGGCGGCAGCGAAGGCCACATCTTCGGGATCGCCGATCCGCTTCAGGATGCTGTTGTCGATGAACTTCTGGTTCTCTGCCGCGGAAACCGAGCCCGACATCGCGCTCACTATGCGTCCCGGGCAGATCGCGTTCACGGTGATGCCGTCCGCCCCGGTCTGCTGGGCGAGGTTCCTCGTGAACGCGAGCACTCCGCCCTTGGATGCAGCATAGGAACAGGCCGCGACCGTGCCGCCGTGCTTTCCGGCCTCGGAGGAGATGTTGATGATTCTTCCGTATTTTCTGCTCCGCATACCGGGAAGTACCGCCTTGCAGAAGAAGAACTGCGCCTTGAGGTTCACGGCCATGACGAGGTCCCATTCCTCGGCGGAGATGTCCTCGATCTTGTGCAGGGGATGGATGCCGGCGTTGTTGACCATGATCTCGATCTTGCCGAATTCCTTCTCCACGTCCTTCACGAAGGCGATGACTTCCTGTTCCTTCGAAATGTCGACCGCCTTGAAGAAAACCCTCGCCCCGGTCTTGGCCTTGATCTCATCGGCGGCCGCCTTGAGCGCGTCGGTCTTCACGTCGCAGATCGCGACGTTCGCCTTGCGGGCGGCGAATTCCATGGCGATCGCCTTCCCGATTCCCTGGGCCGAACCGGTCACGATCGCGGTCTGTCCTTCGAACGTATCCATGATGTCCTCCGAAAAATGACGGTTATTTCGCGAGCAGCGGACGCAGGTGTTCCATGGACTTCCGTACGTCGTCCGCGAAACTCACCTTGACGTTGCCCTCTATCGCAAGCTTTCCCCGGTATCCGAGAGCGTCCAGCACGCCGATGATCCTCTTGAAATCGAGGAGTCCGAAGCCCGGGAAGAATCTGTTGTTCTCCGAAAGGTGGAAGCTCACGTAGTGCCCGTTGTGGCGTATCATCGCGGCTTCCATGTTCGATTCCTCGATGTTCATGTGCCAAGTGTCCGGCAGGATGTGAACGTAGGGATTCTTCGCGCCTTCGATCACTTCCCAGGCCTCGTCGAGGCTTCTTCCGAGAGGAGACTCGAAACGGTTGATCGCCTCGACGAGGAAGGGCGTCTTCAGCCTTTCCGCCTCCGGCGCGATCTCCGCGACCGACTCCTTGAGCCTGGCCAGGTTCCCTGGCTTGTTCTCGGGCATGGCTCCCTTCAGGAAGCCGGCCACGATTCCCGCCCCGAATTCCGACGCGAAGGCGAGAAAGCGCTTCGCCCTCGCGACCGACTCCTTCCGCCGGGCTTCTTCCTCCGTAGCGAGGGAGAGGTTGGAAGTCTTGGCGGTGAAGCCCGTGGCGAACATGGAGAGCGTAAGGCCGAAATCCCCGAGATAAGCCTTGAGATCGGCCGGCTTCACCGCCTCCGGGTCGCGGATGTTGAGCTCCACGCCGTCGAAGCCGAGTTCTTCGAGCGTCTTCATGTTGACGGCGAACTGCCTGTCGTTCCGGTAATCGTCCGGCAGGAGCGTCTGGATTGCGAGATAGCGGTTATATTTTCCCATGATGCCTCCTCTCAGATCGGATCAGGACATGAGCTGTCCGCCGTTCACCTCGACGACCTCACCGGTGACGAAGCTCGACATCAGGTCCGAGGCGAGGAACACGGCCACTCCGGCGACCTCCTCCGCGGTGGCTCCCCGGCCCAGAGGTATCGCGGAGATCATGCTCTTCAGGAGCTCTTTCTTGGTGTACTTGTCGTGGAAGGGAGTCAGGATGATCCCGGGAGCTATCGCGTTGACCCGGATCCCGTAGGGGGCGAGTTCCTTGGCGAGGCCGCGTGTCAGGGTCGAGACCGCCGCCTTCGATGCGGCATAGATGACGGCGCCGCCGCCTCCTCCGTTCCGCGCGGCTATGGACGAAAGGTTGATGATGTTTCCCGACTTGTTCGACTTCATGTACGGGATCACGAGCTTGCACATCCTGAAGGCTGAAGTCAGGTTGAGGTCGATGACCTTGTAATACTCGTCGTCCGGCATCTCCTCGATGGAGTGGCGCGTGAGCAGCCCTCCCGCGTTGTTGACGAGGACGTCGATGCCGCCGAATTTGGTGACGACCTTTTCAACCATCGCCTGCATCTGTTTTGGTTTGAGGACATCCGCCTTCACGAGGTAGGTCTCCCCGCCCTTCTTCCTGATCTCCTCCGCGACGGCCTTCGCCTCCTTCTCGCTCGAGTTGTAGTGGATGGCAACCTTCGCCCCCGAGGTTCCGAAGGCCGTCGCCATGGCCGCGCCGATTCCCGTGCTCGCTCCCGTCACGAGCACCGTTTTCCCGTCGAATCGAATATCCATTCCGTCCCTCCTACATGCCCGCGATGGGCCGCAGTGCGTCTATTTCCTTTCTGTCGCTTACCATGATGTAGAGATAGAGGCCTTCCGGCGCGAGAGAATCCATGAGCATCCTGAGCTCGTCCTGGGAGAAGGAGCCTCGGATCACGAGGGGTTTCTTCGCCTTCTGGACCATCCGGAAGTACGGCACCATGGTGGCTACGGGCGGTCCCCCCACGTCGTTGTTGATCTCGTAGCACCGTATTTCCGGAATCTCGAGCATCTGGTCCAGGACGATCATGCTGGTCGCGTGGAGGTGGATGAAACTGCACTCGAAGGCCGAAGCCACCCTCCTGTCCACCTTGGCGAGATAGCGCCGGTAGAGATCGGGCGAGAGGACGGCAACCGCGTCCTCCTGCATGCGGACTATGGATTTCGGCGCCCAGATGTTGTACTGGGCGTCGTAGTAGCCCCCGTGGAAGAGGGGTATTTTCCGCCAAGGAGCCTTCATGAGCTCTATGAAGAAGTCACCCATCCTTTCCAGCAGTCTTTCCACCGGCTCGGGGTCGAGCATGAGGTCCACGACGGACTGCTCGTGGCCGCGGAGCGTCACGACGTAGTCGAAGGGGCCGACCGGCGTGGCGTGCGACACAGGGTAGCGCCCCGCCGACCTCGCGACGAGCGCCTCCACCCACTCCAGGTACTTCCTGAACCAGGGGGTGTTCCAATAATCGTCCGACAAGCCCTCGATTTCCTCCCAGGATAGCCTCCGCTCCTCCGCCACGACGTTGCCGGGCAGCACCCTCATTTCGCTTCCCAGGGCCCCGTCGCCCCAGAAGATGGCCTGCGACGGGGAGGCTCCGCGGAGGATGTCGTCTTCGATGACCTCGCCTTCGCGGAGGAGCTTTTCCTGATCGTCCATGAAGTCGGCGGGAACCACCATGTCGGGCGTGAGCTTTTCGCCTTTCGGCCATGCCGAACTCGCCCGGAACTCGTCGAGCGGGAACCAGCTCTTGAAGGAGAAGCCGACCAGCGGTCTTTTCACCTTCTCGAGGGCCCAGAATTTCCTGTATCCTTCGATCTTCGCGGGATCGTTGCCGAACTCGTACTTCATCAACGGCTCCTTTCGTGGTGTTGCGCGGTCTAGTTCATCTCGAATCCGCCGTCCACGTTCAGGGTCTGACCCGTGACGTAGTCGGCGTCGCTCGAACAGAGGAAGGCAACCGCTGCGGCCATGTCCTCGACGGTACCCGGCCTCTTGAGCGGGATCTTCGCTATGAACTCGTCGCTCGTCTTCCGGGCGTCGATGCCGAAGGCCTTTTCCTTCTCGCGGTTGTTCTCGTCCCACATCGGGGTCTTGACGACGCTCGGCGCCACGGCGTTCACGTTGATGTTGTAGGGGGCGAAGGCCAGTGCCGCGGACTGGGTTATGGAGATGACGGCGGCTTTGCTCGCCGCGTAGGAAAGCTGGTACGCCCTGCCCCGCCGTCCGGAGATCGATGTGAAGACGACGATCTTCCCGTACGACCTGTCTGCGAATCCCGCCTTCTTCACGGATTCCGGCACCTGTTTGATCATCTGGGCGCCGACCGCCTGCACGGAGAATGCCGTTCCCTTCTGGTTGATGTCGATGACCCGGTCCCACTCGGCCTCGGTCACTTCGCAGAAATTCTTGCTCTGGACCACTCCGGCCGTGTTCACGAAGATGTCGATCCTTCCGAATTCGGCGACGACTTTTTCCAGGACAGCCTGGATGTCGGAGGGTCTGGAAATGTCGAGCCGCACGGCGAAGGCCCTTCCGCCCGAACCCTTGATCTCCTTCGCCGTCGCGTCGATCCCGTCCTGATTTATGTCCGCGACCGCCACCGCCGCGCCTTCCCGCGCGAGCCGGAGGGCCACGCCCTTGCCTATGCCGGAGCCGGCGCCGCTCACGAGCGCGAATTTCCCTTCAAGCCTTTTTTCCATGATCGTTCATCCTTCGTAGTATGGTATGGTTTGGGGCCCCTCGGGCAGCACGCAGATCTTCGTGCCCTTCCCGTATTTCGCGACGAGTTCCGCGACCAGGTCGTCGATCGAAGCGCAGGGCCTGAGCTTCGCCTCCCGGATCTTTTCCGCCGACAGGCCCGATGCGTGGACGTAGATGTCGGCCTTCTTGGCGATGAGGGCGAGGATCTGGGCCTGCCACTGGTCGTCCATCATGAAGCCTTCCTTCCGGATCATCGCGAGGAGGTCGTCGGCGTCCCTGGCTTCGCGGAGGAGCTTGCCGAATGAGCCGTGGTCCGGGATCCCGTCCCAGCATTCGGCCGCGACGACGATCGAGCCGCCGGGTTTCACGACCTTGGCCGCCGCGCTCATCCCCTTCACCGCCTGGTAGAGGTTCAGGTCCAGGGGGTAGCCGGAGTTCGAGGTGATCACCACGTCGTAGAGCGAATCCGTGCGGACCATGGCGGTCTTCTTCACGTATGCCGTGCCTTCGGCGTAGGCCTTCATCCAATCGCCCGCAAAGGAGGCGGTCACATCCTTGTTCTTGTTGAGGGTCACGTTCACGAGGAAATCCGGCTTCGCGAGGGATGCGGCCTCGTTCACCTCGCTCCTTATGGGGTTGCCGTCGAGGACTCCCCAGTTCGCCTTCTCGTCGTCGATGTTCCTCGCGTTGTGGTTCCGCATGACCGTGTCGAGGTGGGCCATGCCGGGCATGACCGCCTTTCCTCCGCCCGAGAAGCCGGCGAAGAAGTGCGGTTCGATGAAGCCGGTGAGGATCTTGAAGCTGCAGGCGAGAAAGTCCTTCTGCAGTTTCACCTCGTTCCCGCTCCTCGTCCTTCCCACGACGACATGCTGCCCGGAGGCCCTCGCGTCGTTCTGGACGATGCGGTAGTTCTTCACGACGTCGGCACCGAGCATGCCCTCGAGCTCCGCGTCGGTGTTGAGCCTGTGGGTCCCCGTGGAGTTGAAGAGGGTGATGTTCTTCCCGGGAACCCCGGCCGCCTCGAGCTCATCGAGCACGGCCGGTATGATGAGATGGTTCGGCGTCGGTCGGGTGATGTCGCTGAACACCACCGCGACCGTGTTCCCGGGCTTCACCATCTTCGCGAGTGGCGGAGTCCCGACCGGATTCCGGAGGGACGCGGCGATGAGGCCCTTCTGATCGTCCCCCGCCTTCACGAAGGTCGGTTCCACCACCCGCACCGGCACTCCGTCTGGCAGGGTTATCTCTAGTCCCGTCTTTCCGTAGGCAAGTATCACTTTCATCGCCGTTTCCCGCCCCTCACTTCATGCACTTGATGAGGCCGAGATCGCCGTCCCTCGCCGCGGTGAGGATCGGTCCCATGTACTCGTCGACCGAGGCGGCGGTGAGCGGCACCGGCATGTTCTCGAGCTTCATCTTGAGCTGCGGGTCCTTTGCCGCGGTGAGCGCCCGGTCGATGTGGGCCTGGGTGAACCCCTTCACCTCCGAGAGCTTGGTCGGGAAGTTGATCTTCTTCGCGAAGGCGAACATGGCCTCGGCAACGGCGATCCCGAGTTCCTTACCGGAGAGCTTAGCGTAGTCGCCCTGGAGGTAGCCGGCTTCCTTGTAGACGGAGGCGACGAGCTTCAGGGGCTTCTCGATGGCCGGAGCGAAGAAGACGAGATAGTAGGGATTCATGAGCGCGCAGGCCCTACCGTGGCTGAGCACGTCGACCAGGGAGAAGCTCGTGAGGTGCGCGCCGTTCGTCCCGCCGACCATGATGGCGTAGCCTCCGAGGTCGGTGGCGAGGCAGAGGGCTTCGCGGGCCTTCGCGTCCTTGGGATTCTTGATGACCTCGGGGAGATGGTCGAGGATGAGCTTGAGGCCGGGCTTGGCGATGGCTTCCATGGTCTCGTAATTGGGCTTTCCCACGAGGCCGAAGATGACCTCGAGGATGTGGGCCACGCCGTCGAGGGCGCCGTCCGAGGTGAGGCTCATCGGAGCCGAATGGGTGACCTCGAAGTCGAAGACCGGATATGTCGGGACGATCGCCATGTCGACGATGAGCTTCTTCTGCCCACTCTTGTAGTCGGTGATGTTCGAGTACTTGGTGAGATGGGCGCCGGTGGAGGCGGCGGTCTGAACGGCCATGTGGGGCCTCAGGGTCTTGCCCTGTTTCTTCGCCGCCTCGGTCACCATGTTCGTGCCGAAGTACTCGTCCACGCCGCCGCCCAGGGTCCGGAGGACCTCGGCGGCCTTGGCGGCGTCGATGGTGCTGCCGCCGCCGAAGCTCACCACGAGCTCGGCTCCCGAAGCCTTGAGTTCCTGGCTGATCCTGAGAAGGTCCTCACGGGGCGCGTTGGGCGCGGCGCCCACGATGACCGTGACGTCCTTGACGCCCGCGTCGGAAAGGTTTCTCTTGATCCTCGCGACGTAGGCGTCCACGCCGGGATATTCGGTGTAGATGAGGGCGACCTTCTTCGCGACCTTCGCGGCAACGGGGCCTATCCTGTCGAGGACCCCGTTTCCGTAGACGTAGGAATCGCCCTTCCAATCCTTCATGAGTTTTCGTGCCTGTTCGAAATCGTTCATGTATTTCCTCCAATAAATAATACTCAATCGTGGATGAACCCGTCGACCTTGAGCGCCCCGTCGCGGGACGCCAGGATGTGGGCCGTCATCGTCTTTTCGATCCTGTCCTCGTTCTTGGAGAGGAGCGCGTCCACGAGTTCCAGATGCTCGCGGTTCGTTTCCACCATCCTCATCGGAAGCCTTCCGGCGAGGACCCTCATTCTTTGGCTCTGGTCCATGATCGTTCCGTAGAGCTGAACGAGATGACGGTTGTTGCTCCGTTCCAGGATGTAGTTGTGGAACTCCCTGTCCGCCTTGAACCATTCGAGGAAGGAGCCGTCGTCGTCGCCTACATCCTTGAAGGAGGCCCGGAATTTTTCCAGGACCTCGGGATCGAGGCTCCTGCATACGAGCCTCGCCACCCGCGGCTCGATGATCTGGCGGATCTGGTAGACCTCGTAGATGTCCTTGAGGGAGATCTGCGACACGAAGGTCCCCTGCCTCGGGAAGATGACGACGAGGTTTTCCCTCTGGAGCCTGAGCAGGGCCTCGCGTATCGGAGTCCGAGAAGTGCCGAAATCCCCCGCGAGCAGATCCTCCGAGATCACCGCCCCCGGGAGCATCTCGCAGTTGATGATGCGTTCCTTGAGCCGACGGTAGACTTTTTCCTGGAGCGCCGGTATCGGCGCGGCTTCCTTGATCATGTCTCCTGGTTGTGCGAACACCGGTTCACTTCGTCGGATCGATCACGATCTTCAGGCCCTTCTTGGCCTCGAACATGTCGAAGGCCTTCTTCCAGTCCGACAGGGGAATGATATCCGAGGCGAGGGGCTCCAGCAAGACCTTCCTGTCCTTCACGAGGGCCAGGGCCTTCTCCCATGACGTCCATCGCGAACCGAGGGATCCGGTGACCCTGATCTCCCGGTAGCAGATCTTCTCGAAGTCGATCGTGATCGGTTTCCCCGGCAGGCCGATCTGGGTGAGTTGTCCTCGTTTCCTCGTGGCGAGGATGCCGGCGTCGGTTCCCTTCGCGTTGCCCGAGCATTCGAGGGTCACGTCGACCCCCACGCCGTCCGTGAGCTCAGCGACCCGTTCGAGCAGGTTCTTCTCCTGGATGTTGACCACCCAGTCCGCCCCGAGCTTCTTCGCTATTTCGAGCCTCTCCAGGTCCACCGTTGTTCCCGCCACGAGGACCTTGGCGCCGTGGGCCTTCGCGACCTGCATGGTGGCGAGCCCTATGGCGCCGGGCCCGGAGACGAGGACGATGTCGCCGGCCTGGATCGCGGTGAGTTCCATGACCGCGTGGGTGATGCACGCGAGGGGCTCCATGAGCGCGCCGGAGAGGAAGGAAATCGAATCGGGGAGCGCATGGAGCCGTGCGGCGGGGACCACGGTATAGGGAGCGAAGGCTCCGTCGTACCAGTAGCCGAGGGTTCGTCTCTCGTTGCAGAGGTTGTAGTACCCTTCCCTGCAGTGCATGCATACGCCGCAGTAGGAGAAGGCCGTCTCGGAGACCACGCGGTCGCCGACCTTCCAGCCTTCGACGCCTTCCCCGACCTCGACGATTACGCCGGAGAATTCGTGCCCGGTGATGACCGGCGGCCTGATGGGAATGCCGATGTCGTAATGGTAGATGTGCAGGTCCGATCCGCAGATCCCCGTGTATTTGACCTCGATCTTCACCTGCCCGCGGCCGGGCTTCGGTTCCGGCACGTCCCGGATTTCCATGAACCCGTCGCCCTTTTCGTATTTCACAAGCCCTTTCATTGACAGCTCCTTGTTGGGGACACGGAAAAAACCGGGCGGGGGCCCGGCTTCCTCCTCATTTTTTCAGCAGCAGTTTCGCCTTCTCCGCTATCCTCCCCGCGGAGAGGCCGTACTTCTCGAGCAGCTTCTCGTAATCGCCGGACTCGGCGAAGGTATCGTTCATTCCGACGAAGGCCATGGGCGCGGGCCTCGCCTCCGCGAGGCACTCCGCAACGGCTCCTCCGAGGCCTCCGATGATCGAATGCTCCTCCGCGGTCACGATGCCCCTCGTCTCGGCCGCGCAGCGGAGCACCAGGTCCCTATCGAGCGGCTTGATCGACGGCATGTTCACGATCCGGGCGGAAACGCCCTCCTTCGCGAGCAGATCGGCCGCCGCCATTGCCTTGCTCACCATGTAGCCGGTGGCGATGACCGTCACGTCCTTTCCGTCCCGGAGTATCCTGCCCTTGCCGATGACGAAGGGATCCTTCGGATCGGTGAGGTCCGGAACCTCGTTCCGGTGGAGGCGAAGGTAAACGGGTCCCTTGTGCAGGACCGCGGCCTCGGCGGCCTTCGCGGCCTCCGGCCCGTCGCAGGGAGAGAGTACTACCATGTGCGGGAGGGCGCGGAAGAACGCGAGGTCCATCACCGAATGGTGGCTCGCTCCGTCGTAGGAATCGGAGAGGCCAGCGTAGGTGCCCGCGATCTTCACGTTGAGGTTCGTGTAGGCCATGAGGCTGCGGATCGGGTCCGCGCAGCGAAGGACCATGAAGCACGCGAAGGTGTTGATGAAGGGGATCTTCCCCGTGGTCGAAAGGCCGGCCGCCATGGCGGCCATGTTCATCTCCGCGATGCCCACGTTGAAGAAACGCTCGGGGAAGGCCTGGGCGAACACGACGCTCCGGGTCGAGCTCGCCACGTCCGCGTCGAGGACCACGATGTCCTGGTATTTCTTGCCGAGCTCCACGAGGGCTTCCCCGTAGGCCTGGCGCATGGGTTTTCCTGCCATCACTTCGCTCCTGTCAATTCCGCCTTGGCGGCTTCATATTCGGCCTGGGCGATCGGCTTGCCGTGCCAGGTGTTCTTCCCTTCCATGAAGGAGACTCCCTTGCCCTTCACGGTCTTTGCGATGACGATGCTGGGCCTGCCCTTCACCTTCTTCGCCGCGTCCACCGCGTCCGAGATCTCCTCGACCTTGTGGCCGTCGGCGAGGATCGCGTTCCAGCCGAAGGACTCGAACTTCGCCTTCACGTCGCCCAGGGGCATGATCTCCTCGACCGTGCCGTCGAGTTGGACGCCGTTCCTGTCGAGGATGGCCACGACGTTGTCGAGCTTGAACTTCGCGGCTGCCATCGCCGCCTCCCAGACTATGCCTTCCTGGATCTCCCCGTCCCCGAGAAGCGCGTAGACCGTAGCGTCCTTCCTGTCGAGCCTGAGTCCGAGGGCCATGCCGAGGGCCGCCGAAAGGCCGAGCCCGAGGGGCCCGGTCGAGAGTTCGACGCCGGGAGTCTTCTTCGCGCAGGGATGGCCCTGGAGGCGGCTGTCGAGCTGTCTCAGCGTCGCGAGTTCCTCCTTCGGGAAGAAGCCCTTCTCGGCGAGCGCGATGTACAGCATGGGAGCCGCATGGCCCTTGCCGAGCACGAAACGGTCCCTGTCCGCCCACTGCGGATTCTTGGGATCGACCTTCATCTTTTCGAAGTACAGCGTCGTGATGATTTCGGTCGCGGAGAGCGACCCGCCGGGATGCCCGGTCTGGATCTTGTAGAGCGTGTCGATGAGCGTGATCCGGAACTTCCTGCAGAGGTCCTCGAGATACGCCTTCCTTTCTTTGGACAACGACATAGCGTCTCCTTTGTTATTTCTTGTCTTCCGGCGAGGTACGCCGAACCGGCGGTCGCCCCCGCCCGAGGACTTTCTCATATTGTAGAGATATATCAGTAGCAGTATGAAGTCATCAGCCGGTATTGTCAAGGATTTCTTGTTTTTCCGAATACGAATTTTCGCCCGGTGTACGAGGATCCGGAGAATGATTGTCCTTAAAAAAAGGCCCGGAACCGAAGCCCCGGGCCGCGTCGCGTCGATTCCCGTTTACTGGTTGAACGCCGTGGTCACGAAAGAGGACTTTGCGGCGGCAGACCCTAACGCAATCCCGTCGAAGGTGTAAGCTGTCGTTTCATAGGAATCGATTTCACCGGAGACATAGCAGTCACCGCTCGAATCCAGGACGATTCCGTACCCTGTGGTGGCGGATGTAGATCCCGTCGCTCCGAGGAGCCTGGTCCACTGCTTGTTGCCCGCGGAGTCGTATTTCGCGAGGAAGGCGTCTCCCCAGCCGCTGAGCGAGTTCCCGTCGAGTGCCCCGAAGGTATCGCCCGTCACGTAACTCGCGCCGTTCGAATCCGCCGCGACGCCGTAGCCGGTCGTAGCGGCGCCACTCACGCCGAGGAGCCTCGTCCACTGCAAGTTCCCGGAGGAGTCGTACTTCGCGACGAAGGCGTCCGGATACCCGGTCAGCGTCTGGCCGCCGATGCCCGCCTGAGTCCAGCCCGTCACGTAGGAGTTACCGCTCGAATCGAGGGCGACCCTGTTCGCCTGGGTGTTTTTCCCTGAAACGCCGCTTCCGAGGAGGCGCGCCCAGATGAGGTTGCCCGATGCGTCGTACTTCGCGGCGAAGGCGTCGCCAGACGCCCCCGAATAGGCCTGGCCGTTCAAAGCGCATTCGGTCTTTCCCGCGACGACACTGTTTCCCGCGGCGTCCGTCGCTATCCCTCCGAAACCGTAGGTCAAATCCGTCCCTGCCGAGCCTTCGAGTATTTTCGCCCACACGAAGGTACCGTCGGACGCGTACTTCGCGATGAAGAGACCGGTATTCGCATTCAGGGCTGCTCCTGGCAGGTTTCCCGTCGTGTGTCCGGCGACGTACCATTTTCCGGCCGCATCCGTGCCGACGCCGAAGGCATAGGTAATCTTGTTGCTGGGAGCGCCGAGCATGCGCGTCCACACCTTGTTCCCGCTCGAATCGTACTTCACGAGGAACGTGTCCCGCTGTCCCGTCAGAGTCTCCCCGTCGAAGGCCGCGTCGGTATACCCGGTGACGCAGCAGTTCCCGTTCGCATCGACGGCGATCCCGGTGACGTTGAAGGTGCTGGACGGATTCGCTCCGACTAAACGGGTCCACTGCCGAACGCCCTTCGCGTCGTACTTCACCACGAAGGCGTCCTTGGTTCCGGAGATGACCTGATCGTCGACGCTCGAGGTCGCCTTGCCGGCTATATAGCAGTTGTCGCTCGAATCGAGGGCGATCAGGGTGTTCACGCTGTCGATGGTCGCGCCGACCAGTTTAGTCCAGGTTTTCCACTTCGCGTAGAGCGTGACGTCGGCCTCGCCCGGCGTGTAGCTCGCCTTGTCCGCATAGATTGCGTTCCCTGCCGCTGTTGCGGCCCAACCCTGGAAGTTCCAGCCGTTCCGGCTGAAGGCGTTCGCCGTGAGGGTCACCGCTGTTCCCGGGGTTATCGCAAGGGCCGTCATCGTCCCGGTCGCGTCGGCGGCGTTCTTGTCGAAGGTGAGCTTGAAGGAGTCTCCTCCCTCGTCATCGCTTGATTCCTTGCAGCCGATCATGACGGCGAATACGATGAGGACGGAAAACACTTTTTTCCCCACCGATCGTTTTTCGCGCATTTTCAACTCCTTTTTTCGAACGGAAGAAGCCTTACCCGGTGAAAATCACAACATCCTCAATTACAATGATATAGCACGCACATCGCTTTATCCATTCGAAGATTTCATGTATCCCGAATCGCATAGTGAAACTGAGCCGAGAATTTGATATAGTATCCTCATTGTCATGATCCTGCTGGACCTGATCTACAATCTTTCTGTCCTCGTGGCCCTGAGCGTTTTTTCCGCCTTTCTCGACGACCGTTTCGACCGGGAAAGGCTTTCGGGCAAGGTGCTGCAGGGCCTCCTCTTCGGAGCGATTGCGGTCATCGGGATGCTCTACCCGGTCGTCGTAGTTCCCGGCCTCATCTTCGACGGTAGGACCGTGGTCATCAGTCTCTGCGGCCTCTTCTACGGCCCGCTCGCCGGAGGCATTGCGGCGCTCGCGGCGGGCATCTATCGGCTCACCCTCGGCGGTTCGGGACTCCTCATGGGCCTCGCGACCACGCTTCTCGCCTGGCTCGTCGGCTGGATGTTCTTCAGGAGACGGAAGCTCGCACATCGCCGCCCCTTCACGAAGCGGAACCTCTACCTCATGGGAATCCTCGTCCATGCCGGGATGATCGCCTGCATGTTCCTCCTCCCCTCCGACCTCCGCGAATCGACCATGAGACGCGTGGGCCCGACGATCATCGTCGTCTACCCCCTGGTGACGGTCCTCATCGGGAAGATCCTCCTCGACGTCATGGAGCAGAGGCTCGCCGCGGACCGAATCGCCCGCGACCTCGAGGAAAAGAAGGTCCTTCTGCGGGAGGTCCACCACCGGGTCAAGAACAACATGCAGGTGATCATCTCCCTGTTCCGCCTCAGGCGGGAAAAGCTCGCCGACGAGCGCTCGCGGAACGAATTCCGGGAAATGGAGAACCGCATCCAAACGATGGCGAGAGCCCAGGAACTTCTCTACCAGTCCGAGGATTTCTCGGGGCTCGATCTCAAGCTCTATCTCCACGACGTTACGGGTTATCTCATGAAGGGCGCGGGCGAACTCGCGGCAAAAATTTCTTTCTCCGAAGAGGTCGAAGCGATCAGCGTAGACGTGGACAGCGCGGTCATCATCGGCCAGATCGTCACCGAACTCATCAGCAATTCCCTGAAGCACGCCTTTCCGGGCGGAAGGAAGGGTAGAATCAGACTTTCCGTGAAAAAAGTCGCGGGAGGTCTCGTCCTGGAGTGCGAGGACGACGGCGCGGGGCTTCCCCCGGGCGCGGATGCGGAGGAGATCGCAGACACGGGCCTCAAGATCGTCTTCGGCCACGCGAGACGCCACAAGTCGGGAAGCATCGCCTGCACGTCGGGTCCCGGCCTCGGTTTCAGGATCTTCTTTCCCATCGATAAGCCGGAATCCGCGGCTTGAACCTCGCATCCGTGCCGCGATGGATGCGAAAGCCCGGTCACTCCGCGGCGAACCGTCCGCGGTGACTCTTCGTTAAGCTCCTAGCCCGCTTTTCGGTGAGCCGCCTCTCCTTCGCGGCGCGGTGGGGCTTGGTCCCGATCCTCTTCTTCGGTTTCTCGACCGCCGCGACGAGCAGGGCGGACATCCTCTCCCTTGCCAGGTCCCGGTTGCGGAGCTGGGACCTCGTGTCCTGGACCGCTACCGCGAGATACCCCTCCTGAGATATCCTGCCCGCGAGTTTCATCCTCACCAGTTCGAGTTCGCCTTCGTCCAGGCCCTCGAGAAGATCGAGCCTGACCGAGGCTACGGCCTTCGTGCTCACCTTGTTGACGTTCTGTCCCCCCTTTCCCGACGAGCGGGCGAAGGAGAATTCGAGGTTCCGTTCGAGGGAATAAAGCAGCAGTTCGAGGTCCATGGATAGGTCATACCCGCCTTTCGCGGAACGGTCAAGAGAACGGGTTCTTCTTGCCGGATACGCCGTCCGGAGACGCAGAAATCGTCGAGGCCGAACTCCGCGGCTCGGATTTCGTCCTCCTATCGGCCGGGCCCCTTTTCAAATTCAATCCTTCCGTCTCCTTCCTCGTGCCCTGCGGTTCGGACGGAGAAGTCGACCGACTCAGCCAGCTACCCGCGATTCCCGGTCGCGAGCTCATGCCGATCGGATCCTATCCCTTCGCCGAACGATACGATTGGCTGGACATCGCCGCTCTCCGCAGAGCAGCGCATTGAGCGAAGGAGCCTCGATTGACAAACAAAAACCCAGGATTTAGCATTCATGCCGGACCGATGGATACACTGCCGGCCTCCGGGGGAGATGGAGAATGCTGAATTTCAAGGTGGATGAGGATCTCTGTACTCGCTGCGGACTGTGCGTACAGGACTGCACGAACAGAATCATAGAAAAAGAAGGAAATGATTTTCCTCGTATTCCGGCGGAAAAGGAGAATTTCTGCCTGCGCTGCCAGCACTGCCTGGCGATCTGCCCAACAGGCGCATTGTCGATCCTCGGGAAGTTTCCGGCCGACAGTATCCCGATCCCGCCCGGCGCCTTTCCCGATTTCGAAGTCATGAACCGTTTCATCCGCGGCAGGCGCAGCGTCCGTCACTACGAACACGAAAACGTCGATCGCGAGCTGATCGTGAAGATTCTCGCCTCCCTGTCGCATGCGCCTACCGGGGCGAACGCGAGCGAGCTCACCTTCAACGTGATCGAGGACGGGGAGACTCTGGACCGTATCGGGAAGAAGACCGTCGGGCTCATAAAGTCGGCGACGGCCGATTCGAAGATGCCGAAACGATACGAGCCTATGCTCCGCCTGCCGGAAGACGTGCTTTTCGGCATGTTGTTCCGCGGAGCGCCTCACGTCCTCGTCGTCACCGCCCCGCTCTCCGCCCCCTGCGCGAACGAGGATGCGGCCATAGCCGTGGCGTATTTCGATCTGCTCGCGCAGAGCGCAGGCCTCGGCTGCGTATGGTGGGGCTTTCTCAGGCTCTTTGCGCATCTCGTCCCCGAGATAAGGCCGCTCTTCGGCATACCGGACGATCACGCCTTCTCCGCGGCACTCTTCGGGTATCCAGCGATCAGATTCGCCCGCACCGTTCAGAAGGACGATGCGGCACGGATCAGGCGGGTGACGTGAACCTTCGCATCGCGAACCGTTTCCGCCCCCGTAGAATGCTGTCATGGGGAATCGAAGAAGGCCGTCCCGAAGGACGGCTCCCGTAAAACAGCAGGCGGACCTTCTTATCCGGTCTCCATCATCGTCTATAACACATAGTCTTTCACGAGGGTTCCCGTGTCGGGGAATACCCTCAGAAAACCGAGTTTTTCGGATTTTACGGCTTTGCCGATTTCAGCCGGAGCTTCGGTGAGGAGAACACCTGCTTGTTCACGACTCCGAGCGGAGGTTCGCCCTTCAGGAACCGGCGCAGATCGTCCATGATCATCACGCGAATCTCATCGGCACCTTCGGCGCTGGACCAGGCCAGGTGGGGGGTCAGGATCACGTTTTCCAGATCGAGCAGCGGAAATCCGGGTTCCGGCGGCTCCTTCACGTACACGTCGATCCCGGCTCCTGCGATCGTTCCTTCCTTCAGCGCGGCGGCGAGATCCTCGGTTACCACGAGGGCTCCCCGCGAAGTGTTCACGAACACCGCCGACGGCTTCATCTTGGCGAAGAGCTTCCTGTCGAACATACCCCTGGTCTCGTCGGTCACCGGTACGTGGACCGTGACCATGTCGGACTCGCGGAGCAGGGTTTCCATGTCCGTGAGGACCACGCCGAGCTCCTTGGCACGAACTTCCGGCAGATAGGGGTCGTAAACGAGGAAGCGGGGATGAAAGCCCGCGAGCTTTTTCACGATGTGGCTTCCTATGTTCCCGCACCCGATGATTCCGATGGTCTTTCCGGCGATTCTGTTCAGGCCTCCGATCCCGGTGTAATCCCACTTCCCGGCCTGGATGCTGGGCTTCATCCTGTATTCCTGTTTCTTGATCTTCCTGAAAGCGGCGAACATCAAGGTGATCGCGTGTTCCGCGACGTCTTCGTTCGAGGCTTTCGGCTGATTCGCGCAGACGATCCCCTCTTCCGTGGCGGAGGGAAGATCCAGGTTGTCGAATCCTATCCCATGCCTGAGGACGACCTTCGTCTTGGCGAGACCTTTCATGACCTCCGGAGTGAATTTGGCCATGTTCACGAGCACGATGTCAGCGTCCCTGCAGGCAGCGACGAGTTCGGGCGCGGATGCCGTCTTCAATTGAAAGGCCTCGAAATCCACGTCGAGTTTCACGCATTCCTGCTTTTCCCATTCCAGATCCGGTTCGACGTAATCCGTGACGACGAACCTCACCTTGCGCTCCATGATCTACCTCCTGAGCTTTCGAAAAAGATAGCACATTAACGGCCGCAACGGAATACGGGCAGATGCACGATCGCAGGCGAGACGATCGGCGCTGAGTGGGATTTCGTTCGATTGCATGGAGAATTCCCCGAATTCCTGGAGAATCGAGCAATTCTCGTTTGACAAGGCGAAGCCGCAATGCATAGAATTGTTAAACTTTCGTTAAGGAGGAACAAACATGAATACGTCGAAGAATCGTCGACCGTACGGCGCCTTCGCGAGCGTCCTTTTCCTTGCGATTTTCGTCCTCGCGGGCTTCGTCCCCGCCATGGCGGCGGACACGGTCAACGTCTACTCCATCTGGCCGGAGAACTGGGCCAGGCCGATGTTCGAGGAGTTCGAGAAAGCGACCGGCATCAAGGTGAATTTCGTAAGATTTTCCTCCGGCGAGGCCCTTGCCAGGGTCAAGGCTGAGAAAAAGAACCCGAGGATCGACGTCCTGTTCGGAGGACCCGTGGAAACCCACGCGGCCGGCATCGCCGACGACCTGTTCGAGCCCTACAAGTCCCCCTCTTTCGCCAAGCTGGAGGATCGCTTCAAACACAAGGACGGCTACTGGATCGCCATCGCCGACGACCCGCTCTGCTTCCTGACGAACACCAAGTTCCTCAAGGAAAACAAGCTCAATCCTCCCTCTTCGTGGCAGGACCTGCTCGATCCGGCCTACAAGAACATGCTTCAGATGGCCGACGCCCGGACTTCCGGCACCGCCGTCACGCGGATCTTCTCGATCCTCGAAGTGAACGGCCGCGACCAGGACAAGGCCTTCGCCTACATGAAGAAGCTCCGCCCCAACATCCAGCTCTACACCAAGAGCGGCGGCGGCGGAACGCTTCCGGTCGGCCTCGGACAGGCGGGCGGCGGCATCTTCTTCATCGTCGACGCACTCGACACGAAGGCGAAAGGATACGACGTCACGGTGAGCTTCCCGAAGGAAGGCATCGGCAGCGCCGCGGAAGCCATCGCCCTCATCAAGGGAGCGAAGAATCCGGCGCTCGGCAAGAAGCTCATCGACTGGGCTACATCGGCCGATATGCAGAAGCATTTCGCGAAGTATAAGATCAACTTCATCCCGGCGCATCCCGACGTTGACGTGGAGCCGAGCCTCGCAGCGGTTCTGAAGAACGCGAAGCTCTTCCCGATCGATGCGGATTACGCGGGGGCCAACCGCAAGAAGGTCGTGGACAGATGGATCGCGGAAGTCCTGAACCCGTAACGCCGAATCCATGAGAAGCATAGGAAACGAAACCGGTACTGCGCGAGGTCTCAAAGACCCCGCGCTCGCCGGAACCATACTCGTACTTTGGGTCCTGCTCGGATTGTTCATCCTCTTCCCCTTGGGGACGCTGCTCGTCGGCGTCTTCTATGAGGAAGGAACGGTTTCCGCGGCGAGTCTCATCGACGTCGTCACCGACGTCAATCAGTTCGTCGCATTCAAGAACAGTCTCTGGCTCGCCTTCCTGGTCGGTGTTCTCGGTACGCTCCTCGGCTTCCTCTTCGCGTTCACGGCGACCAGGACGAAGCTGCCGCCTCGGCTCGCGGCCGTAATGGACGGGATCGTCCTCCTCCCCCTGGTTTCACCGCCGTTCACCACCGCCATCGGCATGATCTATTCCTTCGGAGCCCGAGGCCTCGTCACCTATCAGCTGCTCGGTTGGAAGGGAACCACCGTATACGGCCTATGGAGCACGCTTTTTTCCGAGGTCCTTACCTTCTTCCCTATCGCCTACCTCGCTCTGAAGCCCATGCTCGCCGCCATCGATTCGAACATGGAGCGGATGGCGCTCAGCCTCGGCGCGGGAAGAATCCGTGTTTTCAGGACCGTGACGATTCCGCTCTGCATTCCCGGGCTTGCGAACTCCTTCCTCCTTCTCTTCGCCGCGTCTCTCGCGGACTTCGCAACGCCTCTCATCCTGGCGGGGAACGCCTTTCCCGTCCTTCCCACCCAGGCATTTCTGCAGATCACGGGTATGTTCGACCTGAAAGGCGGAGCCGTCCTCTCGTTCATCCTTCTCGTGCCTTCGATGCTGGTTTTCTTCCTCCAAAGATACTGGGTGAGCAGGAGATTCTATGTCACCGTTACGGGAAAAGGCGCGGGACAGACTCCCTTCGACAGCGTCTCTCCTGCCGTAGCCGGGATGCTCGCAGGCCTGTGTCTCGCCGTCACCCTGATCATCTTCTACCTTTATGCGCTTCTCCTCTTCGGATCGATCGTGAATGCGCTCGGCGCGAACCACGAGTTCACCCTCAATCACTACCGGATCATCTTCACCGAAGGATCCAAGGCAATCAAGGATACACTCATCATTGCGGCGTTCTGCATGCCCCTGGGCGGACTCTACGGCGTCATTGTCGGGTATCTTACCGCACGGAAGCGGTTCGCCGGCCGCCTGTCCATGGAAGTTGTTTCCATGCTCAATTACGCGCTCCCCGGGACAATAGTGGGCATCGCATACCTCATGGCTTTCAACGCTCCGCCTATAGAGCTTGCCGGAACAGCGATAATCATTATCGCATTGTATGTTTTCAGATACGGTGCGACAGGAATTCGAACTACGATCGCCATGCTCTCACAGATCGACAAAAGCATCGAGGAAGCCTCCGAGAGTCTCGGTGCGTCGAGCGGTACGACCTTCCGCCGCATCACCCTGCCTTTGATCGCTCCCGCCTTTTTCTCGGGCCTTGGAGTAGTTTTTATCCGGTCGATGACCGCCATCAGCGCCACCATCTTCCTCGTTTCGATCAACTGGACGCTTGTAACCGTACGCATTCTTGAGAACATCACCGAACTTTCGCTCGGACCCGCCGCCGCGTTTTCGGTGTTCATCGTCGTCGTCGTCTTCATCGTCATCAACGCAATCAACTCTCTGATGAGGCGATTCAGGACCGCAGGCTCGGCCCAGGTGACGAATGTCCTGGGCGGTTAAGGAGGAACCATCTCGATGACTTCCGTCGAAGTTAAAGTTGAAGGCATCTCAAAACGATTTTCACACCCGGTAAAGGGAGAAGTCTACGCGGCAAAGGACGTCTCGCTCGTCGTGAAGCCCGGCGAATTCCTTACCCTGCTCGGACCATCGGGTTGCGGCAAGACCACGACCCTCAGGATGATAGCCGGATTCGAGAAGCCCGACACCGGATCTATCCGCATAGGCGACCGGGACGTGACCGCACTGTCCTCCAACAAGAGGAACATAGGTTTCGTCTTTCAGAACTACGCCCTCTTTCCCCACCTTTCCGTTTTCGAAAATATCGCATACGGACTCCAGGTACGCGGGCTCTCCTCATCTGATATCGAACGGGAGGTCAAGGACGTTCTCGCCCTAGTCGGGCTCTCCGGTTTCGAGCGGCAATTCCCCGCGCAGATGTCGGGAGGCGAACAGCAGAGGGTCGCGGTCGCCCGGGCCATCGTCATCAAGCCCCAAGTTCTCCTCTTCGACGAGCCGCTCTCGAACCTCGACGCGAAACTCCGCATCCAGATGCGAAGCGAAATCCACGATCTCCAGCGCCGCCTTTCCATCACGACGATCTACGTGACCCACGACCAGGAGGAGGCCATGGCTGTCTCCGACCGTATATGCGTCATGAACCAAGGGAGCCTCGTTCAGGACGGAAGCCCGGAGGACCTCTATTACCGCCCGTCGAATCCGTTCGTGGCTCAGTTCATCGGTCGGGTAAACATGGTCCGGGCGAAGGTTCTCTCGGTGGCGGGCAACGAGATGTCGGTAGACGCCTTGGGCACCAGTCTCACTGTCGGAATCGGGCGGCTCCGTCCCGAAGCCGGGGCGAACATCATCCTCGTTCTCCGCCCCGAGTCCGTGGACCTCGTAAGGACCGCCCATCCTCAGGCTCCCTCCGCCGAAGTAGTTTCCCGCACCTTCCTCGGGGAAAAGATCGAATACATTCTTCGCTGCGGAGAAGCGGAACTTCAGGTCGTCAACGTCGACCGCGGTCCCGGTTCGACCCCTGCGGAGGGCGAGACCGTAGGCCTCGCGTTCTTCGAGAAAACCATAGCCGTATTGGAGGATAAGAAAGCATGAAACACCGGCCATTCCCTCTTCCGCCCAGCCTATTCGCCGCTGCAGCCGTGATCGTCCTCCTGATTTCGACAGCCGCCGCTCTTAATGCCGAACCGATCATTCCGGAACACGGAAGCCTCGACGTGTTCTCGAAGGACGGGATCTCACTCGCATGGGTCATCCTACGCGACAAGGCCGGCATCGATCCGGAAAACGACGACGTCGTTCTCCGGCTTTCGGTTTCCCCCTCCGCCGCTTTGGCCTTTACGGCGGAGGGCATCGATCCTTTTTCCGGCGAACGTACAACGATCGCTTCCGGACGATTATCCGAAAAAAATGCGGATATCCATTTTAAGCGAAGCCACTTCTCCCAGTATCCGAAGACCGAGATCTTCTTCTTCGGTACAGCGGAGCCCGTTGAAACCATAAAGGCCGTGCGCATGATCTACTTCATGGGGCTCCCTGATACGACTCCGGAGTTCATATCCGCGGAAAAAATGGAAACCTATCTCGAGGAAAGGCTCGCCCAAATCAACCGTTGATTCTTTCGTCTAGAAGGGGCGATTGAGATTCGTCTCCGGAATCACGTCCTTTGCGTTTATCCATCCCCAATTGTTTCCAGGCGTTTTTACATAATAATACCGAGCAACCGGATCGGCTTGCTCGTCCTCAACCAGCCATACTATCGCCAACTTATCACCTTTGTACAGTGAATAAGAAGGAGGAATCGGTGGTTTTATGACCGCTTCATCCGGTGGCAACTGTCAGGGAATTACTAATTTTGTACAATTTTTCTAATGACTTTTTTCCCTATATTCATAAATGGGTATTCGATGGCTATAGCACTAATCATGGCTACTATTATACTAATTAATAGGGAAATTAAAAAATGTGTTCCAGCATATATATGACCAGTACAAGTATATACTATTTGTTGTATTAAAAGCCCCATAAGTAAATGCCATACGAAATATCATATTTTGGTTTTATTTGAATTAAAAACTTTGAAGTTGATAAATAGAGCGTAACAATACAGGCGGCAAACACAAATGCAATTTGTGCATTACTCGACCCCTTTAAAATCCATGCTAATAAAACGGCTCCCAATACATGCCATAGGTTCATATCTATTTTTTCAGAATTAATTGCAAGAAGAGAACCAAACGAAAAACATACAGGAAGCAAATTGACTTCAGGATTTGAACCTAGCCAAGTAATTACCACCCTTGATGGCAATACCGAATCTAATATTATTGTAATAGCTATAATATTCCATATTCTTTCATTTTTAGTAAATATGTATATACATAGCAACACTATATAACATCGGACTTCAAATAACAATGTCCACAATGATCCATTAACAGCGTTTTTATAATAATTGAGCTGAAATATTCCAGGTAATGAATAATCTGGTCTAAACATCAAGTTGTTGATAACATATCTATAAGTCTGACTACTATTAAAATACTCCTTTATAGACAAATTAGTTAATAATGGTCCAATTACAAATGCCGAACAAAATAATACCATAATAAGAGCGGGCATTATTCTAAATATTCGCGATAGAATATAAGAAATCGGATTGCGTTTTTTTATTAGGCTATTTGTAACTACAAGTCCGCTAATAAAAAAGAAAATTTTTACTGCAATCGATCCTGAGTACGTATACCCTGCAATTTTTGAGATAGGATCTACCCACAATTTACTATCTCCATTTATTGCGATTGTATGACCCAATATTACCATAGAAGATAGTATGATCCTTATTAGATCAATATTATTTTTTTCTTTCCTTAATGCATCAGAAATAAGCACTTCTCAGCTCCTTTCAAGGTTCCGTATTAAATAATTTTTGGGGCACCTTTACAGACATTTTTCACAGCCCCTTTCGTCTTCGACAGCGCAGGCGGCCTGCCGGTTACGGCCTTGAGCGCGCTCGTGGAGACGAGCGCGAGAAAACTCGCCTGCAGTACCGCGCAGCCCGCGACGTAAGGCTTCGATTCCTCCTCGGCGGATCCCGAGAAATAGAGCCCCGCCCCGAGGAGAATCGGCATGAAGAAGCCGACCGCGGGCGCCGCGGAGATAAAGGTCTCGTGTTCGTCGCCTCCCGCGAAATAGTCGTGAACGTTCCGATCGAATCCCTGGGAGGAAAAAACGAAGGTGGCGGCGATCGCGGACAGCCAAAAAAGGGAATTGCATCCCGTAAAACTCCCGAGGGAGTTTTCCCCGGTGTCCGAAAACAGGCCGGTCCCACCTGAATCGGCAGGTCCCGATTCCTCGGCGAAGACATTTCCCGACCTCGTGAAGACACCGAGGCAGAACACCGCGAGAACAAGGTTGATGAAAAAATGCGATTTTTTTTCGACCACCGCTTTCGTTACTCCGTGAGAAAAGTAAAAAGGCACAACGTCATTCAGCCGCAAGGACTCCTGACCGGCAACCGAAGCAAGGCCCGCAGGCATCCTGCTTTCCCCGGTGAAACCATCATAATCCGGAGTTCGCACTATTACCAATGTTTTTTACAACTTCTCGACCTTGCCCGCGTTCCGCCCGAGGAATTTTTCTCTTTAGCGGCCAAGCGTTCAACTTTTCAATAAGTGCACGAAATGCCCATTTTGGGCGATACTGCGTTCTAAGTCGTTGGTTTAGATTGAATTAAAGGCATGACTCTTTTCTCGATATTTCATTATTCCTGGGGGTGTCGGCTGGTGTGTCGGCGGTTGTCCCGGGGAGGAGTGGTCTATGAGGTATCGGGAGCTTTTCATGGTGTATCCGAGGAGGATGCGGTCGGGTTTGGTGGTGTTTTACTTCCAAACATACGATGAGGCGGGGAAGAGGTTGAGCGCGAGGTCGACGGGGGCGCGGAATGCGAGGGACGCGCGGCTTTACTGCATGAAGCTGTATAAGGCCGGGCTGCTGGGGGTTGCTTCCAAGCGGGTTCCGACGATGGGGGAATTCTCCAAGGGGTGGTGGAACCTGGAGACCTGCGAGTATCTCAAGAGCCGGATGGCGAGGAGGAAGATTACCACGTCGTATGCGCGGCAGGGGAAGCGGATTCTGGACACGTATATTCTGCCGGCGTTCAAAGCGAAGAGGCTCGATGAGATTACGAGTCACGTGATCGATGCCTGGATGGTTTCGTCCATCGAGCGGGGGCTTGCGCCGAAGAGTGTGAATCTCATGTTGTCGATTCTCCGAGTGATGCTGGGTGTTGCGGTGAAGAAGGGGTTCCTCAAGGTGAATCCCTGCGACCTTGTGGAGCGGGTCACAGTCGAGAAGTCGAAGGTCGAGATTCTCAGGCCCGAGGAGGTACGGGAACTGTTCGATCCTAAAAAGGCGCTCAAGCTCTGGTCGAACGAGCTTAACTATGGGGAACGTGGCTGACGGGAAGGTCCGGGAGCTCACGGGGCACAAGAGCGAGAGCATGACGAGGCTCTACACGCACTTCGATACGAGGGAGTTCGGGGACGTGAAGAGGATCCAGGAGGAGATCATCATGGGCACCGCGGAAACGAAGCCGGAAAAAAAGGCTGAAAGGAAACCGAGGGAGAAAAAGTCCGCATAGGAAATATCCCCAGTTTCGGTGAGTGACGCCGCTCCTTCCCGGGGGTAAGAATTTTCCCCGAGAGAAGAGAGCGGCCTTTTTTTGCTGGCGAGGACGGGAGGGTTTCGTGGAAAAACTCATGAATTACGAGGAGGTGGCGGACCTGACGAAGATCCCGGAAGGCGATGGTCGAAGCGGCGAGCTGGGAAAGGATGCTCTGGGTGACGCCGGAGAAGCTCGACCCGAACGAATGGCTCTTCAACTGCGGGAGCGGGACCGTGGATTTACGAACTGGGAAGCTCAAGAGCCATGACCGGAAGGACCTCATCACGAAGCTCGCGAACACCGAGTACCGGGAGAGATCCCGCTGCCCGATCTGGAGGAAATTCCTCGCCGAGATATTCAGCAGGAACGAGGTGTAAACACCGGTGATATAGTTCCTAAAAACACCGGTTTACGAGTTCCGCTTTTGACATGAAAGGGCGGTCCCCCTTAAGGTAATTGAACCACCAAAAACCAAAAGGAAAACCGCCCGATGTGTCGAAAGGAAAACCGAATGCACTATGCACGCATCTTGAGCGAGCAAGGCCTGAAACAAAGAGAAATAGCTGAAAGGCTCGGCGTAAGCGACCGAATGGTACGCAAGTATTTGAAGCCTGAGTTCGGAACAGCTGCGAGAAAAGTCAGGAAAAGCCTGCTCGATCCATTCAAAGGCCTCATAGATACCGTACTAGAAGAAAGTCCATTCTTCAACCTGGTTGTTCTCGCAAAACGTCTGCGAGCCCAAGGGTATGCCGGGAGTAAAAGCATCCTCCGTGAGTACGCCGCCGAGAAGAGAAAGGAAATCCTGACTAAAGCGGTCCTACGCTTCGAAACGGAACCGGGGCGCCAGGCCCAGGTAGACTGGAAGGAGTGCGGCCGTTGGTTACTCGGGGGAAAGGAGCAGAAGCTCTACGCATTCGTGATGCTCCTCGGCTACAGCCGAAAGCCTTTCGTGCTGTTCACCACGTCCATGAAGACCTCGACGCTTTTGGCCGCTCATCTGAAGGCCTTCGAGTTCTTCGGCGGTGTTCCCTGGGAGATTCTCTACGACAACATGAAGACGGCATGGCTGTTCAAGGGAACCGAGTGGGTCGTGAATCCCGCTTTATTGGCTTTTGCTTCTTCCTGCGGCTTCGAACCCAGGAGATGCCAAGTGAGGAGACCGCAAACGAAGGGGAAAGTCGAACGGTTCATCGGATATTTGGGAAACCACTTTCTGCCCATGGCCCAAGCACAAGGCTTTTCCAGTATTGAAGAACTGACCGCATCCGTAAACCTGTGGCTGAAAGAGGTGGACGAAGAGCGGCTACGCGAGTTTGGTGAAACCCGTGAGGAACGATTCGCCAAGGAGCGAGAACACCTTCGGCCGTGGATCGCCGAAGCGGCGCCCGATGTACGGGAAATCGTTCCGCTGTCGGTCTCGCGTGAAGGCTTCCTGCGCTATGAGACGAATCGCTATAGCGTTTCGGCACAACATCTTGGTAAAGAAGTGCTTCTCAAAGTCGACCCGCTCACCCGCAGGGCGGATCTGTTTTCCGGGACTGTTCTTCTTCGTTCCTTTACGCTCCTGCCGAAGGGAGCTCACCGAACTATCCTTGAAGCGAACGATCGACTGAGTCTCGTACAACGATGGAAACAGGAGAATCGGAGAGAAAACCGAAAAGAAAATCAGCTTCCCCTTGAGCGGGAGGCCTCAGCGGGAAGGCTCCCGGAGGTAGCGGTCTGTGTTCGCGCTCCTTCCTGGTACTCCCAATTCGAAGGAGCCGGCGCATGAACGTACAGCTCCTGACTGTCCAAAACCGGCTGGAGGAACTCGGATTCAGTTTCATGGCCTCGGGCCTTGAAAGCTATCTCGAAGAGGCCGCTCGACGCGACCGGAGCCTCCTGGAAACCGTTGCCGACCTCGTCGATCTCGAATACCTCCCCCGTAAAGAGCGAGCGGCAAAGAGCCGCGTGAAGCTCTCGGGGCTGCCCGCCGTCAAGCGGCTCGAGGACTTCGACCTTTCCTGGCCGAAAGGAGGCTTGAGTTCTCGAGAGTTCGAGGAACTTTCTTCCCTCTCCTTCATCGATCGAAAGGAGACGTCATTCTTCTCGGTCCCAGTGGACTCGGTAAGACTCACATTATGCTCGCCTTGGCCCATAAAGCTTGTCTCAGCGGCTACACGGCCTATTACACCACCTGCCTCGATTTGATTGAAACCCTCCAGAGATCTCGGGAACAAGGACGACTCAAACGGCGGCTCGCCTGGCTCCGCAAACCACACGTCTTGGTGATCGATGAAGTCGGCTACGAAAGCCTTTCTCGTGAGCAGGCGAACCTCCTCTTTCAAGTGGTGAACATTCGCTATGAGCACAATCCCATTATCATTACCACCAATAACCGTTCGGGAAATGGGCTGAAATCCTCTCTGACGAAGCCATCGCTACAGCAACCCTCGACCGCTTGCTTCATCACGCTCACATCATCAGTATGAAAGGAGATTCCTATCGCATGAAAGACAGATTAAAAGTCGGAGTCGTTGACTCCCAGTGATCACTAAAAAAGCGGAACTCGCTCACCGGTGAAAACCGGAACTTTTAAACCGGTGTTGACAAAAAGGAAGGTCGGGAACAGCGGATTCGAGGAAGATCGGAAAAACGATAGGAAGCGGCGGGGAGGAAGGGATGAGCACCGCGAATCCTTCCGGACCGCCGGCTGAGAGAGGAAGCCGGGGAAGCAGGTCCGCGCCTTTCCGGCCGGGGCAAGTGGAACGCGCCGGAGCCCCTAAGAGGCCCCGTCCCCCCCAGTACAATCCGTTACCTTAGCCGGGGTATGCGGGGAAGAGGGGGTCTGGGGGGGAAGGGGCCGGCAGGGGCGGAGGGCACCCCGGCCGGAAAGGCCCGGATGACCGGGAAGACAGGGAATGAAGGCCTCAAAAGCATGGAAACTTTTCAAAAAGCTGCCGCCTTCGGGACGAAACAGGAAGAAGAGGCGAATCCAGAACGCTTTGAGTCGGCAGCTGTGTCTGCGTTATTCTTGAAAAACATGGTTTTTGAAAAGCTTTGAAAGGATTTCAGAGTATGTGAATTGCGCTGAATCACTTTGAAATACCTTGACTTAATGTTTATATAGTAAATAATTAGGGATGAGAAAAGCGTTCATTGTCCTTCAATTGATCTGAAACGCGTCGAAAGAACCTGACAGTACGTGCTACATACGCTTAACCTGCAAATCCGTGCCCGAAGGGCTTGGCACGGTTTGCGCTTCGTCTTCGACAGCGCATAACCGTGCCAAAGGATTTGTCAGGTTGAAGCGATTGTTAGATGTCCTTTAAATCCATTTTATTCACTTATGTTTCCCTGACCTATATTTATCTATAGCATCCATCATAGGTTTAATTTTCTCAAAAATTTTTTCTTTTGGTAGATTATGTAATGCTTCTTCCTTTATTGGATCAAAAGGTATACATAATTTATCCCAAATATCTTTAGTGAAAGAATTTAATATGAGAGGTGGATGATTCCCTCTGTACTTTTTGTAATCAGCACGATCTTTTTGTGAGAAACTTGAAAAATAACCAATGATCATTTGTAAATCATTTTTTAAATCATCGCCAGCAATGATAAATTGGTCATCTCTTGCAAACAATTTAGCAATATGTAATTGAAAATTATCACGAGTAGCAAAAACATTACAGAATGGTAGATAATAAATATATTCAACATCAATGATATTTGAAGAACGTGAACTGAAAATATTCTTACTAATGCCTATAATCAATGTAACTGCAACACTGAAACAATGAAGGGCATATGGACAGTAAATATTTAGCGGTGGTCTACCTTTATTTTGCCAAATACGCATGGAAGATGTCTTGTATGATATAGGAATATTGAAGAATCTATAAATACTATCAATTACAAAATCAGGATTATTATTTTGCACAAAATGCATTGCGGCTTCTTTTGCCGTTTCTGGGCTAATTACTTCTTTCCAGAAATTCTTAAGCCCTAAGGCATTCTCGTTTAATTTCTGAAGATTAAAGGAATCTTTATATTTTCTAAATGCCTTAGCAAATTCGTGATCAAATTCTGAAAATTTCTTTTTCTGCCAGCTTCTAAAAGCTTTAAATTCTGGCGGCTCTTCAAAATATACTCCTATGTCACCAGTTGAATCTTTTAAGGGAATGCCACCATTAATTATCATCCTCCCATCCATAGGTGGATTCTGTCCGTTAAGAGAACCAACAATCATTTCTCTGTAATCAACATTTATGGATGAGTCAATAGGGCTTATTTTAGAAGCTATATTTGCTGTCAATACTTCTGGATCATGTTTCCCGGTTTTTGAAAGATCAGATACTATTTCGAAAATTAATATTGGCAGTATATTTAAATAATAATAACGTTCAGCGAAAAGAATTTCTTCTTTCGATAGTGATTGAAGAGTGGATTTATCAAAAATAATTACAGGTCCCATATTCCTCTATACATCAATATCATTATGCTTTAGTCCATCTAACAAGGAGCTGAGCTGCCGGGCCACTTCTGCTATGACTCCTCTGGTCATACTA